>NZ_CP043498.1:1283750-2567500 GCF_009498215.1 Rhizobium grahamii | reverse complement strand
GTAACGACTTCCCCGCTGTCTCCAACATAGACTCAGTGAAATTGAATTCCCCGTGAAGATGCGGGGTTCCTGCGGTCAGACGGAAAGACCCCGTGCACCTTTACTATAGCTTTACACTGGCATTCGTGTCGGCATGTGTAGGATAGGTGGTAGGCTTTGAAGCGGGGACGCCAGTTTCCGTGGAGCCATCCTTGAAATACCACCCTTATCGTCATGGATGTCTAACCGCGGTCCGTTATCCGGATCCGGGACAGTGTATGGTGGGTAGTTTGACTGGGGCGGTCGCCTCCGAAAGAGTAACGGAGGCGCGCGATGGTGGGCTCAGACCGGTCGGAAATCGGTCGTCGAGTGCAATGGCATAAGCCCGCCTGACTGCGAGACTGACAAGTCGAGCAGAGACGAAAGTCGGTCATAGTGATCCGGTGGTCCCGTGTGGAAGGGCCATCGCTCAACGGATAAAAGGTACGCCGGGGATAACAGGCTGATGACCCCCAAGAGTCCATATCGACGGGGTTGTTTGGCACCTCGATGTCGGCTCATCGCATCCTGGGGCTGGAGCAGGTCCCAAGGGTTTGGCTGTTCGCCAATTAAAGCGGTACGTGAGCTGGGTTCAGAACGTCGTGAGACAGTTCGGTCCCTATCTGCCGTGGGTGTAGGAATATTGACAGGATCTGTCCCTAGTACGAGAGGACCGGGATGGACATATCTCTGGTGGACCTGTTGTCCTGCCAAGGGCATAGCAGGGTAGCTACATATGGAATGGATAACCGCTGAAGGCATCTAAGCGGGAAACCAACCTGAAAACGAGTATTCCCTATCAGAGCCGTGGAAGACGACCACGTTGATAGGCCGGGTGTGGAAGCGCAGCAATGTGTGAAGCTTACCGGTACTAATAGCTCGATTGGCTTGATCGTTCTCATTGATCAATGCTCATCGAACAAAGTTCGATGAGCCATCATCTCTTGTCCTGACGCGCCAAAGGCGCTGCGGACGGCCCGCGCCACGAGGCGCGACGGCTTACCAGCCTGTATGGGTGCAACAAGCATCGTCCAGGCGGCAAAGAGAAAGACGTGTTCAAAGACTAAGAAGAAGGCTCTGCCTTCACCAGCTTCTCAATTTGTTGCGCTTCGCTGACCTGGTGGTTATGGCGGGGCGGCTGCACCCGTTCCCATTCCGAACACGGCCGTGAAACGCCCCAGCGCCTATGGTACTTCGTCTTAAGACGCGGGAGAGTCGGTCGCTGCCAGGTCTGCCAAGCGCAACAACAAATCTTCTCTGATCGAAATCTTCGGCCCAGCCGAAACAAAAGGGCCGCGTAAGCGGCCTTTCTGCTATAATGGGCCCGGAAATAATGGGATGCGCATCGTATCTGCTCGTGCGTCCCTTACAGGAGACAAATCGCCTTCGGCAATTTGCTCCGGCACAGTCCGTCATCGCTAAAGCGACGACGTAGCCGCGATAAATCCCAAAGGGATTTACGCTGGACGCGGGGTGGAGCAGCCCGGTAGCTCGTCAGGCTCATAACCTGAAGGCCGCAGGTTCAAATCCTGCCCCCGCAACCACTGAGACTTGAATATTTGACCATTCAAGTCGTTTAACAGAAAGCTCCTCCGCGTAAGCGTCGAGGAGCTTTTTTTGTTTCTGCTCCGTGTCGAGTTCGCCGGCACGCATCTTCTCCAGATAATCATGCTGCTTGAGTGCCTCGAACCGCTTCTCCATGATCGTCGCCGCTTCCATCGCGGCAAGGATCGAGGCGATCCGGCCATGCACTTCGAGTGATGCCGGCTGGTGGCCCGGCGTCTTGCCGATGACCACCTTCTGGATGAACTGGCGGACGATGTTGATGAACGGCTGCTTCGTCTCGGAATCGGCGTGCTCACGCATGTAATAGAAGGCGGAGTTGAGGATCAACTCGACGGCTTCCGGGCTGACCTCCGCCTTCAGCTTCTTGATCTTCTCCTCGAAATCCTCTTCGGCCGGTGCTTGCTTCAGCCGTGCTTCAAGGCCGGCGCGACGCTCTTCGAGTTGGTCGAGCATATCGTCGAGGGCGGCGAGGCGAGGTCGGCCTTCGGCGGCACGATTGCTGATCTGCTGAATAATCTGGCGCTGCTCTAGTTCGGCAGCCTTCAATTCCCCGGAAATGCGCTGGCGCTCGTCAGGTTCGTTCTTGACGAACGCTGCAAGGTTGCGGCGCGCCTGTCCGGCGACATCGTCGAACACACCCATGCCGAAGAAGGCGGCGGGGAGGCAGGACAGCACCCGGTCCTCCAGGTTCTTGCGCAGGATAGTCTTCTGGTTGGAACAGCAGGCGCCGCCGAGGCCATCGACCGGCAGCTTGCTCTTGTGGTTTGAGCAGCCATAGCGCTCCTTGGCCATGATGGCGTAGGAACCGCTACACTCCGCGCATTCCAGCATGCCGCTCAATAGGTAGCTCGGCCGGTGTGTCCGGTTCAGCCGATTGGTGGTGGTCCGGGAAAAGTTCTCCAGTGTCGTCAGTTGCCGTTCTTTCACCCGCGCCCAGAGTTCGTCGCTGACGATGCGCATGGATGGAACCTCGGTCACGATCCACTCGCTTTTGTCGTTGAGGCGCGCGGTACGGCGTTCCGTCTCCGGGTTCTTGCGATAGTTCTGCTTATTCCAGACGATCCGGCCGACATAGAGTTCGTTGTGGAGGATGCCGGACCGCCGCTTGCCGTCACCACGGATTGTGTCGTCGCGCCAGTACTTCTTCTCCGGGGCGGGAACGCGGCGGGCATTGAGGTTGTCAGCGATCACCGCCGGACTGACGCCGTTTGCATATTGCTCGAAGATCCAGCGCACGATCTCGGCCTGGGCAGGGTCGATCTCGCGCAGGCCCTTGATGCGGTCACCGTTGGCGTCGCGCTGCTGGCCCAGGCGGTAGCCGTAGGAGAGGCGGGTGGTTGCGGTACCCTTGCGCGCCGCCGTCTTCATGCCTTCTCTCGTACGGTAGCGGATCTGCTCAACCAGTTCATGGCTGAGTGTGGAGCGCATATGCAGTTCGATATGACTGATCTCCTGGCCGGCCTGAACCGTCCAGATCGCCGTGTCGTGATAGTTGAGTTCTTTCAGGATCTTCGAGCTGTGCTCGACGTCGCGCGACAGTCGGTCGACGGTGACACAGAGCACGACATCAATCCGCTCGCGCTTTACATGCGCCAGTAGTTGCTGGATGCCGGGACGCGATGTGAAGGAGGTTCCGCTGATTGCGGAGTCGGCATAGGTCTCGACCAGCTTCCAGCCCCTGTCGGCGACAAACGTCTTGCCGAGTTCGATCTGTGTTTCGATCGACACCTCGTTCTGGCGGTCGGTGGAGTAGCGGGCGTAGAACAGAACGTTCTTGGTCATGTGTAGGCTTCCATCTCAAACAATCTCCTTGGTGAACACTGGCCGGCTTTGCCGGCCAATGTGATGCAGATCTGCTCGTGGTGCTGGGCTATTCTGTGCCGCCCCGTGCTGCCAGACGCTGACGCTGCTTCACGCGGTGCCAGAGATCCTGGGTGACGATCTGAAGCGCCGGCACGAAGTCGCAACTGGCGCGGCCCGGTATCCAGAAGCGGCCGAGATAAATCTGATCGTTGAGAATGCCGGTACTTTGCGTGCGGTCACCGCGGATCGTGACGTCGCGCCATGCCTTGCCGCGAGGGCCGGCGATACCCAGTGTGTTGAGGAGTGCTGCAATCTTTGCAGGCGACATGCCCTCGGTATACAACTGGAAAATCTGCTGAACCGCGTTGGCAGCGTCTGTATCCACCGCCGTGAAACCGAGGATGTATTGTCGGTCGGCGTTGAAGGCGCCCTTATAGCGGTAACCGAATGCAAGGGGCACGAGGTGTTCATCTTCCCGCAGGTCATCGGGCACGTGGGCAATGTGGCTACCCTTGGCAAACATGTTGCTGCCGTCATCGATATAATGATCGGACAGGTTCCGGGCAGTGATCCGCTCACCAGGATCGGCGACCCAGAGTTCGATGCCTTTGCGAGCGAGTTCGCTCAACAGTCGGCTGGCGATATCAAATCGCGAGCACAACCGGTCTAGCGTATGGCAGAGGACGATATCGATCGCCTCGCGCTCGATATGGGCGAAAAGCTTGCGCACGCCTGGCTGCGCCATGAAGACGACTTCGCCGATGTCCTCGTCAGCATAGGACTTCACGAAGGTCCAGCCATTCTCCTTGATGAAGCGGTGCCCGTAGTAGAGCTGCGTTTCGAGGCAGGCATGGTCATGGTATCCGGCAGAATGGCGTGCGTAGAACAGAACGTTCCTGGTCAATGGAGTGATCTCCGTTCGAACTGGCTAAGTCGGGGGACATGGTAACCGGCGGCGGGGGGCTTGAGAGCCCCGTCGCGATGCCGGGTCATCATGGCCCGGCAGGTGTGGGGTGCCGGCGGCAATAATTGCCGCCGATAAAGTGCCGCTCCTGAGCGCTGGTCAGTAACCCATCGTGGCGCGATAGGCCGCGGCCGCATCGGTGTTGCCGCCAATCCAGCCATGCTCCTGAAGCTTGAGCAGGCTGTCGACGACGCCATCGCGCGCGCCGCACCACGTCCAGCCGGTATCGGCGGGGCGGATAATGAAGACCTCGGTGGCTGTCACCTTGATCCGCATTGCGCCGGTCTCCGCCTTGACGGCTTCGCGAAACAGGCGGTCCAATTCCTTGATCCGGCGTTTCTGTTCGGCCGTCAGGTGCGCCGGCTGGACGCGGGACGGGGTCTTCGGCGGGATATGCGTCGCGGGGATTCGGTGGGTGAGGACGAACACACGGTGCACTTTCTTGCGCCGCCAGGGTGCCCGGTCGATATCGACCATCAGGCCGTTGTTGGTCACGTCGCAAAACAGCTCACCACTGATCGCTACGCGGTGGTTGCCCAGAAAAACGACGCAGGGATGGCTTTGCTGGATTCCCGTCCTCTGCTTGAGGTACGCAGCAAGGGTCGGGCGACCTTTGATGTCGTGCCATTCTCCCGCATAACCCAGCGATCGCAAGGTGCTCTCGATCTCGTCGTCGCGTGTCTTCGTGATCGCGGGAGCGCGGCGGAGGTTCACCCAACCTGCGCCATGACGGACGAGCCGCACGGCATCCCGCACGCGCGACATCGATGCGCCCGTGATGGAAGCCATGGCTACTGTGCCGGAATACAGCCGGCATTTGGTGTCGTTGTCGATATCGTGGAGGTGGTGCGTTTTAACCGCAACGATGGCAGACGGATGCTGGATGATATTCGACATGGAATCTCCTTGTGCTCGTGGATCGTCGTCGCTTTCGACGGCGATCCACGCGGAGAACTTCCTCGCGCATGCGGCCGGTGCAGATTCCGAGACCGGAATCATCCCTGCACTCGATGTCCCGGGACGGCTGGATCGTGGCGCCGTCGACATGGAAAACGTGAACCATGGGCGCCTCCTTTCCGTTACGGGCTGGCCTGTTGAACACTTGTCGGCGCCAATAGCGCACAAAGCTTGGCACTTCTCAAGTGTCCTTATCTGCGTGACTGTTAATGCCGGTTTGCCGAAAATTACCGGAATTCCCGAAATGGCACGGCCGGAATCGTTGATCTGCGGGAAAACGCCATCAGCGACCCAAACGGCGATAAGTCATTGTTAGGCATAGAGTTATGAGAATTGTGGCTGATGTGCAACACACTTGTTGAGCAGTGACCTGTCCCGTCAATCATGGATCGCGTGTCGGCCACGCGTGCCCCGCCAGAGTGCTCGAAACATTCGATTCAGGATAAACGGCGTTTAACCGAGTAATGGGGGGAGGTGTCGTAGAGATTGCAAACGCCGTTAGGCGTTCGAGTGGCAGCGCAGGGTGAGCAGGCCGGGACCGTAGGCAGGTAGACGAAACCGCTCAGTCGCCCTCGTCGGCACCTTCAGGATAAAGCAGATGGGGCTTGCGGCGGAAGGGCCAGTCGCCATCTGCGTACTTCTCGACGAGCTCATCGAAGACGGTGCGGGACGCGCGTTCGTCGAAACCCTGCCGAACGAGCATCTCGATGACGAGAGACCGAAAGGATTCCAGCGCGTCGTGGCTCCCCTTCGCCACCATGCTCGAAATCGACATAAATAGCGCGGTGCGGGCCACATCGTCGCGTCCGGGGCGCTTGGCCTTTCGATCGGCATCACGCAGCTTCTGTTGTCGCTCGCGCTGTTTGCGGTTGCGGATCTCCTCGGACTTCGCTGGCATGCACTCTTCCCCGTCAGATTTCCGGCTACCGATGCCAGACCGTTGTTGCCACGGCAACGCCGTTTGCATGGAATCGGAAATCCCGGTTTATGAATCGTTTTTTTGAGGTTCTGAATCAAATGAGCGCAATTTGAGATCAATTGCGGGCACGTTGAGACAGGTCGAGATAAGCTGGCGAGGGACAAACGGCGGTCGTGAATCAAATGACCAGCGTTTGGAATCAAAAATATCGGACCTTGAATCAAATGAGCGCAATTTGTCTCGACGTGCGGACACGTTGAAATGACCTGTGGGCAAGCTGACGGAAATCGCAGAGGGCTTCCTGTCGCGCTTGCGCCTGCAGACCCATCTCCATTCCGGCCTATGAGGCGGCGACGAACCAAAAACTTCCCGGTGGGTTCATCCGCGAAGTCGCATGTCATACGTCAGCCGTTCGCGCGGAATATGTCATCTTCGGATGGAAATCGAGCGTCGTTCTTAGACGGCGATACGCTGACTTCGTGTTTACTTCGTCGCGTGTTTCCGTGACGACAAGACTACTTCGTGAAGGCCTTAAATGTGGGAGATCGGGTGTCCGGCTCCGGATTCTGTATTTTGTCGTGAAATAATGCCGATCAAATATGAAGTGAAAAATTTCTAGTAATATCGTATATATTGACATTAATTGATTAATGCGTCATTTATACGTAAATATAACCGCCGGAAACTAAAGATGATAATCGAATGTATACTATGAAGATATTTTACTTGAATTTGCATTACATCTGAATTGGCGCGATCATATATTCATCCGATGCGTTTTTCGTCGGATATATTGTAGACGCGTCACACGGAGACTTCCATGCGCACCAGAAATACCAAGACCACTGCGACCGCCGCCTTCTCCTATAACTACGAAGAAGAGGGGATCGGGCACACAACGCGCGATCTGCTCGAAAGCAGCGCGGCCCATATCTTCGACCTCGGGCGCCGCACCACCGAGCAGACTTTCGAGCTCGGCGATCATCTGGCGAAAGCCGCGGACCTGTTGGCCGACGGCCGGTTCGACAAATGGGTAAAGATGCGCTGCGGCCTCGCACCGCGCAGCGGTCGCAACTATATGGCGGTGTTCCGCAACCTCGGCCATGTTCGAGATGAACTGGTCGATCTCTCGGTCGGCGCGACGGTGTTGTTCCACCTGAGTTCGGCAACCGACGATCAGGTGAAGGCGGCCATTGCCTTTGCCGAGGAGAACGGGCGCCTTCAGGTCGCTGACGTGAGGGCCATTCTTGCCGGCGGCGAGGAGGGTGGTGACAAGGCCGAGAAGGCCGATCAGTTCTCGACCGGCGGTGTTGGCGGGCTGAAAGTGTTGATTGCGACCAAGATCCGCGATGGATTGAAGGCGTTCATCGAGCACCTCGTCACGATCTGCAAGGCGGTCGAGGCTGCGTTGGGCAGAAGCCGCGTGATCAAGGAAGCGCTGGCGAAGGAAATCCAGGACATCGCCCGCGTCGCGCGTCAGGAACTCGAAAGCCTGGCCTTGTTCCTCGAGCCGGAGCTCGATTATGGCCGCAACACCCGTCCGACCAAGTTCCCGAAAGGAAGCGGCTGGGCCGAGGTCAACGATACACTCTATAGATTGGGTGGTGTCGATGGCTGGCCGAAGTCGAAAGACATGCGTGACTGGCTTGCGCTGCATGTGCTTCCGGTGCTCGGCTGGGCGGTGTCCAGAGAGCGGAAGCCGGAATGGCCGCTTGCGGCGCCAACTGCTCCGGCTTCCGAACCGGCGGTTCCGGCAGAAGCGGACAGCGTCGGCGATCGTCACGATGTCGAGCCGGCAATGTTGGACGAGATCTCGACTGATGTCGATGTCCCGGATGAGGTGATCGACCGGTTCGGCGCGGCGCTGGAGGAGGCGACGGGCGGCTTCATGACGGTCAGCCGTGAGGCGCCGCGCAACCGCAAGCAGTTTGCCAGGGTGCCGGCGCTTGCCGATGACAGCGTTGCCGAGGCTGGACTCGCACCCGCCGTCACGCCTTAAGATGCAGTTGCATGAAGGCCGGTGAACCGGCCTTCCCGCCAAACTCGAAAGGGCCGCATGTCGGCCCTTTTCCTTTTGTCTGATGACGGCGAGTGAAACGCTGAGGCCGACCGTTGTGATCGCCGGAAGCGTTCATCGTGACCGAACGTTGTGAGCCCGACGTTAACCTTGTACCGGCTTCGTTCTCTTTTTTGTTCCCGGGTCCTTGAGCCCGGCTCCCGGTCCTGCCAGGGTAAGGCCGTTCGGAAGACCGGACGCAAAACGGCCCAAGCCGATGCTGGTAACATCGACAAGGGCCTGACCCTCAGCCTTCTGGAAAAGGAATCGGGCTATGACCACGCATACTCTCTCTGTCCCCGCCGGGGAAGTTCTCCGTTCGACCGCGGCTGCGGCGTCCGCCTTCTCGCAGCGCTCGCTCGGCCTTGGCGCCCGGAGCAGCATCCACGAACCGGCCGTGCTGCGCCGCCATCCGCATATCGTTCGCTTCGCCGAGGTCGAGGCCGATCTTGGTCTGCTGATCGATCGCGCCATTGCCGCCATCGCCGACGGTGAGCCGATCGACGACGAGATCCTCGGTCACTACGTTCACATCGCGTCGCTCGTCCGCGCGGTGTCGTTCCGGGAAGGCAAGCTGCTCGAGCAGGCGGTCGAGCGTCTGGCAAAAGCCAACCCGAACATCACGGTGCTGACCCAGTCGCTGAAATTGCCGCTGGTGAAGGCGGCGCTCGAAGCCGTGTCCGGAAACGACTGGCAGAGTCTTGATGGGGTCAAGCTCGATTGCGAAGCACCCGCGAAGGGCAGCTATACGCCGGACCTGATCGTCGTCAACCGCGCCCGGCACACCGCCTACATCCTCGACCTGAAGCGGTCGTTGGCGTCGTACGGCGACACCAGTCGTCTCGAAGAGTTGAAGCTGAAGATGATGGCGTCGGCGATGGTGCTGCCGGACTGGCTCTATAAAAACCACAAGCGCCTGATGGTCGACACGGTGGAGGTCGCGATCGTCGACGGCGCCAGCCGCCCGAGCGACCACGCCACCGGCATCTGGGCCTTGTCCGAGATCGACGACCTGCTGGAGATCGACGGTGTCGCCACCTGCATGGCCGAACTGCGTCTGCGCTTCGGCCGCCGCGTGCAGCAGCTTCTCCAAGCCGAAGCTAGCAAGGCGCTCGGTGTGATGATGGTCGCTTCGGCCTCGGCCGTTTCCGGCAAGTCGCTGATTGCCTTGAACGGTCCCGCGCGAAGCTACGAGGAAGAGCAGGCGATGGCCGCGCCGGATGAGGATGATGGCCATTACGATCTTGGCTGCTTCGACGATCAGGACGACGAGCCCGAACCGGTCCGTATCCGGGTCGGCTTCGCCCGCCGTCCACGCCGGCACTGACGAGCCGCCAGCTTAACGGTACTGATCGCGGCCGCGCCTGAAACGCGTGGCCGGCTTCTCCAGTCCTTTCCATTCCACCAACGCCGGATGCGATGCGCTCCGGCGAGGAGACAGTCATGTCCATCGATACCCACAGCCCGTCCGTGGCCGGCTTCCGTTGCGAAGCGGTCACGACCGATACCGTCGCGTCGCTCTGCCTTCACGGCAGGCTCGCGAATATCCCTCCTGTACAATCCGATGACGTGGATCGCGGTTCGAGCTATCGCGACGACCCCGCCGTTCTGATCGGGCTGGCGCTCGCCTTCGTCCGGCAAGGTAGTTTGTTGGGTGGCCTTGTGCCGGAACCTCTGATGCTGCGGTTGAGTGCACTTGCCGCCAGCGGCAATGCGGCATGCTGCCTGCTGCTCGATTGGCTGCGAAGCCGCAACCGGGATCTCGATCGGTCCCGGAACGAACACCTGAGCCTGTCTGTCTCGACCGGTTCGTCGGCTGACGCGTATCCATCGCGTCGTTCGCCGCGCGAGCGTGTGTTGGCGCGGATCCCGAATCCCGGTGGCATTGACGGGCGGCGGCGTGGTCGGACGCGTCCGCGCGATCCGGTGCAGAACGCCCAAACGGCAATTATTGCCGCGGAGACGGGAGGTCGGATTGATGGATAAGCTTGCTCGTCTGTTTATCCGCCGCCTCCGTCATCTTAGCCTTCGCGAGGCGCGCCGGATCGCTCTGCGCAACGGTCTGCTGGAAAGCAAGATCGTCGATGTCGATGGTCATCTCACCTGCCGCTACAGCCCGGCTTTCGACACGACACGACTGAGCGGCGATCCGATCCGTGACGATACCTGGTTTCGGCGGAATTTTGGTGACTGGCTTGTCGCACCGAAGGAGACCGGCAATCCGACGCCGGGTTCCGGTGGCGATGGTGTCGTGACCTCCGGGATCGTTCATCCGCCGTTCGCTTCGCAACTCATGGGCCTTCCTCGGGCGCGTCGTGGCGCAATCGCGCAAGACGCGGTGCTGGGCAACAGTATCGATCGGCGTGCCTATGCCGTCGGTCTTGTGGATCGGGCGGCGGCCGAGCCGCTGGTCAGTCACATCGTTGCAACCCTGGTTCTGGCCCGCGCGGTGCAAAGGAGCGGACGGTCGCTTCGGGAGATCGTTTATACGCTGACCCGTGTGACACCGGTCGTCACCCTCCATGCGCCACTTGCAGGCTTCGAGGGGCAAGTGCTGCGGCTCCTTGCAAAATCCCGGCTGGTACCCGGCGGCCCGTTCGCAGTCATCGAGTCCGATCACATGTTCAATGACGATCACTTCGATGTCCTCGAAGCTGAGACACGCAGGCGTCTGATGACCTTCTCGGGCGCCGGCGTGCATCGTGTCACGGGCAATGCCCTGCGCCGGCGGATGCTCAGCGCGCTGTCCCGTGACTTGTCCGTCCTCGCCATCGCGGAGAAGCGATCGGACATTCCCTCGTTGCTACAGATCTCCGCCGACCTGTCGCTGGAAACGGGAAAGCTCGATCGCAGGTTCGTCGCCGACCTGGTCGAGGTGCTTTATCCGGACACGGCAATCGAGATGCTGGGCCTGCCGTCGAATTCCGATGCGCGCTGGCTGTCGCTGGAGGATCTGGTTCTTGCCTTCCGTCCCGGGCGACATGTTCGCGACGTGCTGCATGTCCTTGCAGTGCTCATTGAGCGCAATCGCAGTGACTTCGAGGAAGAGGAGGACGGTGGTGGCGGGAGCGACGACAAGGCATCCGGTTCGGCATCCTCCAGCACATCCACCGAGAAAACTTCAAAACCGGAAGAGAAGCCTAAGTCATCCTCGAGTGAAGGCAACAGCGGCTGGAAGAAGGACAAGCCGTCCGGCGCCGAAGTGATCCGGCCGGAACCTCCGCCGACGGTGGGCGAGATCGGCCACAAGCCGCCATTTACCGTCGAAACGCTATCCGGATATGGCCGAGCGAAGGACTGGGCGCTCGATCTCAAGGCAGATCTGGATGATTACCGCGCCAGCACCCTGGCATGGTCGGAGATGAGCACCAAGCTGCTGCTGACCGGTCCGCCCGGGACCGGCAAGACCACCTTTGCCCGGGCGCTGTGCAACAGCCTGCAAATCCCGTTGGTAGTCACGTCCGTCTCGACCTGGCTGCAGGGCGGACATTTGAACGACGTCATCGACAGGATGAGCAAGACATTTGTCGAAGCGCGGGCCATGGCGCCGGCGATCCTGTTCGTCGACGAGATCGACGGTATCGGCAAAAGGCAGCCGGCCGAGCGGGAATATGCCGACTATTGGAATACCATCGTCAACAAGGCGTTGGAACTGCTCGATGGCGCGATCAAGAACGAAGGGCTGATCGTCGTCGGCGCCACAAACCGGCCCGATCATATCGACGAGGCCATCAAACGATCCGGACGATTGGAGACCCACATCGAAATTGAGAAGCCCGATGTGCCGGCGCTCTCGGAAATCCTGGCCCATCATCTCGGCGACGATGTTCAGTCGCTGATCCGGGAGCCGGTGGCGAAGAGCCAGGCAGAAGCCGATGAAGGGTTCTCGCTGAGGAAGATCGTCGCCGATCACCTGAAGGAAGAGGCGGAAGACGAACGGAAAGGAGCAGGCCGATGACCGCGACCCAGAAGAGCAATACGACGGAGACGCCAGCCGCCGCACAGCAAGTCAATCCCGGCGACGCGATCCTGCGGCGTCTGGCGACACGGGCGATGGGGCTGACGGGCGCCGATATCGAGCGCATCGTCCGGGAAGCGCGATTGAAGGCGCGCCGCGGCAAGCGGGAGATTCGCTACGAGGATATCGAAGAGGGCATTCGCGGCAATCGTCTGCCCGTGCCCTACAATCTGCGTTGGCGGTGGGCGTTTCATGAGGCAGGGCACGCAGTTGTCCATCATGCTCTCGATCTCGGTCCCGTCCGAGGGCTCAATATCGATACCGGGCAGGGTGGTTACAATCTCGTCGGGTTCCACGTCTGGGCGACCGACACCCGTGACTGGTACGAAAATATGCTGACCATGCTGATGGCCGGGCGGGCCGCCGAGCAACTGATGCTCAAGCGCGTCTCGAGCGGCTCCGGTGGTTCCGACGACAGCGATCTGGCGCGGGCCACGCGGCTCGCCTTCGAGTTGGAGCGGACACTTGGCTTTGGGACTGAACACCCGCTGCTCTATCGCCCGCATCGCGATCCCGGCGCGGTTCTCGACAGCGACACCGACCTAGCCACACGCGTTCATGCCAGGCTGGAAGCGGCACTCGATCGGGCGGGAGCAATCCTCAGGCGACGCCGAGCGGTCTTTCATGCCCTCGCCAAGGCGCTGTTCGATGCCCAGGCCATGGATGAAGAGGCCGTGATGCATATCCTGGCGGAGGCGGAGATCTCCATGGGCTAAATGCTCAGCTAGCCCGACCCGGCCCTTTCGCCAAGTTACGTCGGATCGCGGGAGAGGCCTTCTACCTCAAAATTAGGAAAGAAGGTGTCTACAAATCTAGGGGCTATTCACTCCGCCTCTATGCAGGTTCGCTGAAAACTGAGGCTCCTCCGCCTTTGTGGAGGATCAGTCCGGCCAGCTCATTCGGCCTGTCTGGAAGTTTTCTGCCATAGGCGTCGCTACACATCTGGCCTTGTGCCCGTCATGCCTTGAACGTCTTGTGATTTCGAGGCGCTAGGCGGCCGTTTTCTCGAGGAAGAGGCTGCCGACGCAGGGAATCCAACGGTCCGAGCAGCAAGTTGAGAAGTACGGTTCGCAGAACGTTAGGCCTGCGAACCGGGAACGGTCCTAATGGTCCGTAGGCGCGATAATCGGATTGCTCGGCATGCCAGCAGACTTCATCGCGGCCGACATCAGCTCTTCGCGGGTGCGCAGTCCGCTGTTGAAAAGCCGAGCGACCAGAACGGTCAGTTTGCCGATCGCGACAGGATCATCTGCAAGGCTTAGGTCACGGGCCAAATCCCTGACCACACTCGCACATAAGCGCGCTTCATCCTTCGAGGGTAATAGTGTCGGAGTCATGGTTTATCTTGCAAAGTGGCTCGCTCTTACGACAGAAGAGCGAGCCGTTCCTACCGGTTAGAAATCCATGCTGGCGCCTGAAGGCAGCGCCGGTGCGGCGTCCTTCTTCGGTTTTTCGGCGATCATGGCTTCCGTCGTCACCAGCAGACCGGCAACCGAGGCTGCATCCTGAAGCGCGGTGCGCACGACTTTAGCGGGGTCGATAACGCCCTGCGCGTAGAGATCACCATACTCGCCAGTCTGGGCATTCCAGCCATAGGAGAGGTCGGTCTTCTCGCGCAGCTTTCCGACAATGACCGAACCCTCGGCCCCGGCATTCTCGGCGATCTGGCGGACCGGAGCTTCGATAGCACGACGAACGATTTCAACGCCGACCTTCTGATCCTGATTGACCGTTGAAAGCTCGTCGAGCACATTGACCACACGAAGGAGCGCCACGCCGCCGCCCGGCAGGATCCCTTCTTCGACGGCCGCCCGAGTTGCATGCAATGCATCGTCGACACGATCCTTCTTCTCTTTGACTTCGACTTCCGTCGAACCACCAACACGGATGACGGCAACGCCGCCGGCAAGCTTTGCGAGGCGCTCCTGCAGCTTTTCGCGGTCGTAGTCGGAAGTCGTATCCTCGATCTGCGCCTTGATCTGGGCGACACGTCCATCGATTTCGGACTTCGAGCCCACGCCGTCGATGATTGTGGTGTTCTCTTTTTCTATCGCCACCTTCTTGGCGCGGCCGAGCATAGTGAGCGTGACATTCTCGAGCTTGATACCGAGATCTTCGGATATGACAGTTCCGCCCGTCAGGATTGCGATGTCTTCCAGCATCGCCTTGCGGCGGTCGCCGAAGCCGGGAGCCTTGACGGCGGCGATCTTCAGGCCGCCGCGCAGCTTGTTGACGACAAGCGTGGCGAGAGCTTCACCTTCGACATCCTCCGCGATGATCACCAGCGGCTTCCCAGACTGGACCACCGCCTCCAGAACAGGAAGCATCGACTGAAGGTTCGACAGCTTTTTCTCATGGATCAGGATATAGGGATCCTCGAACTCCACGCGCATCTTCTCGGCATCCGTGACGAAGTACGGGCTGAGATAGCCGCGGTCGAACTGCATGCCCTCGACGACTTCGAGTTCCGTTTCGGCCGTCTTGGCTTCCTCGACGGTGATAACACCTTCATTGCCGACCTTTTCCATCGCTTCGGCGAGGAAGCGCCCGATCTCGGTATCCCCATTCGCCGAAATGGTGCCAACCTGGGCGATTTCCGAGTTGCTCGTGATCTTGCGGGCGCGAGACTGGAGCTCCCTGACGACGGTGTCCACGGCCAAGTCTATGCCGCGCTTCAGATCCATCGGATTCATGCCCGAAGCAACTGCCTTGGCGCCCTCCTTCACAATTGCCTGTGCAAGTACCGTCGCCGTCGTCGTGCCGTCGCCGGCCAGATCGTTGGTCTTCGACGCGACCTCACGCAGCATCTGGGCACCCATGTTCTCGAACTTGTCTTCCAGTTCGATTTCCTTGGCCACGGACACGCCGTCCTTGGTGATACGCGGAGCACCGAACGACTTGTCTATGACGACGTTGCGGCCCTTGGGGCCGAGCGTAACCTTGACGGCATTGGCAAGCACATCGACCCCACGAAGCATCCGTTCACGGGCGTCGGCGTGGAATTTGACTTCTTTCGCAGCCATGTCTTTAACTCCTCAATAGGCAGCTATTGTTGACTGATGGTCTCACACGGTCGCATTCAAGCGACTTTTTTCTGCTTCGCCTGGGCGTCGACAATACCCATGACGTCGCTCTCCTTCATAATCAGCAGATCCTCGCCGTTGATCTTGATTTCGGTACCGGACCATTTGCCGAACAGGATTCGATCGCCGGCCGTGACGTCCAGTGCCTGCAGCTGGCCAGCCTCGTTGCGCATGCCTGGGCCGACGGCGATAATCTCCCCTTCCTGCGGCTTCTCCTTGGCAGTATCTGGAATGATGATGCCGCCCTTGGTCCTTTCCTCGGACTCGATGCGGCGGACAAGAATGCGATCATGAAGCGGTCGGAACGACATGTTTTCCTCCGTTGGACAAAAAATATGACGTTGAAATCCCCTCGCGGACAGGATGGAGGTCCGGGAGAAGGCGAACCTCACATGAGCGTTCGCGCTTTTGATTTATTTTCGGGATTTTTCCATTTCAAGAGGATGAAACGAAAAAATTCATGCTCGGCCTCGGTTCCACTAAGACACGGAAAAGAAAGGAAAAAATATCGGAGAATTTACAATTAGGCGAGGGCGCTAGGAAGAGACGCTGCATATTTTCAGCCCGCCATCGCGAGCGATCACCCAGCCGGATAACGCGTTCTGACCTGATCCTTTGCTGCACGTCGAGCGGGATTGTCCGAATGCCGCTAAAAAATTCTGAGGGTCGTACCTTGAAACCGAAATCCGCGAAAACCAGATCAATTTTCGTCAGCCGCTAAACAGGGCTGGCCTTGCTGGGAGCGCTGTCTTTCGGCGCTCATACCCATGTTGCTTCAAGGAGGATATGGCTATGGCAACATCTTATGACTACACACCCCTCTTCCGGTCCAGCGTTGGCTTTGACCGAATCTTTAATCTCCTGGAGAACGCTCAGCGTGCTCGCTCCGTCAGCGACTGGCCGCCGTATGACATCGTCAAGACTGGCGATGATAGCTATCGGATTTCGATCGCTGTTGCGGGCTTCGCGCGCGAGGATATCGACATCACCTTCCAGTCGAACCTCCTGACCGTGACAGGCCAGAAGCAGGACACGACTGCGGAAGGCTATCTGCATCGCGGAATCGCGTCGCGACCCTTCGAACATCGCTTCGAGCTTGCCGATCATGTCAGGGTCAACGGAGCGGAGCTGGTCAACGGTTTGCTGTCAGTCGATCTCACTCGTGAGATTCCCGAAGCTCTAAAGCCGCGGAAAATCGACATTCAGATCGATCAGGCACTACCGAGCCTGATGACCCATATCGAAGGACAAAAGGCTGCTTAATTGAACGCTGAAGAACGAGGCGCCGCTGCGGCGGCGCCTCACAGCATGATGCTTGGGAAGGAGAAAAGCATGACACCCGATACGTTTAGGGAACCTGTATCCGTGCTCGTCGGTCTCGGATTGCCCGTCCAGGTAAAGTCGGTCATGGATGCTTACCGGTATCTTGTTGAGTGGCCAGTCTCGACGAGAGACGCCTCGCACTCGATGGCCATAAATGCCTGCAGGGCTGCGTTGCTCGGTGAAGTCGAAGCAGAAACCGTGCGTGGCCTTTTTACTGCGTTCGCCGAGAAACACGATCTGCTCGCGCCAACGATTGACCCGGTCGTCGCATCTCGGTCCCGTCGTGATCGGGACCCGCACATTCGCTGAGGCTTGATGATGATGGACGCAGTGCTTCAGCAGATAGTCAACGATGCTCTGACGAAAGGGCCAACTTCCTTGGTGCCACGCCATGTAGCGCTTCGACGTCCGATTGATATCGTCAATTCGCGCGTCCTTTCGGCGCATGACAAGAGGGCGATACTCGCGGCGTGGGCATCTGATTACTATGCAGTCGGTTCCGAGCCATCTCTGAGAAAAATACCCGGTACGCCTGAACCGGTAACGGTAGACGAGGTTCATTCGGCTCTCTTGGAACTCGATCGCCGCTTTAGTATCTAGTTGAGATAGTTCATACAGCGGCAGCATAGCCCTTTATGCTGCCGCCGTCCGGTCTCCCTTCTCGGGAGGATCAGCATTCAGATGACCGCCGTCGAACGCGCTAGACGATTCTCGGGATCGCGTGGGAGGTGCAGGGGCTTGGATAATCGGCGGCGGAATTACTCTTGAGCAATCGTGCGAAACGAAATCCGACGCTAGCATTTCGAGAAGATCGAGTGATATGCCGCCGTGCTAGGCACCGGCATGTACTTCGCCATCAAGTGGCATTACGATCAAAAGGAGAAGGGCGAGAGAGGGGCCGTGCTACGCATGGCCGGCAAGATGGCTGCAGTCTTCGTGCTAGTGCTGCTGGGCGTGGGGCTTCTCGCCTTCGTGCTTAGCAGGATGCTCGGTTTGGACCTGAGCTTTCCATGAGCCATCATTGATCGCGCAGCCCAAGTAGCGTCCGGAGAGCCGACGACGCTTCAGTGTGATTGGTCATAGGGAGTCTCGCGGGCCACGTGAAGCTCACGTTCCCAATAACGCGTCGTTGCCATCTCCATCGCCGTGGCTCTCGCTAAAAAGGCCCCGCTAGAAGAGCGGGGCAAGCGTTTGGACATATAGCGGGAGAAGCGGAGCCACTGATCGACAAAGGCGGTTTCCTGCCATTTATTTCATTGTTGTCGGATCAGAAAGGGCGATGCGCGGTTTCCGAAAAGCGTTGGACACTCGCTCGCCTGGGCCCGCCTCGAACCGCAAAGCCTGCCTCCAGGCATGCCGCGAGAAAAAGCTCTTTGCTTACGGCGGGAGGAGTTTGTCGCTTCAGGGCGTTCCGACAACTCGCCACTGCTGCATCGTGATACGCACCGTGCACCTTGGGCCATTGATTTTCAAGCAAATCCAAGGCGTCGTGGATACTGTGTAACGACTTCTCAGTGCCATTCTGAAGCCGAACATTTATCGGGGTATTCCAAAGGATATCTGGCGTCGGCATTTTTTCCTCCTTTTCCTACCAACGACAAACAAACAAAAATTTAGTATTCGAGACGGGCGTGCGCAAGGGCCGGCGGGCGACACCGGCAGGAGGTAAAGCCACTATTTTGGCGGTACGCCGCGAGGGTCTCACAAAGCCGGCCCCTCAGCGAAATGCCTCGGATTTCGCCAGAGTTCGTTCGGCTCCGGCGGGTGGGTCCGTTCAGGGTGACGCGCCGGGTGACGCTCGAGCGCCTGGGCGATCTCCCGCTCTCAAAATTCGATCCAGACCCATGGCTCGGTAGCGAACCGCTGGCTCACCGCTGACGCCGCAATGGTGTGAAACTGACGACCGTCAAGGCCGGTCGCCGCTCAATCGGCAAGACTTTGCACGTGGCGCGGCAGTAACGCTTGCGCCCGACTTGGGAGATACGGCTATGGCAGGCAAGGTGATCGGTATCGATCTGGGCACGACAAATTCCTGCGTCGCAGTGATGGAAGGGGCGCAGGCCAAAATCATCGAGAACGCAGAGGGTGGTCGCACCACCCCGTCCGTTGTGGCGTTCACCAAGGATGGGGAGATCCTCGTCGGGCAGCCGGCAAAGCGTCAGGCCGTGATCAACCCCGAAAATACGATCACCAGATACTTACAAGTCGGAGTTGACCATATTTTGGCCGGGTCCATCGCAACGTTGGGTGCCGAAATCAGCCACTCGTTTCTCAGCGCTGCTCTGGAAATTCAAGCTTCCGCACGTCGTAGCCAAGCTTTCCGGCCCTCAGCACCATCTGCTTCAGATGGCCTTTCGACGGTACCGTTCTCGAATAAATCCAGAGGTCCGTCATCGATGGGTTGGCGCTGATGAACCAGGTTTTGTCGGGAGATTTGTAGAGGACCCAGTAATTGAACGTAATCAGCAGCGGGTAGCGAACGCGCATCTTGGCGTTTGTCGTCCCGAAATCCTCGATTCTTCCTTTTCCGCGGATCGTCTTCAAACGACCCTTCGGCGTATCGACGCGGCAACCGTCCTCGACGATGACCTCATCAGCGGTCTTGCCCTTTCGATAAGTCGAGTACCCGGCGACGCAGCCATCGGTCAGCAACATTGGCGTCCGCCCGATCTCGAGCCAGGTCCCTCGGTAGTGGTCCGGCCCGACCTTGACGACTTTTGGCGCGGCAACGACGTCCGTCGCGCAACCGATAACCAGCGCGAGCGCGGCACCGAGGACTGCCGACAACTGAAATCGTGATGACATGTTGATCTCCTCCAGATGAACAGGTTTTCTATTGATCGTTGGCTTTGGCGGCTTGCCGAACCCCCGCGTAGCGCAGGGCGATGAAGGCCATGAGACTGGCGACGGCAAACGCGTTGAGGTTGATCAGGGTGGAAAGATCGGCGTCGCTCCAGGCATGCAGCGGCGCGCCGATGGCATATCGGGAAAGGACGAAGACCAGGAATACGAATGCGGCCATGCCACGTTGCCACCATGTCTCTTCCGAGCGGAAGGAGAGCGCGGCCAGCATGATGCAAGGCGCCAGGAAAAGCTGCGTGCCGGAACCGGTGCCGAACAGCTTTGTTTCGAATAGCGTATCGAGCGTGCCGACCAACGGCAGGGCGAGGCGGGCGGCCAGTGGCGCGTGGCGGGCAATGAACGGAATGGCGAGGAAAAACGGCGCGGCCAGCAGGGTTCCGAGCGATGCCGTCACACCGTTGCCGACCAGATACCAGACATAGAGCGGATAAAAGGGTTTGTTGGCGAAGATCACCCAGGCGACCGTTACCGTCGCCTGGGTCAGTGGATCGAGTGGCGGCCGCGAGTCGGCCATCAGGTGTGCTGCTCGGTCAGGCTTGGGGCCAGGAGATAATGGCCTACGCCCCAGACATCGCCGTTGTCATGGCCGAACAGCCCGGCTGTGGCGAGGAAGAATAGCCGCCAGCGGCGACGCCAGAGTAAGGCGTCCTTTCCATAGACCTGCCGGAAGATCGGCTTGATGAGGTCGATCCGACGATCGAACGCGGCGAGCCAGTCGAGCGCCGTGCGGCGATAATGCGTGCCTGACCAGCGCCATTCCTGCTCGACTTTGAAAAGATCGCCAAACCGGTGCGGCAGATCGTGGGCCGGCATGATGCCGCCGGTGAAGAAGTGACGTGCGATCCAATCGGTAGGATCGTCATGATCGAAGCGGTAGGAGCGGTCTTTGTGGGCGAATATGTGCAGGAAGAGTTTGCCGTCTGGCTTTACCCAGCCACGAACGCGTTCCAGCAGCATGCGCCAGTTGGACATATGCTCGAACATTTCCACCGAGACGATACGGTCGAAGCGTTCATCGGTCGCGAAATCGTTCATGTCGGCGGTGACCACGGTGAGATTGGTCAATCCGCGGCTGGCAGCAAGGCCCAGGATATAGGCGCGCTGCGAGGCCGAGTTTGACACCGAAGTGATATGGGATCTGGGAAACTGCTGGGCGAGATAGAGCGACAGGGAACCCCAGCCGCAGCCGAGTTCGAGAATGCTCATGCCATCCTCGATCGCCGCGTGTTTCACCGTTTCGGCGAGCGCATAGGTTTCCGCTTCTTCGAGCGTCGTGTCGGGGGTGGGGTAAAGACAGCTGGAATATTTCCGCTGTGGGCCAAGCGCCAGTGCGAAAAACTCCGCCGGTACCTCATAATGCTGACGGTTGGCTTCTTCGGTATGGGTGGCGACGGGAAAGCGTGACATGGTTTCCGCGAAAGCCTGTTCTTCCGCAGCAGGGCTTGCGGCCAGCTTCCGCTTGGTGCGAACGCACAGGAAATCGATGCCCGCCAGCGTCATGCCGTCGGTCAACGGCGCGCGCTCGGCGGTATTGATTGCAAAGGCCAGCATGTTCAAGGCAGTTCTCCGTGTCTACGGGGGCCGGGAAAAAAGGCGTTGACGCGTTTCTGGAGGGCGCGGAACTTGTCTCCGCGCGAGCGCAGCATGTGTTCTTCGAGCGGCGGGATGCCGGAGACATGCACTAGCAGCCAATACATCAGTGTCGGCGCGAGCAGCGCCGCCCATGTCCACGCGGATGCCGTCAGCGCGAAGAGCGGCCAGGCGCACCAGAAAAGCCATTCGAAGAAATAGTTTGGGTGGCGGGAGTATCCCCACAGTCCGACCTCGCAAACCTCGGTCCTGGCGGTAGGCATGTGGCGGAAGCGGGCAAGCTGCCCGTCAGAGATAGCCTCTCCGGCCAATGCGACGATGGCGACGAGGATAGCGAACCCATCCAGCAGGCCCGGGAAGGGTGTATCGTTCGCGGCGGCGAGATAGACGGCCAGCACGAGGATAAAGGCGGCCAACGCCTGGATCTGCAGAAACAGGAACAACCGCCACCCGGCGCTATTGCCCCATTCCTCGATGAACTTGGCATAACGCGGATCTTCCCCGCCGCCATGGGTGCGCGAGCCGATATGGCTCGCAAGCCGTGCCGCCCAGGCAGCAATCAGGACCAGAATCGCCATGCGCCGCCCGAATTCGCCATTTGCGAAGAGCGTGGCCGTGATGCCGCCAAGACCGACGGCTAGCGACCAGATCGCGTCGATCCAGCCGCTCAAACCCGTGGCGCGCTGTACACCCCAGGCGCCAGCCATGGCTACCGACAACCCCATAGCAACCAAGATCAAAAGCTCCACGTCCATCCTTTCGCAATGCGTGGAAGGCGAACCACGCAGCTCATTACGGGACGCGAGTGCAATCAGTTTCGTTCGGCGAATAAAAATCTCAGAAAAAATCCGGCGGCTCAGGAAACCAAGTCGGGCAATGTCTCGTAACTTCGTGATGAACGCGAAAAAGATGATCGGGATACACGGGTGTGAAACGAGAGAAATTGATGACATTCGATCAATTTATCCCGAGCAGGAAGCCCCTGAATTTCAGTCGTGGGGAGCCGTGCAGAGCCGCCAAAGGAACCAACCAAGCACAATCGCGATTTCTAACCGAAGGATCGAAACGCATGGGCCAGCCTGCCGACATTTCTGACACGCTCCGGCAGGCTCGGTTTCGGCGTCCGTGTCGTGGCTCGCCTCATCGCTTCGACGAGCGCGTCAAGCGGCTTTGGCAATACTACCTTTGTTGATGAGACCGGATTCGAGGAAGGAAGCATCGACGACGGCCTCTATTATCTAGCATGCGAAACGATGCCAAAAGGAGGATCATGCATGATGAAGTTGTTGGCGGCTACGACCCTGTCTGCCCTTGCAGCCTTCACTCTTGCCCATGCCGCCGATATTGAGGGCGAATGGGCGCGGGGTGATGGCAATGCCAAGGTCCGCATTGCCTCCTGCGGGTCGGACATCTGTGCCACGAACACGTGGATCAAGCCGGGCACGCCCAAGGAAAAGACGGGCGACACGCTGGTCATGACTATCAAACCGGGTACCGATGGCGTCTATTCCGGTACGGCTTTCGATCCGCAGCGAGACCTGACATACAAACTCACGGTAACGGTGAACGGAGATCAGATGACCACCAAGGGGTGCATCGTGGCCGGTCTTCTATGCAAGGGAGTCGGTTGGACCCGGATCGATTGAGCTTGTAAGATCTAGCGATGAAAGCGATGGGCATGAAGCGTGTTCTCGTCCCATATTTCGTGACGCTTGTCGTCTTCGTCGCAATCGACCCCGTCTGGCCGAGCGTTATGGCAAACAGGCTTTATCAACCGGTCATGGCGGATATGCTTTTCTCCGCCTTCAGGCTTGCGGCCGCCGTCGCCTTCTACCTTTTCTACTCGGTCGGCCTAACGTTTCTGGCGAAGCATCAGACCGACAGCCCTCAATCACAAGAACGCGCTCTTCGCAGGCCACGATGCTGGGGCTGAGAATTGGGCGGCCACAGCCTTACTCATCGAGAAGTGCAAACTCAATGCGGTCGATCCGCAAGCCTATTTAAAAGCCACCCTCACCGCCATTGTAAATGGCCACAAGTAGAACTGGATAGGTCAGTTGTTGCCGTGAAATTTCTTGGTGCGAAGAGACGGCTAAAGTCTGCTTGACCAACGATCAAGTCGGATAGCTGATCCAACGGGAACTGTCGTCCCTCGATTTTGCAGCAGTATCATTCGTGTACCTTCTTTTCTTCGCGGCAGCGCCTTGCCAAATAGCGGCGACACAGGATCTTCGAAGGATTGAAATCGATGAACAAAGCAGTTTCCAACGTGAAGTCACGGAACATTCTCGTGCTTGGTGCCGGGGAACTCGGGATGCCGGTACTACGCAACCTGGCCCGTCGCGCCAAGGATATCGAAGGGGCGAAGATCAGCGTCTTGCTGCGCGCCAGTGCCGTGGAATCCGATATCCCGGCCAAGCAGCGCGACATCGCTGAAATCCGTGAATTGGGTATCGCGATCGTCTTGGGCGATCTGGTGAAAAGTTCGATTGACGAGCTGGCGTCCGTCTTCTCGCAGTACGACACCGTAATCGGCTGTACGGGCTACGCGGCAGGGATCAATACTCCAATGAAGCTCGCCAAGGCGGCGTTGCAGTCGGGCATTCCTCGCTATTTCCCCTGGCAGTTCGGTGTCGATTTCGAGGCGATCGGTCGAGGTGGTCCGCAGGACATCTTCGACGCTCAGCTCGATGTGCGTGAACTCCTGCGCTCTCAAAGCAAGACCGAATGGGTCATCATCTCCACCGGCATGTTCATGAGCTATCTCTTCGAACCAGAATTCGGCGTCGTTGATCTGGAGAAGAGCAAGGTCAACGCGCTGGGCAGCTTCGATACTGCCGTCACGTTGACGACGCCCGACGACATCGGCGTGCTCACCGCTGAAATCGTCTTCTATGAACCGACCATCAGCAACGAGATCGTTTTCCTGGCGGGCGACACCGTCACCTATGGCGAACTTGCGGACAAGCTGGAGGCGGGCTTAAATCGGTCCTTTGACCGGTCCGAATGGACCGTGCCCGTCCTTATGGATGAACTGGCAAAAGACCCCCAAAACATGATGCGCAAGTACCGTGCAGCGTTCGGCATCGGGCGAGGCATGGCATGGGACAAGGCGGGGACGTTCAACGTGCGCGAAGGCATCAAGGTGACGGAAGTGTCGGATTGGATCGTCGCGAACCTGATCGCAAGGTAACGCCGTTCCTTTGGGGCAGAAGTCGACGTGAGCTTGTGATAAGACACGGGGAGCGCGGTATGCCGCACTCTCCCGGTTCGTCCGCTTCGCCCATTCCCCATCCGGTCAAGGTCGTTATGTAATAAAGGAGTGGCGTGTTTCTCGACCGTTAGAACGTTTGCCAGGAAGGCTTCTCCGGCGGCCGGGAATCGAATTCCTCGCGTGACTTTCGGAATCGTTCGGAATTCTCCACAACCCATGTCCACAAGGGGATCATACGAATGAGGAGACCCATTCCCATTTCTGTCAGTTCGTATTCCACCCGAGGGGGCATCTCGACGAGATCGTGGCGCGTGACAAGGCCATCTCTTTCGAGTTGGCGGAGTGTGCGAGTTAGCATCCTCTGCGTTACGCCGTGCATCCGTCTACCGATATCCGCGTGCCGAAGTTTGCCATAAACGCCGAGGGTGTGTATGACGCCGAGCGACCACCTGTTTCCTGCGTGGGCAAGAACCTCGCGTCTCACCCCGTCTTCATCCTCGCGAAGGCCATCACAAACCGCTTGAGAATAGCTCAGCATTTCTTCTCTGTTCATCACTGTTGCCTCCGGTATTCCGGCCGGTTCGTCTTCCCAGCCTTAAGAGCGCATTTCACGTGTCTCTCCGTGTCGCGCACCCTTCGAAGAATTGCGCGGCGATACTGCTAATGGCATGGCCTGATAGCCGAGTTCCAGATATTGTCCATGCATCTCATATGATTGCGCGAAAGGCGCCGATTTCGCTAATGCTGTCCGAAGTCACCGTGATGATTTTGCTTGGTCAAGCACAGCAACCAAATCGTCCAATGTGAACGGCTTGGACAATTGAAATGCGTCCGCAATGCCTGAGGCCGACGTGGCGTTGCTGTCGCCACTGGCGAAGACGATACGCACTTCGGGCCAGTTGTTTCGAACTTTGTGCGCAAGATCGGTCCCTGACATGCCGTGCAGTCCGACGTCCGTAAGCAGTACGTCAACTTTCTCGGTTTCCAATATCGTAAGCGCGTCCTCGGCCGTGCTGGCCTCGAGGACCATATAGCCCAGTTCACTTGCCATATCGACCGTTGACATAAGGATCAGGGGCTCATCTTCCACAACCAGCAGCCGCGTTGGATCGTTGTCGAGCGCTTGCGCGGCGTTGTAGACAGGCGCTTGTTCTTGACGCTCCAGCCGGACCAAGGCGATCTGGTGTTGCCGGGCGTTTCTCAGTACGTGGCGAACCTTGCGCGCCAAGGCTTCACGGGTGTAGGGCTTGGAGAGCAGCTCAACGCCAGCATCGAGTCTGCCGCCGTGCACGATCGAGTTTTCCGTATAGCCGGACGTGTAAAGCACGGCCATCCCGGGACAAAGCGCCTTGGCCTTTCTGGCGAGCTCGGTGCTGCGCATCTGGCCCGGCATCACAACGTCGGTAAACAGCAGGTCGATCCGAATGCCGCTGTTAACGATGGCAAATGCCGACTGCGCGTCGTGGGCTTTTAGAACCCGGTATCCAAGGTCGCTCAGCAGCGCCACCGATGTTTCTCTAACGCCGTCATCGTCCTCGACGACGAGCACAGTCTCCGTTCCCCCCTCTGCCGGACTGGCGTTCACGTCGGTCAAACTGTCTTCGACCTGCATCGTGCGGGGCATATATAGCTTCATCGTGGTGCCGTGACCGACTTCACTGTAGATCTTCAGGTGACCGCCGGATTGTTTCAGGAATCCGTAGACCATGGAAAGACCCAAGCCGGTGCCCTTGCCATCTGCCTTCGTGCTGAAAAAAGGCTCGAGTACTTGCTCGATGATCTCCGGCGAAATCCCCGATCCAGTATCGGTTACGGCCACAAGAACGTACTGGCCGGGCCTCACGTCCTCGTGCTTGCGTGCGTAATCGTCATCGAGAATCGAATTGGCAGTCTCAATCGTCAGCTGCCCGCGGCCATTCATTGCATCTCTTGCATTGATCGCAAGGTTAAGGATCGCGTTCTCCAACTGGCTCGGGTCAATCAGCGTGTTCCAGAGCCCGCCAGAGACGACGGTTTCAAGTTCGATCTCTTCGCCTAGCGCTCGGCGCAGCATGTCGTCCATGTTCTTGACAAGCTTGCTAACGTTGATGACCTTCGGCTCGAGCGGCTGTCGGCGTCCGAACGCCAGGAGCTGGGACGCCAGTTTAGCCCCACGCTCGACGCCTGCCAGCGCGTTTTGGAGCCGCTGCGCAGCGCGCGAATTGCCGTCGACATCCCTGGACAGGAGCTGAAGATTGCCGCCTACGACCTGTAGAAGATTGTTGAAATCGTGCGCGACACCGCCAGTGAGATTACCCAGCGCTTCCATTTTTTGTGCTTGCCTCAAAGCAAGCTGAGCGTTCTCGCGCTCGACTGTTTCCTTTTCCAAATCGAGAAGAGCGGTTCTCAGCTCATGGGTGCGCTGCTCCACCCTTTGCTCAAGGGTATAATTCAGGCTTTGAAGCTGATCCTCGGCGCGTTTCTGGTGCGTGACGTCGAAGCCGTCGACGAAAATTCCGGTGACTGCACCTTCCAAATCGAAAATTGGTTGGTAGATCAAATTGATGAAGCGCTCATCCGGCTTTTGCTCGCCCTCGCGCTTCAACGTGACCTGGAGGTAACGGCCAATGTAGGGCTTGCCTGACTGGTAGACGCCGTCGAGCAATTCGAAGAAACCTTGCCCGGCAACGTCCGGAAGCGCGTCCCTGACGCTTAGGCCCACGAGCTGCCTATTGCCTACGAGTTGGAGGTAGGCATCGTTGACGAGTTCGAATATGTGATTGGGGCCGCTCAGGATACACATAAAGCTCGGCGCTTGTTGAAACAAAGCGCGCATGCGGTCCCGTTCAGCCGTACGAAGTTCGACCTCCGAGTTGAGCTGGCGATTGAGTTGCTCCAGTGCCAAAGCCGCCTTTTCGCGCATTTCGGCAGCGTCGGCTAGCGCCGCAGCCCGTCGTTTTTCCGTTTCGAAAGCTTCAACGCTAGCAAGCCGAGAGGTAATCTGCCCTGCGATCAAACCTAGAAAATCCAGGTACTCATCGTTGAGCGTCCGATGGGGATTGTGTCCGCAGACCAATATCCCTTTCGGCCTGTCACCACCCTGTCCGACAAGGGGAATTATCGCCGCCTTGGACGGTGATTTTGGCCACGGTCCGGATGGGACGTTATCAGTCGCCGATAGGTCTACCAACGCGATGGCCTGTTTGGACCACGCGTCTTCGAGGCTCCAGATGCCTTGGCCACGATGGATTTCGCCAGGCATCAGAGCATGATCTTCCGCAGCCCCGCAGACCCACTTGCGCCGCGCATTGCCTTCGTTGTCGAAAAGATAGAGAGCGCTGAAAGGAAGGTCCTTTAAATTCGCTTCGAGCGCGGAATGCGAGGCGTTGAAGACTTCACATTCCGTGTTTGCCGCCGCTAGTCCCGAAGCAAGCACGCGCATCGTCGACATGCGGCGTTCACTGATGACCCGCTCGGTCTCTTCGGTAACGGCGCAGAAAACACCTTCAACTTTGCCGTCATCTCCAATAAGCGGGCTGTACGAGAACGTGTGATAGGTCTCCTCCGAGTAGCCATTGCGCTCCAGTAAAAGTGGAAGCGCCTTGTCCCATGTCGCTTGGCCGGTCTCATAAACGGTATCGAGGCGGCCTTTGATGTCGTCCCAAATCTCCGACCATAGTATCTTCGTAGGTACAGCCAGGGCATTCGGATGCTTGTTGCCTAGGGTCGGTCGATAAGCGTCATTGTAGAAAAATGCGATATCCGGCCCCCATCCGAGCCACATTTCGAACTTTGACGTCAGCAAAAGGCGAATAGCTACCTTGAGGGCTTCGGGCCATGCGTTCGGCAGACCGAGTGAACTGCTCGCCCAGTCGTGTTGGCGCATCATCTGTGCCATCTCGCCGGTGCCGACAAATATGTCCTGATATTGATCCGAGATTACCGTCATCACATTTCCATCGGGAGATCGCAGAGCTCACTTAGGCCATTGATAACGCTTGTCCAGCCCACTAGTTCTGGGTCCAGGTCAGTTTTGCATCTGCTGGAAGAGATTTATAATGAGCCAAGCAAAGTCGCAGCCAGAATGGAGTGTCGACGAGCTTCGGCGGGCTGTTAAGTCTGCCGGAGTGGCCCTTTGGACTTGGATCGTCGACGACGACACATTCGTGATGGACGCAAAGGCATACGAACTTTGGGACATTCCAGTCGAGACAGACCTCACCTTCGAACATCTTTCCGCCAAGGTCCATCCAGCAGACCGAGACCGGGTGAGGGCGGCGTTCGTTGCGACCCGCGTGATTGATGGCCCCTTCGAAATTGACTTCCGCATTCTGACGAACGCCTCAGACGTTCGATGGATTTCTGCTCGGGGTCAAGGCAACGAAGGCGACGCGACGACCAATAAGATGACCGGCATTTTTCTTGACGTGACGGGCCGCAAGCAGGCGGAGGAGGGGCATGAGTTGCTCGCCGGGGAAATGAGCCACCGTGTCAAAAATCTGCTGGCACTGGCAGCCGGTCTTACGACCATCACCTCGCGGTCGACTGATACGAAGGAGGAGATGGTCAAGCAGTTGACGCAGCGGCTGACGGCACTCGGACGCGCTCACGAACTGGTTCGTCCTCTTCCAGACAATCAGGGAAGCGCTGCCTTGCTAGGCGACTTGCTTAGTGTGTTGCTCGCGCCATACGATGATGTCGGCGCGTTTGCCGGCCGCATCCGCGTCGCGGTTCCACGCATGGGCTTAGGCGAAAGGGCAGCGACCAGTTTAGCGCTCGTCATCCATGAGCTGGCAACAAACTCCCTGAAGTATGGTGCTTTGTCGAATGATGCTGGATTGCTCGATATCTCCGGAACGGTGGTCGAAGACGATATCGAGATCGTATGGAGCGAGCATGGCGGGGTGAGCGCCGAGTCTTCAAATGTACCGGAGGGGTACGGAAGTAAGTTGTTGCATCGAACAATCTCGGGGCAGCTAGGTGGGTCGATCGACTACAACTGGGTCGAGGGGGGCGTGGTGGTCACACTGCGGATGAGGGAAAGCCGGCTCTCCGCCTAAAGCGCTCGCCGTCTGCACCATCAACCTGCCCGGCAAGCTCCTACGGTAGCGGCGACTGTCAGCGCTCTGTTGACTTGGTCGACATCGTATGGGTTGCAAAGGACTACCCGAACGGCATCCCGCACGATCGAAGCGTTGCCGGTCGCAAACCGTGAGAACTGACCGGCGCGGATTGCTCCGCGCCTCGGCCGCGTTAGTCGAGCGGCGGCGATGCTTTTCCAAGCTTCACGGATGGCTCCCGGCCCCACACTCGCAGTTTCCCGAGCTGGCCCACAAAAGCAGAGATGTCCTTCGGGTCCGATAGCTGGATTGTACCCTCATCAAGCGATGCAGCGATGCCGGCCTTGTCCAGCAGGGGCTGGGAAGACGGATCAAAACCGATAAACTTGCAATGCTGGAAGGCGTCGGCAACGAAGTCGCGAGCCGTGGCTTCTTTTGCAACGTCGTCGATCGCCTGGTGAGACGTCAACAGCGCGACGGCGTCGAAGAGGACGGATGGCCCGCCGTCGATCATGTGATGTGCCTCGATCCAATTTCCGTCGTCGGCGGTCACGCCACCCACCTTGGGCGCAATGATCTCGACAGTCCCCTTTTCCGCGGTAACCGCTTTCGTCAGTGCCTTGAGTAGCTTCGCATCCACACCCTCCGAGACGAAAATGCCCAGTTTCCGTCCCTCGAAGCGCTTCGGGCCACGCTCCACAATGCTCAGCGCCGGCGATGCCTCAAGATCTTGGCGGGTCGGTATTGCGGCGTCGGCCGGTCCCGGCATGGAACGAAAGCCCAGCTTCTGGGCCACCGTCGTTGCGAGCGTCTCATCGATATTCAGCAGATGCGCGACCATCCGCTCGCGTATTACCGGTGTCTCCACCTTGCTCAGTTCGAAGGTCAGTGCCATGGCGATGTGCCGCTGTTCGGCCCCGGTCTGGCTAATATAGAACTGGCGAGCCTGGCTGTAGTGATCGGCGAAGCTTTCAGCGCGCAAGCGAACCTTGGTTCCCTGTTCCTGCGCGGCGAAGTGACGGTAGCCCTTCGCGGGCGATTCCCGTGGGCCCTCGCCAAAAGAATTTGGCTGGTAATTGGTGCGCCCGACCGGATTGCGCATGGCCATGTGGCCGTCCTGCTGGAAATGATGGAAGGGACACTTCGGCGCATTGATCGGCAGATGGGTGAAATTGGGGCCGCCAAGACGCTTGAGCTGAGTGTCGAGGTAGGAGAAGTTCCTTCCTTGCAGCAAGGGATCGTTGCTGAAGTCAATGCCGGGAGGAACGTTTTGCGTCATGAACGCCACTTGCTCCGTCTCGGCGAAGAAATTGTCGGGCATGCGATCAAGGACCAATCTGCCAACCGGACGCACCGGCAAGATCTCCTCCGGAATGATCTTCGTCGGATCAAGGATGTCGAAATCGAAGCTATCGGCAAAATCCTGATCGAAAAGCTGCACCGATAGTTCCCATTCGGGAAAGTTTCCCGATGTAATGGATTGCCAGAGATCACGACGATGAAAATCGGGATCGGCGCCGTTGATCTTGACGGCCTCGTTCCAGGCAACAGACTGCAGACCGAGCTTCGGCTTCCAGTGAAACTTGACGAAGGTAGACTGGTCGTCGGCGTTGACAAAGCGGAACGTGTGAACGCCAAAGCCTTCCATGAAGCGGAAGGAGCGGGGGATCGCCCGGTCGGACATGATCCACATGATCATATGCATGCTTTCCGGCGTCAGGCTGATGAAGTCCCAGAAATTGTCATGGGCAGTTTGGGCCTGCGGGAATGCCCGATCCGGCTCCTGCTTAGCGGCATGAACCATGTCCGGAAACTTGATCGCGTCCTGTATGAAAAAGACTGGGATGTTGTTGCCCACAAGGTCCCAGTTGCCTTCCTTTGTGTAGAACTTCACCGCAAAGCCCCGAACGTCTCTTGCGAGATCGGCAGACCCCTTGTTGCCTGCAACGGTGGAGAAGCGAACGAAAACGGGCGTCTTTTCGCCAGCTCGCTGAAAAATATCGGCGCGCGTAACATCGGACAAAGATTCATATGTTTCAAAGAAGCCGTGGGCGCCGTAGCCGCGCGCATGTACGACGCGTTCGGGAATCCGCTCGTGATCGAAATGAAAGATCTTCTCGCGAAAGTGAAAATCCTCGATGAGAGCAGAGCCGCGTGCTCCAACCCGCAGCGTATTTTGGTCATCCGCGACGGGGCCGCCTTGGGATGTCGTCAGGACATCTTGGCGATTTTCGGCAAACTGATGGAGCTCGCCGCCGGCGCCGCGATGAAGGTGCTGGTCATGGATGGAAACAGTATGCGGATCGCTTGTCTTGGACCGGGTCGATTTCGTTAAGCGCTTGGCCATGGTGCTTGTTCTCTCTGAACGATGGTTCGGACGACCAAAAAGGCCGCCTTGTGGGGCGGCCTCTCCAGCAGTTGATAGTTCAGGCAGCTTTGCTTGCGCCCTTGGAATTGGCCTGGGCTTGGGCCAGCTTTGTGAGTTTCTTATCCGTTGCATCTTCTTCGGCGAGGTTTGCCTGGAGAAGCGGCACGGCTTCCTTCAGTCCGAGCTGGTTCGCCCAGGCGATCAAGGTGCCGTACCGGGCGATTTCGTAATGTTCGACCGCCTGCGCCGATGAAATCAGGCCAGCATCAAGGGCAGGCGAGCCCTTGAACTCCTCCATGATCTCTTCGCCCTCGGCGAGGATACCCTGGATCGCTTCGCAGGTTTTGCCGCGCGCTGATTTTCCGAGAGTTTCGAAGACCTGTTCGAGGCGCTCGATCTGATTCTGCGTTTCGTCGCGATGCTGCAGGAAGCCGGCTCTGCCCTCTTCCGACTGAGCAGCCCGGGCCATCTTAGGAAGCGCCTTGAGAATCTGCTTCTCCGCGAAGTAAATGTCCTTGAGGGTGTCGAGAAAGAGGTCGTCGAGAGTTTTAGTGGTTGCCATTTTATGTCCTCCAAATTGAATTGACGGACCAGAACAACGGGCTACCCGAATGGTTCCCTGCAAATGTTGCGAGCGCCGGCGCGCTTCCAGGTGACTTTATGCGGCGTGTAACGAACGGCGATGCAGAAGGGCAAACCGCAACTATTTCGTCGAGGAGGGGGACGATCCGCCTTCATTGCTCAACCAGATCATGCAGATCCTTCAGCTAATTCGGGCACGTGGATTCGTGGGCGGTTTGGATATGGTTCCCGAAGACCAATAACGACAGCGCACTCGCCTGCCTCAGAACGCGCGGAAACGAATTGATTTGTGCGCCGCCGCCAGCCTGTCATGCTCCTGACCGGGTGGTGTCAGATGAGCGGCTGGAAGTTTGCCCCCTGATGATCTTTTCCCTGCGGCGTAATGCCCTGAATTGCAAGTCGATTCATACCGGTGAAGTGAAGGAGTTTGCCTCTGGGAGAGGTGCCGAAGTTTCGATGCAGTGCATTGGCTAGCTGGTCGTGGTCATGGACGCCTCGCCTGAAAAGCTTGATGATCAACTTGGTTGCTGGCGTATCCTGGAGGGTGCGCGACGAGATTTGACTGGTATAGCCGCATGCCGCGAGTACGCCGTGCAGCATTTCAATACTCTTGCCGTCTATGCCATCGATAATGAATTCGGAAGACATACAGTCCTCCTTTCGGTCAGGGCACGGGCGCAAAGCCCGAACGGCAGCGCCCGTTCAATGGCTGCCGAAGCCGGAGTCGTGCAGCGTTTCATACAATTTATCAAACGAATAATTGTGATGTACCGAGATCATCCAGCTAGCCGCCGCCGCTGAAGAACTTTGCAAAGGCATCTCACGTCCACGTCTCCGGCGTCCGAACCAAAGCTAAGGCTCTGTTGACAAGGTTTTGTTCCGTCTCCCTGCGGACGCTTTGCCGAAACTCCGGCCGCTGGCCTTTGACCGCTCATGGAGTGGCAAGATTGCCCGAAATCCTGCCGCTCCGCGTTGTGTTGATATCTCCGCTAATATTAGACAAGCCGACCTTCATTTTGCGGTGAAACGTCGGTTGTGCCCGCGTAGTTAGAGGTATCGTTTTCGATCACCAATCGTCTCCGGAGTTGGTCGATAGCCCGTTGGAAAACGGTTGGATCGTCCATTGCCCGAGAAAGAATAATTGCTCCTTGGATAGCGAGAACTGCCTCTTCCGCGAGGAGGCGCGATTGATCGGCTTCACGGCCCTGCCGAATAAGCGCTGACTGCAATGCGTCCACCCAAGCTACGAAATAACCTCGGATGGCTTGCGCGAAGAGGTCACGCGTATTGGCCACCGCCAAGGCACCGACGAGGCACACGCGCCTGCCGGACCGAAAATATTGGTCCGTCGAGGCGAGCATTGCACGGATGGCACCATTAACATCGCTCTCGTTACGCAACGGGGAATATACGGCATCCTCGAACCATTGGCCGATCTCGCCGAGAACAGCACGCACCATTTCTTCCTTTCCGTTCGGGAAGAAGTGGTAGAGGCTGCCCTTGCCAAGACCGGTAGCCTTGCCGATCAAGGCAAGGCTTGCGCCTTCGTAGCCATGTTCGCGGAAAACTTCGGCCAACGGGGCTATGGCGTCGGCTCTTTCAGCGACCATCCGGGCCATGATTAGAGGCCTAGATCGCTGAGGCTGGCGTGATCATCCGGCCGACGGCCAAGAGGCCAGTGGAACAGACGATCACTTTCAGCAATCGGCATTTCATTGATGCTCGCGTGTCTGTGCGCCATCAGACCGTCCTCTGCGAATTCCCAGTTCTCGTTACCATATGCACGGTACCAGCGGCCGCCATCGTCGCGATATTCATACGCGTAGCGTACCGCGATGCGGTTACCGGTGAAAGCCCATAGCTCCTTTATGAGCCGGTATTCGTGCTCCTTGTTCCACTTACGTGTCAGAAATGCCTGAGCTTCTTCGCGATTGCTCGCGAACTCGACGCGGTTCCGCCAGCGGGTGTCGAGCGTATAGGCCAGAGCGACTTTCGCCGCGTCTCTAGTGTTCCAGCCGTCTTCGGCCAACCGAACCTTTTCGATGGCGCTTTCGCGGGTGAAGGGGGGGAGTGGGGGACGTGACATCTATAGTTCCTTGTTGAATTGATGGGTTTGTACCGAACGGTAATATGTTTACCGATCGGTACAATCTCGTATGAACATTTGGTTGTCAAGTGGCATTTCCGTGTGGCTGTTTGAGATCGATTTGGAGCGGCCCGCGGTAGACTCGTCGGCGGCCGCTACCGACTAGGCCGGAGCGTTCTCACTCTGGCGCGATCGCGAGGGAGGCCGTACGCGACAGCGTATTGTCTTGAAGACGGAGTTAATCTGGCACAGGTCCTGTTACCCAAACTGATTCCCAAGTCAGCGGAAGCGTGATTCAGAACTGCCTTTTAGGAGGCGGTTTTGGCTCGTGGCGACCTGACGGATATGGAGTGGCGGATCATTGAGGGGCTCTTGCCCACCGAACGTGGCAGGAAGTATCGCCCCGCGCACGATAATCGGCTATATCTGAACGGCATGCTGCATGTTCTTCGGGTCGGCTGCCCTTGGCGCGACACGCATGAGCGCTACGGAAAGTGGAATTCGGTCTATGTGCGCTTTCGCCGTTGGGCGGAACAGGGCGTGTGGGATGCTCGCTTGAGACTCTCGTTGAACCGGGGCTGCCGGATGATTGGCAGCACATGATCGACAGCACCAGGGTTCGCGGCCACTCTCAGGCTGCGGGCGCTAAAGGGGGACTTATCAGGAGGCTTTTGGTCGATCACGCGGCGGCTTTACGACAAAATCCACGCCCGTGCAGACGGTCAAGGACGCCCTCTCGGCTTCATCCTGACGGGTGGCGAGGCTTCCGATTACAACGCCATGATCTGCTGGCGATACCAGTCGGCAAGCCGAAGCACTCCCTTGCCGATAAAGGCTACGACGGCGATTTCCTGCGTGAGGAACTCCTGATCCATGAGATCAGGCCGGTCATTCCGCCAAAGGCCAACCGCAAGAACCCGCTTGCCTGCGACTACCGGGCCTACAAGGACCGAAACCGTATTGAGCGGATGTTCAATCGCCTCAAGCAGTTCCGTCGCGTTGCGACCCGATACGACAAGACACGAAAATCCTTCTCAGAATTCCCCGCCCTGGCCGCTGCAAAGATATGGCTGCCATACTTTGTCAACTGGGCCTAGCTTGACGAGCTATATCCCTCGTGTCTGCCTCGATCGCTGCAACCCATGGGGGAGGTGTAGATTAGACAAAAACTAATCGTTGACTTGGTGTTCTCATTGCCTTACTGATGCGTTATCGATCTTTTGCTTGCCGAGCTTTGTTCACCGCGCGATTGGCACCGCGCTCTAAGCGAACTTCCGTTTCAAAAATAGTCGGTTTTTACCCGCGCAGCATCGGCTTCGCGGTTCTTCAATCTATGCTTTGAAAGGGTTCATCATGACCACCGGCACAGTTAAATGGTTCAATTCCACCAAAGGCTTCGGCTTTATCCAACCCGACAACGGCGGCGCTGACGCGTTCGTTCACATCTCTGCTGTCGAGCGTGCAGGAATGCGCGAACTCGTCGAAGGCCAAAAGGTTGGCTTCGAGCTTGAGCGCGACATGAAGTCGGGCAAGATGTCGGCCACAAATCTGCAGTCCGCATAATCGAAATCCGCTTCCCTTTGACCACGGATGTACTGGCACTGCCGGAAGCTATTTCATCAAGGCCAGGCGTTTTGCCTGGCCTTTTTTGTTTCGGCTACAGCCGAACCCGTTGAGGTACTAATGACAGACTCACACAGTAAATCCCGCCAGCGGGCGGAGATAGCCTTCAGTAGCGTGCAAACGCAATTCTTCGCCAGGAGCGGGGCAGTGGAAGAACATGAATCCGTCGCTCGCGCCCGAGACGCGAAGACAGTTCGGTTGCGAGAGGCGCGACTTGCCAAGGAGCTGGCCGATAGCTTGTCGACAGCATCCGCCCGCATCGTGAAACGCTAAACAGCGCGCTGATTTCTGCGAGGATTGCCACCGGGGCAAGAACGAAGAACGCCGGCAATGAAGACGTCTCGGACCGCCACGCTGCATCCGCTGACACCAAAGCGGCTCTTCTTCTGAATGCAAGTTGACCAACCAGGCCGACCGCGCCGCCATCGCCACCGCTGGTGAAGAGCGACGCGTCGAACGCGAGCGTTTGAAGCTCGGTGAGCAAAAGCGCATCGAAATTGACATGGTAGGTCGCCGCTGAGGCGGCAGCAGCCGCCGAAACGCGCGCAGCGCCGGCGATCGAAGATGAGGCGTTACGAAAGGCCGACCGCGACCGGCGCTATGACAATCGCTACGCACGGCGAAGCTAGCTGTTACTGTTACCCGATAGCGTGGCGATGTCATGCGGGGGCACTCAACCGAAGGGGAACCGGATGGCAACGGACACGAGGGAACTCCAGGCGATCAACACGGCCTGGCAAATTGCAATCCAGGAAATTTTGCGCATGGTTATCCGTGACATGTACCATGCCGGCGGCGAGGCCAATTTCCTGTCGCATATCAAACGCATCGAGGAAGCCGCCGTCGACAGCATCTACGCTGATCTGAGACTCCGAGGGACAGATGAGTGGACCGAGGTGCTTGTGAAGGAGCGAGCGAGCAATTTTGTAACGACCCTGCTGACGTCCTTCACCTACGATCGAGCCTGACCGAGGCGTGAAGCTACGTTAGATGGTCATGTGAGGCGATGGTCATCCGGCCGATTCGGGAATCGCGTATCGGCCACTTAACCCCGGAAAGGGCTTCAACTCCCTCTTGGCGGATGCCGGTCCGATCTCTTGAGGCCGACGAGACTGAGCTTGCGGAGAACTTCATGTGGCGCAGGCATGCGCCACACAGTTTGGAAACACTCGACGACATTGCGCGCCGTCACGGCGAGGCCCGGAAGGGCGACCCAGGCCGGAGCGAGGCGTCCGAGCAGGGCGGTGACGGTGATGGAAGCAGCGCTTTCGCCTTGGCGGAATGGCTGCTGGGCGGCAATGGCCACAAGCGGCTCGTTGGCCGCAAGGCTGATTGTGGCCTCCTGGCCAAGATCCACCGTCGCCATCGAAATCTTGCGACCCATCGTTTCGAGAGCCTGGGCGGCCGTCATTGCCGGCGTGTCCCAGACGACAAAGAGTCCGGCAAGTTGGGAGTGGGCTTCGGCAAGCGCCCGCGTGGTTGTTGCGACCCCCGATAGCGCTGGAAAACGCTGTACGTGCAGCGAAACGTCCGGACGGTTGACCTGCATCCATTTCACGAAGGCGATCTCGCGTTCGTTGGTCGCGAAGAAATCGGCGTCATAGCCGAGCACGCCGACCTCGGCGCCCTCCCGCAGATGCGGCGACAAGCCTTCCGCCGCGATCTTCCCGAGCCCGAAATTGTCCGCCGAGACCAGAGAGATATAGTCCTTGCCGGGAAGAAGGCCGGTCGGCACGTTGTCGAGCAGGACGAGTTTTATGCCGGCCGCCGAGACGCGCGAATGGGCCGCCGCCACTTTCGAATTGGCGACGGGCAGCGATATGATCGCGTCAGGCGCTTCGAGGATCAGGCGCTCCAGTGCTTCGATCTGCACCTCCGGGCTGAAGCCGCAATCGATCACGTCGATGACCGCGACCCCGCAATTGCCAAGCGTGCCGACGATGCCCGAAAGCTGCTGCTTGGCCCAGTCGCTCTCAAGCGTGTGCAGCACGATCGCGACGCGGAAGCCGCTTGCCCGTGCCCGCTCCATGTCCTCGGGCAGGAGGAGCACCCGCTCGGGTGCCGACGCGCGCTCGCCGTGAGGGCCAAGACCAGTAATCGCCATTCATTCCTCCCTCACACGTCCGGCGGCCGGACATTGTCTCCCTTGATGGCCTTCCGCTGCGCGATCTCGTGCTTCATCTGCTGGAATAGCGGATGCGCCTGAGGCAGGCCCGACATGATCCAGTCTCGCAGCATTGGTGCTGCGAACAGGCCTTCGGTCGCGACGATGGCGGCCCCGACAAGCCCCGACGAGCTGCCCATCTGGGAGCGGATGATCTGCAGATCGCGGCTGACGAGCGGATGGCAAGCACCGTAGATTGCCTCCCGCGCCGAGGCGAGAAGAATGTCGTTGGTCTGGGCGATCGAACCGGATAACACGATGAGCGCCGGGTTCAGCATGTTGGCGAGCGTCGCGACGACCTGGCCGATCAGCCGGCCACTCTGGGACAGGATCTCGATTGCGGCGGCATCGCCAACCTGGGCGGCCTGAGCGACTTCCAGCGCCGTAATGTCGCCGCCGCGTCGCACAAGCTCGGCGAGGACCGGGCTCGCTCCGTTTTCCGCCGCGAGCCTGCCGTCCTGCGCGATGTGGTCCGATCCCGCCATCGCTTCGAGCGTTCCGGTCCTATCGCCCATCGTCACCGGTACGGAACCGATGAGGCCGACCGTACCCTGAGCGCCGCGAAACAGCATCCCGTCGCTTGCCAGCCCGGCGCCGATGCGTTTGCCGACCTTGACCAGCAGCATTGTGCGTTGATTGCGTCCGGCCCCGGCGTGGAGTTCGCCCATCGTCATCGTTTCGACGCTGGAGCGAAGCCAGACTGGAGCATCGAAGGCTGCAACCAGTGTCTCGACCAGCGGAAAGCTCTCCCAACCCGGGAGGACACCCGGTGTGGCACGCTGAAAAAGCGCCTCGCCGCCGTCGGAAACGGCGCCGGGTACGGAAATGGAGATGCCGTAGAGCTGAGGATTTGACTGCCGCTCGAGAATCCAGCGGAAGAGCGTCACCAGTCGTTCTGCGAGGGCCGAGACCGGCTGAGCGAGTTCGGTCGCCTCGTGATGTTCCATCAGCAGCGAGCCGGCGAGATCGGCAACGCCGACGCCGAGTGCGGTCTGGTCGAGCGTTGCGACGAGAATGCGTCCGCGATCCGCCGAAAACCGCACGAGGCGTGGCGCCCGGCCTCCCGCGGCGGTGCCGAGCTCGCTTTCGTCGACGAGACCCAGTTCGCCGAGCATTCCGAGCCTATCGGCAACGACGGCGCGCCCAAGCTCGCTTTGGCGCTCGATTTCCTGGCGGGTGGTGGCCTGTTCGGTGCGGACAAGATTGAGGATATCGACGAGGCTGGGTGCGGCGGTCTCGGAGACGCGCGGACGGCCTTTGCGGCGCGGATGTCCATCAGTTTGCATGCTCGCCGTCGTCGGCATGGTTTTTCCTTCCTGGCCGCTTCGCCTTCCTTCCCTTGATAAAGCTGCTCGTTTCGACTGGCAACACCATACTTTTGCATTAAAACAGCAAAAGAATGACATGATATGCTGATAAACAATTGACATCGATTTTTCTTCGACGTAAGACGGTTGCAATCCACGACGGTCACTGGGAGGAGGCGCCGATGTCGAACTTCAAGCTCGCTTATCATGCGAATTGCTGGGGCAGCCTTGGCGGGGATGCGGTCGGCGTCACGTCGATCACCAATCTCGCCTACCGGACGTTCGGCGACATGCGCCGCGCCTTCTCTGATATCGCCGCTGCGGGCTACGAGGGCGTTGAGCTTTTCGACGGCAACCTTCTCGATTTCGGTCCCAAGGAGATGCGCTCCCTGCTTGCAGACAACGGTCTCACACTCGTTGCGACCTATGCCGGGGGCAATTTTATCTTTGATGATATCCTGCCGGAGGAGCTTGCCCGGGTCGTTCGTGCTGCCGATCGCGCCGCTGAACTCGGCGCGCCGCATCTCGTCGTCGGCGGCGGCGCGAAGCGCTTCGATGGCATCCGCGAAGCGGACTATCACAAGCTCGCGGCAGCACTCGACCGGGTGAAGGAGATCGCCGAAGCGCGGGGTCTTGCCGCCCACTATCACCCGCATCTTTCGACGATCGTCGAAGGACCGGCGCAAGTGTGCAAGATCTTTGCACTCACCGGTATCAATTTCTGCCCGGACACGGCCCATCTCGCCGCTGCCGGCGGCGACCCCGCGGCGCTGGTCCGCGAGCATGCGGCACGCATCTCCTATGTGCACCTGAAGGGGTTCCAGAGAGAGCCCTTCGCCTTCACACCGATCGATCGCGGCGACGTCCCAACGGACGGGATCATCGCGGCCTTGCGAGAGACCGGCTTCGCCGGCTGGGTTTGTACCGAACTCGATTCCTGGCCCGATCCGCTGGAGGGAGCGAAAGCGAGCATGGCCTATCTTAAATCGGCCTGACGGCCGTGACCGGGGCGGGAGCCCCATTTTCGGGAGGAAAAGTGATGATAAAAAGACGAACTCTGTTAGGCACGGCTGCTGTGCTGGCGCTCACCTTTGCACATGGCGTACCGGCATTCGCGGATCCGGACAGCGCGCTGGCGCAACTTCAGAAGACGGTTCTCTCCAAGGGACCTTCGGGCGAATCTCCGTCGCCGGCCTCCGATGTGACGCTGACCGACGAAGAGCTGACGAAGATCAAGGCGATGAACGCGACGGCTGCGATCGTCATGCACTACGGCGGCAACGACTGGTCGCGCGCCCAGATTAACGGTCTGAAGACACAGTTCGCCGCCATGGGCATCAAGGTGCTTGCCGTGACCGACGCCGGCTTCAAGCCGGAAAAGCAGGTCTCCGACATAGAGACCATCATGGCGCAGAAGCCGAGCATAATCGTCTCGATCCCGACAGACCCTACGGCGACCGCCGGGGCATACAGGGCGGCAGCGGAGGCCGGCACCAAGCTTGTGTTCATGGATAACGTGCCGACCGGTTTCGTGGCCGGGAAGGACTACGTTTCAGTCGTGTCGGCAGACAACTACGGCAACGGCGTCGCCGCGGCACATCTCATGGCGAAGGCGCTGAAGGGAGAGGGCGATATCGGACTGGTCTTCCATGCCGCCGACTTCTTCGTGACCAAGCAGCGCTACGATGGCTTCAAGGCTACGATCGCGTCCGACTACCCCAATATCAAGATCGTGGCCGAGCAGGGCATCGGCGGACCAGATTTCTCGGGCGATGCGGAAAAGGCGGCTTCGGCTATCCTCACCTCCAATCCGACCATCAAGGGCATTTGGGCGGTTTGGGACGTGCCGGCCGAAGGTGTGATCTCGGCGGCGCGCGTTGCCGGTCGAGACGATCTCGCCATCACCACGATCGATCTCGGCGAGAACGTGGCGATCTCGATGGCCCAGGGCGGTTTCGTCAAGGGGCTTGGCGCGCAGCGGCCCTACGACGCCGGCGTGGTGGAAGCCAAGCTTGCCGGCTATGCGCTGCTCGATAAGCAAGCACCCGCCTTCGTCGCGCTGCCGGCGCTACCGGTGACGCGCGAGACGCTGCTCGACGGCTGGAAAGCGGTCTATTCCACCGACGCGACCGACAACATCAAGTCAAGCCTCGGACAGTGACCGACCAGGCCCGGGGCGCGACGACCGTGCCCCGTGCCGAATGATATGATCCGGCTTGCGCCGGCAGATGAACGCGGCTCGTTGCAGCCAACCTCTTTCATTGGAGAAAACTGATGACCAAAGTGATGAACGTCGCCATGATCGGCGGCGGCTTCATGGGCAAGGCGCATGCCATGGCGTATGCTTCCATGCCGATGTTCTTTTGGCCGGCGCCGGCCATTCCCCATCGCAAGGTCGTTGTCGACGTGACAGACGGCATGGCTGAGGAAGCGCGCGAGCGCTACGGTTTCGAAGAAGCGTCCTCTGACTGGCGGGCCGTCGTCAACCGGCCGGATATCGACGTCGTGGACATCTGCACGCCGAACAACGTGCATGCCGAGATCGCCATTGAGGCGGCGAAGGCCGGAAAGCATATCATCTGCGAGAAGCCGCTCGCCCGTACCGTCGAGGAAGCGAGGGCAATGCGCGACGCGGCAAAGGCCGCCGGCATCTTTCACATGGTTGCCTTCAACTACCGCCGTACGCCGGCGGTGGCGCTCGCCAGGAAATATATCGAAGAGGGCCGCATCGGCCGGATCCTGAATTTCCGCGGCACTTATCTGCAAGACTGGTCGGCAGACCCGGATTCACCGCTCTCCTGGCGCTTCCAGAAGAAGATCGCCGGATCAGGTTCGGTCGGCGACATCGCCACCCATGTGGTCGATCTTGCGCACTATCTCGTCGGCCCGATCGCCGAGGTGAACGCGCTGACCACGACCTACAACAAGACGCGGCCCCTCCAGCAAGGCGGCATCGACAAGCTCGGCGCGGCGGAGAAGGCGACTGATGCCGAACGGGGTGAGGTGGATGTCGACGACGAGGTCGTCTCTATGCTGAAATTCGAGGGCGGTGCGATCGGCAGTCTCGAAGCCACCCGTAATGCCTATGGCCGCAACAACTTCATCACGCTGGAAATTCACGGCACCAAGGGCTCGATCCACTTCAATTACGAGCGCCGCGACGAGCTGCAGGTGATGTTCGCCGACGATCCGGGCGATGCCCGCGGCTTCCGCACCATTTATACCGGCCCGGCGCATCCCTATGGCAACGGCCTGTGGCCGATCCCTGGCCTGGGCATCGGTTATTCGGAGACGAAGATCGTCGAGTGCTACGATTTCTTCTCGGCCATCGTGAAGAACCGGCAGCCAAGCCCGAACTTCGAGGACGGCCTGCTGACCGAACTCGTCGCCGACGCCCTTATCCGCTCCGGTGAGACGGGACAATGGGAGAAGGTGGGATGACTGCGAGCGCCGCTGCCGTCCGCATGACCGGCATTTCGAAGGCTTTCGGCGGCGTGCGCGCGCTCGACGACGTATCCTTCGAGGTCCTGCCGGGGGAAGTTCATGCTCTGCTTGGCGGCAATGGCGCCGGCAAGTCGACGATCCTCAAGGTGCTGAACGGGGTGCATCGCCCCGACCAGGGGGCGATCGAGGTCGGCGGCGTGCCTCTGACGACGCATACGCCGGAGGCGTCGCGCGCGGCCGGCATCGCGATGAACTACCAGGAAATGAGCCTGGTCCCGACGTTGACGGTCGCTCAGAACATCTTCCTGACGCGCGAGTGCCGTGACGGAACAGGGTTTATCGATGACCGGGAAGCCGAGCGGCGCGCGGCCGACATCTTCGCACTCCTCGATGTCTTCGTCGATCCGAAGGCCGTGGTCGGCGATCTCGGCGCCGGCCAGAAACAGTTGACGGAGATCGCCAAGGCGATCTCGCAGGATGCCAAGGTGCTGGTTCTGGACGAACCATCGACGGCGCTTGCCGTTTCCGATGTCGAGCGGCTCTTCATCTTCCTGCGCAAGTTGAAGGCGAAAGGGGTGGCGATCATCTATGTCAGCCACCGCATGGACGAGATTGCTCGCATCGCCGATCGCGCGACGATTCTGCGCGACGGTCGCCACGTCATCACTGCGCCACTTAGTGAATTGCCGATCGACACGATGATCGAACATATCGTCGGCCGGCGCTCCAAAGGGCTGTCGGACGTCGAGCGCGGCGAGGCCGTGAAGGGCGAAGTTCTGTTGGAACTCGCGAATGTCAGCGGTCGTCAAAAGCCGGAGAACATTTCCCTGACGTTGCATCGTGGCGAAATCCTTGGGCTTGCAGGGCTGCTCGGGTCGGGCCGTTCGTCGCTTGCCCGGGTGATTGCCGGCATCGACCCGGCCGTCAATGGAGAGATATACATCAAGCGCCGCGCGGTCGCGTTCCGCAAGCCCGGCGACGCGATCGCTGCAGGTGTTGCGCTGGTGCCGGAAGCGCGTGCGACGCAGGGCATCATCCCCGCCCATTCTGTTGCCTCAAACATGATCCTTGCCGTCATTGATCGGCTTTCCACGGGCGGCCTCCTTGATACGAAGGCCGCAAACGAGCTGACCGACGCGCAAATCGAGCGCCTTCGCGTGAAAACGGCGAGCCGCGATCACGCCGTCTCGACGCTTTCAGGCGGAAACCAGCAAAAGGTCGTCATCGGCAAGTGGCTGGCGACCAACCCCGACATCCTCATTCTCGACGAGCCTACCGCAGGAATCGATATAGGCTCCAAATCCGAGATCATCCGCCTGGTGCGCGAGCTTGCCGCCGCCGGCAAGGGCATCATCATGATCTCGTCCGAGCTTTCCGAGCTTTTGACCGCCTGCGACCGCATTCTCGTTATGTCCGAGGGGCGCGTCCACCAAGACCTGGCGCGCGAGGCGCTTGAAGACCCGTCGGTGCCTCGCGATGACCTTGCGCACCGTCTCCAGGCGGCTGAACAGCGGCTGCAGATCGAAATCCAGAAAGCCCTTGCGGTTCAAGAGGTATCCAATGGCTAACGCCATCTTCGCCAACTGGCGCCAGAACATCATCTACATTGGTTTCATCGTCATCTTCCTCGTCTTCGCGGTCGCGTTGGCTGACAAGGGGTTTCTGAATCCCAACAATTTGCTAAACATCGTGCGGCAAACGGCGATGATCGCGGTCATGGCGATCGCCATGACCTTCGTGCTTTCGGCCGGTGAGATCGATCTTTCGATCGGCGCGGTCGCTGGCCTCTCGACCGTCACCGTTGCCATGGCGATTGCCGCCGGAGGTCCGCTCCTCGGCGTCGGGCCGGCATCGCCACCGGGCTTGCGGTCGGCATGTTCAACGGCTGGCTGACCACCCGCATTGGCATTCCCTCGTTCCTCACCACGCTGGCCATGATGGGCATCGCCAAGGGCGTCGCCATGTGGATATCCGCAACGGCGGCGGTACCGATCCTGTCACCCGGCTATGCCTGGCTGTTCGGCGGTGGCAATCTCGGGCCGGTGCCGGTGCTGCTGTTCTGGATGGCCGTGCTTGGCGGAATCGGCCATGTCGCGCTGCGGCGCTCGGGCTTCGGCCGACGGGTGCTGGCAACCGGCGGCGGCGAGACGGCGGCGCGCTATTCCGGCATCGACACGAAGGCAATCAAGTTCAAGGTGCTGGTCATCTCTTCGCTGGCGGCAGCGCTCGCCGGCATGCTCTATGCGGGGCGTCTGCAATCTGGCCGCTTTCAGCTTGGTGAGGGCGACGAACTTTCGGTCATCGCGGCTGCGGTGCTCGGCGGTACAAGCCTATTCGGCGGCAGGGGAACGGTGATCGGAACCATCGTCGGCGCCCTGATGATCGGCCTCATCAACAACGGTCTCATTCTGATGGGGCTCGAATTCAGCCAGCAACTGATCGCCCGCGGCGGCATCATAATCCTTGCCGTCGCGCTCAGCCAGAAGCGGAGCTGATGCCATGACCGTTTCGCTCATTGCGACACTGACAGCCCGCCCGGAAACGCGAGAAGAACTTTTCCGCCTTCTCGTCGAGCAAGTGGAGCCAACCCGGGCCGAACACGGCTGCATAGATTACAATCTTCACGTCGATGCCAGGGATCCACGCGTCTTCGTGTTCTACGAGAAATGGAAGAGCCAGGCGGATCTTGACGCCCACATGGAAATGCCTCACCTGAAGCCGCTGCTGAGCCAGATCGACCGCTTGCTCGCAAAACCGGTCGACATATGGCGGCTGCTTCCGGCGGAGCCCGCTTCTCCTCAACTTACAATGATGACCACAGAAGGGCCGATATCTCAGGTCTGACGTATCGGTTGCGGCAGGCTACCTATCCGGGACGGCGATTTCGCCGTTCTCTTCGCCGTCCCAATAATAGACCGATGAAGCCACCACTTTGAGCAGGACGAGGTCGGTCGTGTCTACGCCTTCCGGAAACCAGCGTTCCAAGCCCGAAACCCAATGTTCCTCGAAGGCCGTTCTGTCTCGAACGATCGACGCCTTTCCCTGAATCGCGATGAAGATGCCCGGTTTACCGAGGAGGCTCGGAGGTTCGGTGAAAGTCAGCGAGACGTGCTCGAATCCTTTGATCTCACCGATTTTTCGAGTGTTCTCGTAGGAAAAGAACCAAGAGTCACCGTCGTATTCCACGTCACCGTTGTTGCTCATCGGACGGCTGGAAATTTTTCCCATGCCGTCGTTCGTCGACAGCATGCAGAAATCGATCTTCTTAATCTTCGATGCAAGGTCTTCGAATCTCATCGTGGACATCGCTGATCTCCCGTTTTCTTGTGCGGGGTATCGTGCGGCAAGCCCGATTGTTCCGCCATGCCGCAAACCTTTTGCTTTTAGCGACGTTAGGCCTTCGAACAACAAGGAGAAGCCAAATGTCATCGGAAGCGACCGCCGCGAAGCAGCGCGAAATCCAGCAACAGGTCGAGAAAGCCGACAAGAAGGAGAAACCTACGGCGGAGGGCGCTATGCAGGCAGGTGCCCGTCGGTATCCGGAGCCACCTTTGCCCGCCGTTCATCAGGATAAGCCCGGTTCCGAAGCAGACCTTCCATTGGCACCGATGTGCGATGCGCCATTTTACAAAGGTTCCGAGAAGCTCAACGGCAAGGTTGCCCTCATCACCGGAGGCGACTCCGGTATCGGTCGTTCGGTCGCCATTCTTTTCGCCCGGGAAGGGGCCGACGTTGCGATCGTCCACCTCGATGAGAGCGAGGACGCGGAAGTGACAAAGGCTTTGGTCGAAAAGGAAGGGCGCAAGTGCCTCGTCATTCGCGGCGACGTGAAGGATCCAGCTTTCTGCCGCAAGGCGGTCGAGAAGACCAAGATGCAGTTTTCGAAGCTCGACATCCTGGTCAACAACGCCGCCTTCCAAGTGCACACGGCGGACATCCAAGACCTTACGGACGCACACTTCGATGAGACGCTGAAAACGAACCTTTACGGATACTTTTATATGGCAAAAGCCGCGATCCCGCATCTGACGAACGGTTCAGCCATCATCAATACCGGATCGGTGACGGGGCTTGAAGGCTCGAAGGAGTTGCTCGACTACTCGATGACGAAGGGCGGCATCCACGCGTTCACGAAGGCGCTGTCCAGCCAGCTCGTGCCCAAGGGCATCCGCGTTAATGCGGTCGCTCCCGGTCCCGTCTGGACGCCGCTAAATCCATCCGACAAGCAGGCGGAGGACGTAGCGAAATTCGGAAGCAAGACGCCTATGCGGCGCGCCGCCCAGCCGGAAGAAATCGCTCCCGCCTACGTCTTCCTCGCGTCACCGCAGATGTCGAGCTACATCACGGGTGAGATTCTGCCAATCGTCGGCGGTTACTAGACCGCCAGTCGTCACGAAAGCAGAGGCACCCACCTTGCCGAAGCGCAATCGAGGCCGGTGTCAGTCGGTTGCCCACGGAAACGCTGAACGCTGCCATTGATGGCGGGAAACGACACCATCGCCGTCGATCTGCCTCCAGGAACAAAGCCGGCGTTTGGAAGTTTTGGCCCAAGTAAAAAGGAGAACCACAATGGATCATTCAAATCATGTCCGTCTGACCGCTGCCGAACTGGCCGCAGAAAACCTGGAAGGCGCCACGGTATACGGTGCCGATGACGATAAGGTGGGATCGGTCGACCATGTTCATGGTAGCAGCTCGGTTGTGATCGATGTTGGCGGATTCCTCGGAATTGGGGCCAAGCCGGTTGCCGTTGCCTTTTCCGATCTCGACTGGATGCGGGATGAGGACGGCGAAATTCATGCTGTTACGAGTTGGACCAAGGATCAGCTGAAAGCCATGCCCGAGCATCGCGACTGAAGACGCTCTCGCAATCCTGTCCGCAGCTTCGTCTCAATTTCTACGATGAACTCTTCAGTGCCACAGTCAGGCAGGCGTGGCACTGAAGTAGCAAGGAGACAAGCAGTGAGCCCGGCCACGAACGCGACTTTATAGGTCGCCACCGGTTAATTCCGCCACGCGCCGAGCCAAGGTGTCGGCGAACTGCATCAGCCAACTGCCGTCCGTTCATTCCATTCGGCGATCCGACGTCGGTTACGAGAAGATCGATATCGGGTCTCGCCTGAAGGATTCTCAAAGCAGTTGGAGCATCCTCTGCCTCGAGAACGGCATACCCCAACTCTTCAAGAATCTCGACCACGACCATTCGGACAAGCGTTTCGTCGTCGTCGACCAATACGGTCATTTGCCCAGATGCTTGAGGTGACGGAGGGCTAGGCGGCAATATTTCATCCTCGGTGGCATCCGCGATGGCGGTCGAAACCGGCAGCGACGACGCAAGCGTTTGTTGCCGACAGCCTGGTGAAATGTCTGCCACCGTACCCAAAAACATGGGTAACAACAGGATGTTATACAGCCGACACATTTCGGCGCGTGGCGCAGGTTCGCCTGCCTCATCCCTCATTATTAAAGTCTCATGCTCGCCTCTGATCAATCGACAATGCAAAACCGGCTTCTGGCGCGTCTGCCCGACGGCGAATTCGATTCCATCCTAGGCCGGCTCGAGACGGTCGACCTTCGCCAGGGCTACGTCATTGTTAAAGCCGATCGGCCGATCGACTACGTCTATTTTCTGTGCAGCGGCATCGGTTCGGTGATTACCGTGTCCTCGGGCGGTCATCAGGCGGAAGCGGGGATGTTCGGACGCGAGGGGTTCTCGCCGACTTCGGCTGGGGTGGGTGGCACGGTCAGCATTCACGAGGTGCTGATGCAGGTTGCCGGGTGGGGTTACAGGATGACGCTGGAAGCGACGATCGATGCGATCGCGCGCCATCCCCATTTCGCCAACCTGCTTGCCCGCTTTATCCAGAGCTTCGCCTCGCAGATTTCCTATACGGCACTGTCGAACGTCAACTATCAGATCGACATCCGGCTCGCCCGATGGCTCCTCATGTCGCATGACCGGGTCGACGGGGACGAGATCGCGCTAACTCACGATTTCATTTCCTTGATGCTGGGTGTCCGCCGACCAAGCGTCACGACGGCGCTTCACGTCCTCGAGGGCGAGAAGTTCATTCGTTCTGAACGTGGGCTGATCACCATTCGTGACAGGCGCGGCATGGAGGAATTCGCCGGCGATTCCTACGGCAAGCCGGAAGAGGAATATCGACGCCTTATCGGCGAATTGCGAGCGGCGTTTCGAACGCCCGTCGGAACTTTGTCGGCAGCGAGCGGTCAGCATTGCACCACGCTAGCACGGAGAAGGCGCACGTGCTGACTGCGCGGCGTCCCAGGACCGCCTAACTGCCATTCCGACGATAAGGTACGAGTCTGGAAATCGAACTTTACCGCGGGGAGCGGCAGGCTGCGCGCGTTCCGCCAGACGAGACGAATGTATCTTCCGTCGGATCATAGGAGCGATACTGTCCCGCGCACCAGCGGATATGCTTGATGTCTGCGGGTGACAGCAGGCTGCCATCGTTGCCCGTGTTTCGGTCTTCCTGGACAAAACCAGCCAACGCGCCGTGCGTTTCTGATGGCGTTGGCCCCGACGAACCAGTCCTGCTCAGGGCCTGCGCCTGTCCGCAAAGCATCGTTGCGACCGCCGACACGTAAAGCACCATGCAGAGGTTTCGCGTTCGCATTTCGATATCCTCATCACTTTGCGCCCTAGACGGCAGGCGAGTTGGCTTGAGCGAGCAGTGTTCGCCCTTGTTGTCGCTAGAAATCGCCCGTGGCGGCAAAAGTTCCGAGGGTGCGCGACACGCGGAATTGCACCGCGATCTGCCGGGCTTTGTACGCTGGCTGACAATCGATTGCCTTTTCATTGCAGCGGTTTACGTTTGAAGGATGTGGAAACCTGAAAACTCAGAGCCTCGTCGTCGTGTCTCCAGAAGCGCCGCTGAGCGGCGTGAACTGCTTGAGGCGACAACGCGGGCAGCGATGGCGGCGATCAACGTCGAAGAGGAAGCGCGCCGGGCAAAGACCGAGCGGCTTCGCATCATTCGGGAGGCTTCGCTCGCACAAAAAGCCGACGGTGCTGCCAGCGGTGGAAAAAGCACGTGATGCCGGTTCCCTAGTCGAATTTGATCACGTCTCTGAACAGAATCGCGGCAAGCACGTCCCCGCTGGAGTCGGTTATCTCGAACCGCATGCCGGCGATGCGCCTGTCGTGCAAGACGAGCTCGGCGACCATCTCACGCGCCGACTTCCTCGCTTCGGATCTCGCCGCCTCCAGTGTCGGAAGATCAACGCCCTCCTCATCGATGTCGTAACTGTTCTCGGAACGTACATTGAAATAGAAAAGCATATCGACCTCCATGCGCTGACGAAACGACAGGCAAGTGGCGCCAGTTCCATAGGAGGAGAGGCGATCTTCAAGTCCAAGGCAGCCGGCGTTGGATCAGGCGCCGATCAGGCGTTCGAACTCACGCTCGGGCAGGCCGTAGCACCCGGCCGTAAACCGCTCCAGGCCCTTGCGGTTAATCACGACGATCGATCCGCGGTTCGAGCGAATAAGCCTGTGCCCCTCCAGGATATGCAGAGCGGTGGTCACGCTGGGTCTCCGGATGCCGAGGAGAAATGCGATGTATTCGTGGGTGATTTCCAGAGTGTCAGATCGTACCCTGTCATGGCACATCAGAATCCACCGGGCGAGCCGCTGTTCCACGCGGAACTTGGCATTGGCGAGCGCCGTGTAGGAGACCTGGACGGCGAAGACGTGCATAAATTTGATGAAGGGAAGCTGAATCGTGGAACTTCTCGCAGTAGCGTCTCGCATCCTGTCGATAGGAATGCGATAGCCGCTCCCTCCAACCTGCATCTCGATCAGATAAGGCACCATCGTGTCGCCGATGATCGTCGACGTCGGGACGAAACCCTCGCGCCCGAACATGCCGGCTTCCGCTCTTTTACCATCCGGAAGCACGCTCATCACGGCGCCGATACCGCTATCGGGGAAATAGATATGCTCAAGCAACGCGTCGGGATGAGCAATCGTGTAGCGTGATGGCAGGTCGACCTTCTCAAGGTGTGGCGCGAGCAATGCAAGATCGCTATCTTGCAGCGATGCCAACATCCGATTGGAAATGTCTATTTCATCGAGTGGCACTCTTTGCTCCCCGCGTAGCCTTCAACGAACATAGCGCAGCTTATTCGGCCTTTCGATCCACGCAAGGTCGACAATCGAAGTCTGCTGCGCCGAGGCGTGGTGCGCCCCGTGGGTGCCTGCGTATCAGACGGCTGTGCGCCGTCGGTCGTTTTTCGGCCGAGAGGATCAAAAGCATCCAACTCTGCCAATTTCAAATAGACCAGTCGCCTTTTCTCGTTTCTCAACTATCTCAATTTCATGAGGTCATCAGCGTCTGCGGAAGCATCGAGTGGTTGGGACGGTTCGCGGTTCGCGGCGGGGATCGGGCGCGGATTTGCCGGCGCGCTGATCTTCGCGCTGCCGATGTTCATGACAATGGAAATGTGGGAGCTGGGCTTCTCGATGGACCGGCTGAGGCTGCTCCTGCTTCTCGTCCTCAACGTCCCTTTGCTGATTATCCTGTCCGACCGGGTCGGCTTCGAGGAGACGACCTGCTGGCGTGACGCCGTTCGGGACGCGATGGTCGCGTATGCGATCGGCATTCTGTCGAGCCTCGTCATCCTGTTCAGCGTCGCCGTTCTCAAGCTTGACCAGCCACTGTCGGAAATGGTCGGCAAGGTTGCCGTTCAATCGGTGCCGGCAAGCATCGGCGCTTTGCTTGGGCGCAGCCAGCTCAACGGAGATGTGGACGACAGCGGGGAGAGCGATGATCCGGTGCAGACGACGAACTACGATTATCCCGGAGAAATGTTTCTGATGGCGCTGGGCGCGCTTTTCCTCGGCCTAAACGTGGCGCCGACCGAGGAGATGATCCTCCTCTCTTACAAGATGACGCCATTGCATGCGCTGGCCGTGGTGATCCTCTCGCTCGCCGTCATGCATGGTTTCGTTTACGCCGTTTCCTTCAAGGGAGGCCACGAGATCGGCGACGACGTTCCGCGTTGGCATACGGTGATCCGCTTCACCCTTCCGGGCTACGTGATCGCGCTTCTAGTGAGCGCCTACGCGCTCTGGACGTTCCAGCGTTTCGATGACACAGCCGCCTCCCAAATGCTTTTGACGACGATTGTGCTCGGCTTGCCATGTTCCATAGGCGCGGCGGCCGCGCGCCTGATCTTGTAAGGAGCCGCGATGTCCCGCCGAAAGACCGCGGCCAATGCTTCACCCCATGTCGTCGAATGGATTGTCGGGCTTGCAAGCACGCTTCTCGTTGTCGCGATGATCGGCTTTATCGGCTTCGAAGTGCTAAGCGAGGAGGGCGGGCCGCCCCGGCTCGCGGTTTCGATCCTGGACCAACGCTCAAAGGCGGCACCAAACGAGCTTCTTTTCGAAGTCGCCAACTCCGCCGACACTACTGCGGCGGCTGTGGTCGTGCGCGGCGAGTTTCATAGCGGTGAGGGAGCCGAAGCGGAAACGTCGGAAGCGCGGTTCGATTACGTGCCGGCCCATTCGAAGGCACGCGGCGCGCTTATCTTCACGTCGCCGGTGGACGGTGGAAACGTCGCCATCCGCGTCGTCGGTTATGCTGATCCATAAAAACAAACCGAAGGAACTGCAATCGATGAGCAAGGCCGATCACAGGCGCCGATGGATCCGTGAGGAGGGGGCGGAAAAGTCCAGGGCGAGCTTTCCGGAACTGTTCTTCGATCTGGTTTTCGTTTTCGCGCTGGTTCAACTTTCCCACACGCTTGCCTCCGATTTTACGTCGGCTACGGCGGGCGAGGCGGCGTTGCTGATCCTGGCAATCTGGTGGGTCTGGATCAATACCACCTGGGTGACGAACCTTCTGAATACGGAGCGCGAGGCGGTGCGCCACATGCTCTTTATTCTGATGTTTGCCGGCATCCTCATGGCGATCGCCTTGCCCGAGGCGTTCGGGGAGCATGCCATGGCCTTCGCCGCGATCTATGCGGCTATGCAGATCGGCCGCTCGATCTTTACTGCCTACGCGTTTTTCGGCGCCGACCGACAGAGCGCCGTGGCGTTCATGCGCATCAGCATCTGGATGGTCGCCACGAGCCTCCTATGGATATTTGGCGCACTGGCGGATTTCGAAGGTCGAGTTGTCTTGTGGGGACTGGCAATCGCCGTGGAGTACGCTGTGCCGCTGATCCGTTACTGGGTGCCGTGGCTGGGAGCAGCGCCCAAGGAGACGTTGAGCTTGGCCGGCGAACACATGGCCGAGCGCTGCGCCCTGTTCGTCATCATCTGCCTCGGCGAAACAATCCTGACTACGGGACGCAACGCGGTGGAGCACATGGGCAGCGACATGACCTTCGCGGTCTTTTGCAGTGCCTTCGTCAGTACGGTGGCAATGTGGTGGATCTATTTCCACCATGGCCAGGAGAAGGCTGCCGAAAAGGCGGAAAACACCGGCACACCGGAAGCAGTTGCCCACAATCTCTTCACATATGGTCATTTACCGATCGTTGACGGCATCATCCTGACCGCCGTCGGCGAGGATTTCTCTCTGTCGCACAGCGAAGACAGGGGCGAGGCAACGCATGTTGCCGCCATCGTTGGGGGCCCGGCTCTGTTCCTGCTCGGCAACATATGGGTGAAAGTCAGCGCCGGGAGCCGCTTTCCACTGTCGCACATTGTCGGCGTTTGTTTGTTGGCCGGGATATCGGTGGCGAGTTTCGCATTGCCAAATTATGCGACCAGCCTATGCGCGACGATCGCGCTGCTGATTGCCGCCTTATGGGAATATGTAGCACTTCGCCGGATGTCTTCGGCCATGCAGGGTTAACCAACGCGATCAGTGCCGCGTGTCGAGCTTGGAAAGGATGACGGCGAGCAGCACCATCATCTCGTCGAGTTCCACCGGCTTTAAGAGCCGCTGCACCGTCTTGAAGCGCTCTGGTATCTCTCCGCCATCGTAGCCGGTCACGAACAGAAAAGGGATTTTGAGCATCGCCAGCCGATCCGCCAGTTCGAACACCCGCTCTGTCCCAAGGCGAATGTCGAGAATCGCGACATCGACCGCCCCGCGGCTGAGCGCCGACATACCACCCTGCAAATCGGAGAACGGCCCGACCACATCGCTTCCATGATCCTCGAGAGCGACTGTCAGATTGCTCGCCTGGAGGTAGTCGTCCTCCATCACGAGAACGCGTCGGCCGAGAAGCTCGCTGAACATCATTGCCATTCCACCAGTGATTCGGCTCCAGGCAGTGTCGCCTTGTCCGAGGGTTTCAACGCTTAGGCGGCAGTCTCGCCAAGATCGTCGGCGATGCGCTGGCGAGCGCGGTTTACCCGGCTCTTGATGGTGCCGGTGGCGCAATGAAAACGTCGCGCGGCCTCCTCGTAGGAGCGGCCCTCTATGAAAACGAACTTGAAGGCCGATCTGAAAGGTTCCTGCAGGCTTCCGCAGGCCCGTTCCAGTTCGTGGCCGCGCACACGCCATTCCTGCTCAGGGGCAACACTGCCGGCGTGGGAAGCGCACTCTTCAAGGCCGATAACCTCCCGCTTGCCGACGCGAAACCGTGTGCAGAACGAGTTTCTCATGATGGTGAAGAGCCACGACTTGAGCTTTGTGCCCGGTCGAAAATGATCGATATTGGACAGCCCCTTGAGGAGCGTTTCCTGAACTAGATCATCCACGTCCACGGGGCTCTTGTGAAAGGTTCTGGCGAAAGCATTTAAAGCGGGAATGAGAAGAACGACCTCCTCTTCGATCGAGCAGGCTTTGGTGTATTCGGAAACCATGTTGGATCCTCCAGTCATCGAAGGAAGCGGTGCAGAGGCGCTTTGTTCCGTGTTGTTGTAGCCGTGTACGCTAACGTACAATCACGCTAGTGCCATGCGCGCGCCTGATCGAACACAGCACGGGCAATATCGCCACGCCCATGCGCTACGCTCTCTCTTTGCTCCATTCACCTGAACCAAACCAAGATCGCATGCCGGGGTTTCCGTCAGGCGGAGATACCGCGGATGTACGGTAGCGTACGCTGCGACCGAACCTCTTGCTGTCGGCCTTTTTCACTATATTTTTGAGGAATGAAGGGATCGGATGGCAATGCTGCGTTGATCGTCGAGGATGAACTCTTCATCGTACTCGAACTCGAGGATATTCTGCTCGAGATGGGGTATGGGAAAGTCAACGCATTTTCCGAGGTCGCTGCGGCGCTCTCCTGGCTTGAACACGGTAAGCCCGCCATCGCGATCGTCGACTATCACCTGAAAGGCGGGACGGCGGAAGATCTGATCGCCGTTCTCGCCGAGGCGAGCGTCCCTACCGTGATCTATTCCGGCCGCTCATACGACCCCCAGATTGATCAAGCTCTTTCCGCCTACGAGTGGTTGATGAAGCCTGCCGATGAAACAATGCTCGCTGCCGCGATCGCCCGCGCATCGGGCGATGTCTAGGGAATTCCCCTAGCGAACGGGCTGGAACTTTTGAAAGACGGCAAGGTTTGGGTTGCTGTGTCTGCAAGGAGAATGAGATGGCCCTCAAGGCAATTGCACTGAACGGCACGCTGACGGATCACGACGTCGGACGGCGATATCCTCCCAGCCGGGATTGATCGGCATCGTGTCAATCACATTTGTGATCCTTCCTGGGACTTGAAATGAGGACGCCACAAACACTGGCTTCGCACGTAACCCCTGATGACATGCCGAGGAGTTAGGGCAGTACGCTCAAAAGCAAGTGATTGTTGAAACGGGATGAATGGCGCTTGGGCGGGAACAATGCTGCCGCGGTCAGTTAAATAGCGAGTTACAGCTGTTTGGATTGCATCATGACCTATGTCGTTTCCCAACCTGTCCCGCGCGCACTTAGATTTCCTCTTCGCGCGATACCCTTCCACTTTGCGGCCGCCTGCTTCATCGGCGCATTGCGGACCGATATCGCCTACTGGCAAACAGTGCTGATGATGTGGACCAACTTTTGCGCTTGGTCTCGTGGCCGGCCTCTGGTGGATGCCTTTCGCGGGATGCTCGTGCTGCGGACCCCGATCGGATGGCTCTACGTCGTGGGTAGTTTGATCGTCCTTGAATTCCTTCGTTCATAGCCGGGACGCCTGGACGTCGGTTATGCCGATGGGGCTCACCCTTTCCTCGGCGACTGCCGTCCTCGTCCTGCTCGTTACCGTCCTCGGCCCTCGGGTTCATCGCTTGGCCGTGGGAGGATGGTAAGATGTTGTTCCAATATTCCCACCCACAAACCATATTCGCCGGGTTGTTTGGCGGCGCCGCTGCATTGTCGCTTGTCGGCTGCAGCGATGATGAGCCCGTGCAAATTTTGCAAGTCTCCGTGGACTCAGGCCCCCGCAACCAAATCTTCACAAACGAAATACCCAGAAACATATCAAAGAAGACCCGCATCGGGCCGTAGAGACGCAAGGGCCGCGGGAAAGAGAAGGTAGTGAGGAAGGGGCCCGCACCCGGGGGAGGCTAACGCGTGACATACGCACGGTATTTGTTGCCCGTCGCGTGATTGGTTTTCATTGCGGATAACTCAGAGCCTCGCGGTGGTTACGCAGTGCCTCAGCGCAATGTCGAGCTTGTTCGATCTTTTACGAGGAAGGCGGGCTTCGAACAGCTGCAGGACCTTCGGCAGCAGCTCGGCGTCTGAGGCAATACTCTTGGGCAAAGCCGCGTTGAGCAGTGTTGGCAGATCGCGAAGATCATCGTGCCCTCGGCTCCTCATCGGATCCCAAGCCTCGAAATAGAGACCGCGAAGCATCATCGGCAAATCGTTGCCAACCTTAGCGTTATCGTCCACCGAAAGCCTGTCTCGCACTCCGTGAAGGATCGTGCGCAGCACCTCATATGCGACGCGCTGCTCGCAGCCGAGCAGTTCCGAGAGTTCCCGGATCCAGACCGTAGCCTCCTGTGCGGCATCCGGAAAGGTGAGAATAGGGCTGTAGCGCATGCGACCCTCCGTATTGCAGTCCTTCGGCAGTTTCGATTTGCAAAAAGAATAAATGTCAGTGTCGTCCTGTAATCTCCGTCCACTACGCGGTCGGCGGCAGGAAAGCGTGGGACGAAGATCGCGTGGCCTCCAGGGCGCGCGCTCACCTCAAGGCGCGTCGATGCGATTGAAATCCTGCACGAGCGACGCGAGTTCGATCAAAGCAACAGCGGGCACGGAGACGAGACGCGCCAGAAGCGGCGCCTGTCGCAGTTCGCCTTTCAGCCGCTTTCTCAACCCGGACGGCTGGGGCGATTTGCTGGACGTTACCCATCGCTACCTGCCAGAGTGCTCATCTGCGACGGAGAGAATAGGAGCACGATTGCAACGCGCATTGACGGGGATCAAAGCGGGGATGCCGTATTGATCAATCCATCGTCCCTAGCCGTGATTTCGCTGCGCACATTGAAGGAGATCAACGACGGGTATCGGACATCGCAGTATGTTTGCCCCTAAAAGCCGGAAGGTGCCGAGGATGTCGGATCTGCTGAACTACACCCTGCATGTGGCGCTGGTCTCATTCATGCTCGGCAGTCTGGTCGATGTAGGCCTCAAGCTCGAGATAAGGGAAGCCTGGGCTGCACTGCACGACAAGCGGTTCGTGATATCCAGCGTTCTAGCGGCTTTCATCGTCGGGCCTCTCCTTGCCCTGTTTATCGCGCGCGCACTCGCATTGCCGGAGCCTTACGCACTCGGGCTGTTGCTGCTTGGCCTGACGCCATGTGCGCCGTTTCTGCCCCTGCTTTCAGATGTCGCGAAAGGTGATCCGGCCTACACGGCAGCGTTCATCGTGATCGCAGCGCTTGGCACGATCGTCGTGATGCCAATCGCGGTGCCCTTCGTCGCGCCGGACCTGCATGCGGGCGCGGGCGTTGTCGTGCGGCCTCTGCTGCTGTTGGTGCTTGCGCCGTTCGCCAGCGGCATCGCCGTTCGAAGCCTCTCAAAGAGATGGGCCGACAGAAGTGATCCGATCATCAGAAAGCTGGTCGCGGTGAACATTGTCATACTTCTTGTCGTTGCCGTGCTGCAGAACTGGCAGGAGATGCTGAGTGCGGTTGGCACCTGGGCGATCGCCGCGCAGTTCATATACTACATCGCACTGGCGGCTTGTTCCTATGCGCTTTCGTTCGGGCTGAGATACGACAAGCGCAGCGTTGTCACGCTCGGAGTGTCCACCAGGAATGTCGGCGCAGCGCTTGCGCCGTTATCCGCCGTTCCAGACGCGGACCCGCGGTCCAGCACAATGTGCATTCTTGCCGCCTGCATCACTCTTCTCGTTGGATTTGCTGTTGCAAGGCTGGTCGGCCGGCTGGCTCCTGCCCCTCGTCTTGAAATCAACCGCGGTTAGCGTGTCTGAACCGTCTTCCGGTGCCGCCCGCATGCATCGGGCCTCATCAAGCGGAAGCTCTCTCATTTTGATTTAACTCAATGTGGGACAGCGTCAGCCTGATAGCCTTTAATCACAAGTTGGCACTCCCGGTTTGCGGGGGCGTGCGCGTCGCGATCAAATACGTCCGAGAGCAGGCATCGAGGGAGCTACGCATGAGCTTCACAAGCAAAACCAAGTACATCTGCGTGCCGACTCGCCATGGTCTTTTCAACGTCGTTGATGCCGCGACCGGCGCGCCTGCTGAAGTCGATGCCACGGCGATCTTTCTTACACGCAGGGAAGCGCATCGCCTTATCGCAAGGCTCGGTAGGGCCGCTTCACATGGAAGCGACGATCAACGTCTGATCGTCCCGCAACAATCCCTCGGGGCTACGCGTGAGTACGAAGGGGAAGGCAATGGTACATGCAGGAGCTGTTGAAGAAGCTGCCGCGGCACCCTCAAAATCGGACGTGCAAGATCAGCTAGACAGGATCCTCGCAAGCGAGGATCTCCGTCTCCCGACGCGTGCGCAGAACTTCCTGCGGTATGTGGTCGAGGAGACGCTTGAGGGACGGTCGCACTACCTGAAGGCCTACACGATCGCCGAGACGGTCTTTGCAAGACGAAACTTCGACGCGCAGAATGATCCCGCGGTCCGCATCGAGGCTTGCCGGATCAGGAGAGAGCTGGAGCGCTTCTATCTGCTGTCGCAACAGCCTGAACCTGTCCTGATCACGATTCCCAAAGGTGGCTACGTTCCGTCATTCGCGACCAATCCGGATTTCGGAGTGCAGATTGCGGCGGTCGCGACGAACCCCCCGCCCATTTTGGTGAGGCGCGCCGAGTGGCTCAATGGTCCTTCGAGGCAATCGGCCGGCCTCAAGAGGGCATTCGTTGGATTTTCGATCATCGGGACCGCGACAATCTCTGTTATTGCCCTGCAACTTGCCTCAACGCCACCGGTACAAAAGCCGGCTGAGGTGCAGGCGGCGCCAACGATCGTCGTGGAGCCTATCGATGATGCTGGCGGCGGCGGCCAGGCAGCGGAGATCTCTCGCTTCCTCAGAGACGAGCTTGTCGTCAAACTCGTGTCGGGCGGAAAGCTGACAGTGATGCTGCAGCCTGCAGCATCCGGCGCCAACGGGGATGAGCGCTACTTGCTGCAAAGCAGTGTAAGGGAGAACGAGGAGCGGCTTCGTCTCACAGCTCGCCTCGTGCGCCAGAGCGATGGAGCCGTCCTCTGGTCGGACAGCTACGACCTGAACCAGCGCCCGGACACATCGCTGGGGACGGAGGAGGCGGTGGCAGACCAGATCGCACATGACATTGCGCAGCCACTCAAGATCGGGTCGTCTCTGACGCTGCCCACAGTTTCGCTATCGGACAAAGGAGACGCCAAGGGTAGCAGCGGGGCGCATATGTCGATGCCCGCAGGCGTTGAACCTCAATCCTTGGCGAGCAACAGGGAAAAACGCACTGCGATGGGCGGTCTATCATTCTAGGGAGCGGCGAAGGTAGGTGAGGCACCCACTATGAACGATGTTTAACTATGGCCATGCGAAGTGCCATGTCATGATCCCGCCATTACCAACAGGTGGACAATGACGAACCTCATAAAGCGTTACGCAACCCCATTCATCACCGGCTTGTTTCTTGTTTCATTGATTTCTGGTATCGCGCTCTTCTTCCATGTCGGCCAAGGCTGGTTTCATGGCATGCACGAGTGGCTCAGTATGGTTCTGATCGCTCCCTTCGCTTTTCACCTCTGGAAGAACTGGAAGGCGTTTTCCAGTTATTTCCGACGGGCGCCGATGGCGATTGCGTTGGTGATCTCGCTGGCTGCCGCCCTCTATTACGCGGTGCCGTCGGGAGCCGAGGGTGGCCGCGCTGGCGGCCCTCCTCACTTCGCCTTTGCCAGCGCCATCCTGAAAAATCCCGCATCCCAGGTCGCGCCGCTTCTAGGGACGACGCCCGAGGCCCTTGTCCAGAAGTTGACCAGTGCTGGATTTGCCGCTGCCGCATCCGAGGCAACCCTTAGTGATATAGCGGTGCGCTCCGGCAAGGATGAGGCGGCGCTTCTTCAGATATTGGTTGCGAAGCCTCAATGATATCCATGTCGATTGATGGTAGCGAGTGCCTCGTCGGCGATGACTTGCTCTTCGTCAGTGGGAATGACGAATGCAGCAATGGTGCTGTCCTTGGCATTCAACACGGTTGCGCTGGTTTTGTTGGCCGCCTCGTTCAGGGAAAGGCCCATCCATAACAGGTGCCGCTCGATCCCCCGGCGGATCTCAGGCTGGTGCTCTCCAATACCGCCGGTAAAGACGATCGCGTCGACGCCGCCAATCGAAACGGCGAGACGGCCGATTTCGCCCGCAACTCTGAAGCAGAACAGATCGATGGCTTCCCTGGCGGCGGGGCGGAAGTCCTCCAGGAGGGCTTGGGTATCGCCGCTTGTCCCCGAGACCCCGAAAAGCCCGCATCGATGATAGAGAAAATCCTCCAGCTTGTCGGCATCCGACAATTCGGATCTGAGTAGATGAAGCAGGACGCCGGGATCCATAGCTCCCGGCCGCGTGGCCATCGGGACGCCATCGAGAGCTGAAAAACCCATGCTGGTGTCAATGCTCACTCCATCGACCATGCCGCAAAGGCTGGCGCTGTTTCCAAGGTGAGCGCAGACAACTCTGCCGCCGCCTATGTCTGGCGCAAGTCTATGCAGACAGGCCGATACATGTTTGTAGGAGAGACCGTGGAAGCCGTATCTCCGCACGCCCGCCTCGTGCATCGAGGTGGGGATTGCCAGTCTCGTCGCCAGGCTGCATTGCGAGGCGTGAAAGGCCGTGTCGAAGGATGCGGTTTGCACGACTGGCGGATAGAGCGAGAAGATGGCGTCGATTACTTGCAGCGCCTGCGACTGCTCCCGAGGCGCCAGTCGTGACAAACCGTCGATTTGGGACATTGTGCTCGCGTTGAGCGGCGTCGGCCCGTTGAAAAGGAGTCCGCCATGTATGATGCGGTGGCCGACAAATGCCATGTGGCAGTCAGCATGCACCAGACGATCGATAACATTCGCGATTACCTTGATGCCAATGCCGTCTGCGATAATCGGCAGGTCGATTTCCTGGATATCCTCGCCCACCTGATATGTGAACCGCGGGCTCTGACCGAAACACAAAGTGCCTCGGCCGACACGCTTGGCCACCCCGGAGCCGACATCGAACACGCCAATCTTCAAACTCCAAGAACCGGCATTGAAGACTACTCCCACTTCCCTGGTCATGCTGAACCTCACTTGGTCGCCAGCTACCGGGAGCTGGCTTCCGCCACGGCGGACTCCAATAGCTGCAAGGCGTAGTCTGCCGTCGACTTCTCATCATCGGCGCAGAGCTTCAACGCGCGGCACCGATTCTTCAGATCTCGCAGGATCCGGCGCCGAACTCTCTCGATGACAGGCGCATGCTCCTTCTTCAGAAGCTCCTGCAGGCAGGCGACGGCGACCAGTTCTGACACCAGAAGCCTGCCTTCCACTTCGCCCTGCGTGGGAACGGCGAAGTGTTCGCCAGCGGGTTTGAAATCCCGGTCAGTGCATAGCATTGTGGTTCTCCTTTGCCTTGATGTCTTCTTCGCCAGGGTCGAGCGCGCGCCTGACCTTGCGAAGGATCACAGCCCGGCCTTTCTGATCGGCGGCTTGGCTCAGACGGTCGGAGAGGTCGAGGACGAAGCTCTGGAAGTCATTATGCCAATCCGGGCGACCAAGTTGCTCGGGTGCAAGCCGGACATGGGCTGCGTCTTCGATCAGGCGCGCGCCCTCCCTGGTCAGGGAGAAGCTGTCATCGAGACGGGGCTCCATCACAGGGACCATCAGGGATTTTGACAGGCGGCTCGTCAGGGCGCTACGCGCTTCCGGCTCACCATGGACCAGAAATACTCCCTTGCCGATCGGCGCCCGGGCCGAAACCCATTCCTCCAGATCCGAGGCATCCGCGTGACCACTATAGGCGTCGAAGGTTACGATCGTCGCCTGCACCTGAATCTCGTCGCCCTGGATCCGCACCACGCGGGCACCATCCTGCAGGATGCGTCCAAGAGTTCCCGATGCCTGGAAGCCCACCAGAAGGACGGTGCATTCCGGTCGCCAGAGCCAGTTTCGCAGACGGTGACGGATACGCCCCGCTTCGCACATGCCGCTCGCCGCAATGATGATGTGGAAACCACGGACCAGATCGAGCGCCTTCGACTGCTCGGCGGACTCGGTGAACCTGACGTTCGGCGCGTTGAGAGCACGTATGAAGGCGGCCGCGTTGGCAAGCTCTCCGGCCTGGGTCTTGAACACCTCGGTTGCCCTCGACGCCAGTGGCGAGTCGATCATGATCGGCAAACGCGGAAGGCTGCCGTCGTCCATCAACGCGATGAGATCCGTCAAGACCTCCTGGGTCCGCTCGACGGCAAAGGACGGGATCAGAAGCGCGCCGCTTGGGCTGTGCGCCTTCGCGACGATTTCCTTCAGGCGGTTGCGGCGTGCATCCTGCGTCAGGTCCTCGCGCTCACGGTCTCCATAGGTGCTTTCGCAGATGAGATAGTCGATGCCTGAAGGAGCCTGGGGCAATCCCTCCAGCAGTTTGAAGCGGGTGCCGACGTCGCCGGAAAATAGCAGGCGTCGCGCATCGTCTGCGCCCGCCACCTCGATCTCTATGGAGGCGGATCCGAGCATGTGGCCGGCGTTCCAGAAGCGGAACCTGATCCCGTCGCCCATGTCCCGCCATTGCAGGTACGGCACGCTGATGAACTGGGGCATCACCATGCGGGCGTCGTCGGCGGTGTAAATGGGCTCCACGGGAGCGCGTGAGCGCCTGCGGCTGCGGCGGTTGAGCTGCTTGACTTCGGACTCCTGGATATGTCCGGAATCCTGCAGCATGACCCCGCATAGTTCCATGGTCGGCCGCGTGGCGTAGATCGGCCCGCTGAACCCCTCCTTCGCCAGCTTCGGAAGGAGACCCGAGTGATCAATGTGAGCGTGTGTCAGGAGAACGGCATCGATCTCCGTCGGATCGAAGGGGAAGGGGCGGTAGTTAAGCTCTTTTTCGCTCTTCGAGCCCTGGAACATGCCACAATCGATCATGATCCGGCGATCTGCAGCCTCCAGAATGAAGCAGGAGCCGGTGACAGATCCGGCTGCGCCATGGAAGGATAATTTGGGGTCCGGCATGTTCCACCTGTCAGCGTTCGGGCAGAGCATAAAGGAGAGGGGCAGGCCGTCCTTGATGAAGGTCAATCTGTGAACGACATGCCGAACTAAAACTGTGTCAGACGCGATCTTCCTCACCGACTGGCGGTGGCAGCGCCACTCCATAGTAGGGGTCGATCCATGTCAGATGGTCGGAAATCGCCGTTACACCCGGCACATTCTCCGCCGCGACCTTCGCAGCCAGTCTTTCCCGTTCGTCGAAGATGGTGCCGGCCAATTCCGCGACCCCGTTTCTAACTATGCAGCGGATGAAGCCATTCTTGCTCCAGATCTGCTTTGCGAGCTCGGCTTCGACGGCGAGTTGTATCTGAGCATCGGCTGTCGATGGAGCCGACGGTCTCTGCATCCTTGTCAGCGCGCGCAGCAGATCCGACCGCGCGATGATCCCGACCAGCTTCCCGTCCGAAATGACCGGCAGTCGCTTCACGTCGTTTCGTTCCATCAACTGGACAGCATCGGACAGCGATGCAGTCGGAGCAACGACGACAACGTGCTCGTTCATCACCTCTGCTACGCGGCGGCCGTGAGAGCGGACATATTCGTCAGCGATCTTGCCGGGGCTGGCGAGCCAGCCTTGCAGCCAGGAGCGCTTGCGGTCCGTGGCGAGCTCATGTCGACGCAGGAAGTCGCCTTCGGTGATCATGCCGACAAGGACGCCCTTGTCGTCCACCACCGGCAGCCCGCTGATCCGGTTGGCGAGCATGATGTCGGCGGCCTCAAGGACCGTGGCGGAAGCATTGACGGTCATCGGGGATGGCGTCATTGCGTTTTCGACGAGCATGTCTTTTTCTCCTGATCATCGCTTCATTTAGAAGCTAGCCCTCCCGTCGCCATGGCGGGAAGAGTCACGAGTACAATCCTGCCTTCGGTCGACCCATGCATTGACGCAGGTCAAAGATCCGCCTGTGCCTCCCGATGGGTCAGCCACATTCCGGGAAGCATCGGGATCCAGAACGACAATCCTCGGAAGATCAGGGTGGCGGCGAGGGCGACCTCGATGCTGACTCCAAAAAGGTGAAGGACTGCTACGCAGCCGCCTTCGAAGGAGCCAAGACCGAGCGGAATGGGGGAAACCGTTGCCACGACCGACGCGAGGACAAAGGCGAGAAACGCAGGTGAAACCGCAATGCTGGTGCCAAGGGCGTAGATGGCAAGCCAAAGCGTTGTCGCGTCCAGGACGAAAATTGCCAGCTGCAGGAAAATCGTGATGCCGAGCATACCGGGAGAACTCACCATGTCGGTCCGAACCTGTTCAAGCGCTTTCGCGAGGCGTGTCACTACCGGCCGCTGCAGGAGCGTGCGGGGGATCCAGCGCCCCTTGCTGACAGTGACGGCGACCAGGCAGGTTGTCATGACGACGATGATCGCGGCGAAGATGATGGAGAGCAGCGGCCAGGTGCCGCTGAGGTCGCCTGTTGACCACAGCAGGGCGAAGGCGAGCGCTGCCATCAGAAAGTAGGCGGCGTAATAGGAGAGGGCGGCAATCAGCAGGGCGGTTAATGCGATCGCGGACGGAATTTGTCGCCGCACCAGACCGCGCGCAACCAGCAGGCTTCCGCTCAGGCCGCCCGTCGGTATCGCCTGGTTTGCGAAAAGCTCCATCACCGCGAGTTTGAGCAGGTCCCGAAGCTCGAGCGGATAACCGGCCCGCCTGGTTACCACCTGCCAAACTGCCGCGGCGCAGGCGTAGGTCGCCATCTGGCATGACAGGGCGGCAAGTATCCAAAGCGGATTGGCGGCTCTCAATACAGCCAGAAACTCGGCCAGATCCGCGAAGTGCAGGAGAAGTGCCATCACGCCGGCGAATATCAGCGCGCCGGTCAGCCAGCCCATGATTGCTCGGCCGGTCGATCGGTCACGCTTCAGCAGGAGGTCGTCAGGTTCGGCCCAATGTTCGTTCGCCACCGGCTGCCTCCGTCGTTAGCCCAACCGCGTCCCGTCTAGTTCGCTCCACCACTCGACGGGCGCTGATCGAGGGCGCTCGCGTCGCGGATCAGTTCGTATTTCACCTGAGTGACGCGCAGGTCGCGATACCAGTCGACGAGCGCGCCCCAAGGGTCAGACACCTTGTTGAGGCCGGCGATGAAAGCGACAACCGTCCCGATCTCGATCTTGCCCGTGATGACGTAGTAGCCACCGAGCGCGAAGATCCCGGCGTATCCGAGCTGAAACATCAGGTTCATCAGGAAGTTGAGCGAGTATTTCAGCTTGTAGATGCTCATATTCGTCGAGAAGAGGCGTTGCACGCGGGCGGCCTGATGCTTCGGTGATTTTGGCGAGGAATGGTCGACCATTTCCTCACTTAGGTGCCGCATGACGGTGATCTTCGTTTTCACGCGCTGATTTATCAGCCCCTGAAGAACCGGGACGAGGATGGCCTGGGGAACGAATACCGCGATGACGGCCAGGGCAAGCAACGGCTGCAGATAGATCATGTAGCTGCCTACGGCGAGGAGCACGCCAGCCTGCAGCACCGGTTCGGTTATGCTGGTGCCAACGAAACCGCCAACCGGCTCGGCCTCTGCGAGCACGATCGACATCTCGATGCCCTCGGCCACCGTCGTGAGCCCCTCGGCATGGCGCTCGCCGGCATCGATGACCACCATGCGTAACCAGCGGATGGCAACTTCACCAATCCAGCCACGATATACGTTGAGAACGAGCTTGATCCCGCCTTCGCTCAAGACGAGCGCCAGGTAGGCTGCGACGAGAGCCAGGATTGCGTTCAGACTTGCTCCCTGCGTCGCGTCATTCACGATCCGCCGCTGGACCTCGAGCGGAAGGATGCCCACCGCAAACAGGAGAACTGACAGCAATACCAGCAGCGCCTGGTGACCCCGCCCCATCCTTGAAATGAAGCCGGAGAGCTTTCGCGGCATCGTCGCATCTGCCTTGTCGGATCGCACATCGGCCTCCGTCTCCTGCTGCATCAGCGCCTCGCGTTGCCTGCTCTCCGCCCCCATCACAGTATCCTTTTGCTAGCACAGTCAGCCAGGTCGCAGCATTCTCTTCATTGATACATCGCAATTGGGCGCCCGCAGGCCGCGCCGCTCCTATAAGCCCCATCTCCGGACAAACCAAAGTTTCGCAAGATGCGCGAATACTGCGTAGAGAAGCAGGATGACCACGAGCAGTGGCCAGTACGGAAGTGGCAGCGGAACGAACCCAAGCGCTGCGCCGAGGCCGGTCGTTGGCAGGATGACACCCACGACCGCAACAAGGAGACTGGCGGTCATCAATGCCGTGCTGGCGGAGCTCTCGATGAAGGGTATGCGCGACGTCCTGATGACGTGGATGATCAGCGTCTGCGTCAGCAGCGATTCCACAAACCATCCTGTCTGGAATAACGCCGGGTTTGCCCAGGCATTGAAGACGAACAGCATCATGGCGAACGTGGCGTAGTCGAAGATAGAGCTTACGGGGCCGAGCAGGACCATGAACCTGAAGACGCCGGCTATTTCCCACCGCCTTGGCGAAGCGACAAATTCATCGTCGACCGTGTCTGTCGGAATGGCTGTCTGCGAGAGGTCGTAGAGCAGATTGTTGGCGAGCACCTGGATTGCGGTCATGGGCAGGAATGGAAGGAAAATGCTCGCGCCCACGACGCTGAACATGTTTCCGAAGTTCGAGCTTGCGCCCATCCTGATGTATTTGGTGATGTTGGCGAATACCTTGCGGCCCTCGATCACGCCATCGCGAAGCACGAGCAGGTTTTTTTCCAGGAGGATGATGTCGGCCGACTCCCGGGCGATGTCGACGGCACTATCGACCGATATGCCAACGTCGGCGCTCTTCAGCGCCGGGCCGTCGTTGATGCCGTCGCCCAGAAACCCGACGACGTGTCCGCTTGCCCGCAGGAGCTGAACGATACGCTCCTTCTGGTCGGGCGTGAGCTTGGCAAACACGGTTGCCCTTGCCGTCGCGGCCGCGACTTCGCCTTCCGTCATCTTGCTGAGCAGTGGGCCGAGAACAATATCCTGCGCATCGATGCCGACGTCACCGCAGATCTTGCGGGTGATGACCTCGTTATCGCCCGTCAGGATCTTTACGCGTACGCCACTGGCTTCGAGCGCGGCGATCGCCTTCGATGCGCTCTCTTTTGGCGGGTCGAGGAACGAGATGTAGCCGAGAAGAACAAGGTCTCTTTCGTCTTCGACACCGTAGCTCGGCTTCGTGTCATTCATCTCCCTGTATGCAACCGCGACTACCCGAAACCCGCTCTTGTTCAGCAGTACGGTCTCTTGCTTTGCCGTCTCCAGGTGCCCGGGATCGAGGGTGCCGATGACGCCGGCGTCTTCGTATCGTGTAGAGACGTCGAATATCTCCTCAACGGCCCCCTTGCAGATGAGAACATGCTTTTCTTGTCCATCGGAGACGATCACGGACAACCGGCGGCGCGAGAAGTCGAACGGGATCTCTCCCACCTTCTTGAAATGCTCGTCAACGCGGAGCGCTTCATGGACGTCACCATGCTCCAGGACGGCGACATCCAGAAGATTCTTCAGTCCGGATTGGAAATAGCTGTTGAGGTATGCGTAGTGCAGCACGCGCGGCGAGTCCTCGCCATGAATGTCGACATGCTGCTTGAGGATGATCTTGTCCTGCGTCAGCGTACCGGTCTTGTCGGTACACAGAACATCCATTGCGCCGAGGTTCTGGATTGCGTTCAACCGCTTTACGATTACCTTGGACTTCGCCATCGCCAGGGCGCCTTTGGCGAGGTTGACCGTCACCGCCATCGGCAGCATTTCAGGCGTCAATCCGACAGCGACCGCCACCGCAAAAAGCAAGGCCTCCAGCCAATTTCCCTTGGTGATGCCGTTGATGACAAAGACGAGGGGCCGAGGACAACGGTCACGCCGATCATCAGCCAGGTGAACCGCCGGATGCCGCGATCGAATGCCGTCTCCTCCTGCTGTGCCGCGACCTTTTCGGCCAGTGCGCCAAAGAAGGTGTTGGCTCCTGTCCGGATCACCAGGGCCCGGGCGAAGCCGCTTACAACGTTCGACCCCATAAAACAGAGATTGCTCCGGTCCAGAGCCCCCTCGATATTGTCATGACAAGGAGCCGCCTGCTTTTCGACCGGCATTGCCTCGCCGGTCAGCGCGGACTGGTTGACGTAGAGATCCGTGGCCTCGAGCAGGCGGACATCGGCCGGCATGAGATCACCCGCCGAAAGCTGCACCACATCTCCAGGCACGAGGTCTTCGACCGCAATTTCTTCTAACGTGGAACGCCCATCCCCGGGTCGATGAACGGTCGCAGTGGTCTTCACCATCGCGCGCAACTGCGCCGCCGCCTGACTGGAACGATGCTCCTGGATGAAGGCCATGCCGACAGAAAGGACCACGATTGCGAATATGACGATCGAGGCTCTGACGTCTCCGAGCGTATAGGACACGAATGCGAGAACCAACAGCAGCGCATTCAGAGGGCTCTTGGCGCGAGACCAGATCTCGGCAAGCAGCGGCATACGCTGCTCCCGGCTGACAATATTCGGCCCGTATTGATCGCGCCGGAGCTGAGCCTCGGACGAAGATATGCCGGCCTGGCTCGAACGAAGCAGGTCGCAAGCCTTGTCCTGCGAGCCCTCGCTTATGGTCGCGAGGTCTTCCGCATCACGCGTGGCGGCGTTGCCCGCCTCGAAGCTCACTGTCCCCGCCCTCACGTTCATCGATCGCGAGCCTCCATTTCATCCGCGCATCGGCCGCCGATCAGATACGGCATCGACTAGGCGAATGTCATGAGTTGATGCCGGTCTCCAACGTCGACCACCTCGATGGCGAGGATCTTGCCGTTGTCGTCCTGCACCGAGACCTTTTGCGGCCGATCAACAACGTGGGTCATTCCCTTGACGGAGATTTCGAGGGCATCCTCCTTCGGTTCGTATGTGGCACCGATAAGCGAAGCCGAGCGCACCAGAACTTGGTCGCCGAGCGCTTCTCCGAGGACCTCGATCTTGATTGTTCTTCCCTCGACGGCCTTTCCAAGCCGCGAGAAGTATGCCGGCCAATCGGCCTTCGAAAGCACAGTGACGCCCATCGTCTCGTCTCCTCCTGATCGCTCCTCAGCGCAGTATCCGGCAGCTGAAAGCAGTGCATCTGTCGTGCGTGATGTCTCGTTGATCATTGGCCTGATCCATTCCTGTGACCTCCGCCAGCGCGGGAAGGCACAGCGCGTCCAAAGGCAGGTAGCGCAGGGTGGTGCCACGGATGCGCGCCACCCTTATGCGGCCTCAGCTGGCTGTGATCTCGATCTTCCGATCATTGCGCTTTGCATTTGGGGTTTTCGGAAGCGTGACCTTGAGAACGCCCTTGGCGAAGGCTGCTTTCACCTTGTCGGCGTCAACATATTCCGGAAGCTGGAAGGACCGCTGGAATGAGCCGTAGTGCCGCTCCGAAACATGATAGGACTTGTCCTTTTCTTCCTTCTCTTCGGACTTTTCTCCGCGGATCGTCAGGACGCCGTTGGCCAGCTTGACTTCGATGTTCTTCTCGTCAAGTCCTGGGACCTCCGCGGTGATTTCGAAGGCATCGTCCTTCTCGACCACATCGACAGCCGGCGACACGACCCATTCGTTTGCAGCCCGCCCTGAGAATGAGCGGGTCAGCGGGCGCCATGAAGACGGACCGAAGTCGTCGAACAGGCGGTCGATCTCCGTTCGCAGTGATTCAAAGGGCGACCAGAAACCGCCTTGAGCCGGAGCTGGCGGTTTGGGTTCTGTTTTGACAGGGAATGTATCTGGCATGATCGTCTCCTGTGTACCGGGAGATCCGGAGGCCGGATCCCACTACAGTTGCGCTCGAAACCGAGCCCAATGATCAAAGCATGTCCGATAATTCGGAACCTTGATCCCGGTCAAAGAAGAAGGCCAGTCGGTTCGCCATACTCCCGCGGTCTCAACGAGCGAGGAGCATAGAGATGTTTGTCCGACATCCCCAACGCCATCAAATGCAGCCTGAGCCGCCACAGACTCTGGAACAGCACAGTTCGCTCCCCGACTTCATTGTTGAAAAGAGCAGCGAGAAACATTGGGAGGTGTCCGTCAGCACTCAACGCGGGCTTCATTGGATTTCAGCTAACTATTCCGACCGTATTGCCGACGAAAGCGGTCGGCTACGCTCGATGTCATTGTTCGAGGTGAACGATTTTCTTCGCCGGGTGCGCAGGAACGGTCTTCGCACTCGGTATTGCGGTCCCCATAGGGTCGAGATGCTGTGATTGTAGTGGCGGAGCAATGGCCTCGCTCTCGATTGGCAAGCCGCATGAAATTCGCGCTGGAGCTATTGCCGGAACCTCGGCGGACAATTTCGTCTGGTTTGATCAAACGCAATGTGACCTCGGCAAAACGGGAGGATTCTCAGCGGAAATCTCGTGGAAGCTGTTCAACGGAGAAGTGTCATGAACGATCTCGCAATACGGCAGGACATCATCGACGAACTTGGCTTTGAGCCGAGCGTCGATGCAGCCAATATCGGCGTCGCTGTGGAGGAGGGCGTTGTCACTCTTTCAGGCCATGTCGGCAGCTATGCGGAGAAGATTGCCGCCGAGATGGCCGTTAAGCGGGTCAAGGGCGTACGCGCGCTCGCCGAGACACTTGAGGTGCGGTACGCGGGGCGCAAGCAGCATGCCGACGACGAGATCGCCGCCCGCGCTCTCGATATCATTGAATGGGATGCGCTTTTACCAAACGGTGCGATTGACGTCAGAGTTCAGAAGGGCTGGGTGACGTTATCGGGCGAGGTTCCGTGGCACTTCCAGCGAATTGCGGCGGAAAAGGCAGTGATGAAGCTCGGCGGTGTCATCGGCGTGACGAATGTCCTGTCGATCAAGCCCGCGGCGTCAATCCCCGACGTGAAAAGCCGCATCGTGGGTGCGTTGAAGCGCAACGCGGAGGTAGAGGCAGACCATATAGAGGTCGCTGTTGCCGGCGGTAATGTCACGCTGAAAGGCGGCGTTGCCGGCTGGCGTGAGCGCACCGCCGCGGAGCGCGCGGCCTGGTCGACGCCCGGTGTTATCAGCGTCACCAACAACCTCGCCGTCACCGGCTGAGCCCAGTCGTACCCTATATTGGTAGGGCTGAAACCAGCCCTGCTGAACACGCGGAGTCGCCAACATGCACGCCCAGGATGGCTATAGATGGCTGCGATGGTTCTTGCTCGACCACGCGTTGCTTCTTGTCCTCATCCTGATGATCGCGACGATATTGAGCGTTCTCTTCTATCGCGCGGATGGCGATTTCACCCGATCAGATTCTCATCTCCAAAGATCGGTCGACGATCGTCTTTGATTGAACGGAGCGATTGAAATGTCGATGGCCCTCAAAAACATGACGCATGCGGAATGCCTTCAAATGCTGACAGCCGCTCATTTCGGCCATTTGGGCTGTAGCAACGACGGGCAGCCTTACATCGTGCCCATCTACTTCGCGTTCCAGTCGAGGGTGGCGTACAGTTTCTCGATGCCGGGGCATAAGGTGGATTGGATGCGGCAGAACCCGAAGGTGTGCCTCCAGGTCGAAGAATGGAAGACCAAGGGAGGCTGGCAAAGCGTGGTGCTGGACGGCACTTTTCAGGAGTTCCCGGACAACGATGCCTGGCACGAGGAGCGGCTTCACGCGTGGACGTTACTCCAGAAACACCTGAACTGGTGGGAGATCGGGTCGTTGAAGCCGGACGAGGTTGCGCCGGCGCACGCATCGCCGCATCTCTTTTACGGCATCTATATGAACGATATCTCCGGCCGCGTTGCGATCCAGACCGACTAGGGTCTTCCGGTTCGTTGTCGTGGAGCGCCACATCGCGAGCGCGCCACTGTCGGACGCTGCTCGGCATGCCGAAGCGCCAGACTACTGGAGGGTTTGGGGCATCTTTGCGGATACCTGCCCGGGCGGAACTCGGGCGATAAGCAATCGCGAGATGTCATCGATGCTGATTGCACCATCCTGGTAGATTGCGATCGCTGCCGCGCAGACGTGGGACGAAATCGTCTCGTCCAGTGGCAGATGATAATGCCTGTACCAGTTCTGCACCGCGACAGACAGTTTCTTGAGGTCGGTTGATGTCAGCGCGGGATGGTTCATCGGTCGTTCTCCGCTTACGTTCTCCTCATTGTTTTCTCATCCGGCCTCGATGGCCTTGACCCATGTCAAAACGTTGCGCGTGGGGTTCTCCTGAGTGGGGAAGATTTGTTCGTCGCAGGGCGGGGCAGCCTTGTCACACAACGTCACACATTTGCACCAAGAGACACAGAAGCGGCATCACGATGTGACGTTGCGGCTCTCTACTGCAGTCATCATGATTGGAGGAAGCAACATCATGCTGGCGAGCAATCTCACTATCCGCCCCCTCTTCGAAGAAGCAGCAACGGTGGACGAACCCTGCGGGCTCGCCATGCTTTTCGTACGCAACCCTATCGAGCGTGCGGCGCCAGGACAGATCGTCTTTTTCGAAGGCGATCGCGCGCTCCACCTTTTCGTGATCCGCGAGGGCAACGTGCGCATCTGCCGCCAGCTTCACGACGGCCGCCGCGTCATCACGGGATTTCTGGCGAAGGGCGATGTCGTCGGTGTCTCGTTCAAGAACCGCTACCTGTATAGTGCCGAGGCCTTGGACAACGTCTCATTCCAGCGGCAGACAAAAGTGGAATTCGAAAAGCAGCTGCTCGCGAGGCCCGACTTGCGCCCGATGCTTCTGACCCAACTTTGCGACGAGGTTGCAGCAGCGCAGGACCAGATGGTGCTCTTGTCGTGCCGCAGCGCGGAAGAGCGCCTGTGCAGCTTTCTCCTCGCCCGCCTGCAGAAAAGCATGGCGCAGGGCTGCGAGCCGAACGTGATCAACCTTCCCATGACGCGGCTGGACATTGCGGACTATCTCGGACTGACGATAGAGACAGTCTCTCGCACGATTACGAAGTTGGCCGGGCAGGGCATCCTGTCGGCTGGACGCAGGCATGAAATACTCGTGCTGAAAAAGTCGGCGCTTGTGCAACGGGCCGGAGAAGACGAAGCTGACGGCGATGACACCGTTGACGATGCGCCAAGGCACTATCATCACTAGAAAGTAGGCTTCAATGCCAGCTGATGTCACAGCTCCGTTTGCCCCCGCGCAGGATCTCGATGTAATCGCGCGCGTCTTCGACGATATCAGCGTCATCATTCACGGCGTGGATGGCGTCATCAGTCACTGGACCTCCGGCTGCGAACGTCTTTATGGCTGGAAGCGGATGGAGGCCGTGGGGCAGGTGGTCCACACGCTGCTCCGCACGAAGCTGCCGCGCTCAATCGAGGATATCCGCAGGGATGTCTACGCCGGCCTGACCTGGGAAGGCGACGTCGTTCATCATCACAAGGACGGCCATCCGATGACGATTGCCACGCGCTGGGTGGTCTTCGACGCGACTTCGCCTGCGCCCGTCGTCATCCAGACGAATACGGATGTTTCGGAAACGCGCAAGGTTCAGGAGGACCTTGCCGGGCGTGAGGCGCACCTGAGATCCATCCTCGCAACCGTGCCGGATTCGATGGTCGTCATCGATGAAACAGGATCGATTGCCTCCTTCAGCAGCGCCGCCGAACAGCTGTTCGGCTACTCCTCCCGCGAGGTGATCGGCCGAAACGTGCGCATGCTGATGCCGTCCCCCTACCGCGAAGAGCACGACAGATACATTGCCGACTACCTGCGCACCGGAAAGGCCAGGATCATAGGGCTCGGACGTGTGGTCAAGGGACGCAAGAAGGACGGATCTATCTTTCCGATGGAACTGTCGGTCGGCGAAACGGTGACCAACGACACACGGATATTCACCGGATTCATCCGCGATCTGACAAGCCGCCAGCGTATCGAGGAAGAGCTTCGGCAATCACAGAAGATGGAAGCCGTCGGACAGCTCACCGGTGGGATCGCCCATGACTTCAACAACCTTCTGACCGTGATCAGCGGCAATCTCGAGATGCTCGAAAGCAGCCTGCACGATGAAGCGCAGAAGGAACTGCTGCGGGAGGCGCAGGATGCCGCGGACGACGGCGCCAAGCTTACCAGCCAGCTCCTTTCCTTCGGTCGGCGTCAGCCCCTCGATCCGAAAAGCGTCGATGTCGGGTCGCTTTTGTCGAGCTTCTCCGAACTTCTCCGGCGGACGTTGGGTGAAGCCATCGAGCTTCGAACCCGCATTCGGGGGAGTGGTCATACGGCATTGGTGGACAGCTCGCAGCTTCAAAGCGCCTTGCTCAACCTGGCGCTCAACGCACGGGATGCGATGCCGACCGGCGGAAGCCTGACGCTGGAGATCTCGCGGGCCCAACTGGATCGGGACTATGCGAACATGTACCCCCAGGTGAGGCCGGGCGATTATATCCTGGTGGCCGTGACGGATACGGGAACCGGGATGTCCGAGGAGGTGAAGGCACGGGCCTTCGAACCGTTCTTCACGACCAAGGGAGTGGGGTCAGGCACCGGCCTTGGTCTCAGCATGGTCTATGGTTTCGTCAAGCAGTTGGGCGGACACATCCAGCTCTATAGCGAGATCGACAAGGGAACGACGATCCGCATCTATCTGCCCGCAGTCGGCGCTGCGCCGATGCGCGATCCCCGGGATGCGGCAAGGCCGGATGCGCAGCGCGGCGGACGCGAGAAAATCCTGGTCGTGGAAGACGACGAGCGCGTGCGGCGGATTGTTGTCGCGAGGCTTACCAAGGCCGGCTACTCCGTTATCGAAGCGTCGACCGGCGCACATGCGCTTGAATTCCTGTCGAAGGACGAGCCGATAGACTTGCTGTTCACGGATATTGTGATGCCAGGGGGGATGACGGGGGACGAACTTGCCCGCAAGGCCGTGTTGCTCAGACCCGATCTGAAGGTGCTGTTTACGTCGGGTTATGCCGAGCCGAGCATAGCCCGTCGCCCGATGCCGAAGGCGAGCTGGTTGAAGAAGCCCTATACCGCGCAGGATCTTGCGATCCGCCTCCGGCAGCTCCTCGACTGATCCCGCCATCAGGCCGACGGCTTCATGCGGCTCACCATATGACGAGCGATCTGGATATCGCTATGCACACCTCTCACACCGGGCACACTTTCAGCCGCGACCCTAGCTGCCTCGCGCTCAAGCGGCGTTTCAACGTCACCGTGAAGGCTTGCCAGTCCGTCCTGCACCGAGACCTGCACGCTCGCGGGTCCAATTGCCAATTCCGCTTCCAGCCTGGCCTTCACGGCCGTCCGGATCGCATCGTCGCCGAGAGCAACCAGGCTCGAAGGCTCGTTCATTATTGCGTGCATGAGGTCACGGCGGCTAATCATGCCGACCAGACGGCCTGCGTCCACGACCGGGACGTGCTTGATGACATGCGCAAGAAGCAGATCGGCAATTTGCGTGATCGTTGCAGTCGGTAGCGCGCTGATGACCGGCGTTGTCATGACGTCCTTGATGCGCCAGCTCCGTGCCTTGATGTAATCCGCCAGCGCATCATTGCGATCCCGCGTGTTCGGAACCGGACGTCTGCCGCCCGCGGAGGAGATGCGGCGCAGGAGGTCGCCCTCCGTCACGATCCCAACGAGTTGTCCCTTGTCATCGACGACCGGGACTGCCCCGATCCTACTTGCGTTGACGATGTCGATCGCACGCCGGACGTTCTGATCTTCTCCGATCGTTTCGACCGGACTGGTCATGATGTCCCTCGCAAACATTGTGGCACCTCCTGTTGGCAGCGCGGCCGATGGCGGAGATCTTTATTGGTTGAAGGCCCGCAATCGGGACTCGATCTCGGGGACCGGCATCTTCGTGAAGTCTTTCGCGATCTCTGCAACAATCGCGCTCGTCGACGCAGGCTTGAGATGTGAGCGCAGAAAACCCATCGCGCGTGGTGGAGCGATCAGGAGAAGCCGCTTGACCGCGCCGCTGGCAATGTCGCTATCCACCTCTGCGGCCACGCCGGCGAGGAAAGCCTGTTCCGCGCGGTCGTGCAGATCAGGAGCCTCGACGGCGCTCCTGATGCCGCTGACGGAGCCGTAGACCCGCCCCGGTCGATCGTCCCCCAGATCGTGTGTTGCTGCGCCTTCGTTGATTGTCGTTCGAACTTCGACAAGGTTGAAGTCTTGCGCATCTCCGTCGTTGCGCAGGAGCAGTGCCTTCGATCCGTCACACACCAGAATCCAATCCTGCGCGCGAATTCGTTCCCTACTCATCTCCTCGTCCTCCTTCGCAGGGCCAGTTTTGACTTCGTAGATCCAATCTACCGATCGAGCAGCGGCGCTGCATTGCACTGGATCAAACTTGCGTCACCAAGCGCCCATGGGCGAGGGCGGCAAGTTTTATCGGCGATGCGGGCTACCGCTTCACCACGACAAAGGTCTTGTGATCGTCCCGAAAAATTCCGAGGAGCAGGACGTCCGTCGCGGCCTTTGACAGGTCGACCACCATCTGCGGTGTCGTCGCGTTGGTCTGGTGAACGCTGATGATGACGTCGCCCGGCTGCAGGCCGGCGGCTCCGGCGGGGCTGCTGTCTGAAATAGAGGAAATCACGGCACCCTGCACCTTTCCGAATGCGTCGGATGTGCTATCGAGGGTCTGCAATATGATCTGGTCGAGCAATCCCACGCCATCCACATAGTCAACAGACCCACTCGTCGCGTCCGCCGCTGAGGCGGTTCCAAGTCTTGCCGTGATCTCGGCTTTGCCGCTGCGTCGTAGGACAGTCAGCTTCACGACGGTTTCCGGCGGAAGGGCCGATATCCGTGCGCTGAGTTGCGCCGCGCCGGAGATCGACACGCCGTCGATGGCAGCGACAATGTCACCTGCGATGAGACCGGCCTTTTCGCCCGGAGATTGAGGGAGGACCTCATTTATCAGGGCTCCGGTGGTGGCATCGACGCCAAGGGCCTTTGCGAAATCCGCGCTGCTATCTTGAACCTGCACGCCAAGCTGGCCACGGCGAATTTCTCCATGAGCAACGAGTTCGCGCATGATCACACTCGCGGTATTCATCGGCACCGCGAATCCAATGCCTATGTTTGCTCCGGACGGTCCGAGGATTGCCGTATTGATGCCGACGACCTTGCCCTCCAGATCCACGAGTGCACCTCCGGAGTTGCCGGGGTTCAAGGATGCGTCGGTCTGGATGAAACCCTCCTGTGAACTCAACCCCAGCCCGGATCGATCCAGCGCGCTGACAATGCCGAAGGTCGCAGACTTGCCCAGGCCGTAGGGGGTGCCGATTGCGACAACGTAATCGCCGACCTTGAGAGAACTGGAATCCCCCAGTACGGCCTGGGCCAAACCCACGGCCTTGATCTTGATAACGGCCAGATCGGTTTGCCCGTCGGTTCCAACGGTCGCCGCGTCGTAGGTTTCGCCACTGGCGATCGTCACCTTGATGGAGGTGGCGCCTTCAATGACGTGGTTGTTCGTCAGGATGTAGCCATGCTGCGCATCCGTTATAATCCCGGCTCCCGTGGTCTCGGAGGTCTGGCCCACGGCGGTGCCACTCGACGACGGTCGGCTCTGTGCTCCTGGTGTCAGGTACAGCGTATCATCCTGTTGGTCCGCCGATTTTCCGCGCACCGATATGCTCACGATCGTCGGAATGACACGGCTGAGCATCGGTGCAAGAGACATCGGCGCAAGAGATGCAGAGAGCGGTTGTCTCGCATCGGCAATATCAAACGAGCCGAGGATGAAGAGCAGTGCACCGACGGCCATTGCCACGCTGCGCAAACGGTAGGGGACGCAATCGCCGGCCATGGCTCATCTCCTGTCTCGAAAGAGTGCAGGAACAGGCATAGGACAAAGCGTGGCAGGCGCATTGATCAAGCGCAAACTGGCCTATGGCAGGCTGTCGACGAGCGGTAAAAGTCGCTTGCCGATCGACTGGCGCCGTCCCCTATTCGTGGCGGAATGGGACGTGTTTGGGCTGGTCGGCGAGAGTGATCTCGAAGACGTGGCCCGACCTAGTCGTCGACTGCCGAAGGACGCCTCCGTGCAATTCGGCGATCCGCGCGACGATTTTCAAGCCGATGCCCAAGCTGTCGGCGTGATCGGTTGTCTTTGCTTCGGCTCGGATTTCGCCCGCATGCTGATCCTCGACGCGGATCTTGTTGCTGCCCACGTGCACAACGATGGCAGTCCCCTTGGGTGTATGGCGTACGGCGTTCTCGACGAGGTTGCGCAAGGCATCCTTCAAGAGAGCGGGTGCGCCCCGGATAGATGCAGTCCGCACCTCGGGGCTGAACTCGAGCGAATGATTGTGCTCGTAGACCCAGGGGGCGAGCTGCTCGACGACGGAGGACGACAGTCCCACTAGATCAATGGCTTCGAAGATGCCGTGGTCAAAGCTATCGAGGCGGGCGAGGGTGGTCAGCTCCGCGACAAAGCGCACGAGGTCGTCCAGATCGGCTTCTGCCCTGCGGGCGCGAGGATGATCGATGTTGCCCAGCTCAAGCTTCATGGCAGCGAGAGGCGTGCGGATCTCGTGCGCGATGCCTGACGTGAATAGCTTCTGCGAAGCCATCAGCTCGCCGACACGCTCAAACGCGCGATTCACGGCGATCGCGAGGTGCGCAACCTCCCGTGGCATTCCATCGAAATTCAGGTGCGAGCGAGCATCCATCGGATCAATGCTGTCGGCAGCGTCCGCAGCGGCGCGGACAGGCTTCAGCGCCTGACGGACGGACAACAGGGTAGCACCGAGTACCAGGACGAGCAGAATGCTCATTGGCACCAGCATATGTTCGATGACTTCGTTCCAGAATACGGAGGAGACAACATTCTGCGGATCATCGATCGTTGCGACATCAACGACGAAGCGTTGATTTCCGATCAGGAACGCGCGGCCGCCGACCAAGGCCAGTGGCTTGCCGGGTCGCAGAGATCGGAGCCAGAAATCCGGCGGGTTGACGTCGGCTGGAAGGAAGCGGTTTTCGCAGGCTTCGTCGCAAGACTCGAATACCAGCGCGCCGCTGGCGTCGCGAATTCGAGCGACGTAGCCGGTCGATCGCTCGTGGTAACGCTGCCTGACGCTATCGGGGAGCCGATATTGCACGCTTTGGCCATCGATGGTGATGCCTGCGGCCAGCCGCTCGGTCTCCTGTTCGACGAACAGACGCGACAGCTCGCCGACATTCCAGTAGTAGTCCGAGAAAATCACTGCCAGCTGGAGGACCATGGCCAGCACGGCGAAGAATGCGATCCGTCTTGTCAGGATCGCGCCGAGGGTAGGGTGGGCGCGGCTCACGCGCGTTCCTCGCGCATCATGTAGCCGACGCCCCGCACCGTTTCGATCGACGAGCCGGTTGGATGGCCTTCAAGCTTCTTGCGCAGCCTGGATACCGCCAGTTCGACGGCATTGGTGCTTCTCTCGTCGCCGTATTCCGAAAATGCGTGCTCTATCTTGGCCTTGGAGACAACCCTGCCGCCATTGCGCATCAGGAGTTCAAGCAGATCCTTCTCTGACGGGGCGAGCGCGATGTCGACGCCTGCACAGGCTACCCGTTGCGAGGCGACCTCGAACGTGAGGTTGGCGAATTCCAATGTCGGCATGGTCGTGTGCGGGGCACGGCGTATCAATGCACGAATGCGCGCGATGAGTTCTCCGTTGTGGAAAGGCTTCGCGAGGTAGTCGTCGGCGCCCGCGTCCAGGCCAGCGATACGCTCGTCGATCGCTCCGCGCGCCGTCAGTACGAGGACGGGCATCTGAACTCTTGCTGCTCGCAGTGATTTCAATACGTCTATTCCGTCTTCATCGGGCAACCCCAGATCAAGAAGCAGCAGATCGTAGTCGGCACCGTCAAGCGCAAGACGGCCCTCCTGTGCTGTCTCGAAAGCGTCGATCTTCCAACCCACGCTTCTGATGGCTTCGCAAAGCAGTTCGCGAAGCCGGAAGCTGTCCTCGATCAGCAGAATTCTCATGCTCTCTTTCGACCAGTAACCATCGACCAGACCAGATTTTCCCTGTGCCTCCAGCTTTCGACGACGGCGGCGCCGGCATGGATGAAGGCGAGCACCATGATGCTGTTGGCGATCGTACCATGCAATTCCTCCAGCCACTTTTCTCCCCAGAAGGCATCGAGCGTCGTCATCCAGCCGGTCAGGGCGGTTGCCGCCAGCAAGGCCATCAGGCAAAGCATCATCACCGAGGCAAGCGGGTTATGGCCGACATATCGCTTCTCGTTTCTGTCGACGATATCGAGGATCTGACCAACCACTTTCGAAGGGGTGGGCAGGAAATCGCTGAAGCGGGAATGCTTCGTGCCGATGAAGCCCCAAACAACACGGATGATGATAGCGGCGGCCACGACATAACCGGTGACGCGATGCCAGTATTTGCCCTCCTCAAGGATGAAGAGGTTGAGCACACATGCGGCGACTACGGTCCAATGAAACGCCCGGACAATGGGATCCCAGACCTTCACCGTGCGCTGGGCGGAGGTGGAGGGCACTGAGCCCTCCTTCTTCTTAGAGACGGATGTCATATCAGTCGCCCTTCTGGGCAATGGCGCCGGACACCGGATTGAAATAGACCTCTGCCCGATTGCCGCTCTTGTCCTTGCCGTAGATCTCGTAGCAATTGCCCGTGATCTCGAAGGTCTTCACCTTGTAGCCCATGGCGTCGATCTTCGCCTTCATGGCGTCTTCCGACATCCACTTGGACTTCGGCTCGGCGGTGCAGCTCGGGCTGGCGAGCGCCAACGCGGGTGTTGCGGATACGATGGCGATAGCGGCGATAAGCTTCAGCGTCATGAAAAATGTCCTCTGTTGGTGCCCGTTGCGGGCGACGGGGACATCGATACGGCTGCCAAGCTGTCGGTTTCCTGTCGGCGTGTCGTTTTGCCGATATCAGGCAACAGAGGGCTGTCCGACGCTCCGATAGATCATGTAGGCGGCGACCGCGAAGATGAGTGTTGCGAACAGGCTGTTCAGAACGCCCTTGCGCGCCGAAAGATGCCTGGCGAGATTGGCGCCGACCAAGCCTCCGACCACGCCGCCAGCTATGAAAACCGCCGCAAGCAGCCAGTCCACATATCCGGACAGGGCATAGTTCAGCGCTGTCGTCAGCCCGAACGCGGTGACCGCGACAAGCGACGAACCGATCGCGAAGATGATGGGCATTCCCGTCGACGCAATCAGGCCGGGAACGATCAGAAAACCCCCGCCGATGCCGAAGAAACCGGAGAAGATGCCAGTCAGTCCGCCAAAGCCGGCGACTTTGTGCACGTTTTCTCGTGAGCATTGCGCCCCCGGGTCGCCGTCTGCGCCCCGCTTGCGGAGCATCAGAATGCCGATGACGAGCATGAGAAGAGCGAAGAGGAAGAGCAGCTTCTGTCCATCGATCATCTTCCCAATACTCGAGCCAATGAACGCACCGATGATGCCTGCTACACTGTAGATGCCCGCGCAGCGCCATTTGACGTTGCCAAGCCTCGCATGCCCGAGAAGGTTGGCGAATGCGTTGGCGGCGACCGCGAAGGCACTCGTTCCGATCGCCAGGTGAGCGCTCGGAACCCCGACGAGGTAGACCATCAGGGGAACAGCAAGGATTGACCCACCACCGCCGAACATTCCGAGTGTGAAGCCGACAAGTGCGCCGGAAACGGCCCCGAGATTATATTGCATTGGATCGAGGTACATGGCGATGATCTTGGGCCGTCGGACGGCCTCTCCTGATACTCAACGCAGCTGAAGCTGCGTGCTTTGCCCGGATTGGACGATGCGGTAGGCGAACATGCCGGCCAGCATGGCGGCGGCGAACAGCGCGGTCTCCCAACGGCCGGTAACGAGCGATGCGATGGCCGGGCCGGGGCAAAGGCCCACGAGACCCCAGCCAAGGCCGAAGAGAGCCGCGCCGAGGACGAGCTTGGTGTCGATGGAGCGGCTGGTCGGCACATGGAATTGGGTATCGAGCGCGGGGCGGGATCGAGACCTCTTGATCGCATAGGCGATGGATGACGGGATCAGTGCACCGCCCATCACAAAGGCAAGCGAGGGATCCCAGTTCCCGCCAACATCGAGGAAGGCGATGACGCGGGCCGGGTTGACCATGTCCGAAACGACGAGGCCGATGCCGAAAAGGATGCCGCAGAGGATCGAGGCGAGAATTCGGTTGCTCATGCCACGCCTCCGATCAGATGACGCGTCACGAAAACCGTCAGTGCCGCGACGGCCATGAAGGTGCCAGTTGCCACAATCGAACGCGGCGACAACCTTGCGAGGCCGCAGACGCCGTGACCGCTGGTGCAGCCCGAGCCGAGCCGTGTGCCGAAGCCCACAAGCAAACCGCCGGCGATCAGCAGCAGCGGCGACGAGGATATCGTGAGTTCGGCGTGCCTGATGTAAGCAAATGCCACCCCGGCGCCGCCAATAATTCCTCCCATGAAGCCGATGCCGAGCGGGCTGACGCCCGCTCCCGTCCACCCGAAGGCTGAGGCGACCAGGCCGGATATGCCGGCGACGCGGCCATCCAGCAGCAGATAAAGCGCCGCCGAGAGGCCTATGAGCAATCCGCCGGAGAGCGGCCATATGTAACTGAGTTGGGACATGTGTGCCTACAGCGCGTTGATCGGGATCTTCAGGTATTGGACACCGTTGTCTTCCGCCGGAGGCAGCTTGCCCCCGCGCATGTTGACCTGCACGGACGGCAGGATCAGCTTCGGCATCGCCAGCGTGGCGTCACGCGCATTGCGCATCGTGACAAATTCGTCTTCGGTCACGCCCTCGTGGACGTGGACATTGCCATCGCGCTCGGCGCCCACGGTCGTTTCCCAGGCGTAGTGATCGCGGCCAGGCGCTTTGTAGTCATGGCACATGAACATGCGTGCCTCCGCCGGAAGCTGGGTCAGACGCTTGATGGAACGGTAGAGCGTCCGGGCGTCACCACCCGGGAAATCGCAGCGCGCGGTGCCATAGTCAGGCATAAAGAGTGTGTCACCCGGGAAAACGGCATCGCCGACGACATAGGCTAGACAGGCCGGGGTGTGGCCGGGCACATGAAGGACTGTGGCCTCCAGATCGCCGATCTTGAAGCGATCGCCATCCTGGAAGAGCTGGTCGAATTGGCTTCCGTCTCGCTGGAATTCTGTCCCGGCGTTGAAGATCTTGCCGAAGACCTCCTGAACGCGAACGATTTCGCGACCGATGGCGAGCTGGCCACCGAGCTCCGCCTGGAGAAGCGGTGCGGCGGAGAGGTGATCCGCGTGGGCATGCGTCTCCAGCAGCCAGTGCACTTCCAGTCCCTCGGACCGCACGTAGTCGATGAGAGCCCTCGCGGAAGCATTCGTCGTTCGACCGGATGCCGGATCGTAGTCGAGCACGCTGTCGATGATAGCGCAGGCCTTCGAGCTCGGGTCGCGAACGACGTGACTAACGGTGTAGGTCGCCGGATCAAAGAAAGACCGAACGATGGGGCGCTTGGAGTGATCCGGCAATGCTTGGCGGACGATCTCGAGTGCGTGGATGAGGTTTGGATCGGTAGCGGCAGTTGGCATGGTACTTTCCATTTGATGATTCTAAAATATATATTTACATTAAATGTGCAAGTGTATATTTTCGTTGTCACCATAATGATGCGTTGAGCAAGCGGAGAGAGACATGGACGGATCGAGCGATAGGGCGGGGATCGTGCCGGCGGCATTGCGGATCAATGACGTCGCGCCCGGGTTCTCGGCCCGCTCCACCGCTGGCGAGATATCGCTTTCACAATATCGGGGGCGTTGGCTGCTGTTTTTTTCCCACCCCGCGGACTTCACCTCGGTATGCACCAGCGAGTTCATCGCCTTCGCACGCGCTCATGAGAGCTTTGCCGGGCTTGGCTGCGATCTCCTCGGGTTGTCGGTCGACAGCCTTTACTCTCATGTTGCCTGGTTGCGGGATATCGAGCGCAGCTTTGGGGTGAAGATACCGTTCCCGGTAATCGAGGACTCGGCGATGGTGATCGCGAGAGCTTACGGGATGCTGGACAGCGCGTCGGCGAACAGCGGAACCGTCCGGGCAACCTATGTGATCGATCCGAAAGGCGTCATCCGCGCGATTGTTTGGTATCCGATGAATGTCGGCAGGTCGGTTGCAGAACTTCTCCGCCTTGTCGAGGCGTTGCAGACATCGGAAAGGGAAGGGGCGGTGACGCCTGAAGGATGGCAGCGCGGAGACGCTCTATTCGAGCCTGCTATGGCTTCCATGGGGGAAATCGACGAGATGCCCGAAGGCGAAAGCTGGTACTATCGAAAGCGGCGCGCATGACCGGCATGGTTCCTTCCCTCGAAGAGATGCAGGACAAGGCCGCGGAGGCTGCGGAGTTCATGCGTGTTTTCAGCACGCCGAGCCGGCTGATGCTGCTTTGCTACATTGCGCAACGCGAGCGGTCCGTCAGCGAAATCCAGGAGGATCTGCACTTCAAGCAGCCCGCGCTGTCACAGCAACTCGCGGACCTGCGCCAAGCGGGCCTCGTCGAGACCCGCCGGCAATCGCGCCAGATCTATTACTCGATCGCCGATGGGCGTGTAGCGATCGTGATGAACATGCTCGTGCATATGTTCTGCGAGACGCCCTCGGCCGCAGACCTGCAATCGGCCGCAGTTCCTCCCGCCGCTCGCCACGCCTCAGGTGGTGGCGGTACCTCCTCGCTGGAGGAGATGGCGCATTGGGCGCGGCTTGATGTGCCCTCTGGCTAGAAGGCGAACGGAAATGAACAACAGCTGATATCGTCGCGAACCGGTCCCACAGGAGGACCGAAAGCCTGATTGACGCAGACGAATCCTGACGTATTCTCGCCCGATCCAGCATTTCGGGTTCGTTAGACAGTAATGATCCAGGGATGGTTCTGATGACGACGGTGAGGTCTCAAGCCAAAACGCAAATTCTTGTTGTCGACGATGATCCGCGCATCCGGCAGATGCTTCAGCGGTACTTCGAACAGGAGGGCTATAAGGTCACCTGTGCCGCGAACGGCAAGGAAATGAGATCCGCCCTCGGCGCGGCGAACTTCGATATCGTGCTCCTCGATCTCGTGCTTCCGGATCAGGACGGGATAGACCTCGCTCGTGAAATACGAAGCGGCTCAAATGTGCCGATCATGATACTCACCGGTCGCGAGGACGTCGTCGATTGCGTCGTCGGCCTGGAGGTGGGCGCGGACGACTACGTGGTCAAGCCGTTTCATCTGCGTGAGGTTCACGCGAGGCTGAAGTCGATCCTGCGCCGCTACAAGGCGTCTCCCAACCCGATTTCGAATGGGGACGACGTACTTGTTTTTGAGGGCTGGCAGCTCGACAGGGATAAGCGCAAGCTCCTCAACCCCGAGAGTATCGAGATCGAGCTTTCCACCGGCGAGTTCGAGATGCTGGACGCATTTGTGCGCAACGCAGGCCGAGTCCTCAGCCGCGACATGCTAATGGACCTGACGAGACACCGTGAGCGTGACGCCTTCGACCGGTCGATCGACACGCAGATCTCGCGGCTAAGGCGAAAGATCGAGATCGATCCGGCTCGACCCGAACTCATAAAATCCGTTCGATCGGTCGGCTATGTGTTCACAGCGAAGCCGGGCCGTGTTCCTGCGGTCGAACGCGATAGATGAGGCCATGATTCCAGCGCCGAAACAGCTCGGGGCCTTCCAACTCTTCAAGGCTTTCCGGCAGCTTGTTCCAAACGCGCATGAACTGGCAGGCGGACGCCTGGACCTCCAGGCTCGCAAACAGGCTCTCGGCAAGATGGTTGTGGTCGGCGGCACTAAGCGCGATGAAGATCGGCACATCCATGAGCCAGCCGACTTCCGGATGCATGAGGAACCGGAACACCGCCAGCCCTCTCACTCTCCCCGCCAGATCGCTCGCTCCGATACACCGCCATCGTCGGCTGCCGTCGAAGAGGCCATGCCAATCCTTTTCCTCGAAGGCTGGCGCCACGCTGCAGATCAGCGCAAACGCCGAAAGCGCATTGTCGGGTTGCAGTTCGCAGATGACATAGTTGTCCAGCATGGCGTCCTCCGCTGCTTTGTGAGCTTCAGTTGTCGCGCAGCCCGCATCCGCGAACATTGTCCTAGATCAATGAACGGCCCGGGCTTCCTGTCACGCTCTGTCGGCCTGGATCTGCACGGGAGGGACGACGTGGACGCACCTGACATCGCTTTGGGCGGCAGTGCCCTTCTCGGAGTTCGCATGATGGATTTCGCCAGGCGCTATTGGCCGCTTGTCCTGATTCTTGTCTCGGCGGCCAGCGTTTTGGTCGGTGTCGCTCTGGAGTTGCTTGGTGTAACCCCGATCGCCAACGCTTTCCTGGTTTTCAGTAACATCCTGGTGCTGTCGTGCCTGGTCATCGAAATCGTGGGCAAGCTTCGGCAGGGAGAATTCGGGCTCGATCTGATCGCGGCCCTGGCCATGGCGGCGGCCCTGTGGTTCGGCCAGTATCTGGCCGGAGCTATCGTCTCCGTGATGTACGCCGGTGGTCATTTTCTCGAGTTTTACGCTCATCGTCGCGCCGAAAGCGGCATGACGGATCTGCTCTCGCGGGTCCCGCGAAGCGCGTTGCGGATCACTGGCGAGGAATTCGCGGAAGTGCCGATCGGTGCGATCGTCTCTGGGGATCGTCTTCTCATTCGACGGGGCGACGTGGTGCCCGTTGACGGGCAGGTGGAGAGCGCCACTGCGCTCGTCGACCAGTCTGCCCTGACCGGCGAGCCGCTGCCCGTTCGCATCATGCAGGGAGAGGCGGTCGCAAGCGGTGCCATGAACGCGGGCGAAGCGTTCGACATGGTGGCATCGATGGCCGCCAAGGATAGCACCTATGCGCATATCCTGCGTCTGGTTGAAAAAGCCAAGGCATCCAAGGCACCTATCTACAGGGTGGCGGACCGGATGGGGCTGTGGTTCCTCGGGCTCACACTGGTGGTGGCGGCCGTCGCCGTCGCCGCCTCGGGAGACAGTGCGAGGGTCCTTGCCGTTCTTGTTGTCGCGACGCCCTGTCCGCTGATCCTTGCAGTGCCCGTTGCGTTGGTCGCAGGCATCTCGAAGGCCGCGCGTCGAGGGATCCTGGTCAAAGGCGCCGGTGTGCTCGAGGCGCTGTCAAAGGTGGATGTCGTCGTATTCGACAAGACGGGAACCCTGACGGTCGGGGCGCCCGAGGTTGCGGAGGTGCTTGGGACGCAGCATCCGGATGAACTGCTGCGTCTGGCCGGATCGGCGGAACTGGCATCGGCTCACAGCCTTGGCCGGGCGATCGTATCGGAAGCGCAACGGCGGGGCCTCGCGCTGAGCAAACCAGACCAGGCCGCCGAAGTCCCGGGGGAGGGTGTCGAAGCGTTGGTCGACGGCAGGAAGGTCCTCGTCGGCGGCCCTGCATTCGTGAGGTCGCGGGGCGTGGAGCCGGATCTTTCTGCAACAGGCGTGTCGGCGAGTGCCTTCGTGTGCGCCGACGGGCGCCTTGTTGGTGCGGTCCGCTTCGAGGATCGTCTGAGGCCGGAGGCCGCCCGGACTGTCGAAGGTCTGCGCGCGTTGGGGGTAAGGCGGACCGTCCTGGCGAGTGGCGATCGGCTTGAGGTCGCCAAGGCGATCGGTGACTATCTTCAATTTGATGCCGTCGAGGCGGATCTCAGTGCGGCCGACAAGGTCGATATCGTTCGCAGGGAGAGCGAGCGCGGCCATGTGATGATGGTGGGCGACGGTGTCAATGACGCACCGGCGCTGGCGGTAGCCAGTGTTGGCTTGGCTGTGGCGCGCGGTAATCTTGCGGCGGCAGCGGAAGCCGCCGACGTGGTCCTTCTCCAAAACGACGTCGGCGGCGTGGCCGAGGGGCTCAGAATAGCCCGGCGCGCCAAATCCATTGCACTTCAAAGCGTGGGAGTCGGTATCGGGCTGTCGAGCATCGCCATGATCGTCGCCGGTGCCGGGTTCTTGCCGCCGGTGCAGGGCGCGCTGATCCAGGAGGCGATCGATGTGGCCGTGGTGCTGAACGCGCTGAGGGCGCTCAGCTAGTGTGACAGGAGCGTTGGGATCCTCAGGTTGTCGAGCAGCCCTCGTGTGACGCCGCCGACAATGGCTTCGCGAAGCTTCGAGTGCCCGTAGGCGCCGGCGACAAGAAGGTCGGCATGGCCTTCAAGCGCTGCATCCTGGATCGCGGTTGGGATGTCGTCTCCGTTGCAGTGCAGGGCGGCCAATTCGACTTGGAGACCGGAATGTCCCAGCGCCTCGAGATACCGATCAAGGATCTCGTCGCTCCACAGTGCTGCGTCGCGGACACGAATGACCGTCGCGCGCGTGGCTGTCTGCATCATCGGATAGGCGTTGGAGAGGGCGCGCGCCGCCGTCGCGCTCCCGTCCCATGCGATCGCGATATTGTCGATGCGGCCGTAGTAGTCGCCTGATGGCAGCAGGAGGAGCGGCCGACCGCTATCGAAGAACAGACCCTCGATAACCGGTCGCGCCAGTTCGGTATTTTCCAGGATCGTGACGTCGTAGGCACGCGCAAATTCTGCCAGCCGCAGCGTTGCCGACATCGCTTCCACCTCAATCGGGATAAGTCTGACATCGAGTGCAACGCGGGCAGCGTGTTCTTTCAAGTGCCTGACGAGCTGGGCGGCAACCTCACGATCGAACCGGTCCGCCTGAAACTCGTCGTCGTCGGAGTAGGTCGCCGCCGCCTCATGGCCGTGACGCCGCGCTGCCGCAAGACTCGCGACGAGATCAGCGCCCTGATGCAAGGCAAACTGGATCGCGTTCTCGATGATCGCAAACGAACTCGCTTCCGGATGCGTCGTTAGTGGCAGATGGAACTGCGGCCTCATTGCGTTCTCCCGCGACCGAGACTGGGACGTTTGAAATCCGGCAGCCCCGGCAGGCGCCGGGGCTGCCGGATGGTGTTACCGCGACAGAAACAGTGGGACCCGGCTATCCTTCAACATCGAGCGGGTGACACCACCGAACAGGCGCTGCTGTATCCGCGGATGATTGTAGGCTCCCATGACCACCATGTCGGCGGCGACGTCAACGGCATGCTGGCGCAAGGTTTCGTCGATCCGGCGGCCGCCGCTTGCAACGCGCTCGACTTCGACCTTGACGCCATGGCGGGTCAGAAACATCGCGATGTCGGCTCCCGGCTCCTCGCCATTTTCCCAACTCCTCGCAACGGGATCCACGAGCGTCACATGCACGGCATCGCAGCCCTTCAGGAATTCCATCGACTGGCGCGTGGCGCGCGCCGCCTCGTCACTGGAATCCCAGGCGAGCAATATCGACTTGGGAGAGGACGAGACCGTTTGCATGCGCGGATTGATCAGGATCGGCGTCGGAGATTGGAACAAGGCGCCATCGACGATACGGCGCTGAAGCGGCTCGTCACCCGCGGCTTGCGCGCCGACCAGCACGAGGTCGGCATAAAGTGCGTGCTGGGCGATATCCTCATCCGCCCACGCGAACTCGGTATAGATTTCCTGCACATCGAAGGAGAGGCCGGAGCGCTCCAGCAATTTCTGAACGGCCCTCGTCTCTTCGGTGAGGCGCTCGATCTCCTTGCGCTGCTCGTCCAGCCATGCGGTCGAGATAGCTTCGTATGTCGCGATCGCCGGTACGCCGCCCAAGCAGACCACCAGCGCGGTCATGTGTGCGCTTTGCGCTTCGCAGAAATCGATCGCCTGCTTGATGTCCTGGTCCCAACGCTCGACGCTGAACACGCACATCACGGTCTTGATGCTCATGGCATTGCCCTCCTTGTTTTGTCATGGAGAGCCTATGCCGTTCTTAAGGGTTGTCTTTGATGTTGGTCAAAGTGGCGGAGCACGAACGCGAGACTACGTCGCCCTCGACGAACGCATGGGCATATTGGTGCACGAGATCGGTACCATCTCGCCTGAATGCCAATGCTCGAACGGCTCATCGCAAAACGCCAGAAAAACAGTTGTCCACTATGGCATCGACGCCTGCTCGACCATACCTATAGCGCTCGTTTGTGGTTCCACGACGCGTGTGTTTCTGAGCAAGGACAGATACTGATGACCGAGAAATCCCCCGCCGACAACTTCCCCGCCGGATACGAGCTTCCCAAGGTTTGGACCTGGGAGAAGGGGAATGGCGGACAGTTCGCCAATATCAACCGTCCGATCGCCGGGCCGACACATGACAAGGAGCTTCCGGTCGGAAAGCATCCGTTGCAGCTCTATTCGCTGGCGACACCGAATGGCGTCAAGGTCGGGATCATGCTCGAGGAGCTCCTGGCGGCAGGCCATTCCGGCGCGGAATATGATGCATGGCTGATCAAGATCGGCGAGGGCGAGCAGTTCGGGTCGGGCTTTGTCGGTGCGAACCCTAACTCGAAGATTCCCGTCCTGGTGGATCATTCGACGACTGAACCGACCCGGGTGTTCGAGAGCGGCGCGATCCTTCTCTACCTTGCCAACAAATTCGATGCGTTCCTGCCGAAGGAGCACAAGGCCCGGACGGAGGCCATGAACTGGCTTTTCTGGCAGATGGCATCGGCGCCGTATCTCGGCGGTGGCTTCGGTCATTTCTACGCCTATGCGCCGATGCTCATCCAGTATGCGGTCGATCGCTTCTCGATGGAAGTCAAGCGCCAGCTCGACGTCCTTGACCGGCATCTGGCCGACCATCGCTATATGGCGGGCAGCGATTACTCCATCGCCGATATCGCCATCTGGCCCTGGTACGGCGCTCTCGCACAGGGCAAGACCTATGGGGATGCGGGTAACTTCCTCGACGTCCAGAGCTATCGCAACCTGCAGCGCTGGACGGCCGAGATCGCGGAGCGTCCTGCGGTGAAGCGTGGACGGATGGTCAACCGGATGTCCGGCGATCCGTCCGAGCAGCTGCACGAGCGCCACGACGCATCCGACTTCGATACCAAGACGCAGGATAAGATCGGCCAAGCCTGATCGCCGGCGCCTGCGGGCAGCCATAATCAAGAGACCGATTTGCGGCTCCGCGCTCGATAAGGGTGTCGGGGCCGCAACTGCTTCTGGAATCCTATTGCCAGGGCGACCCAGTTAGCCTTGGGCCCAACCGTGCCGGGAGCCGAGGCCGGAGCAGTGAATTTCACGGTTTCCGATAATAACGAAACGCGATTTCTTTTGTATATTAAATTTATAGACAATATTTGGCGCAACATAGAAGGAGAGATCACATGTCGTTGCGCCTGGTGGGCATTGCCGGAAGTTTCAACCGCCCGTCGAAGACTTACGCCCTCGTCAAGCACATTGCAGGACTTGCGGCCGAAAGCTACGGCTTCTCGACGACGATCCACGATCTGACGGATGTGGGGCCGTCGCTTGGAACGGCCTTGTGGCCGAACGAGCTGGATGCGCAGGCAAAGGCGGTTGTCGACGACATTGTCAGCGCTGATGTTCTGGTCATCGGTTCGCCGACCTACAAGGGATCCTATCCCGGCCTTTTCAAGCACCTGATCGATCTGATCGATCCCAACGATCTTCGCTCGAAGCCTGTCATCATCAGTGCGACCGGCGGCGGCGATCGTCATGCCCTGATGGTCGAGCACCAGCTGCGGCCGCTGTTCGGCTTCTTCATGGCGCACACCCTGCCGACGGCTGTCTATGCCTCCGACCGGGACTTTGTGGACTATGCGGTCGCATCGGACGCTCTCAGTGGCCGGATCAATTCCGTCGTCGGCGAGCTGTCGACCTTCTTTCCGCCTGCTAAGGCCGCCTTGCAGGCCGCGGAATAGGGAGGGCGTGTGGTGGGCGGCACGGACAAGGCCTCGATGGCAACAGAGTTGTGGAGCGTCTTCGACTTCGCACGGCGTTATCGGCTGACAATGCGCGAACAGAACCGTCTTCTGATGCTGTTCGGTCCGGTTGCCAGCGCCGACGCTCTGCTCTCAACCGCAAGACGGAGCCAGTTGCTCTAAATCCAAAGGGAGACGTGACGATGCGATTGCTTGTGTCCGAACTTTTTTCTCTTGCCGACCGCTGGCTGCTGGTCTGGCGGCAACCGTTGCAAGACGAGGCTTCCGAGCTCGTGATGGACGCGAGGGCGAGCGATTATGAGATCTACTATTGGAACCCGTCGTGTGGGCCCTGGTATTGATGCGGATGTCGCGAAGTGGCCTTCGACTGCGGTTGGCTCCAGGCAATGCGACGAGATGAGGATTTGACGATGACCCCGGTACTCGTTCTTCCCGGCCTGTTCGGATCCGAGGACGCTCACTGGCAAAGCGCTTGGCTGAAGGACCATCCCGAAAGCCGGCTTGTCGAGCAGGATAACTGGGATCGGCCACAGCTCAACGTCTGGCTCGAGAGGCTCGAGGCATCGCTTGAAGAGGCCGGGGAGGCCTACATCGTCGCGCATAGTCTTGGGTGCGTTCTTGCGGCAAGCCTTGCGGGGCGTCCCTCGGCATCACGTGCGAAGGGCGCGCTGCTGGTTGCCCCATGTGACCTGCCGGCGACCGAAAGACTGCACGCCGGCCAGATCGCGTTTGGCACGATGCCCACCGCGAGATTGCCGTTTGCCAGCCTGCTCGTCGGCAGCCTGAACGATCATTACATGTCGCTCGACCGACTGACCCTCTTTGCCCGCCTCTGGGGCAGCGAGTTGCGCAATGTCGGCCTTGCGGGGCATATCAATGTCGCAAGCGGCTATGGTCGCTGGCCCGGCGGATATCGGCTCTTCGAAACGCTCAAGGCCAGAATTCGCCATCTCGACAAGATACCGCCGATGAAGCCTGCGCTTGGGCGGGCGGTTCCTTCTCTTCTGTAACAGCTGGCCAGCGCCTATCTTCTCCTTGACTATGTGCGCAACCTCGCCGATCAATCACACCGCGCCGAAGATGGAGCAGCGCTGCAAGATCATCGACAGAATAGCTGCAGACATCACGACGGCCGATTGGTCCGATCTTGCCGCCCGTCTCGCTCGTTTCCGGCGAAGGCGGTCAAACAGACCGGTTGTCTATCCGATATTGAAATAACCACGCCATTTATCAACAAGGGTCACCGCTCATGAGCCTCCGTATCAACGATATTGCACCTGATTTCACCGCCGACACCACGCAGGGCGCCATCCAGTTTCATGACTGGATCGGCAACGGCTGGGCCGTCCTTTTCTCTCATCCGAAAAACTTCACGCCGGTCTGCACGACCGAGCTCGGTGCGATGGCAGGCCTCGAGCCCGAGTTCCGCAAGCGCGGCGCGAAGATCATCGGCATCTCCGTCGATCCGGTCGAAAGCCACAGCAAGTGGAAGAACGACATCAAGACGGCGACCGGCTTCGACGTGGACTATCCGCTGATCGGCGACAAGGACCTGCAGGTCGCCAAACTCTACGACATGCTGCCGGCTGGTGCGGGCGAGACGTCGGAAGGCCGCACGCCCGCCGACAACGCAACCGTACGCTCGGTTTTCATCATCGGCCCGGACAAGAAGATCAAGCTGATCCTCACCTACCCGATGACAACAGGACGCAATTTCAATGAGATCCTGCGCGCGATCGATTCCATCCAGCTGACGGCCAAGCACCAGGTTGCAACGCCCGCCAACTGGCAGCAGGGCGAGGATGTCATCATCACCGCGGCTGTCTCGAACGAGGATGCGGTCACTCGCTTCGGTTCGTTTGACACCGTGCTGCCGTATCTGCGCAAGACCAAGCAGCCGCAGGCGTAATCAGCGATAGCGACAAGACGGGGAAGCATGATGGCACACGAGCGACAATTGCACCTCGGCGCCTTCATGCGCCCCGTCAGTCTGCATACCGGAGCCTGGCGCTATCCTGGCGGCTATCCGGACGCGAACTTCAATTTCAGCCACATGAAGGAATTCGTGCGGAAGCTGGAAGCGGCGAAGTTCGACGCCTTCTTCATGGCCGACCATCTGGCGGTGTTGAACATGCCCATCGAGGCGCTGAAGCGAAGTCAGACGGTGACCTCATTCGAGCCGTTTACGCTTTTGTCGGCTCTTGCCGCCGTCACCGACCGGATCGGCCTCGTCGCGACAGCTTCGACCACCTTTGACGAGCCCTATCACGTGGCTCGCCGCTTCGCCTCGCTCGATCACATCTCCGCCGGCAGGGCAGGGTGGAACATCGTGACGACGGCAAATCCGGATGCGGCGCTGAATTTCGGGCTTGAGGAGCATGTCGAGCACGGCGAGCGCTACCAGCGCGCCCGCGAATTCTACGATGTCGTGACCGGTCTCTGGGACAGCTTTGCCGAAGATGCCTTCACCCGCGACGTCGAGAGCGGGCAGTTTTTTGATCCGGCAAGGATGCACGTCCTTGATCATAAGGGCGAGGAATTCAGCGTCCGTGGTCCTTTGAACATTGCCCGGCCGCCGCAGGGCTGGCCCGCGATCGTACAGGCCGGCCAGTCCGAGCCGGGCCGTCAGCTTGCTGCCGAGACGGCCGAAGTTGTCTTCTGCTCGCCGCGCGATCTGGAAGCGGCGAAGGCACTCTATGCCGACATCAAGGGGCGGATGCCCGCCATTGGCCGTGATCCACTCTATCTCAAGATCCTGCCCGCAGCCTTCGTCGTCATCGGCGACAGCATCGATGAAGCGCGCGAAAAGCGGGCGAGGCTCGATGGCCTCGTCCACTATGATAGCGCCATCGCATCGCTTTCGATCGCCCTCGGCCATGATGCATCGGGTTTCGATCCGGATGGACCGCTGCCTGAGATTCCGGAGACGAATGCCAGCAAGACCGGCCGTGCGCAGGTCTTGAAGCTGGCGCGTGAGGAGCAGTTGACGGTTCGCCAGCTTGCACAACGTTATGGCGGCTATTCCGGCCTGGCGTTTGTCGGCACGGCGGCATCGATCGCCGATGAAATGGAGCAATGGCTTGTCGAGCGCGGAAGTGACGGTTTCAACGTCGTCTTTCCCTATCTGCCGCAGGGGCTCGACGATGTGGTGAACCTGCTCGTTCCCGAACTGCAGCGGCGCGGGCTCTTTCGATCGGAGTACGAGGGTGCCACCTTGCGCGATCATCTCGGACTGCCACGGCCAGCGAACAGATTCTTTGCCGATTGATCGGCGTATGGCTCGTTAGTGCAACGGACGTGTCGCCACGCCCGTTGTCATGCTCAGGTCGGTTTTAGATCGCGATCTTTCTCGAGGCTTCGCCGAGCACGCGATAGCCGGCGCCGGGATGCGGAGCCTGCAGACGGGGGCCTTGGCCGCCCAGTTTCTCGCGAAGAGTTCCCTGGCGATACTCGGTCTTGTAGACGCCGCGCTTCTGCAGTTCCGGGACAAGAAGATCGACGGCGTCCTCGAAGCTCTCGGGCGTCACGGCGTAGGCCAGATTAAAGCCGTCGACGTCAGTATCCTCGACCCATTCCTGCATCAGGTCCGCGACCGTAGAGGGCGAGCCGACGAAGACAGGTCCGAAGCCGCCGACGCCGACCCAGTCCGCCATTTCGCGCACAGTCCATTCCTTGTCGGGATCGATCGTTGTGAAGGTCTCGACGGCTGACTGCACGGCGTTGGTATGGCGGTGGCGCAGCACCTCATCCGGGCCGAACTGGCCGAAGTCGATGCCCGTCCAGCCGGAGATCAGCGTCAACGCGCCTTCGAACGAGGCGTATTGGCGGTATTCGTTGAACTTGCGCTGCGCTTCGGCATCCGTCTCACCGAGGATGACTGTCTGCAGGTTGAAGGCGAGGATTTCGCGCGGGTTGCGACCGGACCGCTCGGCGGCCTGCCGGACATTCGCGACGTAGCGCTTGAGGACCGGCTTCGACGGCGCGGCCACGAAGATGCACTCGGCATGGGCGCCGGCAAAGTCCTTGCCTCGGCTCGAGGCGCCGGCCTGATAAAGAACCGGCGTGCGTTGCGGCGAAGGTTCGCTGAGGTGGATGCCGGGCACGCTGAAATGCTTGCCCGAGTGGCGGATGGGGTGCACTTTCCGCGGATCGGTGAAAACGCCCTTCTGGCGGTCGCGGACGACGGCGTCGTCCTCCCAGCTTCCTTCCCACAGCTTGTAGCAGACTTCGAGATATTCATCGGCGAGGTCGTAGCGATCGTCGTGTCCCGTCTGCGCCGGCTGGCCGACATTGAGGGCGCCGCTGTTCAGATAGGAGGTGACGATGTTCCAGCCAACCCGGCCCTTGGTCAGATGGTCGAGCGTCGAGATCCTGCGGGCGAAGGTATAGGGGTGCTCGAAGGAGAGCGAAGCCGTCAGGCCGAAGCCGAGATGCTCGGTCTCGTAGGCCATGGTGGGAATGAGCTGCAGCGGGTCGTTGACCGGCACCTGAGCCGAATGGCGAAGGGCGGCATCGACATTGCCGTTCAGCACGTCGTAGACGCCCAACACGTCGGCGATGAAGAGCCCGTCGAATTTGCCGCGTTCGAGCGTTTTGGCAAGATGCACCCAGTAGTCGAGATCCTTGTAGGTCCAGGATTTGTCGCGCGGGTGGCGCCAGAGGCCGGGCGACTGGTGTCCGACGCAGTTCATATCGAAGGCGTTCAGCCTGATTTCTCGGCTCATGTCATAGTTCCTGGATTGTCCGGGTTGCGTCGGCTCAGGCGCCGACTGCTTTCCTGTTGATGAAGCTGAAGGCCAGCACTGCGAAGATGAGGCTGCCGGTACCGACCTGCTGCCAGTAGAAATTCAGGCCGGTCAGAAGCAGCCCGTTGGCAACGATGCCGAGCAGCAGAACGCCAAGCACGGTTCCGGCGACATTCGGGCGCCCGAGCGGCGAGAAGGTCGTGCCGATGAAGGTTGCGCCGATGGCGTTCAGCAGGAACGCGTTGCCTGAGGAGGGGATGTAGACCGTGACCGTCGATGTCAGGATGATCCCGGCGATTGCTGCGACCACGCCTGCAAGGATGAAGGTCACAGCGACATGCCGGCCGAGACCGATGCCTGAATAGCGTACGACACTCGGCTGGATGCCGATCGAAAGCACGACCCGCCCAAAGCGCGTGAACGCGAACAAGATGGCGGCGCCCGCGATGACCGCCGCTGAGATCAGTAGCGGAACAGGGATGCCGGCAATCGTTCCATGGCCGACGAAGCGAAAGGCATCCGGAACGCCTGTTGGTGGCAGATAGACCGGGTTGCCGCCATTCGTCAGCAGCTGCTGGATGCTGCGGCCGATAAAGAGCGTACCGAGCGTTGCCAGGAATGGCGAGACGCCGATCGCGGAGATGAGGATCGCGTTGAAGGCTCCGACCAGGGCACCGGCCAGAAGTGCGGCAAGCAGCGCCAGCACGACGGGCTTTCCGGCAAGGACCAGCGACACGAAGGCGAAGCTTGCGAAATCAACCGCGGTGCCGACCGAGAGGTCGATCCCGCCGGCGGAAACCGCGAGCGTCATCGCTATGGAGACGATGGCCAGCAGAGTGAAATTGTTGACGAGAATGCTCTGCAGGTTGCCCGGCGTCAGGAACGTCGGGGCGGCTGCCGAGAAGATGGAGAAGACGGCGATGAGAGCGAGTATCAGGCCATAGCGGGAGAGATTGGCGAGCGGTCGCCCTGATGTAATTGAGGCGGACAAGATCAGATCTCCCGTTTGCGCAGCAGGGTCGTGGCGGAGACGACGATCAGGATGAGGACGCCCTGCACGCCGCTGACGAGGGTGCTCGGGAGGTTCAGAAGCTGGAAGCCATTGACAAGGAAGCCGACGAAGAGCGCCGATATCAGGGTGCCGGTGATCGTCGGCACCAGGCGGCCCGAAAAGACAGCACCCAACAGAGCGGTGACGACAACAGGCAGGAGCATTTCTCCGGAGCCGGTCGTGCTGCCGCTGAGGTAGGACACCGAGAGAATGCCGGCTATGCCGCCGCATAGACCGCTTGCGACGAATGCGCCGGCGACAAGCCGCTTCAAGGGAAGGCCGGCCGCACGGGCCGCGTCCGGAAACTCACCGACTGCATAGAGTCTGAGCCCAATCGGCGTGTACTGGACGATTGCCGCGACGATGGCCGTGAAGCCGATGAGGATATAGGCGAGGACGGGGATGCCGAAGCCGTCTGACGTCGAGATCGCGGTCAGTAGGTCGGTCGAGGCCGGTACCACGGTATTCTGCGTCAGGACCAGCTCGAGGCCGGCGACGATATTCATCACGGCAAGGGTGGCCAGGAGCGGTACGATGCCTGCGAGCACGACCGCCGCCGCGTTGACGGCGCCGATCGCAAGGCCGGTGAGGATCGCGCCGACGGCTGCCGTCGCATCGCCGTAACCGAACTGGATCAGCGAGGCATAGACCGCGGCACTCAGGCCCATATTCGCGGCCAGCGACAGATCGATGCCGCCGGTCACCACATTCGAACCACCGGCGATCAGCACAATCGTCAATCCGATGGCGAGAACGCCCGCGATTGCCGACTGGCCGAGAACGTTGCCGATATTGCCGATGGTGAAGAAGTAGGGTGCCGTCAGCGAGAAGATGACAAGAATCGAGGCAAAGGCGAGCAGCGAGCCGAAGCGAAGTGCTGCCGCCGCGAGATTGCCTTTCGACCTCGGCGCATCGTCGCCGGTAATGGCGGGCAGGGAACCGAACTGAATATCAGCCGACATGACGTAATCCTTCCGAAGCGCCTGTCGATGCCGCCAGCACTTCATCCGTTGTGGTCTCCGAGGAGACGAGTTCGCGAACAACGCGTCCGCGGAAGAAGACGAGGATCCGATCGGTGATGCCGACGAGTTCTGGCAGATCGGAGGACAACACGATGACGCCGGCACCGCGGGCGGCGAGTTCGCCGATCAGCGCGTAGATCTCCACCTTCGAGCCGATATCGACGCCGACTGTCGGCTCATCCAGGAGGTAGACTTCCGATTGCCGGCTCAGCCATTTGGCGATCGCGACCTTCTGCTGGTTGCCGCCGGAGAGCGTGCGCACCAGAGCGTCTCGTCCTGCCGTCTTGATCTGCAGGCGCCGGATCAGATCATCGGTGTCCGAACGTTCGCGTTTCCGCCTCAGGAAGCCGAAGCGGGTGTATCGCGCAAGACTCGATAAGGTGATGTTTTCTGACAGGCTGAGATCGAGCCCCACGCCATGACCGCGCCGATCCTCCGGCACCAGCGCGACGTCCTGATCGACGGCCTCGATCGGATTGCGCAGTTTGGCGGGCTTGCCGCCCATCTCGATCAGGCCGGAAGCTGCCTGCTCCAGTCCGAAGAGCGTGCGGATAAGATCCTTGGCGCCGGATCCAAGCAAACCGGTGACGCCAAGCACCTCGCCACGGCGCAATGTGAAGCTCACCTCATCGTAACGGTTCGGTGCCGAGAGGTTTTCAACCTTGAGGATTTCAGCGCCCGGCTCGACATGGGATTTGGGGAACATCTCGGTGATGTCGCGCTCGATCATCAGGCCAGCGATGGCCTTCGCCGAGGTTTCGGCAATTGGCAGTGAGGCGACGTCGAGCCCGTTGCGGAGCACCGTCACATGGTCGCACAATTCCTCGATCTCGTTGAGATAATGCGAGATGTAGATGATGGTGACACCTTCGTCGCGAAGGCGCCGGATCAGCCGGAAGAGGGTTTCGGCCTCGCGCCGGACGAGCGCCGCCGTCGGCTCGTCGAAGACCAGGACCTTTGGCTGATTGAGCAGGGCTCGGGTGATCTGCACGATCTGCCGCTCGGCGGTGGAAAGCTCGCCGATCAGGGCATCCTTCGGCAGTCGCAGGCCGAAATAGTTGAGAAGGATCTCTTCGGCTCGCCGCTGCATGGTGCGGCGATCGAGAAACGGTGTTCCCGGAAGGCGGGCCTCGCGGCCGAGAAAAAGCGCCTCTCCGACGGTGAAGGTCGGCACCAGCAGCCGGTCCTGATGGATGAAATGAATGCCAAGCTCTTCGCAGAGGTGCGGCGTCAGGCTCTCATAGGCGCGCCCTTCGACCTCGATGCGGCCTTCGTCCGGCCGGTGCAGGCCGGCGAGGATCTTGATCAGTGTGGATTTGCCGGCGCCATTCTGGCCGACAAGACCGTGCACGGTGCCGCGTCGAACCGCGAGCGAGGCGCCTGCCAGCGCCTGCGCGCCGCCGAAGCGTTTCACGATGCGTTCAAAACGGATGATGTCGCTGCCGGTATCGGCGGGTTCAGCTGCGGTCATGGTGCTGGCTCTTCAGAGAAAGGGATGCGATGCGGCGATGCCGCATCGCGAGACTGCTATCAGCCGATGCCGAGCTTCTTGGTGATTTCGCCGACGTTCTCCTTGTTGGCGAGGAGAGCAGGGACGTAGGTTTCCCGCGGCAATGTCTGACCTGCCAGCAGCTTGGCAACGTTGCGGATCGCGACGCGACCGATCTCGGCCGGCTGCTGGGCCGCATCGGCTCCTGCCGGAGACTTCGGATCGGCAACGAGCTGCAGGACCTCGGGGCTGCCGTCGACGCCATAGGTGCGGATCTCGTTGCGGCCGGCTGCGGCAATCGCCTGCGTGGCGCCGAGCTGCGGAATATCCCAGGCTGACCAGACGGCCTTGATCGAACCCTTTTCCGGATACTTGTTGAGGATCGCGGTGATCTGCGTGAAGGCGTCCTGAACAGTGTTCGGGATGACGTCGCGCAGTTCCGGCTGAATGATCTTCACCTTCGGGAAATACTTGATGACGTTGACCAGCTGGTCGTAGCGGATGGCGCAGGGCGTCACACCGTAGAACCCGTTGAAGACGACAATGTTGCCTTCGCCGCCGATATCGGAGACGAGCTGCAGGGCGAGGTCCTTGCCGATGCCCCAGTTGTCCGAGGTCGTGTTGTTGAGCGAATTGGTCGAACCGACATCGACGGTCAGCACGGGAATGCCCGCGTCGCGGGCCTTCTTCAGCCACGGATCGATGACGCTGAGCGTACCCAGGATCTGCACGATGGCGTCGGGCTTCTGGGCAACCAGCGTCTGCAGCTGGGCAATCAGCTTGCCGTCGTTGCGGCCGGCGTCGACGGCAATCGGCTCGCCGCCGAGGCGCTTCACTTCTTCGATCTGGGCGTTGTAGACCTGCAGGTCGAAATAGTGGTCGGTGCCGGTGGCGCTGATCGCGACGCGCTTGCCCTTGAGCGAAAGCCCGTCTTCAGCCGCGTTGGCCGACGCCGAGGCTAGGACGCCGGCGCCTGCAAATGTTGCACCGGCAACTGCCGCCAGCTTCAGGATTTCGCGGCGCCCCAGGCCGGATACAGTCGATTCACTCATTGAAATAAACCCTCTCGTTTCAATTAGTATATAAAATATATAGATTTATCGTGTTAAAGAGGAACGTTATTCCAAATGCGCGGGGCGTCGGGAAAATTTCGGCAGGCGAGAATGCCGCCTCAGCGATCTCCGTTGCGACCAAGTCCATAGGTGAGGGCCAGGGCTCCGACGAGCACCGCGCCCTTCACGAAATCCTGCGTGTAGTAGGGCGCATTGAGCATGGTCAGTCCGTTGAGGAGAACGCCGACAAACACGGCGCCGACGATTGTGCCAAGCACGTTGGGGCGGCGAAGGTTGAGCACCGCAAAGCCGATCAGCGCGGCGGCTACCGCATCCATGAGAAGGGAACCGCCGGATGAGACATCACCACGACCGACACGGGCGGCAATGACGATGCCGCCAAGTGAAGCGAGCGCTCCTGAAATGACGTAAGCGAGTGTTTTCAGCCGCGCGGGCGAGGCTCCCGCGAGCCGCGTCGCCACTTCGTTGCCGCCGGTCGCAAACAGCAGCCGGCCAATGCGCGTCCTTTCCGTCAGGACGTAAAGAACGAGAGCCACGAGCGCCATCAGTACGACGGAGACCGGCAGGGTGGCGAAAAGGCTGTAGCGGCCGATGAGAAGGAAGGCGGGATCATAGGCGCCCGCCGCCTTCGAACCATCCGGCAGAGTGAGCCCTGCCGAGATCGAGCGGCCGGCTGTGGGGATGAGCTGCAACCCGGACAGTAGAAACATCATGGCAAGCGTGGCCAACAGATCAGGGACACGCAGGCGCACGATGAGGAAGGCGTTGATCAGGCCGATCGCCGCGCCGAAGGCGAGGACCAGCGGCACCGTTGCGAAGGCATCCAGTTGCCAGACGATCATGGCGTAGCTCGCAGCCATGACGCTGGAGGCGGCGACGGCGCCGATCGAGAGATCGAAGCCGCCGACGGCGAGCGTCACCGTGACGCCGGCCCCCAGGATCGCAACCACCGAGACCGCCTGCAGGATGCTCATCAGGTTGCTGATGTTGATGAAGGCGGGCTCTGCGAGTGCGAAGCCGACAAGCAGCAGGCCGAGGAGCAGAAACACTGCGCCGGCACGCAGAGTTCCCCCGAAGGAGCCGCGCGGTGTACCGGATGCGTCTGGTATCGCGACTCGCTCCGGTAGCGCGGTATCGTCCAATGTGGTCATGCATGTGTTCCTTGAAACGCTGGATTGACGGTCGCGTCGACGGCGATCGGTTGCAGGGTGTGGCGATCGATGCTCAGAATGCGGTCGGCGACCTCGTGGGCTTCCTCCGGATCCGAGGTGGCGATCAGGGTGGCGCGGTCGCTGCGTGCGCGGATCGCTTCGATGATGTCGCGGCGCGCGCCGACATCGACGCCCTGAAACGGCTCGTCGAGAAGCAGCAGCCGGCTTGGCTCAGCTTCCCAACGCGCGATCACGGCTTTCTGCTGGTTGCCGCCGGAAAGGCTCCAAACGGAGGCGAGCGGATCGGAGGCTTTTATGCCGAGGCGGGTGATGGCGGCTGCAGCCTCGCGCCGTTCGCGCCCACCGAACAGGAGGCCTTGCGGATACCATGTCTTCAGATGTGGGAGGCTGATGGTGGCGGCAAGCGAGTGCCCCGGCCATCCCGATGGCATCAACGAGGAGCGGTGGCGGTCTTCCGCGGCCATCGCAACGCCCGACGCGATCGCTTCGGCAGGCGAGCGCGGCGCATAAGGCTTGCCGCCGAGCAGCATTGCACCGGCCGCGAGTTTGCTTGCGCCGAAGATCGCGGAAAGCAGGCGGCTCTTGCCGGCGCCAAGCACGCCGGTGACGGCGACGACCTCGCCTTCGCGGATCGAAAGGTCGAAAGGGCTGCTTGTCGGCAGAAGCCGGGCTTCACGCATCTCGAAGACGGTGGTTGCGGCTTGCGGGCGAACGGCAGGCTGGAGCGCGTCCAGTCTGCGGCCGATCATCGCTTCTATGGCGCTTGAGAAGTCGATCGGACGCGCGAAACTGCCGACGACCCGGCCGCCGCGGATGACAATGGCGCGATCGGCGATCGCTTCGAGATCGGCGGTACGGTGCGAAATATAGAGGATGGCAAGACCCTGAGCCCGCAATCGGAGGAGGATGTCGAACAGCCGCCGGCTTTCCTCGCCGGAAAGGCTTGCGGTCGGCTCGTCGAGGATCAACAGGTCGGCGCGGTTGGCCAGCGCTCGGGCGATCGCCACAAGCTGGCGTTCGGCGGCCGAGAGATCGCCGAAGTCGCGATCGAGCGGCAGCGAGAATCCCGCCGTCGTAAGCATTGCGTCTGCCTGGCGGCGAAGGCTGCGGCGTGAGACGAAAAACGGTGTGCCGCCCTCGGCGAAGCGATGCAGGAGGAGGGCGTCGGCAACGGTCTGTCCCGGTGCGCCGACGATATCCGTCGATTGATGGACCGTTGCGATGCCGGCGCGCGCAGCGTCGTGCGGTGTCTTCGGCGCGATGGTGCTGCCGTTCAGGGTGATGGTGCCGCCGTCGGCGGCGATCGCGCCTGACAGAATCTTGACCAGCGTCGACTTTCCTGCGCCGTTGGCTCCCATCAGGGCGACGATCTCTCCGCGCTCGACCGATATGTCGATACCGGCCAGGGCGCGTGTCGCGCCGAAGCTTCGGGTGAGATTTTCAATGTGAAGAACTGGCATCGTGATTGTCCCGATCGGCTTCGCGTGCCTGATATTGGCCCGGCGGACGGGAGATTTTCCAGGCAAGCCTTTGCCGGCCGGGTCTTCCCGACGAAACAAAGAATCTCCGCAGGCCGGTAAAAACGGACGTTTTAATCTACTAAAAACATAGAGATTATATCTAATAATTCCTGCGTCGCGGGGATCTGCCGTCCGTCAGACGACGCTTTCGATTGTTTAGAGGAACGCGACGATGAAACTTCTTCTGCGGCTGGCCCTGAGCGCTGCCATTCCACTTTTCGTATCCCAGGCAGCTTTCGCCGGCGGTGTCAGCGGTGCGCCCGCTCCATTCGACAAGGGCGGCGTCAAGATTGCTCTGATCAGCTATATTTCCGCTGGCGACTTCTTCCAGTCGTACCAGGCCGGCGCCGAGGCTCAGGCGAAGTCACTCGATATCGATCTGCGCGTCTTTCCCGGACGCCAGGATGCTGCCCAGCAGCGTGAACAGGTGCTGCAAGCCATCAACCTCGGCGTCTCCGCCATCGTGATCGATCACGGCCTGCCGGAGTCTCTCGGTGACGTTGCCCAGCAGGCGCTCGACAAGGGCATCAAGGTCGTCGCCTTCGACGTGAACCTCAACAATCCAAAGATCCCGCAGGTCGAACAGAGCGACCATGAACTTGCGAAGCTCGCGCTCGAACAGGCGGCAAAAGACAACGGCAAGAGCTTCGTGGCGGGCTATGCCTACGTCGCCGGATTTGCACCACTCGATCGCCGCAATGAGGTCTGGGAAAAGTTCAGATCGGAAAATCCTGGTGTCGTCGAGAAGGCCCGCTTCGGCGTCGTGAACGATACGACGGCGACTTCCACGGCCGACCAGGCCAAGGCGGTGCTCTCGGCCAACCCCGATATCACGGTTGTCTTCGCGCCCTATGACGAGTTCGCGCGTGGCGTCAAGCTCGCGGCAAATGATCTCGGCATCGCGAAGAAGCTGAAGATCTATTCCGCTGACGTCTCGACCGCCGATATCCAGGAGATCACCGAAGAGGGCAGCCCGTGGGTCGCGACAGTTGCCACCAATCCGGCGGTCGTCGGGGCGGTCTCCGTGCGGGCTGCGGCACTGCAGGTCGCAGGGCAGGATCTTCCTCACCAGATTACCGTGAAGCCGACGCTGCTGACCCAGGAGAGCCTGCGCGCTGCCGGCGTCAAGACGATCGAGGAACTGGCCCAGAAGGTGCCGGCCTTCAGCGTAAGCGACGCGGCGACCGCAAGCTGGATTCCGGACAAGCTTTTCTAAGCGGCCTGCCTCGACCAGCCGGCGGGAGCAGCGATGCCCCCGCCGGCATCTTTTCAAAAATGGAGTTCCGACCATGAGCCAATCCAACGTGCTCTTTGCCACCAATCGCAACACCAGCCGGGAGGCTCTTTTCGCGCGCGCTGAGGAGATTTCCGCCGATCTTTCCAGGCGGGCTGCCGAGCTTGATCGCGACGGCCAGCCGCCGCTTGCCGAGATCGTCAAACTCAAGAGCGCCGGCCTCCTGAACGCATTGCACGCACCCGAAATCGGTGGCGGCGGACTGGACTGGGTGGACGGCCTGAAGCTGGTGCGGATCCTCGCACGTGGCGAGAGTTCCATCGCGCAGTTGCTCGGCTATCACTTCGTCAACAGCCAGTTTATCTACTGGGCGCTCGACGAGGTGAGGGCCCGAGTGCTTGGGAGCGAGACGGTTGCCAAGAACCTTTATTGGGGCGCCGCCGTCAATCCGCGCGATCCCGGTCTGGTACTGACGCGACGCGGCAGCGGCTATGTGCTCAACGGTCGCAAGTCGTTTTCCACTGCGGCGCATGTCTCTGACTACATCAATGCGAATGCAAACCTTGACGGCAAGATCGTCGGTTTTGCGGTGCCGACAAGCCGCCCGGGCTATACCGCCAACGACGACTGGGACAATTTCGGCCAGCGTCTTTCCGATAGCGGCAGTGTCGAGTTCCACGATTTTCCCGTTTACGAGGAGGATTTCGTCGGAGCGCCGGATGCACCGCCGCCGGTGCTTGCGACCTTCAACACGCCGCTGATCCAGCTGGTTTTCGTCAATTTCTACCTCGGCACTGCCGAAGGGGCATTGCAGGAGGCACTCAACTACGTGCGAACGACGACGCGGCCGTGGGTTACATCAGGCGTCGAGCGCGCTGCTGACGATCCGTATATTCTCGAGCGCATCGGCGAGTTCACGGCTGCGTTGAAAGCGTCGGCAGCCCTGGCGGACAGTGCGGCGGCGGCCGTTCAGGCAAGTCTTGCCCGAGGCCAGCACGTTACGGCACGCGAACGCGGCGAGGCGGCGGCGGAAGCCTATGCGGCCAAGGTGAACGCGACGCATGTTTCGCTCGACATCACGTCACGCGTCTTCGAACTGACGGGCGCCCGTTCGACAGCGGAGCGATATCGCTTCGATCGCTACTGGAGAAACGTTCGGACGCACACGCTGCACGATCCGGTCTTCTACAAGGCCAAGGAGGTCGGCGAGTTCGTTCTGAACGACAAGGTTCCCGAGGTCAGCCTCTACAGCTGAGGCACGTCATTCCCAACAACACAAAACCCCGTTCCCGGGCCGGGAATGGGGTTCAGCTGTTGATAAAACCTCGGGCGTATCACGGTGGATGCTCTATCCACCGTCACCCCGGCCGATGAGCCGGGTCCAGCGCGCGCAAGTCCTTGCGTGCAAAGAAGATCTTTCGCACCGCTGACGCGGCGCCGCTGGATGCCGGCTCAAGGCCGGCATGACGAAGAAACAGATCGTTTAACCCCATTTCCGGTCCGGGAATGGGGTTTTGTTTTGGCTGAGTTTTTTTAAAGCGCGCCGCTCTTCGGCGGTATGACGCCATTCAGATGGTAGTTGCCGACGACGTGGTGCTTCCAGCGCACGGGATCGTGCAGCGTATGGGTTCGCGCGTTACGCCAGTGGCGATCGAGATTGAGATCGAGCTTCACCGACGCGGTGCCGGCAAGCTCGAAGAGCGCGTTGGTCGCTTCAAGGGCGATCTCGGTCGTCAGAACCTTTGCGGCCGCCACAGCAAGCGACGCGTCCACGACGTTTTCTTCCGTGGTGTCGATCTGTGCCACGTCGACCTTGCGTCCGGCCCGCTCGACGGTTGCTAGAGCGGCTTCCAGCCGGACGGCGAGCTGGCCGACCTTGGCGATCGTCAACGGGTCATCCGCAGCATTGTCGACGCCGCTGTTCGTCCAGGGGCGCGACTTGGTCCGAACGAAATCCAGGGTTTCCGCAAAGGCGGCACGGGCGATCCCGAGGTCGATGCCCGCATGAATGATCTGTCCGACCGAGCCGATGGTCGTCGGTCGCTCGAACCCCTTGTGATGATGTACGACCGAATCCGCGTGGACGTAGACATTGTTGAGCAATGTCGTGCCGCTGCCGGTCACGCGCTGGCCGAAGCCATCCCAGTCGTCGATGATTTCGACGCCTTCCGTGCCCTTCGGCACGAAGGCCATGACCAGACGCTCTTCTTCGTCGAGTGCGAAGACCGTGATCCAGTCGGCGAAGAGAACGCCCGTCGAGTAGTATTTGCTGCCGTTGACCCGATAACCGATGCCGTCACGGGTGATGCGCGTGTTGTAGTGGCCGACGGTCTTTGTCCCGCGCTCCGAGAGGGCGTTGCCGAACCGGTCGCCGGCGAGCGCGCGGCCGAAATAGTAGCGCTTCTGTTCCTCGGTGCCATCAGTGCGCAAGGCCTCCAGAATATAGAAATGGTTCTGGGGGATCTGGCCGATCGATCCATCGGCTTCGGACAGGATGGCCGTGATCTCGGCCAGCACGGTATTCGAGACGTCGAGGCCGCCATACTGCTCCGGCACGGTGATGCCGAGCAGGCCGGACTGTGACAGCGCGTCCAGTTCCGCAAACGGCAGAAGCCGTTCCTTGTCCCGTCGGGAGGCACTGGCCTTGAAACGTTGGGCAAGCGCCCGCGCAGCGGCGATCGCTTCATGTTCGTTGTCCAGCTTCGCGGTCGCTATCCGATCCGGCGTGATGTGGTGCAGCTGCGCATTCATAGGTGACTCCCGTTACTTTTCAGGCGTCACGATGCAGCATTCATCCGGCATCTGCGAGAAACGGCTTTTCCTTTTTGGCCAGTCTCTCCGGCATTTATTTCTTTGTCTATAGAAATAATAAATAACCCGCTGCCTCGGAGGCAGCGGGTTAACGTCGACGGTGGTGTCAGGATTTAGCGGCGGCGGCTCTTTGCTTCCGGTATTGGACCGTTGGCAGGCCACCCCATCCCCAGTTGTCGAGATCGACTTCTTCGATCACCACATAAGTCGACTCCAGCGGCTTGTTGAGGACGTCGAGCAGGACCTGGCTGACGCCCTTGATGATGGCCGCTTTCTCCTCGGCGGAGACCGAGCTACGATCCGGCGTCGTACCTTCGCGAGTGACCTGGACAGTTACGATAGGCATTACGATCTCCTTCCGTGGTTACCAGCGGCCGGCGTTCTGGCCGCCATCGACATGCAGGATTTCGCCGGTGACGAAGCCCGCGCTTTCAAGATAGAGGACGGCATCAACGATATCCCGGATTTCGCCCATGTGGCCAACCGGATGCAGGGCGGAAAGGCCTGCGTGGGTTTCCTCCGGGTGCATCGGGGTCTTGATGATGCCGGGGGACACGGCATTCACACGGATACCGCTCTTGGCATATTCGATCGCCAGCGATTGTGTCACCGAGTTCAATCCGCCCTTGGTCAGCGCGGCAAGGGCTGCGGGAACGCCGGCGATCGGCTGGTTGACCAGGCTCGTGGTGATGTTGACGATATGGCCTGAGCCCTGCTTCAGCATCTGAGCGGCGACACGCTGGGTAATGTGGAAGAAGCCAGCGACGTTCACGCCCATGTTGTGATCGTAGTCTTCCTGCGTGAAGTCCACGAAGGGCTTGGCGAGAAAGACGCCGGCGTTGTTGACAAGCGTGTCGACGCGGCCGAAACGCTCGATGGCTTCGCGAACGGCGCGCTCCGCCGTTTCCGGCTTGGCGATGTCGCCGGCGACGGCAATCACGCCCTTGTCGGCACTTTCGCTGATCGAGCGCGAGGTGGCGACGACGCGGTAGTTCCGATCCCTGTAGGCCTGAACCAGTGCAGCGCCGATACCCTGCGATGCGCCGGTGATGATAGCGACCTTCTGTTCCGTGCTCATGATATGATCCTTTCAAGGTGCGGCGGTCTGTCGAGACCGTCCCCAAGCCCTCGGCGTTGGTGCACCTGATTTAGATCCATCCGCATGGCGAGAGAATTGCCACGCATTGAACGACAATCATCCGAAATTCGGCATAATCAGTTAGAATGACGCTTCGGAAGCCATTCGCGCAAACTCCGACCGCAGGCGAGGCACCGCAAAATCGACGAACGTACGCACTTTCGGAACGGACATGCGCCCCTGTGGCGCCAACAGATGTGCGGGCAGGGCGGGGTGCTCCGCCTCGGGCAATACGATCTTCAAGCGGCCTTCGCTGACATACCGCGCCACATGGTACGAATAGAGACGCGTGATACCCACGCTGGCCGCAGCTGATGCGGCTGCCGAGCGCACGCTGTTGACGATGTACCGGGGCGTGAAGTGGACGGTGCGGGCAATGCTTGAGCCCGGAGACGGGGTGAAGCTCCAGGAATCGAGGCCGAAATTGCTGAAGGCGACGATCTCGTGTGTCGCCAGATCTGACGGCTCTTCGATTGGGGAATGCTTGGCGAGATAATCAGGCGAGGCGACGATGACGCGCCGGACGTCGCCGCCGAGCCTGGTCGAGATGTGTGACGAATCCTGCAGTTGGCCGATGCGGACGGCGAGATCCACGCCTTCATCCACGAGGTTCACAAAGCGGTCGAGCATGAGGAGGCGGACAGACACGGCTGGATGCAGGCCGAGGAATTCGTCCACGATCGGCCGCAAGATTTCCTCGCCGAGGATCGGCGGCGCGGAAATGCTGAGGGTGCCGCGTGGCGCAGACCGTTCTCCGGCGGCCAGAATGTCCGCCTCCTCGAGATCGACAAGCACGCGCCGACAGGCAGCCAGATAGCGCTGACCGGCCTCGCTCAGCTTCAGGGTTCGGGTGGTTCTGTGCACCAGTTCCACGCCCACATGCGCTTCCAAGAAGCCGAGTGCGCGGCTGACGGCGGTCGGCGATCGTTTCAATGTGCGGGCAGCGCCGGCAAGGCTGCCCTCGTCGATGGCGGTGACAAAGACTTTCATTGCGTCGATGCGATCCATTCTGCCGTTCCTCGGTATAGTCGTGATGGAAGTTCGACTATTGCTCCGAATTCGGAATGGCGCAACGAGCCGGACAGCGAGGCGATCCGGAAGCTATCCGAAAGTCTGGCGGCGTGACGCCGAACAATTCAGGGACCGATGAGTTTCTCTTTTCGACAGTGCAACGGAACGGAGAAACCGAGATGGCCAAGGACAAGGACGACCTATCCCGCGAGGAGGATTATCGCGACTTCGAGGAACGGGATATCGAAGAGGGCTGGCCCTATGCGGATAAGGGCCGAACCCGGGTGCTCCCGCCAACCGGCCCTATGGTGCCGAAGATGCTACCGGCAACAGCGGTTTTCGCATCGATGGCGTCGATGATAAGGGCAACGAGAACGGTTTGAGAGACAGTCTTCGCCCCGGAATGATCGACCGAGAGGATAGCGACGAGTTGGAGGCCAAGGTGACCGATAATCTCGAGAACATTCCTGATGTCGACATCGACAGCATCGATGTGCATGCGGAAGGTCATACGGTCACGCTGGAGGGGCATGTTGAAACGATCGGCATGGCCAGAAAGGTCGAGCTTGCGGCGCTCGCTGTCGATGGCGTGCATCACGTCAGGAACAACATCGAAACGACTGGCGTCGATTCTCGTATCCCCAACGAAGATTGACGGTTCTCGATCGGTTAGACGCAAAATTTCGCCGGAGTGGGTGGATACGCCCCGATATCTCGACGAAATCTGTTGATCGGGCGAAGATCGGAACTTACTCGATGTTGTCGAGATAAGGATTCGCCCGATGACCAACACCGATGCAAGTTTTCCCCCTGAGCGCAAACGCGGTTCCGGCGTGAAGGTGGTCTACGAGGTCCTGCGCGACGAAATTCTCGATCTGGTGCTGCCGCCCGGCAGCCCGATCGATGAGTTGCAGTTGGCGGAACGTTTCAAGATGTCGCGCACGCCGATTCGTGAAGCGCTCGTGCGGCTCGCCGGCGAGGGGTTGATCGATACGCTTCCCAATCGATCGACGATGGTGGCGAACATCGACTTCCTCAACATGCACACCTTCTTCGACGCGCTTGTTCTGATGTATCGCGTCACGACGAAGCTCGCCGCCCAGTATCATCGCCCCGAGGATATTGCCATCATCAGGGCGCATCAGGCCCGGTTTGCCGCTGCTGCCGAAGCGCAGGATGCGCTTGCGATGATCGCGACCAACGCGGCGCTTCATTCGGCGATCGCCGATGCTGGCCGAAATCCCTATTTCACCGGGCTCTTCAATCGCTTGCTCGATGAAGGCCGGCGGATACTCCGGTTGTACTACCAGTCCTATGGTGACCGCCTGCCGAAGCAGTTCGTCGACGAGCACGAGGACATGATCGCCGCCATCGCCGCCCGCGACGCCGAGACCGCGGACCGCTTGGCGAAAGTGCATGCCGAGCAGATTGTGAAACAAATTCAGACGTTTTTCTCCAGAAACGAGCGCATCGACATCGCCCTGTGAGGGGCTGTCGATTTTTTGTCGACAAATAAAATACAAGACGCTATTGTGTCTCTCGAGGGCACGGCTCCCGCGTGGGCTTATAGCCACGGCGATGTCAGTCCATTCGGCCAACAGGAGTTAGCATGAAAGCCAAGATTTTCTCCGGTGTCATTCCGGCATTGATGACGCCTTGCAAGGAAGACCGCAGCCCGGATTTCGAGGGTCTGGTCCGCAAGGGCAAGGAACTTATCGCTCAGGGCATGTCGGCGGTCGTCTATTGCGGCTCGATGGGCGATTGGCCCCTTTTGACGGACGCCCAGCGCATGGAAGGCGTCGAGCGCCTCGTTAAGGCCGGCGTACCCGTCATCGTCGGCACTGGCGCCGTCAACACGGCTTCTGCCGTCGCCCACGCTGCCCATGCGCAGAAGGTTGGCGCGCAGGGCCTGATGGTCATCCCGCGCGTTCTCTCCCGCGGTTCGTCGGTTGTCGCCCAGAAGGCGCATTTCAAGGCGATCCTGGCGGCGGCTCCCGACCTTCCTGCCGTCATCTACAACAGCCCCTACTACGGCTTCGCGACCCGCGCCGACCTGTTCTTCGTGATCCGCGCCGAGCACCCGAACCTAGTCGGCTTCAAGGAGTTCGGCGGTCCTGCCGATATGCGTTATGCGGCCGAGTACATCACCAGCCAGGACGATGGCGTTTCGCTGATGATCGGTGTCGATACGGCCGTTTTCCACGGCTTCGTCAACTGCGGCGCGACCGGCGCGATCACCGGCATCGGCAACGTTCTGCCGAAGGAAGTGATCCATCTCTGCAATCTGTCGCAGGCAGCCGCCAAGGGCGACGTCGATGCACGTCAGCGCGCCCAGGAACTGGAGCAGGCCTTGGCGGTTCTGTCGTCCTTCGACGAAGGCGCCGATCTTGTTCTCTATTTCAAGCACATGATGGTGCTGAAGGGCGACAAGGAATACACGCTGCACTTCAACGAAACCGACGCGCTGACACCTAGCCAGCGTGGCTACGTCGAAGCCCAGTTCGAGCTTTTCAACACGTGGTACGCCACCTGGAGCAAGCTCCCGGGCGCCGTCGAAGCCTACAAGGCCTAAGCCTTCAGGCAACGAAAAGGGGCCGGCCGTTTTGGCCTGCCCTATGGATAAGCATCGGCCGCAAATGAACTTTTGCGCCGATGCTTTCAGTCAAATTCAGAGCGGCATTAGGCCTTCGCAGCCTGCTATCCGCAGGAGAATTCTAGGCCGAGGCGCGGTTCGGAGCTCTTGTCTGCCGGAGTAAATCCGACGTCGCTGCCACGTTCCTCCGATCTGATCAGCCCAAACTTCCCGAGATAGACGAGGTTTTCGTAGTATCTCGAACTGAGCGGCAGTGACGGGAGCGTCCCCTGCTGGTCTGCCTCGATATAGTTGAACAGGTGCTGCGCTCCGGGGTCCAGCGCTTCAATGCGCTCGTGCCCTATCCGTTTTGAAAGCTGCATGCCGAGTTCGGTATGGGTGGGGATGTCATCGGGGTTGCACGATGATTTCAGATATCCGGATGACGGCCTGAACGTGAAAAGCTTATAGCCCAAGCCAAGATAATAGGTTGCGCCGTCGACGGAACGGTAGAGCGCGAGCCCTGAGTTGTATGGCTTCTTCCATATGTCGATCGATCCGCTCGATGGTCCCGATACCGACGAACCCGTACGCGCGAAGCTGAATTCCTGATCCATGCCGAAGCCCCAGGTCATCGTGTAGGTCAGATCGTATCCGGTTGGTTCCAACCCGATCGTTGTCGACCGGGTCATCTCAAGCGTCCAGAAGCTGTAGCCCGCGCTGGCCAACGACAGGCCTATGACCAAGAGCAGTCGCATGCGGTCCCTCGCTCGGTTGCCAGGAACCTCGCTTTCCTGCGAGGCCCGCGAACGTCTTTTCGTGACTGGCCTTCAGGCGATGGCGTCGAGGCCGAGTGCCTCCAGCCGATCGAGTTGCGCGACCTCCGCTGCCGTCAAAGCAATGCCGTTGGCAACCGACTTCGAACGTGCGGCATAGCGGCGCTCGGAGGGCAGGCGGGCGCCCTGGCCGACGATCGCCTCGAACAGCAGCTCGGCGCGCGCAAAGGGATCGCCGCTGCGGCCGGACGCAAAGGCCTTTGGCGAAAAGGCGAGGATGAGTTCGCCGTGCCGCGGCGCGAGCGTCGTCGTGCCGAGATAGTCCAACACCTCGGGCTCGTCAGATCGCCGATCATGATGCCGGCAAGCAGCTCGATCATCGTTCCGATCGCAGATCCCTTGTGTCCGCCGAAGGGCAGCATGGCGCCCGCGAGCGCCTCCTGCGGATCGGTCGTTGCATCACCGTCGGCATCGATCGCCCAACCCTCGGGGAGAGGCTTGCCGGCGCGTCGATAGAGCTCGATTTCACCGCGCGCGGCGACCGAGGTCGCGAAATCGAAGACGTATGGCGACCCGTTCGGACGCGGCCAGCCGAAGGCAAGAGGGTTGGTACCGAGCAGCGGCTTGTTGCCACCTGTCGGAGCCACCGTAGCGTAGCTCGGGCACATGACGAGACCGGCAAGGCCCTGCGCCGTCACGGCTTCAACCTCTGGCCACAAGGCGGAGAAGTGTGTGCAGTCATTGATGACAAGTGCGGCCAGACCGGACTCCCGAGCGCGTTCGACCAGCGCCGACAGGCCGAGTTCGAATGCGGCGTTGGCAAAGCCGCCCTTCGCGTCGACGCGAACGATCGATGAATGCTCCTGTTCCAGCAGAACCGGGAGGGCATCTGCGCTGACCTTGCCAGCCTTGACGGTGCGCAGGACGCCCTCGATCCGGTAGATGCCGTGCGACTTACAGGCGTCACGTTCGCCCGCGATGATGACGCGCGCGATCGCGCCGGCTTGAACGGAGTTGAGGCCTGCCTTGGCGAAGATCGCTTCGACGCGCTGCTGCAGGGCTTCGACGGTAATGGGGAGGTCGGTCATGACATGCCTTTCTCAAGCGCCATTCTGCCGGAGACGGCGCGATTGAATTCTGAATACATAAAGTATACAAGGAAATCGCAAGTGCAATTCGGCTATGAACCGATTCTCGCTGAAACGCGCCAAAAGATACAGAGAAAGGATCGGCTTATGGTCTTCGTTCCCACAGGAAAACACCTTGTCGCAGGCGAATGGCTGGACGGGGAAAGCACTTTTCAATCCTCACCCGCTCATGGCCCGTCGCATAGCTTTGCCGCCGGCACTGTCGAGCACGTAAACCGTGCGTGTGAAGCCGCCGAAGACGCCTTCTGGACATACGGTTACTCCACGCGCGCCGAGCGCGCCGCGTTCCTCAGAGCGATCGCCGAGGAAATCGAAGCCCGCGCCGAAGCCATCACCGAAATCGGCAGCCAGGAAACCGGTTTGCCGGAAGCGCGCCTGCAGGGCGAACGCGGCCGCACGACCGGCCAGCTGCGGCTTTTCGCAGATCACATCGAGAAGGGTGAATACTTGGACCGCCGTTTCGATCAGGCGCTGCCGGATCGCCAGCCGGCGCCGCGCCCGGAAATCCGCCTTCTGCAGCGGCCGATCGGTCCGGTGGCGGTATTCGGTGCCTCGAACTTCCCGCTCGCCTTCTCCACCGCCGGCGGCGATACTGCTGCTGCGCTTGCCGCAGGTTGCCCGGTCGTTGTGAAGGGTCACTCCGCGCATCCGGGCACCGGCGAAATCATCGCGCAGGCGATCGATGCCGCCATCCGCCGCACCGGCGTTCATCCGGGCGTTTTCTCGCTGATCCAGGGCGGTAGCCGCGACGTTGGCCATGGCCTGGTCAAGCATCCGCGCATCAAGGCGGTTGGCTTCACCGGTTCGCTCGGCGGCGGTCGCGCCCTGTTCGACCTTTGCGCCGCACGTCCGGAGCCAATTCCGTTCTTCGGCGAGCTCGGCTCGGTCAATCCGATGTTCCTGCTGCCGGAAGCCCTCAAGGCGCGCGCCGAAACGCTCGGCCAGGGTTGGGCGGGATCGCTGACGATGGGTGCCGGCCAGTTCTGCACGAACCCGGGCATCGCCGTAGTCGTCAAGGGCTCCGATGCCGACCGCTTCACGGCTGCGACCGTCGAAGCACTCGGCAAGGTCGCTCCGCAGACGATGCTGACCGACGGTATCGCCAAGGCGTACCGCGACGGGCAGGAGCGCTTCTCGACGCGCAACACCGTCAAGGCGCTGCTAACGACCGAGTCGTCCGACCGCAAAGCCTCGCCGAACCTCTATGAGACGACAGGCGAGCAGTTCCTCGCGGACCACGCGCTCGGCGAAGAGGTGTTCGGGCCGCTCGGTCTCGTCGTGCGTGTCGACACGCTCGATGAGATGGAGAACCTCGCACGCGGCTTCGAAGGCCAGCTGACGACGACCATCCACATGGATGGCGGCGATCTCGACGCCGCGCGCCGCCTGCTGCCGGTGCTCGAGCGCAAGGCAGGACGCGTTCTGGTGAACGGTTTCCCGACCGGTGTCGAAGTCGTCGATTCCATGGTTCACGGCGGCCCTTATCCGGCGTCGACGAACTTCGGCGCGACCAGCGTCGGAACGATGTCGATCCGCCGCTTCCTGCGCCCGGTTTCCTACCAGAACCTGCCGGAAGGCCTGCTGTCCGAGAATTTCCTCGGCTGATTGCCGTTTGAACATAGGGAGGGCTTTCGCGAAAGCCCTCCTGAACCGGCTGATATCGTCATGCAACGGCCGTGGATCACCGAGCCGGCGGGCCGGTCCATGCTGCGAAATTCTTTCCTTTCAAGAAAATGACGTTGGCCGATTGCCTCGGCTTCTGATGTCTGCGGAGATAATGCAGTGGTTGAACGTGATGTGATCGTGATCGGTGCCGGTGTCGTCGGCCTGTCGGCAGCCATTGCCGCGCAGGCTCGCGGTTTTTCCGTCACCGTGCTTGATCGTGTCGGACCGGCTGCCGGCGCTTCCGCCGGAAATGCCGGCGCCTTCGCGTTTACCGACATCCTGCCGCTCGCTTCGCCGGGTATTCTGAAGAAGGCCCCGAAATGGCTGCTCGATCCGCTCGGCCCGCTGACGGTGCCGCCGGCTTACGCGCTGCAGATCGCGCCGTGGATGTTTCGCTTCTGGCGCGCCTGTGCGCCTGACCGGGTCGCGCAATCGACCGCGATGCAGACGGCCTTGATGGATCTCTCGAAGGCCGAACTCGAGCCCTTCCTGAATGCCACGGGCACCGCTGACATGCTGCGCAAGGAAGGCAATCTGCAAGTCTACGAAAGCGATGCGGAGTTTCGCGGATCGCTGCCGGGCTGGAAGGCCCGCGAAGATCACGGCGTCGAGTTCCGCCACGTCAAGGGCGACGAGATGGCGGCGATCCAGCCGGGCTTGGCGTCCCGGTTCATCCTCGGCACTTTCACCCCCGGTTGGTATTCGATCGCGGATCCGAAGCTCTACACCCTTGCGCTTGCCGATCACTTCCGCGCCAAGGGCGGGCTGATCGAAACGGGTGAGGTCGTCGATCTGAAGCCTGCCGACAGCAGCGTCGAGATCAGGACGGCTGATGGCATGACGCGCAAGGTCGGTCAGGTCGTTCTTGCCGCCGGTGCTTTCTCTCACCGGATCGCCAAAACCATCGGCGAGAACATCCCGCTCGAAACGGAGCGTGGCTACAATACGACGCTGCCGACCGGCGCTTTCGATCTGCGCACGCAGGTGACCTTCGGCGGCCATGGCTTCGTCGTGACGCGGCTGTCGACCGGCGTTCGCGTCGGCGGCGCGGTCGAACTTGGTGGCCTACAGTTGCCGCCGAACTTCAAACGGTCGCAAGCGATGCTGAAGAAGGCCGCGATGTTCCTGCCGGGATTGAAGGCGGAAGGTGGGGTCGAGTGGATGGGCTTCCGCCCGTCGCTTCCCGACAGCCTGCCGGCGATCGGCCGGGCTCGCGCGACCAGTCGCGTCATCTATGCCTTCGGTCACGGCCATCTTGGGCTGACGCAGTCTGCGGGAACGGCGAGGATCGTTGCCGACCTGCTCAGCGGACAGGCACCGTCGATCGACATCAGCAGGGTTTCCCCGCAGCGTTTCTAATTGAGGGACCTTAAGGCCCAACAAATGAGTGCGGCCCGGATCGGTTGATCGCGGGCCGCTTCCGTTTTTGCGTGGGTGGGCTCAGCCGAAGGTGAAAGCGTAGGCGTCGACGCCGGGATCCAGGAACTTGATCTCGAAGTTGCGCGCCGTGACGGTGCCGGACTGGCGAACCAGCTGGTACAGTCTGGTTGCCGTCACCATGCCATTGCCGTCGGCATCGACGTCGGCTCCGTGGTCGGCTCCGGGCGGCTTCCCGTCAACGGTGACCTTGAACCGGATCGGCTTGCCCGCTTTATCCGGCCCGAGCACGAGATGAAGGTCGCGGGCGCTGAAGCGGTAGGTGATGCCGCCATCAGGCTGGTCCAGTGTCGCGGCCTCTGCTCCGACGGTCCATGTTCCGGACAGACCCCATTCGTTCAGGTGCGGATTGCTGATCGAGTAGAGATGGGGTGCGTCGGAATGCAACCCTTCGGGCGACACGAAGTTCGATGCCTGCTGGTAGCCGATGTAGGTTTCGCCGGACCGGATGGCGGCGAGATCCGGTGCCATTTCGGCACCCTTGGCATCCGGGGCGACGATCGGGGTATTCTGGGCGGTCTTGCTGCCGGCCTCATGCAACAGGTCCTGGATGGCCTGTTCCGTCTCGCGATAATCGCCTTCGCCGAAGTGATGGTAGCGAATTTGTCCATCGGCATCGATCAGGTAATGGGCCGGCCAGTAGTTGTTCTCGAATGCCCTCCAGATCCGGTAGTCGTTGTCGATCGCAACGGGATAGTCGATCTTGAAGTCCTCGACTGCCTTCTTGACGTTGTCGATCTTCTTCTCGAAGGCGAATTCGGGCGTGTGGACGCCGATCACGACGAGGCCCTGATCCTTGTACTTCTCCGCCCATTCCCGGACGTAGGGGAGGGTGCGGATGCAGTTGATGCAGGAGTAGGTCCAGAAATCGACAAGCACGACCTTCCCGCGAAGCTGCTTTTCGGTAAGCGGCGGCGAGTTCAGCCACTGGACGGCGCCGTCAAGCGACGGGGCGCGGCCTTCGATGCCGAGCGAGCTGTGATAGGGCTGCTTGTTGTCGACGAGCATGGCGGTCGAGTTGCTGGCGACCTCCGTTGGTGCTGAGCTCAGCGAACGGGCATCCAGCCGGTTGAGCACGGCCTGTTCAAAGGAGGCGGTGCTGGCATAAGAGAGCCGTGCCAGCAGCGTCGTGTCCAGACCCGAGGCGATGATCGCAACGCCTGCGAGCACAGCAACACCGAGCCCCTGGCGGATACGTTCGCCGATGCCAAGCGACCGCTTCATCGCCGCGAAGATCTTGCCGCCGAGCAGAAGTGCGGCGGCAAGCGACGTAGCCGCGCCGGCGGCATAGGCAAGCAGCAACAGAGTGGTGATCAGGTTCGCGCCGTGCAGGGCGGCACCGGTGAGAACAAGCCCGAGGATCGGGCCTGCGCAGGGGGCCCACAGCAGACCGGTCGCGACGCCGAGCAGGAGAGAACTTCTGATGGTCGAGGCTGCGCCGCGATCACCGGTGGCGGCCAGAAGGTCATTTCCAAGACCGACGACCGGCTGGGTGATGCGCGTTGCAAAGCGTGGCGAAAGCAGGCTCAGGCCGAAGAGTGCCAACACAACGATGGCGACGATGCGGCCGTATTCGTTGGCCTGAATAACCCAGGCACCACCGACTGCGGCGAGTGTTGCCACGACTGCGAAGGTGGCCGCCATGCCGACGAGCATCGGAAGCGTGCTTTTTAGGAACGGCTGCCCGGCGCGCGCGAAGACGAAAGGCAGGATCGGGAGAATACACGGGCTGAGGATCGTCAGCGCGCCTCCAAGATAAGCAATGATAAGAAGCGTCATCGTCGTTTTCCTTTAGTGCCGATAGGTCGGGTTCTGGTGACGCGATGTGCCAAGACCAGAAAACGAGATGCATATGGCTGCGTGCTGGTATCCCCGATGTGTCCGGTACTTCGGTGATTTGTAGCGGAGTGTCTGTTTCGGCGGCCTCGCTACAAAGCGATACAAAGTCGTGCTGCAGCGGGCTTTCCAGATGTCGAATGTATCTCATTGTATCCGGAGGGCCGCTCGCTACATCTCCATTCAAAAAAGGTCGGGTGCGACACATCGACGATACACGCAGGCTGTTTTCTCCGGCTCACATTCAAACGCAGGAGAGATCAATGTCCCAGGGGATCAATCGCCGCCGCTTTTTCGGCATCACTGCCATGGCTGTCGCCGCAGCCGAAATCGGCATGTCAGGCCTTGCAGGCGGCGCAGCGCAGGCGGCACAGTCTGCAACACCTGTCTCGAAGGCAGGAAAGCACAGCTCCTTCGAACCGCTGAAGCAGATCAAGGCTGGGGTTCTGGACATTGGTTACGCCGAAGCAGGACCGGCGAATGGTCCCGTCGTGCTGCTGCTGCACGGCTGGCCCTACGACATCTATAGTTATGTGGACGTCGCACCGCTGCTTGCCGACGCCGGCTACCGCGTTCTCATTCCCTATTTGCGCGGCTACGGGACCACCCGGTTCCTTTCAGCCGAGACCCCGCGAAACGGTCAGCAGGCGGCGCTTGCTGCCGACATCATTGCATTCATGGACGCGCTGAAGATCGAAAGGGCTGTCGTTGCCGGATATGACTGGGGCGCACGTACCGCCGACATCATGGCGGCGCTTTGGCCCGAGCGTTGCAAGGCGCTGGTCTCGGTCAGCGGTTATCTGATCGGCAGCCAGGAGATCAACCGCAAGCCGCTTCCGCCGAAGGCCGAGCTTGCCTGGTGGTATCAGTTCTACTTCGCGACCGAGCGCGGCCAGCTTGGCTACGAGAGCAACCGCAGCGAATTCGCGCGGCTGATCTGGCATACGGCATCGCCGAAGTGGGATTTTGACGATGCGACCTTCGAAAGATCGGCGGCCGCCTTCGACAATCCCGATCACGTCGCCGTCGTCATCCACAATTATCGCTGGCGTCTCGGGATCGTCGAAGGCGAAGCCAAGTACGACGCTTACGAAAAGAGGCTGGCGATGGGCCCGTCGATCTCTGTGCCCACGATCACCATGGAAGGCGATGCCAACGGCGCACCGCATCCGGAACCCGCGGCCTATGCCAACAAGTTCACCGGCCGATACGAGCATCGGACCATCACCGGCGGTATCGGACACAACCTGCCGCAGGAAGCACCCGAGGCCTTCGCCAAGGCCGTGATCGACGTCGATCACTTTTAAGCCGGAGTGCCGGGGCGAGGTGCGAAGCGCGGGATATTCAATTTGCGCTTCGCAGGCTAAAGAGAGTCGAGGCTGCCTTCTGGTTGCGCAGCGTGGAGAAGTTCATGGAGCATGTCGATCATATCCTGATCGTTGACGACGATCGCGAAATCCGCGAGCTGCTGTCGGGCTATCTGACGAAGAACGGGCTGCGGGTCACCGTTGCCGCGGACGGACGCCAGATGCGCAGCTTCCTGGACGGCAACACGGTCGATCTGATCGTGCTCGACGTGATGATGCCCGGCGATGACGGGCTTGTCCTCTGCCGCGAGCTGCGTGCCGGAAAGCATAAGGCGACGCCAATCCTGATGCTGACCGCGCGCAGCGACGAAATGGATCGCATTCTCGGGCTCGAAATGGGCGCCGACGATTACCTCGCCAAGCCGTTCGCGGCGCGCGAGCTTCTCGCCCGCATCAAGGCGGTGCTGCGCCGGACGCGGATGCTGCCGCCCAATCTGCAGATCAGTGAAGCGGGGCAGCTATTGATATTCGGGGAATGGCGTCTCGATACGGTCTCGCGACACCTTCTCGACAAGGACGGCACCGCGATCGCATTGAGCGGTGCGGAATACCGTTTGCTGAAGGTCTTCATCGATCATCCGCAGCGTGTTCTCAATCGCGATCAGTTGCTGAACCTGACGCAGGGTCGGGATGCCGATCTTTTCGATCGGTCGATCGACCTGCTTGTCAGCCGCTTGCGTCAGCGCTTGGGCGACGATGCGCGCGAGCCGACCTACATCAAGACGGTGCGCAGCGAAGGCTATGTGCTGTCGGTTCCGGTCGAGATCGCGGAGACCAGGCAATGAGCAGCCGAGGCGCCGTCAGCCTTGTCGGGTTCTGGCCGCGAACCCTGAGGTCCCGGTTGTTCATCATCCTGCTTGCCGGGCTAGCGGTTGCCTACGGGCTTTCCTTCAGCGTTCTCTATACGGAGCGCTCGATGTCGGCGAAGGCGGTGATGCTCGGAACGCTCGAGAGCGATGTCGCAACGTCGATCGCCGTGCTCGACCGGCTACCGGCCGACGAGCGCGCAGCCCTGGTCGATCGATTGGGCCGCGGTAACTATCAATTCGTTCTCGGACCGGGAATCGCCGGCGTTCCGGACACCTCCAGCCGCGGCGCGGAAATCGCCGCCAAGATCGAGGATGCCGCGGGCAGCCGCTTTCCGATCCGCATGGAAAAGATCCCCGGGGATGTGACCCGGCTGCAGGCGCATCTGACGTTGAGCGACGGGAACCCGCTGACGATCGACATCACACCAAGGGGCGTCATGCCGATTGCGCAGTGGCTTCCTTATGTGTTCGGCATCCAGATGCTGCTCGTGGTGCTCTGTGCGTGGTTAGCGGTTCGGCAAGCCATTCGTCCGCTTGCCGATCTTGCGGCGGCTGCCGATGCTCTTGATCCGAATACCAAGGCGCCGCTGCTCAGCGATACCGGACCCAGCGAAGTCGCGAATGCGGCACGCGCCTTCAACGCGATGCGCGATCGTATCGCCCACTATCTCGAAGAGCGCGTGCAGATCCTGGCGGCGATCTCGCATGACCTGCAGACGCCGATCACGCGCATGCGTCTGCGTGCTGACATGGCGGATGATTCAACGGAGAAAACCAAACTTCTGCAGGATCTCGGAGAGATCGAGCGACTTGTGCAGGACGGTATTGCTTATGCGCGCAGTTCGCATGGAAATGGCGAGAAGCTTTCCCGCATCGATCTGGCATCGTTTGTCGAGAGCATCTGCTACGACTATCAGGACACCGGCAAAGCGGTGTCGCTCGTCAGCGCGGTCAGCGGTACGGCGGCAACCAAGCCGCATGCCTTGCGGCGCATTCTCTCCAACTTCATCGACAACGCGCTGAAGTTCGCCGGATCGGCCGACGTTAGCGTCGAGCGCAAGGAGGATGGCCAGATCGCGATCACGGTGATGGATCGAGGGCCAGGCATTCCAGTGGAGCAGTTGGAGGCGGCGATGCAGCCATTCTTCCGGCTGGAACAGTCGCGCAACCGCGAGACGGGTGGGGCGGGGCTCGGCCTTGCCATCGCCCAGCAGCTGGCCGCCGCGATCGGCGGCTCGGTCAGGCTCTACAACCGCGACGGCGGCGGGCTGGCGGCGGAAATCACCATCGGCTGATGCGCGCGCCCCGCAGGGGCGCGTTGCATTTGTAGCGTATCGTATCCACAAAACCGGCCGCTACGCTTTGTGACATTTCTCCATGTTTCCGAAACATGCGGGATACCTCGACTTGGCAAAACCCACTTCGTCAACGCAGCCGCAGAGAGCGGCGCAACCAACGGAGTGTTCGATGACTAAGATCGAGAAGGTTCTCTACACCGGCAAGACCCATACCACCGGCGGCCGTGATGGCGCTGCGCGCAGCGACGACGGCGAACTGGATATCAAGCTTTCTCCTCCCGGAAGCACCCGTGCCGGCACCAACCCGGAGCAGCTCTTCGCCGCCGGATGGTCCGCCTGCTTCATCGGCGCCATCGGGCTCGCAGCCGGCAAGCACAAGGTAAAGCTCCCCACCGACCTTTCTGTCGATGCCGAAGTGGATCTTGGAACCACCGACGGCGCCTACTTCCTGCAGGCGCGGCTGAACGTTCGTCTGCCGGGCCTCGATGCCGAGCTGGCGCGGACGCTGGTCGAGGAAGCGCACCAGACCTGCCCTTACTCAAAAGCGACACGCGGCAACATCGCCGTCGAGCTCAATATTGTCTGATTGCAAATCGGTTCGTCGCGGTCTCCCGCCGCGGCGAACCCCGCAAACAGGAGCTACCAATGAAGCTGTTCATCATTCTTCTTCTGGGGGCGACAGTGTTCGCTACCCCTTGCATCTATGACATCAGCTCGCGCGAGCCATCGCCGTTCGGCGGGTTCGTTGCGGCGGTCGGCGCCGGCGATTGGTGACCGGCTGTCCGGATGAGGCGGGGCGCTCCGCGATGATCGTGATGGCAGTCGCGCGGTTTGCGAATAGTGTCGCAGAAAGGCTGCAATTTTGCTTCGGCAAGGCTTACAGTCGCGCCACATCCTCATTCGGAGTCATAGGCAATGGCAGAATTTCCTCAGAAGGCAAAGGTCGTCATCATCGGGCTAGGCGGCATCGTGGGGGCGTCCATTGCCCACCATCTGGTCGAGCGCGGCTGGGACGATATCGTCGGCATCGACAAATCAGGCATTCCGACCGATATCGGCTCGACGGCACACGCCTCTGACTTCTGTTACACGACAAGCCACGACAATCTCTCGGTCTGGACGACGCTCTACTCGATCGATTTCTACGAAAAGATGGGGCACTACGCTCGTATCGGCGGCCTCGAAGTCGCGCGTACCGGCGACGATTCCTGGATGGAAGAAATCAAGCGCAAGCTGTCCTCGGCAAAGGCTTTCGGCACGCGCGCGCATTATGTCAGCCCCGCCGAGATCAAGGAAAAGTTCCCGCTGATCGAGGAAGACCAGGTGATGGGCGGCATGTTCGACCCCGACGCCGGCCTCGTCATTCCGCGCTCCCAGACCGTTGCCGGCAAGCTGGTCGATGCCGCTGAGAAGGCTGGCAAGCTCAAGGTTTTCGCAAATACCCCGGCAAAGTCGCTGATCGTCGAAGGCGGTCGCATCAAGGGCGTCGTAACGCATCGCGGCACGATCATGGCCGACCATGTCATCGTCTGCGCCGGTCTCTGGGGCCGCCTCATTGCCGAGATGGTCGGGGAAGATCTTCCGGTCATGCCTGTCGACCACCCGCTGACCTTCTTCGGGCCGTATAACGAGTTCGAGGGGACCGGCAAGGAAATCGGCTTCCCGCTCCTGCGCGACCAGGGCAATTCCGCCTATATGCGCGACACTGGCGATCCCAAGACCACCGAAGGTGGCCAGATCGAATGGGGTTACTACGAAACGACCAATCCGCGCATGTGCCATCCGCGCGAGCTTCTCGAAAAGCATGAGGCGCGTCTGTCTCCGTCCCAGCGCGACCTCGAAATGGAGCAGATCATCGAGCCTCTCGAGCGCGCGATGGAGCTGACGCCGATCCTCGGAGAGCTAGGCTACAACGAAGGCCACTCGTTCAACGGCCTGCTGCAGGTTTCGGCCGGCGGCGGCGCTTCCTGCGGCGAAAGCCAGAAGGTGCGCGGCCTCTGGTATTGCGTTGCCATCTGGGTCAAGGACGGCCCGGGCTACGGCAAGCTGATCGCCGACTGGATGACCGATGGCCGCACCAAGATCGATCACGCCAGCATCGACTATTCGCGCTTCTACCAGCACCAGCTGACGGAAAATTTCATCGCTGACCGTTGCTTCGAGGCGGCACAGAAGATCTATTTCCCGGCCGTGCATACGCGCGAGCCCTACGCGTCCAGCCGCAACATCAAGCGCTCGCCCTTCTATGAGCGCGAAAAGGAACTCGGCGGCTATTTCATGGAGCTCGGCGGTTGGGAGCGTGCGCACGGCTATGCTGCCAACGAGCACCTGCTTGAGAAATACGGCGACCGCGTTCCTGTCCGCGCGAACGAGTGGGACAGCCGCCACTTCTGGCGCGTTTCCAATGCCGAGCACCTGGCGATGAGCGAGGACTGCGGCATCGTCAACCTCAGCCACTTCTACATGTTCGACGTCGAGGGCCCTGACCATGTCGAGCTGATGGAATGGGTTGCCGCTGCCAAGATCGGCGGCGATGCCAACATCGGCAAGGGGATCTACACCCACTTCCTCGATGATGAGGGAATGGTGCGCGCCGACCTTACCATCATCCGCATGGCTGACCGCTGCCGCGTCATCGACGGCGCGGATGCCGGCCCGCGCGACTTCAACTACATCAAGCGCATCGCCGAGGATAAGGGCTTCAACGTCACGGTGACCGACGTATCGGAGAAGTTTGTCACCATCGGCATCTGGGGTCCGAATGCCCGCGAAACGCTGAGGAAGGTGGTTGCAGACCCGGCTGGTCTCGATGCGGAGAACTTCGCATTCGCGGCGATCAAGCCGATCGAGATTGCAGGCAAGACCGTTACCGCCTTCCGCATTTCCTATGTCGGGGAACAGGGCTGGGAACTTCATATGAAGTATGAAGACGGACTGGCTGTATGGGATGCGCTGCGTTCCACCGGCGTCATGGCGTTCGGTGTCGAAACCTATGCGAACTCGCGCCGCATGGAGAAGAGCCTTCGCCTGCAGAACGCCGATCTCCTGACCGAGTACAATCTGCTGGAAGCAGATCTCGCTCGTCCGAAGGTCAAGGAAGCAGACTTCCGTGGCAAGGCGAAGCATCTGGAATACAAGGCGCGCGAACATCAGCCGGCCATGCTCTGCACGCTTGTCATGACTGAGAATGTCGATGCGAAGGGTGTCGCCCGCTATCCTGTTGGCAGCATGCCGGTTCTCGATCCAGAGACAGGCAAGACGCTGGTGGATGAACTCGGCCGCCGCTCGTTCACGACGTCTGTCGCCTTTGGCCCGACCGTTGGCAAGAACATTGCCCTTGCCTACCTGCCTTGGGACTATTGTCAGGTCGGCCGCAAATTGCAGGTCGAGTATTTCAGTGAAACCTATCCCGTCGAGGTCGTCGGTGTCGGTTACAAGCCGATCTACGACCCCGAAAATCTCAAGCCGCGCAGCTAAGCTGACGGCAAAGGAAACGCCCGCCAAAACGGCGGGCGTTTTTGTTTTGCGCTCCTCGGATCGGGCTGACAAGAATCGCTGACTTCGGGGTCAATGATATTGCGCGACTCATACGAGGTGTTAGAATCACGGACGGCAAGCTTCTGTGTTTCCTGCATTTTTGAGGTTCGGCGAATGGAGACGACAGCTGCAAAGATCTCCCGGATCAGCTACGGGGCCGAACCCGGAATACGCTTCGCCTTGCTCCTGGATGGCAAGGGTGGCTGTCGGCAGCTCGACATGGCAGGCATGTGTGCCTGGAAGCCCGCTGATGGTGTGATCTGGCTTCATCTCGAGCGCGATCATCCGGCGGCGGCGGCCTGGGTCAACGTCGAAGGGCGCTTCGATCCGCTTGTCTCCGAGGCTCTGCTGGAAGAGGAAACGCGGCCGCGCGTCGAGCCTGTCGAGGAAGGGCTGCTGATCATTCTGCGCGGTGTCTGCGCGACGTCACCTGAGGAGGCGGAAGAGCCGCATCCGGACATTGACCTTGTGCCTCTGCATTTGTGGGTCGACGTCAACCGCGTCGTCTCGTTGCGCGACAGCGGGCACTACATAACGGCTCTTCGCGATATCCGTGCCGCGCTCGAGAAAGGGAAGGGGCCGCAACGCAGCGGCGACCTTCTGGCTCTCATCGGTGACAAGCTCGTGCGCGATCTAGAGCCAGTGCTGGATGCGATGGACGAGGAAGTCGACGAGCTCGACGAGATGATTTTCCATGGTGACGCGGGCGAGGTTCGCGAGCGGCTGAAGCTGCTGCGCAGGCGTTCTGTTCAGCTGCGTCGCTATCTCGCGCCGCAGCGTGACGCGCTCAGCCGCATTGAGCATGATGACGCAACCTGGCTTGTCGAGCGCGACAAGTTGCGGTTACGCGAGGTCATCGACAAGCTCATGCGCTTCATCGAGTATCTCGACGCGATCCGCGACCGCACCGGCATTCTGCACGACGACCTTTCGACGGTGATCAGCGAGCGAATCGCGCGCAATTCCAACCGTCTCGCGGCCCTTGCAGCTCTTCTTCTGCCCCCGAGTGTCGTCGCCGGCCTGTTCGGCATGAATGTCGGCGGCATTCCTGGCGTCAACGACACCTGGGCCTTCATCATCATCGTCGCCTTCGTGACGATTTCGTCCGTCGCGACACTGTGGGTTCTCAGGCGCATCGGCTGGCTTTAGGAAAAGCACATCGCTGTTTCGGGGCGACTGGGCATTCAAACAACCGTGATTTTAGTTCCCAATTCTTGACAACCAAATTTTCACGGAAATATCTGTTCTGGGAGAAAAAATCCGCGGCGGTTGACGCCGTCGGATGGGGATTAGGACAGGACTACAGTTCGAGATGATCGATACTCGTTTCTCGACCGCCATGCAGATCGTGATAAGCGTCGCGGTGAACGATGAAGCGGGTGTTCGGACCACAAGCCAGTCGCTGGCGCAGGCGCTCGATACGAGTTCCAGTTTCGTGCGTAAACTTCTTCTGCCGTTGGCCGAAGCAAATATTCTGGTCGCGTCGGCGGGTGGCAAGGGCGGGGTGCGGCTAGCACGCCCGAGGAACGATATCCAGCTTGCCGAGATCTACGCTGTCGTCACTGGCAACAAACGGCTCTGGGCAACCCGGCACGAGATTCCGCACGAGGGGCTGGTCGGCGAAAACATCTGCGATCTCTCCGAATATCTTTGCGATCGCGCCGAGCAGGCGGTCGTCGATATGCTGGGATCGGTAACGATAGAAGATAGCGTTGCGGAATTGAGAAGGCTTGAAGCGCAGAAGCACCCGTCGGGGGCTGATGAGCAGGAAGCGGCGTCGGAGCGCGTCAGCCAGGAACGCCATGCTGCCGAGTAAGCCATAAAAGCAAGAGAAGCGGCCCGGCAGGGAACCAGGCTGCTTCTCCCAAACTGATCGGAGGTCAATCTGATCAGAATTCCTTGAAAACGGGCGCCGCTGTTGCGGCGCCCTTCTTGTCTCAGAACGCGCGCTGCAGGCGGAAGAAGCCCGTCGTTACGCCGTCAGCGTTGTCGGCGTCGAGGTAGTTGACGGTCGCCTTTGCATAGAGGTTGTCAACGATCTGGTAGTCGACGGTTACGCCGTACTTCCAAGCATCAACGTTAGCGAAGTCCGTGTTGCCGTTGATCGCGCCGTAGTTGCCGTAGTACTGAACGGCCGGGGTGATCTTCAGCTTGTCGGTTGCCTTGACGGCGTATTCAGCAACGATAGCCCACTCAGACTTGCTGTAGTAGGAGTTCGGGTTGCTGGAGTAGACGCCTGCGAGACCGAGGGTGCCAGGACCGATTGCAACGGTACCCATGGCGCGAACAGCGCCCTCTTCGTTGTCGGTGTCGTAGCCAGCAGTGATCTGGTACGTGAAGATGCCAGCCTTGCCGCCGAGGCCAACTGCGATGCCAATGTTGTTGCCGTTTTCGCCGGTCTTGAAGACGCCGTCTTCCAGTTCGTCGGCGCTGATGCCGGCGTAGAAGCTGTCAGCTTCGTACTGGTAGCGGAACGAGTTGTGCAGCGTTACCTTCGAGCCGATATCGTCGGTTTCGCCGGAGAGACCATCGTCCCACCAGCTGTAGAACAGACCGGCGCGGATGCCTGCGATGTCGATGTAAGCGGAGTCGAGGACAGCAGCCTGCGACGAAGCGTTGTCCGCATTGGTCTGCAGAACGATAACGCCGGTGAGCGGGCCGTATTCAGTGTCGCTCTTGGCGGTGAACTGAACCTGACCGCGGGTGTACATGTCCCAGTCCGAATTGTTAGCGACAGTCGAGCCGTTGCCGGTCGTCGCGCTAGCGTTCGGGCCTGCGTTGACCTGCGTACGGATGTAGCCGCTAATCTTCAGGCAGGTTTCCGTGCCCGGGATGTAGAAGTAGCCGGTGCCGTAAGCATCGCAAACGCGAACGTATTCTACAGCTTCCGGTTCAGCAGCGACGATAGCGTCTGCAGCCTGAGCGCCCGATACGGCTGCGAGAGCCGCTGCCGAGCTGATGAGCATCATACGAATAGTCATAGTTGAGTCCAATCTATTTAGGATCGGGCACAGGTCATTGCTGCCGAGAACGGCCCCTACCTACCCCAATTTCAAAACAAGCCCTCACGGGGACGTGATGTTCCCGTGACCGGCAAATTACATTTTCGCTTAAATGTATCAATTATAGATACAGTCATTATTTGTTTTATTTGCAATGCAATATCGGGATGTTGCAGAAAGGCAACTATCGCAAAAGCCGCAACAATGCCTTTATTAGCCATTCAGAAAACACAATGTTCTCAATGGCATGGAAGAAATCTCTTTGCCGACGAACAATGTTGCAATGCAGCATTCCGTCGGGCGAGGCGTGCTTTTCCGGTTATGAAACCCGTGGGTTCTCTCCGTCAGATCGGCCCTTCAGATGATCCAGGAGGGGATCCTCACGGTCCAGCCGAAGGTGTTCCCCAGGTTGGACCAAGTGTTCGAGCAGCCGCCGGACACAATCACTGAACAATCGACTTGCTTCGGCGGCTTCGTTGCTTGCGAGCAGCGTAGAGCCGACAATGCTGACCGCGTGGGCGGTCACTGTCTGATCGATGCGTGTGAATGCGCAGTTTCCGCCGTGCGCGGCTGCAAGGTCGATGATGACCGAGCCGGCGGGAAGAGAGCTGAGCGCTTCCTCATCGATCAGAACCGGGGCGGCGCTGCCTGATTCGTGAAGGTTGGTGACGATCATCTGCATCGAGGCAAGCTGACGAGCGAGTTGCCGGCGAGCTTGCTCACGCTTGGGGCCGGCCGCCAGAATTGCCGTGTCTATCGCCGAGAATTTTGCTCCCAGTCGCTCCACCTTCGCGCGATCGCTCTCGTTCAAACCGAGAACGTGGGTCAATGCGCCCAATTTTCTGGCGGTTGCAATCGCTTGCAGGGATGCCGTGTTAACGCCGATGGCTGCCATTCTGATCGGGCGAACGAAGCTGCCTTCCAGGGTCAGCATCGAATGTCCGGCCCTCATCAGCCGTACGCCTTCGAGGACGGCCGCGTGACCGAGAACTGTCGCCTGGATGGTCGCCGCATCCATTGCAGCGGCATCCGCAAAGCCTTCCAGGCGCGCAAGATCGAGCTCGAGCGACTGGTCGGGCGACGCGTTCGCACCGCGTACTGAGCTTCCGAGAAAGAGAGAGGCCGCGCTGCTGGGGATAGACCTGTCCGGCCTGCGGACGCTGACGACAAGATCGCATCGCACAACATCGGCCGGCGTCGCGGCGCGCGCGCCGGCTCTTGCGTAGTCGTCATCGCTGTGACCGGCGAGCTCGCCGCATCCGGGCTCGAACAGAAAGCCGAAGCGGCTGGACAGTCGGCGAATGTCGCCCGGTGTCAACGCGACGCGGCGCTCACCGGGAAAAGCTTCCCGAAGCAGTCCGGCGCGGACATGGGCAGGTTCAGACATTCATCGCTCTACTAGAAGACATAAAATAGGGGGCGCGGGAGTGCGATATAGGCCGCGTCGCCCATAGTTTTATGACAGTTTTGTAATTTTTTGCCCTTAATCGCAGTTGATCTCTCGAGTGTGCAACTTGCGGTCATGCAAGCGTGTGCAACCTTTCGGCAGGCTTGCAGAGCAAGGGCGTCGTCGGCAGATATGGTTTTGCCGTAGCGCGTTTGGATGTAATGGTTGAGCAGAGCGCGTTGCTGCTGGAGGCATTGGTGAATTTCTATTCGGTTTACGATCAAGGATTTGTCCGCGTGGCGGCATGCACGCCCAGCTGCGAGATCGGCGATCCGGATTTCAATGCAGGAGCAACGCTCGAACTTGCGCGGCAGGGCCATGCGCGCGGCGTCGGCTTGATGGTCTTTCCGGAGCTTGGCATCTCCGGCTATTCGATCGACGATCTGCTTGGACAGGATGCGTTGCTGAGATCCGTCGATGCGGCGATCGCCGACATCGTCAAGGCAAGCAAGGATCTGACACCGGTGCTGCTCGTCGGTGCTCCGCTGCAAAGCGGCGGACGTCTTTATAATTGCGCGATTGCGATCCATGCCGGCAAGGTTCTCGGCGTCGTGCCGAAGACGCATCTTCCGAACTACCGCGAATTCTACGAGAAGCGCTGGTTTGCGTCGGGGCGGGATGTCAGAGGTCGCAGCATCACCGTCGCCGGCCATGCCGTGCCGTTCGGCACGGATCTGATTTTTGCAGCCGAGGAGCTGCAGGATTTCATCTTCCATGTCGAGATCTGCGAAGACCTTTGGGCGCCGGCACCTCCGAGCGATTTCGGTGCGCTGGCCGGCGCGTTGGTTCTCGCCAATCTCTCCGCAAGCAATATCACCGTCGGGAAGGCTGATACGCGCAAGCTGCTTTGCTCAGCGCAGTCGGCCCGTAGTCTCTCGGCCTACATCTACTCCGCCGCAGGCCCCGGCGAATCGACCACCGATCTTGCCTGGGACGGCCAGGCCTGCGTTTACGAGCTCGGCAACATGTTGGCGGAAACGGATCGCTTCCCCACGGAGTCGCAGATGTGCGTCGCCGATGTCGATCTTGAGCGGCTGCGGCTGGAACGGCTGCGGACCGGGACGTTCAACGATGCCGCGACGCTCAACCTGACGGCGGACAGGCAGTTCAGAACGGTCAGTTTCTCGTTTGCGAAGCCTGCCGGAGATATCGGATTCGAGCGTGACGTCGCGCGCTTCCCGTTCGTGCCGGCCGATGCCAGCAGGCTCGACCAGGACTGCTACGAGACCTTCAATATCCAGGTGCAGGGGCTGATGAAGCGGTTGAGCTCGACCGGCATCAAGCGGCTTTGCCTCGGCATTTCCGGAGGCCTCGATTCGACCCACGCTCTGCTCGTCGCCGCGCGCGCCTTCGATCGGCTGGGTTGGCCACGCACGGATATCCTTTGCTTCACGATGCCTGGATTTGCGACCGGCGACGAAACCAAGTCGAACGCCTGGGCCCTGATGCGAAGCATGGGGGTGTCGGCCGAGGAAGTCGACATCAAGCCGTTGGCGCTGCAGCTGTTGCGGGATCTCAAGCACCCGTTCGCCGGTGGCGAGCCCGTCTACGATACGACGTTCGAGAACGTTCAGGCGGGCCTGCGCACCGATTTCCTGTTCCGGTCGGCCAACCAGCGCAACGCGTTTGTGCTCGGCACCGGCGACCTGTCGGAAATCGGTCTTGGCTGGTCGACCTACGGTGTCGGCGACCAGATGAGCCATTACAACGTCAATGCATCGGTGCCGAAGACGTTGATCCAGCACCTCATTCGCTGGGTTATCCGCACGAGCGATTTCGACGCGGAGACCAAGGCCACGCTGGAGCGTATTCTGGGCACGCTGATTTCGCCGGAGCTGGTTCCGGCCGACGAAAACGGCGTGATGCAGAGCACCGAGGACAAGATCGGCCCCTACGATCTGCATGATTTCTTCCTCTACTATACGACGCGATTCGGTCTGCGGCCGTCCAAGGTCGCGTTCCTCGCCTATCAGGCATGGAGCGATGCGAAGTCCGGTGTCTGGCCGCCGCATTTTCCGGCTGACAAGCGCAGGAGCTTCGACTTGGCGACAATTCGCCGTTGGATGGAGGTTTTCCTCTTCCGCTTCTTCACGATCAGCCAGTTCAAGCGATCGGCATCGCCGAACGGCCCGAAGGTGACATCGGGCGGATCGCTTTCGCCCCGAGGCGATTGGCGCGCGCCCTCCGACGGCAATGCACGGATTTGGATAAAGGAGCTGAAAACCAACGTTCCCAACGACGAAAGTTAAGCGCCGTCCTTGTCGGGCGAGCGGGTCGCGACACATATCGTAGCGAGTATTTGCGAGGTGGCCGAGATGACATGCGACGAGCCCGAGGAGCTTCCACGCTACCAGGTGCGCAGGGAGATGCCCGGCGGATGGTCGGTCATCGACACCTTTACCTCGTTGCCGGCCGCGACCGACGGGCGCGATCTCGTCGGTCTCAGCAAGCAGGATGCGGAAGATATCGCCGCGGAACTCAATGACAGTGCTGCGGAAGGACGAGATCCGCTGGTCTGAGGACTGGGACCGATCGTCCTCTGTCGACGTTCTGGCTGCAGAGGCATGTCATGGCGCAAGATGAACCAAGAGCAGACAATTCCTCTCCGCGACCTGAGCCGACCGTCGCGCGTGAAGAGCATCTGATCGCCGAAGGGCGCCGGCTGTCTATCTGGGCTGTGCTCGGCGCGATCATCTTCGTGATCCTCATGGTCGCGCTTGCGCTTGGTGTCTTCATGAGCGGAGGACCCACCCCTCCCGGCACGGGACCGGTTTAGACAGCGAGGCTTTCGTATAGCGCTGCCCGCCAAAGTGCGGAACCGGAGTATTCTTCAGGTCTACTAGCCCGGTGCCCGCTACAAACATAAACTATATAAATGATAGCTATTTGTTGTGTGTTCACTCTTTTGGCGTTATTTGCTGATTGATGGGGATGGATACAGGGCGGCAGGGCAATCGAACATGCTGACGAAAAAAGGAAAGTATGGCTTGAAGGCATTGGTGGATCTCGCGCGTCTTGCGCCGGGAGAAACGGCCTTCATCAATGACGTTGCCGCTCGCAACAATATTCCCAAGAAGTTCCTCGACACCATCCTGCTGGAACTTCGTAACGTCGGCATTCTGCGCTCCAAGAAGGGGCCGGGCGGCGGTTATTCGCTGTCAAAGCCTGCATCGGACATCCGCATCGGGCATGTGATCCGTACGCTGGACGGGCCCTTGGCCCCTATCCGCTGCGCCAGCCGCACTGCCTTCGAAGCATGCGACGACTGTCTTGATCCCGAGACCTGTCAGGTGCGTCGTTCCATGACCGAGGTCCGGGACGCGATCGCTGACATCCTCGACAACATGACGCTCGAGCAATTCGTCGCATCGGGCAACAAGATCGATGAAGACGAAGATGCGGCTCCACTGAAGGCCGCAAAGTAAGCATCACCCATCGGTGCGTTGCAGGTTGCCGACGCGGCTGTAGATTTCCGCTACTGTGTGACCTGCGCCGTGCAGGCGCGCATTGCGCCAATGCCGGTCCAGATTGAGGCCGATGCTCGTTGTCGCGGTCGATGACAGCTCGAACAGCAGACCTGATGCTTCGAGCGCTGTCGTTCCTGCAATTGCTTTTGCTGCCATCGCCGAAAAGGTTGCCGCTTCGATCGAGCGAGTGGAGGGGCCGACTTGGGCGAGGTCGATACGTCCGCCAGCGCGTTGGATCAGCGCGGCTGTCGCCTCGATGTCGACCATCAATTTTCCCAGTCGCGAAGAGCTTTGAGGCTCCCGCAGGCCTGCCAGCACGCTGCGCGCTATTCCGAGCGCGGTTCCTGCATGCATCAGGGCTTCGAGTGCCGGCACGAGAGAGGGTGTCGACCGATCGACATGAGCCGTGGTGTCGCCGGCGGCGCGCACGTCGTTTGCAATCAGTGTGCCGGTCCCGTTGGTTCGTTGGCCAAAGCCATCCCAATCATCGAGACACTGCAGCCCACCAGCATCCCTCGGCAGATAGACCTCCACCCCTTCGCCTGCCTGACCTGCTTCGATGACGGCGATCCAGTCGGAAAAGAGCAAGGCGGTGGCGGGCAGGCTTCGACCGGTGATCCGATGAGCGAGCTGGTCGGACTGGATGGTTGTCGTGTCCTGAAGGACTGCCGTCGTAAATCTCTCTCCAGCCAATACGCGCTCATATGAGACTTGCTGCAGGCTCTCGCTTCCCGTTGCCCTCAGGCGCTCCAATGTCGAGAAATGCGCTTCGAGGCATTCACCGATCGAGGGATCGCCCTCGGCTATGATCGCCACGATTTCGCCGAGCAGCGCGTTGCCGATGTCGAGCCCGGCAAACTCCGGCGGCACGGTGATCGCGCCCAGTCCCGAGGCAAAAAGCGCGTCGATTTCGGTATGAGGCAGGATGCGGTTGATGTCGCGTTCGCTCGACTGCAGCGCGAAGGACGCGGACAGTTGCCGGGCGATCGTCAAGGCTTCCTCTTCGCTTTCGATGCGATGAGCGAGGGGCCTTTCTCCGTTGTGAAACTGCGATACGCTTCCCATCGGTTGCCTTCAAACATGCCAAGGATCTAAGGAATGCGGCATCGCTCATGCGATGGTAAGACTGGTTTTTCTAGAAATACGCGTGCCGCTGGAATTTTATTACGCGCTTGATTGTCGTAAGCAGCTGGATAGTTATGTGACGCTGGCAGCATTCCACAGCAGCGACCGACGATAATGCGAGGTTTTCTATGGCATCGACCGCCCGAACGCGGCTCCACATCGATCCAGGCGATATGCCGATCTACGCCATAGGCGACATTCACGGCAGGCACGATCTGCTTGAGCGCGCCGAACAGGCGATTGTCGAAGACGCTTCGAAGCTGCCGGGCCGCAAGCTCATCGTCACGCTCGGTGATTACATAGACCGCGGGCCTTCGTCGGCGCAGGTGATTTCCCATCTGCTGGCGCCGCCGCCGCAAAACTTCGACCGCATCTGCCTGACCGGCAACCATGAGATCGTCATGCTCGACTACATCGACGGACGAATCTCCTTCAACGACTGGCTGCCGATGGGCTCGGACGAGTTGCTGCGGTCGTACGGGCTGGATGCGGATCAGTTGCCGTTGATCTTCCCGACGGCTGCCAAGCTTGATGCGTTCATCCGGCAGTCGCTGCCGAAACCGCATATCGACTTCCTGCGATCGCTGCCGATTCTTGTCGATACGCCTGATATTCTCTTCGTGCATGCGGGCATCGAACCGAGCCTGCCGCTTGAGGAGCAGAATGATGACGATCTCGTCTTCATCCGCCACCGCTTCTTCGAAAGTCCAGTGCCGCTTCCCAAGCTTGTCGTTCACGGACATACGCCGGTGGAGAAACCCGATGTGCAGCCGGCCCGCCTCAATCTCGATACCGGTGCGTTCCGTAGCGGACGGTTGACGGTGGCGCGGTTCTGGCAGGGCCGCGTCCACCTTTTTTCGACCTGATCAGGTGCCGGCTTCGGCCGGTTCGCGCTTCTTCGGCGTTTCGTCCGTGTAGTAGCTCACATATTTCGAGCGATAGCGCTCGGCCGCGCCGAAGTTCGTGAACTTGCCAAGTTCGGTCATGTCAGTCTTGTTGAGGATCACGCCCAGAACCTTCGATTTGATCTGCGGCTCCGCGTTCAGGATATCGCGCACGACGTTGGTCGGCGTCGATCCCCATTCGGTCACGAACAGGAAGCCGTCGACCTGCGGGGCGAAAGCCTTGGCGTCGATGACAGGACCGAGAGGCGCAAGGTCGACCACGATATAGTCGAACATCTTGCGGGCATTTTCCATGAGATTGAACATGCCCTGCGATGCCAGCAGTTCGCTGGTATGCATCAGGTGATCATTCGGCAACACAGGCAGGATGGCGAGCTTGCTGACCGGGTCGATCTTTACGGCACTCGCCCACGGAACTTCCCCAAGCACAGCTTCCACCAGACCGTACTGCGGCGGCTTTCGCAGCATGCGGGTAAGGCCGGGATTGCGAAGGTCGGCGTCGATGAGGAGGGTTCGCTTGCCGCTAGAGGCAAGCAGCGCGGCGAAGTTCGCCGCCGTCGTGGACTTGCCTTCTCCCGGCATCGCCGAGATGACGCCGATGACGCGATCCGTCTTGCTCTGGAACATCACGTCGCTGGCGAGCTTGGCGTTGCGGAGCGTTTCCGCGAAGACGGAGCGCGGTGCCTCAAGCACCACCCGCATGATGCGCTCGAAGGTGGCGCCATCGTCCGCGACCGGATCGCTCTGCGGCGGCGGGGTCTGCGCGGATTTCGGCCGGAAGACCTTCTTCTCGCGCGGCCCTTTTCCGACGAGCGGCAGGTAGCCGAGGAATTTCAGACCGAGAATCGTGCGAACGTCGCCTTCGACGCGGAAGAAGCGCTCGCGGAATTCCTGGAATGCCGTCAGCGCACCGCCAGCCATCAGGCCAAGCACGATGGCGAGGCCGAGCGTCATCGTCTTCTTCGGGCTGGACGGAGAAGCCGGGACGCCAGCTTCCGAGATGACGCGCGCCTTGGCGATCGGGAAGGACTGCTGCTGTGCGGCTTCCTCATATTTTCCGAGGTAGGACTCGTAAAGCGTCTTCAGAGCGGCGGCGCGCTGTTCAAGATCGTTGAGCTGGACCAGCGACTTGTCCGCCTCGGAGTTCTTGCCCGTCAGGTGATCGATGTTGGTGCGCAACGATGCCTCGCGCGAGCGCGCGACCTCGAACTCGTTGCGATAGCTTGCGGTAAGCTGCTGCAGTTCCTGGTAGATCTGGCGGGAGACGTCCTGTTTCTCGGCGCGCAGTGCGACGGCCTGGGGATGATCCTCGCCAAAGTTGGTCGTCACTTCCTGTTCGCGCTTGCTGACAGTGATGTAACGGGTTCTCAGATCCTTGATGACGCTGTTATCGGCCTGGCCTGATGACACGGCCGCGTTATTCACGGCGCTCTCCGGGCCAAGCTCGATGATTGACTTGAACTGGTTGTAGCGGGCGGAAGCGCTGGCAGTGTCGGCCTGGGCGACGATCAGCTGCTTGGTGAGGTCGGCCAGCTGCTGCTCCGACATCAACTCGCCGTTGGCTGATGTCAGGCCGTTCTCGGCCTTGAACTTGGCAACTTCGAGGGCTGCCTGCTGTGAGCGTTCGCGCAGGTCCGCGAGGCGCTGCTGCAGCCAGACGGATGCGCTTTCGGTCGCATCGAAGTTGGCGTTGAGCTGGTCACTCAGATAGGCGGTCGCATAGGCTTTTGTGATGCGGGCCGCGAGCAGGCGGTCGGTCGAGCGGAACGAAACGGCGAGAACCGCGCTTCGGTTAACGCGCGATACTGTCAGCGCGTCCTGCAACAGAGCCGCGGCCTTCTGCCGGCGGCCGTTGCGGGCATCATTTTCGCTTGCGGGAAGCTTTCGCGGCAGCAACGCGCTTGCAATCAGTTTGACGCCGGCCTTCACCAGGGCGGCGGGAGACTGTGGCGGCTCGAGGATGGTGTCGTTGTCCTGCAGCTTTTCGGCGTCGACGACCCTGAGGGCCAATTCGTTGGACTTCAGGATTTCGACGGCGCTTGCGATCTGCATGTCGACCTGCTGCGAATTCGCGACAGGCGGGGCATCCTGCGCATAGCGCGTCATGCTGTCGTCGAGCAGGATCTGTGTCATCGACGTGTATTGCGCCGTCGCAAACAGCAGATAGACAACGGCGATTGCCACCATGGCGCCGACGCAAAGGGCAACCGAGCCCGCTCTCCGGATCACAATTGCGATCAGCCGATCAATGTCGATGAAGGAGTCGGAATCGTCGGCCGGTTTCGCCAATGTGCTGTGCAAGGTGAGGTTCCGTTGGTTCATGGCTCTATCCTTTGCGAGGAGCGGGTCGTGCCATCGATGGCTGGGAGATCGGTATCGGCACCAGTCAGTTTCCGCAGGGGCATCATCGCGCGGTTGAGCCGGGCAACAACGGGCATGCGTAGGTGAGCCAACGCGCCCGGATCGTTCCAGGCAGTTCTGATCGCGCTGAAAACCGATCGATCTTTAATGTTCTGGACGAGGACGAGAAAGGCGCGTCCCTTGTGAAGGCTTCGTGTCCGAAATGTCTGCGCTGCCGCAGCTTCGGCATCCAGCCGGTGATGTTCGAGGAAATTCTTATCGCCCTCAATCATGTCGTCGATGTGATGAAGGGCGAGTACGCGCGAAATGGAGCCCTCGCGGATGTGATAATCGTAGCCGACCGCGGGCTCGATGACGCAGCGACCGCCGAGCGCCAGTGCGGCAGCGAGGAAGAGGTAGTCCTCGCCGATCCGCAATGCCTCGTCGAATTCGAGGCCGTGGCTTTCGATGAAGCTGCGGAGAAAGACCGGCTTCAGGTAGCCGAAATTGTGGGTTGCCTCGAAGAGGGCGTTGGACCGAATGAACGCCGACAGGGTGAGTTCAGGCGTTTCCTGCAGCGTACGCTCGGCAAACATCGTCTCGGCGGGCGTGCCGTCTGCCCTGATAACGCGAAGGTTGTCGACGGCGATCTGGGTTCCCGCCTTTTCGGCACGCGCGATCAACCGGGCCATCCGCTCCGGCGTCACCGCATCGTCGGAGTCAAGCACCGCCAGCCAACGGCCTTTCGCTTCGGCGATTGCGGCGTTCCGCGCCACCGATGGTCCGCCGTTGCGGGGCAAAGCCAGCAAGCGGACGTTCGAGCCGGCATAGCTCTCTGCAACCGCTCTCGTCTCGTCCGTTGAGCAATCGTCCGCGACAATGACTTCGACGGAAACGCCGGTCTGTGCCAGCGCGCTGTCGATCGCCCGGGCGAGCGTGTCGGCCGCGTTGTAGGCCGCGATGATGAAGGTGACATCAGGTGCCGATGGCGTCATGCAGCCTCCGCCGTGCCGTATTGACGGATTTCGCGAATGCCAAGCAACCCGCTGACCACGCCCGAATGCATGACGCCGCGAAGGCCGTAGCGATAGCGCGTGACGGGGATGACTATGCAGGCGAGGGCCGCAGCATAGCAGAACGCGGCCTTTGCTCCGGCCAATCCGATCTGTTGCAGGCGCCGTGCGCCGGTACTCTTCTCGAGCAGCAAACGGCCATGCGTCTGGCCGAAACGGAAGCGGCGCTTGGCGAGCCAGACCAGATCCGCACGGTTCTCCGTTACCGGTTCGTAGACGTAGGCATTCTCCGCGTAAGCGATGGTGCCGCCAGCTCCGTGCATCTCACTAAAGAATTCCGTGTCCTCGCCGCCCGTCCGGCCCAATGCCAGGTTGAAGCGGCGGCCAGCCACATGTGGCGAGCCAAGCCGCAGCAGGACATTGCAGGTATAGCCGGTGCGGATTTCACCCCCGACCCAGACGGGAAGGGTGGAGTGGAAGTCGCCGTGGCGCATCCAGTCCGGCGCGGTCGACGAATAGACGCTGCGCACCGGACCGAGAACCGCGTCCGCCTTGGTCGCGAGCGCGGTGGCGAGAAGCTCGGAAATCCAATCCTCGCTGGCATCCTCGTCGTCGTCGATGAAAGCCAGAAAATCGCCGGTCGCGGCTTCGAGGCAGGCATTGCGCGCGATCGAGATGTTCGACGCGGGGCAGTGGACGTAGGCGATTTCATGCGGGATCGTCGCGCGCAGAGCCTCCACGCGTTCGCGGGCGCTTGGCACCTTGTCGTTGTCGGCAACGATGATGCGCAGATCCACATTCTCGGGGACGGACAACACCGCGAGCGAAAGCAGCGCCTCGTCGAGCGAGGCGCGGCGATAGGTGCAGACGCCGATATCGATTCGGGTCGTATTGCGTTCGTCCATCACGAGGCCTTTCGTCCGCGGAACTTCAGAAGCTCCATCCAGAAGCCGGCCGACCAGGCAAAATGCATGACCATGGCCGAGAGAGCCGCGAGCGGCCCATAGGGGTTGCGTTGTCCAACGGCCATCCAGAAACCATAGCCGACGCAGACAACCGCCCAGAGGCTGAACGGAATGACCGCGGCCCAGTTGAGAACCGCAAGGAAGGCGCCGATAAACACGGGAACGACCAGAAGCGGCAGCCACTGTCGAAGGCTTGGCATGCTGCCGTGCTTGAGAATGTTCTTGGCTCGGCCACGCCCATAGCCGATGTACTGACGAAACAGCGTCGCGATGGTTGATCGCGGATAGTAGATCATCCGCGTCCTGTCGGTCATCCAGATGCCGAAGCCGGCTTTCTTGAGACGATAATCGAGCTCGGCGTCCTCGTTGTGACTGAAGGTTTCGTCGTATCCGCCAACCGCATCATAGGCCGCGATCCGCATGAGCGCATGGTGGCCGTGGTCGGCCCAGTGGCCCTTGGCACCCTGGCGATGCTTGGAGCCGCCGTTGCCGAGTTTCGAATTCTGCGCAAAGGCGGTCGCCTTCTGGAACATTCCGAAGCCGACCGTTTCCATGGCGACAACGACGGAGTCGGCCTGTGTGCGGATCGCCTCGTGGACGAGCTGGCGGCAGTAGTCGTCAGGATAGTCGCCATGGGCGTCGATGCGGATCAGATAGTCGTAGTCACGCCCGAAGGTGGCGACGGCAAGGTTGATTGCAGCGCTCTGGATGCGACGGGGATTGTCGAGCAGCAGGATACGCGGATCGCTTGCGCTGCGCGCGGCGACAATGTCCCGGGTCGCATCCTTGCTGCCGCCGTCGGCGACGACGATCTTCGCATTCATATGATCGAGTTCGGCGCCGAGCTTGTCGAGCAGCGCGCCGATATGTTTTTCTTCGTTCAGGCAAGGGATGATGATGAGACTGGAGACGCTCTTACACACATCAGACTTCATGTTTGTCCACCCTTCTTCAGATACGATTTGCTCAGGGATCACACCGGTTTCGCCCCTCTCTGCGAAGTCCGGTACGAGGCGGGAAAGGCTGTCAACGAGCGCTTCGAAGTCGCTGCGGTCGGCGAGCCATGTCTTGCGGTCTTTGGAAGCGACCGCTTCGGCAAGGCTCTGGTAGCGCTCGCCGGTCATGCTGGAAAACAACGCGTCCAGTGCTGCGGGGCTGGCTTCCGGGAGAGCAAGGCCGATGTCCTGCTCGTTCAGAAAGTTGGCGGTCTGGGTGCCTTCAAGGGCAATTGGAACAGCACCATAGAGGCACCCCTCATACAGTCGGTTCGGCAGCAGCCAGCTCGAGTTCAGGCCTTCTTCGAAAAAGTCGATCGCCCATGAAAAGTGGACGTCGTCGTAGATCGCCCGGAGATCCTCCGGATTGCGATAGGGGCCTTCGAACCGCATGTAGGGTTCGGCGGCGACGAAGCCATCGAAGTCTTCGAATTCCGAATAAGCCGGGCGACCGCGAAGAACGATCTCGACGCGGCCCTGCATGCGACGGGAGAAATCGGCGAGCAAATGCAGGGACTTGCGGCAGCGCAGGGCGCCGAACCATCCGATTTTCCACGGCTGTCCCGGCTGCTTCAACGGGCGCGCGAAGGAGGGTTCGATGGCGTTGTCATCCAGGGTGATCACCTTGTTCTCGACAAGCAGCGCCGGCGCGCGGACGCCGGACCGGGGCTCGAAATATTTATCGATGAAGGCCGGCGAACTCGTGAGGATGAGCTTTGCACCGCGGCCGAAGCGGGCTTCGGCGCCGCGGATTACCTTGCCGATCGCGTCGTCCCTGGTCAGCAGACGATGGATGTCAAGGCACTCGTAGACAACGGGAACATCGCCGCCGTAGAGGGCGTTGGCCCGGTGAGCGACGGCAAGCGCCTCAAGGTTGCGACCGATGATGACATCTGGTTTGGCGATGCCCGCAAGCTTGGTCTTCAGGCCAGCTATGGCGCTGATGACTGCGCCGATCCGCTGGGCGAACTTGGCGTCGCTGGTCTTCCCGAGCTCGATTGGGCGCACGCCATGCACCTCTGCCAGCGCGTTGTCCCCACGTCGGAAACCCGCCAGAGTGACGTCGGCTCCTCCCTCGCGCAGCATCAGCACCCGCCGGCGAACGGCTGGATCGGCTAGATCATGCACGAGGTAGAGGATTTTCAGCATCGAGCGTCCTTTTCCGGTTTGAAAGCGCAATCGGCTTAGTTCAGCGCGCATGCGATGGAGTCGGGGAACTGGCACTTGTCGCCGGTCGCCGTATAGGCGATCCGGTCGATCTGCATCGTGGCCGGCGCGGTGTAGGAGAACCTGCCCATCCAGTCCGAAAGCGTATCCGTGCCCCACAGGCTGAGGAAAATCTTCTGCGGGCTAGTTGGAATCTTCGAGGCGTCGGTGACGTCCTGAACAAGCTTGCCGTTCAGGTAGTAGCGCAACCGGCCGGGCTCCCAGACGAAGGCGTAGTCGTTGAAGCCGTCATCGGCCTTGCTACCGACAGGCACCAGCTTCTCGTGGCCGCCTTTTGCCTTAACATACTGGTTTACCTGGACTTCGGATGTGTTCTTGCCGAGCACCTCGAAGTCGATCTCGTCGTGTTCCTTCTTGTCGGCAGGGCCGATGTAGGTGAAGAACGCGGAATTCAGGCCCGAGCCGGTAGCGGCTTTCAGCCGGGCTTCGTAGACGCCGTAGCTGTAGCGCTTGGTGGTCTGGATCTCGCCGCAGAGATAGCTGCGGTCCTTGGATTTTCCTTCCGCAAAGCTCAGGTTCAGAGAACCACCGTCGACCTTTGCCTGGCTCTTGGACCAGGTGCAGTTCTGGTGGGCGCCATTGTTCCAGCCATCGGACGTGTACCAGAAGGCCTTGTCGAGCTTGTCGAAGTTTTCGACGAACGAGGTTCCGCTTGCCTGCTGCGCGTTGGCTGCCGATGCAGCCGCAAACGCGGTGCCGGCGATGACAAGAGCGGAAGAAAGAGTTCGTGCGCGGGTGAGTTTAATCATGACGATCACCTCTGCTGAGAAACGAGTTCGGGACGGATGGTGCCGGCGGACGGTGTTCTGTCCGTCGGCTTCTTGGTTCGTCCGCCGGTCAGGATCGCGTAAAGCCTGGGAGCAATCCTGCGGCACGCGGCGTTCGAGACGGCGAGAAACGGAAAGAGAAGTGCAAGCGAGAGCACGAAGAAGATCGGGTACGTGTCGATCCCCGACTTGCCCCAGACGATCCAGAGCAGGATCAGAAGCGGGTAGTGGGCGCAGAAGATCCAGAAGCTCAGGCTCCCGGTCTTCGAGAGACGCTGGCCGATCTGGGTCTTGATCAGCGGCGCCGACAACAGCCAGAAGCCAAGGGCGCCGGCGATTGCGAGCGTGTTGCGCAGGAGCTGGATCCAGTCCGGCACCTGCGGTCCCGCCAGATAGATCGCGGTCGCAAGCAGAGCCGAACTCGCCAGCAGCAGGGCGATGCCGACAGGCGCGAACCGGTCGAGAGCCTTGAGGTCGATATTGTAGAGCCCGACATAGATGCCGAGGCTGAAGCTGAACAGGATCGAGCGCTTGAGGACGATGTAAAGCGGCAGCTCGGGAACGAGCGCCAGCAGCAGAAGCGCGGCCAGGGTGATCAGCGGCACGCGGCTGATCAGCAGCGCCAGCAGCGGCGAAATCAGAATGCACACGAAGAGATCGCGCAGGAAATACAGCGGGACGTTGACCGGGAAATCCTCGATGCCAAACAGATGCGTGAGCAGGTCGCGCGCTGAGGCATGCCACGGATCCGGCACATATCCATCACCGATGCCGAGAGCGAGTGCCGCAAGGATGGCCAGGAAGAAGGCCCCGTTCCAGATCAGGAACGGCAGCAGCACGGTCTGCGATTTGGTTCGCACCGTCTTCAGATAGCTGAAGTTCTCAAGCCCGCCGCGAAACAGCAGGTAACCGGAGATCGCACTGAGGCACGGAACCCCGACGCGAAACAATGCTTCGGTCAGAAAAACCCTGAACCAGTCGAACGCGCCGTACGTCCCGTTGAAAGGACTGCTTTTGACGTCGAATGGTATGTGGACGAACACGATGCCCGAAATGAGCACGATGCGCATCAGGTTGATCCGCGACGATACGTTGGAGTCAACAGTCACGTTGTCAGTCACCCCTTTTGGGTCGCATCCCCCAATGCGGCCGTTTCAATCAGAGCAGACTCGAGCCCGCGTCTCAAAAGCTAGAGCGAATTCCCGGAAGAAAATATGGCGCTGCAGCAAAAACTCGTGGAGGGTCCCGGTTCGGCACGCCTGCTACCTACCGTTACGGAAGGTAAAAAACTCGCCGTGAGCGCGTCTCGGAGTGTCCGCAAAGCCATGGTGACCAGTGTATTGCAGAAATCGATTATATTCATTTGGTTAGCGTTTTTGCCGAGGCCGAACACGCTAAAAGTTTTTCCGCGTTGGTGAAAAATATCCGCATCGATGGGCGGCCAAGCTGTGCCGATTGTGGCCAGAATGTGGAAATCGGCGTTGGGCAGGATTGTTTTGATACAGGCGGCCTCCGTCGCCGAGTCCGGAGACTTTGACAAAATTCGGACGAAATGACCCTGATGCTTTCGCACTGCAGCAGCTTGTCCGCGGGATCGCGCCGACTAGATGCAGCAGCAGATAACTCGAACCCTTCAGGGAGAGCGCATGGCGACGTTCACGATCATCATTCCTTTCTACCAGCGCGAGGACGGTATCCTCCGCCGCGCCTTGGCATCTGCCTTTGCGCAGAGTTTCCAGGATTTCGATGTCATCGTTGTCGACGATCAGTCGCCATACGCGCCTTCCGACGAACTGAAACCGCTGCCGTTGTCGGAGCGCGAGCGCATCACGGTTATCAGCCAGCCGAACGCTGGCCCGGGGGGGCGCGCAATACGGGGCTCGATCATGTCCCGGCTGCCACTCGGTATGTCGCCTTTCTCGATTCGGACGATGTCTGGGCGCCCGATCATCTCCAGAACGCTCTTGCGGCCACGGGGACGCTCGGCGGCGATTGCTATTGGGCGTCGATCGAAGGTGGGGAGGAATTCGACTATCACTTCGGGATCGGGGCGCTTGAGCAGATCGAGGGTGCGAAGCGCCTGATGGATGGTCCGCTCATTCTCGAAGTCCCCGATATAGCCGGCGTGATGATCGGCAACTGGGCCTTCCTGCATATGTCCTGCATGGTGATCGGGCGTCCGCTGATCGAAACGGTGCGCTTCGACGCGGCTCTGCGGCTGGCGGCCGAAGATGTCCTCTTCTTCTGCGATTGCATTCTGGCTGCCCGCAGGGTGCTGCTCTGCGCCGATGCCGGGGCGCTGCGCGGGGAGGGGATCAACATCTTCCACGGCGTCGACAACACGTCGCCGGAATTCCTGAAACAGCAATTCATCACCTGGATGGCGCTCGATCGGCTTGAGAGCCGCTTCCGCAGCCGGCCGCGCGAGATCGCCGCAATCAAGGCGCACAAGAGCACGACCCGGCGGCAGGCTCTGTGGAGCCAGGTGGGCCTGCTTCGACGGCGCCGCCGCCCCGATTTCGGACTGCTGGCGCGTTGGGCCTTCCAGGATCCGCGTCTTCTGCAGAGCGCGCTTGAACTTGCCGCCGGAAAACTTGTGAAGTCGCCTTCCTAGGCGGCTGTCGCCTCGAGAAGGTATCTCAGGCGTCCGCTTCCCGCAGTCGCCGAGACACCGGAGGGATTGCGCCACCGTTCCGTCTTGTCGGCAAGGATGCCGCCGGCGATCGCCGGGAAGGCGGTCGGGTGCCCGACAAGATAGGCCAGAGCCGCCGCCGGGCCGTTCTGCGCCTTGAGGTCGAGGAAATGGCGCAGCTCGTATTTATCGCGCACATGCTTTTCGTGCCGGCTGACGGCTGCCTTTGCATCCGGCGTCAGCGTATGAGTGTCCAGAAGCGCGCGGTCGGCTTCGTAGAGCCGGCGCAGATCTTCCGTGCGGTGACGTCCGCTGAGCGAGTCGCCTCGAACCACGGCGCCGTAGCCGCAGCTATGGATGATCTTGTAACGCGCACCCAGAGCCAGAGCCCGGATGTAGAGATCGTAATCCTCGCCGAGCCGCATCTCTTCGCGGTAGCGCAAGCCATGCTGGTTCAGGAAGCTGCGGCGCATGACCGGCTTGAGGAAGCCGATCTCGCCGCGCCGGACACCGCGTTTCGAGATGTTGCCTTCGACGAAGGCGGCCAGATCGAAAAAGCGAGGGTTCTCGGCAAAAGCGTCGAGATGGCGAGGGGCTTCGGCGGCAGTGTCCGCATCGACAAAGGCGATGTTGTCGGCAACGAACTCCCAATCGTCAGCGGCGATCATGCGCTGGAAGCGTCCGGCAAAGAAGAAATCGTCGGCGTCGAGGATTGCGATCAGCGGTGCGGACGAGATTTCGATTGCATGATTGCGGGCTGCGGATGGCCCTTTGTTCTGTTCGAATCGGGCAACAATCAGCCGGCCGGTGGCATCGTCTGCGCGTTTGGCCGCCTCCGCCGTACCGTCGTTCGACCCGTCGTCTACGACCACGACCTCGGCCACTTCGGGCTCGCGCAGTGCAGATATTACAGCGGTTTCAATGGTGTCGGCCGCGTTCTTGGCGGCGATGATGACGCAAATATTAGCCGTTGGAGCCACGCTTTACCTCCGTTGTTTCGCCCAAGAACTAGGACGTCGGAGCGCGGCAGACAACGCAGAAGGAGTCACTTCATGTTACGATACGGTCGGCGGACGCCGATCCGACGTGCGAGACGCAATACGCGTCAGAAGGCTCAGCGATTGAAAGGTTCGGAGTTTTTGAAAGGCGTTACCGAAAGCTTTTCAGGCTCTTCGCCACGGTTTTGAGACGGCTGGCGCGCGCGACGTTCCCTGCTTTCCTTCCAGACGAGATAGAGCACGCCACCGAAGTATCCGGCCTGCAAGAGAATCGCGCAGATCACGGTCTTGATGATCATTCCGGAAAGAGAGCCGCTCAGCCAGTACGTCGCCACAGCAAAAACGCCGAGGGCGCCGAGCATGCTGATAAAAACGCGAGGTGCATACATGTGTTGCCTCCCCATCGAAGCGTTGCTCAATGAACTTTCACCGGACGCAATCGCTTCACCAGGCTATTAGTGCGGTTCTGTTTTACAGGACTTCTGCGTACAACTGAAGCACTGGCGTCGTTTTTTGCGTCGCGGCGTCGGTAGTACAAGCGTGATCTTAATCGTTTGTTCCGAGGACTGGTAAAAATGCCACTGACCAGTATGGCAACCTCGGAAAAGCCGAAAGATGATTAAGGATCGGTTATTTCTTCTGGTTGTGGTGAATTTGACAATACACGCAGATGTTTTGCCTTAATCGACCTGTCCACGACGCTCTCAGAACGGTTTTGCGTTCAACTTTTATTACAAAGTTTTAATTTAAAACGATTTGTGAGTGCGGCGCAAAATCCGTGTTGCGATGCAATAAATCGGGCGTTGCAAAGATTAAATTGGTCGTTCCAACAGAAGCAATTCACGATTGCCATGACTTCGCAACGATGCATCGCAACAACATAACCTTCAGTATCTTTGAGTGCTACAGAGATTGGCGAAAGTTTTATTCAGCGGCGTTGTAATTTTTTCAAAAGACAACCCCAGCTTTAAATATGTTTAAGCATGTGCTGAAGAAATAAAATGCTGAATGAACGGTCGTAAAACATGCGTGAAACGGTCGGTCTTAAAAATGTGGCTTAAAAAAACAAAATCCGCTCATACACTTCGATCTCGTCAGCGCCAGATAAGCGGCCTGAGCCTACCCGACCAAACGGCAAACATAAGTGGAGTTACCTCTATGAAGTCTGCGACGAGATCGGACAGTTCGCCATTCTATGGCGCAGTTCATGAACGCGTGTTCCCGCCCACGGGCGGTTTCGCAAAACGGGCATTTGACGTGTCCGCCGCCTGCCTCGGGCTCCTTCTTCTGAGCCCGATCCTTCTGATGGTGATGTTGCTGGTGAAGCTCTCGGACAAAGGTCCGGCCTTCTACGGGCATCGCCGTATCGGCCATAACGGCCAGGAATTCCGTTGCCTGAAGTTCCGCACCATGGTGACGGATGGCGACAGGGTTCTGCAGGACTACCTGCGTAACAATCCGCAGGCCATGGATGAATGGCGCAGCACGCGAAAGCTGCAGAACGACCCGAGGGTAACTGCCGTCGGTACCGTACTGCGCAAGCTGAGCCTTGATGAGCTGCCACAGCTCTTCAACATCATTCGCGGCGAGATGAGCATCGTTGGCCCACGACCTGTCGTGCGCGACGAGCTTGAAATGTACGAGCATGCTGCGGTCTACTACCTGCAGTCACGCCCGGGGCTTACCGGCCTCTGGCAGATCAGCGGACGCAACGACGTTTCCTATGCGGCACGCGTTGCCTTCGATACCCACTATGTCGAGAACTGGTCTCTGGTTCGGGATGTCGTGATCATCGCTCGCACTATCCCGGCCGTCTGCGCTCAACGCGGCAGCTACTAAGCGGATTCTTCTTCTACCACCGAGCCACTGCACGACATGGCCTGGCCGAGTCGTGCCGAAACACGGGGAAATTCATGAAAGATTGCTTCATCGAGAGCAGAGCTGGCCGAAAGCGCGCTTTGCAATCGGGCATCATGCTGGTCGCCGGATTGACTGGCGTCTTGCTTTCTTCGTCCATCGCCAGTGCGGATGATTACCGCCTTGGGGTCATGGACAAGCTCAAGATTCGCGTTGCCGAATGGCAAACGGCGGATGGGACGATAAGGGACTGGTCGGTCGTAAGCGGGGACTATACCGTCGGACCCTCAGGGAGCATCTCGATTCCGTTCGTGGGCGACATGCCTGCCTCCGGAAAGACGACGGATGCCATCGCCCAGGAAATCGGCGTAGCACTGCAGAAGCAATTTGCCTTGAAAGATAGGCCGTCCGCCTCCGTCGAACTGTCGGAATACCGGCCGGTCTATCTGTCCGGCGACGTGGAGAAACCGGGAGAATATCCGTTCGCCCCCAACCTTTCCGTCGTCAAGGCGGTGAGCCTTGCCGGCGGTCTGCGTCGTGCGGATGCCGGCCAGCGCTTTGCCCGCGATTTCATCAATGCCAAGGGCGATGCTGTCGTTTACATGGCGGATCGCGCTCGTCTGCTGGTGAAGCAGGCTCGACTGAAGGCCGAGGCTGCCGATCAGGAGAGCTTCGAAACACCGAAGGAACTTCAGGACAAGCCTGAGGCAAAGGCTCTGGTCGCCAGCGAAACGGCGCTGATGAAGTCGCGCAAGAAGCGACTGACGCTGCAGCTGCAGGCGCTCGACGATCTCAGGGCACTGCTGCAGAGCGAAGTCGAAACGCTCGGCAAGAAAACGGAAACGCAAAGCCGCCAGTTGCAGCTTGCGACTGAGGACCGTGACAAGGTCGAGGATCTTGCCGAAAAGGGCCTCGCGCTCAGCGCCCGTAAGATGGCCGCCGAGCAGCGCGCCGCCGACATCGAGGCGACACTTCTCGATATCGATACCAATTCGCTGAAGGCCAAGCAGGACATCAGCAAGGCCAACCAGGACGAGATCACGCTGCGGAACGATTGGGACGCACAGCTGGCCCAGGAGCTGCAGAGCACCGAAGCACAGCTCGACGAACTCGATCTGAAACTTCAGACCAGCAACTCGCTGATGTCCGAAGCCCTGACGCAATCGACCGACGCAGCGCGGTTCGACAACACCAGTGGTGCGGCAAGCATTGCCTATTCCATCATTCGTGAAGTCGATGGAAAGCCGCAGGAAATTCCGGTTCAGGAAAACACCGCACTGCAGCCCGGCGATCTGATCAAGGTCACCGCCGGACTGTATATGAGATAACGAGGCAGCATGCGTATCGCAAAGTCGGCTCTTATCCAGCCGGGCAGGAACGCGATGTATGCGATTCCGGCCGTGGCACTATCGCTGTTCTGTTTCGCCTACTCGATCAGGTTCGGGCAGGCAGCGATCCTGCTTTACTATGCGCTCTGGCTGCCTCTGATCGCGGTCGATTACCGCAAGGTGCTCGGCAGCTACAGTCGTTATCTCTGGCTTTTCGCCTTTGCGACGCTTGCCTTCCTTTCTGTCTTCTGGTCGGCGGTTCCGAGTGTCTCGCTCCGCGCCAGCATCCAGTATCTGACGCAGGTCATCTGCGCGCTGATTGCCGTCAGGGTACTCGACGTTCGCACCTTGACGCTCGGGATGGTCGCGGGCGTCGGGATCGTTCTCGTTTATTCCGTCCTGTTCGGCTACTACGAATACGATCCGCTCGACGGGACCTTCAGCTTCGTTGGAGCCTTCGCCTCCAAAAACCAGCTTGGATTCTATGCCTCTCTCGGGCTGCTCGTCTGCTTCTCGGCGGTATTTATTTTCGGCGAGCGTCGAATTTGGATGATGGCGGCGGGCGTTGTCGGCCTGCTCTCGGCCTATTGCCTTGCCGTCTGCCAGTCGGCGACATCGGTGCTCACCACTGTCGTCGTCCTGGGGCTGGTCATGGGGTTGCGCGTCGTTCTCGAGCTTGCGCCTGGCCATCGCAAGCTGCTGATCATCGGGGGCGGTGTGGCGGTCATCGTTCTTGCCGTCGCAGGGGTTTATCTCGGTGCCGTGGATGCCGTGCTCGGGATTTTCGGCAAGGATTCCACCCTGACCGGCAGAACCTATCTCTGGCAGCAGGGTATCGAGGCCGCAGGTCAGAACCCCATTTTCGGCGTAGGCTATCAGGCCTATTGGGTTCAGGGCTTTTCCGAGCCGGAACGGCTGTGGGAGGAGTTCTTCATCGGCTCGCGCAGCGGCTTCCATTTCCACAATACCTATATCGAGACCGCGGTGGAACTGGGCCTCGCCGGGGTGCTCACGCTTGCGCTAACGCTGCTCAGGATATTGTGGGGCCATCTGCGGCGGTTCATCGAAGATTTCAGGAACGACGAATCCTACCTGCTGTTTTCGATCGCCGTGCTTCTGACGATCCGCTCCTTCGTGGAGATCGATATCCTGACGCCGTACAACGTCGGAACATTCCTCTTCTATTTTACGGCCGGAAAACTCGCGACCTCGTCTCGCGTTCCCGCCCCCGGAATCTGGCGGCGACAACGACCGTCAGAGCCGGTTCTGTCATAGCAGCTTACATCATTTCGTAGTTTTCGGCCGGGATTGACCGGCCGCTTGAGGTTCCCGGATGAAAACTCTTTACGGCATCCAATATCTGCGCGCGTTTGCCGCTTTCGCTGTCGTCGTGTTTCATGCGGCGGAAAGGGCGGGCGAGCATTTCGCGATCGGCGCTGCGGGCGTTGACGTGTTCTTCGTCATCAGCGGCTTCATCATGTGGGTCATCAGCGACCGCCGGCCGATCACGCCCCAGGGCTTCCTTCTTGATCGCGTCAAACGCATCGCTCCGTCCTATTGGCTGGTGACGGCGGTCATGATCGCGGGGGCGATGGCTGGGCTCTTCCCCAATCTGCAGCTGACGGCCGAGCACATCTTCGCATCGCTGTTCTTCATTCCCATGCGTTCGCCGAGCAGCGGAGAAATCTGGCCGGTGCTTGTCCAGGGATGGACGCTGAACTTCGAGATGTTCTTCTACGCGATCTTTGCTGGAGCCCTATTCCTGCCCAGACACCTTAGGCTGGCGTTCCTCTGCGTGGTCTTCGGCGGCTTTTTCCTGATCGGCGTTTTGATACATCCGACTTCACCGGCGCTTTATACCTACACGCGTCCGATCATTCTCGAATTCCTCGGCGGCGTTATGCTCGCCGAGCTTTGGCTTCGCCGATGGATCGCGGGCACCAGCCTTGGTCTTGCTTGCGTGGGGGCTTCGCTCTCCGGCTTCGCAGCGATCTTCCTGATGGGGGCCGAATTCGATGAGACGATCTGCGGGCCGCTCGCGATGGCGCTTGTCTACGGCATGGTGTCTCTCGAGGCCGACGGCAGCATCGGTCGCGTGCCGTTGCTGACCTATCTCGGCGATGCGTCCTATTCGATCTATCTCTGGCACACGCTTGCGATCTCGGTGATCGTAAAAGGCGCGGGCCTGCTCGGGCTGTCAGCCACGACCACCATTGGAGCGGCCGTCATTGGCGGCACGTTCCTCGGGGCCGTTGCCTACGAGTTTGTGGAGAAACCCTTCAGGCGGATCATTTCTCGCGCGAGTTCAAAGAATGCCGAACTCGCGCGGCGGGCCTCATGAGGCGGTTTCGGACGCCGCGTTCTCGGTTGCGGCAGCGTCGTCAGGGTGCGAAGCAGGCTTTTTCCGGCGGCCACGCAGGACGACATAGAAGACTGGCGTCAGGAACAGGCCGAAGATCGTTACGCCAAGCATCCCGGAGAAGACGGCCGTCCCCAATGATTGACGCATTTCGGCGCCGGGGCCGGTGGCGATCGCGAGCGGCAGCACGCCGAAGATAAAGGCGAACGCCGTCATCAGGATCGGGCGGAGGCGAAGGTGGCTGGCCTCGACGGCAGCCTCCACCGGTGACTTCCCTTCCTCCTCGGCCTGCCGTGCGAATTCGACGATCAGGATGGCGTTCTTCGCGGCAAGGCCGATCAGCACGATCAGACCGATCTGCGTGAGGACGTTATTGTCCATTCCTCTCAGCCAGACACCGATCAGAGCCGCCAGCACGGCAAGCGGGACGATGAGGATGATCGCCAGCGGCAACACCCAGCTTTCGTATTGAGCCGCGAGCGCCAGGAAAACAAAGACGACCGACAGGATGAATATGTAGATCGCCGTGTTTCCGGTGTGCGTTTCCTGGTAAGCCAACTCCGTCCATTCGAACGTGGTTCCCTGTGGCAGGATCTGCGCCGCCAGCGCTTCCATCTTCTTGATGGCATCGCCGGTCGAGGTGCCGGGGGTCGGGTTTCCTTGCAGCGGCACAGAGACATACATGTTGTAACGCTGGACAAGGGTTGGGCCGCTCGCATCCTGAATTTCCATCAGGGTTCCGAGGGGCACAAGCGCACCGGTCGCCGAGCGGACCTTCAGCGCGAGGATGTCTTCCCTGTCCATTCTATACTGCCGGTCGGCCTGCGCCCGGACCTGGTACACGCGGCCGAACGCATTGAAATCGTTGACGTAGGAAACGCCGAGGTTGATCGACAGGGCGTTGAAGATGTTGGGGATCGGCACATTCAGGAAGCGAGCCTTGTCGCGGTCGATCGCGAGATAGTATTGCGGGCTGGCATCCGAGAATGTCGTGAAGACGCCGGTCAGTCCTGGTGTCGTGGCCGCTGCACCCATCATCTGGCGCGCGAGGCCGAGCACCCGGGTCATGTCCGCGTTATCAAGATCCGAGATCTGCATCTTGAAGCCGCCGGAGTTACCGACGCCACGCACAGATGGTGGCGGGATAGCGATGATGAAGGCTTCCTGGATATTCTGCAGCTTGCCGTACAGCTCGCCAATGATCTTGTTGGCGGTCTCGCCGCCTTCCTCTCGCTCCGCGAACGACTTGAACGGGACGAAGACGACACCGGCATTCGAGGCATTCGTGAAGGTCGCACCGCTGAAGCCCGCGAACTGCACGGCATTGCCGACGCCGGGAACTTGTCGGGCAATGTCGCCGACCTGCTTGACGACGGCATCCGTACGCGCCAGCGATGCGCCGTCCGGAAGCTGTACGACAATGATCGCGTAGCCCTGGTCCATCGTCGGAATGAACCCTGACGGGACCTTTGTGCCCATGAACCAGGTTGCGCCGAGCAATCCCGCGAAGACCAGCAGTGAGGCGGTAAGACCAACCCAACTGCTGACGAGATGCCGGATGATCCAGGAGTAGCCGGCACTCATTCGATCGAAGCTGTGATTGAAGCCGTTGGCCAGCCCGCGCACAAAACGCGTCGCGATGCTGGCACGTTTGGCCTCGTGGTCATGGCTCCTCAACAGGATCCCCGCCAGCGCCGGTGAAAGCGTCAGTGAGTTCAGCGCCGAGATCGCCGTGGTCACCGAGATCGTGACGGCGAACTGCCGGTAGAACTGGCCGGATATGCCGGGAATGAAGGCAGTCGGCACGAACACGGCGATAAGGACCAACGAAATCGCAACGACTGCGGTGCCGACTTCATCCATGGTGACGTGAGAAGCTTCCTTCGGCGTCATGCCGCGCGCCAGATTGCGCTCGACGTTTTCCACCACGACGATCGCATCGTCGACCACGATACCGATCGCGAGCACGAGGCCGAACAAGGTCAGCATGTTGAGCGAGAAGCCGAAGGCTAGCAGCACCGCAAAGGTGCCGATCAACGATACCGGTATCGCAACGATGGGAATGATCGCCGTTCGCCAGGATTGCAGGAAAACAAGGACGACAATCGCCACCAGAATCGCGGCTTCGGCGATGGTTCGATAGACCTCCGAAATCGAATCCGAGATGAACTCGGTCGTGTCGTAGACGATCCGATACTCCAATCCGGGCGGAAAATTCTTCGCGACGTCCTTCATGAGCGTCTGAACCTGATGCGCGGTATCCAGCGCATTGGTTCCGGGACGGGCGAAGACGCCGAGGGCAACGGCCGGATCGTTGTTCAGATAGCTGTTGGTAACGTAGTCCTGTGCGCCGAGTTCGATACGGGCGACATCCTGCAACGCGACCAGCCGGCCGCTGTCGGTTGATTTGACGATGACGTATCGAAACTGACGGACATCGGAAAAGCGCCCTTCGGTTCGCACCGTATATTCAAACGCATTCTTGCCGGTGACCGGCGGCGCGCCGATCTTGCCGCCCGACACCTGGACGTTCTGGTCACGAAGCGCCGAGACGACGTCATCCGATGTCATCTGGTAGGCAGAGAGCTTTTCCGGATCGAGCCAGATTCGCATCGAATATTGGCGTTCACCGAAGATCTGCACGTCACCAACGCCATCGAGGCGAACCAGGGTGTCGCGGATTCGGTTTCGCGCGTAGTTCGAGACGTAAAGCTGGTCGTAGCGATGCGAGGGCGACAGCAGATGCACGACCATCATCAGGTCTGGCGAGCTCTTGTCGGTGGTGACGCCGAGCCGCTGCACTTCTTCGGGAAGGCGGGGCAGGGCGATCGAAACGCGGTTCTGGACAAGAACCTGCACCTTGTCCAGATCGGTGCCCAGCTTGAAGGTGATCGTCAGCGACATGGCGCCATCGGCGCTGGAATAGGAGGACATGTAGAGCATGTCCTCGACGCCGTTGATCTGCTGCTCAAGCGGCGTCGAGACGGTGTCCGCGATCGTCTGCGGATCGGCGCCCGGATAGGACGTCCGCACCACGATCGTTGGCGGCGCGATCTCCGGATACTGCGCGACCGGCAATTGCGTGTAGGCAATGCTGCCGACAACGAGGAAGACGATCGAGATGACGGCCGCGAAGATCGGCCGGTCCACGAAGAAATGGGCAAATCTCATTGTCCGCTCTCCGTGACGGCGGAATCGGGCGGCGTATCACGCCGTTCCTGCGGCAGTTCTATCATCTTCGGCGTGATCGCTGCGCCGGGCCGGACGCGCATCAGGCCATTGACGACGATCGTCTCGGTGCCGTCCAGACCCTCGCGAATGACCCGGTAGCCATAGAGCCGCGGACCCGGTCGCACCGGCATGGTCGAAACCTTGCCGTCGGGGCCGACCACATAGACGACGCGCTCATTCTGGTCGGAGCCGATTGCTTCGTCAGGGACGAGGACAGCTTTGTAGGTGTTGGAGGCCTCGACCTGGATGCGTCCGAACAGGCCGGGCTGAAGGACGAGATCCGGGTTGGCGAAGCGAGCGCGCAGCCGGATCGTGCCGCTCTGGTTGTCGATCCTGTTCTCGGCAAAGTCGAGCTTGCCCATGAAGGGCTTGGCGTTTGGATCGCTGATCGTCACGCTCACGTCGACGCCGCCACCGCCCTCTTGAAGGACCTGGCCTTTCTGGCGCGCAGTCTCGGCGAAATTCAGCAGCCGGCGCTCATCGACATCGAAGTAGAAGTCGATTGGGTCGAGGGAAACGATCGTCGTCAGAATCGATTGGTCGGCCTGGACCAGGTTTCCGACCGAGATCAGGCGGCGATCGATACGACCGCTCAAGGGTGCCGTGATCTTGGTGTACTCCATATCGAGAGCGGCGCGATCGGCTGTAGCCTGAGCGCCGCGGACGTTTGCCTGTGCTGAAAGCCATTCGCGGCGACGGTCGTCGAGGATCGAGACAGACTGACTACCGCTCGTGGCCAATGACTCGGCGCGTTTGAATTGCGCATCGGCGTAGGTGAGGGTGGACTTGGCCACTTCGAGCGCGGCGTTTGCCTCGTTCAATGTCGTGATGAAGGGCCGCTGATCGATAACGAAAAGCAGGTCGCCCTGCTTGACTATGGCGCCGTCTGTGAAAGCCACTTCCTGCAGGTAGCCGCCGACACGGGAACGGACAGAGACCTCGTCCACCGGTTCGAAGCGACCGATGAATTCGTCGTTGTCGACGACATCGCGTACGACGGGCTTGGCGACGGTGACTGGAGGGGGGCTGGGGCTCCCTGGGCAAGAGCGCCCGCAACGGGCAGCAAGACCGCAGCGCCAAGCACCAAAGCGTGTCGAAGCAGGGAAAGCATCGCAGTCCTCCGGTTAAGGCGGCGCATGCCGCTTTCAGGTCGAAGAAGTCAAATTGTTCATAGGCTGCTGGTTCGGATGAGTAGGGCTTCATCCGCATGTCTGCTGCTGTCGGCGCGAGTGTCGTTATGCGAGACCCGAGATGCACTTGCATTCTTACTGGTGCAGTATCGCGTGATGACCGGCGCGAGCGGCTGTAAGTATCTGTAGAAGGTATATAAACGGCCTCCGTTGCAAAATGCAAATGCCGGATGGTTGCAATTCTGTGGAGCTGGGAAATCAATGCGTGCGTCCATCCGGACCGCCAGACATCCTGGACGTTGGTGCACAGCGCTGCGGCATTTTGGTCGCGTTGCATGAATCTGTAGCCGACGTACTTGTGCGCTGCACACGCTTAATATATCTGAGCACATTATAAGTGTGCTTATGATTGGCGCAGATATCAATGAACGACAATCCGACCCTCGGTTTCCTGCTGCACGACATCGCGCGCTTGCTTCGCAAGCGTTTCGAGCAGCGTGCGCGCTGCCTCGGCCTGACGCGATCGCAGTGGCAGACGCTGGCCTACCTCGCCAACAGAGGGGATCCATCAGGGCGGATTGGCTGAGATGCTTGAGATCGAGCCGATCACACTTGTTCGTATTCTCGACAAGCTCGCGGATCGTGGGCTTATCGAGCGCCGGCAGCATCCGACCGATCGCCGCATCTGGCTGCTCTATCTGCGGGACGAGGCTCGTCCGCTGATGGGGACGATGCGGGACATCGGCGACCTGACACGCGGCGAAGCATTGGATGGCATGTCCGCCGAGGAGCGCGAGCAGCTGTTCGAAATACTGTCCTTGATGAAAACCAACCTAGTGAATGCGTGCCGGACCCCCTGGCCGAAAACGAGACCAACCATGGCTGACAAGTCCTCCCTGCGCGTCGTTGCAGACGCAAATGCCAAGAACCCAGTTGAAGAAAACGAGGCCTTTCCCCGCGAGGAAACGGTGGCCGAAGCGCCTTCATCCAATTCAGCGCCCGCCACCGCAGTGGCTGCGCCCGGCGGCACCAAGGTCCGCCGCCGGCGCAGTCTCACGCGGCCCGTTCTCTTCGCCCTGCTGCCGATCGCGCTCGTCGTCGGCGGATATTATTATGTCAATGGCGGTCAGATCATGTCGACCGACAATGCCTATATTCAGGCTGACATGGTGGGGCTGACGACCGACGTTTCCGGTATCGTCGACCAGATCAACGTGCATGAGAACGAGGCGGTGAAGAAGGGCCAGGTGCTCTTCAGCCTGCAGCAGGATGCCTTCAAGATTGCGCTTGAAGGCGCCGAGGCGCAGCTTGGCGCGGTGCGTAACCAGATCCTGAATATGCAGGCCAGCTACCAGCAGTCGCTTGCCGAGATCACGCAGGCGGAAGCCGACATTCCCTACTATCAGACCGAGTTCGATCGCCAGCAGAGCCTGCTGAACAGCTCTGCCGCGACGCGGACCGCCTATGATCAGGCCAAGCACAATCTCGACGCCGGCCACCAGAAGGTCGCCGTTGCCAAGGTCGAAGCGGCCGCGACGCTGGCACAGCTCGGCGGCAATGCCGATCAGCCGGTGGACCAGAACCCGCTTTACCTCGAGGCCAAGGCGAAGGTCGACGACGCTCAGCGCCAACTCGACCACAGCGTCGTCAAGGCGCCGTTCGACGGTATTGTGACGAACGTCAACTCACTGCAGCCGGGCTCCTACCTTGCGGCCTCCACGCAGGCGTTCTCGCTGGTATCCGGCAACAATCTCTGGATTGCGGCGAGCCCGAAGGAAACCGAGCTCACCTATGTGAAGCCCGGCCAGCCGGTGACGATCTATGTCGATACCTATCCTGGCGTGGAGTGGAAGGGCAAGGTCGAGAGCATCAGCCCGGCCTCCGGTTCAAGCTTCTCGCTGCTGCCGGCGCAGAACACGACGGGCAACTGGGTGAAGGTCGTGCAGCGCATTCCGATGCGTGTAAGCATCGATGACGCTGCCGGCAAGCCGCCGCTTCGCGTCGGCATGAGCACGGTGGTCGACGTTGATACCGGTCGCGCCCGCGGTCTTCCGGATTTCGTTTCCAAGCTTTTGGGCCGCTCGGGCGGCAAGGACCATGAGTAACGCTGCATCATCTCCGGCCACCCCGGTTGCCAATCGCGGCGCGATCACGGCCTGCGTCATTCTCGCCGTCATCATGCAGGCGCTGGATACGACGATCGCCAACGTCGCGCTGCCCTATATCCAGGGCAGCGTTTCGGCGAGCGCCGACCAGATCAACTGGGTGCTGACCTCCTACATCGTGGCGGCTGCGATCATGACGCCGCCGTCGGGCTTTCTCGCGGCCAAGTTCGGGCGCAAGCGGGTGCTGCTGGCGGCTATCGCCGGCTTCGTCTTCGCTTCCGTCCTCTGCGGCCTTGCACAATCGCTGAACCAGATCGTCGCCTTCCGCCTGTTGCAGGGCCTGTTCGGCGCGTCTCTGGTTCCTCTCTCTCAGGGCATCCTCCTCGACATCTATAGTGCCGAGGAGCGCGGCTCGGCCATGGCCTTATTTGGCGTCTCGGTCATGGTCGGGCCGGTCTTGGGACCTGTCATCGGCGGCTGGCTGACCGATAACATCAGCTGGCGCTGGGTGTTCTACATCAACATCCCGATCGGCGCGCTGGCGTTTGCCGGCATCGTGATCTACGTCACCGAAACGAAGCTGGACGCGCTGGCGAAGCTCGACTGGTTCGGCTTCGGGATGATGAGTCTCGGTATCGCGTCGCTTCAGCTCTTTCTCGATCGCGGCGAACAGCTCAACTGGTTCGCATCGGGCGAGATCGTCATCGAGGCGATCATCTGTGCCGCCGCTTTCTACCTGCTGATCGTGCACACGCTGACGACCGAAAAGTCCTTCGTGAATCCCCGGCTGTTCCTCGATCGGAATTTCGCGGTGAGCATGCTCTTCATCTTCGTGATCGGCATTACCTATCTCGCCTCGCTGGCGCTGATGACTCCCTATCTGCAGACACTGATGGGCTATCCCGTCATCACCGCGGGTATCGTCATGGGGCCGCGCGGGCTTGGCACGATGCTTTGCATGTTCATCGTCGGCAAGCTGATCGGCAAGGTCGATACGCGCCTGCTGTTGGTGCTGGGCCTCGGGCTGACGGCCTGGGCTATGTACGACATGACCGGCTGGACGCCCGATGTTTCGCAGTGGACGATCGTATCCGTCGGATTCATTCAGGGCGCTGGGCTTGGCTTCCTGTTCGTGCCGCTGACGACGATCGCCTTTTCGACGCTGCCTGCGCACATGCGCGGCGACGGCACCGGTCTTTACAACCTGTCGCGTAACATCGGTTCGAGCGTTGGTATCTCGATCGTTTCGGCGCTGCTGGTGGAGAACGCACAGGTCAACCATGAGAACATCGCCGCTTATGTGACGCCGTTCAACCGCGCCTTCGAGGCAACGGCGGCACAGGGGATGAACCCGCTGACCGCAGCCGGTCGCGCGGCGCTCAACGAAGTGATCACGCTGCAGTCGACGATCATCGCCTATATCGACGATTTCAAGCTGCTGATGCTGATGTCGCTCGCGGTCATTCCGCTTGCGCTGCTGCTGCGCAAGCCGAAGGTAGCGCCGGTGATGGACCACAGCGCCGTCATGGAATGATGCTCAGCGAAACGGTTTGCTGAGATAACGAGATCCGGAGATGCCGAAGCGCCAAGGTGCTTCGGCATTTTTCGTTATGCCGATGCGTTTGCCGGTGACAATCTCGACGGGGGCGGAAGGGGCGATCGAGAAGGGCGGCTCGTCGAGGAGCCTGTCGTTCAGGGACAGATCGATGCCGAGCGCCTGGCAGAGCTTGCCAGGGCCGCTGCAGAGCTGCGTGAGCTTATCGTTGTTGCGGCGTTCGATCATGGTCGCGATGCCGGCTTCCGGCTCGAGTGCGCGGATCAGCACCGCGGAGCCCGTCGTGCAGACGAAGTTCACGCACCAATGCATGCCGTAGATACGGTAGATGTAGACGTTGCCCGGTTTGCCGAACATGGCGCGGTTGCGCGGTGTCGGACCGCGGAAGGCATGCGAGGCTTCGTCGTCGGGGAAATAGGCTTCGGTCTCGGTTATCCGACCGCCGACATCGCCGACGCGCAGATGGCAGCCAAGCAAGTCCCGCGCAACGACAATCGCATCGCGCTCGAAAAAGCGCGTGAGATCCGGGCCGGCAAGGGGAGCGGCGCCGATCGCACCGGCGGCATGGGTCATCTGCTTCAGGCTCTCCATCCCTTGGGTACTAGTGGCCGACCTTGGGGTCGTGCGCGGGAATAGAGGATCCGGTGACTGACACGGGATCGCTGGCTGGGAAAGTGTCCTCGAGACCTTCTTCGAGTTCCTCTTCCAGAAGTGCGGCATCCTTGCCGCGGGCGCCGTCGACCTGCGAACTCTGCAGCGTTGCTGAAAGCAGAGCCCTGGCGCGGGTGATCGCGTTGTCGCTCGTCAGGCCGGGAGAGGCCGCCGCATAAAGCGTGACCGATATGTTGTTGCCGGATTGATCCGTAAAGATGACAACGAAGCTGCCGTCCTTCGGATGTACGGTGACGTCTGTGATGGCCATGGAAATCTCCCGGTTCTGACAGTTGCTCCAACTCAAACGCTTTTCGCTAGGATTGTCGAGCAAAGACCTTCACCAGCCAATCGATGAAAACGCGAACGCGCGGAGAAAGCTGCCTGTTTCGGGGATAGAGAAGGGAGACAGGTGTCTCGGTCAGCGGAAAATCCGGAAGTACGTGGGTCAGCGTACCATCAGCCAGGTCTTTCTCCGCGTGGTATCGCGGCACCTGAATGAGACCGAGGCCGAGCCGGGCCGCCGACATGTAGCTTTCGGCAGCGTTGACGGTGACCGTAGCGGGCAGGGTGACGTTGCGGATATTGCCGCCGACAAGGAACTCCAGGGGAAGGACACCGCCCGTCGCGGTCGAGCGGAAGCCCACCATGCGATGACCGTCGAGCCTGTCGGGATTTTCGGGCACGCCATGTTTCTCAAGGTAGCCGGGAGACGCGAGTGTGATCTCTTCCAGCATGGCAACCCGTCTCGCCACCATGTCGCTGTCCTGTGGAATGCCCACGCGCAACACGCAATCTATGCCCTCGCGGACAAGGTCGACCAGCCGATCCCCCTCACTCATGTAGAACTCGATATCCGGATAGGTCTCGAGGAAGGACGGCAGGCTTGGCAGCACGAAATGGCGGGCAAGGGTGCCGTGCACGTCGACGCGCAGCATTCCCTTTGGCTTGGCTCCGGCGAAGGCTCCTTCGGCATCCTCGATATCGGCCAAGATGGAAAGGCAGCGCTGATAGTAGGCTTCGCCGTCGAGTGTCGGGCTGACATGGCGTGTCGTTCTCTGCAGCAATCTCACGCCGAGGCGGGACTCCAGCTGCTTGACCGCATCCGTGACAGTCGAGCGCGGCAGGCCGGTGTCCTCGGCGGCGAGCGTGAAGCTCCGCCTTTCCACAATGCGGGAAAACACCCGCATGGCATCAAATCGGTCCATATTATCTGTTCGCTATATCCGGATAGTGATACCGAATAATGACCGATTATCCGCCATTCGAAAAGGGGCATCTTCTTCTCATCGAAAACGCGGAAAGCCGCATCGATCGAAGGAGAAAGACAATGAGCAGCAACGAAAACAAGGTCGCACTGGTGACGGGTGCATCGAGAGGCATCGGCGCAGCAATCGCCGAACGGCTCGCAAAGGACGGTTTCACCGTCGTCGTCAACTATGCCGGCAACGCCGCACTTGCCGAAGCTCTGGTCGAGAAGATCGAGCAAAATGGGGGCAGGGCGCTGACGGCTCAGGCCGATGTCAGCGATCCCGCAGCCGTCCGCCGCATGTTCGACGCTGCGGAAGCTGCCTTCGGTGGCGTGGATGTGCTGGTCAACAATGCGGGCATCATGCAGCTCGCGTCGATTGCCGATGCCGACGATGCGAATTTTGACCGTCAGGTCAGCGTCAACTTGAAGGGCACCTTCAACACTCTGCGGGAGGCTGCAAAGCGTCTGCGCAACGGCGGCCGCATCATCAACTTTTCGACGAGCGTCGTCGGGCTGAAGCTTGAAAACTACGGTGTCTACGCCGCGACCAAGGCGGCCGTCGAGACGCTGACGGCGATCATGTCGAAGGAAATGCGCGGTCGCGACATCACCGTGAATGCCGTGGCTCCGGGACCGACGGCAACCGACCTTTTCCTCGACGGCAAGTCGGATGAGTTGATCGCCCGCATGGCCAAGATGAACCCGCTGGAGCGCTTGGGAACGCCTGAGGATATCGCCGCTTCCGTTTCGTTCCTGGCAGGCCCGGACGGCTCCTGGATCAACGGCCAGGTGCTGCGCGCCAACGGCGGCATCATCTGATTTCCAGCCTTGCAGCGGCGGGTTTGCCCCGCCGTCCACTCTCCAACATCAGACCTTACCAGTCATTATTCGAAGGAACGGAACAATGGAAAAGCAGGTCATCGTCATAACAGGCGCATCCAGCGGCTTCGGTGCTCTCACCGCCCGCACGCTCGCCAGGGAAGGGCATGTCGTTTACGCCGGCATTCGCGATACGGCCGGCCGCAACGCAAAGGCTGTCGGGGACATTGCGGCGTTCTCGCGGGACAACAATGTCGATCTCCGCTCGGTCGAACTCGATGTCGTCTCGGACGCATCCATCGAAGCCGGCATTGCGAAGGTGCTCGAAGAGGCGGGCAGGCTGGATGTGATCATCCACAACGCCGGTCACATGTCCTTCGGACCGGCAGAGGCATTCACGCCGGAGCAATATGCCGAATTGTTCGACATCAACGTGTTGTCGACGCAGCGGGTGAACCGCGCCGTGCTTCCCCATATGCGCAAGCGCGGCAAGGGGCTCGTCGTCTGGGTGTCTTCATCCAGCACGCGTGGCGGCACGCCTCCCTATCTCGCACCCTATTTCGCGGCAAAGGCGGCGATGGACTCGCTTGCCGTCTCTTACGCGTCGGAGCTTGCCCGCTGGGGCATAGAGACCGCGATCATCGTGCCCGGGGCCTTTACCAAGGGTACCAACCACTTCGCGCATTCCGGCTCGCCGGCTGACGCGGCGCGCGCTGCCGAATACAACGACGGACCCTACAAGGGTGTGCCGGAGCAGGCGCTGCGGGGACTTGCCGCACTCGAACCTGCCGACGCGGATGCGGGTGCCGTTGCAACTGCGATCGCGAAGGTCATCGCCATGCCTTTCGGCAAGCGTCCGTTCCGTACGCATATCGATCCGTCGGAAGATGGTGCGGAGGTGGTCAATGGTGTTGCCGATCGGGTTCGCGCCGAGATGTTCCGGCGCATCGGCCTGGAGGATTTGCTCAAGCCCGCCGTTCACTAAACCGTGATACCTGCCATTGTTCCGTTTTTGCGAACCTTTTATGCACGAATCAGCACTTAACAAACGGCAAAAAGCAGGCTTATATTAGCGCTGTAAAGGCGACTGGAAGACCTCCAAGTCCTGGCGCCAACCTCAGATACCGGCCGAGCCATTTCCCTGGTGACGCGGCAGGGTCTGAAAGGAATTTTATGATAGACAGTTGCGGCCCGTCGAAGGAACCCCCTTCCGGGCCGCAACTGCGTCATGGATCATTCAGCTTCGCATCCGAGAGCAGCTTCACCAGCCAGTCGACGAAGACGCGCACCTTGTTGCTGAGGTGGCGGTTCGGCGGATAGACGATGTAGAGCGGCAGTGGTTCGCGGCTCCACTCAGGAAGAAGCTCCACGAGGCTTCCCTTGGCTAGCTCGTCGCGGATCATGAAGCGCGGCAGTTGCGCGATTCCAAGCCCGTTCAAAGCCGCGTTGACGAACGTCCGGCTGTCGTTGACCGAGACCAGATAGCGTGGATTGATCTCCAGATCCTCGTTGTCCTTGCGGAACTCGAAGGGAACCGTCCGGTTGGTCTGTGCACGAAAATAGCTCACAGAATAGTGTGAATTTTCAAGATCTTCCGGCCGCTCCGGCTTGCCGAACTTCTCGACATAGAGGGGCGCCGCGCAGGTGATGAGGTCCACCTCCGACACCCGTCTTGCGATCAGCGACTGATCGGCGGGCGTACCCGCGCGGAGAGCGCAATCGACGTTTTCCGCCAGATAGTCGACGGTGCGGTCACCGACGCCGAGGTCGATGCGGATATCGGGGAACTTCTGGTAAAAGTCACAGAGCGCCGGGATGACGATCCAGTCGGCAAAGGCGCCAGCCATTTCGACCCGCAAGCGGCCGGTCGGCAGGCCTTGCGAGTTCGATAGGCTGCCATCCAGCTCCGCGAGTTCGGAGACGATCTGCGCCGCTCGCTCGTAATAGAGTGCGCCGTCTGTCGTCACCATGACGCGGCGGGTGGTGCGGTTGAGAAGCTTGGTGTGCAGATGCGCCTCAAGCCCCTGTATGAGATTGGTCACCGTCGCCTTGGGCATGGCGAGTGTGTCGGCGGCCCGTGTGAAATTGCCCGTCTCTACGACGCGGATGAAGGCGCGCATTGCCGAGAGCTGGTCCATCGGAAATCACCTAAGCAGGTTGCACTGCGGTATTGTTCGAAATTCGGAATAGTGTAATCGCTACGAAGCTTCTTATTCCGTCGGGGGAATAACAATATCTTTTTTTCAGAAATTGCAAGCGGCCGTGGCTCGCAATACGTTATGTCGGTGAAACGAGAGTCCGAAACAATGACGGTGCAGGTGAAAGATATCGTGTTTGAAAAGGTGGCCACCGGCCCCGTTTCGACACGCGTCTATCAGGGCGCCGAGTTTGGCAAGGGTTCGCCGATCGTGTTGTTCTTCCACGGCGGCGCTTTCCTGCAATCCGGCGTCAGAGACAATGTGGTTGCCGAGTGCCTGGCGAAAGCCGGGGCCATCGTTGCGGTCCCCGACTACAACGCGCCGCTCGGCAACGTCTTTCCGAAGCCGCTCGAGGTCGGTTACTCGATCTTTTCCTATCTCGCCAACAAGCGCGCATCCGGCATCGGCGACCGTAATTCGCTCCTGATCGTGGCCGGCGAGGAAGCGGGCGGCAATATTGCTGCCGGCGTCGCCTTCAAGGCGCGCGACCATTATGCGGATGCGCTGAATGGTCAGGTTCTGATTTCGCCCCTGCTCGATCCTTTCATGGGCACGTCGTCGATCCGCAAGGCGGATGGCATCGGCATGCGTCAACGTTGGGCCGAGGGCTGGAGCCATTACCTCAGCGGCGGTGGTTGCCATCCCTATGCTGCGCCGTGCCTCTGTTCGCGTATTTCAGGGGTCGCGCCGGCACTTGTTCTGACGGCCGAGGATGATCCGCTACACGACGAGACCGTCGGTTACGCCGATCGCCTGACACAGGCTGGTGTTCCAGTTCGCCGGAATGTCCTCCCCGCCGGGGCAGGCTGGCCGTTGCTTTATGGCGGGAAGTGCGAACAAGCGCCGAACTGGCAACAGACGATCACGGATCAGTTCGAGAGCTTCGTTCAAGAAATTAGCAGCCAACCTATTGCATTGAAGACGAACTGATTGAATTCGGCCACTGAGAGAAGGCCGTAAGGAGAGTACCAATGACGTCCAGTAAAAAGCGCTGGGCCCTTGTGGGCGCCGGTCTGAGCGTTGCTGCGTCCGTTTCGGCCGCAGCCATCTTTTTCGAACTGCCGATGAGCGCGACTGCAACGGCGGCTTCCACACCTGCGCAGGCTCCCGCTGTGCCGGTGACCGTTGCCGTCGTCGCCAGCCGTGATGTCACGACCTGGCAGGAGTTTTCGGGACGGCTCGAGGCCGTCGATCGCGTGCAGGTCCGTTCACGCGTGGCCGGCGCCGTCCAGTCCGTCCACTTCCGCGAGGGCGCACTGGTGAAGGCCGGCGATCTGCTCTTCACCATCGATCCGGAGCCCTACCAGGCGGCGGTTTCGCAGGCTGAAGGACAGACCGCCTCTGCCGAGGCCAAGGTCAATCTTGCTCAGATCGAACTCGAGCGCGGCCGCCGGCTTTCTGACAACAAGACGATTTCGCAGAGCGATTTCGACCAGCGGCAGAATGCATTCACCGAGGCTCAGGCCGGTCTTCGCACCGCTCAGGCGGCGCTTCGCTCGGCCCAGCTTGAGCTCGGCTACACCGAGGTCCGCGCGCCGGTTGCCGGCCGCGTCGGCAAGATCGAGGTGACCGTAGGTAACCTTGTTGCCGAAGGCAGTGCATCTCCGGCTCTGACGACGCTTGTTTCCGTCGATCCGATCTACGCCAGCTTCAATGCCAGCGAAGAGATGGTGACGAATGCACTTGCCCAGCTTCCTGCTGGTGATGGCGCGGTGCCTGCGCTCGAAGAGATCCCCGTCGAAGTCGGCACGCTCGCCGATCAGGGTACGCCGATCAAGGGCAAGCTGCAGTTGATCGACAACCAGGTTGATGCGGCCAGCGGCACGATCGGCGTTCGCGCCGTCTTCGACAATCCGGGTGGCAAGCTGATCCCCGGCCAGTTCGTCCGCGTCCGCATGGGCGAGCCGAAGGCCGAGAACAAGATCCTGATCAGCGACCGCGCGATCGGCACCGACCAGGACAAGAAGTTCGTGTTCGTCGTCGATGCCGAAAACAAGGTCAGCTATCGGCCGGTCCAGCTTGGTCCGTCTGCGGACGGCCAGCGTATCGTCGAAAGCGGCCTGACTGTTGGCGACAAGATCGTCGTCAATGGCTTGCAGCGTATCCGTCCGGGTGCAGTGGTTGCCCCGCAGGCGGAAGAGAAAGTCGCGACGGCTCAGTAAGCCGACATATCTGGAGCGTTTCGGCGCTCCGTGCAATTCCGAAATGACCTGACCCACCGGCGGCATCCCAACCGCCGGAGAGGGTCGTTGCATCCCGATTTCATCCCGGAGAGGGCTTTGAAATGAATTTCTCCAGATTTTTTGTCGACCGCCCGGTGTTCGCCGGAGTTCTATCGGTCCTCATCGTGGTCGCAGGCCTGCTTGGCCTGCGTTCACTGCCGATTTCCGAATATCCGGAAGTCGTTCCGCCATCGATCGTCGTGCGCGCCACCTATCCCGGGGCAAACCCGGAGGTCATCGCGCAGACTGTCGCCACTCCGCTCGAAGAGCAGATCAACGGCGTCGAGGGCATGCTCTACATGTCCAGCCAGGCGACATCGGACGGCGTCATGACGCTGACGGTCACCTTCAAGCTTGGCACCGACCCCGACAAGGCACAGCAGCTCGTCCAGAACCGCGTGTCGCAGGCCGAACCGCGCCTGCCGGAAGAGGTGAAGACCATCGGTATCACGACGGTCAAGAGCTCTCCCGACCTGATGATGGTCGTGAACCTGATCTCGCCTGACAACCGCTACGACATCACCTATCTGCGCAACTATGGCGTCCTCAACATCAAGGACCGGCTGGCGCGCATCGATGGCGTCGGCCAGGTGCAGGTGTTCGGTTCGGGCGACTATTCGATGCGCGTCTGGATCGACCCGCAGAAGGCGGCCGAGCATGGCCTTGCCGCAAGCGATGTCACCAACGCGATCCGTGGCCAGAACGTCCAGGCCGCAGCCGGCACCATCGGCGCTTCGCCGAGCCTGTCGGGCGTCGACCTGCAGCTGAACGTCAATGCGCAGGGCCGTCTGCAGACGCCCGAGCAGTTCGGCAACATCATCGTCAAAACAGGATCGAACGGCGAGATCACCCGCCTGCGCGATGTCGCCCGTATCGAGCTCGGCGCCGCCGATTACTCGCTGCGCTCGATCCTCGACGGCAAGCCGGCGGTCGCCATCCCGGTCTTCCAGTCCCCAGGTTCGAACGCCATCACCATCTCGGACGAAGTCCAGAAGACGATGGAAGAGCTGAAGACCGCCATGCCTGACGGCGTCAGCTACGAGATCGTCTATGACACGACGAAGTTCGTTCGTTCGTCGATCGAGAAGGTCGTCGACACGCTGCTCGAAGCCATCGCGCTGGTCGTCATCGTCGTCATCCTGTTCCTGCAGACATGGCGCGCCTCGATCATCCCGCTGATTGCCGTTCCGGTCTCGATCATCGGCACGTTCGCGGTGATGTATGTCTTCGGTTTCTCGATCAACGCGCTCAGTCTCTTCGGCCTCGTGCTGGCGATCGGTATCGTGGTGGATGACGCGATCGTCGTTGTCGAAAACGTCGAGCGAAACATCGAAAACGGGCTCAGCCCACGGGCTGCCACCTACAAGGCCATGAAGGAAGTGTCCGGTCCGATCATCGCGATCGCGCTGGTGCTTGTCGCGGTCTTCGTGCCGCTCGCCTTCATCTCCGGTCTGTCCGGACAGTTCTATCGCCAGTTCGCGCTGACGATTGCGATCTCGACGGTCATTTCGGCCTTCAACTCGCTGACGCTGTCTCCTGCTCTGGCTTCGCTGCTGCTGCAGGACCATCACGCCAAGCGTGACTGGCTGACACGCGCCATGGACGCCGCCTTCGGCTGGTTCTTCCGTGGCTTCAACAAGGCCTTTGGCGCCGGTTCGCGAGGCTATGGCAAGGGCGTCGGCGGCCTGCTGTCGCGCAAGAGCATCGTCATGCTGGTGTATGTCGTGCTGGCAGGCGCGACCTACGGGCTCTTCAATGCAGTGCCGGGCGGTTTCGTGCCGGCGCAGGACAAGCAGTATCTGATCGGCTTTGCCCAGCTGCCGGATGCCGCCAGCCTTGACCGCACCGAAGACGTCATCAAGCGGATGAGCGATATCGCCATGGCTGAGCCTGGCGTCGCGCATGCGATTGCCTTCCCGGGCCTGTCGATCAACGGCTTCACCAACTCCTCGAACGCCGGCATCGTCTTCGTGACGCTGAAGGATTTCGAGGAACGCAAGTCGCCGGCGCTTTCGGGCGGTGCGATCGCCATGTCCCTGAACCAGAAGTTCGCGGCAATCCAGGATGCCTTCATCGCGATGTTCCCGCCGCCGCCGGTCAACGGCCTCGGCACGACGGGTGGCTTCAAGATGCAGCTCGAGGACCGCGCCGGTCTCGGCTATCAGGTGCTCGACGAGGCCAACAAGGCGATGATTGCCAAGGCCTACCAGACGCCTGAGCTGACGGGCATCTTCTCTGCCTACCAGATCAATGTTCCGCAGCTCTATGCCGACCTCGACCGTGAGAAGGCGGAACAGCTGGGCGTTCCGGTGACCGATGTTTTCGAGACGCTGCAGATCTATCTCGGTTCGCTCTATGTCAACGACTTCAACGCCTTCGGCCGCACCTACAGCGTGCGCGTCCAGGCCGATGCCAAGTTCCGGGCCCAGCCCGAGGATATCGGCAAGCTGAAGGTGCGTTCGGCATCGGGCCAGATGATCCCGCTGTCCGCTCTCCTGAAGGTGAACGCGACAACCGGGCCGGAGCGGACCAACCGTTATAACGGTTTCCTCTCCGCCGATATCAACGGCGGTCCTGCTCCGGGCTTCTCCTCCGGCCAGGCTCAGGCAGCGATCGAGAAGATCGCCGACGAGACCTTGCCGAAGGGCATCAGCTTCGAATGGACGGATCTGACCTATCAGCAGATCCTGGCGGGTAATTCCGGCGTGGTCGTCTTCCCGCTGGCGCTGCTGCTCGTGTTCCTCGTGCTCGCAGCTCAGTATGAGAGCCTTGCCCTGCCGATCGCGATCATCATGATCGTACCGATGGGCGTGCTGGCGGCGTTGACAGGCGTCTGGCTGACCGGTGGAGACAACAACATCTTCACGCAGATCGGTCTGGTGGTTCTTGTCGGCCTCTCGGCGAAGAACGCGATCCTGATCGTGGAATTCGCCCGCGAGCTGGAATTCGAAGGACGGACTCCGGTTCAGGCCGCCATCGAGGCAAGCCGCCTGCGTTTGCGCCCGATCCTGATGACTTCCATGGCGTTCATCATGGGCGTTGTCCCGCTGGTCACCTCGACCGGCGCGGGTGCCGAGATGCGTGCGGCCATGGGTGTGGCCGTGTTCTCGGGCATGATCGGCGTCACCTTCTTCGGCATCTTCATGACGCCTGTCTTCTACGTGATGGTTCGCAAGCTGTCGGGCAACCGCCCGCTGATCCAGCACAAGGAACACGAGCACGACGAGGAAGAAGCCGAAATCATCCGACTCGCCGCCGAATAACCCCCACTCAGCGGCGAGACGTGGAAAGGCGGAGCATTGCTCCGCCTTTCTTGATTCGTGATGCGTTCCATCTTCTGCTTGAACGTCTGGCGCAAAGGCGTGGGCTATCGGCCCGAAGGGGCCGAACTGCCGAAACTATCGACTAGACAATGGCCATCCCCTCACACATTCTGCCGCGATGATTGCCATCCTAGAAACCCTCCCGGCCGAGCCGACTGCAGACGAGCTTGACCGCCTCCTGAAACCGCTCGTGGACTTCAATAGCCGCCACACCGCGACCATAGCGGAATGGCCACATCTCGGTATCGTTTTAAGGCAATCGGAGACTGCAGAGATCGTCGGCGGCCTGTACGCGTTCGATGAACTCAATTGGCTATTCGTCAAGTATCTAGTCGTGCCTGAAGCACTCCGAGGAAAGGGTCTTGGCCGTCAGTTAATGGGAGAGGCGGAGCGCATTGCCTGCGAGCGCGGATACCTGGGGATCTTCCTAGACACCTACGACTTCCAAGCAAAACCGTTTTACCTGAAGCTTGGTTACGAGCAGTTCGGGGAACTCGAAGGGGATGACCGTACGCCTCGACGGTTTTTTCTAAGAAAGGTGCTTTCTGCGGAAACCCTGAAAACCTGAGACTAGGCGACATAACGCTTTGCCATCGTGTCAAATGGTCGGAACATGACCACTGATGACGTAGCGCGGCCAACAGACCGATTCGCCGGCCGTTTGTGCGGCGCGCGATGAGATACTGAAACCATGGGATGACCGTTCCCTTTTTGGTCGCTTCGCGATAAGTGATCTGCGCGCGGTAACAAAGGAGTCTTCCGTGGCGAGCTTGAAATCCCGGCTGAGACGGGAGGCAGACCTTCTTCTGCATCGCGGAACGAGAGCCACCCAAGGGGACTATTCCGTTCGCCGTGCGAGCAGGCCGGTTGCCGTTCAGCGGCTGATCGGTGCCTTGGGAAATATCATGCTGTCGGACAGCACGCCGATGATGGAGAAGTTCGTCGCCGGCAAGGTGTTTCACCGCCTTCAGGAGCCCGGTGCCGTCGCCAACAAGCCTGTTGCGGCCATGCCGCTCGCGACACAGATGCAGTTTGCGCTCCGCCACCTATCACAGAAGGGGCCCGCCTTCGCGGAAGTCGCGTCCGCGATCGGCGATCTTGCAAAGAGCCTGGAATGGGTTGCCAGCAAGACAGGGCCGTTCGCAAGCCTGAATATCGAGCACACGCACGCGCATGCCGTGGTGGCGGGGGTCTCTGGCGTTGAAGAGAGAGACGACGTTGCCCTCGGCCTGACGATCATGGCGCCTTACACTCGTTTCCCTGACCATATCCAGTATCGTTCGAGGGTGTTTCTCGCGCTGTCGGATTGCGAATTCTCCTGCGACGACAAGGGCTGGCAGCGCGGATCGGTCGGATCCATCTTCTTCAATGACGCTGGCCACAACGTGGCGATGCGTTGCACCGCGCGGCCGCTCCTCGCGGCATGGTGCCATGTCGAGCGCTGAGTAGCCCACGCGTTCCGGCATCTTCCGTTCACGTAAGGTTCATCTCCAGGGGTATTAGCTATTGTCGAGGAGGTGCTGTCATGACCAAGGCAATTCCGAATTCCACAAAAGCACCACTTGAGGACCACGAAGTCGCACTTTGCCAACGCGTGTTGCACCGGTTGAGCGAAAAAGAAGCGATGGATGCCGGCGATCTCGATGATCTCGCCTGCCTGGTTCTGCATCTTTATCAGGATGGCGTGCGAAGCGAAGCCGCGCTCGAGTATCTGCTGACTCCCGTGCCGAAACTCGCCTGATCGCCAGGCCGTTACGCTCTTGTGTGCGTGAGCCCTGGATCGGCTGGGCTATCTCCATCAGCCCCTATTTTTCTGTTCCCATGATCCTTCAGATGTGCCTTGATGAACGTACGTCGGGCGAAGGGAGTCGCGCCGCGAGCCAAAGCTTGGAGGAGCGTGATGCACATCGCAGTTGTCGGCGCCGCAGGTATGATCGGGCGCAAGCTCGTCGCGCGCCTTGTATCGGACGGAAGTCTTGGCGGTCATCCGCTGACGCGTCTTTCACTCGTCGATGTTGCCGAACCGGAGCGCCCGCAAGCTTTCGCGGGGCGCGTCGACAGCAGCGCGGTGGACATTTCCCAGGCTGGCAATGCCACAGCACTGATCGCCGCCAGGCCCGATGTCATCTTTCATCTCGCAGCGATCGTCTCCGGCGAGGCGGAACTCGATTTCGAGAAAGGCTACGGCATCAATCTCGAAGGTACGCGATCGCTGTTCGAGGCGATCCGGCTCGCGCATCTGAAGGACGGCTATCGCCCCTGCGTCGTCTTCACATCGTCCATCGCCGTCTTCGGAGCACCGTTCCCTGATGTCATTCCCGATGATTTCAATCTCACGCCGTTGACGAGCTACGGGACGCAGAAGGCGGTGGGTGAGTTGCTGCTTGCCGATTACACACGTCGCGGTTTCCTGGATGGCATCGGCATCCGCCTGCCAACGATTTGCGTGCGGCCAGGCAAGCCCAACAAGGCGGCATCCGGCTTTTTCTCCGGGATCGTGCGCGAGCCGCTCGCCGGGCAGGTCGCGATCCTTCCTGTTGCCGATACGGTGCGCCACTGGCACGCGTCGCCGCGCTCCGCCGTCGGCTTCCTCATCCATGCTGCCAGCATCGATCTGCAGTTATTGGGTTCGAGACGCAGTCTCACCATGCCCGGCGTCAGCGTCACGGTCGGCGAGCAGATCGAGGCACTGCGTCGCGTTGCGGGGGAAAGAGCCGTCGCTCTCATCCGTCGCGAGCCGGACGAGCTGGTGATGAAGATCGTGCAAGGCTGGCCGCAGGCATTCGAGCCGAAGCGAGCGAGCGAACTCGGGTTCGTCGCCGATCGTTCGTTCGACGACATTATCCGGGTTCATATCGAGGATGAAATGGGAGGAAAGCTCTGATGGGCGCCGCACCGCGTAGTATCGCGTTTCTTGGCACCGGCCTCATGGGAGCGCCGATGGCGCGGCGTCTGCTCGATGCGGGCTTTGCGGTAACCGTCTGGAACCGCGATGCCACCAAGGCGCAGGCGCTTGCCAAGGACGGAGCCGTCGTGGCCGAAACGCCGTCGCTTGCAGCCAGAGGTGCGGCGGTCGTTTTCACGATGCTTTCAGACGGGAAGGCGGTCGAAGATGTGCTGTTCCTGCAGGGCGTTGCGGAGGCTCTGCCACAAAACGCCACGGTGATCGATTGCAGCTCCATCGCACCCGCGCAGGCGCGAGATCACGCGACACGGCTTGCCGCGCGCGGGATCCGGCATCTCGACGCCCCAGTCTCCGGCGGTGTCGTCGGCGCGGCGGCCGGTACGCTTGCGATCATGGCGGGCGGGGATGGAACGCTCATTGCCGAGCTGGCTGACGTCTTCGCGCCGCTTGGCCGTGTCACGCATGTCGGGCCGAGCGGCACCGGGCAGCTGGCCAAGCTCGGTAATCAGCAGATCGTCGCCGTTACGATCGGCGCCATTGCCGAAGCCATGATGCTGGTGCAGGCAGGCGGAGGGTCGCCCGAGGCCTTCAGGCGTGCCATTCGCGGCGGATTTGCCGAGAGCCGGATACTCGATATTCACGGGCAGAGAATGGTCAGTCGGGAGTTCGGCCATGCCGGGCCCTCGAAGCTTCAGTTGAAGGATCTCAACAACATCCTTGCGGTTGCCGAAGACCTGTCGCTGGTCCTGCCATTGACGGAGGCTGTTCGCGCGGAGTTTGCCGCGTTCGTCGAGGATGGCGGCGCGGACGTCGATCACAGCGGCCTGCTGTTGCAGCTTGAAAAGCAGAATGCGGGTGGTCGGGGTCCCGCATGAGGAGGCGACTTGCCAAAATAGCGGTGGTCTCTGCGGCACAATCATTGATGGATTTTTAGTTTGTTCTAATTAACATCTCGCGCGACGGTTGGTTTAGCCAAGCCTGTCGCAGTGGGATTGCATGAGGCTGAGACGGTTTTGGTACCAAACGACACCACACGGTCGGAGCGGGAATTTCGGGATCTCCTGAGACGCCTTGAACTGGCGCTCGACGCGTCACAGATCGGTGTGTGGGAGCATGATCTTCGGAAGAACGAGATCTCCTGGATCTGCAGATGCATCGCCTCTACAAGACTGGCTTGACCAGTGGCAAGGTGTCGACGGCCGTTTGGGCGGACGCAATCCACCCCGACGATCGCGAGCGGGCCGAACGGGACTTCAGCGATGCGGCGGCGCGGAGGGGGCAGTATAATTCCGAATTTCGCATCATCTGGCCGAATGGCGAGATACGCCATATCCGCTCACGTGCCCATTTCTACATCAGCGACGATGGCGCCCCTTCGTTCATCGGTGCGGAATGGGATGTGACGGCCGATGTGCTTCTGACTGACGAGGCCGCCCGGCAGAGGGCGGTCGCGGAGGCGCGTGCACTCGATCTGGAGAAGAGTGCGGCGCGGGTCGAATATGCCGCCGAGCATGATTATCTCACGGGTCTGCCCAACCGGCGGCTTTTCGACAAGCGTCTGGCGCAGCTGAAGGATGACGTTGATGTCCTGAAACTCGCCGTGCTGCATCTCGATCTCGACGAGTTCAAGCAGATCAACGACACATACGGACATGCCGCCGGCGACGTCGTGCTGCGCGCCGCCGCGACCCGGATCAAGGCTGCCCTGCCGCAAGGGGCGGTCGCGGCCCGGATCGGGGGAGACGAGTTCGTCATCATCCTCGTCAACTTTGGAAGCGTTGACGAGCTTCGCGATGTTGCCCGGGATCTGCAGCGCCGACTGCGCAAGAAGATACGCTTCGGTCGCGAGCAGTTGCAATCCGGCGCGTCGATCGGCGTTTCATGTTCCATCGATCGCAAAGGCGCCAATCTCCTGGCCGAGTCGGATATTGCGCTTTACCAGGCGAAGGCCTCCGGCCGAGATCGTATCGAGTTCTTCACGCAGCAGCTGAAGGACGACCTTATGGGGCGTCGGCGGATTGCCGAAGAACTGAGGACGGCGCTGACGGAAGGCGAGATCGTGCCCTTCTATCAGCTGCAGGTGGACGCGCGCACCCGCGAGGTCGTTGGGCTCGAGGCGCTGGCGCGGTGGAAGCATAAGGACAGGGGTCTGTTGCTTCCGGGAGAGTTCCTCAAGGTTGCCGACGAATACGGGCTGACGGCAGAGATCGACTCCATCATGCTACGGCGCGTGCTGGAAGACCGTAGAACGTGGGAAGGGCGCGGCGCACAGGTGCCCCGGATCGCCGTCAACATCTCGGGACAGCGACTTTACGATCCGCTGCTTTCCAAGGAGCTGCTGGCGCTAAACGTGCCGCGTAATGCCATCGTCTTCGAGCTGATCGAGACGATCTTTCTCGACGACTGCGATGACGAGTTGCTGGAGAGCGTCGATCGGATCAAGCAGATGGGTATCGAGATCGAGATCGATGACTTCGGCTCAGGTCACGCTTCCCTGATTGGACTTGTCCGGCTTCGGCCGACGCGTCTCAAGATCGATCGCCAGCTCGTCGATGCCGTCGATACGTCAGACGAGCAGCGCCGCGTCGTGAAGTCGATCATCGAGATCGCCAAGGCGCTGGGTGTCAAGGTGATCGCCGAGGGCGTCGAGACGGAGAAGCATGCGGAGACGCTGGCGAAACTGGGCTGCGACGCCCTGCAGGGTTTTGCCCTCGGGCGGCCGGCGCCGGCTTCCGAGATCGACAGGCTGTTCGAGGCGGCCACCGTCGAATAGATCGGTCGTCTAGTCGAGCTCGGCGCGCGCCTCGACATACCAGTCGACGAATGCCTTCACGCCTTCGCGCAAGGTCGTCTCGGGCTTGTATCCGGTCAGTGCGACGAGCAGGTCGGGGCTTGCGAAGGTTCTGGGGACGTCGCCCTTCTGCATCGGCAGCATCAGCCGTTTTGCCGGCTGGCCAAGTGCCTTTTCGACCGTTTCCACGAAGTCGAGAAGGCTGACCGGCTGTCCGCCGCCAATGTTGACGACGCGGAACGGTGCCTGATGCGACAGCGTATCGGTATTCTCGCCAGCCACGCGGTTCGCTTCCGACGGGGCGACTGCCGAAAGCCTGAGGATCGCTTCCACGAGGTCATCGATATAGGTGAAATCACGGCTCATCTTGCCTTCGCCGTAGATTTCGATCGGCTGGTCTTCCAGCATGTTCTTGACGAACTTGAACAGTGCCATGTCGGGGCGGCCCCATGGGCCGTATACCGTGAAGAAGCGGAAGGCGGTCGTCGGCACCTTGTGAAGATGGGCATAGCTGTGCGCCATCAACTCCATCGACTTCTTCGTCGCCGCATAAAAGGTCAGCGGCTCGTCGGCGCGGTCCATTTCATGGAACGGGACGGTCGGATTGGCGCCGTAGATCGAGGAGGTGGATGCCAGCATCAGATGCTGGACGCCGACGGTCTTTGCGATCTCCAAGATATTCCAGGAGCCTTCAAGGTTCGACGTCAGATAGGCTTTGGGGTTTTCGAGGCTGTAGCGAACACCGGCCTGGGCGGCCAGATGAACGATCACATCAGGCTTGGCGGAGGCAACCGCATCCTCCACGGCCTTGCGATCTTCCAACATGGCCGTCACGGCACGAAAGCCCGGGAACTGCGCCAGGGCGGCGTTGCGCATCTGCTTCAGCTTGATGTTGTAGTAATGCGTCATTCCATCGAAGCCGACGACCTCGTGCCCGTCCTGAAGCAGGCGGCGGGCAAGATGAAATCCGATAAAGCCGGCGGTTCCCGTGATGAAATAACGCATGCTCAGTTCTTCTCGCTCTTCTTGCCGACCGCGAAATAGCTGAAGCCGTGCCTGACAACTTCGGCGGTCGGGTAAATGTTGCGAAGATCAACGAGCACCGGCGTACGCACCAGGCCCTTCAGCCGCTTGAAGTCAAGCGCGCGGAACTGGTCCCACTCCGTTACCAGCACGAGGGCATCGGCGCCTTCGGCAATCTCATAGGGGTCGCTGCCATAGGTGACTGGGCCCAGAAGGTCCTTGGCGGCGTCCATTCCCTCGGGGTCGTAAACGTGGACTGTCGCGCCGCCGTCGAGCAATGCCTGGACGATGGTGATCGAGGGCGCGTCGCGCATGTCGTCGGTATTCGGCTTGAAGGTCAGGCCGAGAACCGCGATCTTCTTGCCGCGCACGCTGCCGTCACAGGCGGCAATCACCTTGCGTCCCATCGCCCGCTTGCGATTGTCGTTGATGGCCACGGTCGTTTCGATCAACCGGACGGGGCTGTCGTAATCCTGTGCGGTCTTGACGAGGGCAAGCGTGTCTTTCGGGAAGCAGGATCCACCATAGCCGGGACCGGCGTGCAGGAACTTGTCGCCGATGCGCTTGTCCATGCCTATGCCCTTGGCCACCTTCTGGACATCGGCACCGATCTGTTCGCAGAGGTCGGCGATCTCGTTGATGAAGGTGATCTTCATTGCAAGGAACGCGTTGGCTGCGTATTTGATCAGCTCCGAGGTCCGGCGTTCGCAGAAGTAGAGCGGGGCTTCGTTGAGATAGAGCGGACGGTAGACTTCGCGCATGACTTCCATCGCGCGGGGGTCTTCCGTTCCGATGACGATACGATCCGGACGCTTGAAGTCGGTGATCGCGGCGCCTTCGCGCAGGAATTCCGGGTTCGATACGACGGCGATCTCCTTGTCGGGAAACTCTTCCCGGAAGATCCGTTCGATTTCGTCGCCGGTGCCGACAGGAACCGTCGATTTGGTGACGACCACGGTGAAGCCGGTGACCGCTGCCGCGATCTCACGCGCCGCCGCATAGACATAGGTCAGGTCGGCGTGTCCATCGCCTCGGCGCGACGGCGTTCCGACGGCGATGAAGACGACATCCGCTTCCGCGACGGCTGGCGCGAGATCGCGCGAAAAGTCGAGGCGGCCGGAACTGCGATTGTGCTCGATGATCGTGTCGAGACCGGGTTCGAAGATCGGAACCTCTCCGGCCTCGAGCGCATCGATCTTTGCCGCGGATTTGTCGACGCAGGTGATATGATGGCCGAAATCGGCAAGGCAGGCGCCGGAAACGAGACCGACATAGCCCGAACCAATCATCACAATACGCATGGAGTCATTCCCTGAGAAAAACGATCACGACCCGCCGGTCGGGCGGGTCGTGACGGTGTACAGGGGTAGTTTTATAAGTTCAAGACAAAGGCTCGGCTGGCGGATCAGCTACGCCCGAACTCGTCGACAATCCGGATGATATCGTCTTCGCCGAGATAGGAGCCGGTCTGAACTTCGATCAGCTCCAGCGTGATCTTGCCGGGGTTCGCGAGGCGGTGGACCTCTCCGAGCGGGATGTAGACGGATTCGTTTTCGCGCAGCATCTGCACGTTTTCGCCGATCGTCACTTCCGCCGTCCCCCTTACGACAATCCAGTGTTCGGAGCGATGGTGATGCTTCTGCAGGGAAAGCTTCTTTCCCGGCGTGACGAAGATCCGCTTCACCTGGAAACGGTCGCCGTTCAGCACCGAAGTATAGCCACCCCACGGGCGATAGGATGTCGGGTGGAACTCCGTCAGCTTCGATGTCGCCGGCGCCGAGGCCAGCATCTTCACGATCGTTCCGACTTCCTGGCTGTCCTGCAGACGGCCGACATAGACTGCGTCTTCGCTGGCGATGACGGCGATGTCGTCCATGCCCTGGACGGCAAGGTGCACCCCATGGGTCATTACCAGCGAGTTCTTGGTATTGATCAGCGTCGTGTTGGCTGCAGCGAGGTTGCCGTATTCGTCGCGGCTGCCGCTTTTCCAGACGGAATCCCAGCTACCGAGATCAGACCACTTGAAGGGCGAGGGGATAACCGCGGCGTTCTTCGTCTTCTCCATGATCGCGTAGTCGATCGAGATGTTCGGGCTTTCGGCGAAGGCCGTCTTGTCCAGCCGGATGAAATCGAGGTCCTTCAGACCCTTGGCGACGGCATCGCCGGCGGCCTTCAGGACGGTGGGGGCGTAGGTGCCCATTTCGTCGAGCAGCTGCGCGGCGGAGAACATGAACATGCCGGAATTCCAGTAGAAGCCGCCAGCGGCGAGCATCTCTTCGGCCTTTGCCAACGGCGGCTTCTCGATGAAGCGGGCGACGACCTGCGCGCCGCTCTGAAGGGTCTCGCCGCCTTCGATATAGCCGTATCCGGTCGCCGGTTCGGTCGGTGCGATGCCGAAGGTGACGAGGCGGCCGTCGCCGGCCGCTGTCGCTGCCTTTTTCACGCAGTCGAAATAGACCTCGTCTGCGACGATCTCGTAATCGGAGCCCATGATGTGCATGAGCGTTGTGTCGTCGAAACGCTCCCGCACGAAAGCGGCCGCGGCGGCAACCGCCGGCGCGGTGTTGCGGGCGAGTGGTTCAAGCAGGATGGCGGAGAGGCTGAGGTCCAGTTCACGGGCCTGTTCGGCGACGAGGAAGCGAAACTCTTCGTTGGTCAGGACAATCGCGGGCTCGTAGATCGCCGGGTCGGAAACGCGAAGCAGCGTTTCCTGAAAAAGCGTGCGGTCTCCGATAAAGCGGATGAACTGCTTCGGGGCCGTCGCCCGCGACAGTGGCCAGAGGCGGGTGCCTTTTCCGCCTGCCATGATGACTGGGACGATCTTCTTACTCATCGGTCGTATCCTTGAACAATCTGTACGCGGTCAATCAATTGGTACTGGCCCATTGCCGGATGCGGCCGAGGCCGGCTTCGAGCAGGGCGGATGCGGCGGTTTCACTTGCGGCTTCGACGTAGCATCGCATTTCCGGCGCGTTGCCGGAGGGCCTGAAATGGACGATGCTCTTATCCTTTAGCGTTACCCGCAATCCATCGATGTCGCTGGTGCTGCCAACTTCGCCGATCGGCTGCAGGAAGGACGACAGATTTGCCGGGCTGGCTCTGAGATATGCCATCAGCCGTGCGCTGGTCTCGACGGGAAAGTTTTCGAGCCGGTCGGCTGCGGCAAACGGCAGGCGGTAGCTCTCCGCGATCAGCGACAGAGGCTGTTTCTTCGATGCGGCGAGAAGCAGGGTCGCCAAGATCGGCAGGAAGCAATCGCGGGTGGGGAGGGCCTGTAGGCGCGCGCCTCGCACGGAAAACTCACTGGCCGTGAGGGTGCCGCCATTTGCCTCGAAACCGGCCACGCCGCCATCTCCCGCGGCAACAGCTTCCTGCATGCCAGCTATCACGAATGGCGAGCCGACGCGGGTTCTCACGGTTTTGAAGTTGCCCGATGCTTCGATGCCGGAGTTCGAAGTGACAGGAGTGACGACGACGCTGGCGCCGAGGAAATTGGCGGCAATCAGGCCCAGGAGATCACCGCGCAGCGGGTGGCCGGTTTCGTCGCTGACAAGCGGGCGATCGCCGTCACCGTCAGCCGAGACGATCGCATCAAGCCCATGCTCCCGCGCCGCAACCTTGAGGATGGCAATCGTGTCCTGCGAGACGGCTTCCGTATCCACCGGGATGAAGGAGTGCGAGCGGCCGAACGCGACGACCGTTGCTCCAAATCCTTGCAGAATCTCGACGAGAAGATCGCGCGCCACGGTGCTGTGCTGATAGACGCCGACTTTCAGCCCGCGCAGGGCGTCTGGCTCGAGAAGAGCCGTATTTCTCTTTGCAAACAGGGAAAGGCATTCGGACACACGGTTCTCGGGTGCTGCATGGCTGGGGACGAAACTGAAGCCGCCTTCATCCAGCACTGCCGCCGCCGCTGTGATGGCTGCCTCGTCACCCTTGTCGATTTCTCCGTCCGGTCGGTAGAACTTGATGCCATTGCGGTCGGCCGGAATGTGCGAGCCTGTCACCATGATGCTGGCTGCCTTCTCCTGAAGGCCGTAGAGAGCGAGCGCGGGTGTCGGCAGTGTGCCGCAGTCGGCAACCTTGAAACCGAGGCTGGTCAGTGCGTCCACGCAGTTGGCTGAAATCTCGGGGCTCGAGTCGCGGAAGTCGCGGGCTATGAGGATGGCATCGCCAGGCCGGGCCAGACCGCTATCCAGCAAATGCCGACCGAAGGCCGTCGCGTAGAGTGCCGACGCGCGCCCTTTGAGGTCCTCAGACAGGCCGCGAAGCCCGCTCGTGCCGAATTTCATATTGAATAAGCCCTCGGATGCGGTTGAATTTACCGGTCTTTTCGAAACAAACTACGTATAGTTCGTAAATTTTGACGACTGACGACGAATAAAATGTCTGCGAATTCCGTTTTCGAGGCAAGTCGAAAGCGTTTTGCAGCGGCGGAGGCATTTCATGGCTGAACAGACGATCGCGCTCGAGGAAAGCTGGAAAGCGGCGCTCGCCACCGAATTCGACAGCTCCTACATGCTGCAGCTGAAGGCTTTCCTGCTGACGCAGCGCGAGGACGGGAAACGGATATTCCCGAAGGGCTCGGAGTATTTTCGGGCGCTGGATCTGACGCCGCTGGCCGACGTCAAGGTCGTGATCCTCGGGCAAGACCCCTACCACGGCTTCGGGCAGGCACATGGGCTTTGCTTCAGCGTGCGTCCCGGCGTTCGGATCCCGCCATCTCTCGTCAACATCTACAAGGAACTGCAGACAGATCTTGGCATTGCGCCAGCGAAACACGGCTTTCTGGAGCACTGGGCACGGCAGGGCGTACTCCTGCTCAACAGCGTTCTGACAGTCGAGGAATCAAGAGCTGCCTCGCACCAGGGGCAGGGCTGGGAAAAGTTCACGGATGCGGTCATCCGCAAGGTCAACGACGATTGCGATTCTGTCGTGTTCATGCTCTGGGGCTCTTATGCGCAGCGGAAGGCCGCATTCGTCGATACATCGCGGCATCTGGTGCTGAAGAGCGTCCACCCTTCGCCGCTCTCCGCCCACAACGGCTTCTTCGGCAGCCGGCACTTTTCCAAGGCCAACGCATTTCTCGAAGCGCATGGCCGTACGCCGATCGACTGGACGCTGCCGGCAAATCCGGAAGCAGTGTAGTTCATTCTGAACGAAGTCTTTTCATCGTTCACAAATAGGAGACAATGCGTTCCGACTGGTAGGGCTATGCCCCGGCAGGTTTAAGGGCCATCTATCACCCATCGAAAGCCCGCACGGCGGGCCAGAAAGGGGTCTCAAATGTTAGATCAAATCAAAGGCTTGCATCACGTTACGTCGATGGCGGAAGACGCCCGGACCAACAACCAGTTCTTCACGAACACGCTTGGTCTGCGCCGCGTCAAGAAGACCGTGAACTTCGATGCGCCTGACGTCTACCACCTCTACTACGGCGACGAGACCGGCGCCCCCGGCACGATCATGACGTACTTCCCGTTCCCGAAGATGGCGCAAGGTCGTCCGGGCACCGGCGAGGTCGGTACGACCGTTTATTCCGTCCCGCAGGGCTCGATCGGCTACTGGAGCGACCGTCTCTCCAAGCTGAACGTTGGCGGCTTGAAGACCGAGGAAAGCTTCGGTGAAAAGCGGCTCAATTTCGCCGGTCCCGATGGTGACGGCTTTGCGCTGGTCGAGGTCAAGGACGATACGCGCCTGCCGTGGACCCATGGCGGGATCAGCGAGGATCACGCAATCCGTGGCTTCCATTCGGTTGCGATGCGGTTGCGCGACGATGGTGCAACCAGTGAGCTGCTGAAGTTCATGGGCTACGAGCTCCAGGAAGAGCGCGACGGCGTCAAGCGCCTGACGATCCCTGGCGGCAACGGCGCGCATCTGGTCGACCTTGAAACGATGCCGAACATCTCGCGTGCGCTTCCGGGCGCGGGCTCTGTCCACCACGTCGCCTTCGCGGTTGAAAACCGCGAGAAGCAGCTCGAGGTGCGCAAGGCGCTCATGGATACCGGCTATCAGGTTACGCCTGTTATCGACCGTGACTACTTCTGGGCGATCTACTTCCGCACGCCGGGCGGTGTGCTGTTCGAAATCGCCACCAACGAACCCGGTTTCGATCGCGACGAGGATACGGCGCATCTCGGCGAAGCCCTGAAGCTGCCGCAGCAGCACCAGCACCTGCGGGGTCTGATCGAACAACATCTGCAGCCGCTCGAAGGCTAAGGAGAGAAAATATGAACGCCAATAGTTATGTGCACCGGCTGCATGCCGGTGCACGCGGAAAACCTATACTTTTCACCCTGCACGGCACCGGTGGCGACGAAAATCAGTTCTTCGATTTTGGGCGGCAACTGCTGCCCGATGCGACGATCGTTTCGCCGCGTGGGGACGTCTCCGAGTTTGGTGCCGCCCGCTTCTTCAAGCGTACCGGCGAGGGCGTCTACGACATGGCGGATCTGGCGCGCGCGACGGAGAAGCTCTCGGACTATGTGACAAACCTTGCCCGCGAGCATGATGCATCCGCCATTCTCGGCCTCGGATTCTCGAATGGCGCAAACATTCTTGCCAACGTGCTGATCGAAAAGGGATTGTTCGACGTATCCGCGCTTCTGCATCCGCTTATTCCGTTCAAGCCGAGGGCAAACGAGGCGCTTGCCGGTCGGAAGATACTGATCACCGCCGGCGAGCGTGATCCGATCAGCCCAAAGGCCGTGACCGAGGCTCTTGCCGATTACTTCGAGGCGCAGAAAGCTGCTGTCGTGACGGATTGGCACGCGGGCGGGCATGAAATCCGCCCGAATGAAGTGGACGCGGTTCGCAATCTTTTCCAGGCATATCTCTAGCGACAAGAATGGCCAGTCTCGGCAGCGAGGCTGGCCATTGTCTGCCGAAACGGTGTCGTTGAGGGAATTTCTCCCTGTAGTGTATCGGTGGTTGTTATTTCAATCATTTATGGTATTTACTTGTCGGCGTGACCATGGGTTTCGCTGGCGGGTTTGCATCGTATGAACGAAATTGCCGACCTTCGAATGCTGCCCGGCATAATACGCCGCCAGACACGCGCAATTCTTGTTACTGCCGCCGTGATATTCTTGAGCGCCGTCGCCATTACCTTCTCATTGACGCCTCAATATAGCGCGCAGGCGCTTCTGCTCGTCGATACAAGCTCGAAGAACCTGCTTGATCCGGATGCCGATGCTGCGAGTGGGGTTACCGACAATTCGCGCGTCGAGGGCGAGGTTCGCATCGTCCAGTCCGATGCGGTTCTGCTCGAAGCCGTTCGCGAGGGCGGGCTCGTCGGAGATGCGGAATTTCAACCTGATACCCATCTCAGCGGGCGGTTGTTGCGCTGGCTGGGCGCCAGCCAGAGCGTTGCGGAAGACGGGTCTCATATCGAAGGCAGGGTTCTTGATGCCTTCCGGGAAGCAGTGAGAGTCAGACGCGAAGGATTGACCTATCTCATCGGCGTTTCCGTTACCTCCGCGGACCCGGCCAAGGCGGCGAAGCTCGCCAATCTGGTCACCGACGTTTACATGAAGAAGCAGGTCGAGGCGAAGGTCGCCGGCACGATTACGGCACGCAACAGCCTGCAGCATCGGGTAACGGAGGCGCGCGAGCTGCTCTCCGAATATGAAACGAAGCTGGAGGCCTTTTCCGCGGCCCACGGCGGTCTCGTTGGCGCATCGGCGGACGCCGGCGCCGTGCTGAGATTGACCGGTGTCGCCATCGATGACGCCGGGCCGCGCGTTGCGCCTGATGTCGTTACGCAATTCTACAGCCTTCAGCAATCTGCCGAGATCGCCAGAAACCAGTATCAGACGCTGCTGACGCGATTGCAGGATTTCGAAACGCAGGTGAGCCTTCAGCTCGCCGACAGCCGGGTCGTTTCGCCGGCACTTCTGCCGATCGAGCCTTCCTACCCGAAGGTGCCGCTCATTCTTGCGGTCATGGCATTGGTGGCGCTTGCTGCCGGCATCGGGGCGGGCCTGCTGCGGGAGTTCGTGATCGGCGGCTTCACGGCCGATGACCAGGTGAATGCGGTTCTCGGCCTGCCGCTGGCTTCCGTCGTTCCGCACGAGCAGGGAAGCGAGCTCGAGCGACCGCATGGGCGGGGTCTCTCCGACATCATCATTGCCTCTCCGCTATCGGTGTTTTCCGAATCCATTCGGCGAATTCGCGTGTCGATCGAGCAGACGCGGACGGGAGCGTTGACCTTCCGGGACGATCGGCAGCAGGAATGCATGGTGCTGATGGTGTCGTCCGCGCAGCACGGCGACGGCAAGTCGACGCTCGCCACTTCGGTGGCGCGCACCTATGCGCTGGCCGGAAAGCGAACCCTGTTGATCGACTGCGATCTGCGCAAGCCAAGCATCCACAAGCACGTGGACCGCGAGCCAACGTCTGCTTTCATCGATCTTCTGCGCGGCGAGCCGGATCCGGGGCTCGCCAACATGGTCCTGACCGATCAGTCGACGAACCTCTCGGTCATCATCGGCGCGCGGCCGGCCGAATTTCCGACCGATGACCTGCTGATGGGACCGACCATCCGGACGCTGCTTGGTCGCGCGCGTCGGCATTTCGACTATATCGTGATCGACACGCCGCCGGTCGAGTCGGCTGTTGATGCGCTTTACCTCGCGCGGCTGAGCGATGCCGTTCTGTTCGTCGTTCGTTGGGCCAGCACGCCCCAGAGTGCGGCACGCCGGGCCGTCGCCGCGCTCAAGGAGAATGTTCGGGACGGTGCGGCGGTCGTCGCCATCCTGAACGGTCAGGACCGGCGCAAGCTGTTCGGCTTCCTTGCGCGATAGCCGCTGCGGGATGTGGCGACGGAAAAACGCTCGCAGTACGCAATCTTTTCTGCAACTTTCGCGCAAGTATTGACAAACAGGTTGTTTGTGTAATGGTTTAGTCAATTCATAAATACAACCATCGATCTAGCTGTTGCGGCCAGCTGGAAGCGCTCGGTTTATTGTCTGAGGAATTTCAAAGGATCCGTTTTACTTGTTTTCGCGAGAGTTCGCATGGCCGTGGCGAAGCGCATACTTGTTCATGACTATTCAGGACATCCGTTTCAGGTTCAGCTTTCCCGGTCCCTCGCAAAACGAGGGTACCATCTCAGGCATGTTCATTCAGCCAGCTTCCAAACGCCGAAAGGCGATCTGAAGCCAGGCGAGAACCCTGCTGACAAAATCGAGATCGTCGGCCTCTCGCTAGATCAGCCTTTTCGAAAAGACAGCTTCTTCAAGCGGCGATCGCAGGAAATAGAGTTCGGTCGGCTGGTGGCCGAAGAGATCCGACGCTTCAGGCCCGATATCGTGGTGTCTTCGAATGCGCCTCTGGATACGCAGGCGGTGATACACAAGGCGGCACACAGCGCCGGCGCGCATTTCATCTTCTGGCTTCAGGATATCTACAGCGAGGCAATCACCCGGCTTCTGCCGAAGAAGCTTCCATTGATCGGGGAGGCAGTCGCGAAGCGCTATCGTCGGCTGGAATACGGGCTGTTGCGGGAGAGCGATCATGTGATCGCCATTTCGGAAGATTTCGTGCCGATGCTGGCCGCGCGAGGCGTTTCACCGCCGATATCGGTGGTCGAAAATTGGGCGCCGCTGGCTGAAATGAATCTGCGTACGACCGGTAAAGAGCCAAAGCGTGGGGCAGGTGAAGTGGGGGCGGTTTACGCCGGCACGCTTGGCTACAAGCACAATCCCGGCCTGCTCCTTGCCGTTGCGAAGGCGCTGCCGATCACGCTCGATATCTTCTCCGAGGGAACGGCGGCTTCGACCTTGCAGCATGCAGCAGCCGAGTGCGCTCCAAATTTGCGGGTCCATCCGTGGGTCCCGTTCGCGGAGCTTCCGGGTGTTCTCTCGAATGCGGATATTCTGATCGCCATGATCGAGGAGGAGGCCGGTGTGTTCTCCGTGCCATCAAAGGTGCTGACCTATTTCTGCAGTGCGCGCCCGGTGCTCGGATCCATACCGAACGGCAATCTGGCGCGTCGTATTATCGAGCGTGAGAAGGCGGGCTTGGTCGTCGACCCGGGTAACGAGACCGCGTTCATCAGCAACATGCAGAGGCTTGCCGAGGATGCGGGTCTGCGCGCGGCGCTCGGCGCCAACGGTCTGGCCTATGCGGAGAGGGCCTTCTCGATCGACCGGATCACGGATCGCTTCGAGGGTATTTTCGACAATCTCGCTTGGAAGGAACTAAGGGCTATCTAGCGCTGGGGGGCGTTTTGCGATGAAGACTGCGCTTGTTTGTGGTGCCGGAGGGTTCATCGGCAGCCATCTTGTTCGACATCTGAAAGATCAAGGGTTCTGGGTTCGCGGCATCGATCTCAAATATCCCGCCTACGAGCAAACACACGCCGACGAATTTATCCTCGGCGATTTGAGGCAGCAGGCGATCTCAGAGCGTATCATCGATCGGCGATTCGACGAGGTTTACCAGCTTGCCGCCGACATGGGTGGCGCCGGGTACATCTTCACCGGCAACCATGATGCCGACATCATGTACAATTCGGCGATCATCAATCTCAACATCGCGAGTGCATGTCTGCGGCACCGTGTCGGGCGTGTTTTCTACTCTTCATCCGCCTGCATCTATCCTGCCTACAACCAAGATGACCCTGACAATCCTGATTGTGCGGAGGCTTCGGCCTATCCGGCAGCGCCCGACAGCGAGTACGGCTGGGAGAAGCTGTTCTCCGAGCGTCTGTTTCTGGCCTATGGCCGGAATTACGGAATGCACAGCCGCATTGCGCGTTACCACAACGTCTTCGGCCCGCTCGGCACCTGGGACGGCGGCAAGGAGAAGGCGCCAGCCGCCATCTGCAGAAAGGTGGCTGCAGCGCGCGATGGCGGTGAGATCGAGATCTGGGGCGATGGCCTGCAGACGCGGTCGTTCCTCTACATCGACGAATGCATCGAAGGGTCGATCCGCTTCATGCGCTCGGATTTCGAGGGACCGCTGAACATCGGCTCGGACGAGATGGTCAGCATCAACCAGCTTGTCGACATGGTCTGCGACATTGCCGGCAAGCGGCTGCACAAGCGCCATATTCCCGGGCCGACCGGCGTGCGCGGACGCAATTCGGATAACAGGCTGATCGAGGAAAAGATCGGCTGGCGGCCCTCGGCGGGCCTCAGGGCAGGGCTTGAAAAGACCTATGACTGGATCGAGCGGCAACTGATGCGGGATGCTGCATGACAGCCAGCTTTCAGCGCTCGGATGCAGCGCGGAGGAGTTACTCGTTCTCGGCGTCCGTGAACGCGGGTCTGCTCATCGCAAGCTTCGTTCTCGGGCAGGGATCGATCTTTGCGGCGCAGAGCTGGCTCGTCGCGCGAAACTCGCTCGACCTGCTGGCGGATTTCGGCGCGCATTTCTCGTTTCTCATTCTGGCACTGATGGTTGTCGACTGGGGAACGAGGATCGTGCTTGCGCGGCGCATTTCGTTGGCAGGTGAAGGCGAGCTGCGGGATGAGGTTCGGCGGTCCTATTGGTCTGCCTGTGGTGTCAGGCTGTGCGCGGCGGTTGCCGTTGCGACCGTCTGCGCCGTCTATGCCTGGAGTTGGGGAGACGTCTTCTCGCGATGGTACCTACTGGGCGCAGCGCCCGCCCTCGCGGTCTGGTCCTTCAATGCGACCGGCATACTGGATGGTATCAAGCTTAGCGGCATGAGCGGGCTGACCGCGATGCCTGCCTATCTCGCGTCCGCAGTCGGCCTCGTTCTTTCGGAAGCGTTTGTCAGCCAATCGAATGGGTTGCTCCTCGGGTTCGCGGCATCGTTTGGCTATGCCGTGAGTGTCGCCGCGCAGATGATGGCGTTACATCGCGTCGGGCTTTTCCCCTTGGCTCCGCTTGGAGATAGAGAGCGCTCGAAGAGCATCATGCGTGAGGGCGTTGCGGTTCTGCTTTCCATGCTGCCCGGGCAGGTTTCGTTCCGGTTCCAGATCGTCATCTGCGCCCTGGTGCTGGGGCCTGCTGTGACGGGCTTGTTCCTGTATGGTCGGCAGGTTGCCGTGGCAGTGTCGCAGGTGCTCGAATTCTGCCGACGTGCCAGTTTCGCGCAGCTGGTTGTCGATGTCAGGTACAGCGAGACGCCTGTCGCAACGGCATTCAGGACGCAGCGCACGGCGACCATGCTGGCAGTTGGCCTAAGCTCCGGACTGCTGATTGCAGGTGTATTCGGGATGATCCTGTTGGGTGGGGCACCTGCACAGGCCTGCCATGTGCTGGCGCTCTTTTCGATCGGGATCTTATCGGGGTCGCTGTCGCAAACGGTGGTGCAGGCCACTCAGGCGCGAGGCGATTACCGGGCCGTTGCACTCGCGGCGAATGCGGCGATGGTCGTCGGTCTCGGCGCGACGGCGTTGTTCGGCACCCTGTTTCATCTTCCCGGGCTCGCCGTGTCTGAGGTACTTACCCATATTGTCGTGGTTTTTCTGCTTTTGTCGATGACGTTCAGGCGCAAGCTTCCGTCTTCCCGGACGAGGGTGGCAGCATGACACGGCTTTGCGCGGTGCTTCTGCTTTATCTCCTCAACCTGCCGTTCGCCGACAGTCTGTTCGTTGTGCTGCTCACCCTACCGATGCTTCTTTTGGTGCTGACCGGCATGATCCGCATGCGCTCGCCGGTGTTTCAGATCGGCGATGTCTTCTGGTTCTGCCTGTTCGTATTCTTCGTTCTTTCACCGCTGCAGCGAATGCATGGCGAAATGATTGGCGGCACGACCGCCATCACCTTTTACGCCTACGAACCCTACGAATACGTCGAGGCGATGTTGATCGTCCTTCTCTTCTGTGTGCCATTCCTGGCTGTCAGGATGGAGCGAGACGCAAGTCCGGTGGCAAAAGCAGGACTGCCGTTTCTGACAACCCTCCTGTTCTTGAATGTGGCTGCCTTTGGCCTGTTCGTGGTTTCGGAAGGTGGGTTTGAGCGGCTGCTGTCGTCGCGCCTTGAACAGGACCCCGCCGAGGCTTTCATCGCAAGCATGCTGTTTCTCGGCGTGCAATCGATAACGACCTGCCTGGTCTCCATTCACCTGCGCGCCTTTCCGTCAAGGCTTGCGCCGCTCGGCGTATTTGTCCTCGTCATCTGCCTGCTTTCGATCTCCCGAAATCCGTTCAATTCACCGCGCTTCATGCTGCTTGCCGTATGGGGGCCGGTGCTGCTGGCGCTAGTCGGAGGCCGGATCTCCGCGTGGAAATTTTACGCAGTTGCCGTGATCGCTCTGACAGTGCTCTTCCCCGTTCTCAGCGTCACGACCCGATTGGGGCTTGAGGGGGCGGCAGGCATCTCCGAGATATCGTTTGCCGGCAACTTCTTCGATGTTCCCGCGGTCGATGTCTTCGACATGGCCGTTCATGCCGTGCGGTTCATGCAGACGCATGAGCACATGTGGGGTGCGAAGTCCGTCGCGGTCATTCTGTTCTTTGTGCCGCGTGCTCTCTGGCCGGGAAAGCCGATCGTCGGAGGGCTCGATATCGGCAATGAGCTGTTTGCCGCCGGAATGTACGGCACACCGAACCTCTCCTTCTTTCTCGGCTGTGATCTCTTCATGGACTTTGGCTTCGTGGGCGTTGTCTTCGGCGGGATCGTTGTCGCGGCTCTCCTGCAAAGGGGCATGAAGACCAATGTCGGGCTGTTTGCGGGCCAGCCGGTCACGCAGTTCGTCATCGCGTCGTCGCTGCCGATATTGCTGAGGGGGCCGGTGGGAGCCGTCCTGCCGCTGTTCTGTTGTCAGATGTTCGCCGTCGTTGTCTTGTCGCTCCTGACGCGAAGTCATCAGTCGCTTTCCACCGATGCGCGGGAGGCGCACGCGCTATGATCGAGATGGATCAGGCAAGCCTTGGAATCCTGAATGCGCAACACCATCGCTCGCGGTTTGGCGGTCCGAGCTTCACGCTTCGTCATCGTCTCCTGAGGGCACTATGGATGTTAGTCTGGGCGCTGCTCGGGCGTTATACGCCCGCGCCGATGCACCGATGGCGGGCCTGTCTGCTCCGGCTTTTCGGCGCGCAATTGGGCGCCAATGCCCGGGTGCATGGATCGGCGATGATCTGGTATCCGCCAAATCTTTTCATGGGCGATAATGCGCTGATCGGCCAGCGCGTCATCTGCTACGCGATGGCGCGGATCCAGATCGGCCGCAATGCGATCGTCTCTCAAGGCGCGCATCTCTGCACGGGCACGCACGACATCGACGACCCGGCCTTTCAGCTCCAGGCTCGCCCGATCGTCATCGGCGCCGATGCCTGGGTGGCGGCTGATGCCTTTGTCGGTCCGGGCGTCGTCATCGAGGACGGTGCCGTTCTCGGTGCGCGTGCGGTTGCCTTCAAGGACCTTCCGGCCTGGACTGTTCATGTCGGCAACCCTGCGCGGTTTGTTCGAGAGCGAGGCCGCTTCACCAGCGCATAGCCAGGGTCGCATCGACCCACGCTGCGGCAACCACGGCATAGCCCGTATCGTTCAAATGTAAGTCGTCAGACCGGAGCGAGCGCGGAACCAGCCCTGCCGCGATGTCCGCTTGATCGCCGGTTGTGATACTTGCAGCCGCGACGAGCGCGGCATGCAGGTCGACGTAGCGCGCGCCGTATCGAACGGCGAGATCGGCGTTGAGATCGGCAATCGCCTGCCTAATCTCGGCCCCATCGGCCGCGGAAGGCAGCACCGAACCGACGAGGAAGCGATTGCCCGCGACAGCAGGGGCCATCGCGGCAATATCAGAGAGAACAGTCTCCCGGTCGGTTGCGTTGTTGCGACCAGCCCATATCCATTGCACATCATGGCGAAGCGCCATGGCGTCTTCAGGTTTGAATGCCGTGCCATAGGCCACGGAGATTGCCCCGCCTTCGCCGGTGCGGGTGAAATAGAGATGGCCGTTGCTTCCCTTGGTGATCACGCCCGATGTTTCCATGATCGTGCCCGCAATGCTGCTCGTGCCGTTCAGGGCATCGATAGAGGCATAGGCGATCGCGACCTGAGGATCGTCGTCGCCTGATGACACCAGAACATTGTCGAGCGACCAGCTGAGAAGGCTGCCGCTGGCAAGAAAGGCAATGGCGGCGCAGTTGATGTTGCCGAAGGCTGCATTGCCGCTGGTAAAGATCAGCTCGTGATGACCGGCGGTGGAAATTGGCCACGTCGGGTCGCCCTCCCGGGTCGTTGTCGCCCAGCTGCCGCCGGCAGCCTGCAACCCGCCGATCTGGATCTGGCCGGCGCCGGAGACGAATTCGAGATCGAACGCCACGCGGATTGTCTTGCCCTCAGGGACTGGCGCTATCTCGAGCTCGCATCCGCGCAATGCGCCGCCATCGTCGTTGGCGGCGATAAGCTTGCCAGCTTGTAGGAAGAGAGGCCCCGTGTGGCCGCCCTGATTGCGGGAAGCCCAGCCGGCCATGCCTTCGTCGAAACGACTGATGACCACGGCCTCGGGGCGATAGGCCGGAATTTCACCCGTGCCGGGTGTCAGCACCAGTTCGGTTGCCGCAGAGCCGGCCTCGAACTGGCCGGGAAACACACGGATGGTGATATCGACGGCGCTCCCGGGGATGACGTCGAGAAGATGTGTCGACCTGATGTAGGGATGGATTGCCACTCCGGTCGCGGATACCGAATGGCGCGCGCCATCGAGTCCAAATGCGACCGTTGCGATCTCGTTGAGGTAGCCACCGAGATCGTCGGCCTGGATGAGCGTGAGACGAAGGCTTGATATCCCCGCCGTGGTACCCGCGATTTTCTGAATGTCGCCGGATACCGTCCAGGCGGAGCCGGAAGCGGCGGCGTGATTGGTCGCGATGGCGCCGTAAATCTGTCGACCGAAGTCTGTGAAAGCGGCATCGGCAGTGCCGTGTATCCTGACGTCGCCGTAAGGCAGGCCCGTTTCGTCGCTTCCGGTATTGACGAGTTCATGTGTGAGCCCGTTGACGGTGCCGGTTTCAAAGGACTGCATCCAGTCGCGGGTGCGTGGGAAGAGGTTCTTCGGATTGTTTTCCTTGATTGCGATCAGCAACTCACGTCCGCCCTGTCGCGCGGCAATCTGCGTCGAGGTCTGGCCGCCGATGCCCCGGTTGATCAGCGTGCGGGGAGGGTCAAACAGGTTGGCCGCAAGCGCCGGAAAGCTGTGAGATGGCGCGGAAGCTCCAGCGCCTTCCGTGAGGCTGTCGCCGAAGGCCGCGATTGAAGTGGGGTGTAGGCTATGAGGGCAAAGAGCGCTGTCAGCAGCGAGACCAAAACCGATAAGCATGATTTATCTCCAGGGCGAAATGGGCCCTGATCCTAAATCAGCCTGAGCGAGTGGGGACGGCAACGGACATTGGAGAACAACTACCTCTCCGCGAGGATGCGAAGAGCAGAGTCGACAAGCTGTCGCAGGCTTCACTTTCTCTTAAGTAATTGCCTTGAGATTAGAGATTCGTTGTTCCATGATGCTTTCGGCGTGAAGAATTTCGTGTCGCGCTTCATGACGATCGATGTAGATCGCGTCAGCCATGAACATGAATGTCGTTATCGGTTACGCTTTGCGGCCGCTGAACCCTTATATTGTCGTTGAATGCCGCCTGCGCGCGTGCAGTTGATCTGATTGGGACGTTTGCATGAATTCGGAGTTTGCCGTTCGCCCGATGCGACCCGGTGAGTTGGAGCTGGTGCTGGAGTGGGCACGCCAGGAGGGGTGGAACCCCGGGCTTGACGATTCACTTGCATTCCATGCGGCAGATCCCTCCGGCTTCTTTGTCGGCGCATTGGGCGAAGTCCCTGTCGGATCGATTTCGGTTGTCAAATATGGCGATGTCTTCGCTTTCGTCGGCCTCTACATGGTCCACCCCGATTTCCGTGGCAAAGGCTATGGAAAGGCGATCTGGGATGCCGGCATCGCCTCTGCCGAAGGGCGCAGCATCGGGCTCGACGGTGTCGTCGCGCAGCAGGAAAACTACCGCAAGGCCGGTTTCGAGGAAGCTTACAAGACCGTTCGATACGGCGGCGTGATTTCGTCCGTCCCCGCTTCGACGCTGACGGCCAGTATCGTGTCGGACAAGCTCGACGGCTTGCTGCGCTATGATGCCGGAATCTTCACCGTGCCGCGGCCCGACTTTATCTCGTCGTGGTGCACGAGCCGCAAGAGCCGCCGAACGGCTATTGTCCGCAAGAGCGGGAAGATCCGTGGCTACGGAACGATCCGAAGATGTTATGAAGGCTACAAGATCGGGCCGCTCTTCGCGAGCGATGCCGATGCGGCCGCTTCCGTGCTGGCTGTGCTGGCAAAAGAAGCCGCCGGCGCCCGTGTTTTCATCGACATTCCTGCTGACAATAAGGATGCCGTCGCGCTTGCGCAGGGCATGGGTCTTGAGCCCGTCTTCGAAACCGCCAGAATGTATCGCGGGAAAGCGCCTGAAGTGCCGCTGAAGAACGTGTTCGGCGTGACGACGCTGGAACTCGGCTAGAGCGTCCTTTGTGCGTCCTTAAGGGCGTACAAAGGACGCTCTATCTTATTGAATCTACGCATCAGGCCTTCCGAAAATCGATTCCGATTTTCGGAAGGCCTGATGCTGTAGGCGGTTCTTTCCGATCTCAATCCATGGCTGAGGCGGGCGCTGTCGGTGCGGAGCTCTTGGGACGACCCTTTTCGGCGATTGCAATTCCGCCGAGGGTCAGAACAAGCGCGATCACATGAAAGAGCTGCAGCTGTTCGCCGAGAAGCACGACCGAGAGCAGGGTTCCGAAAACCGGCACCAGATTGATGAACAGACCGGCGCGATTGGCGCCGATTGTCTCGACGCCCCTGATGTAAAACACCTGCGCCAGCAGGGACGCGAATATCGCGGTATAGAAGGCAATGACCCAACCGCGTGCGTCAGGCACCTGCACGCTGCCTTGCATGCCCTCCCACAACAGCAGCGGAACCGCGCTCAAGGCTGCGCCAAGCGCTGGGACCGCCATCAGCGTGCGCCAGTCGAGCGGCGGCTTCCAGCGCAGGAAGATCGTGTAGATGGCATAGGCCACGACCGCAATCAGCATCAGTCCGTCGCCCCTGTTGAGGCCGAGCTGAAGAAGGCTTGCAAGGTCGCCATGCGACGCCGTCAGGGCAACACCGACGAGGGTCATGGCGAAGCCGGTGATCTGGGCGAGGGATACGGCGGTGCGGAAGAACATGAAGTTCAAGAGAAAGATCAGCATCGGAATGCCGGCTTGCTCAATCGCGACGTTGATAACGGTCGTGTACTTCACCGCCGAGTAAAGCATGGCATTGAACAGCGTATAGCCGACGATGCCATAGAAGAAGAGGAGCGGCAGGTTCCGCCTGACGACGGGCCAGTCGCGCTTCAGCTGCGGCATCGATATCGCGGCGATCAGGGCCGTGGCGAGAAACCAGCGCAGAAAAGTCAGCATCATCGGGCTGACATGACCGAGGGCGAGTTTGCCGGCCACAGCGTTTCCGCCCCAGCAGAGCGCGGCCACGATGAGACATATATAGGCGGCAAGCTGCATCGCCGATTCTTCCAAATGGGAGGCGAATACTGCCTCGAAGTTCAACGCTAGCCGCGAACTAGCGTGTGCCGGCCTGATTTGTCACGTAAAAAGCCCATTCGGCTGTCAATACAGGGTCGCTTTCCCAAAAACAAAGTTTTATAGATGCGCGGGTTTATGCAGATGCGGTTCCATCCGCTGTTAACAGGAAGACGTGAATGACGAACGTAGTCGTGGTCGGTTCGCAATGGGGTGACGAAGGCAAGGGCAAGATTGTCGATTGGCTTTCCGAACGTGCGGATGTGATTGTCCGCTATCAGGGCGGCCACAATGCCGGTCATACGCTCGTCATCGATGGTGTCAGCTACAAGCTGGCCCTGCTGCCGTCTGGCCTCGTGCGCGGCAAGCTCAGCGTCATCGGCAACGGTGTTGTCGTCGATCCCCACCATTTCGTCGCTGAAGTCGCGAAGCTGCGCGCTCAGGGTGTCAACGTAACGCCCGAAGTGCTGCGCATCGCCGACAACGCGCCGCTGATCCTGTCGCTGCACCGCGACCTCGATGGCTTCCGTGAAGACGCTGCCTCCAACAGCGGCACGAAGATCGGCACCACCCGCCGCGGCATCGGCCCTGCCTATGAAGACAAGGTCGGCCGCCGCGCGATCCGCGCCATCGACCTCGCCGACAAGGAAGCGCTGCCGGCCAAGATCGACCGTCTTCTGACGCACCACAATGCGCTTCGTCGCGGCCTCGGCCTGCCGGAAATTTCGGTGGAATCGCTCGAGCAGGAACTGAACGAGGTCGCCGATCAGGTTCTGCCTTATGTCGATCAGGTCTGGCGTATCCTCGACGATCAGCGCAAGGCCGGCGCCCGCATCCTGTTCGAAGGTGCGCAGGGCGCGCTGCTCGACAACGACCACGGCACCTATCCCTTCGTCACGTCGTCGAACACGGTTGCCGGTCAGGCCGCCGCCGGTTCGGGTCTCGGCCCGACTGCGATCGGTTATGTTCTCGGCATCACCAAGGCTTACACGACGCGTGTGGGCGAAGGTCCGTTCCCGTGCGAGCTGGACGACGAGGTCGGCAAGCATCTTTCGACCGTCGGCCGCGAAGTCGGCGTCAACACCGGTCGTCCGCGCCGTTGCGGCTGGTTCGATTCTGTTCTGGTCCGCCAGACGGTGAAGACATCCGGCATCACCGGCATCGCGCTGACCAAGCTCGACGTTCTCGACGGTCTCGATGAACTGAAGATCTGCGTTGCCTACAAGCTCGACGGCAAGGAGATCGATTACCTCCCGGCTAGCCAGGCTGCTCAGGCTCGTGTCGAGCCGGTTTACATTACGCTCGAAGGTTGGAAAGAATCGACCGTTGGCGCCCGTAGCTGGGCTGATCTGCCGGCTCAGGCGATCAAGTACGTTCGTCAGGTCGAAGAGCTTATCGGCGCGCCGGTCGCTCTCCTGTCTACAAGTCCTGAGCGAGATGACACCATACTTGTGACCGATCCTTTTGAGGATTAAGGTTTCGTGTCATTACTTGTGCGGTTCGCTTGCTGAGCCGCACTTCTAGAGAAAGTACGTATGGCGGATTTTATCGCAGTTATCCGGCGGGCGGTTGACGGCCTGACCGACAATACGCCCGAGATGCGGGTCAAGGTCTACGAGCGCGCGCGCGGTGCCGTGCAGCGGCAGCTCGAGAACATGAAGCCGCGTCCGCCGGAAGCAATGCTGCAACGGCAGCTTGAAAAGCTTGAAGCCGCAATCCGCGAAGTCGAAGCCGAGCACGCCGTGGCGTTGCCGGCTGACGATGTCGTCGCTGAAGAAGAGGTCCTTGTCGCGACTGCCGAAGGCGTCGCCGAGGAACCGGCTGTTGTCGCCGAACCGGAGCCGCAGGCGGACGAACCGGAAACGGTGGTTGTAGCCGCTGCGCCTGTCCAAGAGCCGGAAGCGCCTGTCGAGGAAGCCCCTGCCGAAGAGCCGGTCCATCATGAGCCGGTTTACGCGCAGCCGGTCGAGGCGGAAGAGTCGGTCGTTTCGAGCGAGCCCGCTTATCCGGCGGAGCCTGTCTACGAAGAGCCGACGCATCACGCTGACGATGCGCGCTACGAAAAACCGGAAGAAACCGCGCGCGACGTTGCCATTGCCCAGCACGATGCCGCCTGGCAATCGCAGGAGCAGCAGCCCGAGCCGGTTTCGGTTCCGGAAGAGGTCGAAGCGTTCGAGCCCTGGCAGGCAACCCATGAGGAAGAAGCTCCGCTAGAGGCTTACGAGCCTGCGGCGGAGACGCGTGAGGCCGCTCCTGAGCATCATGCCGCCTTCGAAGAGCATATTCCGGAAGAGCTTCCGCCTGCTGCCGAACCGTATGAGGCGGCGGAAGCGCCTGTTGAGCCCGCATCGCAGCCGGCACGGGATTTCGATCTCAGCAACCGTCTCGTCGAGCCCGTCTATGCGTTCGACAAGGAGCCCCAGGCTTTCGTGCAGCATAGCCGCGAGGAGCCGCTTCACGCTGAAGCCGCGGCACACTTCGATCCCGTTTGGGCCGAGCATGCAGAAGAAGTGCCGGAACCGCCGTCGAGGTTGGAACCAACGGATTGGGCGCTCGAAGAGCTTCGGCAGTTCTCCGATACATCACATACCGCGCCAGCGAACGACGCCGCGCGCGCCTTTGACGATCTCGTCGCCGGGCTCGGCAACGCGGCTGCCACCCAGCCTGCGCCCACCGGTAACGAAGCGTTTTCGTGGGAGGCCGCCGCGTTCGACGATCTTCCACCGATCGAGAACAACCAGAAGCCGGCAGCTACCGCGCATTTCGATGATGGCGATCTGTTCTCCGAGGTGCACGGCGGTCAAAGCCAGAAGCCTGAGAACCCAGATGACTCCTGGCAGGAAGCAACACAGCTTCGCGGCTACAACAATCGAGGCGTCGTTGCGGAAGATGACGACGGTACGGCGCAGAACGACATCGACAGTGTCATCGCTTCGAAGTTCCAGGGCCGCAATCTTCGGATGGAACCGAAGCGTCGCCGCTTTGGCATCGGCTCGATCATCAGCGTGCTCATCGCGCTTGGTGTCGTGGCTGGAGGAGCGTATGCCGCCTGGACGCATCAGGACGCTCTGACCGAAATGGTCAAGGGGTTGGTAAGCGCGGCTCCGTCGCAGACAGCCAAGACGGAAACACAGACGACCTCGCAGTCTGACACGTCTACGCCCACGCCGCAGACGGCCGATGCTGGGGCGACAAAGCCTGCTGAAGCCCAGAAGGAAGTCGCGTCGCTGAATGACGGTTCTTCCGTTAGCAACAAGTTCACGCAGCGCCTGCTCGCTGACGGCACCGAAGTCGACAATGGCGCTGCCGCTATCCCCAGCGCACAGGCTGCCGAGGGCAAGTCGGTCGCGCCGCAGAATGTCGCGTCTTCGGATGCTACGCCGCCCACGACCGCAACGACACCCGCAGCCACCGGTACGGCGCCTGCCGCTGCTGCAGCAACGGCTCAGGAAGCGCAGCAGGCTGCGCCTGTCGGTTCAAGCGAGAAGATGTTCCTGTATGAGGAGCGCATCGGCCAGAGTTCGCCGACGGCGATCCAGGGTTCTGTTGCCTGGACCGTCAACCATGAGGCCGGTACAGATGGCAAACAGGAAGCCGTCGTGCAGGGAACCGTTACTGTTCCGGAGCGCAATCTGACGGCGCAGGTCAATTTCAAGCGGAACTCCGACCCGTCGCTGCCGGCAAGCCATATCGTCGAGGTTGTGTTCTCGCTTCCGGCGAATTTCGAAGGCGGCGCGATCGAGAGCGTTCAGCGCATCGCGATGAAGCGGACCGAGCAGGATCGAGGCGACCCGCTGATTGCGGTGCCCGCGAAGATCACCGACGACTTCCATATGATCGCCCTCAACGACTATCCGGATGCCCGCAAGGCGAACCTGGATCTGCTCGAGAACCGGGACTGGATCGACATTCCGATCACCTACCGAAACGGTCGCCGTGCGCTGATCACGATGCAGAAGGGTACGACGGGTGCCCAGGCGTTTACGTCGGCAATTAAGGAATGGGCCGCTTCGGGCGACGTTTCGACCAGCCAGTAAGGCTTCGGATCGTGAATATAAAAAGGGCGGATCTTTCGATCCGCCCTTTTGCTTTTCCAGTGCAGTAATTCCTATGCCGTGGCTTCGACGACGCGAACTGCCTTGGCGCGTTCAAGCGCTTCTTTGCGGACGGCGTCCTGAACCTTCTCGAAGGCACGAACCTCGATCTGGCGCACGCGTTCGCGGCTGATGTCGAACTCGGACGACAGGTCTTCGAGCGTCACCGGATCTTCAGCCAAACGGCGGGCTTCGAAGATGCGGCGCTCACGGTCGTTCAGCACGCTCATTGCCTTGGTGAGCATGCGGCGGCGTGTGTCGAGTTCGTCCTGTTCGATCAGGACCGCTTCCTGGCTGTCGTGATCGTCTACAAGCCAGTCTTGCCACTGCCCGGACTCGCCTTCGGACGCCTTGATCGGGGCATTCAGAGAGGCGTCGCCGGAAAGGCGGCGGTTCATCGAGACGACCTCCTCCTCGGAGACCTTCAGCTTGGTTGCGATCTCGGAGACGTGCTCCGGCCTCAGATCACCTTCGTCAATCGCCTGGAGACGGCCTTTCAGCCGACGCAGGTTGAAGAAGAGGCGTTTCTGATTGGCCGTGGTGCCCATTTTCACGAGCGACCACGAACGCAGGATGTATTCCTGGATCGATGCCTTGATCCACCACATCGCGTAGGTCGCCAGACGGAAACCACGTTCGGGGTCAAATTTCTTGACGGCCTGCATGAGGCCGACGTTACCCTCGGAAACGACTTCGCCGATCGGCAGGCCATAGCCGCGATAACCCATGGCGATCTTCGCCACGAGACGCAGATGGCTTGTTACCAGCCTGTGGGCTGCTTCGCGGTCGCCATGCTCCGAGTAGCGCTTGGCGAGCATGTATTCTTCCTGGGGTTCCAGCATCGGGAACTTGCGGATTTCGTCCAGGTAACGATTGAGACCGGCTTCACCGGCAGTAATCGACGGCAAACTATTTCGGGCCATGATGCACCCTCCTATGGAAAATCCGGCTCCCGATGCGACGCGCTAAGGCGTCAAAAAGGCAAACCGGGACATTGCGCCTCTGATCGAGCCCGCACTAGGTCAATGTACAGATAAGTATGGCGGAACAGCGGTTCAAGACTTGGACCGCTTTCACGAAGCCGTTACTCGGGAAGCAGGCGCAAAGCTTCGACCAATGCTTCCATGTCATCAGGAAGAGGGGATTCGAAGCGCATGATCTCGCCGCTTCGTGGATGCTCGAACTGGAGCATGTAGGCATGCAGAGCCTGACGGCCGAAGCCGTTGACGGCTTTCTTCCCGGCTTCCGGCAAAAGGTTGGCCTTGGTCTTGAAGTGCGCGCCGTAGACAGTGTCGCCGAGAAGCGGATGGCCGATATGGGCCATGTGGACGCGGATCTGATGCGTTCGGCCGGTCTCAAGGTGGCATTCCACCAGCGACGCCAGCGACGTCGCATCCGGGTTCTCGTGGAAGCGCTCCAGCACTTCGTAGTGTGTGATCGCCTCATCGGCATCCTGGCTGTCAGCACGCTTGACGGCGCGGCGCGTACGATCGCCAGTGGCTCTGCCAAGCGGCGCGTCGATCGTGCCGGTCAGGGTGCGTGGCCGGCCCCAGACGATTGCCTGGTAAGCGCGCTCGAGCGGCATGGTGCGGCCGTGGTCGGCGAACTGTGCCGACAGGTGGCGGTGAGCGATGTCGTTCTTCGCCACCACCATGATGCCGGTCGTATCCTTGTCGAGGCGATGCACGATGCCAGGCCGGCGCACGCCGCCGATGCCTGACAGGCTGTCGCCGCAATGATGGATCAGCGCATTGACCAGTGTGCCAGTCCAGTTTCCGGCCGCCGGATGCACGACCATTCCGGCCGGCTTCGACAGAACGATGACGTCGTCATCCTCGTAGAGAACATCCAGCGGAATATCCTCGCCCTTCGGCGTCGGGTCTTCGGGTGCGGGAAGGGTGATCTCGAAGACGTCGCCCGGACGGACTTTCTTCTGCGGATCGGCGACGACGGCGCCCTTGGCCGAAACCTGCCCTTCCTTGATCAGTGCCTTGATCCGGCTGCGCGAGAACTCCTCGCCCAGTTGCGCCGTCAGCCATGCGTCGAGCCGGCCTGTGGCGTTCTCATCCGCCATCAGCACTTTCATAATGTCCGATGCTTGTTTAAAGGGGTCGCTCAAGACGCTTCTTCTCCGAATTATTTTACAAGAATGGAACGCCAAAAGATGACGAATATCCAGCCTGAAGACGAACAGGAAGAAAAGCCACTCGATCCGGCGATGGAAAGTGTCCGCCGCAAGATGATCCGCCTGCAGATCGTTTCGGGCGTCATCATGTTCGTGAGCCTTATGGCGGTCTTCGGCGCGGTTGTCTACAAGACGATGCGCGCTCCCGCGAAGGAGCCTGTCGCGGTCTCCAGCAGCGCCGTACCGGCGGATGGACCGATCTCGGCCACCGCAAACCTCCCGGCCGGTTTCATCATCCAGTCCTCGTCGCTTTCAGGCGGCCAGATCATGTTCTTCGGGTCGACATCGGATGGCGTGATGAAGGCGCTGGTGTTCGATATCAAAGCCGGACGCATCGTTGCCGATGTAACGATCAACGGCGGTTGAGAGGATGGCGGCCGCGCCGATAGTGATCGATGACGCCGACGATCCCCGCATTGCCGAATTTCGCGATATCAAGGAGCGCGATCTGACGGGAAGGCAGGGCCGGTTTATCGCCGAGGGCACGGTCGTTCTTCGCATGCTGGCGGTCGCCCACGTCAACGACGGCGATTTTGTCGCGGAGAAGATCCTTCTCCTGCGCAATCGCGCGGACGGCGTTTCGGAGATACTGGCGCAGTTGCCTGATGACGTGCCTGTCTTCATTGCCGAAGCCGAGGTTCTCGATCGTATCGTCGGCTTTCATATGCATCGCGGTGTCCTGGCGCTCGGTCGGAGACGGGTCTCCGCGACCTCGCTGATCGACCGGCTGCCTGAGACTGCGCTTGTGCTGGTAGGTGCCGGTATTTCCAACCACGACAATGCGGGCTCGATGTTCCGCAATGCCGCGGCGTTTCGGGCCGATGGCGTCTTTCTCGATGAGACCTCGTGCGATCCGCTCTATCGCAAGGCGCTGCGGGTTTCCGTGGGCTCGGTGCTCAGCGTTCCCTACGAGCGGGGAGGCACGGCCGAAGCGCTGCTGGCGCAGCTGGCAGCCCGGGATTTCGCGATCTGGACGCTATCGCCGCGTGGCGAGACGGATATCCGGTCGATACCGCCGTCCGGCCGCATGGCGCTTGTCGTTGGCACGGAAGGAGAGGGGCTGCCGCAGGAGATCCTGTCGCGTTTCCGCAGCGCACGAATTCCGCAGTCCGAGGGGTTGGACAGCCTCAATGTGGCGACGGCAACGGGTATCGCGTTGTTCGCAATGTCATCAGCCGCAGGGCGGATCTGATCAGCCGGGTTCGGAGAGTACGGTGGCCGCGCGTTGTGCTAGGTCGATACGCTCGCCTTCCTGCGGATCGCTTGCCTCAGGCAGAAGATCGCGGATCGGAGACGACGCGCCTTCCTGAAGCGCCGTCAGGGCAACCATGTTGGCTGCAACGGATGCTATGTCTTCCCTGATCGCGTCATCCTGCGACGAATCGTTCTTCGCCTTCAGCAGCCGTTCGGAGACCGCAGCGCTGCGGGAGCGGACTTCTTCGGCCAGTCGAGCGGTGGCGGCAGCGGCATCGAGCGGCGCCGCAATGCTCGCTTCCTTCGGCGCCTTTTCCGCGTCCGGTTCGGACAGAACCGGTGCCAATCCGGCGCTGCGCAGGGCGCGGTTTGCCTTGCGCAGGTCCCCGTTGGCGGCCTTCAACTGATCCTTCAACTTGGCGATTTCCTGTTGTTTCCGGGCAAGGAGCGCGTCGCGGTCGGCAAGCGCTGTCGTATCGCGTTGCGTCTTATCTTCCAGGCGGACGACCATATGTTCCTGGTGCGTCAGCTTCTTCTCCGCGTCCTTCGCCCGCTTCTGGACGAGATCCACATCCTGGCGCAGCGTGTCACGTTCGGTGCGAAGCGCGTTTGATTTGAACATGAGGTTTTCCACCTCGGTCTCGCGCGCGGCGATATCGATCTTCAGGTTATCGGCCTGTTCGGTGATCTTGTTCAGTCGGATCCGCAGCGCATCGAGTTCGCCTTCCTTGGCGGCACTTGCCTGCTCGGCGATGTGAAGGCTGGTCTTCAATTGGCTGATATAGTTCTCGTCCTTGCGCAGATGCGAGCGAAGATCCGCTGCCTCGACGCTCATGTCGGCGATCTGGGCCTGCAGTCCACCGATCTCGGACGCGAACTGGCCTGCGTCGCGGGCTGCCGAATCATGCTTCAGCTGTAGCGAGAGGGATTTTTCGCGTTCGCGGAGCAGGTCCTGCGCGGTGCGGGCGTTTTCTGCAGCATAGAGGGCGCGGACCATGTCCTTCTGCGCACGGACTTCCTGCGGACTGAGCGGCATGGTCGCCCGCATGCGGTTTTCCGTGTACCAGACGACGCGGCGGTGGACGGCGGGCGATACCAGGAAGACCAGAAACGCCGCGGTCAGAAAGCCCAGTCCGAACAAAAGAGCGTATTCGATCACGACAGGGCCACTGCTTCCGGAAGTTGATTTGCGTCAAGCCAATCATTAGGCGCACGGCGCCGATTGGGCAAGTGGCGGAAAGGTGACGGTGAACCGGGGTGCGCCGTCACGCTTGCCTCAGAAGGGGTTCCAGGTCGGGCTCGGCGTCACCTTGAGGTAGCCGACGTTCAGGCCGAGGCGGGCGCCGACACCGGTGCGGATCGGCACGATGAGAACGTTGTTGTTCTTGAGAAGTGTCATTCCGAATCCGGCGAGGACGAAAGCCTGGCCGCTGACGCCGCCGAAGCGGGCGTAGATGGCATCCGTGGAGGGCAGATCGTAGACCAGCATCATCACGCGCGTGCCCTGGCCACCGTAGTCGATGCCGAGCGACGGGCCCTGCCAGTACAGCGGATGCTCGCCTGCGTTCTTGGTGTTGAGCTGGCCTTCGCCGTAAGTCAGGCCGGCTATGAATGCGCCGGAGCCTTCCTGGCCGAGAATGTATCCGTTCGGCAGCCCGTATTTCTGGAAGGCCGCTTCGATGACCTTGGCAAGGCCGCCGCTGGTGGATCCGAAGAAGGAATGGCCGGCGTCGACGATCTCCTGCATCGTATATTGGCCACTGTTTGCTTCCTGCGCCGAAGCCTGCGTCGTCGACAGCATTGTCGAGGCGACTGTGAGGGCGAGGATCAGGCGGCCAAGTGCCCGAAATCTTCCGAAGATTGAGGAGTGCATGGTGTCATCCGTTCATCATGGTCGGTCGTTTGAGCCGTTTCCGGCATTTACTGCATTTTGCGCGGATGGTCTTAACAATCGGTTTACCAAATATGGTGTCATTATGGCGCCCGAGTACGCTCGCAAACTTCGTGCAATTTAGATGAGGCAAGATCTGCGGCGGAATGATTATACCGCCCTCAGGAGACGATGATGTCGAAAAATCCAAACCTTACCTTGACCGGCCCAGACCTGGCCGCGCTTCTCTGCAGCCGCGTTTGCCATGACGTCATCTCTCCCGTAGGAGCGATCAACAACGGCCTCGAGCTTCTCGACGAAGGCGGAGCCGATGCCGATGCGATGGATCTTATCAGAACAAGTGCGCTCAATGCTTCGGTTCGCCTGAAGTTCGCGCGCCTGGCATTCGGCGCGTCCGGTTCCGTCGGCGCATCGATCGACACCGGCGAAGCCGAGCGCGCCGCTAAGGATTTCGCGGCTGCGGAAAAGAAGACCGAAGTGACCTGGAACGGGCCACGTGCGATTATCCCGAAGAATCGCGTGAAGCTGCTGCTGAACCTCTTCCTGATTGCCTATTCGTCTATCCCGCGCGGTGGTTCGCTCGAGATCACGCTCGAGAATCCGGAATTCGATGCGATCTTTAAGATCGTCGCCAAGGGCAAGCTCATGCGGCTTCCGCCGAAGTTCGTCGAGATTTCCACCGGCGAGATCGAAGAAGCGATCGATGCCCATTCGATCCAGCCTTATTACGCCGTCCTGCTCGCTGAGGAATGCGGCATGCGGCTCAGCCACAGCGCCAGCCCGGAAGAGATCGTTTTTGGTGCAGAACTGATCGCTGCCTGATAGCGGAATCGGGACGAACCGCTGATCGAGGTAATAATTCCTTAGCCTAATGTTCCTATCCTGACGGTTGAAATGCCCGCCAGGACAGAAGCTGGGCTAAGGAGCAGCCATGCAGAGGTTCATGATTACCGACTCTTCGGACGTGGTTCGCAAGGTCGGAAGGCGCATTCTCTCCGAACTGGACTTCCTGGTCAGCGAGGCCTCCAATGCCAGCGAAGCGCTGTCGCGCTGCCAGATGGAGCTGCCCGACTATCTCATCGTCGATTCCGGCATGGACGGCGCGATCGATCTCATCGTTGCTATCAGAGCCATGGAAGGCGGCAAAGAGGTGAAGATCTATTACTGCGTCATCGAGGCCGACCTGAAGAAGCTGATGATGGGCAAGCGCGCCGGCGCGACCGATTTCCTCCTGAAGCCGTTCGACCGCAAGATTCTGACCGCCGTTTTCGGCAATCGCGCGATAGCCGCTTAACACCGCATACCAATCGCCGAAGCCTGCAAGCCGCCTACGAGGGCGGCTTTTCTGCGTGCGAGTAGGCTGCAAGACAAAAAAATCCCGCCCAGAAGGGCGGGATTTTCATCGGTAAGGGGTTGGCTAATTTCAGGCGGTTTCGGCGTATTCGGCGCCATCAGGCTCGCGCAGCACATAGCCGCGGCCCCAGACGGTTTCGATGTAGTTCGCGCCACCGGCGGCGTTTGCGAGCTTCTTGCGCAGCTTGCAGATGAAGACGTCGATGATCTTCAGTTCCGGTTCGTCCATACCGCCATAAAGGTGGTTCAGGAACATTTCCTTGGTGAGGGTCGTACCCTTGCGGAGCGAAAGCAGCTCCAGCATCTGGTATTCCTTGCCCGTCAGGTGAACGCGCTGGCCGCCGACTTCGACGGTCTTGGCGTCGAGGTTGACGATCAGTTCGCCGGTCATAATGACCGACTGGGCGTGGCCCTTCGAACGACGGACGATCGCGTGGATGCGGGCGACGAGCTCGTCCTTGTGGAACGGCTTGGTCATGTAGTCGTCGGCGCCGAAGCCGAGCCCGCGGACCTTATCCTCAATGCCGGCCATGCCGGAGAGAATCAGGATCGGTGTTTTGACCTTGGACAGGCGGAGAGTGCGGAGCACTTCATATCCGGACATGTCGGGGAGGTTCAAATCGAGAAGGATGATGTCGTAATCATACAACTTCCCGAGATCGACGCCTTCCTCACCGAGATCGGTGGTGTAGACGTTAAAACTTTCTGACTTGAGCATCAATTCGATGCTCTGCGCTGTCGCGCTGTCATCTTCAATAAGTAGTACCCGCATTCTTATCCCCTTTACCGCCGCCGAAAGGTGGTCTGGCCCCTACGCGATACCGAATATGTCACTGCGTGATTTGGAACCTGCCACGAAATGGTTAACAAATTCTGATTCACTCTGGCAAGAGGGTGAGAATTTATTAAATATTTTGTCCATTCCGCTGTTTTCCAACGAGAATCCGCAAAGCCAACTTCTCAACTGTTACATTAAGAATGGCCGGTAAGCGATTCATTCGACTCACCAATGAACAGGTACCGGAAATCGCGTAGTTGTGTTTACCGACCCTTAAATCATCGGGACTATCATTAACGATGCCCGTAAACGAAAGGTTACCAACGGTAGGTTTTTGTTAACACCGAAGGAAATTTTTTGAGCAAATCGCGTCAAAGCGGTTCGCAGAGGGCTGTGTAAGTGGAGCAGGGGTCTCGCATCACTGGAGTAATGCGTATGAAGTCGCGTGAGAGCCTAGTTCGTCTGAAAGAGTTTCAGGTGAACGAAAAACGTCGTCAGCTGCAGCAATTGCAGATGATGATGTCTGAATTCGACCGGATGACGAAGGATCTGGAGAGTCAGATCGTAATCGAAGAGAAGAAATCCGGAATTTCGGACCCGAATCATTTCGCCTACCCGACTTTCGCGAAGGCAGCTCGCCAACGCGCCGACAATCTTCAGGTCTCGATCAAGGAGCTGAAGATGCAGGAAGAGTCACTCGAGCAAGCGCTCGAGGAAATGCAGGCGGAATATGCACGTGCGGCCGCGCTGGAAGAGCGCGATGGTGCCGTGCGCGCACGGGCCTGACAAAAAAAGGCAGGCGCCAGAGTGCTGGCGCCTGGGGGATGCCTGAAAAAGCCATGCATGATGGGCTGTCGTGTCCGTCATACATGGCTTTTGGCGTTACTGGCCGCTTCAGAGATTGACGACGTCGCGCCATTCTTCGTGTCGTTGAGCCTGAGCCTTGAAGAACGGGCACAGCGGAAAGATCCTCCAGCCGCCGCGTCTGGCTTCGTCGATTGCGTGAGCGGCGAGGGCTTGTCCGACACCTTTGCCCCTTAAGGCATCCGGCACGCCGGTATGATCGATGATGATCAGCTTCGCATTGGTGCGCGAGAACGTCATCTCAGCCTGATGCCCGTCGAGCTCCGCGACATAGCGGCCGCCAGAGGTGTTGTCTTCGTTCTTGATTTCCATCGATTATCTTCCTCGCAGAGAGTGCAGGAAGAACTTCGCACGGGACCTTGCGTGCGCCAAGCCGGCACCTGAGGACACACTGTTCGATAAAGGAGAGGGGCGCGATCGAGGTACGGCGAGGTTTTGCCTGCCGCCGGCGGCGTGGACGTCCAAGTGGTCTTTGAAGGACGTTGACACGCGCCGACTCTGGCGAGTCATGATGCCACTGTCGGCATCAACGGTTTCGGGCCGCTGTAGCACCGGGGTGCTTTCGGCCCGAAACGAAAATCGTTGCTCGGATGAGCTGTCTAGTGACGATACTGCTGGATACGTGTGGTGCGCAGCCCGGCCAGGCCATGGCTGTTGATCGACGACTGCCAGGAGAGAAACTCCTCGACGGTCAGGGTGTAACGTTCGCAGGCTTCTTCCAAGCTCAACAAGCCACCGCGAACAGCCGCGACAACCTCTGCCTTGCGACGGATTACCCAGCGCCGGGTATTCGGCGGTGGAAGATCCGCAATCGTCAGCGGGCTGCCATCGGGGCCGATGACATATTTCACTCGGGGACGTATCATTTCGGTCATTGGACTCTCTACACAACTCAAGACCACGGCAGCCACTCTAGCTTGTCACATTTAAAAATTGCCTAAGCACATCGTAAGACTTTGATAAGAAGTTTAGTTGCTGCTGATGCGAAGCAGTAAAACGGTCCCGGCAACCTCCCGTTACGTAAATTTGTAACAAATGCATGGGAGCCATGCGCATTGCGCGTTGGGCATTTGATCTTCGTCATCTTATAAGCACCGCAACATAGAATGTAAGCGCCAGACCCCGTCTCCGTTCTTATCCTCATGTCCGGAATGACTTCAGGCCATCTGCTCCATCCCGTTATCGGGACTGGAGTCGTCGGCTTTTTCCGGTTTTCGTGAAGGCTGCCACCATACGGCAAGGACATCAGACGACGCCGGCAGCCGTGGGAAGTCTCGATGGGAAAGCAAGTGCGCGCCGTCTCCGACAGCGCCGACGATGCCGTTTTACGCCCCGATATGCCGGCGCGGACCATGCCAAGTGCGCCGGACGAGCGCATGGAAGCAATGGCGAAGTCGGGCGGCTTTCAATATTACTTGCTTGCTGCCTTTCCCCGTGGCGACCGCGCCAGCTTCTCAGCCAACTGTCTTTCAAGCAACTGGCCGGAGGAGCTTCTGTCCTTCTATGACGGGGCCGATCTTTTCTATTATTGTAAGCTTGTGAATAGGATACGGCGATCGATCGTTCCCGTTTTCTGCGATCAGGCGCCGTTCGAAGCAACCGCGGCCAACCAGGAAAACTCGGCGCTTACGGCGCTTTTTCGCGAGCGCGGACTGAAGAGCACATTCGCATTTTCGCTGCATGACGCCGAGCTGCGGCAGTATATTTTCGCCTTTTCAGGCGAGCGGCCGAAGATCGGACGCGAAGAGGCCATGGCGATGGTCTTCCAGAGCATCGAGTTTCTGGAGTTGTTCGCAAAGGATCATCCGACCGAACAGCCTCCCGAAAGTCTCAGCAGCCGTGAAATCGAGTGTCTCCGGTGGTCAGCCGCCGGCAAGAGCAGCGACGAGATCGCGATTATCCTCAACCTCTCGTCGCACACCGTTGTCGGCTATCTGAAGAGCGCGATGCGCAAGCTCGACTCGGTCAATCGCATGCAGGCGATTGCCCGAGCATTCCGCTACCGTCTGCTCTGAAGACAGGTCAGAGCAGCGCAATGGCGAGCTCTGTTTTGGATTCTCCGAATTCGTAGAGCGCTGTGCCGGTATGGCGCAGGGCAAGCCAATCACCTGCCTCGAGCCGCGCAAGAGCCGTTACGGATTGCCGGGCAGGGGAGGCTGATGCCTGACCCTCGAGCGCGGCGAGCACCGTCGCTCCGTTCGCCTCGATGGCGAGGCCATACCCGGACGAGCTCAGCGTGCGGACGTTCAGCGAAAGAATGTAGAGGCCAGCCGAGGGAACGACGAGGCGCTGTCCGTTGCCCGAAGGCACCGCTGCCCCGAGCTGTATGCTCCCCTGAAGAAGGCGAAGGGCGTCGAAGCCCGTCAGGCTGCCTGAGGTGGGTGTTGCCGTGCCTGCAGTTCGCGATGCCGCCGCTGCCGGCCGCTCGGGAGTCTCGACAATTCCAGTGCCGGAGATTCGCAACGCCGTCTTCCAGTTGCTGCCGTCACTGCTGACCTTGATCGAGAAATCGTCATTACCGGCCAATCCCATTTCGGCCCGCCCGGCCCAGGCCGTCTGGAAGAGAATCGTGCCGGTCTCGCCGACCGCAGCCTTGTTGAGTTTCAGCTGATGGCCATATCCTTCATGGCTGAAGAGGCTCGCCGGTGACGAGACCGCCAGCCGATTCGTGTCGTCGGGCGCGGCGTTGATCCCGATCATGGCAACCGATCGGTCGCTTCGGAGCGAAATCGCCTGCCATACAGCGCCGTCGAAGCTGCGCATTTCGCCGGTTTCGCGGAATAGTGCGCACCAACCGCTTTTGGGGGAGAGATAAAGCCAGGCCGCGTCCTGGCGCATCGCAAGTTGGCCGTCTTTTCCAGCCCAAGCTGCGGTGGCGCCAGGCAGAACGAGGTAGCAATCCCCCTCCGCAGGGGTGGCGGGCGGCGCGGTCAGTTGTTGATGCACCGTCAATTGCACGGCGGCGTCGAGGCGCTGCAGGGCCTCGTTATGTGTCACGTGCTTCTGTGCCTGCGAGGGCAGTATGTAGGGCAGGGCAAGGTTGGCTGTCTGGTCCGACATCAAGGCGCTCCGTCTTGGCATCGGTGTTTCCGATGCTGCTTCGTTGCGCTGAATCCTAGAGAGTTAGCGGCGGACGGGGAGCAAGGCGCTGTGGAGCTGTTGATTAACCTTGGTTTTCTCGAAGAATCATGCGCCTGACAGCACCGGCGGACGCCCGCCCCAGGATATGAAGTTGGGGTTGGCGAAATCGCTATCCTCGGTTTGACCGACCTTGCCGTAGGTGAGCGGTGCGCCGTCGAGCGTTACCGTGGTTCCGCCAGCCGCGCGCAGGACTGCATCGCCGGCGGCCGTGTCCCACTCCATCGTGCGTGTGAAGCGCGGGTAAACGTCCGCGCCGCCTTCTGCCAGCAGACAGAATTTCAGCGACGAGCCGATGTTGGTGCAGCGTGAAATGGCATTCTCGGCGAGAAAACGTTCGGTCTGGGGGCTGTTATGCGAACGGCTGGCCAGCGCGGACCGATCCGACGGCTGTGTCCGAACATTGATGAATGCACGCCGCTCGACGCGAAAGGATGCATCGATGAACATCTTCTCGGCGCGATTGCCTTCGCCGGAGAAGGCAAGGCTCAAGGCCGGCGCGTAGACAATGCCCGCAACCGGTGCGCCATCGACGATATAAGCGATGTTGACGGTGAACTCGCCACGCCGGTCGATGAACTCACGTGTACCGTCGAGAGGGTCGACAAGGAAGAAGGCATGGCCAATCGCGGGGACGATCCCCGCGGCAACCGATTCCTCGGCGATGACGGGTATGTCCGGAAAATCTTCGTGCAGGTGGCGAAGAATGATGCGCTCCGCTTCCTCGTCGGCGATCGTGACCGGGCTGTCGTCGGCCTTCTTTGCGCTGGCGCAGCCGCGCGCATAGATTTCCAGGATGGCTTGCCCTGCCTCAAGAGCAGCGCGTTCGAAGGTTTGGAGCATTTCGCTTTGTGTTCGGTATATTGCTATCGATGCAGATATAGGTGATTTCACTTCGGATTGCACGCCGCATCCTTAGCGCACATTCGCGTGCATTCTGTCCGCACGAAGCCTGCGATACCTGCTCTCGTGTCCTTGTAAGCATGCTTCAAAGCGAACCGCAATCTCCGGCAAATGCAATCAAATCCGGCGTTTTCCGGGCAGTGCATGTTAAAAAAATCAACTTATTGAGTTAAAAAAAGTCATTTTCACCAAAAAGGCAAAGAACTTTGGGGCATTGCGATTTTGCGCTTCCCTTTTGGTTTGAAAGCAGTATGAAATCCTTAATCAAGAGCTCAATAAGGGTTCTAATAACAAGAGATGCAGGTTGATCTGACCGGCATCCAGGGGAAATGACATATGGAATATTTTGTCCAGCAGCTCGTCAACGGGCTGACTCTTGGATCCATCTATGGCCTTGTGGCTATCGGCTATACGATGGTTTACGGCATCATCGGCATGATCAACTTCGCCCATGGCGATATTTTCATGATCGGTGGCTTCGCAGCCCTTATCGTTTTCCTCGTTCTCACATCGATTTTCGCCGGTCTGCCGGTCGCGGTTTTGCTTCTCGCAATGCTGCTCATCGCGATGTTGATGACGAGCCTGTGGAACTGGACCATCGAGCGCGTCGCATACCGTCCGCTCCGCGGTTCCTTCCGTCTGGCGCCGCTGATTACGGCGATCGGCATGTCGATTACCCTGTCGAACTTCATTCAGGTCACGCAGGGACCGCGCAACAAGCCGATCCCGCCGCTCGTCAGCACAGTTTACAATATCAGTGGCATCTCGATCTCGTTGAAGCAGATCGTGATCATCATCATCACGGCCGTTCTGCTTACGGTGTTCTGGTACCTCGTCAATCACACCGCGCTCGGCCGCGCCCAGCGCGCAACCGAGCAGGACCGCAAGATGGCGGCTCTTCTCGGGGTTAATGTCGACCAGACGATCTCGGTTACCTTCATCATGGGCGCCGCTCTCGCAGCCGTCGCCGGCACGATGTATCTGATGTATTATGGTGTGGTGAACTTCAACGACGGCTTCGTGCCCGGTGTGAAGGCATTTACCGCAGCCGTTCTCGGTGGGATCGGCTCGCTTCCGGGCGCCGTTCTCGGCGGCCTGATGATCGGCCTGATCGAGTCCCTGTGGTCGGCTTACTTCACCATCGCATACAAGGATGTCGCGACCTTCGCCATCCTCGCTTTCGTGCTGATCTTCAAGCCGACAGGTATCCTGGGCCGGCCGGAAGTCGAGAAGGTTTAACGTCATGGCAAATGTTGGAAACTCCGCTGGCAAGCCCGCACCCGGACTTGTCCAGACGGGTATTAAAGAAGCTATATTCGCAGGCCTGATCTCGTTCGGCATGTTCGTTCTCTATGTCGGCCTCGGCACGCAGCAGAACATCAGCAACGAACTGATCGTCGTTCAGCGCTGGGGCCTTCTGGCGATCTTCGTCGCCATCGCCGCAGTCGGCCGGTTTGCCGTCGTCGTCTTCCTGCGCCCGCATCTCGATGCCCGCAAGCTCGCCAAGGCGCGCAGCGGCGAACTCGATATCTCCGAGAAGAAGGGCTTCTTCCACGCGCACTTCCTGAAGATCGCGCTGGTGGCGCTGCTGCTCTATCCGATGGTCATCGTCGCGCTTGTGGGCGCACAGGGTTCGCTGAAGTGGGTCGATAACTTCGGCATCCAGATCCTGATCTACGTGATGCTGGCCTGGGGTCTGAACATCGTCGTTGGTCTCGCCGGTCTGCTCGACCTCGGTTACGTCGCCTTCTATGCGGTCGGCGCCTATTCCTACGCGCTGTTGTCAAGCTATTTCGGCCTGTCCTTCTGGGTTCTGTTGCCGTTGTCGGGCATTCTCGCCGGTCTCTGGGGCATCATTCTCGGCTTCCCGGTCCTGCGTCTGCGCGGTGACTACCTGGCGATCGTGACGCTGGCATTCGGCGAAATCATCCGCCTCGTGATCATCAACTGGACCGATCTGACAAAGGGCACGTTCGGCATCTCGAGCATCCCGAAGGCAACGCTTTTCGGCATTCCCTTCGATGCCAGCCCGCACGGCTTCGCCAAGCTGTTCCACCTGCCGATCTCGTCGGCCTACTACAAGATCTTCCTGTTCTATCTGATCCTGGCGCTCTGCCTGCTGACGGCTTACGTGACGATCCGCCTGCGCCGCATGCCGATCGGCCGTGCGTGGGAAGCGCTTCGCGAAGACGAGATCGCCTGTCGTTCGCTCGGCATCAACACGGTGACGACCAAGCTCACGGCATTCGCCACGGGTGCAATGTTCGGTGGCTTCGCCGGCTCCTTCTTCGCCGCTCGCCAGGGCTTCGTATCGCCTGAATCCTTCGTGTTCCTGGAATCGGCCGTCATCCTCGCCATCGTCGTTCTTGGCGGCATGGGCTCGTTGACCGGCATCGCGATTGCAGCGATCGTCATGATCGGCGGCACGGAAATGCTGCGCGAGATGGAGTTCCTGAAGCTCATCTTCGGGCCCGACTTCACGCCGGAACTCTACCGCATGCTGCTCTTCGGTCTGGCGATGGTCGTCGTCATGCTCATTAAGCCACGCGGCTTCGTGGGATCGCGTGAGCCGACGGCCTTCCTCAAGGAGCGGAAATCCGTTTCCGGCAGCTTCACCAAGGAGGGCCACGGCTGATGAGCCCTCAGGAAAACACCATGACCAGCGATACCCTGCTCAAGGTCGAGCACCTGTCGATGAAGTTCGGCGGCCTGATGGCGATCAACGACTTCTCGTTCGAAGCCAAGCGCGGCGATATTACCGCGCTGATCGGACCGAACGGCGCCGGCAAGACCACCGTCTTCAACTGCATCACCGGCTTCTACAAGCCGACCATGGGCATGATCACCCTGCAGCAGAAGAGCGGCAAGGAATACCTGCTGGAGCGTCTGCCTGACTTCCGGATCACCCGCGAAGCCAAGGTCGCGCGTACGTTCCAGAACATCCGGCTGTTTTCCGGCCTGACGGTTCTCGAAAACCTTCTGGTCGCGCAGCACAACAAGCTGATGCTGGCATCGGGCTACACCATTCTCGGCCTGCTCGGCATCGGCCGCTACAGCGCGGAAGCCAAGAACGCGATTGAGGTTGCCCGCTACTGGCTGGAGAAGGCTGATCTGATCGATCGCGCCGACGATCCCGCCGGCGACCTGCCATACGGTGCGCAGCGTCGCCTGGAAATCGCGCGCGCCATGTGCACGGGGCCGGAACTCCTCTGCCTGGACGAGCCGGCTGCCGGTCTGAACCCGAAGGAATCGCTGACGCTGAACGCGCTCCTGCGCGGGATCCGTGACGAGGGCACGTCGCTGCTCCTGATCGAACACGACATGTCCGTGGTCATGGAAATTTCCGACCATGTCGTCGTGCTCGAATACGGGCAGAAGATTTCAGACGGCACGCCTGACCATGTGAAGAACGATCCGAAGGTCATCGCGGCCTATCTCGGTGTCGAAGACGAGGAAGTGGAACAAGTGATCGCAGACGTCGAGAACCTCGAAGGAGGTACGCACTGATGACCGGTCAGCCACTTCTCAAGGTCCAGGGTGTCGAAACCTACTACGGCAACATCCGCGCGCTTGCCGGTATCGACGTCGAAGTCAACCAGGGCGAAATCGTCAGCCTGATCGGTGCCAATGGCGCCGGCAAGTCGACACTGATGATGACGATCTGCGGCAGCCCGCAGGCGCGTAGCGGCTCGGTCGTCTTTGAAGGCCGTGACATCACCAGGATGCCGACTCACGAAATCGCCCGCCTGCGCATCGCGCAGTCGCCGGAAGGGCGCCGTATTTTCCCGCGCATGAGCGTGATGGAAAATCTGCAGATGGGCGCCGGCCTCGACAACCTGAAATACTTCAAGGAAGACGTGGAGAAAATCTTTGCGATGTTCCCGCGCCTGAAGGAGCGCCAGACGCAACGCGGCGGCACGCTTTCGGGCGGCGAGCAGCAGATGCTGTCGATCGGCCGCGCGCTGATGGCGCGCCCGAAGCTTTTGCTTCTCGACGAGCCGTCGCTCGGCCTCGCGCCGCTGATCGTCAAGGGCATCTTCGAGGCGATCAAGAAGCTGAACAAGGACGAGGGGCTGACCGTGTTCCTCGTTGAGCAGAACGCATTCGCAGCGCTGAAGCTGTCCGACCGGGCCTATGTCATGGTCAACGGCAAGGTGACGATGTCGGGCTCCGGCCAGGAACTGCTTGCCAATCCCGAGGTTCGCGCCGCCTATCTCGAAGGCGGACGGCATTGAGCATGACGAAGAGGAGACTTTGATATGCAGGGACTTTTCTTTGAAGGCGATACCGGCGTTCGTAGCGTCATCCGCCTCGTCGTCGTGCTGATCGGCTTTTGGACTGCATGGCGTGCCGGTCGCGCCGCGGCCGAAGGCTGGAGCGAATACCCGCTGGTGGTTGCCTATACGCTTCTGCTGGGAGTCGCGATGCAGTTTCTGCATCACGCGCTCTTCGATGGGCCGTTTCTCAGCGCCTTCTACTACGTCATCGACGTAGTGCTTCTTTTGATCTTCTCGACGGCCGGCTACCGCTATCGCCGCACCAACCAGATGGTCAATAACTACTACTGGCTATACGAAAAGACATCCCCCTTCTCCTGGAAGGCAAAACATTGACAGCCGGTTGAAACTAGGGACAGACTGCCCCTTGGAGTGGAACAAGTTTCCTGGCGCGGTAAGGTGGGTACTGCGTTGGGTTCGTGGAACGGAACCCGCTAAAAAAATTGGGAGTAACGGAATGAAAAAGTCTCTCCTGTCGGCTGTAGCTCTGACGGCGATGGTCGCCTTCAGCGGCAACGCTTGGGCCGACATTATCGTGGGCGTCGCTGGTCCGCTGACCGGCCCGAACGCCGCTTTCGGTGCGCAGCTCCAGAAGGGCGCTGAGCAGGCCGCTGCCGACCTCAACGCTGCTGGCGGCATCAACGGCGAGCAGATCAAGGTTGTGCTCGGCGACGACGTCTCCGACCCGAAGCAGGGCATCTCGGTCGCGAACAAGTTCGCAGCTGACGGCGTCAAGTTCGTTATCGGTCACTTCAACTCGGGCGTTTCGATCCCGGCTTCCGAAGTTTACGCTGAAAACGGCATCCTCGAAATCACGCCGGCTGCTACCAACCCGCAGTTCACCGAGCGTGGCCTGTGGAACACGTTCCGTACTTGCGGACGTGACGACCAGCAGGGCGCTATCGCCGGCAAGTATCTTGCCGACCACTTCAAGGACGCCAAGATCGCTGTCGTTCACGACAAGACGCCTTACGGTCAGGGTCTCGCTGACGAAACCAAGAAGGCTCTGAACGCTGCTGGCGTTACGGAAGCTCTCTACGAAGGCATCAACGTTGGCGACAAGGACTTCTCGGCCCTCATCGCCAAGATGAAGGAAGCCGGCGTTTCGATCATCTACTGGGGTGGTCTCCACACCGAAGCTGGCCTGATCATCCGTCAGGCTGCCGACCAGGGCCTCAAGGCTACGCTGGTTTCCGGTGACGGTATCGTCTCGAACGAACTGGCATCGATCGCTGGCGACGCAGTTGCCGGTACGCTGAACACCTTCGGCCCCGATCCGACACTGAACCCGGCCAACAAGGACCTCGTTGCGAAGTTCAAGGCTGCCGGCTTCAACCCGGAAGCTTACACGCTGTACTCCTACTCTGCGATGCAGGCGATCGCCGGCGCTGCCAAGGCAGCTGGTTCGACGGACGCAGAAGCCGTTGCAGCCGCAATGAAGGCAAAGGGCCCGTTCCCGACCGCCCTCGGCGATATCTCCTTCGATGAGAAGGGCGACCCGAAGCTTCCTGGCTACATCATGTACGAGTGGAAGAAGGGCGAAGACGGCAAGTACAGCTACTTCCCGAAGGCTGACTAAGCCATATCGCTACATGCATAGATCGAAGCCCGGCCAACCGCCGGGCTTCTTTTTTGGAAGATGGTGGCTCCTTGGCTTGCGCCTAGCCGTTGCTTATCGCATCGTCCGGCCCTCAACATGCAAGGAGTCGACATGTCTCGTCCGACGATTCTTCTTACCCGGCGCTGGCCGGCTGCCGTCGAGGCGGTGCTCGCCGAACGTTTCGATGCAACGTTCAATGTCGATGATCAGCCCATGACGCCGGAGGCGATCGCCCAGGCACTGCAACGTTACGACGGCGTTTTGCCGACCGTTTCCGACAAGCTGCCGGCCACGGTCTTTGCGGGTGGCGACATCAGGACGAAGATCCTCGGCAACTTCGGTGTCGGCTACAATCATATCGACGTTGCGGCTGCAAAGAGCCAGGGCATCGTCGTTACCAACACGCCTGGCGTTCTGACCGACTGCACCGCCGATATCGCGATGCTGCTGCTTCTGTCGGTTGCGCGTCGCGCCGGGGAGGGCGAGCGACAGATACGGGCCGGCGAATGGCAAGGCTGGTGCCCGACCCACATGATCGGCACGAAGGTAACGGGAAAGACCGTCGGTATCATCGGCTTCGGCCGGATCGGCAAGGCCTTCGCGCGGCGTTGCCATTTCGGTTTCGGCATGGATGTCGTTTTCTATAACCGGTCGCCCGTGGATCCCGCCGAGGCCAGCCGATACGGCGCCCGTCAGCTTCCGACCGTCGAGGACGTGCTTGGCGCTTCCGATTTCGTGTCGCTGCATTGCCCGGGTGGTGCCGAGAATAGGCATCTGATGAACGCCGAGCGCCTTGCCGCCATGAAGCCGGGCGCATTCCTCATCAACACCGCCCGTGGCGACGTGGTCGACGAGGCTGCATTGGCTGCCGCGTTGAAGAATGGGGTCATCCGGGGCGCCGGGTTGGATGTCTATGAGGCCGAGCCGCATGTGCCGGAGACGCTGCGCACGTTGGAGAACGTCGTGCTCCTGCCGCATCTCGGCAGCGCCACGGAAGAAACGCGAACGGCCATGGGCATGAAGGTCGTCGACAACATCACGGCCTTCTTCGACGGCAAGGAACCGCCTGATAGAGTTGCCTGATCCCGTCTATCGCTCCGCGCCGACGGTTCTGCGCTCGCCCGATGGTTTCCGCGGTTTGGCCTCGAGGCCGAAGAGCAGGCGGGCGGGGCCGGGAATGAGATCCACGGCGACGGCGAAAAGAACGGAGAGGACGAAAGTCGCGGCAGCGACGATGACGAAGCTCGGCATTGCCGGAAGGCCGAGTGGCAGCACGTAGTAAAGCGCGCCGACGATCACCGTCTGATGGATGATGTAGAGAGGGAAAACGAGCCTGTTGACGGTGACCAGCCGCACGTCCGGCTGATTGAAGTGACGGGCGGCGAAACCGATCAGGGTCAGGATCATCGACCAGGCGAGCAGGAAGATCGCGGCCTTGAAGAGCGGGGTTTCATTGGCGTAGCTGCCAATTGCCTGTTCGGCCGGAGCAAGCCAGGCGAAGGCGTAGAGAAAAATCGTCACTGCCACCGCGATCGTGGTGCTGACAAAACGCTTCGCGATGATCGGCTCGATCAGGCTGCGATGATTGCGGGCGATCAGAAAGCCGAGGCCGAACCAGCTTGCCCAGACCGCGAACCAGGCGCCGTCATTGTAGAGTGCATTGGTTTCCTTGGGGTAGATCGGCGAAAGCGCGAGGTTCAGCAGCAGCGGCAGCAGGAAGAACAGGTAGATGGCGCCTGATTTCGCGATGTGCTCGAACCAGGCCATGATCCTGTTTCCGGGCCGGCTCAGATAGAGAAAGATCGGGTAGCAGATTACCGACATGACGAGCAGGTAGGCGACGAACCACATGTGCGCCCAGGTGAAATTGCCGGTGGGATAGCGACCCTCGGTGAAATAGCGGGTTAGCCAGAAGGTCAGCAGCGAGCCGTCATAGCCATCCTCGTACATGCGCTCGTACCAGACCTGTGGGACGACGAGCACGGCCATGGCGAAGAGCAGGGGCACGAGGAGCCGGATGGTGCGCTTGCGCAGGAAGGCGAGGCTGGAATCCGAGCGGAATGAGAAGGCCGCGCCCATGCCTGACACGAAGAAGAGCAGGGCCAGCCGCCAGGCGCGCGGGAACTCCATGATGAGCGACAGGGCAGGGCTGGTGCGATCGCTATGGATCAGCCAGCCCATGTCGGTGAAGAAGGCGGCCGAGGAATGATAGAGGATCAGGATCGCGAAGGCGGAAATCCGCAGCCGATCTACATAGTAAAGCCTGTCCTTCATGACCCGCCAGATATCATCTTGATGCCATGCCCACCGAGAGGCACGCCCAATCTACCGCGCGAGGCTTTAAGAATGTCTGTTCGTGCCTGGCAAAGTGCGCGCGCTAGATTTCCATCTCGAAGAGCAACTCGTTGTCCTGCTCGCCGATCAGCTGCCAACCGGCCCTGCGATAGACACGTTCTGCCCGTGTCCCGGGGTCGGTCGTCAGCCATATGCGGGTGAAGCCGGCATCCTTGAGGGTTCCGCACGCCTTGTCGAGCAGCGCGCGCCCGATACCACGGCCGGCAGCCGCGTTATCGACGAACAGAGCCCAGACGTAGCCGTTGCGTGGGTCGGCTGCGGAAAAGCCGCTAATGTCGCCGCCCTCTTGCCATACCCATAATCCGGGGTTGGCAATGAACCACCGGATATCCGCGATCGTCACCTTGGACGGATCGGAGAGCCGATTTTCCTGAACACTGGCCCGGATTTCGACGATACGCGGGATGTCTGCGTCGGTGGCTCTGCGGATCACGGTTGCCTCCAGCCCTTATTGCCTTGGCTATTTTTACCCGAGGAGCAACCTACGTTTCGTGCAGAACATGGGCCGCCTTCACGGCAGCAGAGGCGCGGTTTTCGACGCCAAGCTTCACATAGATCTGCTCAAGATGCTTGTTCACCGTCCTTGCCGACAGTCCGAGAATTTCGCCGATATCCCGGTTCGCCTTGCCCTTGGCGATCCAGAGCAGCACTTCGGATTCGCGGTGGGTGAGCGCGAAACTCTGGCGCAACGTCTCGTCGTCGGGGCGCCGGTTGTTTGCTGTCAGTCGGAAAAGATACTCGTCGGGACCGATCGTACCGAGAAAGGCGAGGCCAAGGACATCCTTGCCTTCGTGAGAAACCGAGATCGAGCTGTCGATCGTGGCGGAAGCGGAGCGCTTCTTCATCCATTCCGCAATCCGGCCAACGACGACATCAAGGCTGTCGTCGCCGCCAAGCGCCGTGTTGATCAGCCTCGTCGCCTGCGGGGTTGACCAGTGGATTTCGCCATCGCCCTTCACGGCGAGCAGGTGACGGCCGGCGGCATCCAGCGCCACGCGGGCGCTTTGCGCCGACCGGGCGTTGCGCAGATGGACGCCGATGCGGGCGCGCAGTTCGTCGATGTTGATCGGCTTGGTGAGGTAGTCGACGCCGCCGGACTCCAGCGCATGCACGACATGCTCTGTTTCCGTCAGTCCGGTCATGAAAATGACAGGGATCTGGCTGATCGCCGGGTTCGCCTTCAGTCTCCGGCAAGTCTCGAAACCGTCCATCGAGGGCATGACGGCGTCGAGAAGGATCAGGTCTGGCGTGATCCGCTCGACGATCCCCAAGGCCGCCGTACCCGAGGTGGCGATCAGCACCGAGAAGCCCGATTGCTCGAGCGCGTCGGTCAGAAACCCCAGCGCTTCCGGTGAGTCATCCACCAGCAGGACGATATCGCGGGGATGTTCAGCCAAGGGTCTCTACCTTTTCATCGAAGCGGTGCAGGAAGTTCGTGGCGCCATCGAGATCGAAGGCACCGACGTAGGAGTGGAGTTCGTCGGTAAATGGCTGATTTGCCTCCGATTTGGCAAGGTCGGCCAGCTTCGCTTCGATGCCCCTGATGTAGCCGATTTCAGCAAGGCGCAGCAGTTCCTGCACGTGCGCGGCGCCCGGGCTGCGCATTTGCCGCTCCGGTTTCGAAACGGGCAGGGCTGTGGGCTCGGCATATGTCCATTTCAGGCCGAGATGCAAAGCAAGCTTGTCGCGCAGGCGGCGGATGTCGACGGGCTTGCCGATCGCGTCATTGTGGCTGTCGTCGCTGTCGCCATGGGCGGCGGCGTCGCCGATGTTGGCCGACAGCATGACGATCGGCGCGGTCTGGCCGGCTTCGCGCAGGCGAGAGACCAGCTGCCAGCCGTTCATCCCCGGCATCAGGATGTCGACGAGGAAGAGATCGGGCTGGATACCTTCGATCAGCGTCAGGCAATCGGTGCCGCTTGCGGCCGTCAGCACCACGAAATCGAGCGGCACCAGGATCTCGCGCATCATCTCGCGGTGATCCTCGTTGTCGTCGACGACGACGATGGTGCGGCGCGGGCCGTCGTAGCTGACGATCTTCTTTTCCTGCGGCGGCGCGGCCATCTCGCGCAGCACGGCCGAGAGCATCAGGCGCACCTTGAAGGTCGAGCCCTTGTCCTTCTCGCTGGTCACGGAGATTTCGCCGCCGAGGGTATTGGTCAGAAGCCGGGTGATCGTTAGGCCAAGGCCGAGGCCGGGCATGGGCCGGATGCTATCGGCCTCGCCGCGCTGGAAGGGCTCGTAGATGCGGCTCAGGTCCTTCTCGGCGATGCCGCGACCGGTATCCGTCACGGTGAAGGTGGCGACCTGGCTGCGATAGGCGACGTCGAAGGTGACGGTACCCTCATCGGTGAACTTGATGGCATTGGAGAGGAGATTGACGAGGATCTGGCGCAGGCGTTTCTCGTCGGTGCGCACGAACTGGGGCAGGGCAGGTGCACGCTGGTGGTTGAAGATCAATCCCTTGGCGAGCGCCTGCGGACGGAACATGTCGACGATCTGGTCGAGGAAATCCTGGATGTTGATCTCGTTGGAATAGACCTGCAGGCGGCCGGCCTCGATCTTGGAGATATCGAGCAGGCCGTCGATCAGGCCGGAGAGGTGTTCGGCCGAGCGGCGGATGACCTTGATCGAGGATTGGCGCGGCGTCGGGATGGTCTCGTCGCGCTCGAGGATCTGGGCGTAGCCGAGCACGGCGTTGAGCGGCGTGCGCAGCTCGTGGCTGAGGCCGACGACATAGCGGCTCTTGGCGCGGTTGGCGGCCTCGGCGGTTTCTTTTGCGGCCTGCAGGGCGGCGTCGGTTTTCTTGTGGGCGGCGATTTCCTTCAGCAGCAGGGTGTTCTGGCGCGAGGATTCTTCCTCGGCGACGACGCGGCTGTCATGGGCCAGCACGTAAAACCAGCAGACGACGCCGGCGATGACGGCGAAGACGAAGAAGACGATCAGGATCGTGCCGTTGACGACCTCGGCGGTCTCCGGCGAGGCCGCGGAGACCTGGTGGGCGATCATGGCGAGGATGGCGCCGACAGCGGTCAGCGCCAGAATGACGGCGATGCCGTAGCGGCCGAGGCGGGTGGTGAGCTTCTGGACGATGGTTTCCGGCAGGACAGCCTTGGCGACATAACCGACCTGCGCGTTCAGATGCGCATTGGGCTTGCACATGTCGTGGCAGCGGCTGTCGAGCGAACAGCAGAGCGAGCAGATCGGCGCGGCATAGGCGGGACACCAGGCCATGTCCTCGGGCTCGAAGGGGTGCTCGCAAACGGAGCAGGTGATGTTCGTCAGGTTCTTCCAGCTCTGGCGCGGCTTGCGGGCGAGGTAGAACTTGCCCTTGGTGGCCCAGGCAATCGCGGGCGAGGCGATGAGGGCGACGATGAGGGTGATGTATGGGGCGAGCGAGGCGGCGACCGTGCCGAAGGCGCCGAAATGGGCGATGAGCGCGATGGTTGCCGACAGCGTCATGGCGCCGAGGCCGACGGGGTTGATGTCGTAGAGATGGGCGCGCTTGAACTCGATGCCGGGAGGGGCAAGGCCGAGCGGCTTGTTGATGAAGAGATCGGCGGAGATGGTGCAGAGCCAGGCCATGGCGATGATCGAGAAGATGCCGAGCGTTTCCTCCAGCAGCCGGTATATGCCGAGCTCCATCAAAAGCAGCGCGATCGCCACGTTGAACACCAGCCAGATGACGCGGCCGGGGTGGCTGTGGGTGAGGCGGGAGAAGAAGTTCGACCATGCCAGCGACCCGGCATAGGCGTTCATCACGTTGATCTTCAGCTGCGAGACCATGACGAAGGCGGCCATCAGCAGAAGGGCGGCGTTGTGCCAGGGGATCATGTAGCCGAAGGCGGTCAGATACATCTGCGCCGGATCGGCGGCGCGGTCGGCGGGAACGCCGGAGGCGAAAGTCAGCACGACGAGGAAGGAACCGGCCAAGAGCTTCGGCGCGCCGATGATGACCCAGCCGGGGCCGGCGAGGAAGACGGCGAGGCGGTGGCGCCACTTGGTCTGCTTTTCCGGAGGCAGGAAGCGCAGGAAGTCGGCCTGTTCGCCGATCTGCGACATCAGCGCCAGGATGACGGCGGAGGCGGCGCCGAACTCGACGAGATCGAAGGGGGCGATGGTGCCGGGCGGCCCCGACGCATGGCGGATGCCGGAGAAGGCGCGCCAGAGGTCGAACTTCTCCCAGTCCATCACGGCGATGAAGAGGAAGGGCAGGATGTTGAGGACGATCCAGAAAGGCTGCGTCAGAAGCTGGAAGCGGCTGATCAGCCGGACGCCGTGGGTGACGAGCGGTATGACCATGACGGCGCTGATGATGTAGCCGATCCAGAGCGGTATGCCCAAGGTCAGCTCCAGCGCGCCGGACATGATCGACGCCTCGATCGCAAACAGCATGAAGGTGAAGCTGGCATAGATCAGCGAGGTGATAGTCGAGCCGATATAGCCGAAGCTCGCACCGCGGGTCAGAAGGTCGATATCGACGCCGTGGCGGATCGCATAACGGCTGATCGGCAGGCCGATGGCGAGCATGGCGATCGAAGCGACGATGATGGCGTAGAAGGCGTTGGTGGTGCCGTAGGAGAGCGTGATGGCGCCGCCGATCGCCTCCAGCGCCAGGAAGGAGATGGCGCCGATCGCGGTTTGCGAGATGCGCTGCGAGGAGAACTGCCGGGCGCTCTTGGCGGTGAAGCGCAGCGCATAGTCTTCCAGCGTCTGGTTGGCGACCCAGCGATTGTATTCGCGCCTGACCGGAATAATGCGTTGCCGCGCTGCCATGCCCGTAATCGGCCCCTTCGTTCCCCTTGTCATGCGTTCGTAACATGGAACAGTGCGGGGCTTAAGAGTGCGGTGCAACGCAAAACTGCACATTTCGCCCCGTCACCTACGTCATATCACGTATACGCTTTCGCAGTGCAGCACCGGATAGTCCCTTAAGCAACAGTTAACTTCCGTTTTCGGCCTGTTGTCTAACAAGAAGAGGGGATCAACCAGATGAATCTCAAGTCCTATATCACGGGCGCCGCACTCGGCGCCGTCATGTCGGCCACGGCCGCATTCCACGGAGCCGTTGCGGCTGACGACACCATCAAGGTCGGCGTTCTGCATTCGCTGTCCGGCACGATGGCGATCTCCGAAACGACGCTGAAAGACGCCATGCTGATGCTCATCGATGAGCAGAACAAGAAGGGTGGCCTTCTCGGCAAGAAGCTCGAAGCCGTGGTCGTCGACCCGGCATCGGATTGGCCGCTGTTTGCCGAAAAGGCACGCGAGCTGATCGAAAAGGACAAGGTCGCGGCTGTCTTCGGTTGCTGGACGTCGTCCTCGCGCAAGTCGGTTCTGCCGGTTTTCGAAGAACTTAACTCCATCCTCTTCTACCCGGTTCAGTATGAAGGCGAAGAGTCCTCGCGCAACATCTTCTACACGGGTGCCGCTCCGAACCAGCAGGCCATCCCGGCTGTCGACTACCTGATGGAGAAGGAAGGCGTTAAGCGCTTCGTTCTCGAAGGCACCGACTATGTCTATCCGCGCACGACGAACAAGATCCTGGAAGCCTATCTCGAGTCCAAGGGCATTCCGAAGGAAGACATCGTCATCAACTACACGCCGTTCGGCTTCTCCGACTGGCAGACGGAAGTGAAGAAGATCAAGGAATTCGGCGCTGCCGGCAAGAAGACTGCCGTGGTCTCCACCATCAACGGTGACGCGAACGTTCCTTTCTACAAGGAACTCGGCAACCAGGGCATCAAGGCAACCGACATCCCGGTCGTCGCCTTCTCGGTCGGCGAAGAAGAGCTTGCCGGTCTCGACACCAAGCCGCTCGTCGGTCACCTCGCTGCCTGGAACTACTTCGAGTCGGTCGAAAGCCCGGCCAACAAGAAGTTCATCAAGCAGTGGCACGACTTCACCAAGAACGACAAGCGCGTGACCAACGACCCGATGGAAGCTGCCTATATCGGCTTCAACGCCTGGGTTAAGGCTGTCCAGGCTGCCGGCACGACCGACACGGACAAGGTTCTCGACACGATCATCGGGACCACGGTTCCGAACTTGTCGGGCGGCTATGCCACCGTCATGCCGAACCACCACATCACCAAGCCGGTTCTGATCGGTGAAATCCAGGCGAACGGCCAGTTCGAAATCGTCCAGCAGACCCCGGCAGTTGTCGGCGACGAATGGTCCGATTTCCTGCCGGACTCCAAGGACCTCATCTCCGATTGGCGCAAGCCCATGAACTGCGGCAACTTCAATGTTGCCACGGGCAAGTGCGGCGGCAAGGGCTCCTGAGTGCTGATCACCCCGTCACTCTGACGCCTGAAGACTTCCGCCCGGTCTCTCCTGTCCGGGCGGAAGGTCCATCTCCGGAGCGCAGCCTTGATGCTTCGGACGGCGCCGGTTCCACATCGGATCGATGCCGACTTAAGGGCTTATTTTTCTCGATTGCGCCGGAAGGCCAACGATAACCGAGGCAAGAAAGCCGATGTATCGCGCCATCAAGATTTTGCTTTTGACCTTATGCCTGGCCATGCCGGCTTTTGCGACCGTGCTCAAAGCGCAGGAAGATATTCACCCGCTTATCGATGCGCTTGGCGTCGGCGATTTCCCTGAGCGCGAAGCCGCGATCAAGGCACTGGTCGCCTCCAAGGATCCGCGTGTCGGCGAGATCCTCAAGCTGCTGAGCGACGGCCAGCTTTACGTGAATTCTGAGACCGGCGGTCCGGTGCTGGTGCAGGGCGGCACCGAGGACGAGCCGACCTATGCCGACCCGATTTCCGGCGAGGTCGTTTCCGACGTCGATCCCGACTACATGTCCAAGGTCAAGATCAACAATTCGCTGCGCACGGTGATTGCCACCGTCACGAGCCAGCTGACGCTCCTGAGCCCGGATCGTGGCGCGCGGCTTGCTGCAGCCCAAGGACTGCTCAAGGACGCCGATCCGGCAAATCTCGATTTGCTCACTTCGGCGCTGGCCGAGGAGAAGGACGCCGAGGTCAAGAATGCGATGGAAGCGGCGCGCGCCGTCATGGTGCTGAAGAGCGATGTCAGCGCCGAAGAGAAGAAGGCCGCGATCGATACGGTCGCTGCGCGCGGCGGACGCGATGCGCTGACCATCCTGAATTCGGCGATGGCGACAGCGCCTGAGGAGCTGAGGGGGGCGATCCAGACCCATATCAACGCGATCAACCGCAGCCTGGCGATTTGGGATGTCGGGCAGAACGTCTGGTACGGGCTGTCGCTCGGCTCGGTGCTGCTGCTCGCCGCGATCGGCCTTGCCATCACCTTCGGCGTCATGGGCGTCATCAACATGGCGCATGGCGAAATGGTGATGATCGGCGCTTACACGACCTACGTCGTGCAGGAGTACATCAGCTCCGCATTTCCTGAACTTGGAAACTACTCGCTGGCTTTCTCCGTGCCGGTGGCCTTCGTCTTCACCGGCTTTGTCGGTCTTGTCATCGAGCGCGTCGTCATCCGCTATCTCTATGGCCGGCCGCTGGAAACGCTGCTTGCCACCTGGGGTGTGTCGCTGATCCTGCAGCAGGCGGTTCGCACGATCTTCGGACCGACGAACCGTGAGGTGCGCAATCCGAGCTGGATGTCCGGGGCGTTCGAGCTGGGCGGGCTCTCGATCACCTGGAACCGCCTCTGGATCATCGTCTTCTCGATGGCCGTATTCTTCGCGCTGCTCGTTCTCCTGAAGCGCTCCGCCTTCGGTCTGCAGATGCGCGCGGTCACGCAGAACCGCCGCATGGCCTCGTCAATGGGTATCCGCACCGGCTGGGTCGATGCATTCACCTTCGCGCTCGGCTCCGGCATTGCCGGTATCGCGGGCGTCGCGCTCAGCCAGATCGACAACGTGTCGCCGAACCTTGGCCAGAGCTACATCATCGACAGCTTCATGGTCGTGGTCTTCGGTGGGGTCGGCAATCTCTGGGGCACGCTCGTCGGCGCGCTGTCGCTTGGCGTGCTCAACAAGTTCCTCGAGCCTTTCGCCGGCGCCGTGCTCGGCAAGATCCTGGTGCTGGTTCTCATCATTCTCTTCATCCAGAAGCGTCCGCGTGGGCTCTTCGCACTCAAAGGAAGGGCGGTGGAAGCATGATTACGGCCTTCCTGCTCCGGTCTCTCGACCGCAAGATCATTGCTGCGATCGTCATTCTGCTTGCCGTCGCCGTGCTGGTGCCGGTGCTCAACCTGATGACTGCGCCGACCAACCCGCTGCATATCCCGACCTACATCATGGCGCTGTTCGGTAAGTATCTGACCTATGCGCTGCTGGCGCTGGCGCTTGATCTTGTCTGGGGCTTCTGCGGCATTCTCTCGCTCGGCCACGGCGCCTTCTTCGCGCTCGGCGGCTATGCGATGGGCATGTATCTGATGCGCCAGATCGGCTCGCGCGGCGTTTATGGCGACCCGATCCTGCCTGACTTCATGGTGTTCCTGAACTGGAAGGAACTGCCGTGGTTCTGGTACGGCTTTGACAAGTTCTGGTTCGCGGCGCTGATGGTTCTTTTGGTGCCGGGACTACTGGCCTTCGTGTTCGGCTGGTTCGCCTTCCGCTCACGCGTCAACGGCGTCTACCTCTCGATCATCACGCAGGCGATGACCTACGCGCTGCTGCTCGCCTTCTTCCGTAACGACATGGGCTTCGGCGGCAACAACGGCATGACCGACTTCAAGGAAATCCTCGGCTTCAGCGTGCAGGCGGATGGCACACGTGCTGCGCTGTTTGCCGCGACCGCCATCTTCCTTGCCCTGTCGCTCATGATTGCCTCCGCTATCGTCCGCTCGAAGTTCGGCAAGGTGCTGGTTGGCGTGCGTGATGCGGAAAGCCGCACGCGCTTCCTCGGCTATCGTGTCGAACATTTCAAGCTCTTCACCTTCGTGGTCTCCGCGATGATGGCGGGCATTGCCGGGGCGCTCTACGTGCCGCAGGTCGGCATCATCAACCCAGGCGAATTTGCGCCGGCCAACTCCATCGAAGTGGTCATCTGGACGGCGGTTGGCGGACGCTCGACGCTGATCGGGCCGATCATCGGCGCCATTCTGGTCAACGGCGGCAAGACGATATTCACGGGTCTCTTCCCAGAATTCTGGCTGTTCGCGCTCGGCGGTCTGTTCGTCCTCGTCACGCTGTTCCTGCCGAAGGGGATCGTCGGGACCATCGGCCAGTATTTCACGCGCCGCAAGCCGAAGACGGAGGCGCCGCCGCCCGCCCTTCAGGAAGAGGGCGTCGATGCAAAAATCCAGCCGGCGGAGTGAGCGATCATGATCCCTGACGTCAAACCAAACAGCGTTCTCTATCTCAACAACGTCTCGGTTTCCTTCGACGGCTTCAAGGCGTTGAACTCGCTCTCGATCGTCATCGAGCCCGGCGAACTTCGAGCCATCATCGGCCCCAACGGCGCGGGCAAGACGACGATGATGGACATCATCACCGGCAAGACGCGACCGGATGAAGGCGAAGTGTTCTTCAACGGGCAGACCGATCTCACCAAGCTCGACGAAGCCGACATCGCGCAGCTCGGGATCGGCCGCAAGTTTCAGAAGCCGACGGTTTTCGAAAGCCATACGGTCTGGGACAACCTCGAACTCGCCTTGAACCGCAAGCGCGATGTCTTCTCGACGCTGTTCTACCGGCTCTCCACGGAAGACAGGGGGCGCATCGAGGAAATCCTTGAGACGGTGCGGCTGACGCATCGGCGCGACGAACTCGCGGCCAACCTCTCGCATGGCCAGAAGCAGTGGCTGGAGATCGGCATGCTTCTGGCACAGGAGCCGAAGCTGCTGCTGGTCGATGAGCCGGTCGCCGGTATGACGGACGCGGAAACCGCGGAAACGGCGATCCTGCTCAAGGAGATCGCCAAGACCCGCTCGGTGGTCGTCGTCGAGCACGACATGGGCTTCATCCGCGATCTCGGAGTCAAGGTGACCTGCCTTGCCGAAGGTTCGGTGCTGGCCGAGGGATCTATCGATTTCGTGAGCTCCGATCCGAAGGTGATCGAGAACTATCTGGGGCGGTGAGGGATGGGCGGCGTCGAGTTCATGATACCCCCCTCTGTCCTGCCGGACATCTCCCCCTCAAGGGGGGAGATCGGCTGGGCGCACCCGCCCGCTCCAACTTTAATTGTCTGGCCTAGGTCTGACCACGAGTCGATCTCCCCCCGTGAGGGGGAGATGCCCGGTAGGGCAGAGGGGGTAACGCCTCCGCAAACATGAACGGAGTTGCCCTATGCTGACAGTCGAAAATGCAAACCTTCACTATGGCGCGGCACAGGCGCTGCGCGGCATTTCCATCAAGGCGGAAATGGGCAAGATCACTTGCGTGCTGGGGCGTAACGGCGTGGGCAAGAGTTCCCTTCTCCGCGCCGTTACCGGCCAGCATCCCTTGTCGGGGGGAACGGTGACGTTCAACGACACCAGGCTCAACGGCCTGCCGCCCTATGCACGCGCCAAGCAGGGCATCGGCTATGTGCCGCAGGGGCGCGAGATCTTTCCCTTGCTGACGGTCAAGGAAAATCTCGAGACCGGCTTTGCGCCACTCTCACGCGGTAGCAAGAATATTCCCGATGATATCTTCAGCCTGTTTCCTGTGCTGCAGACCATGCTTGGACGTCGCGGCGGCGACCTTTCCGGCGGACAACAGCAGCAGCTGGCGATCGGTCGGGCAATGGTGACGCGACCGAAGATCCTCGTGCTCGACGAGCCGACCGAAGGCATCCAGCCGTCGATCATCAAGGATATCGGCCGAGCAATCCGGTATCTGCGCGACAGTACCGGGATGGCAATCCTGCTGGTCGAGCAGTACCTCGATTTCTGCCGCGAACTTGCGGACTACGTCTACATCATGGATCGCGGCGAAATCGTGCACGAGGGTCTTGCGGAAACGCTGGATACGCCGGAAGCGCGTCGTCATCTGACCGTCTGATCCGGCGGCTATCTCTTGGGCAGATGCTGTTTTTCTCGGCAGTTTCCGAGCGGGCTCGTTGGCGCGGGTCCGATAGCCGATAGCGTCTCCGCACGGCACGGGAATTGCTTGCTTTCTGCAAGTTAGTGACTTCAATGAAAACGGCCGGAACCAACCGGCGGTGCATTGGGAAGGGACGGAATGACGAACGCGGCGGCAGCCACGAGACCGCAGAGAGCCGAGGGGCGCGGGCATCTGGCTGCGAAGACGCTCGACGGGCGCACGCGCCTGCAAGAGCTCTATCAGGAGGGAGCGGCCAAGATCCGGCTTCCGGATACGTTCGATTCCTCCATGGAGGCCGTCATCATCAATACGGCAGGCGGGCTCACCGGCGGCGACCGGATGAACTGGAGCGTCGCGGCGGCGCCCGGTGCCCGCATCGACGTAACCACGCAGGCCTGTGAGAAGATCTACAAGGCATCGGCTGGAACGGCCGAGGTCACCACCAGCATTACCGTCGGCGCAGGCGCGCGGGTGGACTGGCTGCCGCAGGAAACCATTCTCTTCGATCGTTCGTCACTGTTTCGTCGGCTCGACGTCGATCTCGATGACGATGCCGAATTCCTGGCGGTCGAGGCCATCCTGCTTGGCCGCAAGGCGATGGGGGAGGTGGTGGATACCGGCCTCTTTCGCGACCGCTGGCGCATCCGCAAGGCTGGCAGGCTCTGCCATGCCGAGGATCTGCAGCTTGAGGGCAATGTCGCATCGCTTGCCGGTGTTGATGCCGTACTCGGCGGCAAGGTTGCTTTTGCGACGCTGCTCTATGTCGGGCCGCGGGCTGAAGCCTACCTTGGCGCGGTACGACCGTTGCTCGAGGGGCATATGGGCGGCGCCAGCAGCTGGGCCGGCAAGCTCGTCGTGCGTCTTTCGGCCTCCGATGGTTTTGCGCTCAGAAAAATTCTCATCCCGATCATTTCGACCTTGCGCAATGGAGCGCCGGTACCGAAAGTCTGGAATCTCTAGTTCAAGCAGATGGATGCACGATGAACCTCACACCGAGAGAAAAAGACAAGCTGTTGATTTCGATGGCGGCGATGGTCGCGCGGCGGCGGCTGGAGCGGGGCGTCAAGCTCAACTATCCGGAGGCGATCGCGCTGATTTCCGATTTCGTCGTCGAAGGCGCTCGTGATGGGCGTCCGGTGGCGGAGCTGATGGAGGCGGGAGCCCATGTCATCGGTCGTGACCAGGTGATGGAGGGCATCGCCGAGATGATCCACGACGTGCAGGTCGAAGCGACTTTCCCTGACGGCACAAAGCTTGTGACCGTCCACGAGCCGATCCGCTGAGGTCCCGATGCTGGAGCTGCGCCCCAATTGCGAATGCTGCGACAAGGATTTGCCGCCTGACAGTTCAGAAGCGATGATCTGCACCTTCGAGTGCACGTTCTGCGCCGATTGTGTCGCGGATGTCCTCGGCGGCGTCTGCCCGAACTGCGGCGGCGAACTCGTGCGCCGCCCTGTGCGTCCGGCTGCCAAGCTTACCAAATACCCCGCGTCGACAAAGCGTGTTCTGAAGGCCGAGGGCTGCGCGCCCATCAAGGCCGCGTGAGGAGAAGATCATGATCCCAGGAGAAATCATTGCCGCAAGCGGCGACATCGAGCTGAACGTCGGCGCGCCGACGATAACGCTCGACGTCTCGAACACCGGCGATCGCCCGGTGCAGGTCGGCAGCCACTATCATTTCGCGGAAACGAACGCCGGTCTGTCGTTCGACCGGGACAAGGCGCAGGGCATGCGGCTCGACATCCCGGCTGGAACAGCCGTCCGCTTCGAGCCAGGCCAGACGCGTTCGGTGACCCTCATTCCGCTTTCCGGCAAGCGCGAGGTCTATGGCTTCCGCCAGCTCGTCATGGGCAAGCTCTGAGGGATCGGGGAGGAAACGATGCGCACGAGCTTGTATCTCCTGGTGGCCGGTATCGGCACGTTCATCGCCTTCGGCGCCAGGGCGGAAGATGTGGATTGCAATAATCCGGTCACGCAGACCGACATGACAGCTTGCGAGCAGGAGCGTCAGGAAACCGCCGACAAGGCATTGAACGTGCAATACAAGATCACCCGCGCGGCGCTTGCTGCGGTCGACAAGGACCTCGAGGGCGACATGCGCGGCGCCGAAGAGGCGCTGGTGAAGGCGCAACGCGCCTGGGTGAATTTTCGCGATGCGGAGTGCGAGGCGGCCGGCTTCCAGGCGCGCGGCGGCACGATGGAACCGATGCTCGTTGCCGGCTGCATTGCGGAGCTGACGGACGAGCGCACCAAGCAGCTCAAGGAACTCGCAGAGACGATGGGCAACTGACGTGACTGACAGGATCATGATCGTCGGCAACGGAGAGATCGGCGCGAAAGCGGCGGCCGCTGTGGCGGATGCCTCTTTCGTTATCCGCTTTAACGAATGCCGGTCCTATGAGGCAAGCCCGGGCCGCACCGATGTCGTCGCGGTCTGCAATACCGGCCGGCCGGGCAAGGCGATGGTCGCGTCGCAGGCGTGGCGCGAGCATCCAGGCGTGCGTGAAGCTGCGGCGATTTGGAGCGTGCGCGATCCCCGGAAGTTTGCCGAGCTGAAAGCGCCGCTCGCCGTATCGCATCCCGAACTCGACGATTTCTGCGACGACTACACGAGTCAATTCAATGCGTTCTGTGCGGATGCTGGCAAGACGCATGTGGTCGTTGACAAAGCGATTCATGAGGCCGTGGACGCTGCACTCGCTGCCTATCACCCGGCGCCCTACGTCGTGCCGAGCAGCGGCATGATCGTTATTGCTGAAGTGATGAACAGATTTCCCGAGGCGGCCATCGATCTTGCGGGCTTCGGCCATGCGGGGTGGGAATGGCATCCCTTCGCTGCCGAGCGGCAGCTTGTCGATCTTTATGTCGCCGAGGGCCGCGTTACGCGGCTGCCGGCGAACGCATCCGTTTCTTCCTCCCAAGGAGCCTGACATATGCCTTACAAGATTTCCCGCGCCGCCTATGCCGGCATGTTCGGCCCGACCACCGGTGACAAGGTACGCCTTGCCGATACGGAGCTCTTCATCGAGATCGAGAAGGACTTCACGACCTACGGCGAAGAGGTGAAGTTCGGTGGCGGCAAGGTGATCCGCGACGGCATGGGGCAGAGCCAGGTAACGCGCGCCAACGGTGCCGTCGATACCGTCATCACCAATGCGGTCGTGATCGACCACTCCGGCATCTACAAGGCGGATATCGGCCTGAAGAGCGGGCGCATCGCGGCGATCGGCAAGGCGGGCAATCCGGACACGCAGCCGGGCGTCAACATCATCGTCGGCCCGGGCACCGAGGCAATTGCTGGCGAGGGCAAGATCGTCACGGCCGGCGGCATGGACAGCCACATCCACTTCATCTGCCCGCAGCAGATCGAGGAAGCACTGATGAGCGGTCTGACCTGCATGCTCGGCGGCGGCACGGGGCCGGCGCATGGCACGCTGGCAACGACCTGCACGCCCGGCCCCTGGCACATCGCCCGCATGATCGAGGCAGCAGATGCGTTTCCGATGAACCTTGCCTTCGCCGGCAAGGGCAATGCCTCACTGCCGGGCGCGCTCGAGGAAATGGTCCTTGCGGGTGCCACGTCGCTGAAGCTGCACGAGGACTGGGGCACGACGCCGGGCGCGATCGATTGCTGCCTGACCGTTGCCGATGAGTATGATGTGCAGGTGATGATCCACACAGATACGCTGAACGAAAGCGGCTTCGTGGAAGACACGATCGGCGCGCTTAAGGGGCGCACGATCCACGCCTTCCACACGGAAGGAGCCGGCGGCGGCCACGCGCCCGATATCATCAAGATCTGCGGCCAGTCGAACGTCATTCCGTCGTCCACCAATCCGACGCGGCCCTATACGGTCAACACGATCGCCGAGCATCTCGACATGCTGATGGTCTGCCATCACCTGTCGCCGTCGATCCCCGAAGACATTGCGTTCGCGGAAAGCCGTATCCGCAAGGAGACGATCGCGGCGGAAGACATTCTGCACGACATCGGCGCCTTCTCGATCATTTCCTCCGACAGCCAGGCGATGGGCCGTGTCGGCGAGGTTGCGATCCGCACCTGGCAGACAGCCGACAAGATGAAGCGCCAGCGTGGCCGGCTTAAGGAAGAGACCGGCGAGAATGACAACTTCCGTGTTCGCCGCTATATCGCCAAGTACACGATCAATCCGGCGATCGCCCACGGCCTCAGCCACGAAATCGGCTCGATCGAAGTCGGCAAGCGCGCCGACCTCGTGATCTGGAACCCGGCCTTCTTTGGCGTGAAGCCCGACATGGTGTTGCTTGGCGGTTCGATCGCGGCAGCGCCCATGGGCGACCCGAACGCGTCGATCCCGACGCCGCAGCCGGTGCACTACCGTCCGATGTTCGCCTCTTACGGCAAGAGCCTGACGAACAGCTCCGTGACCTTCGTCAGCCAGGCCTCGCTCGATGCCGGCCTGAAGGGCAAGCTTGGTGTCGCCAAGGATCTGCTTGCGGTCAGGAACACGCGTGGCGGCATCTCCAAGGCGTCGATGGTCCACAACAACCTGACGCCTCACATCGAGGTCGATCCGGAGACCTACGAGGTGCGCGCCGACGGCGAGTTGCTGACGTGCGAACCGGCGACGGTACTGCCGATGACACAGCGCTATTTCCTGTTCTGAACGCGATCGAAGACCGGTGCGTTTGCGCCGGTCTTCTCACCTGAAATATTAAGTCCGATTTCCACCGTTTGTTTGCCTGCCCGTCGAGTGCGCCACAATGAGGCGGAACGTCCGCTATGATACATGCCCATCGACGGCCCACGGAAATCGGAATGAAAATCAATGTGTTGGTTTTTTCAGTTTTTTCTTTGATTCAACCCTGAAATCGTAGCGTTTTTGGGCATTTCCCTACGCCCTTTCAATTTACCAAATTCATTCGAATCTTAACAATTCACTTAAGAACCCGGCAGGAATTGGCCTCTATCCAATGTGCTTGGCGCTGGGCAAAAAGGTCGATTCGGATGAAAATTTCTCTCCAGGCAGAGCTTGGCGATTTTCAGAATCGCGGCACGATTTACACGTTCGCTCTCAAGATGAGCTTTCTCGCGGTGACGCTGTCGTCGGCCGTCATCGTTCTTGTTCTGCCGGTTGTCGGCTGGCTGGGGCTGTTGCCGATTCCGCTCGCGCACGCCCTGCTTTACGGTGTCGTGTTTTCCTGGCTGATCGGCGGTCTGGTTTCCGGCAGCCTCGCGCTTCTGGCCGGACACGCCATGCATCAGCTCAGCGTTTCGCGGGCAGAATTCGAACGGCTCAGCCGGACGGATATGCTGTCAGGGCTCCTCAATCGGCGGGCTTTCACGGAGGCGCTGAGCTGCGCTGACGAGGGGGCGTGTCTCGCGATCTTCGACGTCGATCGGTTCAAGGCGATCAACGATCGTTTCGGCCATGCATGCGGCGATGCCGTTATCGTTGCGGTTTCCGCCACGCTCGCCACTTCTTTCGGCGGCAGCTCGGTCGCGGCCCGTCTCGGGGGCGAGGAGTTCGGCGTCATCGTGGCCGGCAGCAAGCGAGACGAGCGTATTGCCCGGGTCCGCCTGGTCTGCGCCGAACTTGCGGAACATCCCGTGTGCGCCGAGGGCTGCTCGATCGGCATTACTGTCTCCGCCGGCATCGCTGAATTCGCGCCCGGTCGCAGCAAGGAGGCCGTCTATTCCTCCGCCGACAAGGCGCTTTATCTCGCCAAGGCGCTTGGGCGCAACCGCGTGGTTCACGAGGAGGATGGATTGCAGAGCCGCTTTCGGCATCTGGCCGAAAAGGCGGCCCCTGAACCCGATTATCCTACGGCAAAGAACGCAGGATAGTCAGGCGCTTCCGCACTTTGCCGCTTGCATCGCAAGGGGGTATTTTGCATGGTCACAGTCTCAATGAAAATGGACATGTCATGCAGCGCGTTACCTCCTATCTTCCCGCCGGCACGCCTTCCTCGAACCCAACAGGCAAGGTCGTTCTGCCACATGATCTGAGGCATTTGCGCAGGAAACTCCTGCATCTCGACAATGGCGATATGGTCATGCTCGACTTGAAGGAGCCGGTGCTTTTTGCGAATGGCGACATGCTTGTGCTCGAGGACGGCGAACTGATCGAGATCGTCGCGGCCGATGAAAAGCTTTTCGAGATCAAGCCGAAGGATCGGCTGCATCTCATCGAACTCGCCTGGCATCTCGGCAATCGGCACCTCGGCGCACAGATCGAGGACGACCGTATCCTGATCCTTCGCGATCATGTGATCCGTTCGATGCTGGAAGGGCTCGGAGCTACGGTCAACGAAGTGACGGAACCGTTCCAGCCCGTCCGTGGCGCCTATCATTCCCATGGCAGCCATTCGCACGGCCACGATCATGGCCATCACCATCATTCCCACGACTGAGATGACCGAGAATACTGATCTTCAGGCCCTGCTGCGTCTTATGGCATGGCTTTCGCCCGCCTTTCCCGTCGGCTCCTTCGCCTATTCGGGCGGGCTGGAGCGCGCGGTGGAAGATGGTCTTGTTCGCGACGTTGCCTCGCTCAGGGACTGGGTCTCGACGCTTATTGCGCGTGGGACTGTTTGGAACGACATCGTATTGCTGGCAGCGGCGCATCGCGCTTACGCCGATGCCGAAGCGCTGGGATCGGTCTGCGAACTGGGCGAGGCGCTTGCCGGCTCTCGCGAACGCTACCAGGAGACGACGTTGCTGGGAGATGCGTTCCTGACGTCCGCGCGTGCCTGGCCGGATCCTGTTTTCGATCGTTTGCCGCGCAGCGTGGTCTATCCGATCGCGGTCGGAGCGGTGGCCGGCGCGCATGGTGTCTCCCTTGAACAGGTGATCGCTGCCTTCGTGCATGCCTATCTCTCGCAGGCTGTGTCGGCGGGGATACGCCTCGGCGTTGCCGGGCAGAAGGATGGCGTGGCGGTACTTGCGGGGCTCGAGGCTGATATCGCAGCACTTGCCGCGCGTGGAGCCGTCGCTTCGCTCGACGACCTGGGCTCAGCGACCATTCAGGCCGATATCATGTCGCTGCGCCATGAGACGCAGCAGACGCGACTCTTCCGGTCGTGACATCGGCCTTGGCCATACGTCATTTGCAGGTGGTCGCTCCGCGGACGCCGCGCTATCATCGATCCCGATTGGAGTTTTCAGCATGAAATCAGGAAATGGACCTTTGCGGGTCGGTATCGGCGGCCCTGTCGGCTCCGGCAAGACGGCGCTGACCGAGAAGCTTTGCAAGGCGATGCGCGACGACTACTCGGTCGCCGTTGTTACCAACGACATCTACACGACCGAGGATGCCGAAGCGCTTATGCGGATGCAGGCGCTTCCATCCGAGCGGATCGTCGGCGTCGAGACGGGCGGTTGCCCGCATACGGCAATCCGCGAGGATGCGACGATCAACCTGCAGGCCATTGCTGGCCTCAGCGAGCGCATCCCCGACCTTGACGTGGTCTTCATCGAATCCGGCGGCGATAACCTAGCGGCGACCTTCTCTCCGGATCTTGCCGATATCACCATCTATGTGATCTCCGTCTGCCAGGGCGAAGAAATCCCGCGCAAGGGTGGCCCTGGTATCACCAAGTCGGACCTGCTCGTCATCAATAAGAAGGACCTTGCGCCCCACGTCGGTGCCGATCTCGAGGTGATGGACCGCGACGCGACGCGCATGCGCCAGGATCGCCCCTTTGTCTTCTCCGATATGAAGCGGGGCGATGGCATCGGTTCGATCGTCAGTTTCCTGAAAGAGCATGGCGGTCTCTGACCGCCGCGCTAGATCTGCTGCAGCATGTCCATGTTGCTGATTGCGATCGAGCGTCCGCTGACGGTGACGCCGGCGGTCCTCAGCGCTGAGAAGGCGCGTGATAGCGCCTCGGGCGCGAGGCCAAGCTTGCGAGCCAGCAGGCTCTTCTGGAACGGAAGCCGCAAGGACGCAGTACCGCCATTCGGCGTGCAGTGCGTCAGCAGATAGCTTGCGACGCGCTGCGGCGCCGTCTGCATCCGGTCGCTGGCGAGGCAGTCCATTGTCGACAGCAAGTGTTGCGACAGACTGCGCACGATGGCGATGCCGATGCGCGGCTGATCTTCCAGCAGTTCGCGAACTTTCTCAAGATTGAACCGCGCGAGAATCGCGGGTTCCATCACCTGGGCGCTGTAATTGTAGTCACAGCCGTCCAGAATGAGACATTCGCCGAAACTGTCGCCGGGCTCGCAGATGCGGATATCCGCTTCACGGCCATCGCTTCCGGGCCGGTAAAGGCGGACATAGCCGCTCAGCACGCTGTAGAAGTAGTCCGCCGTGTCACCGTCATGGAAGAGGATGTCCTGGGGTTGGCAACGGACGGCCGTCGCGCACGCAAGCAGTGCCTCCCGTTCGTTCCGGCTCAGGCTCGACACGATCAGGGCTTTGCCAAGCGTCGCTTTCTGCGCGTTGCTCAGTTTCAAGGCCGTAGTCATCTCTTTCTCCGTTGATGGTCATACAGGCGAACTCCGCCTGCAACCTCAGACTAGCCGAAGACGAGAATTTACAGCTTGATATGGATCAATTTCTCGAAGGAAGAGAAAAGCCGGGGCGATGCCCCGGCTTAAACGCTACTCTGCAGCAAAGGGCGGCAGGCGGACGACATTGCCGCCCGACTTGCCGTGCTTTTCAGGTTTCTCGATCGCATCGATGCGCTCGCCGAGCGTGTTGACCGCGTCGGTCAGCTCTTCACGAGACAGCGCCAATTCCTCCTGATCCTTCTTGCCGACGAGGCGGCCGAACATCCAGCCGAGCAGGCGGGACAGATCGTCCATGATCAGGAAGAAGGAGGGGACGACCACGAGCGACAGCACCGTCGAGACGATGATGCCGCCAATGACCGCGATGGCCATCGGTGCGCGGAACGAGCCGCCTTCGCCGACGCCCATTGCCGAAGGCAGCATGCCAGCCGACATGGCGATCGAGGTCATGATGATCGGGCGGGCGCGCTTGCGGCCGGCCTCCACCATGGCTTCGACCCGTGCCATGCCGCGATGGCGCATCTCGATTGCGAAGTCCACGAGCAGGATCGCGTTCTTCGTGACGATACCCATCAGCATCAGGATGCCGATCAGAACAGGCATCGACAGCGGATTGTTGGTGACCAGCAGGCCAACCGCGACGCCGCCGATTGCCAGCGGCAACGAGAACAGAATGGTGAAGGGCTGGATCACGTCCTTGAAGAGCAGGATCAGCACCGTCAGCACCAGCATCAGGCCCATCAACATGGCGTTGACGAAGCTCTGCTGCATTTCCTTCTGCACCTTGGTGTCGCCGCTTTCGACGAGGTGGACCGTCGACGGAATCTTGGCATCGGCCACGATTGCCCGGAAGCGGGCAGAGGCGGTATCGAGCGCGACGCCCTGCGGCAGGTCTGATCCGATCGCAACAACGCGGTTGCGGTTGTTACGCTTGATCGAGCTTACACCTTCCGAATAGTCGATGTCGGCGACCGTCGACAGGGGAACGGTGCCGCCGCTTGCGGTCTGGATCTTCAGAGCCCTGAGAGCCGCAAGGTCCCGGCGCATGTCGACGGAGGCTTGAACCCGGATCGGGATCTGGCGGTCGTCGAGGTTGATCTTGGCCAGCGACGCATCGATATCACCAATCGTCGCAACGCGGATCGTCTCGGAGATCTGCTGCGGCGTGATGCCGAGGCGAGCGGCCTGATCCTTGCGCGGGCGGACCTGCAATTCCGGACGGGGCAGGGCGCCATCGGCACTGACGTTGGCCAGTGCGGGATCTGCACGCAGTTTCGATTCAAGAATACCAACCGCGTCGCTCAGATCCTTCTCGTTCTTCGAGAGGAAGTTGAACGACAGGTCGCGTTCACCACGGTCGTTAAGCTTCAGGATGCGGACGTCGGGGATATGGCGGAGCTTGGCGAAGACTTCCTTTTCGATATCCCACTGCGGGCGCACGCGGCCATGAAGCTCAACCTTCGGCAGATGCGGGCCGATGACCGGGATCGAGCCCAGTACGTCATTGACGAGCTTTTTCACCAGCGACTGGTCAAGCTTCTGCAGGGCGAGCGTGACGGTCGCGCGGCGCAGTTCGAGATCACCCTTCGGCGAGGCACCGCCCAGCACGAAGACGCTTTCAACGCCGTTGATGTCCTTGACGTTCCTGTAGACCTCGTCGGTCGTTGCCTCCGTGTCGTCGAGCGTCGCGTTCGGCGGCAGTTCGACTGACAGAACGATGCGGGATGCATCTTCCGGCGGCAGGAAGCTCCCGGGAACCTGCGCCAGCAGCGCCATCGAGCCGATGAGGAAAGCGATTGCCGCGATCAGCGTCGCGTAGCGTGTCCACCAGCGGCTGGTCGTTGCCTTCACAAGGCGGGTGTAGCCACCGAAGAACCAGCCGTCATTGTCGTGGTGGTCCTCCATGCCGTCTTCGGCACGCATCAGATAGGCGGCCATCATCGGCGTGATGAGACGGGCCACCATCAACGAGAAGAAGACGGAGAAGGCGACGGTCAATCCGAACTGGATGAAGTACTGGCCGGGGATACCCGGCATGAACGACACCGGCACGAAGACCGCGATGATCGTGAAGGTCGTCGCGATGACGGCGAGGCCGATTTCGTCGGCAGCCTCGATCGCGGCGCGATAGGGCGTCTTGCCCATCTTGATATGACGGGCAATGTTCTCGATTTCAACGATCGCATCGTCGACGAGGATACCTGTCGCCAGCGTCAGAGCAAGGAAGCTGACGAGGTTCAGCGAGAAGCCCATCAGATCCATGATCCAGAATGTCGGGATCGCGGAAAGGGGGAGGGCGACTGCGGAAATAAGGGTGGCGCGCCAATTGCGCAGGAACAGGAAGACGACGACGATCGCCAGCAGCGCGCCTTCAAGCAGCGTGTGCATGGCGGCTTCATAGTTGCCGTATGTGAAATAGACGGAATCGTCGATGAGCTCGATGTTGACGTTCGGGTTTTCTGCCCGGACGGTTGCGAGGCTCTTCGAGACCGTTTCGGCAACGCTGACTTCGCTAGCGCCCTTGGCGCGGAAGACGCCGAAGGTGACGACCGGGGCGGCATTGAAGCGCGAGAAGGACTTCGGCTCTTCGTAGGTGTCCTTGATGGCGCCGAGATCGGAAACCTTGACGAAGCGGCCGTTGGGGAGCGCGATCGTCGTATTGGCAAGCTCTGCTACGTTGCGGGCGTCACCGAGAACACGGATCGCCTGCTCGTTGCCGGCCACCTGGCCGCGGCCGGAGCCGAGGTCGACGTTGGTGCCGCGCAGCTGCTGGTTCACGCTGGCGGCGGTGATGCCATAGGCGTTGAGCTTGTCGGGATTGAGTTCGATGCGCACTTCGCGCTCGGCGCCGCCGTAGCGGTCGACGCGGCCGATGCCGGCCTGGCCCTGAAGCGAGCGCTTGACGGTATCGTCCACGAACCAGGAGAGCTCTTCCAGCGACATGTCGGGCGAGGACACGGCAAAGGTCTGGATTGCCTGGCCTTCGACGTCGATCTTGGAGACGATCGGAACGTCGACGTTCGCCGGCAGATCGCCGCGGATACGGTCGATGGCGTCCTTGGTGTCCTGCACCGCCTGTTCGGTCGGCACTTCCATGCGGAACATGACGACCGTCTGCGACTGGCCGTCGGTTACCGTCGATTGGATTTCATCGATACCGTTGATGCTGGCGACAGCATCTTCGATTTCCTTCGTCACCTGCATTTCGAGTTCGGCAGGGGAGGCGCCGCTCTGCGTCACGACGACCGAAACGAGCGGAACGTCGATATTCGGAAAGCGGGTGATCGGCAGCTTGTTGAAGGCCTGAATGCCCACGAAAAGCAGAAGTGCGAAGGCCAGAAGCGGCGCGACGGGATTTCGGATTGACCAGGCTGAAAAGTTCATCGGTCGTCCCTTAGTTGGAAGCCGCAGGCTGTTCGCGAACCGGCGTGATATGGTCGCCGTCGCGGACATAGGCGCCCGCCTTGGCAACGACTTCCTCGCCGTCCTTCAGCCCGTTGGTGATCTCGATATAGGCGCCATCCTGAATGCCCGTCTCGACCTTCGCGAATTTCACGACATTGTCCTCGACCTTGCGGGCGGAAGAGCCGTCGGTGCTGGTGAGGACTGCAGAAAGCGGCAGGGACACGTTTTCAGTGGTGCGCACGACGATATCGGCGCTGCCGTACATGCCGGAGCGGGCCTTGCTGCTGTCGTCGATTAGGATATGAACGAGGCCGAGGCGCGTGACGGGATCGACGGTCGGGGATACGAGGCGAACCGAGCCGCTGATCTTGTCGCGGCTGCCGGAAAGCGAAAGCGTCGCCTTCTGGCCGGGCTCGATCTTGACGATATCGCTCTCGTTAACTTCGGCCACCAGCTCGATCTTGTCGTCGCGGATGATGGTGAAGAGGGGCTCGCCGGTTCCGGATGCAATCGCGCCGACCTTGGCGTTCTTGGCGGAAACCGTGCCGTCAACCGGCGTCTTGACGTCGGTGCGCGCGAGCTTGAGGTTGGCATCGGCAATTTGGCTGTCGGTGACCTTGATATCGGCCACAGCCACCTGGATGGCTTGCTCCGCCGAGGATACGCGTGCGTTGGCGGAGGCCGCGGCAGCATCCGCCTGCTCGACAGTCGCCGTCGAAACGGTTCCCTTCTTGCCCATTTCCTGGGCGCGGGCCTGCTGCTGGCGAGCCTGTTCGGCATTGGCCTGCGCTTCGATCAGCTGCGCGCGCAACTGCGCCTGGCTGGCCTCATTCTTGGCTCTCGTTGCCTGCAGTTGGCTCTTTTCAAGTATGATCGCATCGTCGTTGAGCGTCGCAAGGACGCTGCCGGAGCGTACGTGGTCGCCAACATCCGCGGCGAGCGCGCGGATCGACAGGCCTTCGACCTGTGGCTGCAGATAGATCTCTTCGACGGGTTTTACGGTGCCGGTGGCGACGACGCGATCAACCAGCGTGCGGGTCGCGGCCTTGGTGACGACGATCGCCGGCAAGTTCTGCTGCGGTTTCGAGACGGCTGCCTCCTGGGCAAATGCCGTCGATGCCGCGAATGCAGCGATGACGAGGGTGGAGGCGCGTAGAATGTCAAGCGGCGTGTGTGCCATGCGTCTTCGTCCAATTTTGCCAAGGCCGGCCAAAATCGCGCGTTGTCTCAGCTCGCGAATGCCCGTACCGAATTTTGCAGTCCCAGAGGTATTTCCCGCCTCTTTTGCCGACTCTTACTTCAGAAGTCCCTCATCCGGCAAAATTGGACAAATACGTGGTATTGTTTTGTCCGACGCGCAAGTCCAGCGGAAAATAATTCCTTTCTAAAGCACAATAATTACCGAGTTGCACCGGATCAATCACCATGCGGTTATGCAAGCATTCCGATCGTTGATTATGATCCCGTCATTCGTATGACGAACGAGATCGACAGCATGCGACACCTGCGGGCCGATTATTTGCAGAAAAGCAAAAGCGCGCGGTCGAAACCGCGCGCTCCCGCATTTCATGTTCCCACTATTACTTGGAAGCAGCGTCTGTAATGTCGTGCGTCCAGGCGCCTGCCGGCTCCTTGGTGATGATCTTCTGATCGAGCAGCGCCTTGGCGGTGCGGTCGTAGAGCGTCGTGTCGAGCTTGCCCGATCCGTCGCCGATCAGCTTGGCAACTTCGCCCATCATGCGCTTCTGGTGGTTTTCGTCCTGGCCACCGGCATCAACGACGATCTCGGCAGCATCGTCCGGATTCTCGACGGCGTACTTCCAGCCCTTCATCGAAGCCTTGACGAACTTGGCCATCTTTTCCTTGAAAGCCGGGTCCTTGAGCTTGTCTTCAGAGGCGTAGAGGCCGTCTTCGAGAAGATCGTTGCCCATGGCGGTGTAGTTGAATACAGTCAGTTCTTCCGGCTTGAAGCCGGCATCGATCGCCTGCCAGTACTCGTTATAGGTCATGACGGAGATGCAGTCGGCCTGCTTCTGCAGGAGCGGCTGCACGTCGAAGCTCTGCTTCAGCACGGTCACGCCATCGGCGCCACCTTCTGTCTTCAGGCCGAGCTTGTTCATCCAGGCGAAGAACGGGTATTCGTTGCCGAAGAACCAGACGCCCAGCGTATGGCCCTTGAAGTCGGCTTCGGTCTTGATCGGTCCATCCTTGCGACAAATCAGTTCCATGCCTGATTTCTGGAAGGGCTGGGCGATATTGACGAGCGGAACGCCCTTCTCGCGCGCAACCAAGGCACCACCCATCCAGTCGACGATGACATCGGCGCCACCGCCGGCGATCACCTGTTCCGGTGCGATGTCAGGGCCGCCCGGCTTGATCGTGACATCGAGGCCCTCCTCGTCGTAGTAGCCCTTTTCCTTGGCGACGTAGTAGCCGGCGAACTGCGACTGCGTCACCCACTTGAGCTGCAGCGTCACCTTGTCGGCAGCCATTGCATGGGCTGCCGCGAGCGACATCCCGCTCGCCATCATCGCAACAATCAGTTTTTTCATTTTCTTGTTCCCTCTGAAGTTATGCCCCAATCCCATTCGCGGGAAGAAAGCGACGCCTAGCCACCACGGATAGACGGATGCCAGAAAGTCACCGCCCGTTCTGCAAGGGCGACGACGCCGTAGAAGATCGAGCCGACGAGCGCCGCAACGGCGATTTCGGCCCAGACCATGTCGACATTCATGCGGCCGATCTCCGTGGAGATGCGGAAGCCCATGCCGACGATCGGCGTACCAAAGAACTCCGCGACGATGGCACCGATCAGCGCCAGCGTCGAGTTGATCTTCAATGCATTGAAAATGAAGGGCATCGCTGCAGGAAGCCGAAGCTTCAGCAGCGTCTGCCAGTAGTTGGACGCGTAGGTCTGCATCAGGTCGCGTTCCATCGGGCCGGATGCGGCGAGGCCGGCGACAGTGTTCACCAGCATCGGGAAGAAGGTCATGATGGTAACGACCGCCGCCTTTGACTGCCAGTCGAAGCCGAACCACATCACCATGATCGGCGCGACACCGATGATCGGCAGCGCCGACACCATGTTGCCGATCGGCAGCAATCCGCGACGCAGGAAGGCGACACGATCGGCAAGAATGGCGACGGCAAAGCCTGCACCGCAGCCGATGATGTAACCAGCGAAAACTGCCTTGAAGATCGTCTGGCGTACGTCGTCTGCCAGGATTGGCAGCGAGCCGGCGATCCTGGCGCCGATGGCGCTCGGCGGTGGCAGCAGAACGAAAGGAATGCCGGCGCCGCGCGTCAGCGCTTCCCAGATGATCAGGATCCAGGCACCAAAGATTGCCGGGATCAGCAGCCGTAGGAACGACCGGCCGAAACTGGAACCTGGCGTCATTGCCGAAAGCTCGGTGACGCAGCGCCATGCAAGCAGCCAGCAGGCTGCTATCAGCAGGAAGAAGGATCTGGTGGCCAGACCTTCGTTTCCGGTCACGTCAGCGAGCAGCACCCATGCCGCCCAATGCGCGCCGACCAGCAATACGGCGGCAACGTACGGCTTTGGCAATGGCGCGAAGGAAATAAAGGCAAGGGCGACGATCAGGGTGATCGTCAGACCCACCGTGAGTGGTGACACGGGGTCCGGCGCGCCTTCGGCCATGAGCGGCAAGGTGATGATTGCGATCGCGGTCAGCACGAGGGCAAGAACGCCTTGCCAGGAGAAAGACATCTTCTTCATGCCGGTCTCCCGCCCATCGAGCGATCCACGATCTTGGCGATGAGGCCGACGATGGCGACAAGGCTTGCGGCAAGCACCGAGCCCGCAATGAGGGCAGCCCAGATGTCGATTGTCTGGCTGTAATAGGAGCCGGCGAGCAGCTTCGAGCCGATACCGGCGACAGCGCCGGTCGGGAGCTCGCCGACGATGGCACCGACGAGGCTTGCTGCGATCGCAACCTTCATCGAGGTGAAAAGAAACGGCACGGAGGCTGGAACGCGCAGCTTCCAGAAGGTTTGCGCTGAGGTCGCGTTATAGGTTCGCATCAGGTCGAGGAACATGACCTCGGGCGAGCGCAGTCCCTTCACCATGCCCACCGTGACCGGGAAGAAGGAGAGGTAGGTCGAGATCAGCGCCTTCGGGATCAGGCCGGTGATGTTGATGGCGCCGAGAACGACGATCACCATCGGCGCGATCGCCAGGATCGGTATCGTCTGCGAAGCGATGACCCATGGCATCAGGCTGCGGTCCAGCGCCTTGATATGAACGATACCGACGGCGATCACGATGCCGAGCAGCGTGCCGAAGCCGAAACCGAGCAGCGTCGAGGAGAGCGTCACCCAGCTGTGGTAGACGAGGCTGCGATTGCTCGAGAGCTTCCGCAGGAATGTGTTCTCGAAGACGTTCTGCACCACCTGATGCGGCGCAGGCAGCAATGGCTTCGGCTGTGAGAGCGTGTTTTCAATGAATTCCATGGTACCGGGCGTCTGGTTTGCCCGCTGATCCATATCGCGCTGGAAGGAGGCGTTCATCAGGACTGCCGCGACGTACCAGACTGCGATGAGGACCGCGAGGATGGTGGCGACCGGTATGATCTTGTCTCTAAGGGTGTCGGACGTCATACGGCATGCCTCGGGGTGGAGGGGTTGTGCCGTGGGATACCCCCCTCTGTCCTGCCGGACATCTCCCCCTCAAGGGGGGAGATCGGATGGGGGCACCCGCTCACTCGACGCTCGTTGTTTGGCGAAAAGTCCGCCGCGAGTCGATCTCCCCCTTGAGGGGGAGATGTCCGGCAGGACAGAGGGGGGTGGCCATGAACTCCAAAGCCTCAATGCTCATAGCTATGCCCCGCTCTCAGGCCGTCGCGCACGCGATGGGCGATTTCGAGGAATTCGGGCGTCTCGCGAATGTCGAGCGGGCGTTCGCGTGGCAGCGTTGAATCGATGATATCGGTCACGCGACCGGGGCGAGGGGACATGACCACGATCTTCGTGGAAAGGTAGACCGCCTCGGGGATCGAGTGGGTGACGAAGCAGATCGTCTTGTTGGTGCGCGCCCAGAGCTTCAGAAGCTCCTCGTTCAGATGGTCGCGGACGATTTCGTCGAGCGCACCGAAGGGCTCGTCCATCAACAGCAGATCGGCATCGAAAGCCAGCGCGCGGGCGATCGAGGCGCGCTGCTGCATGCCGCCGGATAGCTGCCAGGGGAATTTCTTCTCGAAACCGGAGAGATTCACGAGATCGAGCGCGCCGGCAATGCGTTTCTTCTGGTCGGCCGATGCGTAGCCCATGATCTCGAGCGGCAGGGCGATGTTCTTCTCGATCGTGCGCCACGGGTAAAGAGCCGGCGCCTGGAAGACATAGCCGTAGGCGCGGGCCTTGCGGGCTTCCTCCGGCGTCATGCCGTTGACGGTGATTTCGCCCGATGTTTTCTTTTCGAGATCGGCGATCACACGCAGGAAGGTCGTCTTCCCGCAGCCCGATGGCCCGATGAAGGAGACGAAGTCACCCTTGCGAACGTCGAGATTGACGTTTGTCAGCGCGTGCACGGGAGCATCGCTGGCATCATAGGTCAGACAGAGGTCCTTTGCGGATACGACGGAGGCAGCTTGCGTCAATGCTTGTGTATCCTGTTTTCCCCGCGCTTCTGCGCTTTGCATGATAGTATGAGTAGCTGTTTTCATTGTTCCGGCAAGGTCCATGGAGGATGACGATGGACGCGACATCAAAGCCCACCTGTCACATTGTGCGCCCCAGTCATGCCTATGACGGCAAGCAGGGGCTGAGTTACTTCGAAGGCATCGCGGCCGAGACGGTCGGCGCCAAGGGCATCTGCATGCATCTGCTGACGATTCCGCCCGGCGTTCGCGCCAAGGCGCATCTGCACGAAGCGCATGAAACGGCGATCTACATGCTCTCCGGCGAGGCTCACACCTGGTACGGCGATGAGCTGGAGCATCATGTCGTCGTGCACACCGGCGAGTTGTTCTACATCCCCGCCGGGGTGCCGCATCTGCCCGCCAATCTCAGCAGTACCCCTTGCACCGCGATCATCGCCCGCACCGATCCGAACGAGCAGGAAAGCGTCGTTCTGCTTCCGGAGCTTGATCGGTTGGTGCAGGAATGATGACAAGGATCAGACCCCCGTCGCCGGGATGCCTGACCGTTCGACCTTTCGCGGTGCGACGAGTTCCTTCCATGTCGACAGCGCCTTGTTGACAGCCTGGAACGGCTCGCGCTTGACGAACTGGCCGTGCCCTTCCTTGGTCTTGACGGTGCTCTCCTCGATCGCGACTTTGCCGCGCGTCAGTGTGAAGCGCGGCAGGCCGGTGACCTGCTTGCCCTCGAAGACGTTGTAGTCGATCGACGATTGCTGCGTCTTGGCCGAGATCGTCTTCGAACGTTTCGGATCCCAGACGACGATATCGGCATCGGCGCCGACGAGGATGGCCCCCTTCTTCGGATAGACGTTGAGGATCTTGGCGATATTGGTCGAGGTGACCGCAACGAACTCGTTCATGGTCAGGCGTCCGGTGTTGACGCCGTGAGTCCACAGCATCGGCAGCCGATCTTCCAGACCGCCGGTGCCGTTCGGGATTTTGGAGAAGTCACCGACGCCGAAGCGCTTCTGGTCGGTGGTGAAGGCGCAATGGTCCGTCGCCACGACCGAGAGCGAGCCTGATTGCAGGCCTGCCCAGAGGCTGTCCTGGTGCTGCTTGTTGCGGAAGGGCGGGGACATGACGCGGCGGGCGGCATGGTCCCAGTCCTTGTCGAAATATTCGCTTTCGTCGAGCGTCAGATGCTGGATCAGCGGTTCGCCGTAGACCCGCATACCCTTCTGGCGGGCACGGCGGATCGCTTCATGCGCCTGTTCGCAGGAGGTGTGCACGACATAGAGCGGCACGCCTGCCATGTCGGCGAGCATGATGGCGCGGTTGGTTGCCTCGCCTTCGACCTCGGGCGGGCGGGAATAGGCATGGGCCTCGGGGCCGTTGTTGCCGTCGGCGAGCAGCTTTGCTGTCATCGAGGCGACGACGTCGCCGTTTTCGGCATGGACGAGTGGCAGCGCACCCAGTTCCGCACAGCGCTGGAAGGAGGCGAACATCTCGTCGTCGTTCACCATCAGCGCGCCCTTGTAGGCCATGAAGTGCTTGAAGGTGTTGATGCCCCTGTCCTTGACCACCGTTTCCATCTCGTTGAAGACGCGCTCGTTCCAGCCGGTGATCGCCATGTGGAACGAGTAGTCGGCGTTGGCGCGGCTCGTCTTGTTGTCCCACATCTGCAGTGCTTCGAGCAGCGACTGCTCCGGTCCCGGCAGGCAGAAATCCACGACCATGGTCGTGCCGCCGGCAAGGCCCGCGCGCGTGCCGCTTTCGAAGTCGTCGGAGGAATAGGTGCCCATGAACGGCATTTCGAGGTGGACATGCGGGTCGATACCCCCCGGCATGACGTAGCAGCCGGTCGCATCGAGCGTCTCCGTGCCGGAGAGGTTCGGGCCGATCTCGACGATCCTGCCGCCCTCGATCTTTACGTCCGCCTTATAGGTCAGGTCCGCGGTGACGATGGTACCGCCCTTGATGACTTTGCTCATGATCAGTTCCCTTGCATTGATTGCTCGCGGCTCTTCGTCCGCTGATAAAAGAAAAGGCGGGAATGATCCCGCCCTTGATTATGCAACGATTTCAGCGGTCTCAACGACGGCGTGGAAGAGGACGTCAGCGCCTGCCGTTGCCCACTCCCTGGAGATCTCCTCCGCCTCGTTGTGCGAGAGGCCCCCGACGCAGGGGCACATGACCATGGTCGTGGGGGCGACCTTGGCCGTCCAGCAGGCATCGTGGCCGGCGCCGGAGATCAGGTTCATGTGGCTGTAGCCGAGCCGTTCGGCAGCGCCACGCACGCGGGAAACGAGGGTCGGGTCGAAGGTCACTGGAGCGAAGTGGCCGATCGCCTCGATCGCGCAACCGACACCGAGCGCTTCGCAGATGGCAGGCGCTTCCGCCTCGATCCGGGCGCGCATGCCGTCGAGCTTCGCCTGATCCGGCGAGCGGATGTCAACAGTGAAGACGACCTTGCCCGGCAGGACGTTGCGCGAGTTCGGGGTGAAGAACACCTGGCCGACGCCGCCAACGGCGCCCGGCTGGTTCTCCATCGCCACGGTCTGCACCATTTCCACGATGCGCGACATGGCAAGGCCGGCGTTGACGCGCATGTTCATCGGAGTTGAGCCGGTGTGGGCTTCCCTGCCGGTCAGCGTGAATTCAAGCCACCAGAGGCCCTGACAGTGCGTGACCACGCCGATCTGCTTGTTCTCGACCTCGAGGATCGGACCCTGCTCGATGTGATACTCGAAATAGGCGTGCATTTTTCGCGCGCCTACCTCTTCCTCGCCGACCCAGCCGATGCGCTTCAGTTCGTCGCCGAAGGTCTTGCCTTCGGGATCCTTGCGGCCATAGGCATATTCCAGCGTATGAACACCCGCGAAGACACCGGAGGCGAGCATGGCGGGCGCAAAGCGAGCACCTTCCTCGTTGGTCCAGTTGGTAACGACAACAGGGTGCCTGGTCTTGATGCCGAGGTCGTTCATCGTGCGCACGACTTCCAGGCCTGCAAGCACGCCAAGAACGCCGTCGTACTTGCCACCGGTCGGCTGGGTGTCGAGGTGCGAGCCGATATAGACGGGCAGGGCGTCCGGATCGGTGCCGGGCCGGGTCGCGAACATCGTGCCCATCTTGTCGATACCGAGCGTCATGCCTGCGTCTTCGCACCATGTCCTGAAGAGGCTGCGCCCCTCGGCATCGGAATCCGTCAACGTCTGGCGGTTGTTGCCGCCAGCAATGCCCGGGCCGATCTTTGCCATGTCCATGAGGCTGTCCCAAAGACGGTCCCCGTTGACGCGCATGTTCTCGCCTGGTGCTGCCACCATCTCCAAAATCCTCACCTGTTTTTTGCGGCCATGCTATTCACATGTCCGCCTGTTCCCGTGGTCAGTATCCGAGCGCCCTTGTTTGTTTTGTTAGCGCCGGAAAATCGCCAGTTGCCTTTGTTTAGCATCTGATTGATAATTTGACCGATTGGTAAACATTACAACTTCCGGCGCTGGGCTCAAGACGAAAATCAGGAAAAATACAGACAAAATTGCCGGCATCTGCTCATTTTTGCAGCACGACGCCGCGCCTGTCCAATCTTGAGTGAAACAGTTGAATTTGAAGGGGAAAACAAGGTCGACATGACAATCCCGAGAGCAGCCAGGACCCAGCGGCGCACGCGCATTCAGGAAGCCAAGGAAGAGCAGATCCTTGAAGCTGCGCTCGATGTGTTTTCGGTCAGCGGTTTTCGCGGTTCCACCATCGATCAGATCGCCGAAGTTGCCGGCATGTCGAAACCGAACCTGCTCTATTATTTCCGCACCAAGGAAGCGATGCATCGGGCGCTGATCGACCGGGTGCTGTTTACCTGGCTGGAGCCGCTGAGAGCCTTCGATGCGGAGGGAAATCCGGAGAGCGAAATCCGCAGCTATATCCGCCGCAAGCTTGAAATGGCGCGCGATTTTCCGCGTGAAAGCCGGCTGTTTGCCAACGAAATGCTGCAGGGGGCGCCGCATGTCGAGGATGAACTGAAGGGTCCGCTGAAGCAACTCGTCGACGAGAAGGCCGAGGTGATCCGCAGTTGGACGAAGGCCGGGAAGATCGCCAAGTGCGATCCCTACCACCTGATCTTCTCGATCTGGTCGACAACGCAGCACTATGCCGACTTCGACGTCCAGGTAAGGGCCGTGCTTGGGCAGGAACATGCCGGCGCCGGCCGTTTCGAGGACGCGGCGCGCTTCCTCGAGCAGCTGTTCATCGACGGGCTGAAGGTGAAGCCGGCACCCGACGCCTCATGATTTGGCGATCGGCATGATCCGGCTGAGAAGTGCGGCAACACTCTCGATCGTGTAGGGCTTCTGAAGCAACTCGACGTCAGCAGCACTGCCGGCCTGGATCATCGCCTCGCCGTAGCCTGTCGCGAAAATCAGCGGTGTCGATTTTTCTCTCAACTTCGCTGCCACCGGCTCACTCGTCTCTTCGCCCAGATGGACGTCGAGCACGGCCAGGTCGAAATGCCTGGCATCGATGAGTTCGAGGGCATGCGCGACGTTTGGCGCCAGCGCCACTTCGGCCGCGCCGAGCTGAAGCAGTATGTCCTCACCGTCCATGGCGATGATCAGATTGTCCTCCACCAGCAGGATCTTCAGACCGGCAAGAGGTTGATGGACGACATGTGAAAGGATCTCCAGCGCGGGATCGTCGTTGCGGCTCGGCACAACCGAGACCGGCCCGGTGGCGAAGGTCACGAATTTCGCCGGAATGCTGAAATGCGCGCGCAGCCCGGCAGGATCATAGATGACGTCGGCCTTGCCGCCGAGATCGTAAGGGATCGAACGCCGGATGATGGTGGTACCGAAGCCCTGGCGCTTGGGCTCATGCACCGGGGGGCCGTCGCTTTCCTTCCAGTCGATCAGCAGGTTGCCTGCCTCGTCTTTTCGCCAGGAGGCCTCGACGGTGCCGCTGTCGCAGAGGCTGCCGTATTTCGCGCTGTTCGTCACAAGCTCGTGGAAGACCAGGGCTGTCGTCGAAAAGGCCTGCGGCGCGAGAAGCGCATCCTCGCCATGCATGACGATGCGAGCGGCATTCTTGCCGAGATAGGCTGCGGCCTCAGCCTGCAACAGCGCGCGCAACGACGCCGGCGCCCAATGATCTCGGGTGATCTGGTCGTGAGCGCGCGCCAGAGCTTGTATGCGGCCTTCGAGGTGGTCGACAAAATCGGACACTTGGTTGGTCGTGCCGCGCGACTGACGGATCAGGCCGCTGATAAGGCCGAGAATGTTGCGGACGCGGTGGTTCAGTTCAGCAATCAGGACTTCCTGACGCTCGTTGGCCTGCTGGCGAACGACATTGGCTTCGTCGGTCAGTCTGAGCACGACCTCGATCAGCGTCACGCGAATGGTTTCGGCAACACTACGCTCGGCGGCTGCAAAGGGCAGGGAGCGGCCACGCACCAGTTCTGACCAGGTCTCGAAGCTCTTTCGCGGCGTCAGCCGCGGTCCGTTCGGGCCGTATTCCAACGGCTTGTGCGGGTCGCCTGCCCAGCGGACCGTGCGGACGATCTCCTGTCGGAAGAGAACCACGTAGTCGCGTGGCGATCGCGATATCGGGATGGCGAGGAAGCCGGCGACGATGCCACCAGGATCGACCTCGGGCCAGAAGCTTTCGATATGGTCGGTTGCGAACACACGACCGGACGCATTGCGATTGAGTCTCCGCACCAGTTCCGCAAACTGCGCCTGCGACGGCGTGACCCCCGTCAGGGCCGAGCGGCCATTGATCCAGACGCCGATACCATCGGCAGGGATCGCGTCCGCAAGCGCATCGATGAGCCAGGTCGGGTCATCGAGCAGGCTCGCATTGTCGGCGACCGAGGTGAGCAGCTTGTCTGCAATGCGCCGGGCCTTGGTCTCGAAATCGAGCGCCAGGCGACGTTCGCGGCTTTCCAGGCGCGAGGCGAACATCTGGCCGAACAGTTCCGACGTCGTGCGCCGCTCGAATGAGGGGAGGCGGGCGGAGTAGTGGTGGCAGGCAAACAGCCCCCACAGCTTGCCGTCGACCACGATCGATATCGAAAGCGAGGCTCCGACCCCCATGTTCTTCAAGTACTCGATGTGAATGGGCGAGACGGAACGGAGGATCGACATCGAGAGATCGAGCGGCCGGCCGTGCTCATCGAGTTCAGGAAGCACGGGGACATTCGGTGCGGCGATATCGGCAATGATGCGAAAGAGGTTGCGGGTGTAGAGCGCGCGGGCCTGCACCGGAATATCCGAGGCCGGATAGTGAAGGCCGAGAAACGAGCCTATGCCGGCGCGTGCCGCTTCAGCCACGACTTCGCCGGACCCGCTTTCATCGAAGCGATAGACCATGACGCGGTCAAAGCCGGTCAAGGCGCGCGCCTGCCGGGCACCCTCGCGAAAGAAGGCCTCAAGCGTCTCGGCCTGGTCGAGTCGGGCCATCATGCTGCGGATCGACATGGTCGAACCGCCTTGGGTGCCCTCCTGCGAGGGTTCGCCCTCGATGACGACCTGGCCGTCGCTCAGGTGAATTGCGATATCGACTATCAGCCCATTATCCGAGAGCGTCACGCCAAAGAGGCGTTCCACCACGTCAGGGCCCCGCATGATCGTCAGTCGGTTGCGCAGGGCATGCATCGTCGGGGAGTGAATGATCTTCGAGATCGGCTGGCCAAGCACGTCGTTGTGGGACAGGCCGATGAACTGCTCGAGATTAGCGGATGCGCGCACGACCAGCCAATCGGTGGAGGCGACGATCAGAAAGCCGAACGGCTGGATGGCGCCCAATCTGTGAATGGGCTCGCGGTCGCAGTTGGTCAGGTCGACCTTTTCCCCAGGCTCGTTCACGAGACGACGAGCTCCAGTTCAATCTCAGCGGCCCGGCGGAAGAGCGCAAAGACATCGCGTGCTGCGGAAATTGCGGTCTCGGGGTCGGCGATGGCTGCCTCGTCAAGGCGGTCCATGAAGACCTTGATGCTGCCGCGTGGGCCATTCGGCGTCAGGTATCGGGCGGGAAGGCCCGCGGTGACGGATTTCGCGAGCATCGCGCCCCCTAGCTTCGAACCTTCCAGCACATAGGCGGCGCCCCAAAGCTCCGCCTCCTGCTGAACAATGAAACCTTCCAGCAGCGGAGGCGGTTTGACGCCGAGGTCGGCAAGGTCGGCCGTCAGGAGTTCGCGGCGGCGTCGCTCCGGCCAATCGGGAAGAAGCTCGATAATCCCGGCGTGCTCCAGCGCCATCTCCACCACCGGAACGATCCGGGCATGTGCGGACAAAAACAAACTGTACTGCGGCGGATCTGACAGGTCGAAGCGGCCAAAGATTGTGTCTACTTCAGCGTGGCAATCGCTGGTCTGTGCGCGAAGGGCGCTCCTGAGTGACATACTGTCAAATTTCCAATGTCTGGTGGTCTAAACCTTTGGCGATATTGGACATATGCTGCACGGTGTCAGTAAATCCAGCCATGGCGCGAAATTTCTTCCGCCGCGAGGCTAGTCATCCCGGTCAAACAGAACACTGACCGAAGCACGCGCCTTGGCGTGGCGGGCGCGATAGGCTTGCCGGATTGCGGTTCGCCGTGGTCCGCGCGCGGGCTCCGGCGACAGGGCCGACAACCAGGCCAAGGCGGTCGGTACGAATTCACCGCCGGCGGGGATCAGCAGGTCATATTCGTCGAGCTGCCGTCGGATACAGCCGCGATCGAAGGAAATGACGGCATTTCCCGCTGCTTTTGCCTCGAAGATCACCAGGGGTTGGGCTTCGTTGGTATAGGTTGTCGGAAAGATAAAGACGTCGATCTCGCGATAGAATGAAGCCTTCGCATCCCCATAGAGCGGTCCACGGTAATCGAGCATGCCGCCGAGCTCGGCAACGGCTGCATCGATGGCGGCGCGCTCTGTGGGATCGGCCGGACCTGCGAGCAGTGCCTTGATCTCAGCGCCCTCCGCGCGTGCCTGTCTTGCCAGCGCGAGGAAAGTATCGAGCCCCTTTTCGCGCGTAAGGTTGCTCAGCATGCCGATCACCAGATGCGTGTGGTCGACAGGTGCGTCGCTCGCTTCCATGGGGGCCACGAAGGCCGCATTGGAGGCAATGTTGCAACGGGCGCGATGTTCATAGGTCTCGGTGAAGCGGTCCCGCATGATGTCGCACAGGAAGATATGTCGCAGCTCGCGACCACCAAACATCAGGGCGCATCGCATCAGCAGTTGGGGACGATCGATGTAGCTGAAACTATGGTGATGCAGATGGGTGCGGTAGCCGAGGAGCCGCGCTGCAAGCACGATAAGGGACACATAGATCATGCCAAGGCCGCCGTCGCAGCCAAGGTAGCAGATCCGGCCTTCCTGCTTGCGATCGCGAAACAGCTGCAGGCAAGCGGCGAGCGTGCGGACGAGCCGGATCGGATGCTTGAGCAGTCTACTTGACGGCGGGGCGATGTTGCGAACCGTGACGTCGTTCGCCTCGGAAAGAAGCGCGATCATGTCCCTGGTCGCGAACGAGAAGCCGTTGAGCGGCGGAGGCAACTGACCGATCGCAACAATATGATGTTTCATGCGGGAGGCTACCTCTTTGCGCCTCCCGACTATCGCATTGGCGGAAGAAAATTCAATCTCCCGTATATCCGCCTTTCCCTGAGGACCAAGCGCTTCAGGCGGCCTTGGTTTCCGAGTTGCTTTGGAACGTAAAGCCCTCGTCGGCCCAACCTGTCATCCCGCCGATCATCACCTTCACCTGAAGGCCAAGCCGGGCAAGGCGGAGGGCTGCCTTGTCGGTGCCGTTGCAGTGCGGGCCGGCGCAATAGACGACGAAGAGTGTCTCGGCGGGCCATTCCGACATGCGATGCGCCGTCATCTTTCCATGCGGCAGGTTGATGGAGCCGGGAATGTGAGAGACGGCGTAGAGGGCCGGGGAGCGCACATCGAGCAGCACGAAATCGCGATGCCCGGCGGTAAGCGAGGCGTGGACATCCCAGCAGTCGGTCTCGAAGGCGAGCTTGCGGGCGTAGTAGGCAGTGGTGGCTTCAGGCGAGGCGGCGGGGGTTTCGGCAACGAAGCTCGGCATGACGGTTCCTTTCGGTTCGGTTGTCAGCTGTTGTCGCCGATGTTATGGCTTGGCGAAATTGGCCATAATGACGGATAGCGTAAAGATCATGCCAAATGCCCTTCCAAAATCCGGTCCGCAGGTTGCCGTGCTCGCCTACGATGGTCTCTGCACCTTCGAATTCGGCATTGCCTACGAGGTATTCGGGCTTCCGCGTCCGGAGATGGGAGAGGATTGGTATCGCTTTGCGGTCTGCGGCATCGAGCCGGGCCCTTGCGGGCGGCCGGCGGGCTGACGGTCAGCGTCGATCGCGGCCTCGATGTTCTCGAGGAAGCCGATCTGATCGTCGTTCCGGGCTGGCGCGGCATCGAGGCGCCGGTGCCGGACGATCTCATCGGTGCGTTGCGCGCGGCCCATGAGCGCGGCGCGCGGGTGATGTCGCTCTGTTCGGGGGTAGCGGTTCTTGCTGCCGCCGGTCTTCTGGCCGGCAGGCGGGCCACGACGCATTGGCGTTACGTCTCCTCCGTCGCCGCGCGCTACCCTGAGATCACGCTGGATGCGAGCGTCCTCTATATGGACGAGGGGAGCATTCTGACCGCGGCCGGGAGTGCTGCCGGTATCGATCTCTGCCTGCATGTCGTCCGTGGCGATTTCGGCGCCGAGGCAGCAAACAGCGTTGCGCGCCGCCTCGTGGTGCCGCCGCATCGCGAGGGAGGGCAGGCGCAGTTCATCAGCGCGCCGGTGCCGCAGGAACGCGAAGGCGTCCGGCTCGGACCGTTGATCGAGTGGATGCGGGCACGGCTCGACGAGGAGCAGCCGATCAGTCTTCTGGCGGCCAAGGCAGGCATGAGCCAGCGTACGTTCCAGAGGCGCTTCGAGACGACGACTGGATCGAGCGTTGGCGAATGGTTGCTGAAGGAGCGATTGCGTCATGCGCGCGAGTTGCTGGAGAGACGCGGCGACGCGTCGCTCGACGATATCGCCATCGCCTGTGGCTTCGGCACACCGGCGACGATGCGCCACCACTTCCGCAAGCGGCTTGGGACCAGCCCGGGTGCCTACCGTCGCTCATTTGCAGGTGGGGAACGCTAGCGCGGAGACAAACGCACGGTTTCCGTGCGTTTGTCGGATGTAATCTATTCGCGTTCTCTAAAAGTAGTGGTGGCGGTGGATGCCATCAAAGCTGCCTGAAATCAGGCAGCAGTTCTTGAAAACACCTCCGCGAACCGCACGGGCAGGGATCGTTGCGGCCGAGTTTTGCTCGACGTCGCCGTGGACGAACTGGCGGCCGGTTTTAACACGGGTTTCCGATGGATAGGATTTGCGTCGCTTGACCTCAAAAGCTGAGATCGGTGAGGTGTTTGCGAGCCATGGCTGCCTCCTCTTGAAAGAGCGCTGCGACAATGCAGCGAGGCATCGATAGCATAAGGCCTTCCATAGGCAACGCCGCGAAAGACAGTCCTCCGCGGCGTTGCAAAGCGGTTACTCCGCGGCCTGGCGAGCCATTGGGTTGTTCGGATGCGTCGTCCAGTTGGCGTAGTTCGGGTCAACAGGACGGCCCGTGCGCTGGTCGAGTTCGCCTACGGGCAGCTGTTCCATCGTGATGCAGTTCTCGACAGGACAGACGTTGACGCAGAGATTGCAGCCGACGCATTCGTCTTCCATCACTTCGAAGTGCCTGACGCCATTGACGAACTGGGTGATCGCCTGGTGCGAGGTGTCCTCGCAGGCGATGTGACAGCGGCCGCACTTGATGCAGGCGTCCTGGTCGATCTTCGCCTTGGCGATGTAGTTGAGGTTGAGATACTGCCAGTCCGAGACATTCGGCACGGCGCGGCCTGTGATGTCGTCCAGATTACGATGGCCCTTGGCATCCATCCAGTCCGAGAGGCCCGATATCATCTCCTGCACGATCTTGAAGCCATAGGTCATCGCGGCGGTGCAGACCTGCACGTTGCCGGCGCCGAGCACCAGGAACTCGGCGGCGTCGCGCCAGGTGGTGATGCCACCGATGCCCGAGATCGGCAGGCCGTAGGTCTCAGGATCGCGGGCGATCTCGGCGACCATGTTGAGCGCGATCGGCTTGACCGCCGGGCCGCAATAGCCGCCATGGCTGCCCTTGCCGTCGATCGATGGCTCGGGGGAGAAGGTGTCGAGATTGACCGATGTGATCGAGTTGATCGTGTTGATCAGCGAGACCGCATCCGTGCCGCCGGCCTTTGCCGCGCGGGCCGGCTTGCGGATATCGGTGATATTGGGCGTCAGCTTGGTGATGACGGGCATGCGCGTGTACTGCTTGCACCAGCGAACGACCATCTCGATGTATTCAGGCACCTGGCCGACGGCGGCACCCATGCCGCGCTCGGACATGCCGTGCGGACAGCCGAAGTTGAGCTCGATACCGTCGGCACCGGTTTCCTCGACGAGCGGCAGGATTGCTTTCCAGCTTTCCTCCTCGCACGGCACCATGATCGAGGCGATCAGGGCGCGATCCGGCCAGTTCATCTTCACCTGCTTCATTTCGCGCAGGTTGGTATAAAGGTCGCGGTCGGTGATGAGCTCGATGTTGTTGAGCCCGAGCAGACGACGGTCAGCGCCCCAGATCGCGCCGTAGCGCGGGCCGTTGACGTTGACGACAGGAGGACCTTCCTCGCCGAGCGTCTTCCAGACCACGCCGCCCCAGCCTGCCTTGAAGGCGCGCTCGACGTTGTAGGCCTTGTCGGTCGGCGGCGCGGAAGCCAGCCAGAACGGGTTCGGAGACTTGATGCCGACGAAATTATTGCGGAGATCAGCCATTGTTCATTCTCCCCTTCACGCCACGGCAACGGCTGGCTGCGTGCCGGCAGCAAGCATACGATTGATGGATTCAGCGGCGTCGCGACCCTGCGCGACTGCCGAAACGGTCAGGTCGTTACCGCCGAAGACGCAGTCGCCGCCGGCCCACACGCCATCAAGCGAGGTCTTTCCATCGCCATCGATGGCGATGCGGCCGGATTCCATGCGAAGCGCACCAAGGCCCGAGGCATCGAAGGTCTGGCCGATCGCCTTGAAGATCTGATCGGCAGCAATGACGCCGGTCTCGCCCGTCGTCGACAGGCGGCCATCGACCAGCTTGGTGTACTCCACCTCGATCGCGGCGACCTTGCCGTCCTGCGCGAGAATGGACTTCGGCGCCAGCCAATGGCGAATGATGACGCCCTTCGATGTCGCGAGATCCTGCTCGAATTCCGAGGCGTTCATATGTTCCTTGCCGCGGCGATAACAGATCGTGACTTCCTCCGCGCCGAGGAGTTTCGCCTGCACGGCGGCGTCGATGGCGGTCATGCCGCCACCAAGGACGACGACGCGGCGACCGATGGCAATCTCGCCCTTGTCTTCGGCCTGGCGCAGGCCGGCGATGAAGTCGACGGCATCATCGACGCCGGCGAGGTTTTCGCCTTCGACGCGCAGAGCATTGACGCCCGCGAGCCCGATGCCGAGGAATACGGCGTCATACTGCGATTGCAGATCGGCGAGCGAAAAATCGCGGCCGAGCCGCTGGTCGTGACGGACTTCAATGCCGCCGATCGCCAGCACGTAGTCGACTTCCTTCTGGGCGAAGTCATCGACAGCCTTGTAGGTGGCGATGCCGTATTCGTTGAGGCCGCCGGACTTTGCCTTGCCATCGTAGATGACGACGTCATGGCCCTTCACGGCGAGGCGGTGGGCAGCAGCGAGGCCGGCGGGGCCGGCGCCGACCACGGCGACCTTCTTTCCGGATGAGGCGGCGCGGCTGTAGAACTGCCTGTCAGCCTGCATGGCCGTGTCAGTCGCGTAGCGCTGAAGGCGACCGATTTCGACAGGGCGTTCCTCTGCGGTGTTGCGCACGCAGGCCTGCTCACACAACTCTTCGGTGGGACAGACTCGGGCGCACATTCCGCCCAGAATATTCTGGTCGAAGATCGTCTTGGCGGAGCCAAGCGGATTTCCCGTCGATATCTGCCTGATGAAAAGCGGGATATCGATGGAGGTGGGACAGGCCGTCATGCACGGCGCGTCATAGCAGAAGTAACAGCGGTCAGCTGCGACCAGCGCCTCGTGCTTGTCGAGGCGCGGATGAAGATCGGAGAAGTTCGACTCGTACTCCGCGGGCGAAAGCCGGCCAGCACGAATCCCAGTTCCCAGTCGTTCCATTGAAGTTCCCTCATTATTGGTAAACGGCCAGTGAGGGAAAGCGTAACTCAGCTTCAAAAATTTATCAAACGGTAAAATTTCGGGCAATTCGCCCTTGTATCAGGATGCCTGAAGGCAGTTTTTCCGAGCTTGGCGAAGGCGCGAGGCGGCGTATGCAGGTTGGCTTTCGCGAAAATCAAGAAAATTGATAAAACGCAGAAATACAGGGAACCAATCCGTTACCGGCTCGTTTAAGCGATATCCGAACGGTGATCGCATCGACCCAAAAATGCGCGCCCCCAACCCATCGTTCGGATCTACACTCACGGTCCCCTCCCGGTGAGTGAAGACAGCCGGTGCGCCGCCCTCGCACTGGCTGTTCTTCGTTTGGGGTCCCGCTGGTCGCGTCGAGGTGTCGTTCTTTCCTGATTTAGCGGATGGAGGCCGGTTGTGCTCGTCGAAGGATTTCAAACTCGGCATCAGGAATCAGCAGATCATATTCGATGCGCGTCGCTGTCAGGCGCAGCTCCGCGCGGCCATTGACCGAGGAAGGAACGACGCGTTCGAGCACGGTCCGTCCGAAGCTGTTGTCGCTGAGATCGTGGGTGGGGGTTTCGTGCGGCAGCATCTCGATCCAGGACATGAGGATCGCCTTGCGATCACCGATCGTCGTCTCGCGGCAGTCGATTGCCACTGACGTCGAGCCGTTGGCGATAGCGCCCGACGTCGCGGAGTTGACGATCAGCTCATGGAGAGCGAGGCCGACGTGAACGGCGGCGTTCGGCGTCAGATGGACGTTAAGGCCGCTGACAGGGATATGCCCAGCTGCTTCCGGCCAATAGGGCGCGAATTGCTTCTGAGCTAGTTCGAAGAGGAACGCGCCGCGCCAGCTCGAATCCGTAATCAAATCCTGGGAATTCGACAGGGATTGCAGGCGGCCACGGAATTTCACGAGGAAACCGTCCAGCGATATGGTGTTGCGCGCAGTCTGCGTCGCAATTCCCTGAATGATCGCCAGGAGGTTCTTCGAGCGATGCGACAGCTCGCGCAACAGCGATTTCAGGACCTTCTCGCGATGCCGCGTTTCGGTGATTTCGGTCACGATCGACAGGATGCCGGCCTGGTTGCCGACGTTGGCGCGCTCGATCTTGATCTCGTAGGTACGCATTTCGCCTTCGATGGCGATATCCGCCTCCGTGGTGGTGGAGGTGCCGCTTTCGAGGACAAGCCGCTTGATCTGCTCCAGTCGGTGGCCGTGCGCGGTGCCGAAGAGATCGGCATCGCTGCCGCCGGCGGAATGCAGGCTGAAATGCGGAGGGAGATTTTCGGTGTAGACGATCGCGAGGTCTGGGTCTTGATAGACAAGCGCAATTCCGGCGCTGGCGAGCGCGCGACCCATGAGCAGTTCTTTACTTTCCAGTTCGAAAGAAGCGCCGGCCAATGGTCCAGTCCTGTTCACCCGGCCGCCTTTCCCTCGATCCTTATGCGCATGAGAAGTAGGCCAAAAATGCACGGCTCACGCCGCCCACTTCTCTTTAGACGCAAGCACTGCACAAAATCTTAAAACCGAAAGCGTTTCAGATTGACTGCAACGCTTTCCGTTTGTCTTTGTTCCGCATTCGCTCGATTTTTATATCAGGCGGCCGCCTTGGTGGTCTCGTTGAAGAAGAGAGCCTGGCTGATCAGCGCCTTCACCATGTCGGGATTAAACGGCTTGGTGACAAGGAAGGTCGGCTCCGGCCGCTCGCCGGTCAGGAGGCGTTCAGGGAAGGCGGTGATGAAGATGACCGGTACGCTTGATGTTTTCAGGATGTCGTTGACGGCATCGATGCCCGAGCTGCCATCGGCAAGCTGGATGTCGGCAAGCACCATGCTGGGCTTCGTGCGGTTATAAAGCGCAACGGCTTCGGCATGCGTGCGGGCAATGCCGGTGACGCGATGGCCGAGGCTTTCCACCATTTGCTCGATGTCCATCGCGATCAGCGGTTCGTCCTCGATGATCATGATGTCTGTGGCAACCTGCCGAGAGATCTCGCGCGAAGCGCTGTCGAGAAGGCCTGCAATGTCGTCTTCGCTGGTCGCGAGAATCTGTGCGATTTCGCCGACACGGAAGTTTTCGACCGAGGCGAGGATGAATGCCTGACGGGCGCGCGGCGAAACCTTGCCGAGATTGAGTGTTGCGCGCTGCTCCCAGGCGTAGGGCGAGGACGGCTCCGGAATCTGTACTGTCGAGGAACCAAACATCGTTGTGAACAGTTTGTAGAGTGCGACACGATCATCTGCCGTATCCGGGAAAATGGATATGTCGGCGATGATCGCCTCAAGAACAGCGGCGACGTATGCGTCTCCAGACGTCTGAGTGCCGGTCAGCGCGCGAGAATAGCGGCGCAAGTACGGAAGGTGCGGCGCAATTCGGGTAGAAAGTGTCATAGAAAGCTCCCATCTGCAGGGCCGCAATACGGCTCCAGTGAAAAGGGAACGCATCGTGCTGCAAAAAAGTTCCTCACCTTTGGGAACTTTTTTTCAGCCACGGCATTTTCTCCGCGATGATCGGAGGGCAATCGACGTTTTGTTGAGTATTTTGAGGTTCGCTCGACAAGACGGATTACCGATAGGCGTCAGTATGGGAATGGCGCCAGAGAAAGAGACGGGAAGTGGTTAAGTGATGACAACCAGACAGAAAGAAGACATGGACGGCCATCGGTCAGAGATGCGCGCGGGGGACCTACTGGATCCGAATAGCCAGATCGGCGTCCGGTTGCGGTCCCTCTACGCAGCCGTCCAGGAAGAGGCGATTCCGGATCGTTTTCTGGATTTGCTGGAAAAGCTCGATCAGGCCGAGCTGATGGCTTCGGCCAAAGCCGTAAAGTAAGGTGAGCCGATGGATAATCAGCAGCCAAGCTTCAAGCGAGAGCTTCTTTCAGCGCTTCCCAGCCTCCGCGCTTTCGCGATATCCCTGATCGGTCGCCACGACCGGGCGGACGATCTTGTCCAGGACACCATCATGAAGGCATGGGCCAAGCAGGACCATTTCGAGATGGGAACGAACATGAAGGCGTGGCTTTTCACGATCCTTCGAAACGAGCTTTACAGCCAGATGCGCAAGAGCGGTCGCGAGATCCAGGACAGCGACGGCCTGTTCACTGAATCCATGGCGACGCATCCCTCGCAATACGGCGCACTCGATCTTCAGGACTTCAAGAAGGCCCTGGAGCAGCTGCCGCCGGACCAGCGCGAAGCCATCATTCTGGTTGGCGCCTCCGGCTTCTCTTACGAGGAAGCGGCAGAGATATGCGGCTGCGCGGTCGGAACGATCAAGAGCCGCGTCAACCGTGCGCGCCAGCGTCTGCAGGAACTGCTCAAGATCACCGGAGAGGCCGATTTCGGTCCGGATGCAACGTCATCGCCACTGACTTCGAAGGCGTTTGCCTTCTGACAATCCATAAAGGGAGGAAAAAGGCCGGCTGCCTTCGGGCGCCGGCTTTTTTGTTGTCGGAGATTGTCGCGACTTTATCAGTCGCGGCTCTTCGATCCCATCAGGCTCGATGCAACAACTGCCGCGATGATACCGGCGGTCATAAGCGGTTGGGTACGAAGAAGGCCGATGCCCGTGGCGGCAAGCGATTCCAGTGCATCGCGCCGTTCCTTGGCGCGGCGAGCTTCCTGCGCGTTGATAACGGTCATCACGATCAAAACGATGATCGCAACGAGCAGCGCACAGGCGGCGAGGAAAAGCGATGCGCCGATCGGGCCATAAATCCCGGCGAGCCAGATGGCGCCGGCAACCACCGCGAGGGCGTACGCCGTCAGGATGAAAATGACTGCAAGGGCAATGAAAATACCGTTGCGCTTGGTTCGCGCAACGGTACGACTGACGCTCGTGCCAACAAGAAGGCTGAGAATCGGAAACAGCATCTAGCCTCCTAACGGCGTGCAAGAAGCGCGAGGACCAGCCCGAAGGCTGCCGCCGCGCCGATGGTGGCGACCGGATGTTTGCGCACCGTGTTTTTCACCTCGTTGGCGCCGCGCAGGTATCCGTCCTGAAGGTCCCGAAGCAGATCTTCGCTTCGCCCGATCAGTTCATCATATCCAGCGGCGGCCTGGTAGCGAATCTTATCGCTTTGCCGGCGCGAATTTTTTCCGAGTGCCTGTGTCAGGGCTGCAATCTCATCCCTCAAGGATTCGATCTGCTCTTCGACGGTTGCTTCGATCGAATGAAGTGCTGCGCTTCCGTTGCGGCGGTTGCGTGCGGAGTGAAGAAAGGAATGCGCCACGAGTCTTCTCCATTGCTGCGGCGTTATCAACGCCGTCGGTTCAACACAGGATCATCACGGAAGTTCGCATGAAGAATGATGCCCGACAATGACCCAAATCAAAGGCTTAACGCCCTTGCCGCGCAAAAGTTCCGAGGGGGTGGTGGCGTCAGGCCTGCAGTGCGCTGTGTGCAAGCACGAAAGGAGTTCCGTCGGTCGGAACCTGATTGATCCTGAGCGGGCAGCCGAAGACATCGTGCATCGTCGCGTCGGTCAGGACTTCCGAGGTTGTGCCGACGGCGGCCAGTTCACCGGATTTCATCAGCAGGATCTGGTCGGCAAAAAGGGCGGTCAGGTTGAGGTCGTGCATGACGGCGATCACGCCGCCGCCGGCGTCGCAGAAGGCGCGCGCAAGGCGCATGATCGTCAGCTGATGGCTGATGTCGAGGGAGGAGACGGGTTCGTCGAGCAGGAGCCAGGATGGCTTGCCGTCGACGACGGGCTCCGGAATCTGGCAGAGAACGCGGGCAAGCTGGACACGCTGCTGTTCGCCCCCTGATAGCTGCTGGTAGAAGCGCCCTTCGTATCCCTCTAGATCGACAGCGGCGAGCGCCTTGGTTGTCGTGCGCTCTGCCTTCTCCGGATTTCTGTTCAGCCCCGAGGTGAGGCCGATGCGGACGATCTCGCGCACCGTAAACGGAAATGAAATGGCACTCGCTTGCGGGAGAACGCCTCGCACGGCCGCCAGCTGCCATGGCTCGAGCGATTTGACCTCGCTACCATTGATGCGGACGCTTCCTTCGTAGCCAAGCTCGCCGGATACCGCTTTCATCGTCGTGGTCTTGCCGGAGCCGTTCGGGCCGGCGATAGCCGTCAATTTGCCGGCGCTGGCAACGAAGCCGACGTTGCGCACGATGGTCTTGCCCGACAGGCGGATCGAAACACCGGATACTTCAATCATTGCATGTACTCAAAGTGCGAGACGGGCGCGCTGGCGCAGCAGGATCCAGAGGAAGAACGGTCCGCCCACGGCGGCCGTGATGATACCGATCGGCAGCTCCGCGGGGGAGACCAGTGTCCGTGCGAGAACGTCCGCAAAGATCAGCAGCGAACCGCCGAGCAGGGCAGAGGCAGGCAGCAGGAAGCGATGATCCGGGCCGATGACCATGCGGAGCACATGCGGAACAACGATGCCGACAAAGCCGATACCGCCGCTGACCGCGACGGATGCGCCTGTCGATGCGGCGACGGCAACGATTGCGATATTCTTCAGCCGCTGCACCGGTACGCCCATGTGAAAGGCTGCGGCTTCGCCGAGGGTGATGGCGTTGAGGCCGCGGGCCAGGAAAGGCATCACGGCGAACGACAGAAGGATGATCGGGCCGGCTGCGGCGATCTTCGTCCAGGTCGAGCCGGCAAGCGAGCCCATGCCCCAGAAGGTGAGATCGCGAAGCTGCTGGTCGTTCGCCATGTAGATAAGGACGCCCGTCAAAGCGCCTGCGAGCGAGCCGAGCGCGATGCCGGCAAGCAGCATCGTCGCGACGGATGTCTGGCCGTTGCTGGTCGCGATGCGGTAGAGCAGCATCGTCGTGACCAATCCTCCGGCGAAGGCGGCCATCGGCAAGGCATAGATGCCGAGCAGGGTGAAGAGCGGTGCTGCGATCGAGCCGCCGAGAACGATCATGACGACGGCGCCGAAACCGGCACCTGACGATACGCCGACGAGGCCAGGATCTGCTAGCGGATTGCGAAACAGGCCCTGCATGACTGCGCCCGAAACGGCGAGCGAGCCACCGACCAGGAAACCCAGGATCGCACGCGGCATGCGAATGTCGAAGATGATGATCCTGTCACGGGCATTCAGCGCGTCGCCGGAGCCCGTGACATTGATCACGACATCGAGAAACGAAGCATCGGATGCGCCTGTCGTCACCGAAAACAGCAGCGACAGGATCGAGCCGGCGAGGAGCAGGACGATGACGAGCAGGGCGAGCGGTGCCCGGTTGCCGGCGCGATGCGATTCCCGCAACATCGTAGGCGACCATGAGTGCGGTCTTGTCATGACGTCCTGCAGAGCCACGCTCAGCCTCCGTAGATTGCCGTGTTCAGCTCGCGGACGGTGCTGGCCGTGCGCGGACCGAAGCCGAGCAGATGCAGGCCGTCCATACGGATGATGGCCTTGTTCTGGGCCGCCGGCGTCAGGGCGAGCGCCGGCTGCTTCAGGAGGTCGTCGTTCTTGGTCGATGCGCCGTCGCCGCGGTCCATCATGAGGATGACGTCGGGCTTGGCCTCGATGATGGCCTCGTCCGTCAGCGGCTTGTAGCCTGGAAAGGCCGCAACCGCGTTGGTGGCGCCGGCGAGCTTGATGATGCCATCGGCAGCGGTGCCGCTGCCTGAGGCCATGACCTTGCCGCCCTGGAGGCTGAGGATGAACAGGATGCGCTTGCGCTCACCCTCCGGGCGCTTGGCGGCATCGGAGATCGCGGCATCAAGATCGGCGCTGACCTTTGCCTCGAGCGCCTTTGCCTTGTCATCGACGCCAAGAAGCGCGCCGACGCGGTCGATCTTTGCCAGGATGCCGTCGCGGGTGTAGGCGTTCGGCACGGACTCGAACGGAACGCTGGCGCTCTTCAGAACGGTCAGGGCTTCCGGCGGGCCGGAGCCTTCGATCGCGATGATGGCCGTCGGGTTCATGGCGAGAATGCCCTCGGGCGAGAGCGCACGCATGTAGCCGACGTCAGGCAGCTTCGTCGCCGCTTCCGGATAGGTGCTTGTCGTGTCGCGGGCGATCAGCCGGCCTTCCTCGCCGAGCGCATAGATGATCTCCGTGACATCGCCGCCCACCGAAACCAGCCGCGAGCTGTCCACCTTGTCGTCGGCCATGGCCGGTGCCGCAACGGCGCCCAGGAGCAGCGATGCGGCGATCGGCAACGCCTTCAGACCACGGGTGAAAGCCGGCATCTTGACTGGATGCTTGTTCATTCCAGGCTCTCCGTTCAGGCCGCGACGCTGGCTGCGACAGGCAGTGCTTCGACGATGTCGCGCCATTCGGTGCGCTCGCCCGAGCCTTCCTTGCGCTTGCCGAAGAACTGGATGATCATCTCGCCTTCGGCATTGTAGGCTTCCAGCGACGTCACGTGGCCGTCCTTGGTCGGCTTGCGCACGGCCCAGGTCTCGGCGATGTGATCCTGCCGCAGGTGCAGGTGGAAGGTCGGGTCAAGCACATTGATCCAGGGACCCATCGGCTGCACGTTGAAAATCGGGCCGGAATGGATCTGGACGATGCCGTCGTTGGCAACGAAGCACATGATCGGCAGGCCGGCCTTGACCGTGGCCTGCATCATTTCAGCGGTTGCGCTGTTGTCGAGTTTCCAGGCGTAGTCATCGCCCACCGTCCGCAATGCCGTCTGGCGATCGATCTTCAGCTTGCGCAGCATACCGAAGAACTCATGCGTGTCGGTCATCTTGCTCCAGTGATCACGCAGTTCGTCGCGGCTGACGTCGCCGGTCTCGCCCGGCTCGGAAACCGTTTCGTCGGCGATGAAATCCTGGGACTGATCCTCAAGCTTCAGCTCCTCGACCATCGCGCGGTAAGCTTCGACGTTGGAATCTGGGCGAAGGTGAACCTTGTGGACGGCGTTGCCGGCCTTGTCGAAATACTGGAGGCTCAGGCGCTCCTGCTCGCCGTCCTTCTTGGTGACGGCAAAGGCGTGCACCCAGCGGCTCGGGAAAATGCGCAGGTCGATGTTTTCGCCGAGAACGATGGAGGCGTGCTTGCCGAAGTTGATATTTTCGTAGACGCCAATCTTCTCGTGCACGGCGCTTTCGTTGCGCGACAGCGCCATGACCTCGCCGAGCGCGGCGATGCGCTCAAGAAACTTCTCGACGCTGCCGTCGATGCGCGTTGCCGTCAGGCCAACCTCGGCGGCCACGAGGGCAGCTTCCGAAATCTTCAGTTGGGCTGCGATGTCGCGCTCGCGCATCTTCGGGTTTTCGGCACGGAATGCGCGGATGTCGGCTGGCGACGGCTTGGTGTTCTCGGTCATGGTTTAACCCCTACTTGTTCAGAATAAGTTTGCCCTGACGGGTGATTTTCATGCGGTAGACCGCGCCTTCGTGGCGAATCATGATCTCGCTGGCACCCTGAAAAATCTCGCCGCTTTCCAACACCCGCACTTCGGCTGGGGCTTGGCCCGCTACGGGCGCATGCTCGAACGTTTCCGGCTTCTGGATCATCATTTCTGTCGGTTTGTTCCGCGTTATTCAGGGGCTTAGCGCCCCAAATCCCTACATTTATCTTGACTTTCATAGTCATCATTTTTTAAAGACGCAATAGCGGACTTGCTAAGTCAAGTTTTAGGAATTTGTGGAGAAGCGACGTGTTGACATCGAGGTTTGCGGCGGTTTTGGCAGGCGGTCTTCTTGCGGTTTCGAGCTTTGCGCAGGCCTATGCGCAGGACGCTTCGGCGGCCGCCAGCCTCGACGTGGAGCTGAATGCGCTGGCACCGTCGCAGAAGGGGTGCATGATGACCTTTGTGGCGCTGAACAAGCTGCCGGCGCCGATCAACAAGGTCTCGTTCGAACTGGCTTTCTTCAACGACAAGAACGCCGTCGACCGCATCACCGTTCTCGATTTCCGCGATCTGCCGCAGGGCAAGAAACGCGTTCGCCAGTTCGATATGCCGAACATCAAGTGCGAGAGCGTCACCCGTTTGCTGATCAACGATACGCCGGTCTGCGACGGTCCGGCGGCGGGCGAGTGCATGAAGGGCCTCGTCACGCGTTCTCAGGTTTCAGTTCCCTTCGAAGGTTGATTATCCAGCCGGGATGATCCCGGCCGGCTTCCGTTTTAGTGGCCGAGGCAGGTGCGCATGGTGGTTTCAGCAAGAGCGAAGTCGAGACTTGATCTCGCTGATCCGGCCGCAGACGGCGGTTTGAACGACAACAACCCGGGTATGCATCCGGGTCATGAAATGCCGGAGCTGAAGAATGCGCAGCGCCAGCCGGCTGGCGAAGCCGTTCTGCACTACACCCGCCTGACCCATATTGAGTCCTTTCCGCAGGACCCTCGTACCGCGAGCAACGGCGGAGCCGAGGCGCCATCGGTCGACGAGAGCGTCGAACTGCCGGTGTCGCGTTCGGTTGGTCGCAAGCGTGGCGTCGTCATCGCCTGCCTTAGCTCGTGCTTTTTCCATTTTGCCGTGATCGCTGCCTTGCTGGTGGGCTTCGTCGTGACGCCCCAAGCGCCTGTCGAGGAAGCCGGCGCGGTTGTCAGCGTCATCATCCTTGGCGATTCAGAAGCGGATCAGGCTGCGGCCGGGGAAGAGGCGGAAGAGCCTCAGCCGGAAGAGATCGTCGCCGAGAGCGTCCAGCCGCAAACAGTTCAGGCTACTGAAACGCAGCCGACGGAAACCGTCCAGCCCGAGGCGGTTGCGCCGACACAGGAAGTGACGCGCGTCTCGCCGGAGAATGTCGTGACGGCCGAGCCTGAAATTCTGACATCGCAGTCGCCTGCGGAGACCTCGGTGGTGCAGCCGATGGCGACCGAGGTTCCGGCTGAAGTTCCGCCCGAGACGCCGCCGCCGGTCGCGCAGGCAACGCCGGCGGAGGTTTCGCCGGTACAGCCGACAGAGACGGCTGAGGTCGCCCCGGAGCCGGAACAGGTGCCGACGCCGGAAGCAAAGCCGGTTGCGCAGAAGCCGGTGCAGAAAGCGAAACCGGTCGAGAAGAAACTGCCTCCGAAAAAAGAGAAAGTAACCGCCGGCTCCAGTGGTGAAAACAAGCAGGACAGCCGGCGCGGTAGCTCTGACGGCAACGAGGCTGCCCAGTCCGACCAGAATTCGCGTAGCGCCGGAAGCAACGGTGGTGCCGGCAGTGCCGCCGTCGCCAACTATCCGGGCAAGGTACAGTCCCGTATCCGCCGGTCCGTCAAGGTTCCTTCCGAATACAAGCGAATGACTGCTTCGATGAATGTGCGCGTGCGGCTGACGATTGGTTCCAGCGGCGCGCTGAGCGGGCTTTCGGTCGCCCGAAGCTCTGGAATTCCGGAGTTGGATCAGGCTGTTGTTGACGGCGTCCGCCGCGCTGCGCCGTTCCCGCCTTTGCCTGCGGAATGGGGAAAACCGAGCTGGTCCTTCACCCAGGAGGTGCAGGTGACTGGCCGATAATGAAATATGATAAAAATAATCAACTTTATACTTTACTCTAAAAATCAAGTTTAATAAGGTCCGTTCGCACACGCAGGAATCGTGTGGGATCAACGAGCGAACGGGTGGTAAATGGCTCGCAAGGCAAAGAAGGGTTCGAACCGGGATATCCGCGTTTCCGCGGTTTCCGAAGCGGCGCAGGATAGCGCCGGACGGTCCAAACTCGATGGACGTAGTTTTCTCTATGTCGGCGGCCGGGATTGCCAGGTTGCGCATCTTCGTCAGATCGCAAGCACGTTCGGTGCTGAACTGATCCATCACGATGGCGGACTGCGCGAAGCGGTATCACGTATCGATACGGTCCTGCCTTCGGTCGACTGCGTCTTCTGCCCGATCGACTGTATCAGCCACGATGCCTGCCTTCGCGTGAAGACCGGCTGCAAGAAGTTCGGCAAGGCCTTCATCCCGTTGCGAAACGGCAGCAAGTCCAGCCTCGAGCGTGCGCTGCACACCATGAACGAACGAGATTCTACCCGATGACTGATAAGCGCCCGGAAGGGTTCATGATGATCGGCTTGCACAAGCTTGCCGCACAGAATGGGGATGGCCTGGTGCCTGAGCTCTATGACCTGATGGTTCGACATGCCGAGATGCGTGAGCACTATCCCAACGTGACGGAGTTTCCGGTCTGGGATGCCCGCATGCCGGGACAGCTGCCGGAGAAGCCGCTTGGCCTTGAGGCCGCGAACGGCAATAATGTCGTTGCTTTTGCGCGCGCGAGCGCGAACGGCAAGCGAATGGCATAAGGGGTTTCGCCGATGTATATCGCCATGAACCGTTTCAAGGTTGCCGTTGGGCAGGAAGCTGAGTTCGAGACCGTCTGGCGCAACCGGGATTCCAGTCTCTCGGAGATGCCGGGCTTCGTGGAGTTCCGCTTGCTGCGCGGCAGGACGAATGCTGAGGAGGGATACACCTTGTTTGCCTCGCACACGATCTGGCGCAGCGAAGAGGACTTTCGGAACTGGACGACCTCGGAGAACTTCCGTGCCGCTCATCGCAATGCCGGCGAACGCAAGGCGATGTATCTCGGCCCGCCGGTTTTTGAGGGTTTCAACGTCGTCGAGGGCGTCTAATCGCGGTCTCCTCGACTGACGCCGACCGCATCAAGGGGCTGCCGGTCCTTTTGTCGTTTGATATCGACGACACGGCCGCATTCTACCGCGATCTGCTCGGTCTGCGGAGAGTGTCCACCCTTGTCGCGGATTATCTCATCCTGCAGCACCCGGGCATGGAATTGCACTTCTGGTGTCCCTTGATTGCTCCCTTTGTGGGAGGACGTCGGTGTATCCTCGCCGGACGGGATCGTTGATCTGTACGCGGAATTCCGCGACAGGGATCTTCCGTGCTTCTCGTCATTCGAAGCGAGCGCCTGGAACATGGAAGAGTTCCATGTTCCCGAGCCCTCGGCAATACCCTGCGGTTCGACTGGATACCGCTGAACTGAACGCTTATGCCCGCTTGCGGATGAATGCGCCGACCGCGACGGCAAGCCAGCCAAACATCATCGCAAAGCCGCCGGTGGGGGCCGCCATCGGGAAGAGGCCGGATCCGGCGTATCGCGCCATCGTCAGGTCGCCCGCGAAAAGCAGGGTGCCGATAGCGAGCAGAACGCCTGCCACCCATGCCGTTCTGAGCTTGTCGATGCCGATTGCCAGCGCCAGAAGGGCAGGGGCATGCGCAAGGCACATCGCCGAGGCTGACGAGACGAGGTGGGCATCGCCGCCTCCATGAGCGGCAGCGGCGGCGAGCGCCACGCCCGCAAAGCCGAACAGGCCGGCGAAGATATAGAGAAGCGGCGCGACGCGCTCGTTCATGGTCATGGCCGGCTATTCCTTGTTTTGCATGTGGTAGGCAAGCCGCTCGACCGGCGGCCAGATGATTTCGCGCAGCTTCGGATTGTCGATGGTCTCATCCAAAGCGCGGCGGAAGCACAGAAGCCACTCGTCCCGCTCCAGCGGCCCGATCTCGGCGACGAAATGCCTGCTGCGGAGGCGCGGGTGCCCGCGCTTGTCGGTATAGAGCGGCGGACCGCCCAGGTAGCCGGTGATGTACTCGTAGAACTTCTCTTCGCTTCCATCGAGTGTGGGCGGATGCACCGCGCGGACGTGTGTGGCCTCCGGCAAGGTGTCCATCAACTCGTAAAAGCGGCGTGACAAGGCGCGTACGGCCTCATCGCCGCCGATCGCCTGATAAAGCGTAATGACTTCTTCGCTCACTGCATCTTTCCCATAACCTACATGCTTCATGCACTGCCGCGCCGCTAATCGCAACCGCAGCCGACTGTCGCAGGCGCGCGTGTCACCAGAGGTCCGAATATCAATATTTCTTGACAAAACCGTCTGGACGGTATCTTTATAGCTCATGTCACTCGCTCATCATCGCCGCAAACAACCTGCCCTCGTTCGCCAGCAGTTGCTGGATGTCGCCGCACGGCTGACGCTGGAGCAGGGTATGGGTGCCGTTACCCTCGATGGCGTTTCCAGCGCCTCGGGCGTCAGCAAGGGCGGGTTGCTGCATCACTTTCCGACAAAGAATGCGCTGCTCGATGCGTTGTTCGACAGTCTTCTCGAGCGTTTCGATGCCGATATCGACGAGCGCATGCGTGAGGATCCTGTCTCGCATGGGCGCTTTTCGCGTGCCTATCTGCGCGCGGTCGTCGAACTCAAGGACAATCCGGGGAGGCGGCCCACTGGGCGCAGGTCACCATCGCGATCCTAGCGGAGCCGCGGTTGCGGGCGCGATGGCGGGATTGGGTGCAGGATCGCGCCGATGAATATGTCGGTACGGATTCCTCGATCGACGCCCAGATCGTCCGTTTTGCCGCCGATGGGCTGTGGCTCGCCGACATGGTCGATAGTCATGGCGCCGGTGCCGTTGATCGGCAGGGCCTCGTTACCCGCCTGATCGAACTGACCGGCAAGTAAGCAAATCCTCCCGTGAAAGACAGACGCTGATGGCCCCGATCGCCGTATATTCATTGTTGCTCGTTGCAATCGTGCTCGAGGTCATCGGGACGACGGCGCTGCAGTTGTCGCAGCAGTTCAGCCGGATCGGGCCGAGCGTCGTGATGGTTGTCTGCTATGCCGCGGCGTTCTACTGCCTGTCGCTGACGCTGAAGGTGATCCCGGTCGGGATCGCCTACGCCATCTGGAGCGCGCTCGGAATCGTGCTGATCTCGCTGGTCGGGCTTGTCTACTTCAAGCAGCGCCTGGATCTGCCCGCGATGCTTGGGCTTGGATTGATCATTGCCGGCGTTCTGGTGGTCAACCTGTTCTCCAAATCGGTCTCCCATTGATTTCGAGCTGATTGCGCTTTATGCCGCGTTCCGCCCCGGCAATTGGCGGGACGAAGACATGTAGAGCGACATTTGGGCTCACCGGGTGGTGCCGCTCTTGCGAAACAGGTCGCCATGTCCATATCCTGAGTGACTTTTGACAGTTTCGCATTCGCGTATTGGAAAACCCATGACAGACGGCACTGCTGACGCAACCCTTTCCCAAGCATCTCATTCCAAGACAGACGGCCAGGCCTTCGGCACCAGCGGTATCGCCCCGATGGGCCGCCCGAGCGCCGTTACACGGTTCTTCATGGGCATCGTCGCATGGGCGGAGAAGCTGAATTTCAAATATGCCAAGCTCGGCAACCCGCCGGTCTACGAGAACGCGACCTTTCCCTGGGCCGCTGAGGTGGAGAAGGCCTGGCCTGAAATCCGCAGCGAGCTTGATCGCGTCCTTGTGCGCCAGAGCGAACTGCCGACCTTCCAGGACATCTCCACCGACGTAAAGACGATCTCGACCGATTCAGGCTGGAAGACGTTCTTCCTGCTCGGCTTCGGCGTCAAAGCCGAACAGAACATTGCTGCTTGCCCGAAGACCTGGGAAGCAGTGCAGAAGATCCCGGGGCTGAAGACCGCGATGTTCTCGATCTTCGAGCCGGGCAAGCATCTGCCGGCGCACCGCGGTCCCTACAACGGCGTGCTGCGCCTGCATGTCGGCATGATCGTGCCGGAACCGGCTGACAAGCTTGCAATTCGCGTCAAGGACCAGATCTGCCATTGGCAGGAAGGCAAGGCGCTGATCTTCGACGACGCCTATGAGCACGAAGCGTGGAACCATACGGACAAGACGCGCGTGGTTCTGTTTGTCGACTTCGTCAAGCCTCTGAAGTTCCCAGCGCGCTTCGTCAATTGGGCGCTGATGAACCTTGCCGTTTTCACGCCGTTTATTCGCGAGGGGCTGGATAACCACAAGGAGTGGGAAAAGAAGTTCTATGCCGAAGCGGAAGCGCTGAGAAATCGGCCGCAGGCATAAAGAAAAGCCCCGCGTTTGCGGGGCTAAGTCTTCCATCATTCGATGACCTGGACGACACGGTGCGTCTGCGGCTCCACGATCACGTGGCGGTCGTTGACGATTGTGTAGGCGTAGTGCGGATTGTCGGGAACCGGGGTCACGACGACATCGGCTGGAATAGGTTTGCCGACCACGATCGGCTGCTCGATCACGACAGGGGTTGTCGGCACTGGCTGCGCTTCGACATAGGTCACGACTTCGCGTGGCGGGGGATCGATAGCGGCACCTGCGACGGCGCCTGCAACACCACCCACCGCAGCGCCAATCGGGCCGCCCACGATGGCGCCGGTTACCGCACCGCCAGCAGCGCCGGTCAACGTTCCATCGGCCCACGCATTCGTGGCCAGGGAAGACAGCGCGATCGCACCGCCGACAAGTAGAGCCTTGTACATTTCGTTCTCCTTAGCTCGAGTTTGCGGGGGATTTAACGAGCACGGTTGCTCGTTGTTCCGCGGTAGACGGGCTTTGGGAACACGCTTGGTTAGGCGGTGTCGTATGTCGTGATCTGGGTTGCGTTCAGCAATCTGGCGGCGGTTGGGGCGATCGCGATGCGGTCTCTCGCCGTATTTCTGGAGGCGCAAGAGTTAGCTCTGCGGAGCGTCTTGGGATCAGTTGTTGTTTGCCGCGATCCGTCTGCGGTCCGGTCGCTTGGCCAGATACATGACGTAATTCTCGGCTGCATCTGCAAGGTGAAGGGCGAATTCCTCTTCACGCCATCCCGCCGCTACCGCGCGACGGACAACATCGGTTATGGCGCTGTCGCAGGCTTTTGCGCATTCGCGCAAGCGGGCTGCATCTTCGGCGCTGTATCTGGGAGAGCGGATGTTCGTCATGGCTGGACCTTGCCATAACCATGTGTGTTTTCAAGGGGATGCTAATGGATTGGTTAGCTGGTAAGGTTAAGGCTGCGGGGTTGAGGGATGCGACCGCCGAGGTTGCGTCCAAATGAAACGGCGGTCGCTTCTATGCCCTATTTCAGTACTTCCAGCTGTTCTAATATATAACAGATTCCTTAACGACAGGCTAACGCCTCGGTGGCGTCCTGCCGCCCGGAAGGCTGCGTGATCAGCTTGCCTTTGGCGGGGCGACGGTTGGTTTTCCGTCTGGTGTGTACCCGCCGCCGATGGCGATGTTGAGGGAGACGTAGTCCTTGGCCATCTGCTGGACGGCTGCGGCCAGGCTTGCCTGGGCGAGCGAGACCTGACGCTGGGCGTCGAGGACGTCGAGCAGCGAGGAGGCGCCGTCCTTGTAGCTGGCGGTCGACAGATCCAGCGTCTCCTGGGTCGTCTTGACCTGGGCACGCAGCGACTCGACCGTCTGCGCATCGCGGCGCACCGCCGACAGCGCGTTTTCGACTTCCTCGACCGCTTCCAGAACCGTCTGCTTCCAGGCGAGGTATTGGGTCTTGGCCGTCGACTTGGCGATGTCGACATTGGCGCGCAGGCGACCGCCGTCGAAGATCGGCAGCGTCAGCGTCGGGCCGAAGGACCAGGTCGTCAGGCCGCCATTGGCGCCGACAGGGCGCACGTAGGAGGGCGAGATCGCACCCGACAGGGTGATGGTCGGGTAGAGCTGCGAGATCGCAACGCCGATATCTGCGGTCGCCGCAGCCAGATTGCGCTCGGCAACGCGGATGTCGGGACGGTTGCGGATCAGGTCAGCCGGAACGCCCGACTTGATGCCGCCGCGGAAGATCGGCTGTGTCGAGCCGCGCAGCAACTCGTCGACCATCGAGCCGGCAGGCTTGCCGAGCAGGGTGGCGATATGGTGGGCCGAGACGCGGGCATTGGTTTCGAGGCCGGGGATTTCGGCCTGCGTCGACTGCACCAGACCCTCGGCCTGGACGACGTCGAGGCGCGAGGCGGCGCCGGCATCGAGCTGGAACTTGGTCAGCTCGTAGGTTTCCTGACGCGACTTCAGGTTCGCCTTCGAGAGCGCGATGCGCTCCTGATAGTAGCGCAGGTCGATGTAGGAGTTCACCAGATCCTGGATGTAGGTGAGCTTGGCGACATCGGCGGTCGAGTAGGCGGCATCGAGCGAAGCCTGGGCGCTTTCCTTCGAACGGCGGTATTGGCCGAACAGGTCGAGCAGCCACGAGACGCTGGCCGTGCCCGTCGTGGTGTTGGTGGCGCCGATCGAGGTGCGGCGCTCGCCCATGCTGCCGCTGACCGTGTGGTCGGCTCCGACCACCAGGCTCGGCAGCGAGCCGGCGCCGGCAACCGTCACGTTCGACGCTGCGGCATTGATGCGCTCCAGCGACTGCTGGATCGACAGGTTCTCATTCAGGCCCTGGCCGACAAGACCGTTCAGGCGCGTGTCGCGATAGGCCGTCCACCAGGTGGCCATCGCAACGTCGCCGTCGCTCTTCGTGCCGCCTTCCTTGAACTTGGCCGGAAGCGGCATCTCCGGAGGCACGTGATCCGGACCGCTCACGCAGCCCGCGAGAACAGATAGTGCGGCGAGGGCTGCGTACTTGCGCATTGGGTCTCCGTCGATCTCAGGCGATTCACTAACGAAGGATTTCCGATCATGGTTAATATTTCCCTTCCGACGAGCGTTTTTGCCAAATCGAAAGGCTTTGCTAACTAAAGTCAGCCGGCAGCGATCAATACCATTGAATTCTAATCGATAGGATGTTATCTAATTTCATGACCAAACAAATGAACAAGACGTGGGCCGAGTTTGCGCCTTTGCTGATGATCTGCGGGCGCGGTTGGCGCCGGGCGTTGAACGCCGTTTTGACCGAACACAAGCTTTCCGATGCCAGCGCTGCGCCGCTGATTACGTTGCTGCGCCATGGTGACCGGATACCGCAGAATGTGCTGGCCGAGCGCGTCGGCGTGGAAGGGCCGACGCTCGTTCGCGTTCTCGACAGTTTGGAGAATGACGGCTTGATCTGCCGGGTCCCCGATGAGGCGGACAGACGGATCAAGCTGGTGCAACTCACCGGAGGGGGCACAGCGGTCGCCGAGCGCGCCGAAAGCTGTGCGGCAGAGCTGCGAGAGCAAATCCTTAGCGACATCGATCCCAACAAGGTCGAAGCCGCTCTGATGGTTCTGCGCGCCATCGCGGACAAGACCGCGGCCCTAACCGGAATGCAGGATAATGAAGAATAACCAGAGTGTCGTCGCCCCGACCGTGGGCGACGTTCTTTTCTCACTGAAGACCTTTGCCGCAGCGATGCTTGCGCTTCTGATCGCGCTCTACTTCGACCTGACGAACCCATATTGGGCCGTCGGAACGGTCTATATCGTTGCGCATCCGCTGTCGGGTGCGAACACCTCCAAGGCGATCTATCGACTGCTCGGGACCGCGCTCGGTGGCACCATGACCGTTATCATGATCCCCAATCTTGTCAGCTCGCCTGAGCTGCTGACGCTGGCGATCTCCTTGTGGATGGCATTCTGCCTTGGCGTCAGCCTGCTTGATCGCACGCCGCGCAGCTACACCTTCATGCTGGCCGGATACACGACGGCGCTTACCGGCTTTCCGATCGTTGCGAGCCCGGATACGGCGTTCACCTACGCGACTGCCCGCGTCGAGGAAATCGCGCTCGGGATCATTTGCGCGGCAGTCGTCAATCGCATTTTCTTTCCGCGCCACGCCGGTCCGGTGCTGTCGGCGCGTATTGACGCCTGGCTGAAGGACGGCGCCGAACTGGCGATCGGCACGCTGAAAGGGAAGGGCCGCGAGCTTGAGCTCCAGGCTGCCGCCCGCCGCCTTGCCGCCGATGCCGTCGATCTGCACAGCTTCACAACGCATGTCGCCTACGACACGTCCGATCTGCGCGATATGGTCGGCCGCGCCAGAACGCTGCAGCAGCGCATGGTCGCCATGCTGCCGATCGTTTCCGGGCTTTCCGATGTGCTGCATGCCTTCGACAAGGCGACCGACGGCAAGCTGACGCCTGCCGTCAATGAACTGATCGAGCGCGTCACGGTGTTCATCACCTCCAAGACCGTTCTCAGCGAGGACGAGCGGCAGCAGCTGCTTGCCCTGATGGATACCGCTGAACAGGAAGGTCGCGAGCTGCAGGAATGGACCGGGCTGCTTGCCCATAACTTTGTGGCTCGCCTGCGCGATCTGCTGCAGATCTGGGGTGACTGCCTGGTGCTGCGCCAGGATATCGAATCCGGTACGCGGCATGATCTGCGCTGGAAGCGTTTCGGCACTCTTTTCGATCACACGCCGATCCACAAGGACTACGGGATGGCGATCCATTCCGGCCTCTCCGTGATGCTCGCGACGTTCGTTGCGACAGGCATCTGGATCTACACCGGCTGGCCGCAGGGAAGTGCCGCAGCGATGATGGCCGGCGTGCTCTGCTGCATCTTCTCGACGATGGACGATCCGGCGCCGATGATGCTGAAGTTTCTTTACGTCGCCATCGTCACCGTCGTCGTAGCCTTCATCTTCGAATACGGCCTGATGCCGCTGGTGCATGGCTACGTTCCGCTTGCCGCGGCGCTGGGTCTGGTGCTGGTGCCGGCCGGTCTGATGATGACGCGACCCAGCCTTGCCCTCTATGGCCTGGGATTCTGTGTGAATTTTCCGAACATGCTGAGCTTGCAGGATCGGCTCAACCTCGATCTCGCTTCCTTCCTCAACTCGAACCTGGCCATGATCGTCGGCCTGATCATCGCTTGCGGAACGACTGCACTTGTTCGCTCCGTCGGAGCCGAATGGACAGCCTACCGGGTGCTGCGTTCGGGCTGGGCTGACATCGTGGCGGTTGCGCGCAAGGCAGACAGCCCTGATTTCACCAAGCTTCTCTACCGCATGGTGGATCGGTTCGGGCTCGTTGCACCGCGTCTGGCAATGATCCCGGCGGAGTCGGCCGTTGCCCAGGCCGATATCCTGCGCGATCTGCGCAATGGCCTGAACACGATGGAACTGCAGCGGCACCGGCAGTTGCTGTCACTCGACAAGCGCGACGCCATCGACATCGTGCTCTCGGGTGTTGCCGCCCATTACCAGCAGAAGCAGAAGCAGCGCGACGCGCAGCCCGGCGAAGGTCTGCTCGATGCGCTCGACCGGGCGCTGATGCAGCTGATCGGTCTTACGCGGTCGTCGGCCGTGGAAGGCGCATGCCGTGCGATCACGGCGCTTCGCTACAGCCTTTATCCGGATGCCGCCGCGACGCTGCCGATCGTCGGCAGCAGGGCAGGCCTCCACATCGTCAAGGAGAACGCAGCATGAGACCGGAAGTCGATCTTTATGGCGTCTTCATCCCCACGCTCGGCGCCATCGCCGTTGTCGCTTTTGTCCTCAATGCCATCCTGAGACGCGTGCTGGCCTATGCCGGTTTCTATCGCCTCGTCTGGCATCGGCCGCTCTTCGATACGGCGATGTATTTCTGCCTGCTCGGTGCGCTGGCCCTCTATCTCAATAAGGTGTCGTTATGAAATCGCTTCTCGCATACTCCGGCCGTTTCCTGCTCACTGGCGCTGTCGTGGCGCTGGCCGGTGTTCTTGGCTGGCATCTTTGGGACTACTACATGGACGAGCCCTGGACGCGTGACGGCAAGGTGCGCGCCGATGTCGTGCGTATCGCCTCCGACGTCTCGGGCATTGTCAGCGAAGTCGATGCTTCCGACAATCAGGCTGTCCACAAGGGTGACGTGATCTTCCGCATCGACCAGGCTCGTTTCGAGCTGGCGCTGCGGCAGGCCGAAGCGCAGATGGAAAGCGCCAAGGCGACGCTCGACATGGCCAACAGCGACCTCGATCTCTACCGCAAGCTGGGCGAGAGCTCTGTGACCCGCCAGAAGATCCAGCAGGCCGAGACGACCGTCCAGCAGGATGAGGCCGCCTATCACCAGGCTGTCGTCAGCCGCGATACTGCCCAACTCAATCTGGACCGGTCCGTCGTCCGTGCGCCCGTCAACGGCATACTCACGAACTTCTCGATGCGGCCTGGCAACTACGTGACGGCGGGCAGTGCCGTCACGGCGCTGATCGACAGCGATTCCTACTACATCTCCGGCTACTTCGAGGAAAACAAGCTCGATCGCATCAAGGTCGGCGATGAGGCGCTTGTCTATCTGATGGGCAGCAAGACACCGCTCAAGGGCCACGTCGCCGGTGTTGCCGGTGGCATAGAGGACCGCGAACGCAGCGACACCGCCGCCCAGCTCGCGAACGTCAATCCGACCTTTACATGGGTTCGGCTCGCGCAGCGCGTGCCGGTGCGTGTCGCGCTCGACGATCTGCCTCAAGGGACGGCGCTTGTCGCCGGCCGCACGGCAAGCGTGACCATCACCGAATGATCCAGCGGCGACCATTGCGGTCGCCTGCTTTCAAGCTCCCGTTCCGAGCGTCCCTCGTCTGGGCGGGTGCGTAGGCGAGCCTGTCGATATCGCCAGGCAAGCCTGACACACAAAAGGGACGCTCGGGACCAAGGAGACAACCGTGGATGATCGCCACGTCATAGAAATCACCGCATGGCTGATGCAATGCGGGCTGAAGGGGCTATCGGAGGCCGACCTGCTTGCTGGTTTTTGCGAGCGCTGCCGCGCAAATGGGCTGGCGATCGAACGCTCGGTCGCCGTCATCGATGCCCTGCACCCGATCTACGAACGCCGCGCCTTTCGCTGGGACAGCACCCGCATCGTCGAGCGGGTCTCGCAATACGAGCTCGCCAATCCCGGCGAGTTTGCCGACAACTGGCTGCGCTCGGCGTTCCATGAGCTTGAGACAAGCGGCGCAAGCGAAGTGCGTCGCAGCTTTGGCGCGGGCGCGCCGGCTGATTTCTATCTCCTGCAGGAGCTGAAGAACGAAGGTTACACCGATTTCATCGCGATGGCGCACCGCTTCGGCGAAGGCGGGTCGATCGGCGACATCGACTGCTTCTTCTCGCATTTCGCGACACGCGCTCACGGAGGCTTCAGCGATGGTGATCTTGCCTCGCTGCGTGAATTGCTGCCCTGCCTCGCGCTGGCGGTGAAATGCGTCACGGTCAGCGGGGTTGCCGGCACCATCGCCAAGGTCTATCTCGGCCAGGACGCCGCCGACCAGGTGCTGCACGGCAAGATCACGCGAGGACGAAGCGACCGTATCTCGGCCGCGTTGTGGTTCTCGGATCTGGCGAACTTCACCTATATTTCAGACACGGTGGATCCCGAAGAGATCATTCCGATGCTCAACGACTATGCCGACGCGGTCATCTCCTCGATCCAGGAGGCCGGTGGCGAAGTTCTGAAGCTGATGGGTGATGGCACGCTCGCAATCTTCAAGGGACAGAAGCCGAGCGAAGCATGCGCTGCCGCGCTGACCGCGCGTGCGCTGCTCGACCGGCGCTTGTCTGATCTCACCGCCCGGCGCCGGATCGAGGGGCGGCCGGTAACGGACGTCTATCTCGGACTGCATATGGGCGACGTCTTCTACGGCAACATCGGCAGCAAGGATCGGCTCGACTTCACGGTCATCGGCCCGGCCGTGAACGAGGTCAGCCGTATCGTGTCGCTTTGTCGTTCACTGCAGCGTCAGGTGCTGATGTCCGCCAGTTTCGCGGCCATCGTGCCGCCGACGCAGATGGAGAGTCTCCTGTCGATCGGCCAGCACGTTCTTCGCGGCGTCAACCGGGCACAGGAACTCTTCACGATGCTGCCGGGCATCTAAGGCTAGGCCGCCTCATTCCCTTGCCAATACGTCCGCGATCGTCTGCGCCAGCTTCTCGGCATTCTCGGGCAACGAACGCGCAATACCGAACAGCAAGCCGGGGCGAGGGCGGCCCTCGAAGAAGCGTGACATGGCTTGTGGTGCAATGCCCTTCTCGTGCAGTTTTCTGACGACGGCAGTGTCATCGGTGCTTTGGTCATGAAACCAGCTGGCGAGCTGGAGACCGCCGGAGCCGCTTTCCAGCGAAAGGAGGTGGCCGCACCGGTTGCTCAGGGCCTCCCGCGTCGCATGCATGCGCTCGGCATAACGCGTGTTCCTCTGCCTGAGATAGGCCCGCAACCGACCGTCGCGAATGAAATCCGCAAGGGCTGCCTGGATGTGAACCGGCACGGCAATACCGCGAAGCCGCAAGGTTTCCACTGCCTGTGGTAAAAGCCAGCGTGGCAGCACGGCGTAGGCAACACGAATGCCGGGGGCGAGGATCTTCGAAAAGGTACCGAGATAGGCGACCGTTGCGTGGCGATCGATGCCCTGCAATGCGGCGATCGGTCGGGAACCGTACTGAAAATCGCTGTCGTAATCGTCTTCAAGAATGAGCGCGCCGCTCTTGTGCGCCAATTCCAGCAGCGCAAGCCGCCGCTGAAGGCTCATCGTCGCTCCGGTCGGGTATTGGTGGGACGGCGTGACATAGATGAGGCCGGGCGGCGGGCCCTCGGCGCGGGTGACGTCAATGCCTGCCTCGTCACAAGGGACGGGGACGATCCGTGCGCCGGCCGTCGTCAGAAGGGCTTTAGCCGAGGCATAGCCTGGTTCCTCCACCCATGCGACGCTGTTGCCGGATGCTCGCAACTGGAGGAAGGCGAGCAGATCGATGGCGGTTCGCGTCGAGGGCAGGATCACAACCTGGTCGGGGTGGGCGATGACCCCGCGTATCGCCGAGAGATGTTCGACGATCGCCTCTCGCAAATTCGCCACGCCGCCGGCTTCGCCGTAGCCGAGTTCCAGGACCCTCATATTTCGCGCGCGACCGCCGAGGTATCGGGCCCAGGTCCCCGTGGAAAGTCTTCAAGATCCGGAACACCGGGCTCGAGCATCATGGGATGGGATTGCGGGGCAGCCGCCGAAGCAGACGCCGGTCTTTCGCGGGGTGGCGTGACGGCCGACATGGAGAGCGCGGCGACGCGACAACCTGAGCCAGTTGCCGCCTCAAGGAAGCCGTCGGCTTTCAGCCGTTCATAGGCGCCGACAACGGTTGAACGCGCAATGCCGAGCGACGACGCCAGAGCGCGCGTCGAGGGCACGCGGTGTCCCGGTCCGATCTGTCCGCTGAGGATGCGATCCCTGATGCCGCGATAGACCTGCCCCTCAAGATCGCCCGCATCACGATCCAGGGATAGCCACGCAGGGGTATTGTTTGAGCTTGCAGCTTTCAAAGTGGTATGCCTGAAATAGATAAAGTGGACGTGGATAGCATACCTCTTCTGTAGCAGAGAGGAGTTGGTGGTGAAACTGGCGCAGCGCGCTTGCGCTGCCGAGCACCTGATGAGGAATGACCATGGAACTCTCGCACTGGAATGGCGTCGCACGCCCCGATCGGATCGTCATCGAAGGCCGTTACACGCGGCTGGAACCGCTCGATGTCGCCAAGCATGGGGCCGATCTGTTTGCCTCCGCCCAGCAACCGGGCGCGGACGATCGTTTCCGCTATCTTTTCGAGGACGCGCCAGCCGATATGGCCGCCTTCACGACATGGCTGGAAAAGGCCGCCGTTTCGCCGGATCCGATGTTCTTCGCGGTCATCGACAAGAAGACGGGTCGCGCCGAGGGCCGGCAGGCGCTGATGCGGATCGACGCGGCCCATGGCGTCATTGAGATCGGCAGCATTCTCTGGGGTCCGGCAATCGCGCGCAGCCGCGTTACCACCGAAGCGCTCTACCTGTTTGCCAGCCTTGCCTTCGACACGCTGGGCTACCGGCGCTTTGAATGGAAATGCAACAACCTGAACGAACCGTCGAAGCGGGCGGCGCTTCGCTTCGGCTTCAGCTTCGAAGGTGTTTTCCGCCAGCATATGGTGGCAAAGGGAAAGAACCGCGATACCGCCTGGTTTGCGATCATCGATGCGGATTGGCCGCGCCTTAAAGCCGCGTATGAAGCCTGGCTGAACCCGGATAACTTCGATGCAGCGGGCCAGCAGAAAACGAAGCTGCGCTTCGATTGAACGCGCCGCGATAGAAAAGCGCGCCCCGGATCGAGGAGCGCGACGATCGCGAATGAAGGTGGCCGCGCCCCGCTTGGTTGGCGAATACCTTTCCCGTCCTTAGGTAGCGTTTGCCCCGGAGAGAGCCTTTCTCAGCCGCTCTTCCTGCTCAGGCGCAAGCGAGGTCTTGAGAACACGCCCACGCAGTCCTTCGAACTCGGCCATGACCTTTTCAGGCTGGACCTTGCGGATCAGCACGAAAAGCGCCGAGGAGGAGTTTGGAATGGTCGAGCCGAGCGACTTGATGAACTCGTCGTCGATCCCGTAATCGGCAAGCGACCCCGAGATCGCGCCGGCGCCGGCGCCCACCAGTCCGCCGATTGCAAAGCCGGCGAGGGGATTGAGGAAGAGCAGCCCCACGAGGCCGCCCCATATCGATCCGGACAGCAGGCCGGACGTCGCGCCGATCGCCGTCAGGTTCATGCTTTGTTTGAGATGAACCTTGCCCGTCTCGTCGCGCACGACAACCACGGCATCCTCGAGATCAACCAGATATTCCTTCTTCAGACCGGCGAGCTTCACCAGCACCTTGTCCGCTTCGTCCATTGCATCGAAGCCGATGACTACGAGTTCCGACATTTCTGCTTTCCTTTCCGCTTCCGTTTCGAATGGCATGCTGGATGTGGCCCTGTTCGCAGTGCAAAGGAGCATTGCTACGACCATGGGAATGCTATGTTCGAATGGCGATCGATGCCGGAATGGCAGCGATGGCGCTTATTGTGTCAGAGGCTGAGGCACGAGATCGCCTTGAAGTGTTTCGTCTGCCTTCTTGGGCTTTTTCTTGAGCTGAAGTGGTTGTTCGATGATCGTGACGGGGGCAGCGACAGCCGTTGCGGTGACATTGCCGATCGTGGTCACCGTGCCGCCGACGACGGCGGTCAGGCCCTGTCCGAGAGATACGTTCGAATCCGTCAGCGGTTGTCCGGCGATCAGGCGCTGGCCGATCAGCTGAACGATTTCGGGGCTCTCGGCGAACTTGCCGTGGTTGAGCCGGTCGCCGCCCTTTACCTTTGTCAGATCGATTGCGGTGATGCCAGCTTCCTCCAGCTTGGTTCGATAAGGCTCGACGGTCGGATCGATCGCGCCGAGGCGAGAAACCTTGCCGGTAATGAAACTGGAGACCGCAAGCGCCTTGTCGTCCTGCGAGACGAAGATCGTGAACTTGGGATGCGGCGTTCCCATTTCGGCATACTGCTTCGCGAAGACCTGAATATCGATATCGGGTGAGGCGAGGATCACGTTTTGGATCTTCGAGTTGACGCGACCGTCGCGGATTCCCATCTGCCGGAGCGATTCCATCGCCAGCCAGGTGCCCATTGAGTGGGCGAGAATGGTGATGTCCTTGACCGCAGGGTCCTGCGCCAGCGTCCGCAGCGTCTGCTCAAGGGCCGTGCGCGAATAGTTGGTGCTTTCCTTGTCGTATTCGTAGGCGGTCAGCTGAGCGCGGGACGGCCACGTGAAAAGGATCGGCGTTGCCTGCATGCCGCTGTCGTGGACGATCTGGGCAAGGCGGAAGACGGAGTCTTCGTACTTGTTGTTGAAGCCATGCACGAAGACCAGCGCGCGTCCGCCTTCGCTATGGGTGCGGAACCAGGCCCGGCCTTCCGGCACGGTCGCGATCTGCTTGACGCGCGTAACGGCGAAATCCGTGGCAGGGTTCGGCGGCAGCCGTCTTGGCCATTGAACCGTGCCGGATTCGCGCTTTGGCGGGATCGAGACGGCAACGTCGGTCAGGTATGGCTTCGGGCTGCGTTCGCCATTGAAGAGCGTCGTCGGGTCGCCCGATGGCTCTCGCGTGGTGGCGACCAGCATATCGACCTGGGTGGTCTTGGGCGTTGCTGCCGTCAGCTGAACCGGTTCCATGACCCCAGTCGGATGGCCGCATGCCGTTAGAAACACGGCGGCAAGAAGTGGCGCTAGCCTCCGAAGAGCCCGGGCTGCTATCACGTTTTCGATCCCCTCATTGAAGCGGGCCATCCTTAGGAGGCGGCTGCGCCGAACGAAAGTACGTTACAGTAACGACAGTGATGTTACATCCCATTTTCGGCGAGGACGTGCGCGACGGGATATCTGCAACGCGGCAAACGATTCCTGAACGCAAAAACGCCGGGAGCGGCGGACCGCTTCCCGGCGACAATGGCGATGATTGATCTTAGACCGGAGAGTGCAGGAAGGCCGGCATCCTGCTGCCTTCCGCTGTTCTGGCGAGGTAGAGACGGGCGGTGTCGAGCGCTTCGCGGATCGTCACGTCCATATCGAGATAGCGATAGGTGCCGAGGCGGCCGACGAAGGTTACCGAGGCTTCCTGCTCGGCGCGGGTGACGTATTCCGCCAGCTGTGCCTTGTCCTCGACAAGTCGTACGGGGTAATAGGGAATGTCCTGCGGGCCGCATTCGCGCGAGAATTCCCGATAGCAGACCGAGCCGGCGTGCTCTTCCCATGGCGAGAAGTGCTTGTGTTCGGTGATGCGGGTGAAGGGCACATCGACGTCGCCGTAGTTCATGACGGCGCAGCCCTGATAGTCGCCCTGATAGCTGAAGCGTTCGAAGTCCAGCGTGCGGTAGGCCAGCCGACCAAGCTCGAAGTCGAAGTAGCCGTCGAGCGGGCCTGAGTAGAACACGTGTCCGGCGTCCGCGCCTTCGCTGCGGTGAAACTGGGTTTCCAGCTTCACAGTGATGTTCGGATGATCAAGGATGCGTCCAATCATGTCGGTGTAACCGTTCTCCGGCATGCCCTGATATTTGTGGAAGAAGTAGTTGTCGTCGTAGTTGAAGCGCACCGGCAGGCGCTTCAGGATCGAGGCTGGCAGATCGGTCGGCGAGCAGCCCCATTGCTTCTGGGTGTAGCCCTTGAAGAAGGCCTCGTACAAATCCTTGCCGACGAAGCGCATGGCCTGTTCTTCGAAGGTCTGCGGATCGGTGATCGACTTGTCGGCCTTCTCGTCGATGAATGCGCGGGCTTCATCGGGCCGGAACGTCTTGCCGAAGAACTGGTTGATCGTGTGCAGGTTGACCGGCAGCGAATAGACCTGCTCGCCGCTCGTCGTCTTCACGCGGTTCTTGTACGGCATGAAGGTCTGAAAGCTGTTCACGTAGTCCCACACTTCCGAGTCGTCGGTGTGGAAAATGTGCGGGCCGTAGATATGGATCATCACGCCCGTCTCGGCATCGCGCTCGGTGTGGCAGTTGCCCGCGATGTGCTTGCGGGAATCGATGATCTCGACTTCATGACCCGCCTGCGCGAGTTCGCGGCCGATGACAGCCCCCGAAAGCCCGGCGCCAACAATGACGATCTTTTCCTTCAATGGCATTGCAAAACTGATCCTGTCTGAAGTTTCCCTATCCGGATCGTGTGCGGCGTGATCGCCATGGCCCTGATCCGGCTTTCCCCTCGGCGCCGCTTCTTCCGACGGCCGAAGCTGTCGCAAAGCGCGAGCCGCAAGCCGATCCATCCGATCCGACTTGCGGCGCCGTTGATTATTTCGCGTGCGATGCCGGCTCCGACCACAGCCGCTTGTCGCGGGGGATCGGCGAGTAATCGTGCCACTTTGCGAGCTTGTCGAGGTAGCGCTGCCGATGCACCTGCTCGTTCTCGAACTCGATGTTCTCGAGCGCGATCTCGGCACCGATCTCGTAATAGATGTCGAGGTTGGTGAGGTCGGGCACGGGAATCTCGCCGCGCTCGCCTTCGCCCTGCATCTGCCAGAAGAGTTCCTCCAGGCGGCGGGCAAGCGCAGGGATATCGCGCAGCACGCTGGTTTCGCGCTGGCGTTCGAGCGAGGCCCTGACATCGGCGAGGCTCTTGCGGTCCCGCTCGAAGGCGATGGCGCGGGTGACATATTCTTCCGGCGTTGCGCAGATCATCTCCGGGATACCGGCGGCGGCGACGATGCTGGCGCAGAAGCGGGCCGCGAAGGTCTTGCCGGGTACGGTGAGAATCGGAAGGCCCGACGTGATGGCGTCGGCGGCCGTCGAATGCGCGCCATAGGGGAAGGTGTCGAGGAAGAGATCAGCGAGACCGATACGCGCAAGGTGGTTCGGGTTCGTGGCCTTCGGCGCGAAGATGAGCCTCTCCGGTGAGACGCCGCTCTTTTCGGCGGTCTGGCGCAGGCGCTCGTTCGCAACCTCGTCTCCCGTCAGCAGCCAGAGCAGGCTGCCAGGCGTCGCGGCGAGGATCTTCATCCAGCGGCCGAAGCATTCCGCCGTGATCTTCTGCATGCCGTTGAAGCTGGCGTAGACGAACGCATCGTCCGGCAGACCGACTTCGGCGCGCGTCGGGCGCGGGGCAATCGCGCGCTTGCGGTCGAGCGGCTGATCGCAGGCGATCCGCAGGACCTTCTCGGTGTAATAGATCTCGTTCTCGGGCGGAACGATGTGGTTGTCGGTGATCAGATACTGGTGGAACGGGCTCGCCATCGAACCCGGATAGCCGCAGAAGTTCACGATGATGGGTGCCGGACGATAGGCGAAAATCTTCGTGCGGGCGTGTTTCGTGTAGCCGTTCACGTCGATCAGGATGTCGATCTCGTCGGCGATGATCTGCGTGGCAGCGGCGACATCGTCGATGTCGCGGATGTCGCGCCATGTATGCACGGCGTTCTTGATCCGCTCCTGCGTGGAATCGCTGGTGCGGACATCGCCGCAGTAATAGGCGAAGATCTCGACGCTGCTCTTGTCGTGCAGTTCCAGAACTTCGCAGAGTGCGAAGCCGACCGCGTGGTCGCGAAGATCCGAGGAAAGGTAGCCGACGCGCAGCGGCTTGCCGGTGCCTACCTTTGCCTTCGCCGTCCGGCGTGGAAAGCGGCTGAGATCAGGCCGGTTGCCGACGAGCGTCTTGTTGTAGCGGTAGGCCTTGGCCAGCTGGAACATCGGGTCGTCGGAGTAGCAGCTGAGCGTCAGCGAGGACATCGCGTCGAGCATCTTGCGAGCCGGAATATGCGCCGACGGCGCAAGGATCGGCCACTTGCACTGGCGCTGGCGCAGCGATGCCCAGTGCTGGCCGGATTCGGCGTGCTCGGGCTGCAGAGAGAAGGCTTGCAGCAGGGCGGTTTCCGCCTCTTCAAGCTTGCCGGCGCCCTCGAGCACGCGGCCAATGTTCTGCAGGACCATATGGCGATGATTGAGGCCGTCGGGCGTGATCTGGGAGGTCGCGTCGGCGTACTGGCGCCATTGCTCGACGGCGGCGCCGATCTGGCCGAAATCCTCTAGCGCGCGGCCGAGGTTGACGTGTGCCGGACCGAACTGCGGATTGAACTTCAGGCAGGTTCGCAGCGCCTGGATAGCGCCGGCACGATCGCCGGCCTGCGTCAGCGCGACAGCGTAGTTGAAGTAGACGAGATGAACGGCGGGGTTGCTGTCGTTGAAGGCGACCCAGTTCTTGTAGAGATCGGCGGCGGCGGCGTGCTGTCCGGCCGCGCCCAGCGTCTCTGCAATATGCAACAGATCCACGAGGGACAGTCGCTGGCTACGGGCAAGTTCCACGGCACCTGAGGCGGCAGGAATCTGGTTCTGAGTATGTGCGTGATTGGCGTTCATGGACATCCTGCGGCAAGGCGACCGAGTCGGTCGGAAGTAGATAAAACGGAGCGGTGCTCGCTTATTTAGCTACTGCGGATAGCTTGCCTGGAACTGGATGCCGTCTGGTGGAAAGTGCCGCTGGGGCAGGGGAAGCAGGGTGTGGAAGGTTCGTCGCAAAAGGGATGCGGCGCGGATTTCTCCGCGCCGCAGGATTTCAGATTACTGGTAGCGGGCTGCGATGAGAGCCGCGACCTGATCGGCGTTCAGCGAGCTGACCTGCTGGCTGGTGAAGGCCTCGAGCTGGTTGCTTGCCAGGCCGGCGATATCGTCGGTCGACAGTCCGGCCAGAGCCTTCGTGCTGATCGCTGCGATTTCGTCGGTCAGGAAGGTCGCAACTTCGTCCGAGGACATCGCGGCGAGCTGGGTGGAGCTCAGAGAGCCGATCTGCGAGCTCGTCAGAGCTGCGACCTGATCGGAGTTCAGCGCTTCTACCTGGCCGCTGCTCAGTGCAGCGATCTGGTTTGCCGTCAGAACCGCAACCTGGCTGCTGCCGAGGCCTGTGACGGCATCGGTGGTCAGCGAGGTAACCTGAGCCGCCGTCAGCGCGCCGACCTGCTCGGTCGTCAGGGAGCCGATCTGGCTGGAGGCCAGGGTGGCAACCTGCGTCGTCGTCAGAGCGGCGACCTGAGCCTTCGAGAGAGCGACGAGCTGGGAGGATTCCAGTCCGGCGATCGTGCTGGTCGAGAGGCTGGCCAGGGCCTTCGTGTTGATGGCAGCAAGCTCATCCGTCGTGAAGGTAGCGATATCGTCGGTGCTGAGACCGCCGATCTGCGTTGCCGACAGGACCGCGATCTGGCTGCTGGTCAGTGCCGAAACCTGTGCGGTGTCGAGCGAGGCCAGCTGATCGCTCTTCAGACCGCCAACCTGAGCCGAGGACAGCGCGCTGATCTGGCTGGAAGCAAGACCTGCGAGAGCATCGGTTGTGAGGGCACCGACCTGAGCTGCGGTGAGGGCTGAGAGGTGAGCGGTGTCGATGGCGCTGATCTGTGCGGAGACGAGGGCTGCAACCTGACCTGTGGAGAGGGATGCAATCTGCGTCTTGGTGAGAGCAGCGACCTGCGAGGAGGCCATTCCCGACAGGATGTCGGTTCCGAGACCGGCAAGTGCCTTGGTGCTGATGGCGGCGATATCGTCGGTCGAGAAGGAGGCGATATCGTCGGAGTTCAGCGCCTGCAGCTGGCCGGAGCTGAGAGCGGCGACCTGGGCACTGCCGAGGGCTTCGATCTGGGTGGAGTCGAGCGCCTGCAGCTGTGCCGAGTTCAGGGTTGCGACCTGGGTTGCGGTCAGCGCGCCGATCTGAGCGGAGGTGAGGCCGACAACCGCATCGGTTGTCAGAGCCGCGACCTGCTTTGCCGTCAGGGCGGTGATCTGCGAGCTGTTGATCGCTGCCAGCTGCTCGGAGCCGAGGACGGCGACCTGACCGGTGCCGAGGGCTGCGAGCTGCGCCTTGGTGAGGGCGGCGATCTGCGAGGAGGCCATCGTCGAGAGCGTGTCGGTCTGCAGGCCACCAAGGGCGCCGGTGCTGATGGCGGCGATCTCGTCGGTGGAGAAGGTTGCGATCTCGTCGGAGGACATGGCCGCCAGGTCACCGGAGGTCAGGGCCGCGATCTGAGCGCTCGACAGGGCGTCGACCTGCGCGGAGTCGAAGGCTGCGACCTGATCGGTGGTGAGAGCCGCGATCTGGACCTTGGTGAGGCCGGTGATCTGGTTGGTGCTGAGGCCGGCGACGGTATCGGTGGTCAGGGCGGCAACCTGCTTGGCGGTCAGGGCGCTGATCTGCGACGAGGCAAGACCAGTGATCTGCGAGGAGCCGAGGAGGTGGACCTGATCGGTGGAGAGAGCAGCGATCTGTGCGGTCTTGAGGGCCGCGACCTTGTCGCTTGTCAGCGACGAGACCTGATCGGTGGTCAATCCGGAGAGCGACTTGACGGCGATGGCGGCCACTTCGTCCGTGGTGAAGGTGGCGATATCGTCGGTCGAGAGCGATCCGAGCTGGGTAGCGCTGAGGGCGCTGACCTGGCTGCTGGTCAGGGCCGATACCTGCGAGGTGTCGAGGGCCGAGAGCTGGCCGGAGGTGAGGCCGGTGATCTGGGCGTTGGAGATGGCGGCGACACCTTCGGTGGTCAGGCCGACGATGGCGTCGGTGGTGAAGGCGGCAACCTGCTTGGCGCTAAGACCGGCGATCTGCGCGGAGGAAAGCGCACCAACCTGATCGGAGCCCATGGCCGCGACCTGGCCGGTGGAGAGCGCCGCGATCTGAGCCTTGGAGAGGGCTGCGATCTGCGAGGAGGCGAGCGAGGTGACCGTTGCGGTGTCGAGGCCCGAGAGGGACTTGACGTTGATGGCGGCGATCTCGTCGGTTGCGAAGGCAGCGAGGTCGTCGGTCGAGAGCGCCTTGACCTGGGCTGCCGAGAGCGATGCGACCTGGCTGCTGGTCAGGGCTTCGAGCTGGGTGGATTCCAGCGAGGTGATCTGGTCGGAGGTCAGGGCCGCGACCTGAACCTTGGAGAGCGAGGCAACCTGGCTGGTGGTCAGACCGACAAGCGCATCCGTCGTCAGGGACGCAACCTGCTTGGCGCTGAGGCCAGCGATCTGCGAGCTGTTGAGGGCGGCGACCTGGTCGGAGCCCATGGCGGCGACCTGGCCGGTTGAGAGCGCCGCGATCTGAGCCTTGGAGAGGGCTGCGATCTGCGAGGAGGCGAGCGAGGTGACCGTTGCGGTGTCGAGGCCCGAGAGGGACTTGACGTTGATGGCGGCGATCTCGTCGGTTGCGAAGGCAGCGAGGTCGTCGGTCGAGAGCGCCTTGACCTGGGCTGCCGAGAGCGATGCGACCTGGCTGCTGGTCAGGGCTTCGAGCTGGGTGGATTCCAGCGAGGTGATCTGGCCGGAGGTGAGGGCTGCGACCTGAACCTTGGAGAGCGAGGCAACCTGGCTGGTGGTCAGGCCGACAAGCGCATCCGTCGTCAGGGACGCAACCTGCTTGGCGCTAAGACCTGCGATCTGCGAGCTGTTGAGGGCGGCGACCTGGTCGGAGCCCATGGATGCAACCTGAGTCGTGCTCAGTGCTGCGAGCTGCGTCTTCGTCAGAGCTGCGACCTGCGAGGAAGCGAAGGTCGAGATGGTTTCGGTGCTGAGGCCGGCAAGAGCCTTGGCCGAGATGGCAGCGAGCTCATCGGTGGTGAAGGTTGCGATATCGTCCGAAGACAGGGCCTTGATGTCTTCCGCCGTCAGAACAGAGATCTGAGCGGAGCTCAGGGCCTGAACCTGCACCGTGTCGAAGGTGCTGAGCTGCGTCGTCGTCAGAGCAGCGATCTGAACCTTGGAGAGGGCGCCGACCTGGCCCGACGTTAGGCCGACAATGCTATCGGTCGTCAGAGCGGAGACCTGCTTGGCGCTCAGCGAGGTGATCTGGGAGGTCGTGAGAGCGCCGAGCTGTGCGGAGTCGAGTGCCACGATCTGGCTCGTTGCGAGCGCTGCGAGCTGCGTGCCCTTCAGAGCCACCAGCTTGTCGGTGGTCAGCGATGCGACCTGTTCCGTCGTCATGCCGGCCAGCGCCTTGACGCTGATGGCGGCAATTTCATCGGTGGAGAACGTTGCGAGCTCGTCCGTGGACAATGCCTTCAGCTGGTTGGCGCTGAGAGCGGCGATCTGAACGGAAGAAAGCGCTTCAACCTGGGAGGAGGAGAGCGCTTCGACCTGGCTGGTGTAAAGTGCGGTAACCTGGGCAGCGGAAAGGCCGCCGATCTGGTTGGAAGACAGAACTTCCATCTGGCTGAGGCTGAGGCCTACGACAGCGGCGGCCGAAATGGCGCCGATCTGCGACGAGCTTAGTGCAGCAACGTCATCAGTGCTGAGTGCCGAAACCTGGCTCGAGCTAAGCGCCTTGATCTGGCTTACGCTCATTGCCGCAATTTCGGAAGACGCAAGCGCAGCTATCGAAGCGGTCGATAGCGACTTGATTTGGTTGATGGTCAACGATGAAACAATGGTGGTCATGGACGCGCGCCCCTGGTGTTAACTGATCAAAACGTCATTCCCTGCCATCGACCTCGTAGACGGACACAATGCCATCCATCGCGGCCTGGAGCGCGTCCTGCGCCCACGGGCAGCTTACCTGCACGCCGAAGCCCCCAAGGCATCGACAACGCAAGCGTCCTGTCGGAGAAAAGAATGCTGCATGGAACATGGCTCGCACGAGCCAGCGCATCGGAAGGGCATCATGCGCCCAGGGCCAAAACGACCCTGATCCCTACGCCAGTGGACGCAGGCTTCTGGAGTTGGCTACAGCGCTTCGCAACCTTGCCTAAGCAAAACGGCGGGCGTCGTCCTTCGACAGAACCCTCACGACCACCACGATATCTATTCATTAGATTTTAATTTTGGATTAACGGGGGACACAGCCGTTCATCTATGAGACAGCGGCTTTTCTACCATTTTTGGGGAAATCGAAGCCCTGTGTGACTTTGTGACAGGGCTTCAGGTCGACTTCGTCAGCTCTCGACATTGCGAAGACACTTGATCACTTCGCGGAGCCCGCGCGTCAGATGCTTGTCGCGCCGCATCACCATGCCGAGCTTTCGGATGAGAGGAGGGCGGACCGACGACGTCACCAGCGCGCCGGCGGTATCGCGCTTCAGCGCCAGCCCTGGGAGCAGCGACCAGCCGAGCCCGGCGGCGACAAGCTCCTTGATCGCTTCGACGCTGCCGAATTCCATCATCGGCTCGCAGCCGACGCCTGATGCCTCGAACCAGTTGTCCGTCGCAGCCCGGGTGTTGCCGCCATCATAGAGCATCAGGACCTTGTCGCGCAGGAAGGCGGCATCGGGTCCGCCCGCCGGCATGGCGCTCCCGGCCGGCGCTACGGCCAGCATCTCGTCTTCATAGAAAGGCTCGACCTCAAGCGACCGGCCGGACGCGGGGAGTGTGACGACCGCGAGATCGAGCGCGTTTGCTTCGAGTGCCCGCAGGATCTCGTCGGTATTGCCGATCCGGACGATCACCTCGAGGCCCGGCATGCTCTTCCTGACGGCCGATATGGCGCGCGGCAGCAGGTGGACGGAGGCAGTTCCGCCGCTACCGATCCTGACGCGTCCGATTGAACCTTCCCGATAAGGCGCCATCGCTTCGCTCGCTGCTTCGCATTCGGCGAGAATACGCCGCGCGTGGGCGATCAGTTCGGCACCGGCAGGCGACGGCTGCGCCCGCCTGCCGACGCGTTCGATCAGTCGGACGCCGAGCTGCTGCTCCAACTGCTTTACCTGCAGACTGACGGCTGGTTGCGTCAGGCCGATCTTCTCGGCGGCTGCGGTGAAGCTGCCGTGTTCGATGACGCTGACGAAGGTCGCAAGCTGGTCCAGATTTAGCAATAAAAGAAATCCTTATGATTTGCATTAAAACCATAATCTTCATTGGCGAGCGGAACCAGCGTTATCTCGAACGATCATCTTGATTGCAGTTTGGAGAGTGCCATGGCTGATAACGTCGGAGAACAAACGAGAACGGGCGTAGAAGCAGGGACGGCCGCCGGGCTTTGGGGGCGGGTCGTCCGCTATTTCAGGCAACTGGCTGAGAAGCGGCAGGGCCGCCGTTCACTCGCCGAGCTGACCGGCGACCAGCTTGACGACATCGGGGTCACGCGCAGCGAGGCGCGTGCGGAAATCGGCAAGTCGTGGTTCCGGGACTAGATCGAACCGATCAATTTGGCCGGGTGGCGGCACGCAGATCGCGTGCCGCGAGCTCCGTTTAGCTGTCCTGATAGCGCGCCGCGACAAGAGCCGCCACCTGATCACCGCTCAGCGCCCCGATCTGCTGGCCGGTGAAGGCTTCCAGCTGCTCGGTCGTCAGGCCGGCAATATCTTCGGTCGTCAGACCCGATAATGCCTTGGTGCTAATCGCGGCGATCTCGTCGGTCTGGAATGTACCGATTTCCTCGACCGACATCGCTCCGATCTGATCGGCGCTGAGGGCGGCGATCTGCAGGCTCGTCAACGCTGCCACCTGGTCCGAGTTCAGCGCGTCGACCTGTTCGGAGCTCAGCGCTGCGACCTGCTTTGCCGTCAAAGCGCTGATCTGGCTGGAAGCGAGACCTACGAGAGCATCGGTTGTGAGGGCACCGACCTGAGCTGCGGTGAGGGCTGAGAGGTGAGCGGTGTCGATGGCGCTGATCTGTGCGGAGACGAGGGCTGCAACCTGACCTGTGGAGAGGGATGCAATCTGCGTCTTGGTGAGAGCAGCGACCTGCGAGGAGGCCATTCCCGACAGGATGTCGGTTCCGAGACCGGCAAGTGCCTTGGTGCTGATGGCGGCGATATCGTCGGTCGAGAAGGAGGCGATATCGTCGGAGTTCAGCGCCTGCAGCTGGCCGGAGCTGAGAGCGGCGACCTGGGCACTGCCGAGGGCTTCGATCTGGGTGGAGTCGAGCGCCTGCAGCTGTGCCGAGTTCAGGGTTGCGACCTGGGTTGCGGTCAGCGCGCCGATCTGAGCGGAGGTGAGGCCGACAACCGCATCGGTTGTCAGAGCCGCGACCTGCTTTGCCGTCAGGGCGGTGATCTGCGAGCTGTTGATCGCTGCCAGCTGCTCGGAGCCGAGGACGGCGACCTGACCGGTGCCGAGGGCTGCGAGCTGCGCCTTGGTGAGGGCGGCGATCTGCGAGGAGGCCATCGTCGAGAGCGTGTCGGTCTGCAGGCCACCAAGGGCGCCGGTGCTGATGGCGGCGATCTCGTCGGTGGAGAAGGTTGCGATCTCGTCGGAGGACATGGCCGCCAGGTCACCGGAGGTCAGGGCCGCGATCTGAGCGCTCGACAGGGCGTCGACCTGCGCGGAGTCGAAGGCTGCGACCTGATCGGTGGTGAGAGCCGCGATCTGGACCTTGGTGAGGCCGGTGATCTGGTTGGTGCTGAGGCCGGCGACGGTATCGGTGGTCAGGGCGGCAACCTGCTTGGCGGTCAGGGCGCTGATCTGCGACGAGGCAAGACCAGTGATCTGCGAGGAGCCGAGGAGGTGGACCTGATCGGTGGAGAGAGCAGCGATCTGTGCGGTCTTGAGGGCCGCGACCTTGTCGCTTGTCAGCGACGAGACCTGATCGGTGGTCAATCCGGAGAGCGACTTGACGGCGATGGCGGCCACTTCGTCCGTGGTGAAGGTGGCGATATCGTCGGTCGAGAGCGATCCGAGCTGGGTAGCGCTGAGGGCGCTGACCTGGCTGCTGGTCAGGGCCGATACCTGCGAGGTGTCGAGGGCCGAGAGCTGGCCGGAGGTGAGGCCGGTGATCTGGGCGTTGGAGATGGCGGCGACACCTTCGGTGGTCAGGCCGACGATGGCGTCGGTGGTGAAGGCGGCAACCTGCTTGGCGCTAAGACCGGCGATCTGCGCGGAGGAAAGCGCACCAACCTGATCGGAGCCCATGGCCGCGACTTGGCCGGTGGAGAGCGCCGCGATCTGAGCCTTGGAGAGGGCTGCGATCTGCGAGGAGGCGAGCGAGGTGACCGTTGCGGTGTCGAGGCCCGAGAGGGACTTGACGTTGATGGCGGCGATCTCGTCGGTTGCGAAGGCAGCGAGGTCGTCGGTCGAGAGCGCCTTGACCTGGGCTGCCGAGAGCGATGCGACCTGGCTGCTGGTCAGGGCTTCGAGCTGGGTGGATTCCAGCGAGGTGATCTGGTCGGAGGTCAGAGCCGCGACCTGGACCTTGGAGAGCGAGGCAACCTGGCTGGTGGTCAGGCCGACAAGCGCATCCGTCGTCAGGGCAGCAACCTGCTTGGCGCTGAGGCCAGCGATCTGCGAGCTGTTGAGGGCGGCGACCTGGTCGGAGCCCATGGCGGCGACCTGGCCGGTTGAGAGCGCCGCGATCTGAGCCTTGGAGAGGGCTGCGATCTGCGAGGAGGCGAGCGAGGTGACCGTTGCGGTGTCGAGGCCCGAGAGGGACTTGACGTTGATGGCGGCGATCTCGTCGGTTGCGAAGGCAGCGAGGTCGTCGGTCGAGAGCGCCTTGACCTGGGCTGCCGAGAGCGATGCGACCTGGCTGCTGGTCAGGGCTTCGAGCTGGGTGGATTCCAGCGAGGTGATCTGGTCGGAGGTCAGAGCCGCGACCTGGACCTTGGAGAGCGAGGCAACCTGGCTGGTGGTCAGACCGACAAGCGCATCCGTCGTCAGAGACGCAACCTGCTTGGCGCTCAGGCCGGCGATCTGCAGTGCCCCGAGCTGTTCGGAATTCAATGCATTGACTTGATCGGTGCTCAGCGCCGCAACCTGCGTCTTCGTCAGGGCCACGATCTGTGACGAGACGAGCGTTGCAAGGGTATCGGTACCGAGACCAGAGAGTGCCTTGACCGAAATTGCGGCAAGCTCATCCGTCGTGAAGGTCGCGATGTCGTCAGCGGAGAGAGCCTTGATGTCATCGGCCGTCAGAGCGGCAATCTGCGGCGAGGTCAGCGCTTCGATCTGCGACGATTCCAGCGCGCCGAGCTGAGCCGTGCTGAGTGCTGCGACCTGAACCGCCGACAGCGCCGTGATCTGGCTTGTCTTGAGGCCGACAAGGGCATCGGTCGACAGCGCCGTGATCTGCTTGGCGCTCAATCCCGTGATCTGCGAGCTTGTCAGGGCGCCGAGCTTTGAGGAGTCCAGGGCTGTTATCTGGCTGGTGCCGAGGGATGCGATCTGCGTCTTCGTCATTGCCGCAATCTGCGACGAGGCAAGCGAGGCGATCGTGTCGGACGAAAGACCCGATAGCGATTTTACGGCAATCGCAGCGATTTCATCAGGTTGGAACGCTGCCAGGTCTTCGGCGCTCAGCGCCTTGATTTGCTCGGCCGAGAAGGCCGCGACCTGGCTGCTGGTCAGGGCTTCGAGCTGGCTCGATTCGAGCGCGGCGACCTGGTCGGTCGAGAGGGCCGCGACCTGGACCTTGGAGAGCGAGGCAATCTGGCTGGTCGTCAGGGAAGAGAGTGCGTCGGTGGTCAGTGCCGCGATCTGCCTGGCGCTGAGGCCTGCGATCTGCGAGCTCGACAGCGCGCCCAGCTGTTCCCCGACGATCCCGGCCATCTGGCTCGTGCTGAAGACGGCAATCTGCGTCTTCGTCAGCGCGGCGATCTGCAAGGAGGCAAGCGAAGCGAGTGTCTCGCTGGATAGTCCGGTCACGGATCTTGCCGCGATCGCCGCGATCTCATCCGGGCGGAACGTTGCAAGGTCTTCTGCGCTCAGCGCCTTGATCTGGTTCGCCGACAGCGCTGCCACCTGGCTGCTCGTCAGGGCTTCCAGCTGCGACGATCCCAGCGCGACGATCTGATCGGTCGTCAGAGCTGCGACCTGGGCTTTCGACAGCGACGCGACCTGGCTGGTGGTCAGGCCGGCGAGCGCATCCGTGGTCAGGGCCGTGATCTGTCTGGCACTGAGGCTTGATATCTGCGAGGCCGCGAGGGCGCCCAGCTGCTCGCCGTCAAGGGCGCCAACCTGACCTGTGGCGAGGGCCGCGAGCTGGGTCTTCGTCAAGGCGGCGATCTGCGAGGAGGCAAGCGAGGCGAATGTTTCGCTGGTCAGTCCGGAAAGGGACTTTGCCGCGATAGCCGCGATCTCATCCGGGCGGAATGCGGCCAGATCCTCGGCGGACAGAGCCTTGACCTGGCTTGCTGAAAGAGCAGCGACCTGGCTGCTGGTCAGGGCTTCGAGCTGACTGGATTCCAGCGTCGAGATCTGCTCCGAGGTCAGTGCTGCGACTTGGAGTTTGGAGAGCGATGCGACCTGGCTGGTGGTCAGGCCTGCAAGCGCCTCGGTTGGCAGCGCTGCAACCTGCTTGGCGCTCAGGCCCGCGATCTGCGAAGCCGAGAGGGCGCCCAGCTGCTCCGGTCCCATGGCCGCGAGCTGCGTGGTGCTGAGGGCCGCAACCTGCGCCTTCGTGAGCGCGGCGATCTGCGAGGAGGCGAAGCCCGCGAAGATTTCGGTCTGAAGGCCGGTAAGGGCCTTGGTGGAGATTGCGGCCAGCTCGGCGGTCGTAAATGTGCCGATATCCTCCTGGGACAGAGCTTTGATGTCGTCGGCACTCAGTGCCGAGATCTGCGCCGAGGTGAGCGCCTGGATCTGCGACGTCTCCAGCGCGCCGAGCTGTGCGGTCGTCAGTCCCGCAATCTGGACCTTCGAGAGCACGCCGATCTGGCCGGATGTGAGGCCGGTGACCGCGTCGGTGGTAATCGCGGCAATCTGCTTTGCGCTCAACGAGGTGATCTGCGAGGTGCCGATCGCGCCGATCTGCGATGCGCTGAGCAGGGCAATCTGGCTTGTCGTCATCGCCGCGAGCTGGGTGCCCTTCAATGCGGCAAGCTTGTCGGTTCCGAGCGAGGTGAGCAGTTCTTCCGAGAGCCCTGCCAGCGCCTTTATGCCAATTGCCCCCATCTCTGCTGCGGAGAAGGTTGCCAGTTCGTCCGGCGCCATGGCGTTGAGCTTTTCAGCCGACAGCGCCCCGATCTGCGTGGCGGAAAGCGCTTCGACCTGCGAGGCCGACAGGGCTTCGATCTGGCTGGCATAAAGTGCGGTGACCTGAGCGGCGGAGAGACCGCCGATCTGGCTCGCGGAAAGCACCTGCATCTGGTCGAGCCCGAGACCGACGACCGCCGAGGCCGAAATCGCGCCGATCTGGGACGAGCTCAATGCGGCGACATCTTCGGCGCTCAGGGCCGCGACCTGGCTCGAGCTCAGTGCCTTGATCTGGCTGATGCTGAGGGCGGCGACCTCGGAGGCGGAAAGTGCAGCGATCGCGGATGTCGCAAGCGACTTGATCTGCAGCGAAGAAACGATTGAGGTCATGGACGCGGGCCCCCCGGCATTAACTTATCAATATCTCATCTTCCACCCTCGGCGCTGAAACGGCCGGTTGAGCGCGGCTTGCGCTCATGGGCAGATCACCCGCATGCGCGCGCGAAAGCGCCGCGATCCAGGCGGTGGCTAGAATGCAATGCGGAACATGGCTCGCTGGAGCCGTTAGATCGAAGGGGCATCATGCGCCCGTGGCCGCGGAGCGACCGTGATCCTTGGACTATCCGGACGCAAAACGGGACCGGCAGGTAAGATCCCTCACGCTGCCTGAGCAGCATTGCGGGCGACGCGCCGGCAGGAGCCTTTGCAACTGTAGGAATATCTATTCATCAGTTTTTAATTTTGTATTAACGCTATTTGCAGGTTTTATCTGTCGGGCTGCGGATGGGAACATTCGTGGGCTTAGCGGCCCTCCCGCTCTTCTACGAGACTGGCGACGCTGCCGTCCTTCGCGGCAAACGGGGCGCGGCAATAGGTCTCTTAGACAAGAGCCGATCTACCGCCGACGAACACCAAGGTGCAATGGACCGATGCGGGATCGGACGGTATGACATTGCAATGCTCGCATAGACTGGAGACCGACATGACGCGTTGGACCGACCGCCGCATCCTTGACCTTTTCGGCATCGAACTTCCCATCATCCAGGCGCCGATGGCCGGATCGACGACAATCGAGATGGTCGTCGAGGCGGCGCGGGCCGGCGGCTTGGGCTCCCTTCCGAGCGCGCAGCTTGGCGTCGGCCAGTTGAAAGATGCATTGGTCAAGATTCGTGCGGCGACCGACGCGCCTGTTAACGTGAACTTCTTCGCGCATGTGACGCCACCGGCAGACCCGGTGGCGCAGATGCGCTGGAGGGCGGCGCTGGCTCCCTATTACGTCGAGTTTGACCTCGATCCTGCCGCGCCTGTTGCCGGCGCCGGGCGCGCGCCGTTCGATGCGGCGTTCTGCGAGGTGGTGGAGGAATTCAAGCCGGAGGTCGTCAGCTTCCATTTCGGCTTGCCCGACAACGCGCTGGTAGACCGCGTGAAGGCGACCGGCGCCAGGATCGTATCCTCGGCCACGACCGTCGCCGAGGCCCTCTGGCTGGAGGACAACGGGGTCGATGCCGTTATTGCGATGGGCTTTGAAGCGGGCGGCCATCGCGGCAACTTTCTGACGCACGACATGACGACGCAGGTCGGGACGATGGCGCTGGTGCCGCAGGTGGTCGACGCCGTGCGGGTGCCCGTCATTGCTGCCGGCGGTATTGCGGATGGGCGAGGGGTGGCGGCGGCGCTGATGCTTGGCGCCTCCGCGGTGCAAGTCGGCACCGCCTATCTGTTCTGCCCCGAAGCGAAGATACCGGCAGTGCATGCGCAGGCGCTTGCCGACGCCGGCGATGACAGCACCACCGTCACCAACGTCTTCACCGGCCGCCCCGCGCGAGGCGTCGTCAATCGGCTGATGCGCGAACTTGGTCCCCTATCGGAGAACGCGCCGGCGTTTCCGACAGCCGGTGCGGCTCTTGCGCCGATCCGGGCAAAGGCCGAGGCGGCGTCGCGGAACGATTTCACCAATCTCTGGTCGGGGCAGGCCGCGCGCCTGGCACCGAGAATGGGGACGGCGGAGTTGACCAGAACGCTCTACCAGAGCGCACTCGAGGTCATCGAGGCCCGAACGGCGCGCTAGGCGCGACCTGCGGCGCGTTGTGATCCCTATATGGTCAACGGATGACAACGCTTCCTTGCCAAGTCTACCTTTTCAGAAGTGCGGGTTTCGCGCCTTCCGCGGGCACGGTGGTCAGCGTTGCACAGCTGGACCGTGTCGTTGCGGTCTACGGCGCCGGTGGCGTGTTTGGCGAAGGCGGCCTGTCTTCCGCATTTGATGGTGCGGCGGTTTTCAAGAATTATGCGTCCGGGGCATGCTTCATCGGCGTATGGGGAGCCCGCAACGCTTCGCGCTTTCGCAGCAAGCTTCGCGCGCATATGGAAATCGCTGTCTACAATGAAGCGCCGGATGCGCGGCTCAGTTTCTGGGGAGCGGCGAAAGAACGCCCTAAGAAACCCGCGCACAAATGAAGGGCGGCCGCCTTACACCGAGGTAAGCGCCGGCGAATACGCCTTCGTCTTGTCCTAACGCGTTGGCCGAGGATGCGACCATCAAAGACGAATCTTCGGCCAAAAAAGAAAGCGCCGACAATGCCGGCGCTTTCGGATGCAGCAAGGCTTTGGCGTCGATCGTCTCGACCGACGCCTTTTGCGCTTAGCGGAGAGCGTCCGGCAGCAGCGCGCTCGTGAAGTCCTGGTAGGAGACCGGCCGCAGGAACCTGTAGATCGCCAGTGTCCCGACCGAGGTCGAGCGGCCGTCGGCGGTCGCCGGGTAGGGGCCGCCGTGAACCATGGCCGGCGACACCTCGACGCCGGTTCCAAATCCGTTCACAAGCAGGCGTCCCGCAAGCATCTCGAGCTTCGGAACGAGGCGCCGGGCTTCGGGCTCGTCTTCGCCGGCGATGTGAAGAGCGATGGTGAGCTGACCCTCCAGGCTGTCCAGCACCTGCTCGAGTTGAGCGAGGTCGCTGCAGCGAACGACCAGCCCGGCTGCGCCGAACACCTCGTCCTGCAGTTCATGGTGCGCGAGGAATGCGTCGGCCGACGTCTCGAACAATGCCGCCGTGCCTTCGAACTCGCTTCCGGATTTGCCGGCGGCGACGGCCCGAACCTCGGGATGGCGCTGCAGCCTTGCGACGCCCTCGCTATAGGCCTTGGCGATCGAGGGTGTGAGCATTGCCTGCGGCCCGACGCCGGGCAGCAATTCCGCCGCCTTGGCGATGAAGGCGTCCAGATCCTCGTTGCCGACGGCAAGGATGAGGCCGGGGTTCGTGCAGAACTGGCCGGCGCCGAGGACGAGTGACGACACGAACGAGGCGGCGATGTCGGCGGCGCGGCTCTTCAAGGCGCCCGGAAAGAGGATGACCGGGTTGATGCTGCTCATCTCGGCATAGACGGGAATGGGCTGCTTCCGGCGCGAGGCGATGTCCATCAGCGCCGTGCCGCCGCGACGCGACCCGGTGAAGCCGACAGCGCGAATTCTCGGATCGGCGACCAGCGACTGCCCGACCTCGAAGCCGGTGTCGAAAAGAAGCGAGAAGGTTCCGGGATGGAGACCGGCACTGGCGACAGCACGCTGGACGGCGCGGCCGACGAGTTCCGATGTTCCAGGATGCGCCGAATGCGCCTTGACGACCACGGGGCAACCGGCGGCGAGCGACGAGGCCGTGTCACCGCCCGCCGCCGAGAAGGCGAGCGGAAAATTGGATGCGCCGAACACTGCGACAGGTCCGACCGGGATGTTTCTCAACCGCAGATCCGGCTTCGGAACAGGCTTGCGGGACGGATCGCCGGCATCGAAACGGAGCTCCTGGAAACGCCCGGCGCGCACTTCCTTGGCAAACAGGCGAAGCTGGCCCGTCGTTCGCGCCCGCTCGCCTTCCAGCCGACCGCGCGCAAGGCCGGTCTCTGCCATGGCGCGGACGACCAGCTCATCGCCGATGGCCTCGATTTCCTCGGCGATCGTTTCCAGGAAGCGTGCCCGCGTCTCGAGGTCGGTTTCACGGTAGGAAGCGAAAGCCTCCCACGCCTGCGCAGCGGCCGCCTCGACATCGTCCGGCGACGCCCCGCCGAACGAGATCGGAAGCGATTTGCCGCTGATCGCCTCGACGCCGGAGAACTCGCCAGCCGTGCCGCGCTTCTGCGACCCCGCGATCAGCAGGCTTCCGTTGATGGTCATGTTCGATTTCCTTTTCAGATTGCAGGCACCGCATATAGGTGGTCGGCTGGCGGGTTTCACTACAAGCGGGGCGGTTTATTTGGGGGCGTTGGGTTGGTGAGGGTGGGGACAGATGGTCGTATGCCGGACACGGTTTGACGTTCACGGAGTAATTCAATCACCAGTTTACGGTTTATTGGTCCGGACGAGCTAGGACGTGAAGCGATGATCCGAGTTTGAAGAGTGTGGAGAAGGTTCTGTCAGTGCCTGTGCCCGGCACCGTCATTACCTCCTGATACGATGCACCCCTATCTACTCCCACTTCCAAAAAAGTGTGCTGTTGTGATGTGGTGACCGATTAGGGGGTCGCTTAAATGCGCGAGCCCACTAGGCGGCCTTTCGAAGACCTGCTGCTTTGAATTCAGCCATGGAAGTCTCGCACGAAGCCGCTCTGTAACCGGCTGGTCAGTGATCTCGACTTCAAGGCTCTGAAATGTGGTGCCGAAAAACTTGCGCCCGAGATTTTGCGGATCAACTTCGACGATTGACTTTGGGTCGTGTTCATCATCGAACGATATGAAAGCCGGGAATCGTCCAAAATATTGAAACGGCAATCGTCCGGAGGCCGTCGATAGCCGGATGAGATCTGCGTCGCTAAGACTACCAATGCCGCTTGTTACTCCGAGAGTCCGAAGAATTGCAGTCTCCCAAACAGAAACCAATGCGTTGGTCTCTTGATGTTCAATCGGCAAAATGAAAAAGGTGCGACCGCCCGGTAGATCGAAGATCAAAGCCTCGCCGTAAAGCCGGGTTGCGCCGCCTGCTCCAGACAGGCTGTGCTTCACACGGACATATCTGGCCTCCATGACAGTAGACGCCTGCACGAGCTTATGATCCACGTTGACCGTTGCAATGACACGATAGCGCACCACGGCAACTTCCGAGTCCGCACAACCGACCACGGGAAGAGCCGCCAACCCGGCGATAAAGCTCCGCCTCGGCAATTCATATCGAGGCTCCTTGTCGGGGATCATTTCTACTCCGCGTACTAGCGCAATGTCAGGAAGGCGCCGATTTCAGATTTAACTCTAAGCCTTGATAGGCGGGCATAAGACCAATGCGGTCGTATCGCGTATTGCGCCTAACGCTTGCTGCAAACGAGCCCCGAAGTTACTCTTTATGCGGGAATTTTAAAGGCCGAGGTTGTCATTCTTTTGAATGCTGATCTGAGCCAAAATCTGTCATAAAATGTTGAGAGAATGGTTTGTCTGATTTGAGCCGAGTGCCCGACACTCACGGATCCTGTTTTGGTGTCCAAAAGCTGGCGCTGATCTGTCCACAAGACAGCGCCGCGCCACAGAATGTCTAGAGCGGTGCCAAGCGCGAAGGCGTAGCCCACTTGTCCCTGGTCAATGCCGCGAAATGGTGGCGCACCCGACAGGATTCGAACCTGTGACCTTTGGAATCGGAATCCAACACTCTATCCAGCTGAGCTACGGGTGCATGCCTGAGGCGGTTTGAATCGCCTGTCCGATGGGTGGTTCTTAGCCTAGCTTCTCGCCAGCATCAATCTCCAAAATTGAAAAGTGCGCCGTTCTTGCAAACGGCGCACCGATTGTTGTCAGACCTGCATGGCGCCGGGGCCGGGGATGGCCTTGGGGGGCACCTTGCCGAGGATGATCATCCCGAGCACCTCGTCCTTGGTCACGTCCTCGGTGCGGGCGTGGCCGACGACCTGGCCGTTCTTCATGACCGAGACGCGGTCGGCGAGGTCGAAGACGTCGTGGATGTCGTGGCTGATGAGGAAGATGCCGATGCCTTCCTTCTTCAGCTGCTTGATCAGCTCGCCCACCTGAGCCGTCTCCTGCGGCCCAAGGGCTGCCGTCGGCTCGTCCATGATCAGGATGCGGGCGTTGAAGAGGATCGCGCGGGCGATCGCCACCGACTGCCGCTGGCCGCCCGAGAGCGCCTTCACCGGCTCCTTGAAGCGGCGGAAGTTGGGGTTGAGGCGACCCATCACCTCGCGCGTCGAGGCCTCCATGGCGACGTCGTCGAGGGTGCCCCACTTGGTGCGGATCTCGCGGCCGAGATAGAGGTTGGCGGCGGCGTCGACGTTATCGGCGACGGCGAGCGTCTGGTAGATCGTCTCGATGCCATACTTTTTGGCATCGCGCGGATTGCGTATGTCGGCCGGCTCGCCGTTGATCAGGATCTCGCCGCTGTCGCGCTTGTAGGCGCCCGACAGGATCTTGATCAGCGTGGACTTGCCGGCGCCGTTATGGCCGAGAAGGGCGACGACTTCGCCGGGGTAGAGATCGACCGAAGCATTGTCCACGGCATGGATGCCGCCGAAGGAGATCGAGATGTTTTTCAGTTCCACAAGGGGAGCGCGTTGATCAGTCATATCTAGGACTCCTCTTACTTCGACCGCGAGCGATAGACGGTGTCGAGCCAGACGGCTACGACGAGCACGGCGCCCACGACGACATTTTGTATGGGGGTATCGACGTTCGCGAGACCCATGCCGGACTGCAGCGACTGCATGACCAGAGCGCCGAGCATCGCGCCGGCGATGGTGCCGGTGCCGCCGGCAAGCGAGGTGCCGCCGATGACGGCCGCCGCGATGGTGTAGAGCTCGTAAGTCGTACCCTGCGAGTTGGCGGCGGCGTTGAGGCGGGCCGTCGAGATCGCCGCGGCAACGGCTGCCAGGAAGCCCATCAGCGCGAAGATGCGGACCGCGACCCAGCGGGTCTTGATGCCGGCAAGTTCTGCCGCTTCAGGGTTGCCGCCGATCGCGAAGACGTAGCGACCGAAGCGCAGGCGGGTGGCGATGAAAGTCATGACGATGCCGACGAGAACGGCGATCAGCACAGGCACCGCGATGCCGTAGGAGATGAAGAGCCCCGTTTCCGGCCAGGCGATACCGTTGGCTTCGGCGTATTTCTTGGCGATCGCAACCGGCCAGTAATAGATGGTCGAGACCCAGATGGCGCCGAGCACCAGCGCGCAGCCGAGAACAACAAGGAAATACTCGGCCCAGAGCGGCCGGCGCGGGAAGTTGAAGCGCTTGCGCTGGTGGCGCGAGCCGATGATGCCGACGATGATCAGCACGCAGGCGACAAGGCCGATGATCCAGCTCCATGTGGCGCCGACGGAGCCTTCGGCACCGCCGCCCATGATGCGGAAGGTGGTGTCGAGGGGGCGACCGTCTGGCCCGATGTCACGTACCAGGCAAGGCCGCGCCAGGCGAGGAAGCCGCCGAGCGTGACGATGAAAGAGGGGACGCCCAGGAAGGCGATGATGACGCCCTGGAAGAGGCCGATCAGCGTTCCGGCGATCAGGCCGCAGACCAGCGTGATGAGCCAGGTCCAGGAATTGTCGAAGCCGAGATATTGCGGCAGGAACTTCGCCTGGACGACGCCCATGATCATGGCGACGAGGCCGAGCATCGAGCCGATCGACAGGTCGATGTTGCGGGTGACGATGACGAGCACCATGCCGGTCGCGAGAACCGCGATCTCGGTGGTCTGGACCGAGAGGTTCCAGAGGTTGCGTGGCGTCAGGAAGAGCCCGCCGGTGTAGAGATGAAAGCCGATCCAGATGACCAGCAGCGCCGCGACCATGCCGAGCAGGCGCGTGTCGATCTCGGTTGCGCGCAGGAAGCGCGTGAAAGCGTTGCCCTCCGCCGAGCGCGGATGGCCCGATGAGGATTGTGTGATGTTTGCCATGGGTTTGCCGTTTCCCCCACTGTTTGGGCTCTGGCGCGGGGGCCGAAAGCCCTTGCCGAGGTGCCCTGTTCTTCAAATCGACCACCGAGAGACTTCCGAAGCGGCCGCCCGAGGGGCGGCATCGTTGCGGCAGGGAATCAAAGCGTTCGCGGTGCGTTGCGAGGCGGGGAGCGCTTCATTGGGGCTCCATCCGCATCCGGCGCCGCGGCGAGATCGCCACGGCGCCGGTGTGTTGGTTCAGCTGGCGAGGATTAGTCGCAAGCCTTGACGCTGCCGGCCTTTACGCCCTGGCAAGCTTCAGCCTTGGAGATCCAGCCGGCGTCGATGACGACGTTCAGGTTGTCCTTGGTGATTGCCTGCGGCTTCAGGAAGATCGACTGCATCTTCACCTTCTTCGGGCCGCCATCGAAGGTGGTTACACCGTCGATCTTGTCCATGGTCTTGCCGCCAGCGAGGTCGAGCGCGATTTCTGCAGCGCGCTTGCCGAGTTCGCGGCTGTCCTTCCAGACGGAAACCGTCTGGGTGCCGAGCGCGATGCGGTTCAGAGCAGCCTTGTCGGCGTCCTGGCCGGACACCGGAACGGTGCCTGCCATGCCCTGTGCGTCGAGAGCAGCCACAGCGCCGCCGGCGGTGCCGTCGTTGGAAGCAACAACGGCGTCGACCTTGTTGTTGTTGGCGGTCAGGAACTGTTCCATGTTGCGCTGCGCGTTCTGCGGCAGCCAGCCGTCGGTGTAGGCTTCGCCGACGTTCTTGATCTTGCCCGCGTCAACAGCGGCCTTCAGGACTTCCATCTGGCCGGCGAACAGGAAGTCCGCGTTCGGGTCGGAAGAAGAGCCCTTGATGAAGACGTAGTTGCCTTCCGGCTTGACCTTGAACACGCCTTCAGCCTGCAGACGACCAACTTCCTTGTTGTCGAAGGTGATGTAGAAGGCAGCGGGGTTTTCGATCAGGCGGTCGTAGCCGACGACAGGAATGCCTTCAGCAGCAGCCTTTTCGATGGCCGGGCCGATTGCGTCACTGTCCTGAGCGAGAACGATGAGTGCGTTTGCGCCCTGCGAGATCAGCGATTCAACGTCGGTGAGCTGCTTTGCGGCAGACGATTGTGCATCAGCGGAAATGTACTTTGCGCCCTTGGCTTCGAGGGCCTTCTTGATGGCGGCTTCGTCAGTCTTCCAACGTTCTTCCTGGAAATTCGACCAGGAAACGCCGACGACGAGGTCGGCAGCCATTGCGGCGGTATGCACCGATACGAGGATGGCAGCACCTGCCATCAGCTTCAAAATTGACTTCATAATGTCCTCCCGAGTGGATTGCGGCCAGCCCCAGCCAGTGGTTCCTCCGGCCGCCGCGGTTCGCTGACGAGAAGGTTCAAATTATTTTCTCGACAGTCGAGAAATTTAGTGTCAGAGATTTTTTCAACTGTCAACACCGCACTACCAGCTTAATTTTCTACGCGGAAAGGTTGCTGGAGATACGGTGTGAACGAGGGCGGAATGCAAGGGGGAGAGGGCCGGCATATATGCTGACCAAGTCGAGCACGGAGTTGGTCCGGCAGAGAAACAGCGTGCTCGTGCTGTCAGCGCTTCGCAGACACGGCGCGCTGGCGCATACCGAAATTGCGGACTTCACGAAGCTGTCCTCGGCGACGATCTCGGCCATTACCGCCGACCTGGAAAAGGCTGAGATCATTGAGAAATCCGAGCAGCAATCGGCCAGCGGGCGAGGCCGTCCGCGGGTGCTGTTTCGGCAACGGCGCGACTGCGGCTACCTGATCGTCGTGGTCATTTCATCGGACGGTGTGCAATATTCGCTGGTCGATTACGCCGGCAAACTGATCGACCGCTTCAGCGAGGAACGGTCGCATGATCCGGCGGGCGCCGAGCGGTTTGTCGCCTCCGTCCAGGAGGGGCTTGCGCGCATTCTTTCGCGCTCGAAGCTTCGCCAAGAGAAGGTGCTGTTGATCTCGATCAGCAGCAAGGGGCTGGTGCATGCGACCGACCCCGTGCTCGTCTGGTCGCCGATCTTCGGCGGCGATCAGATCGATTTCGAATCGGCTCTTCGGCCCGCCTGGCAGGCGAGGATCATCCTTGGTAACGAGACGCAGCTTGTCGCCGCAGCGCTCGGCGCGCATGAGGAGAATGCGCGGCCGGCCGAGTTCAGGTCGCTTGCGGCGCTGTCGCTCGGACATAGCATCGGTCTCGGTATTGTCAGGCGTAGCGGACCGGGGGAGCAGGAAATCTCGGCTCCAAATTTCGGACATATGCTGCACATGGCCAATGGGGCCTTTGTCGTTGCGGCAGCAAGGGGTGCATCGAGGCTTATGCCGGCTTCTATGCCATTCTGCGCATGGCCTTCGAGGTGCCGCTCGATACGATCCCGGCGAAGTTCGTGCCGGTTGCCGAGCTGGACAAGATCGCGGCGCGGGCGCGGCAGGGCCACCGGATGTCGGCCTTTGCCTTTCGGCAGGCGGGCGTGGCGCTCGGAAACGGCCTATCGCGGCTGCTCAGCCTCACCGAACGGATGCCGGTCGCGATCACCGGGCCCGGCACGCGCTACTACGATCTCCTCAGGCCGGGGATCGAGGAGGGGCTTGCCCAGTCGCACATGGTGCGGATGCAGGGCATGCCCGAGCTGCGCGTCGTGTTCGACGAACCGCTGCTGGTGTTCGAGGGCCATCTCAACCAGGCACTGTCCGTCATCGACGGCGATATTGTGCAGGGGGGCCCCGGCTAAGCCGCAGATGTCCTGCGTCGGGTGAGTGTCCTGCCGATCTTCTGTCCCTGCATCTCGATGAATTTGTGCCCCACCGCCGACAGCGCATAGACGATCGGGATGGTGATCACGATCGAGAGCAGAAAGCGCCGGAAGTCGCTGATGTCGTGCCCGTGCGCCTTGATGAGGTAGGCGATGACGGGCTGCATGACCAGCAGATGGATCAGATAGGCGCCGAAGGACAGCTCGCCGAGCTCGTGGCAGAAGCGATTGCCCATGAAATCGGAAATCCGGTTCAGCGGGTTTGCCAGCGGGCGCGGCAGATGCGCGTGGAAGATCAGCGCGAAGAAAGCGACGACGAGGCCGAGGCGCACGACTTCGCGCAGCATCGTCATGCCGCCGCCGATCGGCAGGGCAACGAAGGCCAGCGCCAGGAGGAAGTGGACGAAAGCCCTTCCGCTCGAAACGTTGAGGGCTCCCGCGAGCAGCATGCCGGCGGCGAAGACGTGCATCTTCAGCGGCAGGAAGGCCGGCATCGGGAAATTGATCCCGACGAGGCGCGTCGCCATGGCGATCGCGATGCCGGTTACAACGATGCCGATGCTGCCGCGCAGCCACCCGAGCCTGTGGATGAAGAGCATCAGGAACGGCAGGACTGCATAGAACTGCATTTCCAGGCTGATGCTCCAATCCGGCAGCGGCGTGCGGAAAGCGTGCGCCGGAGACAGGCCGAAGAGGAAGCTCACATGCAGCAGCACATTCTCGAGGCTGCCGTCCAGATAGCGTTCGGGCTGCTGCGGGGTGACCTCAAGGAAATGGTCGATCACCATGCGGCTTTCGAAAATGACGGGGCCGAGCGCAATGGCGATTGCCAGCATCACGTAATAGAGCGGCGCGATGCGGAAGAACCGGCGGGTCCAGAAATTCGACCATGTCGAGATCTCCGACCACGGCTCCTTTTCCTGGCGCAGCTGATAGTGAAACACCATCAAAAAGCCCGACAACATGATGAAGAGATCGACGCCGAGATCGGGATCGCCGATCAGCGGCAAATGCCAGCCGGTGAGCAGCATTGCGTGCCCGATCAGCACCCATAAAGCGGCGATGCCGCGCAAGCCATCGAGACTGCCAATTCGCCCCGAAGAGCCAGATACATCCGCCATCGTCTGGTTTCCCATTTATCGGAGGTTGCGATAAGTTGGCGATCTTTTGAGGGAAACCAAGTCAATAATATGAATAGCGCGCTGTAGAATGCACGGCAGACGTGCGTAAAATCCGCTAATGTACAAGGCGCATCAGGCGGCTGGCAGTGCCGGACGAGGGCGCATTTTTTTGTTTGCCAATACTCTTGAACGAGAAATGGCCGGGCAGGGACCCGGCCATCTCACAGTTGGCTTTCGGTCGGGAGAGGGCCGTCAGCCGATCTTGATGAGCTTGCCTTCCTTGACAGACTGCACTGCCGCATCGGCAAGCGCGAGCGCTGCGAGGCCGTCGGCGCCGGAGGGCGAGATCTTCGCGCCCTTCTCGATCGCAGCGATGAAGCTTGCGATTTCGTTGGCATAGGCTTCGGTGTAGCGGGTCATGAAGAAATCATGCAGCGGCGGGCGGGTGTAGCCTTCGCCGTTGGCGAGCTCGATGGAAACAGGGCGCTGGTTCTCGGCCGATACCATGCCCTTCGAGCCATGTACTTCGATACGCTGGTCGTAGCCGTAGGTGGCGCGGCGGGAGTTGGAGATGATCGCCTGCTTGCCGGATTTCGTCTGCAGGATAACCGAAACGCTGTCGTAGTCGCCGGCATCGCCGATCGCCTTGTCGACGAGAACGGCGGCCGTGGCGCTGACGGCAACCGGCTCTTCGCCGAGCAGGAAGCGGGCCATGTCGAAGTCGTGGATCGTCATGTCGCGGAAGATGCCGCCCGAACGCTTGATGTAGTCGACCGGCGGGGCGCCAGGATCGCGGGACGTGATCGTCACCATCTCGACGTCGCCGATTCGGCCGTCGTCGATGGCCTTGCGCACAGCCATGAAGTGCGGGTCGAAGCGGCGGTTGAAGCCGACCATCAGCTTTGCCTTGGTCTCGTCGACGACCTTGATGCAGGCCCGGACGCGATCGACGTCGAGATCGACAGGCTTTTCGCAGAAGATCGCCTTGCCGGCGCGGGCGAAACGCTCGATCAGATCGGCATGGGTGTCGGTCGGGGTGCAGATGACAACAGCGTCGATGTCCTTGGCAGCCTCGATCGCCTCAATCGTGCGGACCTCGCAGCCATAGGCGGATGCGATTGCGTCAGCCGCCTGCGGGAACGCGTCGGCAACGGCGACGAGCGTGGCATTGGCATCGCCGCTGACGGCCTTTGCATGCACCTTGCCGATGCGACCGGCGCCGAGAAGACCAAATCTGACTGTCATGAGAACCTCCCTTGGATTCGGAACAAATGAACCGAATTGTGCTCGTTGTGGAATTTTCATTCCATTTTATCCTCGCCGCGTCAAGCCCGGCGCTCTTTCACATTTTTGAAATTCACCTTAAAGACGTGTGACAATTCAGACATGGGAACGCAATGCAGCTGATCGATCCACAACATCCGGCCTACCGTCCGCTCTGGGCGCGTATCCTCATTGTCGCCGTCTGCCTCGGATGGGCGGTGGTGGAAATCGTCACGGGCGACCCCTTCTGGGCCGTGCTCGCCGGAGGGGCCGGTGTCTATGCGGCCTACATGCTGCTCTGGAGCTACAAGCCTCCTGCGGAAACAACGGATGCTCCGCAGCAGGAGAGCCCTGCGGCCGACAAGGACGAAGACTAGGATCTGAGCCGCGACAGTCGCCGGATCGCCTCGTCGATCAGGAGATTTGCGATCGTCATTCGCCTGGTCGCATTCGGGCGAAACGCGGGTGCGACGCTGTCCGGATGGTTGGCCTTTGCGAAGGCGCGGCGCTTTTCACCAAGGCTCTTCAGCGTGTCGCGGGACGAAATGGCGATCTCGGCCGCGATCTCTTGGGGCAATATCCGCGTCAGGCGTTCGGGGATGATGGGTTCCGGCTCCGGTTCTGGTGGTACAGGCTCGGGCTCGGCAGCCGTTTCCGGCGGCGGTGCTGGGCGCGGTTCCTCGATTTCGAGATTTTCGAAATAGGCCTGCCCGGGCCGTGCTGCGCTGGCCGAGACGCCTTCCATGACGTCGAAGGCAAGTCCGGTGTTGAAGCCGTGAACGCGCGCTGTGGAATGGGCCTGATGCTCTTCGGCTTCCTCGTCTTCGCTTTTCAGGCGATCGAGGACGGACTGGAAGACCGATTGACCGAACAGCATTGTGCATCTCCTTCGGGGAAGGCGCACTAAAGCCGAGGAAGATGGAGCAAGGCTTGTCAGCCCGCCGCGGCCTTCTGACTTTCCTGCAGCACGAGATTGTAAAGCAGCCGCGCGCTCGGCGGCAGTTCACGCTCCTTGACGGTGATCAGGCTGTAAGGCCGGACGTTGATCTCGAAGTCGATCGGCAGGACGTGCACATCCGAGGCCTTCGACTTGTGGCTCGCCAGGAACTGCGCGACGTCGATCGCGATCGGAGCAATCGCGTCCGTCTGGCAAACGGTGGCGCAGGTCAGCAGCAGCGACGAGGTGTTGACGATATTTTCCGGCAGCGGGACCTCGTTCGTCAGGAAGAGATCCTCGATCGTCCGGCGCAGCAGCGTGCCCGGCGGCTGGAAGACCCAGTCGTATTGCGGCAGGTCGGCGAGCGACGCGACCTTCTTCTTCAATAGCGGGTGCCCGCCCCGGACGATCAGGCAGGCTCTTTCGACACCGATCTCCTGAACCTGGAAGAGGCGCGGGTTGAGATCATCGGGTATGCGGCTGATGATGAAGTCGTGGCGGGCCGCGAGGAGTTCCCGGGCAAGCACATTGCTCGTCTCGACCTGAATACTGACCTCGATCCCGGGAAGAGCCTTTCTGACATGCTTGATGGCAGGCACGACCAAGCTCATGGCCGGAGCCGTCACCGCGCCAATGAAGACGGCGCCGCCTTTTCCGGTCTTCAGTTCGCCGATTTCGCGGCTGGCTTCCCTGAGTTCCAGCATGATCTTGCGGGCGCGTCTGGCGAGGGCCGCGCCGAAGGTTGTCAGCACCACGCCGCGGGCAACCCGCTCGTAAAGTGGTGTTTTGAGAATCGATTCCATTTCGGACAACATGCGCGAAGCGGCGGGCTGGGAGACGTTCAAAGCCTCGGCTGCCGCCGATATCTGCCCGCTATCTTCGATTGCGACGATCATGCGCAGGTGATTCAGCTTAAGTCCCGACCGAAGCAGGCCGTCGTCCCCAAAAATTTCTGTCTGAATGTCCACGTGATCGGTCGCCAACGGCCCTGAAATAATCGTCATGGTTGCAGCCTCCCAACTGCGTTCCATCAAAAGTAATACTTTTTAACGATATACCAAATTTGTTATGCAATTTGCCAGTTATTCTATTTGACAGTTATAGGAATCCATACCAGTTTGCCGCCGTGTGCTGGTTGGCACTCAACACGTGTGAGAGCGTGGAGGAGACCTACTTCGTTTCTCACCATCTGAAGTATTATCCAAGACGGAACCTGCCACAGTTTCGGGGCGGGCGATTTTTCGTCCGTGCGTTTATTTAACTAAGGGAGAGAGAGATATGAAATCCATTATCTCATTGATGGCAGCGGCGGCCTTCGGCGTCGCGTCGTTCGTTGTACCGGCTATGGCAGCCGATAAGGGCGCTGTAGGCATTGCAATGCCGACGAAATCGTCCGCTCGCTGGATCGATGACGGCAACAACATCGTCAAGCAGCTCCAGGAAGCCGGTTACACCACCGACCTGCAGTACGCCGACGACGACATTCCGAACCAGCTGTCTCAGATTGAGAACATGGTCACCAAGGGCGTCAAGGTTCTCGTCATCGCCGCTATCGACGGCACGACGCTTTCCGACGTTCTTCAGAAGGCTCACGACGCAGGCATCAAGGTCATCGCTTATGACCGTCTGATCCGCGACTCGGGCAACGTCGACTACTACGCGACGTTCGACAACTTCAAGGTTGGCGTTCTGCAGGCAACTTCCATCGTTGACGCGCTTGGCCTCAAGGATGGCAAGGGTCCGTTCAACATCGAACTGTTCGGCGGTTCGCCTGACGACAACAACGCCTTCTTCTTCTACGACGGCGCAATGTCTGTTCTGCAGCCTTACATCGACAGCGGCAAGCTCGTCGTAAAGTCCGGCCAGACCGGCATGGACAAGGTCGGTACGCTGCGTTGGGATCCGGCAACGGCCCAGGCTCGTATGGATAACCTGCTCTCGGCTAACTACACCGACGCGAAGGTCAATGCAGTTCTGTCGCCTTACGACGGTCTGTCCATCGGCATCATCTCGTCGCTGAAGGGCGTCGGCTACGGTTCTGGCGATCAGCCGCTCCCGGTCGTTTCCGGCCAGGACGCTGAAGTTCCGTCGGTCAAGTCGATCATCGCTGGCGAGCAGCACTCCACGATCTTCAAGGACACCCGTGACCTCGCAAAGGTTACCGTCGGCATGGTCAACGCTCTGATGGAAGGCAAGGAGCCTGAAGTCAACGACACGAAGACCTACGACAACGGCGTCAAGGTCGTTCCGTCCTACCTGCTGACCCCGGTCGCAGTTGACAAGACCAACTACGAGAAGATCCTCGTTGAAGGCGGTTACTACAAGGCTGACCAGCTGAAGTAATTGTTCCAAGTTGGCCGGAATCCGCTGCTTGCGGGTTCCGGTCTTCACTTTTATGATCGCCGCGCCCCTTTGGCTGCTGGCGCTGGATTATGACCATGGACAATACAATCCTCGAAATGCGGAACATCACCAAGACGTTCCCAGGCGTGAAGGCGCTTGAGAATGTGAACCTCAAGGTTCGACAAGGTGAGATTCACGCGTTGGTGGGTGAGAATGGGGCCGGCAAGTCGACCCTCATGAAAGTTCTCTCCGGCGTATACCCTGCCGGAAGCTATGATGGCGATATCGTCTACGAAGGCGACGTCCGTCATTTCAAGGCGCTCAAGGACTCTGAAGAGATCGGCATCGTCATCATTCACCAGGAGCTGGCGCTGGTGCCGCACCTGTCGATCGGCGAAAACATCTTCCTCGGCAATGAGAACGCCCAGAATGGCATCATCAGCTGGGAACAGACCTTCAACAAGACCAAGACGCTTCTTGCCAAGGTTGGATTGCGTGAATCGCCCAACACTCTGGTGACGGATATCGGCGTCGGCAAGCAGCAGCTGGTTGAGATCGCCAAGGCATTGTCGAAGAGCGTCAAGCTTTTGATCCTCGACGAGCCGACCGCCTCGCTCAACGAAAAAGATTCCGATGCGCTGCTGAACCTCCTGATGGAGTTCCGCAACCAGGGCATCACTTCTATCATCATTTCCCACAAGCTGAACGAGATCCGCAAGGTCGCCGACCAGATCACCGTTCTGCGAGATGGCATGACCGTCAAGACGCTCGACTGTCACACCGACGAGATCAGCGAAGACGTGATCATCAAGAACATGGTGGGCCGCGATCTGGCTGACCGTTATCCGCCGCGCTCCGTGCCGATCGGCGAGACGATCCTCGAGGTCAAGAACTGGAACGCCTACCACCAGCAGCATCGCGACCGCCAGGTGCTGCACGACATCCACGTAACCGTTCGCAAGGGCGAAGTGGTCGGCATCGCCGGCCTGATGGGCGCCGGACGTACTGAATTTGCCATGAGCGTGTTCGGCAAGTCCTACGGCCACAAGATCACCGGTGACGTGATGGTCAACGGCAAGGCCGTCGATACCAGCACCGTGCGCAAGGCGATCGACGCGGGCCTCGCCTACGTCACCGAAGACCGCAAGCATCTCGGTCTGGTGTTGAATGACAACATCATGCACAACACCTCGCTTGCCAATCTGGCAGGGGTTTCCAAGAACGAAGTCATCGACGACATCAAGGAAATGAAGGTCGCGACCGACTACCGCTCGAAGCTGCGCATCCGCTCTTCCGGCGTGTTCCAGGAAACGGTCAATCTCTCCGGCGGCAACCAGCAAAAGGTCGTGCTGTCGAAGTGGTTGTTCTCGGATCCGGAGGTGCTGATCCTCGACGAGCCGACGCGCGGTATCGACGTTGGCGCAAAATACGAAATCTATACTATCATCAACCAGCTTGCCGCCGATGGAAAGGGCGTTCTGATGATCTCGTCGGAAATGCCTGAACTGCTCGGTACGTGCGACCGCATTTACGTCATGAATGAAGGACGCATCGTCGCCGAACTGCCAAAGGGAGAAGCAAGCCAGGAAACTATCATGCGCGCTATCATGCGCTCAGGGGAGAAGAAGTAATGACGCCGGTCAACCAAACAACCGAAGAAAGCAACGTCGTTTCCGTTACCGACTATATCCGCGGTAACATTCGCGAATACGGCATGCTGATCGCGCTGGTCGCGATCATGGTGTTCTTCCAGTTCTATACCGGCGGCATCCTGTTCAAGCCGGTCAACCTGACGAACCTCGTGCTGCAGAACTCGTTCATCGTCATCATGGCGCTGGGCATGCTGCTGGTTATCGTCGCCGGGCATATCGACCTTTCGGTCGGCTCGATCGTCGCCTTTGTCGGCGCGCTGGCGGCCATCTTCACCGTTACCTGGGGCATGAATTTCTGGCTTGCAGCGCTGATCTGTTTGGCCGTCGGCGGCCTCATCGGCGCGGCGCAGGGGTATTTCATTGCCTACCACCGCATTCCGTCGTTCATCGTCACGCTTGCCGGCATGCTGGTGTTCCGCGGCCTGACACTGACGGTGCTGAACGGCAAGAACATCGGACCGTTCCCGAAGGAATTCCAGGTCATCAGCACAGGCTTCCTGCCTGGTGACATGATCGATCTGTTCGGAACGCCGGTACAGTCGACCTCGATCGTTCTGACCGTCATCCTGCCGGTTATCCTGTTCTACCTCGCCTGGCGCCGCCGCAAGGTGAACGAGAGCCACGGCATCGATGTCGAGCCGACCAGCTTCTTCATCGTCCAGAACATGATCGTTTCCGCGGCTATCCTGTGGATCGGTTATCTGCTGTCGAGCTATCGCGGCCTGCCGAACGTGCTCGTCGTCATGCTGGTGCTGATTGCGATCTACGCCTTCGTTACCCGCAAGACGACGATCGGTCGACGCATTTACGCCCTGGGCGGCAATGAAAAGGCCACCAAGCTCTCCGGTATCAACACCGAGCGCCTGAGCTTCCTGACCTTCGTCAACATGGGCGTGCTCGCCGGTCTCGCCGGCATGATCATCGCGCTGCGCCTGAACTCGGCAACCCCGAAGGCCGGCGTCGGCTTCGAACTCGACGTTATCGCGGCCTGCTTCATCGGCGGTGCTTCGGCATCGGGCGGCGTTGGCAAGATCACCGGTGCTGTCATCGGCGCGTTCATCATGGGCGTCATGAACAACGGCATGTCGATCGTCGGTCTCGGCATCGACTTCCAGCAGATGGTCAAGGGCCTCGTGCTCCTCGCTGCCGTCTTCTTCGACGTCTACAACAAGAACAAGGGCTAAGCGCTTCGGCGCTGCCCAGGCATTCGCAGTCATGTGAACTTACCAATCCGGCTCATCTGAGGGCCGGATTGGCGGAGCATTTTCCGCGTTATCGAAAAAAGGATGAAGACCGTGCTCATTTCGCAGATCAAGGGTTCGAACGGAGAGATCGTCGTCGCCGTGCGCGAGCCGGGCGGTACCGCGAAAGCCGTCAACAACGCTGGCAGCGTCTATGCGCTCGCCATGGAAGCCGCAAATGGCGGCAAGTCGCTCGCAGCGGTGATCGAGGCGCATGGTCTCGGGGATGCAGTCGATCTCGAAAAGGCTTATGCCGAAGGCAAGTTCCTGCCGCCGATGACGCATCCCGACGCTGCGCATCTGCACCTGACGGGCACCGGTCTGACGCATCTGGGCTCGGCCGCAACGCGCGACTCCATGCACAAGAAGACCTCCGAGGCTGCCGAGGAAACCCTCACGGACTCGATGAAGATGTTCAAGATGGGTCTTGAGAACGGCAAGCCGGAGGCTGGCGAAAAGGGCGTTCAGCCCGAGTGGTTCTACAAGGGCAACGGCTACGGTTCGGCTGCTCCGGGTGCGCCGCTGGTTTCTCCGTCCTTCGCGCTCGATGGCGGCGAAGAGCCCGAAATGGCCGGCATCTACGTGATCGCTCAGGACGGCACGCCGTTCCGCATCGGCTTTGCGCTGTCGAACGAGTTTTCCGACCACGTCACGGAGCGCCAGAACTATCTCTACCTCGCGCACTCCAAGCTGCGTCCGGCAAGCTTCGGCCCGGAGATCCGCATCGGTGCCGCGCCTGACGATATCCGCGGCACTTCGCGCATCAAGCGCGGCGACAAGGTAATCTTCGAGAAGCCGTTCCTGTCTGGTGAAGCGAACATGTCGCACACCTTCGCGAACCTCGAATACCACCACTTCAAGTACGGCCTGTTCCGCGTGCCCGGCGACGTTCACGTCCACATGTTCGGCACGGCGACGCTGTCGTTTGCGGAAGGCATCAAGACGGAAGAGGGCGACCTCTTCGAAATCGAAGTCGCCGACTTCGGCCTGCCGCTGCGCAATCCGCTGAAGATCGACGCCGAAGAAGACATCGTCGTCAAGCAGCTCTGAGTTGGCATTGGCCCGGCCGCCGTTTCGGCGGCCGGACCGTTTTCCTGAACGGTATTGGAGGCCAACCAGCCCATGACCATCTATCAGAACCTCATCGGCGGCGAATGGGTCGGTTCCGATGCGACCAGGAATATCAATCCGTCCGACACCAACGAGGTGGTCGGCCTCTATGCGGATGGTACGGTCGAAGACACCAAGAACGCTATTGCCGCCGCGAAGGCCGCTTTTCCCGCATGGTCGCGCTCCGGTATCTGGGAACGCCACGTCATCCTGAAGAAGGCCGGCGACGAGATCATGGCCCGCAAGGACGAGCTCGGCGCGCTGCTTGCCCGCGAAGAGGGCAAGACACTTCCCGAGGCGATCGGCGAGACCATCCGCGCCAGCCAGATTTTCGAATTCTTCGCCGGTGAAGCGCTGCGCCTCGCAGGCGAAATCATTCCGTCCGTTCGCCCGAACATCGGTGTCGAGATCACCCGCGACCCGCTCGGCGTCATCGGCATCATCACGCCTTGGAACTTCCCGATTGCCATCCCGGCTTGGAAGATCGCGCCGGCGCTCTGCTATGGCAACACCGTCGTCTTCAAGCCTGCCGAACTCGTTCCAGCCTGCTCCTGGGCGATTGTCGATATCCTCAATCGTGCAGGTCTGCCGAAGGGCGTTCTGAACCTCGTCATGGGCAGAGGCTCGGTGGTCGGTCAGACCATGCTCGACAGCCCCGACGTTACCGGCATCACCTTTACCGGCTCTACCGGTACAGGTCGTCGCGTGGCTGCTGCCTCGATCGAACATAACCGCAAGTTCCAGCTGGAAATGGGCGGCAAGAATCCGATGGTCGTGCTCGACGATGCGGACCTCAGCGTTGCCGTCGAGGCGGCCGCCAATTCCGGCTTCTTCTCCACCGGCCAGCGCTGCACCGCATCCTCGCGCCTGATCGTTACTGAAGGCATCCACGACAAGTTCGTGGCGGCGCTGACGGCCAAGCTGGAGACGCTTGTGGTCGACAACGCTCTGAAACCCGGCACGCATATCGGCCCTGTTGTCGATGAAAAGCAACTGAAGACCGATACCGACTATATCGAGATCGGTCGCAAGGAAGGCGCAAAGCTCGCCTTCGGTGGCGAACTCATCAAGCGCGAAACGCCCGGTTTCTACCTGCAGCCGACGCTGTTTACGGAAGCCACAAACCAGATGCGGATTTCGCGCGAGGAGATCTTCGGCCCTGTCGTCTCGGTCATCCGCGTCAAGGATTACGAGGAAGCGCTGGCAACCGCCAACGACACGCCGTTTGGCCTGTCTGCCGGGATTGCGACGACGAGCCTGAAGCACGCAACGCACTTCAAGCGCAACTCCGAAGCCGGGATGGTGATGGTCAACCTGCCGACGGCGGGCGTCGACTTCCACGTCCCGTTCGGCGGCCGCAAGGGATCGTCCTACGGTCCTCGCGAGCAGGGCAAGTACGCGGCGGAGTTCTACACCAGCGTCAAGACGGCTTACACGCTGGCGTAACTGCTTCGCAGATTTAGGTAAGACGAAAAAGGCGGGACTTGGTCCCGCCTTTTGTTGTTAGATGGCTTCGGCGATCAGAGCGGTCCGTCCGCGCTCCATGCCATTGCCGTCGAAGAGGCTGCGGATCTCCGGCCACTTGCGCCGGAAAGCAGCGACGCAGGCGGGATCGAAATGCGTTCCGCTGCAGGCGATGATCTCCTCGTAAGCCCGTTCCGGCTCCCAGGCAGACTTGTAGGGCCTGTCGGAGCAGAGTGCGTCGAAGACATCCGCGACGGCAACGATGCGGGCCTCGATCGGAATGTCTTCGCCGGCGAGGCCGTTCGGATAGCCCGTGCCGTCCCATTTCTCGTGGTGTCCGCCGATGATGGCGACGGCGACGCGCGAGAGTTCGGCGGTGCTGTTCTGCAGGATGCCGACGCCGATCGGCACGTGCTGGCGCATCAGTTCGATTTCATGCGGATCGAGCTTGCCGGGCTTCTGCAGGATGGCATCGGGAATGCCGATCTTGCCGATGTCATGGAGCGGTGCGGCCAGGAAGATGTTGCGGCGCTGGATACGGTCGAGGCCGACGCCATCAGCGACGAGTTCAGCGATGGTGGCGACGCGCTCGATATGGTCACCGGTGTTGCCGTCCCTCGATGCCATCGCTTGCGCGAGGCACCAGATGATCTCCTGCTCGCGCATGTCGGCCTGCCGGCTTGCATGGCGGAAGGCGACATGCAGCGCCTTGGCGCGATCGGCAAGTGCGACCTGCGCCGTGCGCAGAGCCAGAAGGTTGACGATGCGTGCCTGCAGTTCCAGCGGGTCGAAGGGCTTATTGAGGAAATCGGTGGCGCCGGCGTCGAGTGCTTCCAGGCGAATGGCGCGCTCGGTTTGCGAGGTGACCATGACAACAGGCACATTCTTGTAGCCGTGTTGTGCGCGGAGATGACGGATGAGTTCTACGCCGTTCAGTCCCGGCATCATGTAGTCGACCATCACGAGGTCGAACTCGACGGCGCGGCTGCGTTCCAGAGCGGCACGCGGATCGGAAAAGCTTTCAATGTCGTGGTCGCTGAAGCTGCGGACGGCCGTCTCCAGCGCCAGCAGGCTTGATTTGCTGTCGTCGACGATAAGAAGATGCATGAAAAGACCCGATGAAATTCTGCTGCAGGCGGCTGGCTGGCGCCAAGTCTCGAAACCCTGATGCATCAGGGTTGAATTCATTTCGATCGAAACCGTCGCGACTGAGGATGCCGCGTTCACCGTCCCTAGGATCAGGGCGGGGCGCTTAACATCGGGTTATTTCAAAGGACAGGATTTTCTCTAGCGCGCAAAAGAAACGGGCGCATCGAGCGCCCGCTGCAATCAGGATTAAGGAGCGGTAACCGCAGCGCTTAGCTCTGGCTTTGGCTCTGCATCTGCCCCTGATCCTCGACCTTGACCACAACCGAGAGTTTTTCCCCGGGTGTGCCGATGCGCATGCCTGAAACAGGGGCTGCATCACGATAGCAGAGACCGGAAGCAACGCGCACATAGCGGGCATCCGGGCAGAGGTTGTTCGCCGGATCGAAACCGACCCATCCGAGGCCGAGCACATGGGCTTCGCCCCAGGCATGTGTCGCCGCCTGCTCGACCTTCTCTTCCATCATCAGATAGCCGGAAACGTAACGGGCGGGGACGCCGAGGCTGCGCGCGGCGGCAACGAAGACATGAGCGTGATCCTGGCAGACGCCGCTCTTCTTCTCCAGCACTTGCTCCGCCGTCGTCTCGGTATCGCTGGTTCCTGGCCGGTAGGCCACCGTCGCGTGAATGGCGGCCATCAGCGCGTGCATGCGCGACAGCTCGTTCTCGCCGCTGACGTCCCTGGTCAGCTCCCGGACGAGCTTCCCGGCCTTCGTCCGTGGTGTCTCGCGCAGGAAAAGCCATAGCGGGCAGAAGCCGCTGTGGGCACCGAGCACGCCGTTCCGATCTTCGGTCTCGACTTCGCCTTCGGCGACGATACGGGTGGTGCGCTGCTCGCCCTCCAGCGAGACGAGGTTGATGTGGTTGCCGAACTGGTCGTCATACTCGACCTCGGGCTTGGCGCCCTCGACGTGCAGCGACCAGTTGAGGATCGTCTGCCCGGCGACGGTCGGCGGTGTCAGCCGCAACCGCTGCAGTGAAAAGACGGACGGTTCCTCGTAGTGATATTCGGTGACGTGGCTGATCTTAAGTTTCATGTCGTGCCCACCTAAGCATAGAACCGGTAACCGTCGGAAATTTCCATGCCGAGCTGGTTGTTGCGCGTGACGAAATCCTCGAGAAACTCGTGCAGTCCCTGATCCATGATCTCCTTGATGGCCCGCGTCTGGAGCGTCTTGCGGATCGCGTCCGCGGTATCGTGCGCGGGCAGCCGTTCGCCGTACTCCTTGGCGAGGTAGCCGAGTTCGCTGACGATCTTTTCGTAGCAATAGGCAAGCGAGCGCGGCATCTGGCCATTGAGGATCAGGAAGTCGGCGATATTCATCGCCCGGTATTCGCCGTCATAGGCCCAGCTGTAGGAGCGATGGGCGGAGACGGAGCGCAGGATCGACTCCCACTGGATGTTGTCGATCGATGTGCCGACGGCGGAGACCGAAGGCAGCAGCACGTAATACTTCACGTCGAGAATACGGCTGGTGTTGTCGGCGCGCTCGATGAAGGTTCCGATGCGCGCGAAGTTGTAGAGTTCGTTCCTGAGCATGGAGCCATGGAAGGCGCCGCGGATCAGCCCGGCACGATGCTTGATGGCGTCGATCGCCTCCGGCAACTCCGCTGCCTTCAGACGCTTGGACAGCAGCGCCTTCAGTTCGATCCAGAACTCGTTCGTTGCCTCCCAGGTTTCCCGGGTCAGAGCGGTGCGCACCATGCGGGCATTGTTTCGCCCGTAATCGACGCAGGACATGACACTTGACGGGTTACTCCGGTCGCGCAGCAGGTAGTCGATCGCATCGGCGCTCGTCAGCTTGCTATGGCCCTCGTCATAAGCCTCGCGGACGCCGGCGCTTTGCAGGACGCCATCCCAATCGTCGTCACCGGTTCCGCTTCTCGTCAGCGACATGCGCAGACCGGCATCGATGAGGCGCGCGATGTTTTCGGCGCGTTCGAAATAACGGAACATCCAATAGAGTCCGTTTGCAGTTCTTCCGAGCATCAGTCCTCCAATACCCAGGTATCTTTTGTGCCGCCGCCCTGGCTGGAATTGACCACCAGCGAACCCTGCTTCAGGGCTACGCGGGTCAATCCACCGGGGATGATCTGCACCTTGTCGGAGACGAGAACATAGGGGCGCAGGTCCACGTGGCGCGGCGCAATTCCCTTGTTGACGAGGATCGGCACGGTCGAGAGCGAAAGCGTCGGCTGCGCGATGTAGTTGGTGGGCTTCGCCTTCAGCTTTTCAGCGAAGTCGGCGCGTTCCTTCTTCGAAGCTGTCGGGCCGACCAGCATGCCGTAGCCGCCGGAGCCGTGGACTTCCTTGACCACCAGTTCCTCCAGATGCTCGAGCACGTATCTGAGGCTTTGCGGCTCCGAACAGCGCCAGGTCGGCACGTTTTCGAGGATCGGCTTGCGCCCGGTGTAGAACTCGACGATCTCGGGCATGTAGGAATAGATCGCCTTGTCGTCCGAGATGCCGGTTCCCGGCGCATTGGCGATGGTGATATTGCCGGAGCGGTAGACGTCCATGATGCCGGGGATGCCGAGTGCGGAATCCGGCCGAAAGGTGAGGGGATCGAGGAAGTCGTCGTCGACGCGGCGATAGAGCACGTCGATCGCCTCGTAGCCGCGGGTCGTGCGCATCTTCACCTTGCCGTCGATGACACGCAGATCCGAGCCCTCGACGAGCTCGACGCCCATCGTGTCGGCCAGGAACGAATGCTCGTAATAGGCGGAATTGTAGATGCCGGGAGTGAGGACCGCGACGCGCGGTTTGCCCTTGCAGCCGGGAGGCGCCAGCGATGCCAGGCTCTGGCGCAGCAGATAGGGATAGTCCTCGACCGGCCGCACCTTGTTGGCATGGAACAGGTCCGGGAACATCTGCATCATCGTTTCGCGGTTTTCCAGCATGTAGCTGACGCCTGATGGTGTGCGGGCGTTGTCCTCGAGTACGTAGAATTCGTCCTCGCCTGTTCGAACGATGTCGGTGCCGACGATGTGCGTATAGACGCCGCCCGGTGGCCTGAAGCCGATCATCTCCGGCAGAAAGGCGTCGTTCCTTTCGATCAGTTCGCGCGGAATACGACCGGCGCGGATGATCTCCTGCTTGTGGTAGATGTCATCGAGAAAGGCGTTGAGCGCGATCACCCGCTGCTCGATGCCCTGCGCGAGCTTGCGCCATTCGCGGCCTGAGATGATGCGGGGGATGATGTCGAAGGGGATGAGCTTTTCGGAAGAGTCTGCGTGTCCGTAGACCGCGAAGGTAATGCCGGTCTTTCGGAAGATGTTTTCCGCGTCCCGGGATTTGGCAATCAGATGCGCTCGATCTTGGTTGTTGTACCACTCAAAGTATTTTTCATATGGCTGACGAGGACTTTCGTCCCCGGTGATCATTTCATCAAATGCCAAAGGTGTGGCTCCCCTTTTTTGTTCATTTGAATACAACGCAATAAGCAATGCAAGAACCATGCACAGTTCGAGGGCGATATTCGTAAAATCCTCCGGAACGGCGAAAAGAGCCGAAAAACTGGGCATTTATCAAAATCTGGCCTGACCGCTGCCACTGTCAATCCCTGGCGGTCGCTCAAAATATAAGCAGCTGATTATTTTCGGTTCGTCGTCCGATTGAATTTCAAGCCGAGACGGACGCGGCTGCTCGAGTCACTGATCAATGAAACTGCAGGTAAGCATCAATGCTTCGCCTTTGACGGCGGAGCGGTCTGTCGGCTATCAGTGCGGCAATCCCTTGCCCCAGGATCCATTCATGTCGCTTGATCGCATTGCTCCTGCCATCTTTGTTCTTCTCTGGTCGACCGGCTGGGTCGTGGCCAAATATGCCGCCATCCACTCGGAACCCTTCACCTTCCTCGTGGTGCGGTATGCGCTATCGGCGCTGGCGTTTCTCAGCCTCGCTCTTGCCATGCGTGCGGCTTGGCCGCGTAGGGCGGTTGCCTTCAGGGCTGTCTATTCCGGCATGTTCCTGCACGGCTTCTATCTCGGCGGCCTGTGGTGGGCGATTGCGAATGGGGTGCCGGCCGGCATCTCCGGTATCATTGCCGCCCTGCAACCGCTGTTGACGGCAATGGCCGCGCCCCTCCTGATCGGCGAGCGCTTGCAGGGCATCCAGCGGTTGGGTCTGCTGCTGGGCTTTCTCGGCATCGCTATTGCCATATCGCCAAAGCTTCTCGATCCGGCCACGGCAAATCTGGCGCGTGCCGTCGTGCCTCTCGGGATCAATCTGATCGCGATGTGTTCCGTCACTTACGGCACGCTCTATCAGAAGAAGCATCTGCAGACGGGCAGCCTGCTGCCGATCGCGACGTTGCAGTATGTCGGTGCCATCATCGTCACCGTGCCGCTGATGCTCTCCTTCGAGCGCATGCATTTCGACGGATCGGTACAGGCCATTGCCGCGCTCATCTGGTCGGTCGTCGGACTGTCGATGGGCGGCGTCGGGCTGCTGCTTTATCTCATCCGCCGCGGACAGGTCTCGCGGGCGGCCTCACTCATCTATCTTATGCCGCCGACCGTGGCGCTCGAAGCTTTCATCGCTTTCGGCGAGCCGCTGACGCTTCCGCTGATCCTCGGCACCATCGTGGTCGTGATGGGCGTCTATTTGACAAACCGGCGAGCGAAGGTCGCTCCACAAGATATGACCGAGCTGCAGCGGACCTAGGTAGCTTCACCTGAAAAGGCGATAAGGTTTCCATCGGGGTCCTGCACGATGAAGGTGCGGGCGCCCCATGGCTCGGCCCGCAGAGGCTGATGGAATGGGGCGCCGGCAGCCTGATATTCCAGGAACAACTGTTTCGGATCATCGATCGTCAATGTTGCGGAGAGGGCGTCGACCTCTCGCGCTCGGAAGCCCGCGTCGAAGACAGGCGCGTGCACCTTTCGCAGGTTCAGGCGTGCGCCATCGCGAAACACCTGGGCATAAAATGGCGGTTCTCCGTAATGGAATGCCACTTCAAAACCCAATTTTCGAACATAGAACTGGCATGAAGCATTGATATCGGAGACGAAGAGTTGCGGCTCGGCGGAGAGGACGAGCGGACGTCTCCCGTCAGATGCTGTCGGTTTCGCAATGGTTTCGATCCCTTTGACCAGCGCGGGCCAATCCGCAAAGCCATGCTTTCGGGCAACAAGCTCCTGTGCGTCGCTGAGCTTGAAGTCGGCGTCCAATATCTCTCGATCGCTTTGATCTCGATATCTCGGCAGGATCCACCTGATCTGGGCAGCAACCGGATAGTACCGTTCGCGATGCCATCGCAGGTATGACTTGGCTTGTTTTTTGAGGTTTTCGATATTTGGCATGGGTGCGGCCTACGTTTGACTTTGTCGTACGTAGGCGGGCAATGCCCCTCCGGCCCGAAGCCGACGCGCCCTACAGCAGCATCATCATGCTAATGCAGCGGGCTGATCACCACAAGGCGAGACCGCCATGAGATGGGTATTGCAAAGGGCGGGATTTTTCCCGCCCTTTCTTTCGAATTAGGCGCGTTCGCGGCGCTGGCCGCCATTGCCACCGCGCGAAGGACCGCCACGGCGGTTGCCGCCATTGCCTTCGCGACGTTCGCCGCGCTCACCGCCGCCATGGGCCTGCGCGCCACGATCTTCACCGTGCTTGCGAGCCGGACGGCCATGTGCGTTGCGGGCGCCGCCGCCCGGATGATGCCGGTTTTCGCCGTTCGAGTTGGCATGGTTGCCATGCTGCGGGCGCTGCTGCTTGCGAGGCGCACCTGCACCACGGAAGTCCGACGTCGTCGCCAGATCGTTATCCGGGCCTGCCGTCACCGGCGTAGACTCGCCACGGCGCTGGCCGCGGAAGTCTTCGTTGCGCTGGGTCTGGCGTTCCGGACGCGGACGACGCTCGCGGCGCTCCTCGTTGTTGGCGCGAACCTCGTTGCCGGCTTCCGGGCGTGCACGACGCTCCGGACGGCGGGCACGGGCATCGCCGCGACCTTCGCCGCCACGGCCTTCACCATTGCGACCTTCACCACCGCGACCCTGGCCGCGATTGTTGCCGTTACCGCGCTTCGGTGCCGCATTCATGTTGGCCGGGGCTTCGCCGCTCGCAACCGCGATGGAGATGTTCATCAGGCGTTCGATGTCGCGCAGCAGGCGGGTTTCATCGGGAGCACAGAAGGCGATCGCGATGCCGTCGCGGCCGGCGCGGGCCGTACGGCCGATGCGGTGCACGTAGGCGTCGGGAACTTCAGGCAGGTCGTAGTTGTAGACGTGGCTGACGGCCGGGATGTCGATGCCGCGGGCGGCGACGTCGGTGGCGATCAGCGTCTTGATGTCGCCGTCACGGAAAGCCTTGAGGGCACGCTCGCGCTGGCCCTGGCTCTTGTTGCCATGGATCGACGCAACGGAATAGCCGACGTGCTCGAGGTGCTTCATCAGCTTCTCGGCGCCATGCTTGGTGCGCAGGAAGACGATGGCGCGGCCATCGGGGTTCTCGGTCAGCGACTTCTTCAGGAGGTCGGTCTTGTCGTTCTTGCCGTTGACGAAGTGAACATACTGCTCGACCTTATCGGCAGCCTTGCCGGGAGGCGTCACTTCGACGGTAACCGGGTTCGTCAGATATTCGCCGGCGAGGTCGGCGATCGACTTCGGCATGGTGGCTGAAAACAGCATGGTCTGGCGCTTCTTCGGCACCATCTTGGCGATCTTGCGCAGGTCGTGCACAAAGCCGAGGTCGAGCATCTGGTCGGCTTCGTCGAGCACGAGATAGCGCACAGCGGTCAGGCCGATGGCGCGGCGGGCAACGAGATCGAGCAGGCGGCCGGGGGTGGCGACCAGGATGTCGGTGCCCTTTTCAAGCTGCAGCTGCTGCTTGTTGATCGATACGCCGCCGACGACGACGTTGATGCGCAGGTGCGACTTGCGCAGGAAGTTCTTCAGGTTCTGGGCGATCTGGTTCACCAGTTCGCGGGTCGGAGCCAGGATCAGCGTACGGGTGGTACGGTTGTCGGGCCGGCGTTCTTCCGGGATCAGCTTTTCGATGAGCGGCAGGCCGAATGCGGCCGTCTTGCCGGTGCCGGTCTGGGCGAGGCCGATCAGGTCGCGGCCTTCGAGAAGAAGCGGGATCGCCTTTTCCTGGATGGGGGTCGGCGTTTCGATGCCGAGCTGGAACAATGTGGCGACGATCGGCTTGGAGACACCAAGCGATTCAAAATTGGTCAAGTCATAACCTTTTCAGGGGCGCCAAAACAAATTCGCCGGAACGCGGGTCTGCGGTCCGGTGTTACTCTGGCGTCAAGAACCCCGCGTGAAGTGGGAACTTGTCTTGTTGGAAAAAGCTTTCCAGCGCTTCTGCCGCGTCTTCTAGATGCGGTCTATTCGAAATGCGCTTTTGTCCTTCTTCCTGCATCCTATTTGCTGGCAGGGGCACGCTCACGCGGCGGCCGGAAGGTGAAAGCTGGCCTGCATTTGGTCCAGTTTTGCTCAAAAGTCAAGAGAGGCGAGGGATCATCGGCTGACGCCACGCCAAAAAAGAACTCGTTCGGTCATCCCTGCTCAGTAGGGGCATACCCTTACGCGATAGGCTTCACCCCAGCCGTTGCGCCTCCATTCCAGGCGGCAATGACGAGCCTGATAATAGGCCGGCCGATAGGCGGGATAGGGCCGATAAGCGCGATAATAGGGCCGGTACGGATAGTAGGCTCGATAGGCCGGATAGCCGTAGCGATAGCCATAGGCATACGGATAGCCGTAGCCATCGGGATAGCCGTATGTGTAGGGATACGGGCGCATGGCGGAACCGAGCAGGATCCCTCCGACGGCGCCTGCCGCGACACCGCCCCAGAAGTAATCATGAGAGTGAGCCTGCGCGGAACCTGCCGGCATAGTAGTGGCTAACGTGATTGCCATCAGGCCCGCTGCCACGCCTTTGTGAACTACGGACATTGTCGTCTCCTTTCATGGATGACGTGCCTATTGAAATCGTTAGTAAAATCGACGTCGATCAGCAGCCTGACGGATGCGGCTTCACTACCTGTCGGTAAACGAATGAGAAGCTGCTGCAGTTCCTCTATTTTGGTCAGTTGTCCGGCAATTCTACTCCGATCGAAGAAAGATTTCGATGGCTTAGACTTGGCGGTTTTCTGCATACTCTTTCGTTTCGCCGGACGGTCATAGTTAATGCGTTGTTAAAGTGCGGGTGACTATAGTCGCCTCAAACAGCTTTCCTTAATTTCTTTGCTGCGGAGTGATTTGTTGACATTCACGGGCGACCTTCTCGAGCTGGCGTGCCGCCGGATCGTTGATCTGGTTAGTCCCGCCTATGTCAAGAATAGCGAACTTCGCTATGTGGCGGTGAACCGCGCTTATGCCGAATTCTTCGGCATGGAGATTTCGGACTTTATCGGCCGCCGCAGCCGCGAGCTTTTCGACCGGCCGGAAGAAGAGGATCGTGAGGACAAGGAACGCCGCGCGCTCGTTTTTGCCAGCGAGGAAACCGCGATCTGTTTCGATGCCGCCGGCGAAGCCCACGATCGCGTGCGGATCGAAAGCTTCACGGTGTCGGAAGACCGCGTGTACGTGTTCGGTCTTTTCGAGGCCGCCGGTCGTACGAGGCGACGGGAAGCGCCGACCATCCCGGCCATCGATTATGATACCGAAGCGGAACTGCTGCGCTCCATCATGGAGGCACTGCCTGTTGCAGCCTTCGTCCGGGATGCCGACCATCGGCTGATCTATGCGAATGCCTGCTACGAAGCCTTCACCGGCAAAGTGCGTGCCGAAATGCTTGGCAAGACGGAGCAGGAGATGTTCGGCGAGGCCGCCGGTGGCGTCGTTCACCGCGGCAACCTCGCAGCATTGGAAACGGGCGAGGCGGCCGAGGTCGAAAGCCTGCTGCCCGGTGCCGGCGGCAAGCTCCACCCGGTTCTCGCCCGCATCAACCGTATCGACCGGCCGGAAGGAAAGCGCTACGTCGTCGGCTCGTTCTCGGACGTCTCGCTATTGAAGGACCGTGAGCGCGAGCTGATCGCTTCCCAGGTGCAGACCGAGATCCTGCACCGCGACATGGCCAGCATTCTGAATTCACTGCCGGTCGGGGTGCTCATTCTCGAGAGCGATCTGACGATCCTCTACGGTAACGAGGCGTTCTATACGATATCGGACCTGCCGTTGAGCCGCTTCGAAGGGCGTCCGTTCATGGAGCTCATCGAGTATAATCACGGGCTTGGCCGCTATGGCCCCGGCGTGACGGCGGAAGAGATGTTCGAGCGGCGAGTCAGCCAGTTCCGTTCGGAAATCCAGTTGCCGCCCGCCGAGATCAATTGGGGCAGCCGCTCCCTGCTCGTTGAAAGCCGACGCATATCGAAGGATCGTATCCTTCTGACCTATGCCGACTTCTCGACGGTTCGCCGGCACGAGCAGGAAATCCACGCAGCGCGCGAGGCGCTGGAAAGCCTCGGCGAGTTGATGGGCGATGCGACGCTTGCGATGTCGCAGGGCCTTCTGGTGGTGCAGGATGAGGAAATCCTGCTGAGCAACGATGCGCTTGCCGGCATGCTCGACATTCCCGCCGAAATGCTGGCGATCGGCCGTGACTGGAGCGGGCTGTTCGCCTTTTGCTCCGCGCGCGGCGATTTCACGGAAGATGCTGCGGGTGTGCTCGACGGGCTGCGCGGTTCGCTCGCTCAGGGCCTTCCCGCCTCGCAACTCTTTCGCGTTGGCGATAGCCGCTGGGTGAAGATGGAGGTCAGTGTCAGCGAACGTCGGCACTGGGTCGCTGTATTCACGGACATCACTTCGATGAAGATCCGCGAGGAGGATCTGACCGTCCTGCTCGAGCGTGCCGAAGCGGCCGACAAGGTGAAGTCCGAATTTCTGGCGAACATGAGCCATGAGATCCGGACACCAATGAACGGCGTGCTCGGCATGGCCGAACTGCTGGCGAAAACCAACCTCGACACCCGGCAGAAGACGTTCATCGACATCATTGTGAAATCGGGCAATGCGCTGATGACCATCATCAACGACATCCTGGATTTTTCGAAGATCGACTCCGGCCAGATGACCTTGCGCCGAACAACCTTCGACCCGGTCGAAGCGGTCGAGGACGTGGTAACCCTGCTTTCGTCTATGGCTGCGGAGAAGGGAATCGAGCTTCTGGTACGCGCGGCGCCAGGATTGCCTATGGCGATCATCGGCGATGCGGGCCGTTTCCGGCAGGTCGTCACCAATCTTGTCGGCAACGCCGTCAAGTTCACCGAGCGCGGCCATGTCCTCGTCGATCTCGACTATAAGAGCGGTGCGGCTGACGAAATCATGGCGATCCTGCGGATAGAGGATACTGGGATCGGCATGCCGAAGGATCGTCTCGACTCCATCTTCGGCAAGTTCTCGCAGATCGATTCCTCCTCGACCCGCCGTCACGAGGGGACCGGCCTCGGTCTTGCGATCACGTCTGGTCTGGTCGACCTCTTTGGCGGATACATCGACGTCGACAGCGCGCCCGGCCAGGGCTCTGTCTTCACCGTCAGCCTGCCGTTCACGATCGCGGCTGCGCGCCTTGATCCGAAGCCGCTTCCGATCAACGTCAAGAACGCCCGCGTTCTTGTTATCGATGACAATGCCGTCAATCGTCAGATCCTGACCGAGCAGCTTTCGCTGTGGGGGTTCGATGGCGCGGCTGCGGAGGACGGCATCGAAGGCCTCACCATTCTCGAGGCGGCGCATGGATGCGGCATGGAGATCGACGCAATCGTTCTCGACTACCAGATTCCCGGGATGAACGGTGCTGACATTGCCCGCAATCTTCGGGCTGATCCGCGATACTGCGACCTGCCGATCGTCTTCCTGACATCGATGGATATCTCAGGCACGGAAAAAGAGTTCGCGGCGCTGAATGGCCAGGCGCATCTGATGAAGCCGGCGCGTGCCAATGTCCTGCGCAACACGATCGTCGAGGTCGTCAGGGCAAACCGCATCCGCAAGGCCACCGAAAGCGGCGCCCGGTTGACAGTCGAGGCCCCCGAGCCCGCACAAGAGGTTCGGCAGGACGTATCGGTTCCCTCGTTCATCGATGTGCTTGTGGCCGAGGACAACGACGTCAACCAGATCGTCTTCACACAGATCCTGCAAGCCACCGGCCTCAAGTTTCTCGTGGTCAACAACGGGCAGGAAGCCGTCGATGCATGGGAGGCGCATACGCCGCGCATCATCATGATGGATGTTTCCATGCCTGTCCTGAATGGCCACGATGCCACGCGCAGGATCAGGGAACTTGAACGGGGTCAGGGGCATCGGGTGCCGATCATCGGCGTGACGGCGCATGCTCTTGAGACCGACCGCGAGCTTTGCTTCGATGCCGGGATGGACGACTACATGTCAAAGCCGATCAGCCCGGAACTCCTCGAAGAGAAGATCGCACACTGGCTTGGCATGGCCGAGGCACCGGGTAGCGACCTACCCCTGAGGGGTTCTAGGCCCTGACGCCGCACAGCATTTCGCGCTTGCCCGCGAAACCGCTCCTGCGTTCGACCGTAAAACCCGCAGCAATCAGATTTCTGCGTACGAAGCCCGCCGCGGCATAGGTCGCGAAGGTGCCGCCCGGTGTGGTTTTTTCGCAGACGAGCCGCATCAGGTCTTCAGACCACATCTCGGCGTTGCGCGATGGGGCAAAACCATCCAGATACCAGGCGTCGAAGCCTGGAGAGGCAGCCGATACGCCGGCGAACGCATGTCCGCAGACAACATTCAGCGTCGTCTGGTCGTCGAGCATCAACGACACGGTCTCATGCGGTACGTCAGGCCAGGCGACTACGAGCGCGATGCGTTCGGCATCGATCTCGGACCAATGCGCAAGCGCGCGGTCGATTTCCTCTCTCCGCATCGGGTAAAGCTCGAACGAGGTGAAGTGCAGATGCTGGCCGGGCGCGCGGATATGTTTCCACTGCCTCCAGGTTTCGGCAAAGTTCAGTCCGGTGCCAAAGCCGAGTTCACCGATCCGGAAGCTCGCCGCATCCTGCCACCGCGCAGGCAGGCCGTTGCCGGAAAGGAAGACATGGCCGCACTCGAGCCGCCCGTCCGTCTGGCAATAAAAGTGATCGCCAAAGGCGGTCGAATAGGGCATATCGCCGTCGCGCCATTCCAGTGGCTGCTGCGTCATGCCAATCTCATCGGGATCCGTAACTGTCATGCCAACAGCCGATAGTCCGGCCTTGCCTTCTGGTCAATCGTCCGCCTCGCTGCTGATCGTCGGCGGCGGCGTGATGGGGCTTTGGGCGGCAGTTCATGCCGAGCGTCTCGGCATCGATACGGTGCTGATCGAGGCGGGCCGATTGGGGCAGGGAGCAAGCGGCGGCCTGCTCGGCGCGCTGATGCCGCACATGCCTGACAAATGGAACGCGAAGAAGCAATTTCAGTTCGACGCGCTGGTATCGCTGGAAACGGAAATCGCGGATTTGCAGGAGCAGACGGGCCTCTCAGCCGGCTATCGCCGATCCGGGCGCCTCATTCCGTTGCCGAAGCCACACCTCCGGCAGATCGCCCTTGGTCATTCTGCGGACGCCGAAACGCGCTGGCATGCCTCGGAGCGCCGCTTTCACTGGCACGTGCTCGACAGGCCGCCGGTCAATGACTGGCTCGATGCCGACGACAGCGCGGGCTCCGTCTACGATACTCTTGCCGGTCGCGTCGCACCACGGTCACTCATTGCGATGCTGACGGCCTTCCTTCGGGCCGCAAGCCATGTTCGGATACTGGAAAACGCCGCGCTCGAGAGCATCGATCTCGATCGACGTCTTGCGCAATGCGGCGCGGGCCCGATCGCGTTCGGACATTGCATCGTTGCTGCCGGATACCAATCGTTTCCGTTGCTGGCGGAGCTGACGAGCGGCCTCACCAAACCGCTCGGCCAGCCGGTCAAGGGACAGGCGGCTCTTCTCAAGGCAGACGTCGATCCCTCTTTGCCGACGATCTTCCGGGACGGTCTCTACGTCGTCGCGCACGAGGGTGGGCACGTGGCGGTTGGCAGTACGAGCGAGAACCGCTTCGAGACGCCATTCACCACCGATGATCAGCTCGATGCTTTGCTGGTGGCTGCGCAAGAGCTTGTGCCGGCGCTTCGAGGTGCCGAGGTTCTGGAGCGCTGGGCCGGATTGCGGCCGAAAGCAATCGATCGCGATCCGATGGTCGGGGCGCATCCTGCCTGTGACAGGCTCCTGGCATTGACGGGCGGCTTCAAGGTCAGCTTCGGCATCGCGCACCGATTGGCGGAAGCGGTCGTGCGCACCGTTGCGGGGCAAAGGCCTGCCTTCGAGCTTCCGGAAAGCTTCCTTTTGTCCAGCCATATCGACGTCGCTTCGCGTTAGGCGTGAATTAGCAGTCGCTGCCTTTCGTCAATCTGTCATGCAAATCACCTATCTGCTTGCGCAGCAGCGGAGAGGATATGATTCAGGATCCGCTGGCCGACGGAGGACTGGTCATGCGTTACGCCATTTGTTTCACGCCCCCTGCGAGCGATCCGCTGTCGCATGTGGCTGCAAATTGGCTCGGCAGGAATGTATTTTCAGGCGAACTGGTCGAGCCGAGCGCTATTCGCGGCTTGGGTATCCATGAGATCGCCTTCCATACCGCTGTCCCCCGTCGATATGGTTTTCACGGTGCGTTGAAGGCGCCGTTCCGGTTGGCGTCCGATATGTCGGAGGCGCAGCTTCTTCGGGAACTCATGCGGTTCTGCGGCACTTTGGCGCCCTTTCGTATCTCGCAATTAGAAGTTGCCAGGACGGGCGATTTTTACAGCCTTGTGCCGTCTCTCCCATGTGAGCAGATCCACTACCTCTCGTCGGCCATCGTTCAGCATTTCGACCATTTTCGCGCGCCGCTCAGTGATGCCGACATCGAGCGCAGCGATCCGGGCGGGCTTTCGGCCGCGCAGTTCGCCAACCTGCATCGCTGGGGATGCCCCTATGTGATGGATGAGTTCCGTTTTCACATGCCGTTATCGGGGCCGATCGATCATAAAGACATGCCACGGGTCGAGCAGGCGCTGCGAAGTGTGTTCGAGCCGGTTCTTTCCTCGCCGATCCAGGTCTCCAACGTGGCGCTGCTGATGGAAGAGGGCAATGGCGGGCCGTTTCGTGTGCATTCGCTGCATCCGATCGGCAAAGTCAGCGCGCGCAAGGAGCGCGTCGCCGTCCCCGCCTAAAGGGTTGTGCCGTAAAGGCAAAACTCTGTTGCGTACTTTCCGTCTCGACATTCCCTGCGTGGGTGTTACCGTTTCGCCGACTTTCAGGAAGGTGATTTCATGGTATCCGAGACTTATCCGCGCAATCTGATCGGCTATGGACGCAACACACCCGACCCGAAGTGGCCGGGAGACGCGCGCGTCGCCGTCCAGTTCGTCATCAATTACGAAGAGGGCGGCGAGAGCTGCATCCTTGATGGCGATCCGGCTTCCGAGAACCTTCTGTCGGAAATCGTCGGTGCTGCCGCCTGGCCGAGCCAGCGCAACCTCAACATGGAATCGATCTACGAATATGGCTCGCGCGCCGGTTTCTGGCGCTTGTGGCGCATGTTCACCGAGCTCAACGTTCAGGCCACCGTTTATGGAGTGACCCTGGCGATGGCGCGCAATCCGGAGGCGGTTGCGGCGATGAAAGATGCCGGCTGGGAAATCGCGAGCCACGGCTACCGCTGGTTGGAATACAAGGACTTCCAGGAAGATGTCGAGCGCAAGCACATTCAGGAAGCCGTGCGTCTGCACACGGAACTGACAGGCGAGCGCCCCTACGGCATGTATCAGGGCAAGCCCTCCGACAACACGCTGCGTCTCGTCATGGAGGAGGGCGGTTTCCTTTATTCCTCGGACTCCTATGCCGATGACCTGCCGTTCTGGGTGAAAGGCGTCGACGACAAGCCGTTCCTGATCATTCCCTACACGCTTGAGACCAACGATATGCGTTTTGCGACGCCGCAGGGCTTCAACTCGGGCGACCAGTTCTTCACCTATCTCAAGGATGCCTTCGATACCCTCTATGAAGAAGGTAAGGCCGGCAGCCCGAAGATGATGTCGATCGGCCTGCATTGCCGTCTCGTCGGCCGTCCCGGGCGTGCCGCGGCGCTGAAGCGCTTCATGGAATATGTGCTGAAGCACGACAAAGTGTGGGTGCCGACGCGTCTTGATATCGCAAAGCACTGGCATAACCACCACAAGCCGGAGACGATCTGATGCTGTCGCGTGACGAGTTTGTATCGCGTTACGGCGGTGTTTTCGAACACTCGCCCTTCGTTGCCGAGCGTTCCTATGACGACGGATTCATTGGAGACGAACTGACAGTCGACCGGGTGCATACGGCGCTGGTCGCGATTTTCCGGGCGGCAAGCCCGGAGGAGCGGCTGGGGGTCCTGCGCGCTCACCCTGATCTTGCCGGACGCCTGGCGATCGCAGGCGAACTCACCGAAGATAGCAAGAAGGAACAAGCCGGTGCCGGGCTCGACCGACTGAGCGCGGCCGAGCATGCCAGGTTCACCGAGCTCAACACCGCCTATGTCGAGAAGTTCGGCTTTCCCTTCATTATTGCCGTCAAGGGCTTGAACAAGGACGACATCCTGGCCGCCTTCGAAAAGCGCATCAACAATACGCGCGATGAGGAGTTCGAAACCGCCACCGCTCAGGTCGAACGTATTGCGCTCTTGCGTCTCGAAGCTCTGCTGCCGACACGCTAGGTGGCGCGCTTTTCTCTTGTTGATCCGTGACCTATAGTTGTCTCATGAAGCCGTCAGAAGTACTGGAGAAGAACAGGCAGGCGATCCGCGAAGCGACGAAGCGCTTCAACGCGGCGAATCCTCGTGTCTTCGGCTCAGTGGCACGGGGCGAGGATCGGGCTGACAGCGATCTCGATATTCTTGTCGATACGTTGCCCGGCACGTCGCTGTTTGATCTCGGGGGACTGCTGGAAGAGTTGAAGGATATTCTGGGGGTGAAGGTGGATCTGGTGACATCAGGCGGCTTGCCGGAAAAGATTCGCGAGCGTGTTCTGGCGGAAGCGACCCGTATATGAGCGCGGAGAGGCTGGCCGATTATATCGACAGAATGCACGCCGCCGCCGAGCAGGCGCGGATGCTGACCGAGAATATGGACGAGGAAGCCTTCCTGTCCGACCTGCGGACGCAGCTTGCAGTCACCATGTCGCTGGTGTTGCTCGGGGAGGCGGCATCACGGATCGCCACCAGTCATCCCGACTTTCTTGAAGAGCATCAGGAGCTACCCTGGGCCCGAATCTGTGGCATGCGAAATCTTATCGTCCACGACTACTACAGGGCCGATCTCTCGGCTATCTGGACCACTGTGCGGCGCGACCTGCAGACGCTGATTTCCGAGCTCGAATCCTTGCGCCACTGGCGCATACAAGGCGAATGACGTGACAGAATTCCTCAATGTGCAGCTGCTGACCAAATCCGCATTTGCGCCTTTCGGTGATGTCATCGAGGCCGATCCGGCCACGATGCGCTATATCAATAACGGAACAACGGAGCGCTTCCATGCGCTCGCAGCCCCACAAGCGGTCGGTGAGGGCGCGCGCGTCATCATCAACCTGTTCCGGGGGCAGCCCCGTGCCTTTCCTTATGAGATCGGCATGATGGAGCGGCATCCTTTCGGCAGCCAGAGTTTTTCGCCGATTTCCGCTCACCCTTACCTTGTCGTCGTTTCCGAGGACGAGGATGGCAAGCCGGGCCGGCCGCAAGTGTTCCTGGCGCGTGGCGATCAGGGCGTGAACTATCGCCGCAACGTCTGGCATCATCCGCTGATGTCGCTTCGCGCCGTCAGCGATTTCGTCGTCGTCGATCGCGAAGGGCCAGGCAACAATCTGGAAGAATATTTCTTCGAAACACCCTTCATCATCAGCGAGCCCTGCCTATGACCGGACTGACCACCCACGTACTCGATACCGCATCCGGCAAGCCGGCCGAGGGATTGCGGATCGATCTCTTCCACCTCGACGGTGATAGCAGGCATCACGTCAAGACGGTCACGACCAATTCCGACGGACGCGTCGACGGCGGGCCGATCCTGATCGGCGATAGCTTCAAGGCGGGGACCTACGAACTCCTCTTCCATGCCGGCGACTATCTGCGCGCAGCGGGTGTCGCGTTGCCGCATCCGGCGTTTCTGGACCTTGTCCCCATCCGTTTCGGCATCGCCGACGTGGCCGCGCACTACCACGTGCCGCTGCTGATCTCGCCCTACGGCTATTCGACCTATCGCGGAAGCTAAGCCATGCGGTTTGCGGCGATCGCGGATGTTCACGGCAATCATCTGGCGCTCGAGGCCGTGCTGGCCGACATCGCGGCTCAGGGTGTGACCGACATCGTCAATCTCGGCGATTGCTTCAGCGGTCCGCTGACGGCAGGGCGCACGGCCGAGGTGTTGCGGGCACGGGATATGCTGACCGTTCGCGGCAATCACGATCGCTATCTGATCGACCGGCCGCGTGAGACCATGCATGCGTCGGATGCAGCCGCGTTCGATCAGCTGACAGCCGACGACCTGCATTGGTTGCGTGGGTTGCCGACGAGCGCTGTCTATCGTGACGAGGTGTACCTCTGCCACGCGACGCCAGCTGACGATAACACCTATTGGCTGGAGTCGGTGTCAGCGGATGGCCACGTCTTCCTGAAACCGCTGGCGGAAATCGAGGCGCTGGCTGTGGGAGCGGATTTTTCGCTTGTTCTCTGCGGCCACAGCCACATTCCGCGCATGGTTCGCCTCAGCGACAGCAGGCTGATCGTCAATCCCGGCAGTGTCGGTTGCCCCGCCTATGACGACGACCTGCCGTACTACCACAAGGTCGAAACCGGCCACCCGATGGCGTCCTACTGCATCCTCGAGAAAGGTGAAGGCGGCTGGCTTCCGGAGTTCCGTACGGTTGCCTACGACCACATGGCCATGTCGCGTCTTGCAAAAGAAAACGCCCGCCCGGAATGGGCAGGCGCGCTTGCGACAGGCTGGTTGCCGTAGCTCGTTCTTACTGACGGCCGAGCAGGATCGACCGGTTGACGTCGTTGATGTCGCGCTTGCCGCAAAGCGCCATGGTGACATCCATTTCCTTGCGCAGGATGTTGAGGGCGAGCGTTACGCCTTCCTTGCCCATGGCGCCGAGGCCGTAGAGGAAGGGGCGGCCGATATAGGTGCCCTTGGCGCCGAGGGCGATTGCCTTCAGGACGTCCTGGCCAGAGCGGATGCCGCCGTCCAGATGCACTTCCACCTTGTGGCCGACGGCATCGACGATCGGCTCCAGCATGCTGATCGACGACGGAGCGCCGTCGAGCTGGCGGCCGCCGTGGTTGGAGACGATGATCGCGTCGGCGCCGGTTTCAGCCGCAGACTTGGCGTCCTCGACATCGCAGATACCCTTGATGATCAGCGGGCCGCCCCACTGTTCCTTGATCCAGGCAACGTCGGCCCAGGAGAGCTGCGGGTCGAACTGCTCGGCCGTCCAGGAGGAGAGCGAAGAGAGGTCGGAGACGTTCTTCGCATGGCCGACGATGTTGCCGAAGCTGCGGCGTTTCGTCTGCAGCATGTCGAGGCACCAGAAGGGGCGCGTCGCCATCTGCCAGATGTGCTTTGGGGTGAATTTCGGCGGGGCGGAAAGGCCGTTGCGCAGGTCCTTGTGGCGCTGGCCGAGGATCTGCAGGTCAGCGGTCAGCACCAGGGCCGAGCATTTCGCAGCCTTTGCGCGGTTGATGAGGTTCAGCACGAAATCCTTGTCGCGCATGACATAGAGCTGGAACCAGAAGGGCTTCGTGGTGACCGAAGCGACGTCCTCGATCGAGCAGATGCTCATCGTCGACAGCGTGAAGGGGACGCCGGCTTCCTCGGCGGCGCGGGCTGCCAGCATCTCGCCGTCGGCGTGCTGCATGCCGGTCATGCCGGTCGGCGCGAGCGCCACCGGCATCGAGACCTTCTGGCCGATCATGGTCGTCTCCAGCGTACGGTTCGTCATGTCGACGAGAACGCGCTGGCGAAGCTTGATTTTGGCGAAATCGCTCTCATTTGCCTGATAGGTCGACTCCGTCCATGCACCGGAATCCGCATAGTCGAAAAACATCTTCGGGACACGGCGCTGTGCGAGGTTCTTGAGATCGGCAATTGTGAGAGGATTGGCCATGGATAAGACTTTCACATCTGAATAATGCCATGGCCCTTAACATGATTTCCGAGGCTTTGTGTATCTCTTTCGTCGCCTATGGAACAAGAATCAGGCTGCCTGCGGCACGTCCGTCCTCGAGGAATTGCTGGGCTTGCGCAGCCTCCTCGAGAGGGTATTCGCGGGCAATCGTCGCAGTGATGCCTGATGCCAGCATTCCGACCACGGCCTCAGCCGCCGCCAGGTATGCTGGCGTGTCCGTGATGTAAGCCATGATGCTTGGATGCGTGAGCGATTTTCCGGGACGAAGCGCGTCGACCGCGACGGGCGGGATCGGTCCGCCGGCCTGTCCGATCGTCGCCACGACGCCGAACGGACAGACGGATGCTATGGATTTTGCAAGCATGCCGGCACCGATCCCGTCGTAGGCGACATCGACGCCGCCGTTGTTGGTGAGCGCCTTGGCCGCCGCGACGACATCGGCGTCGCGACCTACGATCAGATGGTCCGCACCGTAGGCGCGGGCGAGATCGGCCTTCTCCTCCGAACTCACCGTGCCGATGACGGTGGCACCGAGATGTTTTGCCCACTTCACGAGAATACTTCCAAGCCCGCCGGCGGCAGCATGGATGAGAACGGTGGTTCCGGGCTCGACGCGATATGTCTTCGTCAGCAGCATATATGCCGTCAGTCCTTTCAGCATGGACGCGGCCGCGACCTTGGAAGGCACGTCATCGGGCAGGCGAACGGCGCGGGCTGCCGGCAGGAGGCGCGTTGCGGCATAGGCGCCAACGGGCGCGCCGGCATAGGCAACGCGGTCGCCGGGCTTCAGGGCGGTGACCGCGCTCCCCACGGCTTCGATCGTGCCGGCGCCTTCGACGCCGAGGACGGCGGGATATGCCGGCAAGGCGTAGAGCCCGCGTCGGTGGTAGATATCGAGGAAATTCATCCCGATCGCGTCGTGGCGGATGCAGATCTCGTCTGCAGCGGGCGTCTGGGGCGCCTGTTCCGAAACCTGCAGTTGTTCGATGCCGCCGGGGGCGAGAAGTGTAACGACCTTGTCCATGGGTACTCTCCGATTGCTATTGCCGGCATCATCGCGCATGGTGTTGTGATCGAAAATTCCCTATTACTTCTCATTGACTGGGAAAAATTGAACAATGATCGATTGGGAAAGCCTTCGCCATTTCGCGGCGCTCGCTCGCGCCGGGACGTTGCTCGGGGCCGCTCGTGACCTTGGCGTGGAGCACGCAACCGTCGCCCGTCGGGTTGCCGGGCTTGAGGAACAGATGGGCTTGAAGCTGGTCGACCGGCGCGGCCGCCGCATCGTGCTGACGCCGGAGGGCGAGCGGGTCGCGGGAATGGCGGAGCGGATGGGCGAGGAGGCGCAGGCCGTTGAACGGCTGGGGCTTGCCGCCGGTGCGACGCTTGCCGGAGAGGTCAGGATCAGCGCGCCGCCGACCCTTGCGGCGGCGACGTTGCCGGCAGCGCTCGTCGCCTTGCGAACCCGGCATCCGGATATCGGCATCACCATCGTCGGAGAGACGCGCTATGCATCGCTCGACAGGCGGGAGGCCGATATTGCGGTTCGCATGACGAAACCGGAGCAGGGCAATTTCGTCATCAGCAAGCTCGGAGAGATCGGCTTCGGCTTCTATGCCACCGCTGATTATCTGGCCGCCACGCCGGAGGCGCAGAGAACCTTTATTGCCTATGACGAGACGATGGCCAGCGCACCTCAGTCGATCCGGCTTGCCGAGGCAACCGAGGGGAGGAGGGTGGCGCTAAGGGCCACGACACTGGAATTCCAGCTGGCGACGGCGCGCGCCGGCGGCGGCATCGCCATGCTGCCGAACTTCATGCTTGCGGGTGTCGATGATCTCGTCGCGGCGATCCCGCAGCCGCAGCCTCTGATGCGGGAACTGTGGCTCGTCGTGCACGCGGACATCCGTAATGTGCCGATCATCCGGGTTGTCATGGAGGCGCTGAAATCGATCGCGTGGTCAAGTTAGCAGCTGCGCGCATTTCGCGGGCAGAGGTGGTCGGTGGTGATAGGCGGCCTGTTGCGGCCGCCTTCTATTTCAATATTCCTGCCTAGTTGGCCTGAACAGGATTTCGTTGACGTCGACATCCTCCGGCTGGCTCATGGCGAAGGCCACCATGCTCGCGAAAGAATCGGCCGGGATCGCCATCTCGTAGACCTTGCGGACGCGCTCGGCGACGTCAGGTTCGGTGATGCTGTCGGGCAGTTCGGTGGCAACGGCGCCCGGCGAGATGATCGTCGTGCGGATGTTGTAAGGCTTTACCTCCTGCCGCAGCCCCTCCGAAATGACGCGCACGCCATGCTTGGTCGCGGCATAGACGGCGCCACCCGGATTGACCTTATGGCCGGCCACCGACGAGACGTTGATGACATGGCCGCTTTTCTGCTCCTTCATATGGGGCAGCGCCGCGGCAATGCCGTAGAGCACGCCCTTGAGGTTGACGTCGATCATGCGGTCCCAATCCTCGACCTTGCCGCGCTCCAGCGGAGAGTGCGGCATCAGGCCGGCATTGTTGATGATGACGTCGATGCGGCCGTGCAGCCGAACAGCGTGATCGACCAGGCGTCTGACCTGATCGACCTTGGTTACGTCGGTCTCGACGACGGCATCCGAGGCGAGGCCGAGTTCATCAGCGATCGCATTCAGCCGGTCGAGACGCCGGGCACCGAGAACGAGTTTGGCACCGTCCCTTGCCAGGCGCCGGGCCGCAGCTTCGCCAAGGCCGCTGCTTGCGCCGGTGATCACGACGACCTTGTCCTTGATGCCGTCAGTCATGACAGATCCTTTCCCTTCGCTTCGCCGCCGCTCAGCGGTCGACCCTTGCCTGGAGATGTGCCGGGTAACGGTCGCCCTCGACCTTGATGCCGGCGAGCGCGGTTTCGATGGCGGCAAGATCGTCACCCGTCAGCTGGACTGCGGCTGCGCCGATGTTCTCTTCCAGACGGTGCATCTTTGTCGTACCCGGGATCGGAACGATCCAGGGCTTGCGCGCCAGCAGCCAGGCAAGCGCGATCTGCGCCGACGTTGCTCCCTTGTCGCGGGCGATCTCGCCGAGGCGATCGACGAGCGCTTGATTGGCCTTGCGAGCTTTGGCGGAAAAGCGCGGAACGACGTTGCGGAAGTCCTTGCTGTCGAAGGCGGTCGCTTCGTTGATCGCGCCGGTCAGGAAGCCCTTGCCGAGCGGGCTGAACGGAACGAAGCCGATGCCAAGTTCCTCGAGCGTCGGAAGGATGTCCTGTTCCGGCTCGCGCCACCACAACGAATACTCGCTCTGCAGGGCGGCGACGGGCTGCACCGCATGTGCGCGGCGGATCGTCCTGGCGCCCGCTTCGGAGAGGCCGAAGTGCTTGACCTTGCCTTCGGTGATAAGGTCCTTGACCGTACCGGCGGCATCCTCGATCGGCACATCGGGATCGACGCGGTGCTGGTAGAAGAGGTCGATCACGTCGGTGTTGAGGCGCTTCAGCGCCGCGTCGGCAACCTCCCTGATATGGGCGGGGCGGCTGTTCATGCCGCTCTGGCCGCCATCGGGGCCGAAGTTGAAGCCGAATTTGGTGGCGATGACGACCTTGTCGCGGAACGGCGCAAGCGCCTCGCCGAGCAGGGTTTCGTTCTTGTAGGGGCCGTAGGCTTCCGCGGTGTCGAAGAAGGTGACGCCGCGTTCGAAGGCGGCGCGGATCAATTTGATTGCGTCTGCAGTGTCCGTTGCCGGGCCGTAGCCGTAGCTCAGGCCCATGCATCCGAGGCCGAGGGCGGATAGTTCGAGGCCGCTATTTCCGAGTGTGCGCTTTTGCATGGAATTTCCCTTTCCTAGCCCTGGTATTGTTCGTCGCTGACCTTTTCCATCCAGTCGACCACCTTGCCGTCGAGGGCTTCGGCGATCGCGATTTGGGTCATTGCGGTTGTTGCGGATGCACCGTGCCAGTGCTTCTCGCCCGGTTCGAACCAGACGATGTCGCCGGCGCGGATGTCTTCGACAGGTCCGCCGTCGCGTTGCGCGCGACCGCTGCCGGAGAGGACGATCAGCGTCTGGCCGAGCGGATGGGTGTGCCAGGCGGTGCGGGCGCCGGGCTCGAAGGTCACTGTCGCGCCGCCGACGCGCGCCGGTGCCGTCCCCTCGAATCGTGCATCGATGCGGACCGTCCCGGTGAAATAATCCGCGGGTCCCTTGGCGGATGGATCGGAGCCGTTTCGCTTGATTTTCATCTTTCGTCCTTTCGTGAGCTCAGGAGCGTGCCGCTCGGCTGACGTTCGGAAGAAGATTTAGTGCGGATGCTTTCCTACGATTAGATGGTATAAACGGCATGATCTTATGAGCAGGATTCATGAATGACGCGGCAATCGATCAACGACCTCATCGCCTTTCTGGCCGTGGCCCGGGAGAGAAGCTTCACGAAGGCCGCGGCCAAGCTCGGGGTCTCGCAATCGGCGCTCAGCCATACGATCCGCGGTCTTGAAACACGTCTCGGTCTGCGGCTGCTGACGCGCACGACGCGCAGCGTGTCGCCGACGGAGGCAGGCGAGCGGCTACTGGGTTCGATCGGGCCGCGTTTCGACGAGATCGAGAGTGAGCTGGCAGCCCTCAGCGAATTTCGCGAGAAGCCGGCGGGTACGATACGCATTACGGCAGGAGAGCACGCCGCCGACGCTATTCTCTGGCCGGCGCTGGAAAAACTGTTGCCTGATTATCCCGATATCAATGTCGAGATCATCGTTGACTACGGGCTGACCGACATTGTCGCCGAGCGTTACGACGCTGGCGTCCGCCTTGGCGAGCAGGTGGCAAAGGACATGATCGCCGTGCGCATCGGGCCTGATATGCGGATGGCTGTCGTCGGAGCACCTGTATATTTCGAACGGCGCCCGAAGCCGCAGACGCCTGCCGAGCTTACCGACCACAACTGCATCAACCTGCGCCTGCCGACCTATGGCGGGGTCTATGCCTGGGAGTTCGAGAAGGAAGGGCGCGAAGTGAAGGTGCGCGTGGAGGGGCAGCTCGTGTTTAACAACGCGCAGCTACGGCTGAACGCAGCCCTTTCGGGGCTCGGTCTGGCGTTCGTGCCGGAAGCGCTGGTGCGGCAGCCTCTGTCCGATGGGAGACTCGTTCGCGTGCTTGAGGATTGGTGCGCGCCGTTCCCCGGGTATCATCTCTACTATACGAGCCGCCGGCAGACGTCGCCGGCCTTCGCCCTGCTGGTCAATGCGCTTCGCTATCGAGGGTAAGATGCGCGAAAAATCCGCCCGCTGCTTGCGGGCGGTCTGTCGGATTGCCTCGGACCTCAGATCGCGCTCTTGGCTGCGACGCCCGCCACATAGGTCTCCACGATCGCGCGGTCATCGCCCATGGTCTGCAGCAAGAACAGTTCTTCCGGCAGCGTCTTCACGACCTCCATCTTCAACGCCATGGCGGGCGTCGCGGCGGCGTTGAGGACGACGATATCGGCGTCGGAGCCGACATCGAGCGTGCCGATCCGGTCGGCAAGCGACAGCGACCGGGCGTTGCCAAGCGTCATGTGGTAGTAGCTTTCCAGCGGGTTCAGGCGTTCGCCGAGCAGCTGCTGGATCTTGTAGGCCTCGTCCATGGTGCGCAGCATCGAATAGCTGGAGCCACCGCCGATATCTGTGGCGACGCCAATTCGCACCGGTTTTTCGCGGCGACCGAGCGCCTTCAACGGGAAGAGGCCGGAGCCGAGGAAGAGGTTCGAGGTCGGGCAATGGACCGCGACCGAGCCTGCCTCGCTCATCGCATCGGCTTCGCGATCCGAGAGATGGATGCAGTGGCCGAAGAGCGTCTTGTCGCCGAGGAGACCATAGCGGGCATAGATATCGGTGTAGTCGATCGCCTCGGGATAAAGCTCGCAAGTGAACTTGATCTCGTCGTGGTTCTCGGAGAGATGCGTCTGGATGTGCAGGTCGGGAAACTCGCGGGCGAGCGCCTGGGTGGCTTCCATCTGCGCCGGCGTCGAGGTGATGGCGAAGCGCGGGGTGATGGCGACGTGGTTGCGGCCCTTGCCGTGCCATTCGGCGATGATCTGGCGGGTTTCGTCATAGCCCATCTGCGGCGTGTCGAGCAGGCCCTGCGGGGCGTTGCGATCCATCATCACCTTGCCGCCGACCATCCGCATGTTGCGCTTCAGCGCCTCGGCAAAGAAGGCGTCGGCGGAGGTCTTGTGGACGGAGCAGTAGGCGACCGCCGTCGTCGTGCCGTGGCGCACGAGTTCGTCGTAAAAATGTCCGGCGATACGTTGCGCATGGGCGCTTTCAACGAAGCGGCATTCCTCGGGGAAGGTATAGGTGTTCAGCCATTCCAGCAGGTTTGCCGCGTAGGAGGCGATCACCTGCATCTGCGGGAAGTGCAGGTGCATGTCGATGAACCCAGGCATGATCAGGTGCGGGCGGTGGTCGATCTCAACCGCATCGGCTGTAACCTTCGCCTTGACCTCGGCATATGGGCCGCTCTCGACGATCAGGCCGTTATTGATTAGCAGGCCGCCATCGGTCTCATAGCGATAGCTTTCGCTGTCGGTGAGGCTCTCAGGTGCCTTGACGAAGGAGAGCAGGCGGCCGCGGAGGAGGGTTTGGGTCATGGGCGTTCGCCTTTATCGATTGCGTGTCGTCGTCAGTCTCAGGGAGCAGGCTTGGCTGGAAGGGCTGCCACCGATGCGGCGCAGCCGTATAGTGTCCTGCCCTGAAATACCAGCTTTGCCGCGAGATCGTAACGCCTCCCGGATGCGCCGTCGACGCAGGTCTCCCTGGTCAGCGTCAGCGTGTAGTGCGACGGCGGGTGGGTGATGGTCCATGTCGCGCTGTCTTTAGTCGGTGCCATTGGGCCGGGGTTGATGGTGATGACGTCGTTCTTGCCCGCCCGGCTGAAGGTGATCTGATCCTCGCGGATGCGGAATGCCCAGAAGGGGCTGGTGCCCAGCACATTGATCTCGCCCCAAAGATCGGTGGGGGCCGTGATATTAGCAGGCACGGTGCCCGTCGTTCTCACGTCTTCCTGTTTTGCATTGGCCTCCTCAGCCCGCGCTTCCGTCCACGCCAGCCCTGGAAGGGCTATGAGATTGGCCAGAAGCACGGTTGGGAGGCCTTTTATCATTCCGGCTTGCCCTCGACCGCGCTTTCGAACCAGGCGACGAGCAGCTTGCGCTCGTCCGGCGTGATATCGGTCACGTTGCCGGGCGGCATGGCGTGGCTGCGGCCCGCCTGAATGTAGATTTCGCGCGCATGCGCGGCGATCTCCGCATCGGTTTCAAGAACGACATTCTTCGGCGGCCGCGCCAGCCCCTCGTAGACGGGCTCGGCGGCGTGGCACATGGAACAGCGCGTCCCGACAAGCTGCTTGACGGCGGGGAAGTGTGCGTCGCCGGCGAATTGCTGGAACGCGGGCGCGACAGCCTGTGCATCCTTTTCGCCGGTCAGCACCTTCGGCACCGTCGACAGCCACATGATCAGGATGAAGAGGATGACGGTGACGATCCAGGTCCAGGTGGGGCGACCCTTGCGGGCATGCGTGGTGTTGAACCAGTGGCGGATGGTGACGCCCATCAGGAAGACGAGAGCGGCGATCACCCAGTTGTAGGCCGTGCCGAAAGCCAGTGGATAGTGGTTCGACAGCATGAAGAAAATGACAGGCAGCGTCAGGTAGTTGTTGTGAAGCGAGCGCTGTTTGGCGATCGCGCCATACTTCGCATCGGGCGTGCGCCCGGCGATCAGGTCGGCGACCACGATCTTCTGGTTCGGGATGATGATCATGAAGACGTTGGCCGACATGATCGTCGCCGTGAAGGCGCCGAGATGCAGGAAGGCGGCGCGGCCAGTGAAAAGCTGCGTATAGCCCCAGGCCATGAACACCAGCACTGCGTAGAGCACGACCATCAGGCCCCAGGTGTTCTTGCCGAGCGGCGACTTGCACAGGAGATCATAGACGAGCCAGCCGACGGCGAGCGAAGTCAGCGAGATCAGGATCGCCACCGGGGAGCTGATGTCGAGCACATGCCGGTCGATCAGAAAGAGATCAGCACCGCCATAGTAGACGATACAGAGCATCAGGAAGCCGGAGAGCCAAGTGAAATAGCTTTCGTATTTGAACCAGGTCAGGTGCTCGGGCATCTGTGCCGGAGCCACGAGATATTTCTGGATGTGATAAAAGCCGCCACCGTGAACCTGCCATTCTTCGCCATAGGCGCCGGGCGGAAGATGCGGGCGCTTCACAAGGCCGAGATCGAGCGCAATGAAATAAAAGGACGAGCCAATCCAGGCGATCGCGGTAATGACGTGGAACCAGCGGGCCGCAAAGGCCAGCCATTCCCACGCTATGGCGTATTCATACATCTAGTTCCCCTGTTCTTCCTCCGACTCGCTACTTTGCAGAGAGTCGCGGTTGGAGGAAAGGGGATAAAGGTGCCATCCCTCGCTGTTGCCGGCAATAAGGCAGATCCGACCGTGGTAACGAAGTTTTGAGACCCACGGGCGATGCCTGCCAGCACCCTGAGCCATGCGTGAGCAGGGCCTTCAGCGCCTGTGAACCGTTGCCGTCGCTCTATTCCGCTGAGACGAGCGCGGCTTGAAATGTAACGATTCGATTACAGTTTCATTTGAGGCCGCCGGGATGAGGTGGAAGCCGCTTGTCCCGGCGGCGCATTCATCAACGGAGAAGATGCCCATGCGCAGTATTCTTGTGTGTATGATGATTGCGTTCGCGTCCTGCGCCGAGGCTCACGACGCACCGTCGGGTTGGAGTTACGAGCCTTTCTGTTGCAATGGTGACAACGAGACTGGGGACTGTCAGATGATCCCCCCGAAGAGCGTCGCCGTCACGCCGCAGGGGTATCGCGTGACGTTGCTGCCGGGAGATCACCGTCTCGTCACTCATGCCCATATCTTTCTGCTGCCGATGGGCAAGGCCATGCGCTCCGGCGATGGCGATTATCATCTCTGCCTGTTTCCCAACGAGGATACGCCTCGCTGTTTTTACGCGCCTCAGATGGGCTATTAGCTAGGCCCCAGTATCGCCAGTGTTCATCTCCTCAAGAATCCAGTTTCTGAATGCCTTGATCTTGGGGACGTTGCGACGGTTCTCGGGATAGGCAAGCCAATAGTCCCAGTCGTCGTCCCGGCAGACGAGCGGGAACGGCTGGACCAGTCGGCCGGCCGCGAGGTCGTCGCGATAGAACTCAGGCGTCAGGATAGCCACGCCTTGTCCGGCAATTGCGGCACTGGCTTCGAAGGATTGCGCGCCGAGCCGGCTGCGCGGTCGCCCTGCAAGGTCCGGATCGGCAACGCCGGCTGCCTCGAACCACGTCGCCCACCAGGGATCTCCGGCGTCGATCAGGCGCAGCTTGAGAAGGTCGCGCGGGTGGTTTATCCCGCCGCTGCTTGCAACAAGCTGCGGGCTCAGCATCGGCGTGAAATCGATGGTCATCAAACGGTGGCAGGTGAGGCCCGGCCAATTGCCCTTGCCGCTGCGGATGGCGATGTCGGCGGACTCCCGGGCGAAATCGATCAGAGTATCCGAGGTGATCAGGCGCACAGCTGTTGCGGGATGCCTGAGGTGAAACGAGCCGAGGCGGCGTGCCATCCATTGCGACGCGAAGGTCGGCGTCGAATGGATGAGCAGTGTCTCCTCCGACGCGCCGCGAACGGTCGCGACGGCTTCGTGCAGTAGCGCGAAGGCCTCCGTTACCTTCGGCGCCAGCCGCTCGCCGGCGTCGGTCAGGGCGATGTGACGCGGACGGCGCAGGAACAGGGGCTCGCCGATGTTCTCTTCCAGCAATTTCACCTGATAGCTGACGGCGGTCTGCGTCATGCCGAGCTCATCGCCCGCCTTGGTGAAGCTGCCATGCCGCGCGACGGCTTCGAAAACGCGCAAGGCATTCAACGGAAACTGCTTCGACAGCTTCATGGATAAGTTCTCTTTATGCATCCAGACGGTCGTTCGATTGGAATTGCAGCATTAATCGGCGCAATCTGCAAGCCAATGGATCAAATAACAGGTGATGTCATGGATTGCATTGCTATCGAAAGCCAGAGCCGGGCGAAAGCGCCGCGGGTTTCTGAAAGGCTTGTCGCCTTGGGGCGCAGGGTGCTGCGCCGGCTTTACGGATGGGACCGGCTCTACCTCGACGACATGCCCGACCGGATCAAGCGCGACCTTGGTTTTATGGATGGGCGAGAGCCGCGCTACGAGCCTAAATACCGGCGATAGGCGGCAAGAGCGGTCAGAATTTCGGCTGCCGTCATGGCGGCAATGACTTCCGGGCGCTTGTCCCTGACGGTAGAACCACCGATCGGCAGGGTCAGGCGGTCCAGCCAGTTGCGTTCACCACTGCCTTCACGCGTCAGCCAGCTTGCGAATGTCGCCCGCTTGGTCGCGGAACCGATCATGCCGGTATAGGCGAGGTCGCTACGCGCAAGCGCCTCGCGAGCAATGAGGAAATCGAGCGCGTGATCGTGCGTGACGATGACCACGACAGCACCATCAGGAAGATCGCGGACCAATGACTCTGGCATGGCGACGAGCCGTGTGGCGGTCGCGACCGGCAGGTTCGAAAGCTCGTCTTCGCGGGTTTCGATGACGGTCACCGATACGGGCAGGGGTGACAGAGCGGCGGCCAGTGCCCGCCCGACATGGCCAGCGCCGAAGATATGGACCTCCGGTTGCTCGATCTCATCGCCTTTCTGGCGGCGATCGAGCTCCGTCTGAACGGTGTCGTTCACATGACGAAATCGCAGCTGTGTTCGTCCGCCGCAGCATTGGCCGATCTCGGGTCCCAGCGGAATGTCCATGACGTCGACGCCGCCGGTTCCGGCGAGCAGCTGGCGAGCGTTCCGGATCGCGATGTATTCGAACTGGCCGCCGCCGATCGTTCCCCAAGCCGCCTTTTCGGAGACGAGCATGAAGGTTCCGGCTTCGCGCGGGGTCGACCCTTGCGTGCCGGTGATCTCGATCAGGATCGCCTCAGGCTGAACGGCGAGGAAGGCGCGAAAGTCGCTTCCAGGAATGAAGCCCGAGAGGATTTCGCGCCGGGTCATCCTACACCTTCTTCATCCGCTCGACGGCCATCAGAACGCGCTCGGGCGTGGCCGGTGCATCGAGGCGAGGGCAGACGCGGTAGTCGGCAACGCTTGCAACCGCCATCGACAGCGCTTCGAGAACCGAGATGCCGAGCATGAACGGCGGTTCGCCGACGGCCTTGGAGCGGCCGATGGTGGCTTCGGCGTTTTCGGACCATTCCGTCAGCCGGACGTTGAAAATCTTCGGGCGGTCGGACGCGAGCGGGATCTTGTAGGTCGAGGGCGCATGCGTACGCAGTCGGCCCTTTGCATCCCACCAGAGTTCTTCGGTCGTCAGCCAGCCCATTCCCTGGACGAAGGCGCCTTCGACCTGGCCGATGTCGATCGCCGGGTTCAGCGAGCGCCCGACATCATGGAGAATGTCGGTGCGGTCGATCAGGTATTCGCCCGTCAGCGTGTCGATCGACACTTCCGAGCAGGAGGCGCCGTAGGCAAAATAGTAGAACGGCGTGCCGCGACCAGCCGCCCGGTCCCAGTGGATCTTGGGGTCTTGTAGAAACCGGCCGCCGAGAGCTGAACGCGGGCGAAGTAGGCCTGCTTGATGAAATCCGGGAACGGGATTTCCTTGTCGCCAACACGAACCCGGTTCGGCAGGAAGACCACCTCGGTTGCCGGCACGTCGAACTTCTCGGCCGCAAAGGCGACAAGGCGCTCCTTGATCTGCCGTGCCGCGTCGTAGGCGGCCATACCGTTCAGGTCCGAGCCCGAGGAAGCCGCGGTCGCCGAGGTGTTCGGTACCTTGGCCGTCGTCGTCGCCGTGATCTTCACGCGCTCGATGTCGACCTGGAAGCTGTCGGCGAGAACCTGGGCGACCTTGGTATAGAGGCCCTGACCCATCTCCGTGCCACCGTGGTTCAGATGGATCGAGCCGTCCTGGTAGACGTGCACCAGCGCGCCGGCCTGATTGAAGGCGGTCATGGTGAAGGAAATGCCGAATTTGACAGGCGTCAGGGCTATGCCCTTGCGGATGTAGCGGCTGTTGCGGTTGAACTCGATGATCGCGTTTCGGCGCGCCTGATAGTCGGCGCTCTCTTCCAGTTCGCCGACGATCCGTTCGAGAATGCTGTCCTCGACCTCCTGATGGTAGGGCGTCAGCGTCCGGCCGGAGCCCGGTTGGCCGTAGAAGTTCAGCTTGCGAACGTCGAGCGGATCCTTGCCGACGGCGTAAGCGATTTCCTCGATGAAGCGTTCGGCGCCGAGCATGCCCTGCGGGCCGCCGAATCCGCGAAACGCCGTGTTCGAAACCGTGTGGGTTTTCAGCGGCTTGGAGGTCAGGTGCACATGCGGATAGAAGTAGCTGGAATCGGCGTGAAAAAGCGCGCGGTCGGTAACCGGCCCGGAGAGATCGGACGAGAAGCCGCATCGCGCCGCGTAGGTGGCATCGACCGCGTGGATCCGTCCCTCGTCGTCGAAACCAAGCTCGTAATCGACCAGGAAGTCGTGGCGCTTGCCAGTGGCTGCCATGTCTTCATCGCGATCCGGGCGGAACTTGATGGCACGCTTCAGCTTCTTGGCTGCAATGGCGGCGAGGGCGGCAAACTGGTTGCCCTGCGTTTCCTTGCCGCCGAAGCCGCCGCCCATGCGGCGCACGTTCACCGTCACGGCGTTCGACGGAATATTCAGCACATGACCGACGATATGCTGGATCTCGCTGGGGTGCTGCGTCGAGGACCAGACGGCTACTTCATCATCCTCGCCCGGAATCGCCATGGCGATGTGGCTTTCGAGATAGAAATGCTCCTGGCCGCCGATGCGCATCTGCCCGGTCAGCCTGCGCGGGGCATTGGCTATCTCGGCCTTGGCGTCGCCGCGCTTCAGCGTCATCGGGGTGATGACCAGCGGGCTGCCGTTGGCAAGCGCCCCGTCGATGTCGCTCCAATGGGGAAGGTCACGATATTCGATCTTGGCCTTGCGGGCGGCGCGGCGGGCGATGTCGCGAGTCTCCGCAATGACGGCAAAGATCGGCTGGTTGTGAAATTCGACCTTGGTTTCCGCCAGCAGCGGCTCGTCGTGACTACCGTTCGAGCTGACGTCGTTGACACCGGGCACGTCCTTGCCGGTGAATACCCAGACGACGCCCGGGGTCTTGGCGACTTCGGACAGGTCCATGCTGAGAATTTCGGCGTGCGCCCGGTCCGAGAGGCCGAGGGCACCGTGCAGGAGGCCGGCGGGCTCCGGCAGGTCGTCGATGTAATCGGCAGTGCCGGTGACGTGCTTATGCGCAGAATCGTGGCGTAGCAAACCGTGCATGGCGCCGTTGATGATGAATTTGGGCTCGGGGGATGTCGACTTGTCCATTACGCGACCTCCTCGAAGCGCTGCAGTTCGGCCGGCGTGCCTGACGTTTCGAGATAGAAGCGCGTTAGCAGGTTCTTGGCTGTCAGCTGGCGGTACTCCGCCGTTGCCCGCCAGTCGCTGAGCGGCTGGTAATCCGTATCGAAGGCTTCGCGGGCGGCTTCGATGGTCTCTTCGTTCCACTGCCTGCCCATCAGCAGATTCTCGACCGCACGGGCGCGCTTCGGCGTTCCCGCCATGCCGCCGAAAGCAATCCTGATATCGTTGACGTCGCCCTCGGAATCCAGTGTCAGGTAGAAGGCGCCGAGGACGGCCGTGATATCCTCATCGCGGCGCTTGGTGATCTTGTAGACGGCAAACCGTGTGTCTTCGGCGGGGTAGGGCACGAAGAGGCTCTCGACGAACTCGCCGGGACGGCGGTCCTGCTTGCCGTATTCGATGAAGAAGTCTTCCAGCCGCAGCATGCGCGTGCCTTCGACCGAACGCAGCTTGACGGTCGCGCCGAGCGCGATCAGCGGCGGCGGACTGTCGCCGATCGGGGAGCCGTTGGCGATGTTGCCGCCGATGGTTCCCATGTTGCGGACCTGTTCGCCGCCGATGCGATTGATCAGGCGACCGAGCGTCGGCACCTTGCGGGCAATGGTTTCGAAGGCGCGCGTATAGGTCACGCCGGCGCCGATCGTGAAGCCGCCGTCACCGGCGGTAATCGTCTGCAGTTCCGTAAGATGATTGATGAAAACGACCGGGTTCAGACGGCGCATCTGCTTCGTGACCCAAAGGCCGACGTCCGTCGATCCGGCGACGACAGTTGCCTTCGGCTCTTCCGCAAGGATCCGCGCTAGGTCTTCTTCCGACTCCGGAACGAGCAGGCGGTCGTCGCCCTTGGTAATGGAAATGGTCTCCGTCGGCTGCATTGCCCACAGGCGCGCGACGACATCCGACCGGGTGCGTTCCAGCGGGTCGAACAGCGCGCTTGGGCGCGCGCGGCTGACCATCTCGGCCGCCTTCACGATCGGCTCGTAGCCGGTGCAGCGACAGAGATTGCCCTGCAGCGACTTCTCGATCTCGGCGCGGCTCGGCTTCTCGTTCGAGAGCCAGAGGCCGTAGAGCGACATGATGAAGCCCGGGGTGCAGAAGCCGCACTGCGAGCCGTGGCAATCCACCATGGCCTGCTGGACCGGATGCAGCGTTCCATCCTTGGCGGCAAGGTGCTCGACCGTCACCACATGTGTTGCATTCAGCGAACCGAGGAAGCGGATGCAGGCATTGACGGATTCGTAATGCAGCTTGCCGTCGACAAGGCGTCCGACCAGCACCGTGCAGGCACCACAGTCTCCCTCCGCGCATCCCTCCTTCGTGCCGGTAAGACGGCGCTTCAAACGAAGAAAATCGAGAAGCGTCTCGGTCGGAGCGATATCCCGGAGCGAGATGTCCTCCCCGTTGAGGATGAAGCGGATGCAGTCGTTCATGTTGTTCCTTGTTATTGTCTTTTTCTGAATGGTTATGCCGCTGTCCAGCCACCGTCAATCGAGATGTGGGTGCCGGTGATCTGACGGGCTTCGTCGCTTGCGAGATAGAGTGCCAGCGCGCCAATCTCTTCCGCCTTGACGAACTCACGGGTCGGCTGGGCCTTCAGGATAACCTCGGTCTTGACCTGTTCCTCAGTCATGCCGCGGGCCTTGGCCGTATCGGGTATCTGCTTTTCCACCAGGGGGGTCAGCACATAGCCCGGGCAGATGGCGTTGACGGTCACGCCGAACTCGGCAAGTTCCAACGCCGCTGTTTTCGTCAACCCCATTATACCATGCTTTGCCGCCACATAGGCGGATTTGAAAGGCGAGGCCACCAGCCCGTGGGCGGACGCGATGTTGATGATCCGTCCGTGCTTCTTCGCCTTCATCGAGGGTATCGCGGCGCGCATGGTATGAAATGAACTCGACAGATTGATGGCGATGATCTGGTCCCACTTTTCGATAGGGAAGTCTTCGATCTTCTCGACGTGCTGGACGCCGGCATTGTTGACCAGCACATCGACCGAGCCGAAGGTCCGCGTCGCCGTCTCGATCAGATCCGCGATTTCGGCCGGTTTCGTCATATCGGCTGGATGATAGATTGCCCTGGCCTTGGAAAGTGATTCAAGGCGGTCCGTTATGGCCTTGATTTCTTCGGCTTTTCCGAAGCCGTTGATGACAACGTTGTCGCCCTTGCCGGCAAAAGCGGTCGCGATCGCAAGCCCGATGCCGCTTGTGGATCCGGTGACGACGACTGTCCTGGTCATGCTCTTCTCCCGATACTCGCGCTTTTGCGACGCAATGAAACCCGAGGTTATGCCCAAAGCGGTCATGCTGGCAATTGCACCGCCGGCAAATCTCTTGTGTCCAAACCGACAGGAAGCGCTTCCTTCTCTGCCTGTGCTGTCTTATTGATTTGGCATCATAATCGCCGGTGAGGGAGGACAGGCATGGGCGGATACGTTCTGGCAATCGATCAGGGGACGACATCGACGCGGGCGATCATCTTCGATGAGGAGATGAAGATCGCCGGTGCGGGCCAGAAGGAGTTCACCCAGCACTATCCACGCTCGGGCTGGGTCGAGCACGATCCGGAAGAGATTTGGGACTCGGTGGTCTCCACGATCCGGATGGCGATCCGCGAGGCGAAGATCAAGGCGAGCGACATTGCCGCGCTCGGGATCACAAACCAGCGCGAGACGGTGGTCGTCTGGGAGCGGGAGAGCGGGAAGCCGATCCACAACGCCATCGTCTGGCAGGATCGCCGGACGGCGAGCTATTGCGACAAGCTGAAGAAGCAGGAACTCGAGAAGACGTTCACCAAGAAGACTGGCCTGCTTCTCGACCCGTACTTCTCGGGGACGAAACTGTCCTGGATGCTGGCGAACGTCAAAGGCGCCCGCGCCCGTGCCGCGAAAGGCGAGCTCTGCTTCGGCACCATCGACACGTTCCTGATCTGGCGGCTGACCGGCGGCAAATCGTTTGCCACCGATGCGACCAATGCTTCGCGCACGTTGATGTACAACATCTCGGAAAACCGGTGGGACGACGACCTTCTCGACATATTGCGGGTGCCGGCCGCGATGCTGCCTGAGGTCAAAGACTGCGCGGACGATTTCGGGACGACGGAGCGGGATATTCTCGGGGCCGAGATCCCGATCCTCGGCGTCGCCGGTGACCAGCATGCGGCGACCATCGGCCAAGCCTGCTTCGAACCGGGCATGATGAAATCCACCTACGGTACCGGCTGCTTTGCGCTGCTGAACACCGGCAGCGATATCGTGCGGTCGAAAAACCGTCTTCTGACCACCATCGCCTATCGCCTGAACGGCGAGACGACCTATGCGCTTGAGGGTTCGATCTTCATTGCCGGGGCGGCGGTACAGTGGCTTCGCGACGGGCTCGGCATTATCGATACGGCTTCGCGGACCGGCGAACTTGCCGATGCCGCCGATCCGACGCAGGACGTCTATCTGGTGCCTGCTTTCACCGGCCTCGGCGCTCCGCATTGGGACGCGAACGCGCGTGGCGCGATCTACGGGCTAACGCGCAACAGCGGCCCCAAGGAATTCGCCCGGGCCGCTCTCGAGGCGGTTTGCTATCAGTCGCGTGATCTCCTCGACGCCATGCACAAGGACTGGAAGGGCGGCACCGACAATACCGTGCTTCGCGTCGATGGCGGCATGGTCGCTTCCGATTGGACGATGCAGCGGCTTGCCGACATTCTGGACGCGCCCGTGGATCGGCCGGCTATCCTGGAGACGACGGCGCTCGGAGCGGCTTGGCTCGCCGGCAGCAAGGCCGGGGCCTGGCCGGATCTCGCAGGCTTTTCGAAGAGCTGGAAGCGCAACCGTCGTTTCGAACCCGATATGGATGAGAAGACCCGAGCCGCGAAGCTGAAAGGATGGCGAAGCGCCGTCAAGCGAACGCTTTCTGACGCCTGATCGGTTCTCCCTCGACCGAAGGAGGCAGGCGCGGCCTGCCTCTCAAAGACTTGCTTCAGCGATGCAGCCAGGGCGTTGCGGTGCTCCAGAAGATGATGTCGGCGCCTAGGTAGTTATCGGCAAAGTCGACGAACTCGTCCTTGGTGAACGGCTTCTTCGTCTTCGGATTCTTGTAGGTCAGGGTCGGCTCCTGCACGGCGAGGCCGACGAAGGACAGTTTGCCCTTGTACTTGTTGAAGAAGGGGTATGAGTTCTTCATCTGGCCCTTGCGGTAGGGGACGATATCGGGCCCACCGAGGCCGATGTCATTCTTTGCCGCGAACTCGAAAAGCCGACCCATGTAATTGTGGTCGTTCTCCCATTCGCAGGGCCAGAAGTTGACGTACTGAACGACCTTGCTCTTGCTGAAGGCCTTTCGGGCGAGGGCGAGATTTTCCATCTCGCCCTGGAAGTAGGCGTCGCAGCTATAGCCCGCGGGCTCGTGTTTCGGATCGAGGTCGATCGCGGTTTCCGGCAGATTGACGCCATAGACCTTGCCGTCGAATTTTGCTGCGAGCGCGGTGAGCAGGGCCTGGTAGCGCTGCCGTACGGCGGGATCCCATTGCTGCGCCACCCAGCCGGAGCCGACGGGCTTGCTCTCACCCGGATTATCGAACTGCGCCGTGATGCCGCCGCCGTACTCCTTGTCGGTCATCAGATAATCCGGAACGTTCCGTGCCTTCGGTTCAAAGAAGCGGTCCTGGATCTGAATGAACAGCTTCCGGTTCAGGCCATCGAGGATGGCAAGGTCCGCCTCGATCGCGGAGAAATCATACTGGCCCTTCGCTGTTTCCAGTTGGCGCCAGTTATAGACGATCTGTGCGCCGCCAATGTCGGGCCGGCTGAGAAGCGGGCGCGCCGCTTCGAGGTCGCCGGAACTCGTGTAGATGAAGTTCTCTGGAGCGGACGCGGCAAAGGCGGTGTCATGGAGGCAGGAAAATAGCGCAAAGGCGGCAAGGAGGCGTAACGCGGATTTCATTCTTGTCTCGGTTGTGAGGCGTTTGAGATTGCAGACCAATTCCGGCCAAACGTGGCGGCTTGATGGCGTGGAAGGCGGTGCCGTCGCCTTGTTGGGGCGCTCTTTGAACACCAACGAAAGCCGTATTCGGGCCGTTGACGGGTTGAGATGGCCGCTGGCAACGGCTATGTGGGGCGGGCGCAAGACCGCTTCCCCAATCAACAAGGCACTCCCGGTATGAATCCTGATTTCCTCGTCACCCATTCCGGTGGCTTCCATGCCGATGAAGTGCTGTCGAGCGTCATTCTGACCCGGCTCTTTCCGCAGGCGCGGGTTGTCCGCAGCAGGTCGCCGGAGTGGATCACCCCGAACACTGACCGTATCATTTACGATGTCGGCGGTGCCTATGATGCAGAGGTTGGCATTTTCGACCACCATCAGCGTGGCGCGCCATTGCGCGACGACGGGCAGCCCTACAGCTCGTTCGGCCTGATCTGGAAGCATTATGGTCGAGACTATCTTATTGCCACGGGCATTCCAGCCGCCCATGTCGAGGCATTGCACGCCTCGTTCGATCTCTCGTTCGTGCTGCCAATCGATCTGACCGACAATGGTGCGCTCAGCCCATCCGGCCCGTTGGCGGGGTTGACGTTGCCGGCTCTGCTGGAGACCTTGAAGCCGGTGTTCGACGATACCGACCCTGACGCCGACGATCGGCGGTTTCAGGACGCCGTTTCCATCGCCCGTAGCTTCGTCGAGGCGAAGATCGCTCAGAGCGCTTCAAAATTGCGCGCCGAGACGCTGGTGCTGGAAGCGATCGCGCGCACCGGACAGGGGCGAGTGCTCGAATTGCCGATGGGGATGCCTTTCCGCCCGGCGATCGTGAAGGCGGGGGCGGATCATCTGCTCTTTGTCGTTCATCCGCGGGAAAAGGACTGGTGCGTGACCGGCATTCGCCGCGGCGACGAGGGCTTCGAACTGCGAGCCGATCTGCCTGCTGCCTGGGCAGGGCTGACCAATCACGATCTTGAGGCCGTCTCCGGCGTCGCGGGCGCAACCTTCTGCCACAACGGTCGCTTCGTCGCAGCCGCCAAAACGCGCGAAGCGGCGCTGGCGATGGCAGAACTGGCGGTGGAGGAAGCCGTCGGATCGGGTCAGCAAGTCGCCTAAGGCTCTTCCGCCGATCGGGCCACGGCGCCAACGCCGCGCTGTCTCTATTGCGTTTGCCGCCTTCGCGGCCATGTTCAGCATCTCGTTCCACGCGCAGTAATTTTTTGCTGCGTCCTGTCGGATGTCGCGCTACTCCTTCGTCATCAGGGAAGAGGAGTAAGAGATGCTTTATGCAATCCTTTGTTATGCCAATGAAGAGACCGTGTTTTCCTGGACCAAGGAGGAAGAGGACGCCGTGATGGCGAAGCTCTACGCGGTCCAGGCGCCCTTGGCAGAGCGTGGCAAGCTTGGCCCGGTTGGCCGGCTAATGCCGACGACGGCGGCGACCACCGTGCGCAAGGGCAAGGAAGAACCGCTCGTTCTCGACGGTCCCTTCGCGGAAACGAAGGAAGCGCTCCTCGGCTTCTACGTGGTTGATTTCGACACTCTGGAGGAGGCGGTGGCCTTCTCCAAGGAGCTGTCTTCGGTCAATCCGGGTTCGACGTCCTATGAAATTCGGCCGTTCTACGTGTTCCGACCGGGAGACGCTTCGACATGACAGACATTGCCTGGATCGACGTGACGCTTGCTTCGGCCCGACCGAAGGCGCTTGGCGCGCTGCTGAGATACTTCCGCGATCTCGATATCGCGGAGGAAGCCTTCCAGGAGGCCTGCCTGCGCGCCATCCGCACCTGGCCGGACAAGGGGCCGCCGCGCGATCCGACGGCATGGCTGATCTTCGTTGGTCGCAACAGCGGCATCGACGCCGTGCGCAAGCGCTCGAAGACGCAAGCGCTTCCGGATGAAGAACTGATCTCCGACACCGGTGATGCCGAAAGCGATATTGCCGATCGGCTCGACGATTCCAACTACCGCGATGATATCCTGCGGCTGCTCTTCATCTGCTGCCATCCGGACCTGCCGGCCACACAGCAGATCGCGCTGGCGCTGCGCATTGTCTCGGGGCTATCAGTACAGCAGATCGCACGGGCCTTCCTCGTCGGCGAAAGCGCCATGGAGCAGCGGATCACGCGGGCCAAGGCGCGCGTTGCCAAGGCTGGTGTACCCTTCGAGACGCCGGATGCACAGGAACGCGCCGAGCGGCTCTCGATCGTCAGCACGATGATCTACCTCGTGTTCAACGAGGGCTACAGCCAGGCCGATCCGAAGCACGATGCCTGCGCCTTTAGCGACGAGGCAATCCGGCTTGCGCGGCTTCTGCTGCGAATCTTCCCCGGCGAGCCCGAGTTGATGGGGCTGCTGGCACTGATGCTCTTACAGATCTCGCGGCGCCAGGCCCGCTTCAATGGCGAAAACGACATCGTGCTGCTCGAGGATCAGGATCGTTCGCTGTGGAACCGAGAGCTGATCAACGAGGCACTAGCACTGCTCGACAAGGCGATCCGTCATCGCCAGCCCGGTCCTTATCAGCTGCAGGCGGCGATCGCGGCGCTGCATTCCCGTGCCAGGCGTGCCGAGGATACGGATTGGGAAGAGATCGAGCTGCTCTATCGGGCGCTGGAGCGTGTCCAGGCGTCGCCTGTCATCACGCTCAATCGTGCCGTTGCGGTTTCCAAGCTCAGGGGGCCGGAAGAAGCGCTGGCGCTGGTCGAAACACTTGGCGAAAAGCTCGATGGCTATTTCTATTACCACGGCCTGCGCGGCGGCCTGCTGAAACAGCTCGGCCGCGCCCGCGAGGCACATGCCGCCTTCGACCGCGCCATCGCGCTCGCTCACTCGGCCGCTGAAGCCGCCCATATTCGTCAACAGATCGACAGTCTCGCTCATGCCGCGCAGCCGGCGGTGAAATAGTTCCCGAAAATAACGGTGCGGTTGTCGGAACCGGATCGCCTCCCACGTCCTTGTAACAACCTGATCGAAAACAGGTTTCGCTCAACAGGAGGAATGCTGAAATGACCGTAGACGCCGAACATGAACTGTTTCTCGTGCGCGAATTCGATGCGCCGCGCGAGAAGATTTTCAAGGCCTGGACCGACCCGGTCCTGATGAAGGAGTGGTTCGTGCCGCGTCCGTGGAGCATCGCGGAAGCGAAGCTGGACGTGCGTCCCGGCGGCTCGAACCTGATTGTCATGCGCAGCCCCGACGGCCAGGAATTTCCGAACCGCGGCGTCTATCTGGAAATCGTCGAGAACGAGAAGATCGTTTTCACCGACGCCTTTACCAGCGCCTGGGTGCCGTCGCAGAAGCCGTTCTTCGTGGCGATCATCCTGCTCGAGGACCTCGGCAATGGTCGCACGAAATACACCGCCACGGCACGTCACTGGACGGCCGCTGACAAGGAAGAGCATGAGAAGATGGGCTTCCACGAAGGTTGGGGTAAATGCGCCGACCAGCTCGCGGAACTGCTTGCCCGGGCATAAGTCAGTCCGTGCTCATCGGCTTCACGATTTGCGTGAAGCCGTTTCGTCGGTGATTCCGGCAATGGCCGGAAGCTATTGAAATCGGATTCAAAACTTCGTCTCTCGTGATCGAGCGCGCCCATCAACATTCTCGAAGATTTCGTTCTAGAATTTGTATTTGCGCCTTCTCTGCCCCATCCTTATGTCCAGAGCGAATTCAACGGGATGCAAGCGATGGAACTGGGCCTTTATACCTTTGCTGACGTCAATCCGAATCCGAGCCGCAGCAAAGGGGCGGAGGGCGCGGAGCGCCTCAAGCACCTGATCGAGGAGATCGAGCTTGCCGATCAGGTCGGGCTCGATGTCTTCGGCTTGGGCGAACATCACCGTCCCGACTATGCGGCATCGGCGCCGGCGGTTGCGCTTGCGGCGGCTGCGGTAAAGACGAAGAACATTCGTCTTACCAGCGCCGTCACCGTGCTCAGTTCCGATGATCCGGTGCGCGTCTTTCAACAGTTTGCAACGCTCGACCTTCTCTCCGAGGGGCGGACGGAGATCATGGCGGGTCGTGGTTCGTTCATCGAGTCCTTTCCGCTCTTCGGCTACAATCTCGAGGACTACGACCAGCTGTTCGAGGAAAAGATCGATCTGCTGATGGCGCTGCGTAGCCAGGAAGTCGTGACGTGGTCTGGCGAGATGCACGCGCCGATCAATGGGCGTGGCGTCTATCCGCGGCCGTTCCAGGATCCGTTGCCGCTCTGGATCGCTGTCGGCGGAACGCCTCAGTCGGTCGCGCGGGCAGGGGCCATGGGGCTTCCGGTGGCGCTCGCGATCATCGGCGGCGAGCCACGCCGTTTCGCGCCTCTCTTCGATCTCTATCGGGAGGCCGCGCGCCGCGCCGGGCAGGACGCCGCAAAGCTCAAGACCAGCATCAACGTGCACGGCTTCATTGCCGACACGACCGATGCGGCGGCCGACCAGTTCTACGGGCCGCAGGCCGAGGTTATGAACCGTATCGGCCGCGAGCGCGGCTGGGGCGCGACCACACGCGCCCATTTCGATATGTCTCGCGGACCGAACGGCGCGCTGTTCGTCGGCGATCCCGAGCTCGTCGCGGAGAAGATCATCGCGCATCATCGCCTGTTCAAGAACGATCGTTTCCTGCTGCAGATGGCGATCGGATTGATGCCGCATGCGCAGATCATGCGCGGCATCGAACTCTACGGAACGAAAGTCGCGCCGATCGTCAGAAAGGCATTGACTGAAAGCGGCGAAGGCGCGAAAGCCTCCGCCTAAAGCGAGAGCATGATGCCGTAAAGGATGAGTTGGATTTCTCCCGTCATCGTGTTGTGATTTTACGAGAGCCGGCCCTCCGGCCGCAGGGCCGGGAGCGGATCGATGATCGTAGAGAATGAAGACGAACTCCTGAAACTCAAGGAAATCGGCCGTATCTGCGCCAATGCGATGCAGGTCATGGCAGCGGCTCTCGAGCCCGGTATCACCACGGAAGAACTCGACAGGATCGGTCGCAAGGTGCTGGAAGATGCCGGTGCGCGCTCGGCGCCCGAGTTCTGCTACCAGTTTCCCGGCGCAACCTGCATCAGCGTCAACGAAGAGGTTGCGCACGGCATACCGGGCTCGCGGATCATCCGGCCTGGGGATCTCGTCAACATCGACGTCTCCGCTGAAAAGGACGGTTTCTTTTCGGATACCGGCGCCTCGTTCAGCGTGCCGCCGCATAAGCCGAAGATGGAAAAGCTCTGCCGCGACGGCAAGCGCGCGCTCTGGATCGGGCTCAACCAGATCAAGGCCGGTGAACCACTTGCCAAAATCGGCCAGGCGATCGGCGCCTTCGCTGTCAAGAACCGCTATACGCTGGTGGCCAACCTGGCGAGCCACGGTGTCGGACGCTCCTTGCATGAAGAGCCGGGCGAACTGTCGACCTGGCCTGACCCCTCGGAAAAGCGGATGATGTCGGAAGGGCTGGTGTTCACCGTCGAGCCTTTCCTGTCGCTCGGGGCCACATGGGCCGAGGGCGGTGACGATGCATGGACGCTCTACTCGGATCCGCAGGCACCGACGGTGCAGTATGAACATACAGTTGTCGCGACCCGCAACGGGCCACTGATCCTGACCTTGCCTGATGGCGCTTCCTGATCGAAAAAGGCAGGGTCCTGTGTCTCGGGTGCAGGACCCTGCCTTCGAGATGCACGCCGGGGGAGGTCGCTGGCATCCATCTCAAGGTCTCAAACGTTCTGTGAAGGCAAGCGCGTAAGCGCTGTTCGAAGGTCTCCCGCCACTCCTCGACTTTGTTCATACGCAAGAACGCGTCGAAAGGATCATTGTGGAGGACGCGGGAGAGAGGTCCGGATAGGATGCTTCCCTCAAGGATGAGGTTTTCGCATGTTCATCATTTTCGGCGGGTTGCCTGGCGCCGGCAAAAGCACGATCGCGCAAAGCCTCGCAGCGCGAATGAAGGCCGTTTATCTCAGGGTGGATTCCATGGAGCAGGCCGTGCGTTCAGCCGCCGCGCTCGCGCCGGGTTCGACGTCGGCCCGGCTGGATATGTGGCGCTCTATCGTGTCGCCGCCGACAATCTCCAGCTTGGTAATGCTGTCGTTGCCGACACGGTGAACCCGATCGAAATCACCCGTGCCGCCTTCCGGGCCGTTGCGGCTGAAGCCAATACGGGATTTGTCGAGATCGAGGTCGTCTGCTCCGACCCGGAGACGCATCGCCATCGCGCCGAGACGCGGCCGCCGACGGTCGAGGGGTTGATCCCGCCCACATGGGTGGAGATCAGTGTGCTTCACTATGAGCCTTGGGAACACCCGCATCTGCGTATCGATACCGCGGTATCGACGGTTGAGGATAGTGTCGCAAGGATCATGGCGCTCCTCTGATCGTCGGAGCCGGGGATCAGGAGAAGTCTCCCAATCAGGAAACGTCGCGCTGACCGCCCTGCAGGATTTCGGCTGCGGCCCGCTCGAGGATGCCGGCAATGCGCTTGGCTTCTTCCTTCGACCAGGGATGGCGCAGCCGTAGCGCCGACTTCAGCAGCATGCGCGCTGCACTGACTTCGCTCCGGTCGTCCGGGAACGGGTCTTCTTCGCGTTCGCTGCCGCGGCTCTCGGGATCGAAGATCCGCCGCACGTGAGCCATCTTCGCGCCGATCTTCTCCAGCTTTCCTAGTGTCATCTCCAGCATCGACTGGTTTTCCTCGACGAGTTTCCGGCCACTTTCTGTGATGCTGTAGAGTTTCTTGGTGCCCTCCGTCTCGACGTCGGCAAGGCCGGTCTCTTCGAGATAGGTCAGCGCCGGATAGATCACGCCGGGGCTCGGAACATAGAAGCCGCCCGAGCGCTCTTCCAGCAGCTTGATCAACTCGTATCCGTGGCGCGGTTGCTCGGAAAGCAGCGCGAGAATCACCAGTTGAAGATCACCCGCTGCAAACTTGCGGCCCATGCGGAAACCGCCGCCGCCCATCATGCCACCTCTGAAACCTCTCATATGTCACTCCTTAGATGTATCTTTCACTATGTCTTAAAACATATATCGTAAGATAATCGATTTCAAGAGGGGGAAGAATGTCAGCGCATTTGATGGGTCGATCAGAAAATCTCGCTTGTCCGTACCGCTAGGCGGCGCGATAAGCGGCGGATGCTCGCACGCAACGATACCTCCCCCCACATCTCTTTCGGACTGCTCTCGCCGGCGCGATCGCCATGGCGGCAGCGATGGGATTCGGGCGGTTTTCATACACGCCGATCCTGCCAGGCATGATGAGCGGCGTTCCGCTGTCGTCGGCCGACGCGGGGTTCATCGCATCGGCGAATTTCGTCGGCTATCTCGCCGGCGCCGTGCTTGCCGCCTACGGATGGGCGCAGGGGCGTGAGCGCAGCATCGCGCTTGCGGCGCTCGCGGCCAACGCCATCCTCTTGGCCGCGATGGCGGCGACAAATTCGGTGATGCTGTTTGCCGCTATCCGTTTTCTGGCCGGTCTCGCCAGCGCCTTCGCGATGATCTTCACCTCCTCCATCGTGCTTAGCCACGGTGCGGCTGCCGGCAACGATCACGTGCAATCAGCGCATTTCGGCGGGCCGGGCGCGGGGATTGCCCTGTCGTCGGTCATGGTCTTCCTCGTTGGCCTCGTCTATCACGGCGGCCCGGACGCATGGCGGATCGACTGGATCGGTGGGGCGATCTATTCGGCGATCAGCCTCGGGATCGTCTGGCTGCTCCTGCCGTCGGGACCGATGGGCGGTGGGCAGACCGGAAAGGAGCCGGCGATCGTCTGGAGCCGCCCGATGCTGCTCGTGACCTTGTCCTACGGCTTGTTCGGTTTTGGCTATGTCATCACCGCCACCTTTCTCGTGACCATCGCCCGCATGGCGGCGGCCGGCGCTGTCGTCGAATTCCTGTCCTGGTTCATTGCCGGGCTGACGGCGGCGGTCGCGCTGTTTCTGTGGAAGCCGCTGGTCAGGCCGCTCGGGCTTGGCTGGATCTACGTTACGGCGCTGCTGATGGAGGCCGTCGGCGTGCTGGCGACCGTCGTGTTGCCGCACTCCGTGGCGCCGATGATCGGCGGGGCGCTGTTCGGCGCCACCTTCCTGGCGATCACGGCCTACGGCTTGCAGGTCGGGCGTAGACTGGTGCCGGCAAGTCCGCGCCGGGCTTTCGCAACGATGACGGCGGCCTTCGGGCTCGGGCAGATCGTCGGTCCCGTGGTTGCCGGCTCCCTGGCGGAGCGCACAGGCAGCTTCGTCGCGCCGACCTATGTCGCGGCTGCGGCCCTCGTCATCTGCGCGGCGCTGGTCATTCCCGTGGCCCGGAAACTTTCCTAAAATTATTTCCGTTTGGTAATAAACGCCTGTAAGCGGTTACAATTGCGTTAGAATGTGGTGAGGCCATTGCCGCCCTTCGCGAACTGCCTTAGTTTCCGGCGCAATCGCTCTTTATAGAGCTTCCGAAGACACCCGTTCAGGAAAGCCATCCCTCCCGTGTTTCTATCCTTTTTCCCGAAGCCGAAACTGTTCTTCATCTCTGCCGTCATCTGGGCGTTGCTCGGCGTCCTCTTGTGGTACTTCGGAGGCTCCGGCCTCGGTGCGGTGATCGGGCTGCCGCCGCTGCCGGCAGGGCAGGAGGCGCCGATCGGCGTTTCCGTTTTCTGGTCGAAGCCGTTCCTGTGGTTCTATATCTACTACATCGTCTTCGTCGCCCTGTTTGCGGGCTTCTGGTTTACCTACAGCCCGCATCGCTGGCAGATGTGGTCGGTGCTCGGCTCGGCGCTGATCATCTTCAACACCTATTTCTCGGTGCAGGTGAGCGTCGCGATCAATGCGTGGTACGGACCTTTCTATGACATGATCCAGCGGGCGTTGGCGCGCCAGGAGCCGATCCCGACAGCTGCCGATCTCTATTGGGGCATGACAGGCTTTGCGGGGATCGCCTTCGTTGCGATCACCGTCGGCGTGCTGAACCTGTTCTTCGTCAGCCACTATATCTTCCGCTGGCGCACGGCGATGAACGAGTTCTATATGTCCTACTGGCCAAAGCTGCGACATATCGAAGGTGCTTCGCAGCGCGTCCAGGAAGATACGATGCGGTTTTCGACGACGGTCGAAAGCCTCGGCGTCAACCTGGTAAGCTCGATCATGACGCTGATCGCGTTCCTGCCCGTGCTGTTCAAGTTCTCCAGCACGGTGACGGAGCTGCCGCTCATCGGCGAGGTGCCGCATGCGCTCGTCTGGGCGGCGATTTGCTGGTCGCTGTTCGGAACGGTGTTTCTGGCGGCCGTCGGGATCAAGCTGCCGGGCCTCGAATTCCGCAATCAGCGCGTCGAGGCGGCCTACCGCAAGGAACTGGTCTACGGCGAAGACCATGACGATCGTGCGGATCCGATCACGGTGGCGCAGCTGTTCGCCAACGTCCGGCGCAACTATTTCCGCCTCTATTTCCACTACATGTATTTCAACGTCGCCCGCATCTTCTACCTGCAGGCGGACAATCTGTTCGGCACCTTCGTCCTCGTGCCGTCAATCGTGGCTGGCAAGCTGACGCTCGGCGTGATGAGCCAGATCCAGAACGTCTTCGGGCAGGTGCGGGAGTCGTTCCAGTATCTCGTCAATTCCTGGACGACGATTGTCGAGCTGCTGTCGATCTACAAGCGCTTGCGCACCTTCGAAGCCGCGATCGACGGGGAGCCCCTTCCCAGTATCGATCAGCGTTACCTGGAACGCGAAGCGGACATCATCCACGCCGACGGCTGATGCCGTCGGCCATCCGCCCTCTGGGCTCGGGCGTTGTCGCTCTGATTTACGTCAGAGCGAGCGGATGAGCTTCGACGCTGAAAGGCCGCTGGTGCGCGGCGGGCGCACACTTCTCCGCCGCTTTTGGGCCGACGGCCGACATCGCCCGTCGAGGGACATTCGAACTGAAAACGGGCCGCGTCGGCATCCAGATGCGGCTATTTATCCAAGCTTGACGTTTCCAAGATCTGCAAATTACATTGATACGGCTGCGCCTCCATGAGAGGCAGTCAGTATCTCTCCATCCAGTGAGGTCCCAATGCGCCGAGTCCCTTCTCAAGAAACCCAGAACGGAAATTTTGAGAAGATGATTGGATATGCGTATTTTGAACCTGGGCATTCTGGCCCATGTGGATGCGGGGAAAACTAGCCTCACAGAACGGCTCCTCTTCGATACCGGCGCGATCGCCAGACTTGGCAGCGTCGATGACGGCAACACGCAGACCGACAGCCTTGAGCTCGAGCGGCAGCGCGGAATCACGATTGCCGCGGCCGTCGTGTCGTTTCGGATCGGCGACCTCGCTGTCAACCTGATCGACACGCCCGGACATCCGGATTTCATCGCCGAAGTCGAGCGCGTGCTGCGAATGCTCGACGCCGCGGTCGTCGTCGTTTCCGCGGTGGAGGGCGTGCAGGCGCAAACCCGCGTGCTGGTGCGGGCTTTGAAGCGGCTCGCTATCCCGTTCGTGTTTTTCATCAACAAGATCGATCGAGCGGGTGCCCGCTATGAGGAGCTGCTTACCGATATCGAAAGCAAGCTCGGAACCCGCACGCTCGCAATGTCGAGCGTGCGCAATGCGGGTAGCAGGAATGCGGTCGTCACGCCTGTTGATCTCAGCCGCGATCCCGGTCTCTCGACGATCTGCGAGGGGCTCGCAGCCCATGACGATGCGCTGCTGGAAGATTATGTTCTGGCGTCCGACGGGATCGACAGCAGTCGGCTTCGTTCCGCACTTGCGGATCAAGTGGCCGCGGGTCTCCTGCACCCGGCATATTGTGGAGTGGCGATGACCGGCGAAGGTATCGCTGACCTGATAAACGCCATGGAACACATGCTGCCGTGCCGAATGCCGAATATCGAAGCTCCGCTTGCCGGCAGCGTTTTCAAGATCGAGCGAGGATGGGGCGGTGAGAAGATCGCCTATCTCAACCTGACCGCCGGGACGCTCCTGGAGCGAGGCCAGATCGAATTGCCTGGCGGTGTCGGCAAGGTCACGCGCATTCAGGTCTTCGATGACGGTGCGCTGAGGAAGCAGGGGGAGGCGCACGCGGGCCAGATCGTCAAGGTCAGCGGGTTGCCGGCAGCGAGGGTCGGGGATCGGTTCGGAACGGCAGGCGGGCGGCCGCATGAGCCGCAGTTTGCCGCTCCAACTCTGGAAACGCGCATCCTTTCCGCCAAGCCATCCGAAAACGGCGCGCTCTGGACTGCCCTGCAGCAATTGTCAGAGCAGGACCCGCTGATCAATCTGCGCACCAGCGCCGATGCCAGCGACATGTTTCTTTCGCTTTATGGGGAGGTACAGAAGGAGGTGATCCAGGCGACGCTGCTGCACGATTTCGGCGTGGACGCGCGATTCGAGGAAAGCACTGTCATCCATGTTGAACGACCTGTGGGCATCGGGGAAGGGATCGAGGTCATCTTCAAGGAGCCCAACCCATTCCTGGCCACTGTCGGCCTGCGCATCGAGCCGAGGCCGGAAGGCTCCGGCAACACCTTCGCACTGGAAGTGGATGTCGGGCAGATGCCCGTCAGTTTCTACCGCGCTGTCGAGGAGGCGGTGTCGGAAACACTGAAGGCAGGCTTGTCCGGCTGGCATGTGATCGATTGCCATGTGGCGGTCACCGCCTTGAAGCACAGCTCGCCTTCAAGCACGGCAGCCGATTTTCGCGGCCTGACGCCGCTTGTGCTGGCCACCGCTCTTGTCGGGGCGGGGACGGTTATTTGCGAACCGTTCGAGCGATTTCAGCTCGAGGTTCCGGTTGCTGCGCTCCCGGCACTCCATGTGATTTTGTCGAAGTCGGGAGCGGCGGTGCAGGCAACCGGGATCGATGGCAGCATCGCCCGGCTGGAGGGGGTGATGCCCTCGGCCAGAGTGCAAGGCATCCGCCAGCAATTGCCGGGGCTTTCAAGTGGTGCGGGCGTCATGGAAACCGCCTTCGATCACCATGCTTCACTCCCGGGAACACGACCGACGCGAGCCCGTGTGAGTGCCAATCCGTTCGACCGTTCGGAATATCTGTCGCGGCTGCGGCAAGGCGGAGTTGGTGGCGGGTAGTCGGGGCCTGGCGGTCACCGCATAGTAGGGGAGGCATCGTTCGCGATGCCTCCTTGGCATTGCGCCGCTGGCCGACCGCTTTGCATCAATTGGAGACAGCAGCTTGGTGGTTGTGGCTTAGTCAAAAAGTTGCAATGCTCAGATGTTTTCCGATGAGGTGGCACTATCATGCGCTTAGAAGAACAAACGCCCGCCATTCAAATGCTCCTCTGCGTTCTGATGGTTCTTGTCGCCCTGGGCGTGATAAGTGGCATCATCACTAATGCCCTTATACTCAGGCACACCAAATCACTTTCAACCCTTGCGGGGGAGGGTAGCCTTCCTTGGGGAGAGCGTAAGGGGCGCCAATTCTCTCGTGCCACGTCTTTCTTCATTGATAGTCGACTCAAGCGGCTGCGAGCAGCAATGTTCGGCAGTATGGGCCTATCGGTTTCCGCCTTTGTGCTGATAGCCATTATCGATAGATTTTCGAGATAACGCGGCAAGGTGGTCTTCCGAGGACGTCGTGCAGCGCTATTCCAGGGTTTGAGCCTTAGGCTTTGGCGCATGGGGCAACGTTGGCACATCTTAAGAGAAATCTGGATATGGCTGTGAAAGTTGTCGGTTGGACAGCAAGTCAGACTGAAAAGAGCCGCGGATGCACAGTGATCAGATAAACATCAATGCCGGACACGCGCGTGACCTCATTGCTGATCAGTTCCCGCAGTTTCGAGCCGAAGAGATCATCGAACTGGACACGGCGGGCACCGTAAACGCGATCTTCCGAATTGGCGATCGGCACGCGGCTCGCTTTCCCTTGCGGATGATGGACCCCGCCGAATGTGCCCGGATGCTGGAAACAGAAACCAAGCGGAGCGCGGAGTTTCACAAATGTTGCCCCTCTCCAAGTCCGCAGCCGGTCGGTGTCGGGCGGCCCGGTTCTGGGTATCCGCTGCCATGGCTCGTGCAGACGTGGATCGACGGGCAAGTCGCCACGCCGACCGCGCTAGCCAACTCATCCGTTTTTGCACTCGACCTTTGTCGGCTGATCGCCGAACTTCGCACGACCGATCTCAATGGGCGGACGTTCGACGGCCAAGGTAGAGGCGGCGCTCTCGCCGCCCATGACGGGTGGATGGAAGTGTGTTTCTCAAAGAGCCGGCACCTTCTGGATGTTGAACGACTGCGCCGCATGTGGAGTGGGCTTCGCGAATTGCCGTCTTCAGGTCGGGAGGTGATGAGCCATAAGGACCTTATTCCTTCGAATCTACTGGTTGAGGGAGAGAGGTTGGTTGGAGTGCTCGACACCGGAGATTTTGCTCCCGCCGATCCGTCGCTCGATCTCGTCGCCGGATGGCATCTGCTCGATCGGGAGACGCGAGCTATCTTTCGCGAGGCTCTGCAAACCGACGATCTTGAATGGCGGCGAGGTGCTGCATGGGCATTCGTGCAGGCGATGGGTCTGGTCTGGTACTACGAGGGCACGAACCACATCATGAGCGAACTGGGACGCAGCACGATTTCGCGCCTCATCGAAGACGGTGCAGGATAGCTATCCTGCACCGTTTCGGTAGTTGGTGTCATCAATCACGGCTGCCTCCTGCCAGAGGCGGTCATTGCGGTGTCGTCGCAACCGGCTAGTTTGCGGCCGCCAAGCTGGATCTTCTATGTAGGACAATGATGCTGCGGAAGTTGATCATAATCGGCCCAAACGGGGCTGGCAAAAGCCACTTGGCCGCGCGGTTGGCGGCGGCACGCCCGGATGTGCCGGCTGTTTCTTTCGATGCAGTGAAGCTCACCACCAATTGGCGGCAACGTCCTCGAGCCTTGATTGAAGCCGATTTGTATGAAGCCCTCCAAAAGGACAGCTGGATTATCGAGGGCGGTCCGAGCTTGCTTCCCTTCGCGATCGATCATGCCGACAGCCTCATGTGGCTGGACCCTCCAGAATGGCTCAGGGCTTGGCGACTGATTGTCAGGCCATTGCGCAATATCGGGAGAACTCGTCCGGAACTGCCGCAGGGCAACATCGACTGGCCATGGGAGCAATACAACTTCGCCATGCGCAGTCTGAAGAACCGGGCCGGCTTTCGAACGAAGATTTCGACACAACTTGCCGCGACCCCGGGACTCCGAGTTTGGCGGATCAGAAGCTCGGCCGACGCTTCCTCCGCTATCGAGCAGTGGCTCGGCGCAGCGGATAGACCTGACGTTTAGCTGTCAACGGGACGCCACAATAGACTGCTGCCCCAATATCGACGGCTGTCGCTTCGCGCCCAAAGGAGCAGGCGATGACATCTAAGCGGTCCGGCCCGTCTCGCTCTGGAACAAATAGAACCTGCTTGCATTTAGGAGCTAGAGGCTGCTCGCCTCGACCCTTCCAAAGTCCCAACGCTTGCCCCGCTTTTTGAGCGGGGCCCTTTAGCGAAGGCAACAGCATAAAGGATGTTGTGATGTCTCGCAGGTACTTCAGCCGCCATAATGAGCCACTGGATTGCGACGATCTGCGCCGATGCCGCCTGGTCTTGGACGCCATCTGCGCCGAATTCGGAATAGAGCAGGGCTCCGAGGAGGCAACCCGGATCGCTGCGATCACAATCGAACTGTATCAGCAGGGCGTTCGAAACATCGGACAACTGAAGCACCTCGTCGATGCGGCGCGTGGTCTTGATCTCAGCGAGCATGCCATCTCCGAAGGCCCTCCGACGCAAACCTCTGCGTAGCATGTGTGGTTGCAGGAGCGCTTGGCATCATGCGGCGATGCGTATCACTTTGGCGGCGCGGCCGTGCTTGGCAACCGAGGCTGCATGGAATTTGATGAACTCCACAGCCGGGAGCGGCCTCGAGAGAGCCATCACTCCGGGCGCGATTACAGCCCCAAGGCCTGCGCCTGCGGCTGCAGTTTGCCGCGTGCCTCGATGATCGGGATCGCTTCCGAATAGCTCGCAGGCGACGTCGGCGCGATGGCAGACGTCGCTGACCAGCCGGTCAAGTGCGCGCCAGTAGGCGCCACCGTTCATCTCGACGAAGTGGAAGCCGAGCTGCAGCGGAATGCGATTGCCGGTGTACTGGTTGTCGAAGGCCTCCTGCCCAAGGAGAAGATGCCGACGGAGGCGTCAGGCATGTTGAAACCGGGTATGTGGAGGGTCGCTGCTGTTTCAGCTTCAGGCCCGCCACGTATTCTCCATTCCCGAGTGCGGCAACGTTCGACTTTTCATCCCGTTCGCCGCAGCAGCGGCTCCACTGTTACGGCCGGTAACGATCTGCGGTTACAGTAACGTACTTCCCACAGGCGACGCCTCAAGGCATCGTTCACCAGCTTCGACGGATTGCGTCTCAACAGTCGATATGCGGCACGAATGGGGATGAAGAATGAGAGTTCAAAAGACACTGCTCGCAAGCCTTTTGCTGATAGCCGGCGCAGCTGCTGCCGCCGATGCCATCAAGGTGACGCCCGATAACTTCGTGCGCGCGGAAACGGACATGTATTTCACGGTTTCGGCCAAGGAGGCCGGCCTTGGGAAACTCTTCCATCGTCGCGATCCATTCGACGTCGCTCATCAGACCGTGGTTCGGGGCAATCGCGATACGCTCTATTCGAGCGGGGTTTTCGATCTCGATGCCGGCCCGGTGACGATCACCATGCCGGATGCTGGAAATCGCTTCATGTCGTTGATGGTGGTGAACGAGGATCACTACGTTACCGGTGTCTTTCACGGCGCCGGAAGTCATACCCTGACGCGCGACGGCGTTGGCACACGATACGTCCTTGCAGCTGTCCGGACCTTGATCGATCCCGGCAAGGCCGGCGATTCCGACGAGGTGCACAAGCTTCAGGATGCCGTCAAGGTGGATCAGCCAGGTGGTCCCGGCAAGCTGGAGTTACCGGTCTGGGACAAGGCCAGCCAGGACACGGTGCGTAGTGCGCTTCTGGAACTTGCATCGACCATGAGCGGCTTTAATCGGGCGTTCGGCAGCAAGGAACAGGTCGATCCCGTCCATCACCTCATCGGGGCTGCTGCCGGTTGGGGCGGCAATCCCGACAGCGAAGCAACCTATATCGCCTTTACGCCATCGAAGAACGACGGAAAGACCGTGTATACGCTTCACGTTCCCTCAAGCGTTCCGGTTGATGGCTTCTGGTCGATCAGTCGTTACAATGCCAAAGGCTTCTTCACGCCCAACAAGCAGAATGCCTATTCGATCAACAATCTAACGGCCACCAAGGCCGGAGACGGTTCCATAGACGTCCAGTTCGGCGATTGCGATGGCAAGGTGCAAAACTGCCTGCCCATCGAGCCCGGCTGGAACTACACCGTTCGGCTCTATCGGCCGCAGCCGCAAGTGCTGGATGGCAGCTGGAAGTTTCCCGATCCGCAGCTGCGGTGAGGCAATCGTTGCTCAAGGTGGCAGGTCTGGTATCGGCCTCGGGTTCCCTCCGGAGAGGCTGCCCGGTGGGGCCTAAAGGCCTGAAGCCTGCGCCTGCGGCTGCAACTTGCCGCGTGCCTCGATCATGGGGATCGCTTCCGAATAGCTGACGCAGGCGACGTCGGCGCGGTGGCAGACGTCGCTGACCAGCCGGTCGAGCGCGCGCCAGTAAGCGCCGCCGTTCATCTCGACGAAGTGGAAGCCGAGCTGCAGCGGAATGCGGTCGCCGGTGTACTGCTTGTCGAAGGCTTCCTTGAATGCGGCATAGGAGCGCTCTTCGAACGCCTTCGAATCCACCTTGTCCTCTGTGCCGTTGGAGTGGCGGACGAAGAGGTTGTAGTCCATGCCGATGATCGGCTTTTCGCGCGGGCCTTCGGGGATCAGCGGCAGGCCGAAGCGAACGATGCCTGCTTCCTCGACCGGCATGGCCGGGCCCTTCGTCACCAGGCTCGCGTCATAGGTGAAGCCGGCCTTCTTCTCGGCGGAGATCATATCGGCGCCGGGCGTTGCCGAGAGATAGGGCGCGCGGAATCCGTGGATGCCGTGGTCGACCAGATCCTGCCAGCCCTTAGGCTCTTCGAGGTCGACGCTCTTCCAGGCATTTTTCAGCGTGGCGCGAAAGGTCGTAAACTCCTTGCTCCAGTCAGCCTCGCTCCACTGGCGGCCGTCGAAATGGCCGCAGGCGTGGCTCGAGATGTCGTGTCCCTCAAGATGGGCGTGCCAGATGTTGCCGAGCCGCTCGCGAATTTCGTCGTCGCTTTGCGCAAAGCCGACATTGGATTTGCCGAGCTTCTGGTGCGGCGCCTGATAGGCCTTCTTGGCGGCCTGGTTCATCAGGAAGGTGCAGGAGAGGAAATAGGTGAAATGGGCGCCGTTCCTTGCCGCCATCTCGCGGCTCTTCTGCCAGAGCGCGTTGTCATGGGCGCCATCGAACGAGATGATCACCAGCTGCTTTGGCTGGTCGTTCGCCGCCGCCACGCCTGGGACGAGCAGGGAAAGGGCGAAGGATGCTTTGAGGAAAGAGCGAAACATGGGGCACCGCGACAATTTGTTTGCGGCTTTCCTGTTACAGAAATGCGGCGAAGCTGCGGTGACGCTGGCGTTTTTGTGTCGCTTTGACTAAGTCTCGGAAAACGCACAGGAGATCGCCATGGCATTGCTCATCGTCGGCATCATCATTTTCCTCGGCCTGCATCTGATCCGCGTCATCGCGCCGGGTCTTCGGCAGTCGCTGATCAACAGTCTCGGCGAAAATGGATGGAAGGCCGCCTATTCCGTCGTCAGCATCCTCTCGCTTGTCCTGCTGATCTACGGCTTCGGCCAGGCCCGTCAGGTCACGGGCATGCTCTACACGCCACCGGTCTGGATGGCGCATATCACTATTACCCTGATGCTGATCGCCGTGATCTGTCTGGTCGCCTCGCTGCTGCCGGCGGGGCACATCGCGGTCAAGACGAAGCATCCGATGGTGCTGTCGGTGAAGATTTGGGCTTTCTCGCACCTGCTTGCCAATGGCGAGACCTCTTCGGTGCTGCTGTTCGGCGCCTTTCTGGCATGGGGTGTCATCCTGCGCATTGCGCTGAAGCGTCGCCAGCGTGCCGGCGAACTTACGCTTCGTCCCTTCGTATCCGGCAAGTACGATCTCTACGCCGTTATCATCGGCATCGTGGCCTGGGCGCTCATCACGTTCAAACTGCACGAGCTGTTGATCGGGGTAGCTCCAATCGTTATGTGACGAATCTTTCCAATCCCCCTTACAACTGCTGAAAAATGGGGTAGAAGGCCCCGATAATGTGCGTGCAACCCGCATGCCGAAGCATATCCGCGGCCGGAGACGAGAATGGCATTCAACGACGACAGCTTCATTCGTGAAGTCAATGAGGAACTGCGGTCCGATCAGGTGAAGGGCGCATGGCGCCGGTTCGGCCGTTACCTGATTGCGCTCGCCGTCCTGATCGTCCTCGGTACCATCGGCTACAAGGTCTATGAATACTGGGACGACAATCAGTCTTCCGGCACCGGCGACAAATTCATCGCCGCCATGAAGCTTGCCGATGAAAACAAGAATGACGAAGCGCTGGCCGCGCTCGAGACGCTGGAGAAGGAAGGCCACGGCGCCTATCCGATCCTCGCGCGCCTGCGTGCCGCAAGCGTTCTCGCCCAGAAGGGCGACACGGCGGGTGCCGTTGCAGCCTTCGATGTCATCGGCAAGGACAATGCCGCTCCGGCAGCTGTTCGCGATGCCGCCAAGATGCGCGCCGGCTGGCTGCTGATCGAAGGCGGCACCTATGAGCAGGTGTCGGCGCATGTCGAGGAAATGGCAGTTCCCGGCAATGCCTTCCGTCACTCGGCTCGCGAAGCGCTCGGCCTTGCCGCCTACAAGGCAGGCAACATGGCGCAGGCACGCCAGTGGTACCAGGCGATCGCAGACGACGCGCAGAGCCCGCGCAATGTTGCCAATCGTGCCCAGATGATGCTTGATAACATCACCGCATCCGGCAAGGCGCCCGCCGCACAGGGCTGAATGTAAGGAATTTCAATGAGCTTCACGGTCGCCATCGTCGGTCGCCCGAACGTCGGCAAGTCGACGCTTTTCAACCGTCTGGTTGGAAAGAAGCTGGCGCTCGTCGATGATACGCCAGGTGTTACCCGCGACCGCCGTCCCGGCGATGCGCGCCTCATGGGTTTGCACTTCACCATCATCGATACAGCCGGTCTCGAGAAGGCCGAAGCCGAGAGCCTGCAGGGCCGCATGCGCGCCCAGACGGAAGCGGCGATCGACGAGGCCGATATCTCGCTCTTCGTTGTCGATGCCAAGTTTGGCCTGACGCCTGTCGACAAGGAACTGGCAGAGATGCTGCGCCGCCGCGGCAAGCCTGTCGTGCTCGTCGCCAACAAGTCGGAAGCCAAGGGCTCTGATGGCGGATTCTACGATGCCTATACGCTGGGGCTCGGCGAGCCGGTGCCGATTTCGGCCGAACACGGGCAGGGCATGCTCGATCTGCGTGATGCGATTGTCGATGCGATCGGCAAGGAGCGCGCTTATCCGCCGAAAGAAGATGTCGCCGAGACCAACGTCAGTCTTCCCCGCGAGATGGAAGAGGACGAGGACTACGAGCCCGAATACGACGACACCAAGCCGCTGCGCGTGGCGATCATCGGTCGCCCGAATGCCGGCAAGTCGACGCTGATCAACCGCTTCCTCGGCGAGGACCGGCTGCTGACCGGTCCCGAGGCCGGCATTACCCGCGACAGCATTTCCGTCGAGTGGGACTGGCACGGCCGCACCATCAAGATGTTCGACACGGCCGGCATGCGCCGCAAGGCGCGCGTGACTGAGAAGCTTGAGAAGCTGTCGGTCGCCGACTCGCTTCGCTCCATCCGCTTCGCTGAAACTGTCGTCATCGTGTTCGACGCGACCATTCCCTTCGAGAAGCAGGACCTGCAGCTGGTGGATCTGGTGGTCCGCGAGGGACGCGCCGCCGTTCTCGCCTTCAATAAGTGGGACCTGATTGACGAGCCGCAGGCGCTGCTTGCGGATCTGCGCGAAAAGACCGAGCGGCTGCTGCCGCAGGCGCGCGGCATTCGCGCCGTGCCGATCTCCGGCCAGACGGGACGCGGGCTCGACAAGCTGATGCAGTCGATCATCGATACCGACATGACGTGGAACCGTCGCGTGTCGACCTCCAAGCTGAACCGCTGGCTGGATTCGATCACGACGCAGCATCCGCCGCCGGCCGTCTCCGGCCGTCGCCTGAAGCTGAAGTACATGACACAGGTCAAGGCCCGCCCGCCGGCTTTCATGATCTCCTGCACCCGCGCAGACGCGCTGCCGGAATCCTATACGCGCTATCTGGTGAACAGCCTGCGCACGGATTTCAACATGCCCGGCGTGCCAATCCGGATCATGTATCGGGAAAAGGACAATCCGTACGAATCCAAGAGCGGCGGACGACGCAAGCCCCAGCCGGCCAAGTAAAGGATCGGGTGCAGCCCAAGGCTGCGTCCGCACTCTGCTTCTTCAGCTATCAGGATGGGCTGTTTCAGCCGTCGAAGTAATAAATCGGTTCGCGGGTGAGTTCGCCGTTTCCGACGTGGCCGTAGACGTCGTTTCCAAGAATCCAGAAGCTTATCGCCTGGGTTTCCATGGAAAAGATGTAGTCTCCCGATATCCAGTGCTGGGCCTTACTTCCGGATAGCGAAAACAGATGTTCGCCGGCCTGGTACATGACCGCCTTGTGCGACTTGGAATCGTATAAATACCGCTCCGCGGCCATCATGCCTCCGAATCTATTCTTCAAAGAATTCCACGGAGGATTTACTTTGTCTAATAGTAGTATCTCGATATATCGAGCCTGTCGCATCTTGGCCGCGGTTAAACGATTTACTTGCGGGCCGTGGCGTTACTGTTCAGAAAAATAAATGCGCGGATGTCGAAAAGGCGGGAGCACAGACGTCCTAGTAGCGAATGCCGCAAGCGCTTGAGAGACGGCGAGCATTCGTTTTGGTGTGAGCGACAAGGAGGGTCTGCATCATGCGCGTGTCTTATGGGTGGGTGATCGTCGGCGCGGGTGCGTTGATGACATGCGTCGCGCTCGGCGCGATGTTCTCGCTGGCGATCTTTCAGGAGCCTATCGCGACGGCAACCGGATGGTCGCATGTCGGGATCGCGAGCGCGATGACGCTGAATTTCATCGTGATGGGGATCGGGGGCTTCGTCTGGGGCGCGGCGAGCGATCGCTTCGGTCCGCGCCCGGTCGTCTTCGTCGGCGCCGTCCTGCTGGGCCTGGCGCTCATTCTCTCCAGCCGGGCAACGACGTTGCTGCAGTTCCAATTGACCTATGGTGTCCTCGTTGGCATCGCGGCAAGCACGTTCTTTGCGCCAATGATCTCAGCCACCATCGCCTGGTTCGATCGCAACCGCAGCCTGGCGGTTTCGCTCGTTTCAGCGGGCATGGGCGTTGCGCCGATGACCATCTCGCCGGCAGCCCGCTGGCTGATTTCGGCCTATGACTGGCGTCCGGCCATGCTGATCATCGGCATCTCGGTCTGGGTGCTCTTGCTGCCCGCCGCTCTGCTGGTGCGACAAGCGCCGGCCGAGGGTGCGGAGCAAGAACCGGGGACGGCTGCCAACGGTTCGAAGCCTGCTCTGTCCGCCGTTTTCCGCTCTCCACAGTTCCTGGTGCTCGGGCTCACCTTCTTTGCCTGCTGTGCAGCGCATTCGGGCCCGATTTTCCACATGGTGAACTATGCGACGATCTGTGGCGTGGCGCCGATGGCGGCGGTCAGTATCTACAGCGTTGAGGGGCTTGCCGGGCTTGGAGGGCGCTTGCTCTATGGCGGGCTCGCCGACAGGGTCGGCGTCAAGCCTGTGATCGTCGCCGGCTTGCTCGTGCAGGCCTGTGCGCTGGCCGCCTACCTCTTCGTCAGCAGCCTTGGCGAATTCTATGCGCTGGCGGTCATTTTCGGCAGTGCCTATGGCGGGGTCATGCCGCTCTATGCGGTGCTGGCGCGCGAGTATTTCGGGCCACGGATCCTCGGTACGGTATTCGGCGCGGCGACGATGCTCTCCAGTCTCGGCATGGCGTTCGGCCCGCTGATCGGCGGCTGGATCTTCGATACCTTCGCCAACTATTCCTGGCTCTTCATCGGCTCGGCGATGGTCGGCCTTGCGGCTGCGGCAATAGCGCTTGCTTTCCCGGCTCTGCCGCGTGAGCGAACCGAACCGGCATTGGGAATGTCGTCCTGATCGCGGCTTGAGATGGCGGGCAGCGTCGCTGCCTGCCACGATGCGGTTGCAGCGGTTCAGGCGGGCTTGCGAGCGCGTGGCAGCGTCTTGGCGAACTGCCAGGCCTTCTTCCATTTCGGCGTGATGACGCCGTTGGCGGCCCGGATGTTGTTGATGAATTGCTGCGTGGCGGCCTCCCAGGAATACTGGACGGCCAGTTCGCGTGCCTTCTCGCGTGAGCAGGCAAGGGCCGCGAGGCAGGCTGCCCGCAGGTCTTCATCGAGGGCGCCGACGTCGCTGTCCTCGCCGATGATGTCGAGAGGGCCGGTGACCGGATAGGCGGCGACCGGCACGCCCGAGGCCAGCGCCTCGAGGATGGTGTTGCCGAACGTGTCGGTCAGTGACGGAAAGACGAAGACGTCGGCCTGGGCATAGATCCTTGCCAGTTCCTCGCCGAATTTCAACCCGGTGAAGAGTACGTCGGGGTGACGCTTTTCAAGCTCGGCGCGAGCAGGGCCGTCTCCGACCACGACCTTGGAGCCCGGAAGATCGAGGTCGAGGAAGGCCGGTAGGTTCTTCTCCAGGGCGACACGACCGACCGTCATGAAGACCGGCCGTTGCAGGCCGAAGGGACGATCCTCCAGCGCCGTCGGGTGGAACTGATTGGCGTCGATGCCGCGGCTCCACGGCACGAGATTGCGGATGCCCTTGTCCGACAGCTCGCGCGCAAGGCTTGGCGTTGCCACCATGCAGCCGGCGCCGGAGTTGTGAAACCATCGTACGAAGCTGTAGAGCCAGCTTTTCGGGATAGGCAGGCGGGCAGCGACATATTCCGGAAAGCGGGTGTGGTAGCTGGTCGAGAACGGCATGCGGTTCTTCAGGCACCAGCGCCGCGCGGTCAGGCCGAGCGGGCCTTCCGTCGCGATATGAACGTATGACGGGTTGTGCTGACGGATTTGCCGGGCGACCTGCCCATATGTCGCGATCGAGAGCCGGATCTCGGGATAGGTGGGGCAGGGTACGCTTCGGAAACCCTGAGGTGTCACCATCGCCACTTCGACGCCGAGCTTGGCGAGCTCGCGGTTGGTGTTCTCGATGGAGCGGACGACGCCGTTGACCTGCGGATGCCAGGCATCCGTGACGATCACGAGGCGTTCCGGCTTCCCGAGCGGCAAGGCGCCACCGATATCTTCATCTTCAACGTTCGACAGCCGCTGCAGCATGACCCGACTTCCATCCGCGCCGGGCAGTTGGACGGCGGCGCTCACTTCCGTGCGGACGCCGGACAAGCGATTCCCGCAACGCTTATTGTGGCGGCGTCAGATGATGGAAATATTACAGCCCGTTTGATCCCCGAGAATGCGGCACAAGCCGATCGCGTCAGGCCTGCTCGACCTGCAGCTTCTCTTTCGCGACAAGGGCGCCGTGTTCGCTGACCACGCGGGCGGCGATCCTGGCGGCAAAGCGCGCCGCAGCGACAGCATCCTGAGTTTCAAGATAGCGGGCAAGGAAGGCGCCGTTGAAGCTGTCGCCGGCGCTGGTTGTGTCGACGACCACCTCGACCTTCTCTGCCGGTACGAAGGTTTGCTCGCCGGCAAAGTTCAGCGTTGCACCGTCCGCGCCGTTCTTGACAAGAACATGGTTGGCACCAAGCGCACGGTAGCGCTGGATCGTCGCGTCGATCGAGGCGTCACCGAAATGGGCCGCTTCGTCGTCGAAACCGGGCATGACGAGGGTTGAGGCCCGAGCGCCTTCGCCGATCGTCGTATGCATGGCGTCGTAGCTCGCCCAGAGACGGGGGCGGATATTGGGGTCGAAGGCAACGATCTTGCCGGCGGCCTTGGCGCGGCGCACTTCGGACAGAAGCGTATCAACATCGTCCCGCGGCAGGATGGCGAGCGTGATGCCGGAAAAGTAGACGACGTCGCTGGCCTCGATCGCTCGACGTAGGGCGTCCGGATCCGACGCAAGCTGGCGGGCGGCGGAGCTGTCCCGCCAGTAACTGAAGGAGCGTTCGCCGTCCTTGAGGCTGATCATGTAGAGCCCCGGCGCCTTGCCCTTGATGCGGCGGATGCTGTCGGTACCGATTCCCGCCTGCTTGAAGAAGGCTACCATCTCGTCGGACATGGCATCATCGCCGAGAGCGGTGAAATAATCGACGGACCATGATGGCGGCAGGCAGGCGCGGGCATACCAGGCGGTATTCAGGGTGTCACCGGCGAAGCCCTTGCGCAGCAGGCCAGCTCCCGCCTGCGAAAGCTCCACCATGCATTCACCGATCGATAGAAAACGCCCGCTCACAGAAAGCCTCCCTGTATTTTCCCAGTTTGCTGATACGCGGAGAGCCGATTGCTGACAAGCGCCGCGCGCCGCGACCTGCGGCTTTAGTTGGTCGCCGAGATAGGGAAACGCGCTTCCGTGCCGTCTCTATAGAGACAGGAAAGAGAGTCCGACCGCTCGACGGGTGTTTGCCGACGGTTGTTTTTTATCCAGCCCGCTTTAGTCTTGGCCTGATTTGAGATGCGGGAGATGAATGTGGCGGTTGCGGGCAAGACGGCAGACTGGTGGCGGGGCGCGGTTATCTATCAGGTCTACCCTCGTTCCTTTCAGGATACGAACGGAGACGGTCTCGGCGACCTGAAGGGCATCACCCGGAAATTACCTTACATCGCCAGTCTCGGCGTCGATGCGATCTGGCTCTCACCGTTCTTCAAGTCGCCGATGGCCGACATGGGTTACGACGTTTCCGACTATTGCGACGTCGACCCGATCTTCGGCACGCTTGATGACTTCGACGAGATGATGGCGACGGCGCACGGCCTCGGTATCAGGATTGTCATCGACCAAGTAATCTCGCATACGGCCGACGTTCATCCGTGGTTTGTCGAAAGCCGCTCTAGCCGCACCAATCCCAAGGCGGACTGGTATGTGTGGGCAGATCCGAAACCGGATGGCACGGCGCCCAACAACTGGCTCTCGATCTTCGGTGGGCCGGGATGGGAATGGGACGGCGTTCGCCGGCAATATTACCAGCACAACTTCCTCACATCGCAACCGGATCTCAATTTCCACAGTGCCGAGGTTCAGGACGCCGTGCTCGCCACCGTGAAGTTCTGGCTCGACCGTGGCGTCGACGGCTTCCGCCTCGATACGGTGAACTATTACTTCTGCGACAAGCTGCTTCGAGACAATCCACCGCATGCTCCCGATGCGAGCGACGGAGGCCTTGATGCGCCTGACACCAATCCCTACGGCATGCAGAACCACCTCTATGACAAGACGCAGCCGGAGAATATCGCATTCCTCCAGCGCTTCCGGGCGCTGCTCGACCGCTACGAAGCACGCGCGACGGTCGGGGAGGTTGGCGACGGAGCACGCTCGCTGAAGACGGTCGCCGCCTATACCGCCGGCGGCGACAAGCTGAACATGTGCTACACCTTCGACCTGCTCGGACCGGAGTTTACCGCTACCCATATCCGAAGCTGCGTCGATGCCTTCCAGAAGTCGGTTGCCGATGGCTGGGTCTGCTGGGCGTTCTCGAACCACGACGTCAACCGTCACGTGAGCCGTTTTGCCAAGACCCCGGAGGAGCGACCGGTCGTTGCCAAGCTCGCCATGTCGGTGCTGGCGGCCCTGCGCGGTTCGATCTGCCTCTATCAGGGCGAGGAGCTTGGTCTTCCGGAGGCGGAGCTTGCCTTCGAGGATCTTCGTGATCCCTACGGCATCCGCTTCTGGCCGGCCTTCAAGGGACGGGACGGATGCCGTACGCCGATGCCCTGGGAGGCTGCGAAGGCGCACGCCGGCTTTACCACGGCCGAAAAATCCTGGCTGCCGGTGCCTTACGAGCAGGCAGCATTGTCCGTCGATACCCAGGAGAGCGATCCGCATTCCGTGCTGAACCACTACCGGCAGACGCTCGAATTCCGCAAGAACCATCCGGCGTTGCTTGATGGCACGATGGAGTTCATCGGGACCAATCAAGACCTTCTCGCCTTTACGCGCACCAGTGGAAGCGAGACGCTTCTGTTCGTCTTCAATCTGACGCGGGGCGCCCAGGATTTCACGCTGCCCGATGGCTTTGCGAATGCACGGCCCGTCGAGCTACCGGGCTTCATTCCCCGGGTGGAAAAGGGCGTGGTGAAGCTGAAAGCGCTGGACGCGTTCTGCGCGCGGATGTGAGCTAACTAGCGCCCGTCCTCTTCCGTTTCAGCGATGAAGGCCGGGCGCCCGTCGAATTCCAGCGAGAACTGTCCGCGTCCGGTCGGTACCAGCTGGATGGGCGAGGCCTTGTCGGCAAGGCGGCGGCGCAGGAGCAGCAGCCGGGTTTCGAGATTGTCCTTGAATTCGGGAAGCTTGAGCGATGTGGAAAGCCGCAGCTCGCGGTTTGTGAAGCCGGTGCGGCCGGTTTCCGCGTGGGTTTTCAGCATGTGGTTCAGCAGGCGGCCCGCGATGCCCTTGATGATGTAATCCCCGGCGATGAAGATGCTGTCGTCGAAGGCGAAGTATCGGATATCGATCCGGCGGGCGCTTCGGTCCGGCGGCGAGGCGGGCGGGATCGGTCGCTGGTCCTCGGGCGAGGCTTCCGACAGCGCGATGAAGGCGGCCAGATGCTGAGCGGCGAGCGTCAGTGCGGCCTCGTGAACGACGCTGAAGGCAAGCCGCTGACGGCTTTCGGCGCCGAGAACGCCCACCAGGCGACCGCCGGCCACCATCGGCACGGCGATCTGGCTCATCGTCTCGGCATCCATCGGCGGGGCGATGGTGCGGGTGAGGTTTTCATTACCGGCCGAGGCTTTCACGGCGGCGCTGTAGCGGCGGGCGCGGCTAAGGTCGCTGATCTTGACGATCTGTCGTTCGCGGGCGGCGCTGCCGAATACGCCGTCGCCGAAGGGAATTTCCGAGCCGACACCCGAGCGCTCGTATCCGAGGCTGCCGGCGGTGGCCAGATGGCCGGTGTTTTCGTCGGCGAGGAATATCGCTGCCTGGCCGCATGCGAGCGTGTCGCGCATCCATTCCAGCGTTGCGTCAAGCGCCGCGTCGACCTGCCCAGGAAGACCGGCCAGCGTCATTGCCAGGCTCGCGCTTGCTTCGAGAAGCGGTTCGCTCGCGACCGGCTCGATCGGCGCGGCCACGGGCGAGGGGTATACCGTGATATCGAGCACCCGGAAGATATCGACGCCGCGCAGCCGCATGATGCCCGCCATTCCTACCTGGGCGCTGGTCGCGTCGAGCTGGGTCGAAACGCGGCTGAAGAGCGGGCCGTCGAAGACGGTCTCTTCGTAAACGGCGCGCAGACGGCACTGGCCGCCACGCGCGCCATCGACAAGCAGGATCGCAGCCTGCGGGTTTTCGGAAAGGTTCGTCAGCGTGGTGTTGAAGAACTGGTTGGACAGGCCGACATGCTCGTCATCGACGAGCACCACGTGCGAGAGATAGGATACGTTGGGAATGCCCCGCGCCGAAGAGGTGGCGATGATCGATGGGACGATGCCTTCGAAAAAACGCTCCATGTCGCGAAGCCGAGGCGCGATTCCGGTCATGCCTGGGCTCCGACAAGCGAGCCGGCGCTGCTGCCGGGGGTCTTGATGGAGACGGCGCGGACGTCGAGCCTGGCTATCGCCAGCTCGCGGTTCGTCAGCCAGACGTCGATCATCGATGACGGGACACCCTGCTCGGCGAGTGCGGTCGTGACGCCTGCGATGTAACGTTCGCAGAGCGCCAGATCGTCGGCCGTCGGCTCACGCAGGCTGGCGGCTCCCTTCAGCTGAAGCGAGCGGTAGTCGGATGGGCGAACGAAGGTAAAGGCGGCTTCGCCCGTTTCGCGAATATTGGCAACGGTATCCGGCCACTGCCAGCCGGAGATCAGCACCTCGATGGCCTCAGTGCCCAAAAGAACGCGGCAGCCGACACCGCGGCCGACATCCGGCTGGTTGGCGCCATCGCAGGTGCCGATGACCATCATGACCGGACCGGCAATGAACTCGGCGATTTCCTCATCAAAACGCACGCGGCCGACCCTCCAGCGTCCCCGGAGCGAGCATAGGCGAGGGGCCGGTCGGTTAGCAAACTTTTAGGGAGCGGTCGTGGGCGGTCGATTGTAGGAAATTGGCGTTACAACGGATGAGGTATGAGGAATGTTTGACTTTGACCAATATGCGAGGCGGATCGGCCTCGTGCACACCGAAACCACCCAGGCAGGGCTCGTTGCCCTGCAGCGTGCGCAACTTGCGGCCATCGCCTTCGAAAGCATCGATCCTTTTCTCGGCAAGGCACCCAGCCTGCAGCCCGGCGATATCTGGACGCAGCTGGTCGAGAAGAAGCGTGGCGGCTATTGCTTCCAGCTGAACTGGCTTTTCGGCGAGGCGCTGAAGCATCTCGGCTTTGAGGCACGCTCGATACTCGGCCGCGTTCGCATGGGCGCGCCTGTCGGCGGCGTCAGGGCGCATCTTGCCTGGATCGTGACGATCGACGGGCAGGAGTGGCTGGCGGACGCAGGCTTCGGCGGTCCGGGGCCGCGCGATCCGGTTGCCATTCGCGCCGGCGAACAACTGATCGGCGGCATGATCTTCCGCTTGCGGGAGGATGACGCGACGGGCGAGCTGGTGTTGGAATGGCAGGCGCCGGACGGATGGTTTCCGCTCTTCGGCTTCGATGAAAGCCGCTTTGCGCAGGCGGATCTCGAAGGCGCCAACCAGCTCTGCACATTCTGGTCGGCTCTGCCGTTCCGCGACAACCTGATGATGAGCATCCGGCTGCCGGATGGGGATGTCGCGTTGATGAACCGTGGCCTGAAACGATCGAACGCTCAGGGGACGAAGAGCTTGCAGATCGGATCGGTCGGTGAACTGGCGACCTATCTGCGTGAACTCTTCGGGCTGGATTGCGACGGGGAGATGGTGTCGCGGATCTGGGAGCGGCTCGAGGGGCCGGTGCGGGCGGCGGCCTGACAGGTTAGTCCAGCCGCCGGACTCGGTGGGTGTCAGATCAGCATGAACCGATCGACATCCACCATGCCCCTGTCGGAGATCTTCAGGTGCGGGATGACGGGGAGCGGAAGGAACGCGACCTGGAGAAACGGCTCTTCAAGAGTCGTTCCAAGGGCATAGGCGGCCTTTCTCAAGTGATGCAGCGTGTCGCGCACGGTCTCGTAGGGCTCGAGGCTCATCAGGCCGGCAACGGGCAGGGCAATCTCGCCCGTGACCTTGCCATCCTCGACGACAACAAAGCCGCCCTTGATCTCGCCAAGGCGATTGGCGGCGAGCGCCATGTCGTCCTCGCTGACACCGACGACGCAGATGTTGTGGCTATCATGGCCGACGGTCGAGGCGATCGCACCCTTCTTCAGGCCGAAACCCTGAACGAAGCCGTTGGCATGGTTGCCGTTCTTGCCGTGGCGCTCGATGACGGCGACCTTGATGATGTCGTTGCCGAGATCGACGTCGGTCTGGTTACCCTTGACGGGCAAGCGGTAGCGACGGTGCTCGGTAATGATCTTGCCGGGCATGACGCCGATGACAGGTGTCTCGCCATCGGCGACCGGCACGCCGAAATGGGCGGCATTGACGGGGCGGGCCTTGACGCTGTCGAGGCCGACGGGCTCGACAGGCTTGCGCGTAGCGAAGAGTTCCGTGGTCACCTGACGACCGGCGGCAAAGACGAGATCCGCTCGGCAGTTTTCGAGGCTGTCGATAACCACCAGGTCTGCGCGCCAGCCGGGGGCAACGAGGCCGCGATCGCGCAGGCCGAAGGCGCGGGCAGCCGAGATCGAGGCGGCGCGGTAGATGGCAAGCGGCTCGACGCCGTGCTTGATCGCAGTGCGGATCATGTAGTCGAGATGCCCTTGCTCGGCGATGTCGAGCGGGTTGCGATCATCGGTGCAAAGGGCGATGTAGGGCGACAGGCGTTCGTTGATGATGGGCATCAGGGCGGCGAGGTCCTTCGACACGGAGCCTTCGCGCACGAGGATGTGCATGCCCTTGCGGATCTTTTCTAGCGCTTCGGCGGCACTCGTGCATTCGTGCTCGGTGCGAATGCCGGCGGCGAGATAGCCGTTGAGGTCGTTGCCCGAGAGCAGGGGCGCATGGCCGTCAATGTGCTCGCCTTGGAAGGCGTCGAGCTTCGCCATGCAGACTGGATCCTTGTGGATCACGCCCGGGAAGTTCATGAATTCGGCAAGGCCGATCACCTTTGGATGATCGCGGAAGGGAAGCAACCGCTCGATCGGCAGATCGGCGCCCGACGTTTCCAGATGCGTCGCAGGCACGCAGGAGGAGAGCTGGACACGGATGTCCATGATCGTTTCGAGAGACGAATCCAGGAAATACTGAATGCCTTCGGTGCCGAGCACATTGGCAATTTCGTGCGGATCGCAGATGACGGTCGTGACGCCATAGGGCAGGACGCAGCGGTCGAATTCGTGTGGTGTCACCAGTGACGACTCGATGTGGAGATGGGTGTCGATGAAGCCCGGTACGACGATCTTTCCCGAGATATCGATCTCGGTGTCGCCGTCGTAGCTGCCGCAGGTGCCGACGATGCGATCCTGGGCGATGGCGATATCAGACGCCACGAGCTCGCCGATCACGAGGTCGAAGAAGCGTCCGCCTTTGAGAACGATGTCGGCGGGCAGGCGGCCCGTTCCCTGGTCGATAAGGCGTTCGAGCTTGGCAGTCATGGCATCCTCGTGCTGGCGTTTTATCACTTATAGCCCATGTGCCCGACAAAGCGAGATCGGCTTGCTATCGGGTCCACAAACGAAAACCGGGCGCCCCAGAGGGACGCCCGGCGATCGAAATCGGGAGATCGAAGGCTTATTCGGCCGGAACGATCTTGCCACCTTCCCACTTGTAGAGCGCGAAGCTCTGCGAGGTCAGGTCGCCGGTTTCGCCGTAGGTCAGCTTGCCAATGGCGGTCGAGATCGGTTCGCCGCCCTTCAGCGCCTTGGCAACGGCTTCGGAGTCCTCGGCGCTGCCGGCCTTCTCGATGCCTGCCTTCAGGACTTCGACCGCTGCATAGGCGTTGAGCGTGAAGGCTTCAGCCGGGATGTTCTTGGCGGCAAGCGCGTCGGCAGCTGCCTTGGAGTCCGGGCTCTTGGTTGCGTCCATGGCGTTGGTGAAGATCGTACCGGCGGCTGCGTCGGTGCCGATGTTCCAGAATTCGCTGTTCGACAGGCCGTCGCCGCCGATGATCACAGCGTTGACGGAAAGGTCATGCAGCTGACGGGCGAGCAGGCCCCCTTCCGGATGGTAACCGCCGAAATAGACGACGTCGACCTTCTCGGCCTTCAGGCGGGTGGTGAGCGCGCTGTAGTCCTTGTCGCCTGGGGTCAGCGAGTCGTCGAGCACTTCCTTGATGCCGCCTGCGTTGAGCGTCGCCTTGAAGGAGTCTGCCAGACCCTTGCCGTAGGCACCCTTGTCGTTGATGATCGCGACGCGCTTGTCCTTGAAGTTCTTCAGAACGTAGTTGGCGGCGACTTCGGCCTGCTGGTCGTCGCGGCCGCAGGTGCGCAGAACGTTGGCGAGGCCACGCTTGGTGAGGTCAGGGGCGGTTGCCGTCGGGGTGACCATCAGCACGCCGTTTTCAGCGAGAACGTCGGAAGCCGGGATGGCAACGCCTGAAGTGACGGGGCCAACGACGAAGCGGATGCCATCGCCGACCAGCTGGTTGGCAGCGGAAACGCCCTGCTTCGGTTCGCCAGCGTCGTCGGCGTATTTGAGGATGACTTTTTCGCCGAGGATGCCGCCCTTCGCGTTGATCTCGTCGACAGCAGCCTGCGCGCCATTCTTCACCTGATCGCCGTAGGCGGCAACCGGTCCTGTCAACGGCGCGATGAGGCCGATGGTGATGTCTGCATGGGCGAGCGGCGCAAAGGCAAGCGAGGCGACGAGGGCCGCCGACAAAGTCTTCAGACTCATTTTCTTTCTCCTTGGGTGGGTTCCAAACCCGCGATTTAACTACCGCCGCGGTGAGCCCGGATCGTACAACAGCCCTTGCGGGATGCGCCAAGAGACGATGAGCAGCCGCGCGGCCGAGGCATCCGCCTGCCATGTTTGGCTTCGGCGAGTGCGCAGCAAGTTTCTTAGGAATTTACCGCTGATTTCGCAAGAAGATAAAGAAATAGGGCCCGTTTTTGCCTGATCTGGCAAAAACGGGCCCTGAAACGCATCGATCAGATGTTGTTTTGAAGGATTTCGCGGAGTTTTCCGAAAAGCTCGTCGATGTGGTGCTTTTCGATGATCAGCGGCGGCGAGAGCGCGATGATGTCTCCGGTGGTGCGGATCAGCAGGCCCTTCTCATAGGCCTTCAGGAAGGCGGTGAAGGCCCGCTTGGTCGGTTCGCCGGCAATCGGATCAAGTTCGATGGCGCCGATCAGGCCAGTGTTCCTGATGTCGATGACATTCGGGCAATCCTTCAGGGAGTGCAGCGCATCGGCCCAGTAGTCGGAAAGCTCGGCTGCGCGGGTCAGGAGCCCTTCTTCCTTGTAGGTGTCGAGCGCGCCGAGTGCTGCGGCGCAGGCGATCGGGTTGCCCGAATAGGTGTAGCCGTGGAAGAACTCGATCATGTGTTCCGGGCCGTTCATGAACGCGTCGTGGATCTCCGACGTCACGAAGACCGCGCCCATCGGAATGACGCCGTTGGTCAGGCCCTTTGCGGTGGTGATCATGTCGGGCTTGACGTCGTAGTACTGCGCGGCGAACGGAGCGCCAAGGCGGCCAAAGCCGGTGATGACTTCGTCGAAGATCAGCAGGATGCCGTGCTTGGTGCAGATTTCGCGGAGCTTCTGCAGGTAGCCCTTCGGCGGGATCAGCACGCCGGTCGAGCCGGCGATCGGCTCGACGATGACGGCAGCGATCGTCGAGGCGTCGTGCAGGGTGACGATGCGTTCGAGTTCCGTCGCCAGATCGCCGCCATGCTCCGGCTGGCCGCGGGTGAACGAGTTCTTGCCCGGCTGGTGGGTGTGCGGCATGTGGTCGACGCCCGTCAGCAGCGTGCCGAACATCTTGCGGTTGGAGACGATGCCGCCGACGGAGATGCCGCCGAAGTTGACGCCATGATAGCCACGCTCGCGGCCGATGAGACGAAAGCGCGAACCGTTGCCCTTCACGCGATGGTAGGCAAGCGCAACCTTCAGCGCAGTCTCGACCGATTCAGAACCCGAGTTGGTGTAGAGAACGTGGTCCATGCCCTCGGGCGCGATGTCGACGAGGCGGTTCGCAAGCTCGAAGGCTTTCGGATGGCCGAGCTGGAAGGCCGGCGCATAGTCAAGCTCGCCAGCCTGTTCGCGGATCGCCTCGGTGATCTTCGGGCGGCAGTGGCCGGCATTGACGCACCACAGACCGGCGGTGCCGTCGAGCACCTGACGGCCGTCATGGGTCGTGTAGTACATGTCCTTTGCGCCGACGAACATGCGCGGCTCCTTCTTGAACTGCCGATTCGCCGTAAACGGCATCCAGAAGGCGCGAAGGTCGTTTGGGGTGTTGAGGCGATTGGACATGCTGTTCTCCTGGCCGTTTCGGAGGCCGTTCCCGGTATTGGCTGAAGCGGTTTTTTTACTGCCCGGTCAAATTATCAGGGACTGTCCGGGCGTCAAGCAGACTTGCAAAGCGCCTTGCGGGCACAAAAACGGCGACCGACAAATCAGATTTGCCGGTCGAAAAAATATAGCAAAGGTGCTGAAAAATAGAGTGCCACTCCATTTCGTCGGCGGAGCGGCTTATCGGCAGACCCAATTGGCTGCCGGCGTATTGTTACGCGGCCGACTTGGCGCGCAGCGGCGCGGCATAGATTTCGGTCAGCGTTTCGAGAATGCGGATAACCTGCTCGGAGCTGCTGGAATAGTAGATCGTCTGGGCATCGCGGCGGGTCTTCACCAGCTTCTGGGCGCGCAGCTTTGAGAGGTGCTGCGACAGAGCCGACTGGCTGAGGCCGACTTCGGTGGCAAGCGCGCCAACCGGAATTTCGCCTTTGACGAGATTGCACAGGATAAGCAGTCGCTTCGGGTTCGCCATCGCTGACAGCAATGCAGCTGCAACGTTGGCGTTCTCACTCAAATCAATTGAGTCCATAATGATCTTCCCTTTGAAACAGATTTCAAAAACGCATGCGCCGGCCCAAAATTGGGGGACGGCGAAAACTATCAAGACCCTCTCAAGATTGTATATAGCTAAATTTCAGGTATTGAGTATTTTATGTTAGATATATGTGAATAAACTGCTTCGACGGTCAGTGCGATATCGCCAAACTCCTGACGCAGCAGGGAATCTCCCGAAATAACGTCAAAACCTGCACAGTCGATTCCACATATGTACCAGTCGGTACCGTTGTGTTTTTTAAGCGCGCGCGCAGTGCGTGTTGGTAACTCGGGGTCGGCGGCTATTAATTCTTGCACTATGGCGGCTGCCCGCTCGGCGAGAGCCTCATTCGCGGGAGAACGAATCGTCAGATCGTCAGCCGGCAGGATGTAGGCGCGGCCGAACCCGCCATTGAGGCTGGCGGTTTGCGGCACGAGACGGAAAAAGCGGAAGTCGGGAAAATCGACGTAGAGCTTTGCCTTCGGATGCCTGTTGAGAAAGCGCGTGCGGATGCGATCGTGTGTGGCACTGTCGCGCTCGACCGGCTCGGCGATGCATTGCGTGCTCAATCGCGCATAAGCGAGCGGATCGCCCTTGCCGGGTTCGCCCGTCAACAGAGAAGCACGCTTGTCGACCTGCAAGGCGCGGGTGTGCGTCGAAAGGCCCGAAACCAGGATGACGGGCACGCCGTCCATATCGGTGCCGAGCAGAACGCGGCTGGAGAAGGGGAAGCCGGTGTCGGGGTCGAGAACGGCAATGGCTGCATAACGAGCGGAACGAAGCAGAACGCGCGCAAGTTTGCGCGCGTCGTCGTCGGTGTCTCTCAAAACGGAAGCTTGATCTTTCATGTCCACTTTTCTGGCGGAAGCGGACGGAAGGATCAAGCCTGTTCTTTGCGGCGGTGCTGCGTCAGACCGTTGACGATATCCTGGGAGGAGATCGTGCCGATGATCGCGCCGTTTTCGACGACGCCGATGCTGCCGGGATTGCGCGACAATGCATCGAGGATGTCGATGAGCGGCGTTTCCGCGCGAGCGGTACCGCTGACGCTGGCGCCGGCGGCTTCGCCGAGGCCGGGCTGCATCACGTCCTGTGCCGTCAGCATGCTGATCGGGTTCATGTGCTGCACGAAGTCAGCCACGTACTGATCGGCCGGGTTCTTGACGATCTCCTGCGGCGTGCCGCACTGGATGATGCGCCCACCCTCCATTATGGCGATGCGGTTGCCGATGCGGAAGGCCTCGTCCAGGTCGTGGCTGACGAAAAGGATCGTCTTCTTCAGCCGCCGCTGGAACTCCAGCAACTCGTCCTGCAGGCGCGTGCGGATCAGCGGGTCGAGGGCCGAGAACGGCTCGTCCATCAGGAGGATCGGCGCGCCGGTGGCGAATGCACGCGCCAGACCGACACGCTGCTGCATGCCGCCCGAGAGCTCGTTGACCTTGCGGTCGGCCCACTTCGTCAGGTTCACCAGTTCCAGCTGTTCGGCGACGCGCTTCTTGCGCTCCGCTTCGCCCATGCCGGCCAGCTCCAGGCCGAAGCCGACATTGTCGGCAACGGTTCGCCACGGCAGCAGCGCGAACTGCTGGAAGACCATGGAGACGGTGTGCATGCGCAGGTCGCGCAGGCCCTTGGCGGTGGTCTTGTACGGGTTGCACGGGCCGCTTGCTGTCGAGACGGTGACCTCGCCGCGAACGACGGGGGCTAGCCCGTTGACGGCGCGCAGCAGCGTCGATTTACCCGAGCCGGACAGGCCCATCAGGACCAGGATCTCGCCCTCGTCGATCGAGAGGGAGGCATCGGCGACACCGAGAACGAGGCCGGTCGCGGCGCCGATCTCGTCACGTGTCTTGCCCTGATCTGCCAGCGCCAGCGCGCCTTCCGGCTTGTCGCCGAAAACGATGCTGACATTGTCGAAACGAACAGCCGTCATGCGCCGTCTCCTTCACCCGCGGTGCGGAACATTCTGTCGAGGATGATTGCGAGGATGACGATGCAGAGACCTGCCTCGAAGCCCTTGGCGACGTTGACGGTGTTGAGTGCCCGGACGACCGGTACGCCGAGGCCGTCGGCGCCGACCAGGGCCGCTATGACCACCATCGACAGCGACAGCATGATGGTCTGGGTCACACCGGCCATGATCTGCGGCGTGGCGTAAGGGAGTTCGACCTTCCGCAGCACCTGTATCGGCGTCGCGCCGAAGGATTCGGCGGCTTCGACCAACGAAGGCGGTGTCGAGATGATGCCGAGCCGCGTCAGGCGGATGGGGGCGGGGATGGCGAAGATGACCGTTGCGATCAGGCCCGGCACCATGCCGAGGCCGAAAAGAATAAGCGCGGGAATGAGATAAACGAATGTCGGGATGGTCTGCATCAGGTCCAGGATCGGACGCAGCAGCGAGTAAACCCAGGCACGCCGCGCCGCGGCGATGCCGAGCGGAATGCCGACGATCATGCTGACGAACGTCGAGGCAAGCACGAGTGCCAGCGTTTCGGTCGTCTCCTTCCAGTATCCCTGGTTCATGATCAGCAGCAAGCCAAGACAGGAGAAGACCGCGACGACGAGCGACCGGCGCAGCCAGTAGGCGATCCCGCCGATGGCCAGGATCACGATCAGCGGGTGCGGCTTCTGCAGGACGAACAACAAACCGTCGATGACGTGCGAGAGCACGAATGCGAGCTCGTTGAAGAACCAGTCGGCATTGGAGGTCAACCAGTCCACGAAAGCTTTCGCCCACGGGCCAATCGGAATTTTAGCGTCAGTGATCCAGTTCAAGGGCTCGCCTATCCAGAAAGAACAACAATCAGTGCGGTGACAGGACGAGCGGGGCGGCCTGAACCACCCCGCCTGTCGTCAATCAGAGCCCGAGACTTTTCTTGACGGCGGGCAGGCCTTCGCCGCTGCCGTCACGAGTCTTGACGCCTGCAAGCCACGGATCAAGCGCGGTCGGGTTGGCTTTCAGCCATTCCGTCGCAGCCTTTTCCGGCTCTTCGCCGTCGTTCAGGATCTTGCCCATGATCTGGTTTTCCATCTCGAGAGAGAAAACCATGTTCTTGAGGAGCGCGCCCACATTCGGGCAGTCGTTGAGATAGCCGGCCCGAACGTTGGTGAAGACCTTGGCGCCGCCGAAGTCGGGGCCGAAGACGTCGTCACCACCGGTGAGGTAGGTCAGCTTGAAGTTCTCGTTCATCGGATGGGGCTCCCAACCGAGGAAGACCACGGCCTTGCCTTCCTTTTCGGAGCGAGCGACCTGCGCAAGCATGCCCTGTTCGGAAGACTCGACGACCTCCATGCCCTTGAGGCCGAAGGTGTTCTTGTCGATCATGTCCATGACGAGGCGGTTGCCGTCGTTGCCGGGCTCGATGCCGTAGATCTTGCCGTCGAGGTCATCCTTGTGGGCAGCGATGTCCTTGAAGTCCTTGATGCCGAGTTCGGCGCCCTTGGCATTGGTTGCCAGCGTGTACTTGGCGCCAACGAGGTTGGGACCGAAGGACTCGACCGACTTGTCGTCGAGGAAGGGACGAACGTCCTTTTCCTGCGTCGGCATCCAGTTGCCGAGGAAGACATCCATGTCCTTGTTCTTCAGCGACTGGTAGGTCACCGGAACGGAGAGAACCTTGATATCAGGGGTGTAGCCAAGCCCCTTGAGGACCACGGCGGCAGTCGCCGTCGTGGAGGTGATGTCCGTCCAGCCTACATCCGAAAAGTGGACGGTGGAGCAGCTGTCGGGATCTGCGGAAAAAGCGGCGGTTGCGACGGAGAGAGCGGCAACTGCTGTGGCGGTAATCAGTTTGAATGCGCTTGTCGTTTTCATTTATAGACTCCCAGTCTTACGTTCCCAAGCCAATCACCAATAGCCGAGTTTTACAAGCGACCACAGCGCATTTGCGCCGCATTGCAGTATCCGATTGCGACGCGTCGCTTTTTCCTCGAATGCCGTGAATTGCCGGGCTTTCGAGAATACACACGGGTGAATTTCCTGTGGCTAATCGAAACTCCTCACTTTTCATCGCCGTTTCGAACTTCCAAGAAGCATGGGACGGAGACAGTGATGGCTAAACTCTATTTCAACTACTCGACCATGAACGCCGGCAAGTCGACCATGTTGCTGCAGGCGGCCTACAATTACGAAGAGCGCGGCATGCGCGTCGTCATGCTCATCGCAGCCTTCGACGAGCGGGTTGGACGCGGGATCATCGGGTCGCGGATCGGTCTGCAGGCCGAGGCGATCGCCTTCGAACCGGACACCGATCTTTTCTCGCTGATCGAGGATATGAACGGCGGAGAGGGCCCGATTGCGTGCATTTTCGTCGACGAGGCGCATTTCATGACGCGCGAGCACATCTGGCAGCTTGCCCGGATCGTCGACCGCATGAACATCCCTGTCATGGTTTATGGCCTTCGCACCGATTTCCGTGGGCAGCTTTTCCCGGCCTCGCAGGAGCTCATGGCGATCTCCGACGAGATGCGCGAGGTGCGGACGATCTGCCATTGCGGCCGCAAGGCGACCATGGTCGTGCGTCTCGATGGGAGCGGACAGGTGGTCCGGGAAGGTGCGCAGATCGAGGTGGGTGGCAACGAGAAATACGTTTCGCTCTGCCGGCGTCACTGGGACGATGCGATCAACGGCGAGTGGATTGCCGAGGCGGTTTGACGCCGGCTGTTTTCTTTGGCCGAGCGAAAGGCTAATTTCGGCCATTCGATTCCTGGGGGCGTCCTGTGCGCAAGCCTTTCTCGTTCGACAGCTTATTTGAAGCCGCTCAGGTGCTGGCCGCTGAACTGCCGGGAACGGCAGCGCTGTGCAACGAATTCGTCGGCGAGTTCGCCCGCGATCCGGCGGCGAGCGACGACGAGCGCTTTCTTGCGGAGAACACCCGCTTTCACGCCTTCATATCCGACGGCAGGGGATTGACCGATCTTCTGGCGGAACTCGTGTCGAGCCTCGATGCGCTGACGGTCAAGGTATCCGCCGATCTCGACAGTTTCCGCGGGCTGACGGCCTCCGAGCGGTTCATCGGGCGTTTCTCGCGCCAGCGGATGTGGCGCCGGCATGGCGCGCGGGTCCGCGCGGCGCCGGTCGTTCAACGTCTGCAGGACCTGCTGGTCAAATCGAATGCGATTGCCGGGCTGATCCATACTTATCGTGGAAGCGCACAGGCCTATCACAAGGCCGCCGAGCGCAACCTCGTCGACATTGTCGAGCGCCGGCGCCGGCTTGTCGACGAGATCGACATTGCCCGCATCCGCATCAAGGAGCTGAATGCCAAGGCGCTGACGACGCAGGGCCGGATCGGTCTCTACGGCAGCAAGGCTGAGTGGGACCGGATGGAGCAGGAGCGCAGAGCCCTGAAGGACGAAGCGGAGCGTATCTCTTCACGCGAGCACGAAATGCGCGACGATAGCGAAAGACGCGAGCGTTTCATCAACATCTTCCAGCTTTTCGTCGACGAACTGAACATTCAGATCGGGCGCTGCAACGCCCTGATCCGGAAACTGACCATCGACACCGAGGAACGCCTGCTCATCTACCAGGCGCAGGTGGACACCGACATTCCCGGCTCCAAGGTGCAGATTTCCGCGGAACTGTTCCCCAACATCGCCGAAGAAATCTCGCTGTTCGAGCGGAGCATGCTCCTGCCTCACGAACTGGAGCATCGCAAGCGGGCTGCCGATGCCGCATTCGACGAGCGCTTTCCCGCATTCGGCCAGGAACACAAGGGCGAGGCGCATGCGCCGCTCATCGACACGACCGGGATTTCGTCGCGCCTGCGGTTTCGTTTCCTTCGCTCGTAAGCCGCGCCGAAGAAACAAGAATATCAGCATGATATTGTGATTTGCCAGGCAACGACATATTTCAATGCTCGAAACCTCTCGCCGCATAGGAGTGGACGATGCTTGATCGGATTGCCGGCTTTTTCAGATCGATCGGACGTGTGATCGGTCGCTGGTTGCGGCTTTTCGTGGCATGGGCTTTCTGGCCGTTCATGGCCGCGCGCGGCTGGTATGTGAAGCGGACATGGATGGTAAGGCTGCCGATCCTCGCGCTGGTGGTGCTGCTTGCCGGGCTCTACGGCTACTTCTTCTGGCAGACGCAATCGTGGTCGGGATTCAATCCGTCGTTCGTGGACCAGTACCGCCTCTCCGAACGGACCGTTCCGGCGGGGCAGGAAATACCGCCAGCTGCCGGGGCTGCTCCGACGGCGGCGAAGACCTGCCAACGCTCGGCCATCGTCGATGTCGCGGCGGACCTGACCGACTTCAATGTCAACCAGAACGCATGGATCTCCTCCATGCTGCTCTACCGCCTCGGCTTCTTCGGAATCGACTGGGATCACACGCCCTTCCTCGACAACAAGGCGTCGTTCCAGCGCGGCATCAATCAGGCGATCCGGCGTACATCCGTCGAGCTTGTCGACACGCTCGGACGCGTGCGCGGGACATCAGGCATCAATAACGACCTGCAGAATGCACGCGGCAATCTCCAGTTCGACGAATACAGCTGGTATTTCGGTTTGAACCCCTTCGGGCCAAAGACGCCAACCCCGAGCTATTACCGCTCGGCGATCGAAAGCCTGCGCAAGTTCAACGCCGACCTTGGCACCTGTAACGCCGTCTTCGACGGTCGCGCCGACAACCTGATCCAGTTCATCGACCGGATTGCCAACGATCTCGGCAGCACGTCCGATGTGCTTGCCGAGCGGTCCGCCAATCATTCGCGCGGATGGTTCGACACGCGCGCCGACGATCGCTTCTGGTTCGCCTACGGTCAGCTCTACGCCTATTATGCGATCCTCACAGCGGCGCAGTCCGACTTCTCCAGAGTGGTGGCCGAACGCAACCTCGGTGCGATTTTTTCAGCCACGACGAAGCAGTTTCAGGCGGCGCTGCGGATTCAGCCGGCGATTATTTCGAACGGTCGCGAGGACGGCTGGATCATGCCGAGCCATCTTGCGACCATGGGATTCTATATTTTGAGGGTGCGTTCTAACCTGGTCGAGATGCGGTCGGTACTCGACCGCTGATCGGATCAGGTGATGAGCTTGAGGCGGATCGCCTTGGCAACCAGCTGGGTGCGGTTGACGCAATCGAGCTTTTTGATCGCGCTCGTCATGTAGGCATTCACGGTATGATCGGACAGGGACAGGATCTGGCCGATCTCGATCGAGGTCTTGCCCTGTGCGGTCCAGCGCACCACTTCGCGCTCACGCGCCGAGAGCGCCGGATAGTCGCCGCCTTTCGTTGAGCTGACCTGATTATATGCCTCGATCGCATGCAGCATGATCATCATCAACTCGTTGACTTCCATCTGGCCGAGCGGCGCGCGATTGCCCGCCATCCAGAAGAGAAGCCTGTTTCCATCGAGCGAACGGCATGGAATGGCGATGCCAACCTGCATGTCGAAGGCGTATTTCAACGTCTGCAGTTCCGGCGGAAACACACAATTGGCATCCGAGAGGTTCCAGACCCGGGGCAGGACCGAGTCAGAAACGCCCGAAGAGAAGAGCGGAAGTTGCATGAAGCGGGCGCGATCGAACTGATTTATGTAGGCCGTCGGAAGCGACGTTTCGATCAACAGGGGTTTCAGCAGGAGGTTATCCGGCGAGGGCGCGTCCATCAGGGTGATGTGCTTGAACCCGAACGCCGAGGCAATCCGACAGAGCGTTTCGCCAAACGCCGGTTTGCTTTTGACCGCGGAAATCTCCGCAGTAAGAAGCAACTGTCTTTCCGAAGTCGCTATGTAAGACATCCACGATTCCCTGCCTGCCTGCATTTCAAATCATAAGATATACAAACTGATATATTTGCTAGCGGGAATTGACGCCGTGCACAGTGATTAAATTACACTGTCGTAATTTAATCACCGCCTGATGTGCGAAAACTCGTCTCTGTGACGCGGTTTTCTCAACCTAAAGGAGATACGACTTATCGGGCACTTGGGATGCGGGTGACGACTTTGGGTAGAGTGCGCTCCGCGGATGCCGCGGAGCGAATCAGTCGTAATCAGAGCTTCGTGTCGCCTTTGGGCTTCCTCGTCAGTTGCTCTAGAAATCCGAGCATGACGGCGGATACCACGAAAGCCAGATGCATGACCGTCAGCCACATGATCTTGCTGTCGGTGTATTGATCGGCATTGAGGAACACCTGCAGCAGGTGGATCGACGAAATCGCCACGATCGAGGAGGCGACCTTGATCTTCAGGCTGCCCGCGTCGAGCTTGCCGATGAAGGACACGTCATCCTCGCTCTCATCAAAGCGGCTGACGAAATTCTCGTAACCCGAGATCATGACCATCACGATCAGGCTGGCGACGAGGGCTGCGTCGATGAGGCCAAGCATCGCCAGGATCATTTCACCTTCGTCGAGCAGGAAGACATTGCCAGCGACCTTCATGAACTTGTAGCCAAAGGAGACTGCGTAAACCGCGAGCGACAGCGCCAGGCCGAGATAGAAGACAACGAGTATCCAACGGCTTGAAAGAATGATGCGCTCGACAATGAGCTCGAGTGATTTCATGGTTTCTTCTCGCAAATACGGAATCGATGTGCGCTGATAGACGGGATGACAGTGTCTTCGCAACGCTGCTGCTCTTCAAACTTACGGCATAGTTCGCTATTTCGCTTCAATAAACAGCGCATCCGGAGGGGATATGACAGAGTATAAGTCCGACATCGAGATCGCGCGTGCAGCCACAAAGAGGCCGATCTTCGAGATCGGTGAGAAGCTGGGTATCCCGGCCGCAGATCTGGCTCCCTACGGGCACGACAAGGCCAAGATCAGCGCGGAGTTCATTGCGGCGCAGGACGGAAAGCCGGACGGGAAGCTCATTCTCGTCACGGCGATCAATCCGACGCCGGCAGGCGAGGGCAAGACGACGACGACGGTCGGCCTCGGCGACGGGCTGAACCGCATCGGAAAGAAGGCGATCGTCTGTATTCGCGAAGCCTCGCTCGGGCCGTGTTTCGGCGTGAAGGGTGGCGCGGCCGGCGGCGGCTGCGCGCAGGTCATCCCGATGGAAGACATCAACCTGCATTTCACCGGTGATTTCCATGCGATCACCTCCGCGCACAATCTGCTCGCGGCGATGATCGACAACCATATCTACTGGGGCAACGAGCTCGACATCGATCTCCGCCGCGTCACCTGGCGGCGGGTGATGGATATGAACGACCGGGCGCTGCGCGAGATGGTCTCTTCGCTGGGTGGCGTGGCTAACGGCTTCCCACGGCAGAACGGCTTCGATATCACCGTTGCCTCCGAGGTGATGGCCATCCTGTGCCTTGCCTCTGACCTCAAAGATCTTGAACGGCGTCTCGGCAACATCATCGTCGGCTATCGGCGCGATCGGACCGCCGTCTATGCGCGCGACCTGAAGGCGGATGGGGCGATGGCCGTTCTGCTGAAAGACGCAATGCAGCCGAACCTTGTTCAGACGCTGGAGAACAATCCCGCCTTCGTTCACGGCGGTCCTTTCGCCAACATCGCGCATGGCTGCAACTCTGTCATCGCCACGAAGACGGCGCTGAAGCTCGGGGAATATGTCGTGACCGAAGCAGGCTTCGGCGCCGACCTCGGTGCGGAGAAGTTCTTCGACATCAAGTGCCGCAAGGCAGGGCTGCGGCCTGATGCCGCCGTCATCGTCGCGACCGTGCGCGCATTGAAGATGAATGGCGGCGTGAAGAAGGAGGATCTCGGTGCCGAGAACGTTGCGGCGCTGAAGAAGGGCTGCTCCAATCTCGGCCGGCATGTGGCCAATGTCCGGAAGTTCGGCGTTCCCGTCGTGGTGGCGATCAATCATTTCGTCACCGACACCGATGCGGAAGTCGCGGCGGTGAAGGATTACGTCTCGCGGCTGGGGGCGGAGGCGATTCTTTGCCGTCACTGGGCCGAGGGGTCGGCGGGCATTGAAGAGCTTGCCTATAAGGTGGTCGAGCTTGCCGAATCTGGGCAGGCACGCTTCCAACCGCTCTATCCCGACGATGTGTCGCTCTTCGAGAAGATCGAGATCGTCGCCTCCAAGATCTATCACGCGGGTGAGGTGACGGCCGACAAGGCTGTTCGCGACCAACTTCGCGCCTGGGAGGAGCAGGGCTACGGCGAGCTGCCGGTCTGTATGGCAAAGACGCAATATTCCTTCTCGACCGATCCGAGCCTCAGGGGAGCACCCGAAGGGCATGTCGTGCCGGTGCGCGAGGTTCGGCTGTCGGCCGGTGCCGGTTTTGTCGTGGCGATCACCGGCGAGATCATGACGATGCCCGGCCTGCCGAGATCGCCTTCCGCGGAGCGGATCTATCTCAACGATCAGGGATACATCGAGGGGCTATTCTGAGCCAGGCCACAGGCGGATAGCTGGCTCGATCTTGTTGCCGGCTTGATTCAAGTCGCTGAGGAACCGATTCCGCCGCTACCGCTAAGTCATTGGCGATCAATGGCAATAGCGATAGCCGCCTTTACGCTGCAACACATCGAGATGAAAATGCGTCTCGTGAGCGGCATCGCTTTCGGGGTCGAGCACCGTCGTGAAATAAAGACAGCCGGCGGCGCTGACGGTGCGCTGGAAGGCGCCGACAAGCGTTGAGTCCTCTCGGCGTGGCTGAACGGCGATGTCGTCGCCTTTCTCGAAGCTGAAGCTCGCGACATCGATGGCATTGCCCCGCGCGTGCTCCGATATCTTGCCGGTCTCGGCGCTGTTGCGCAGGCGGCAGATATAGGAGGAGGCCTGGTTGACCGAGACGATCGCACCCTGATCCTTCGCCGCGACGGCTGCCGCGGGAATGACGCTTTCCTTCATCCAGCGGGCAAGCGCGAGAGCGACGGGGCAACGGAAAACGCCATCCGGCTTCAGCTTGATGCCGGGCAGTGCCTCCGAAACCTTGATCGGCTTGTCGATACCGCAGCCATTGCCATCATCGATGCGCGAGAGATCCGTGAAGACGACGCCGAGGCTCTGTAGTTCCCTGACGCATTCGGAATGCTCGGCATCGCTTTCGGCTTCGATCGTCAGGTGCTGTTCTTCCAGCGACTGCTGTGACGGGAGCTTTGGGCCTTGTTTTTCTGGTTGGGCGGCATCTGTTCCTTTGGCTTTCGCGTCTTTATCAATAGGGTTGTCCGGGTTCGTCGTTATACCTTCCGGTTTGGGCTGAGGCTTCGGCGCGGTCTCGATCGCACGAGTATCTATTGTCTCCTGTTGCTGTGGTTTTGTGTCAGGCTTTGGTCCGATTTGCGGAAGCTGAGCACCGCTCAAAACTAGGAGGCACACGATTGCCGCTGCGATTCCCAAAATCTTTTTCACGCTTCCATCCGTCGTTTTGTCCCAGCGGAGCTACAACGTATGGAGGTCGATTTCGTTGCAATTTCGCAACGTTGAGGCTTGCGATTAAAACATGATTTCCAAAGTCAGGATATTTTGAACATTGTATATTGACAGAAATAGTCATGTTTTTTATGCGGCAGAAAGAAGGCGAAAATCTTCGTCAAAAATACCTAGCCAGCCCCTCAAAGCGCTCCTGCGTGAAGACCAGCCAGCCCGGTAAAATCATCATTCTCAGGGGTTGATTTCATGGTTGTCCGGCATTCGCGCTCGGTTCTTCTTGCTTGCACCGCAATTGCTATTTTTATGCCTTATAACGCTGCATTCGCACAGGATGCTGCTTCCTCCAAGCCGGCTGTGACCGACGAGCAGGCCAAGAAGGACGAGGATACGTTCCTGTCTCCGATCGTAGTGAAGGGAAGCCGTAGGGCGGCAGATGACCCGTACGATAAAGCTGGCCCTTCTAGCACTGTAACTGCCGATGAAATCGATCTCCAGGCAGGCCAAGGGCCGGACGATCTTTTGCGCAACGTGCCAGGCACCTCTACCGCCAATAACCCTCAAAATCCGGGTATCGCTGTGAACATCCGTGGCTTTGAAGGCTCGGGGCGTGTCAACATGTCGATCGACGGTGTTCGCCAGAACTTTCGTTTCACGGGCCACGAGGCTCAGGGGCTCGCGTATATCGACCCGGCGTTTCTGGCTGGTATCGACATCACGCGTGGTGCCGTGAACGGAATCGGCGGTGGTGCGCTTGCCGGAACTGTCAATTTCAAGACCTACGATATCGATGACTTGATTCAGGAAGGGAACAGCTACGGCGGCATCGTTTCCACGACCTTCGGTACCAATCGTACCGGTTGGTCTGAATCTGCAATCGGCGCCTACCGCTTCAATGACGTCTTCGCCGTTCTCGGTGGCATCAGCAAAAGCGATCCGGGTAATTTCCAGAATGGCGACGGGATCACCGTACCTTACACGGAGCAGGACCTGCTATCCGGTATGCTGAAGGCTGAGATCACACCCGATGCCGAGAACACGATCAAGTTCGGCGCGATTAGCTATGATAACGACTTCCTGGCAAACTCCTACTTCCAGAACCTGAAGAACAAGACGTTCAGCGCCAGCTACGAATATAAGCCTGGCGACAATGACTTGATCGATTTCAAGGCCGACTTCTATTACAATCAGACCGAAATGAAGTACAAGACGCTGGCGACGGGCGGCGGCAGCGCTGCAGGTCGTCGGATCACTGACGATGGGATCGGCTTCGATGTGTCCAACACGTCAAATTTCGATCTGGGCGACGTTGCAGTTTCATCTAATTACGGTGTTGAGTACTTCCACGACGACTACGACGTCTTCAACAGCACGGCACAGCCGGCGGGTGGCGTTAACGGCAGCGGTAAAAGCTCCAATCTCGGTGTCTTCAATACGACGAAATTCTCTTACGGCATCGCTGATTTGACACTTGGCTTGCGCTACGACCACTTTACGCTGAATGGTTCGGGCTCCGTAACTGCAGCCAACCCGCTTGGGATGGCGGTCGGCCCTTACAGTGTGGACAAATCCGACGGTCGCCTGAATCCAAGCGTGACATTTGCGCTTAATCCGACCGATTGGTTTCAGCCGTACGTAACTTATGCCGAAACGCAGCGGGCACCGACGATCAACGAAACGTTCGTGGGTGGTGCGCATCCCGGCGGTACGATGCGCTTCTTCCCGAACCCATTCCTTGAGCCTGAAACCTCCAAGGGTTGGGAAGTTGGCGCCAACGTGAAAGTTGACGGACTGCTGAATGCCGACGACAGCCTGCGTTTCAAGGCGAACTATTTCTACACCGACATCGACAATTACATAACGGGAGCCTTTACCCCGTCCTTTGCCAGCTACTTCATCAACAATCCCGGCACTTCGACCGTCAAGGGCATTGAAATTCAAGCTGGCTACGACACTGGCTTTGCGTTCGGCGAACTGGCTTACACACATAGCGACACAAACCTTCCGCCCCAGACGAATGGCTTTGGTATGCAGAGCTATCTGCCGGACGATATATTCTCGATGACGCTCGGGGCGCGCTTCCTCGAAGATCATCGACTGACTGTTGGAACGCGCTTGTATGCTGCCGGCAAAGCAGATATCGGACAGGTCAATGCGACCAACTTCGGTCGTGACCGGTATATGCCCGGCTACGCCATTGCTGACGTTTTCGCCAACTACAAATGGGAGAACGGTCTCGAGTTGACGGCCAGCGTCACGAACATGTTCGACAAGACCTACACGCCGGCTTCCAGCACAATTCAGAGCACCGCGATTGATACTGGCCGTGGCCGCACCTTCATGGTGACCGCGCGGGCGAGATTCTAAGCGCCTAATTCGAAACAACAAAAGGCCGGCCCCGCGCCGGCCTTTTTCGTTTGCGGATTGGCCTCTTGCGCTCATCCTCATCTCACGCTAACAATTTCGCCCATGAACATGTCCTTGAACATTGCAGTTTGGTGGTGGGCTCGCTGAGGCGGCCTCGACCAATCGTGTCCAAAGACGACGATGAGCCGCCCGGAAAAACCCAGGCGGCTTTTTTTGTTTTAAGGCTGCCTGTCGTCCGGGCCCCGATAACGGAGTGGAACAGTGGTAACGATCATCAGGGATGACGGAGCGGAAATCTACGAGACGAAGGGCGGCATCACAGTCACCCGGCAGCGCAGGGCTATCCCTTATGCCGATGCCGTCTCGTCCTATATCGACAAGCTCGATGAGCGCCGTGGCGCGGTGTTTTCGTCGAACTACGAATATCCGGGCCGTTACACGCGCTGGGATACGGCTGTCGTCGATCCGCCGCTCGGCATTTCCTGCAACGGTCGCCAGGTCTGGATCGAAGCCTATAACGAGCGCGGCGAGGTCATCCTCGGTTTTGTCACCGAACGGCTGAAGACCATCTCCGATCTCGAACTCGGCGCGTCGACGGCGCGGCGGCTTGATCTAACCGTAAAGACACCGGAGCGCGCCTTTACCGAAGAGGAACGTTCGAAGATCCCGACGGTCTTCACGGTGCTGCGCGCGGTCACCGATCTCTTCTATTCGCAGGCGGATGCCAGCCTCGGCCTTTACGGCGCCTTCGGCTACGACCTTGCCTTCCAGTTCGATGCGATCAACCTGAAGCTCGTGCGCCCGACTGACCAGCGTGACATGGTGCTCTACCTGCCGGACGAGATCCTCGTCGTCGACAACTATTCCGCCAAGGCCTGGATCGATCGCTACGATTTCGAGAAGGGCGGGCTTTCGACCGAGGGCAAGGCCGGCGACATTCCGGCCGAGCCGTTCCAGCGAACCGATACCATTCCGCCGAAGAGCGATCACCGCCCCGGCGAATATTCCGAGCTGGTGGTCAAGGCCAAGGAGAGCTTCCGCAAGGGCGATCTGTTCGAGGTGGTGCCCGGGCAGAAGTTCATGGAGCGCTGCGACAGCAAGCCGTCCGATATTTCGAAGCGCCTGAAGGCGATCAATCCGTCGCCCTATTCGTTCTTCATCAACCTCGGCAATCAGGAATATCTGGTCGGTGCCTCGCCTGAGATGTTCGTGCGTGTTTCCGGTCGCCGCATCGAGACCTGCCCGATCTCGGGCACGATCAAGCGCGGCGACGATCCGATCGCAGACAGCGAGCAGATCCTGAAGCTTTTGAACTCCAAGAAGGACGAATCCGAACTGACGATGTGCTCGGATGTCGACCGCAACGACAAGTCGCGCGTCTGCGAGCCGGGTTCGGTCAAGGTCATCGGCCGCCGGCAGATCGAGATGTATTCCCGTCTGATCCATACGGTCGACCACATCGAAGGTCGCCTGCGCGACGATATGGATGCGTTCGACGGCTTCCTTTCTCACGCCTGGGCTGTGACGGTCACCGGCGCGCCGAAGCTCTGGGCCATGCGCTTCATCGAAAGCCATGAGAAGAGCCCGCGTGCCTGGTATGGCGGCGCGATCGGCATGGTCGGCTTCAATGGCGACATGAACACCGGGCTGACGCTGCGCACCGTGCGCATTAAGGACGGGATCGCTGAAGTGCGGGCAGGGGCGACTTTGCTTAACGACTCTATCCCCGAGGAAGAAGAAGCCGAAACTGAACTGAAGGCCTCCGCCATGCTTTCCGCCATCCGCGATGCCAAGGCCGGCAATTCCGGCAAGGTCAGCCGCGACGTCGCTGCTGTCGGCAAGGGCGTCAAGATCCTGCTCGTCGACCACGAAGACAGCTTCGTTCACACGCTCGCCAATTATTTCCGCCAGACGGGCGCGACGGTTTCGACCGTGCGCACGCCGGTGCCGGAAGAAATCTTTGACCGGCTGGATCCGGATCTCGTCGTGCTCTCGCCGGGACCGGGCAATCCGAAGGACTTCGATTGCAAGGCGACGATCAAGAAGGCGCGGGCGCGCAATCTGCCGATCTTCGGCGTCTGCCTGGGCCTGCAGGCGCTGGCGGAAGCCTATGGCGGCGAGCTCCGGCATCTGGCGCTGCCGATGCACGGCAAGCCGTCGCGCATTCGTGTTCTGGAGCCCGGTATCGTGTTTTCGGGGCTCGGCAAGGAAGTGACGGTCGGGCGCTATCACTCGATCTTTGCCGATCCATCGACGCTGCCGCGTGATTTCATCATCACGGCTGAGAGCGAGGACGGCACGATCATGGGCATCGAGCACGAGAAGGAGCCGATCGCTGCGGTGCAGTTCCATCCGGAATCGATCATGACGCTCGGCGGCGACGCCGGCATGCGGATGATCGAGAACGTCGTTGCGCATCTTGCGCGCAAGGTGAGCACCAAGGCGGCTTGAGGCTACGCGCCGGGCGAGGCAGGCTCTGCCTCGTTCAGCGCGGCGACCGCCCAGTCCGGGGTCTATCTTCGCTTGCGCGGTGTTCGCCATCTCAGCGCAAACGCCAGACCATTTTTGGGTTGGCGCGGCTTATGCTGCGCCTCTCCATTGACAATGGATCGCCCGAGCGAGCAAGGCTGCCGAGACTTGCGGGGGAATGGCAGCGCCAACGTCTTGCACGTTCAGGATCGGGCGGTTGATGAGGAGTGAGAAGCGTTGAAACTCAAGGTGCTTGGCTTGGCTCTGGTTGTCTCCGTGACATGGTCGCTTGCAGCCTATGGCGATGACTATACGGCCTACAGCAATACGGCTGAGAGCGTCACGGGCGATATCTCCTTCGACGATTTCGGTATCACGTTCGCCAATGGCGAAAGCCTGGCCTTTTCCGATCTTGTGGCCGATCACTTTACTGTCGACGGCAGGCGTGTCCCGGCATCGGTCTATCGCGTCGAGGAGCCCGATGATCCGGTGCTTCTCAACGGCAATGCGTTGTGCGGCGCTGGCGATGTCACCTATGTGGCGTCGTGGACCGCGGGCGAGGGGCTTTCCGCCGTCGCAGTGTTCACGGGCAACCGACCTCCTCGCGGTTCCGACGAGATGTGTGCATCCTATATCTTCCAGGATTGAAGCAGCGAACTGGTCGCCGCGGCGAGCAGTAAAGAGCGGTACTGCAGACGTCGGTTGACTTCTGGCAGCAAATCAGAACATTTCCGGAACATGAAGTGAGGGATATTGTTGTGGCTGCTGAGAAGTTTATCGTCCTGCCGTACCGCAAGAACCGTGGCAATCTCGTGCCTGCCGAGATGCGGCAGGCGTCCAACGCCATCAGCGCCGAGAAGATCGCAACCGCGATGGCCGCGCGCTTCGTCGGTGTCGCGGCTTATGCTGTGATGGTTGACGAGGAAACGGGCGACATGTCGTCTCCGCGCCTGCTGGCCCAACACGGCGAGATCGCCGACATCAATCCGGCGTAGCCAAGTCCGGATGGAAACCTCGCTCTATCTGCCGGTCAAAGCATTTCTGGAGGCTGCTGGCTATGAGGTCAAAGGAGAGATCGGCGGCTGCGATCTCGTTGGCCTCAGTGAGGGGGAAACGCCCGTTGTGGTCGTGTGCGAACTGAAGCTCAGCTTCAACCTCGAGCTTATCCTGCAGGCAGTCGATCGGGCCGCGATAAGCGACGAGGTCTGGATTGCTGCCCGCGTATCCGCAAAGGGACGTGGACGCGAGGCCGACAAGCGTTACCGCGATCTTTGCCGGCGGCTTGGGATCGGGATGCTCGGCGTTTCCGATACCGGCGAGGTCAGCGTCATCGTCAGCTCTGTCTCGCCGATGCCGCGCACCAATCCGAAACGCCGGTCACGTCTTGTCAGGGAGCATCAGCGTCGGCGGGGGGACCCCGCGATCGGCGGCAGCACGCGCGCGCCTGTGATGACTGCCTATCGCCAGCGGGCGCTGCTCTGTGCCGCGGCACTGCAGCAGGGGCTGGTACGACCGCGAGACATGAAGGCGCTGGCGTCCGATGCCGGCACGATCCTGCGCGGCAATGTCTATGGCTGGTTCGAGCGGCAGGACAAGGGTATCTATGCCCTGACGGCGGCGGGCGAGGCGGCGCTGTTGCGCTGGCCGCAATCGATTGGCACGACCGGCGAGATCACAAGTCCTGCGCTGCCCGATTCCGACGGCCTCTGCGAAAAGTCATCGTAAGTCTTGCCCGGGTCCGCCCGCCGCATGGATGCGACGGCAGCCTGGCCGCAAAAACACGTGGTCTTTCCAGATTCTTCCGAGTCCGGTTTGACAAAATATGCGCTATCACACATATGAGCCCCATTGGCCGCCTGCGCGATTTTCGCGCGGGCGGTTTTGCGTTTGAATGGGCTGGTTTCTGCAATTCATTCGCATCCGCACCGATATCTGCGCAGGGGATGAAAATGGACGAAAAGGGCAATCTCACGGTTCGGCGGCTGGCGCTTTGGGGGATCCCGATGTCGCTCGGCGTCATGGGCCTGAAGATGGTGGCATGGTGGGTGACCGGCTCGGTCGCGCTGCTTTCGGACGGGCTGGAGTCGACGGTCAACGTCGTCGCAGCCTTCATCGCCTTCTTCGTGATCCGCTATGCGCAAAAGCCCGCGGATCACGACCATCCGTTTGGCCACCACAAGGCCGAATATCTTTCGGCGGTGACCGAGGGTGTCCTGATCGTTGTGGCGGCGCTTCTGATCGTCAACGAGGCGATCGGCCATCTCGCCGATCCCCGCATGCTCGATGCGCCGGTCCTCGGTCTGGCGATCAACTTCGTCGCCGGCGTCATCAACGCTATCTGGGCGCGACTGCTGATCACGACAGGGCGCAAGTATCGCTCGGCGGCGCTTACGGCGGATGGTCAGCACATCATGTCCGATGTCATCACGTCGGTTGGCGTCCTGATCGGCCTGTTGCTGACGCTTGCCACCGGCTATGCGATCTTCGACCCGCTGCTCGCCATTCTGGTTGCGCTGAACATTCTTTATCAGGGTTGGAAAGTGATCTCTCATTCGATCGGCGGCCTGATGGACCAGGCGGTCGAGCCGGATGAAGAAGAGGCGATCAAGCAGGCGATCGCGACCCATGCGGCAGGCTCGATCGGGGTGCACGACCTGAAGACGCGCCGGGCGGGCGCGGTCACCTTTGTCGATTTCCATCTTGTCGTACCGGCTGCGATGTCTGTAAGGCAGGCGCACGATATCTGCGATCGCCTTGAAGATGCCATTCGCTCCGTGCATCCGGGCTCCAGCATCGCCATTCACGTCGAGCCGGAGGGTGAAAAGGCCCACGGCATCCGCGTCAAAGTCATCAAGGAGGCTTGAATGCCCAATACCGACGTTTCCAGCCTGTCCATGCTGGGAAAGCAGACCGAAGCGCCGACCTCGCCCGAGGAGGCGGTGCTGGAGAAGGTCCCGTCCAATCACGCCGGCACCGATTATGTCGTGCGGTTCACCGCGCCTGAGTTCACGTCGCTCTGCCCGATGACCGGGCAGCCCGATTTCGCGCACATCGTCATCGACTACATCCCGAACGAATGGCTGGTGGAATCGAAGGCGCTGAAGCTCTTTCTGCATTCCTTCCGCAATCACGGCGCTTTCCATGAGGATTGCTCGATCTACATCGCCAAGCGCCTGGTCGAACTGCTCGATCCGAAGTGGCTGCGGATCGGTGCCTACTGGTATCCGCGCGGCGGCATTCCGATCGATGTCTTCTGGCAGACCGGCAAGCCGCCGGAAGGTGTGTGGCTGCCGGATCAGGGCGTTGCAACCTATCGCGGTCGTGGCTGAAGTCCGGTAAGGCCGGAGTGACATGAGGGTCGCGTTTGACCGCGTCACAGTCGATGAGGATCTCTCTCCTGAACGCCGGGCCTATGTCCGGCGTTTCAAGTTTCCGCTTGGAACTCAGGCGTTGAAGCTGTCGTCGCTGTTGTCGAAGTCGGGCATGTCATTGTCGTCATCGCTTGGATCGTAATCAGCCTGCTGCACCCCGGCGTCGTTATTGTCGTCGTTGTTATCCTGAGTGTTGTCCGCTGCCTGCTGCTTGTCGCCATCGTTGCTGAAATAGTTGTTGATGACGGTTTCCTCGGTGGGTGCGTTTCCGAAGGGGTTGTTGCCTGCAAGCGGCGAGCCCAAGCCGAGCGACGACATGTGATTTCCAAAGATTCCGCTCAGCGAATTGGCGAGCAACATGCCGCCCGCGACGCCGGCGGCCGTGCCGAGAGCCCCTTGCAGAAAGCTGCCGCCGGCCGAGGGAGCTGCTGCCTGGGTGTTCCACGGGCCGCTTGGCTGCTGCGGCATGGCGCGAGGCGCGTCAAAACCCCGATCCTGCTGGATTTGCTGGCGCGGCGCGCTTCCCCAGGGGCCTGAAGAGGACTGAGGTGTGGATGGCTGCTGCGGGGTCTGGCTGCTGCCGAAGATCGAGCTCAGGAAGCCGCCGCCCTGTTCAGCCTTGTGGTAATCGCTCTGGTCGGCTTCGAGCAGGCGAATGCGCTCTTCCAGCTGCTTGATGTGGTTGGCTGCCGCCTCGAGCCCTTTTTCCTGCACGATCACGGCCTGCGCGAGGTAATATGCGGCATAGGGCTGCTCGCGCGTGCCCTGATCGACCAGCGCTTCGGCGTCATGGTCACGCGGCGTTGCCGATGCGGTGCGGACACGCTCGAAAAGAGCCGTCAGCAGTTGGCGTTCTTCGGGTGACATGGCCAGTCTCCTTGTTTCTTGCGATCTTTCGCTAAGAAGGACGTAGGAATGGATTTCGACTTTTCAAAGCCGCGCCAAGTTACATTTCCGTAAGTCGTAGGCGGCCTAACCATATGTTCACCCGTTCCGTGGCTTGTCTTTTTCTCGCATTGTTTTACGCATTGAGTCGCACTATGTGCGGGGAACCCGAATTCACGTGAGAGAGGTTCGAATGAACGACGAAGACCAGGACGACAAGACGAAGGAACTGCCGCTCGGCAAGGAAACGGAGGCGAACCTTTTCAAGTCGCGTTCCATCTTCATCTATGGACCGATCAATCAGGAACTGGCGCAGAAGGTCTGCTCGCAGCTCGTGGCGCTTGCCGCGGCCAGCGACGACGACATTCGCATCTACGTCAATTCGCCCGGCGGCCATGTCGAGTCCGGCGATTCGATCCATGACATGATCAAGTTCATCAAGCCGAAGGTCTGGATGATCGGAACGGGCTGGGTCGCATCGGCCGGCGCGCTGATCTATGTCGCGGCTCCGAAGGAGCAGCGCCTTTGCCTGCCGAACACGCGCTTCCTGCTGCACCAACCCTCCGGCGGCACGCGCGGTATGGCATCCGACATCGAGATCCAGGCTCGCGAGATCATCAAGATGAACGAGCGCCTGAACAAGATCATGTCGGCGGCTACAGGCCAGCCCTACGAGAAGATCGCTGCCGACACCGACCGCGATTACTGGCTGTCGGCTGAAGAAGCGAAGGCTTATGGCCTCGTTTCGCGCATCGTGACGTCGCAGTCCGACATCTGATTTTGTGCTATGAGAAGCGCCCTTGCTTGCCGGATGGCGGGCGAGGGCGCTTTTTGTTTGTGGTGACCTACCCATAGCAGGGCGATTTGGCATGGATTTGCACTTGCGCAAGTCCGCTTGATCCGGCTTCCATGCGGACTTTCCGCTCGCCCGAGTCTTGCCATGCTCAAAGACTTTTCCATCCAGGCCCTCTTCATGGGCATCCTCACCACCTTCGTGGGGTTTGCCAGCTCCTTTGCGGTCGTCCTCCACGGCCTGCAAAGCGTCGGCGCGACGGATGCGCAGGCGGCGTCGGGCCTCATGGCATTGTCGATCGCGCTGGGGCTTTGCGCGATCGTGCTCAGCACCGCGACGCGGCTGCCGATCAGCATTGCCTGGTCGACGCCGGGCGGCGCTTTGCTTGCCAGTACCGGTGTCGTCGAGGGTGGGTTCAATGCTGCGGTCGGGGCGTTTCTCATCTGTGCGCTGCTGATCGTCATTGCCGGCCTGTTCAAGCCGCTTGGTCGCGCGGTTGCGGCAATCCCTGCGCCGCTTGCCAACGCGATGCTTGCCGGCGTGCTGATCGGTTTGTGCTTTGCGCCCGTCAGGGCGATTGGGTTCAATCCTCTGCTTGGCCTCCCGATCGTGCTGGCGTGGATCTTCGTCGGCGCGTTCAAGCGTCTCTGGGCGGTGCCGGCAGCCCTTGCGGCTTTCGTGCTGGTCGTTGCCTTCGGCGTCGATATACCCGATGGAGCGCTCGGGTCGCTCGAGCAGGCGCTGCGGCCACCGGTCGAGTTCGTGATGCCTGTCTTCAACCTGCCGGCTTTCGTTTCCATCGCCCTGCCGTTGTTTATCGTGACGATGGCGTCGCAGAACATTCCCGGCATCGCGGTCCTGAAGGTGAACGGCTTCGAGCCGAAGCCCGGCCCGCTATTCTCGGTGACTGGCCTGTTTTCGATCCTCGCGGCACCGTTCGGCGGCCATGCGGTTAATCTCGCGGCCATCACCGCGGCGATGTGCGCCGGCCAGGATGCGCACCCTGATCCGGCGCGGCGCTACTGGGCCGTTCTCGTTTCGGGGATCTCCTATGTCATCCTCGGGCTGCTCGCAGGGGCCGTGACCACTTTCGTCGCTCTCGCTCCGCCGATCCTGATCCAGGCGGTGGCTGGCCTTGCGCTGGTCGGTGCCTTCTCGGGTTCGGCAATGGCCGCCTTCCAGGCGCCGGAGTCGCGGGAGGCTGCGGCCATCACCTTCCTGGTGACGGCATCGGGCGTTTCCTTCGCTGGTATCTCCGGAGCCTTCTGGGGATTGCTTGCCGGCGGATTGATGCTGGCGCTGTCACGTTTTGTGCAAGCGGCGAAAAAATAGACGGAGGGATTGCCAGTTTTTTGTACCCCGGTTATACACGCTGCCATGAAGAACACGGGCATCATGATTTCTGAGCAGATTGCACGCGGGCGCATCGCCCTGCGCGACAATACGCGCGCCCTGACCTCGCTTCTTCTCCTCGGCCTTACGCGCGGTTGCCGGGTCCGTTGAGGAGCGCCCGGCGGCCGAAAGCCCGCCCAGGCCATCGCTCCTCGTGACCAATCCCGAAAACTGATCAACCGGATGCATCAGCACCGGATTCGTCATCGCCAAGCCAGACCCGATACGCTATGACGCGGCTGGCCAGATGACGGGAAGAGGAAGAGAAGACATGGACACGAACACCCGCTCCCAAAACAAAGGCATGCCCGAGGCGGCGATCAAGTATCGCGCCTATCCGCAGGTCAACATTCCCGACCGTACATGGCCGACCAAGACGCTGACCAAGGCGCCGATCTGGTGTTCGGTTGATCTGCGCGATGGCAATCAGGCGCTGGTCGACCCGATGGGCCACGACCGCAAGGCCCGCATGTTCCAGCTGCTGCTCGACATGGGTTTCAAGGAAATCGAGATCGGTTTCCCGTCCGCGTCACAGACCGACTTCGATTTCGCGCGGTGGTGCGTCGAGCAGGGCAATGTGCCTGACGATGTCTCGCTGCAGGTACTGGTGCAGTGCCGCCCTGAATTGATCACGCGCACGTTCGAGGCGCTGGAAGGCGCAAACCGTCCGATCGTTCACTTCTACAACTCGACCAGCGAGCTGCAGCGTCGCGTGGTGTTCGCCAAGGACGTCCAGGGCATCAAGCAGATCGCCGTCGATGCGGCGAAGATGATCTCCGACATGGCGGCGAAGGCAGGCGGCGGCTACCGCTTCGAATACTCTCCGGAAAGCTTTACCGGCACCGAGCTCGACGTGGCATTGGACATCTGCAACGCCGTCATCGAGGTGATGAAGCCGACGCCTGACAACAAGCTGATCATCAACCTGCCGTCGACGGTCGAGATGGCGACGCCGAACGTCTATGCCGACCAGATCGAGTGGATGTGCCGCAATCTCGACAATCGCGAGAACCTGATCATTTCGCTGCATCCGCATAACGACCGCGGCACCGGCATCGCCGCCGCCGAACTGGCGCTGTTGGCCGGAGCGGACCGCGTCGAAGGCACGCTGTTCGGCAACGGCGAGCGCACCGGCAATGTCGATGTCGTCACCATGGCGCTGAACATGTTCACGCAGGGCGTCGATCCCGAGATCGACTGCTCCGACATCGTGCGCATGAAGGAAGTGTTCGAATATTCGAACCAGATGCCGATCGGCGAGCGCCATCCTTACGTCGGTGAACTGGTCTATACGGCTTTCTCCGGTTCGCATCAGGACGCCATCAACAAGGGCATGAAGGCGATCAAGGTCGCCAACCATCCGGTCTGGGAAGTGCCTTACCTGCCGATCGACCCGCAGGATGTCGGTCGCTCTTACGAGGCGATCATCCGCATCAACTCGCAGTCAGGCAAGGGCGGTATCGCCTATATCCTGCAGCAGGATTACGGCCTGAACCTGCCGCGCAACCTGCAGGTGGAGTATCGCGAGGAAATCCAGCGGATCACCGACGAAGAGGGCAAGGAACTGCCGTCAAAGCGGATTTACGAGCACTTCATCGAGCGCTACGTGACGCAGCCGAAGAGCCGCATCAAGTTCGTCGATCACCAGACCTTCGCCGATCCGGAGCACAAGGGCATTCGCGTGGTTTCCGCCGAGATCACCGACAATGGCGTGACGAAGACGATCGAAGGCCGCGGTAACGGTCCCATCGACGGCTTCATCAATGCGCTCTCGGATTATCTCGGGGTCGAGATGGCGGTGCAGGATTATTCCGAGCACTCGCTGCAGCACGGCTCTAACGCCTCGGCCATCTCCTATGTCGAGACGTCCTATCCCGGTGGCAAGCTCTTTGGCGCGGGAATCAGCACCAACATCGTCGGTGCCTCGCTGGAGGCGATCGTCTCTGCGGCCAACCGCGTGCTCGAGGTGAAGGCCGGAAAGGCCTGAGCGTAAGGACGTAGATAAGGCAGGCGCCGCAGCGGTGCCTGCCTGCTAGAGCTTTCGAAAGGCTCCAGAATCAGAGGGCCGTGGCGATCTGCATGGCGAGCTGACTGAGCGAGGCCTCCGAGGACGGGCCGACCAGAACGTAGGACGTTCCAGCATTGTGCCACGTCACCAGACCGATCTCGTCATGGATCGTTTCCCGAAAATCCTCGGTGTCGTCAGGCTGGGAGTCCTTGCGGAAACAGATCGTCGCGATATCGCCGTCGGAACTCGTGTAGATGAGCTGACCAACAGGGCGGCCGTCTCCCAACACAACGCGTGCGCCCTGGAAGGTCCAGCCGCTGGCGACGAGATCGGGAATGCGGAACGCAACGCCAACCGTCGACGTCAGCCAGCTCGAGATTTCTTCGGCCTGAAATGCCGGAACTTCGACGAGGTGGCGAGGCTGGCGCGAGATCAGCCTCTGATAGGCGACCACGTCCGTCAGCCATTCGCTTCCCGCGCCGGGTGTTTCGGTGACCTGCTGCGTGGATGTGTTGTTGCGGCTGTTTGCCGCGAAGTAGCCAATAGCGCAGCCGGCAATTAAAAGAATGATCGCGGCAGCCAGCGACTGCCGGCCCGTCGGCGCAAGCTTCAGCGAGGGGCGAGCCGAACGCGGCGCCAGCGGTGCCTTGGGTGGCTGCACGCTCTTGATGGAACGGACCAGCGCCAGTGGAACCGGCTCCTTCAGGACGTCGTCCAGTCTATGCCGGCCGAAGTCAGCGCCGTTGCGCATCTTGTCGTAGAGTCTTCTGGCGCCCTCATCGGCTGCGAGGCGTTCTTCCAGCTCTTGCTTCTGCTCCGGCGTCGTCTCCCCGTCGAGGAGGGCGGTCAATTGAGCGTCGAGCGGCAGTTTCTTGAAATCGAGCAAAACTCAGTACCTGTGCGGGTGTTCGTCGGCCAAGCTGGCGAAGTGCAGTTTGGCGAGGGCCAATTGCGAAACGATGATTGCGGCGGTGACGCCCATGATGTCGGCCGCCTGCTGGTAGGTGTGGCCCTCGACCACGACCAGCAGAAAGGCGCTGCAAATGCCCTCGGGCATTTCGGCAATCATTCGATGAATAGCGTCAGGATCGAGCGCTGATGTCCGTTCGCGTGCCTGACGGATATCCGTGACATTCGATCGTGACGCTGAATGCGGCCTGCGGCGGCGATTTTCCTCGGTCCACTGCTGGCGCAGCAGCCCGTAAACCCAGCTTTCCAGCCGGCCTTCGCCATTCCACTGGTTGCTGCGCGCGACCGCGCGTTGACAGGCGCCCTGGACGAGCTCATCGGCCCATGCTGCATCACCGGCAATCGCTATCGCAAACCGGCGCAGCCTGGGAAGCAACCCTACAAGGTCACGCCTGATATCGATTGTCGTCGCGGGTTGACGCATAGTCTTTCCAAAAGATGCGCGGGCGCCTGATTGTCGCCCGGCATGAAATCGCTTTTCCGGTCTCTGTGTCCTTTATGAAACAACTCGCCTATGCTTCGCAAGCACATGGCGCCTTATCTCACGGGTTCTTAAGGCATTTCTTCATTCAGCCCGCAGGTCCGGTCAGTAGGTGCGGTAGCCGTTCAGTGACTGAAGAAGCGAGCGGTATGCCCAGCTGTTCTCGCCGCCGCGATCACGGATCTCGACCAGCTGGACGCGCGCTCCCTGTACGTCTCCCTGTTCCATCAAAGCTTGTCCCATGTATGACCGCGCCAGAATATAATTGGCATCGGCCTGCAATGCCTTGCGGTAATACGACATTCCAAGCTCCATCCGGCCGGCCTTGCGATTGGCGTAACCTAGATAGTTGAGGATGCGAGGGTCATTCTGGTCAGATGCAAGCGTCAGGACGTTGATGGCGTTCTGGTATTGGCCCGCATAGGCAAACTCGCGCGCTGCCTTGTAGAGGTCGTCGTCGTTGAAGCTGCTCTTCTTGGGGGTGACGCATTCCTTGCGCTTCTTGTCCCAGATCTTGCCGTCCGCGCACTTCGTTGTCGTTTCGGTTTTCGGCGGCGGTTTCGTCTCGTCGCTCTCTTCTCCGGCGGCAAATGCCGGGGCGGAAAACGCGACAGTGATGCAGCCTGCGAGAAGGAGACCGCGGAACCGGCGAGGCATTGAATGCATGCTGAGACTCCCTTGGAAAACTGCGTCGATTTGAGAATTGTACGCCGAGATTGAGAAATACCAAGGGGGAAGTGCGCCGGCGCTGATGCGGCCGCCGCCATCTTCACAAAATGATTCAGCTTGCGGCGAAACTGATTCCGCCAACTCGCCTAAGTATCGAGAACGACGACGCTTTCCTGCTGAACATCGTCTCCGGTCACGTTAAGGCTGAAGCGCTCGGCCTTGAGTTTCCAGGCACCCGGCGAGCCGTCGATGCTGAAGAGGTTGTATGCAGCGGCCGGTTTGATGCCCCCAGGTCCCTGGGAGGCCGACGCGATGCCGACGACCGGAACTGGGCCGGTCTGTCCGCGCAGCCAGTGCAATGTGTTGAGGTGGGTGTGGCCGTGCAGGACGAGTTCCGCCCCACCGGTCGAGATCACCGCAGCGAAGCGACGTATGCCGATCATTCGCTTGTGAAAGGACGTTGCGCCACGGATCGGCGGATGATGGATCATCACGACGCGAAACAGGCCGGCCTCGCCGGCGGCGCGCAGCATGTTGACCGTATCACGCGCCTGCCGGCTTCCGAAGAAGCCGCTGGCGGCAAAGGGCGGTGTCGCGACTGCAGTGGAGCAGCCGACGATCGCGACCTTTCCGCGGATTCTGAGATAGGGGAAGATATGGCGATCTTCCTGCCATTCGTCGGGCGCAAGATCGCCGCGCACGTAGTCGTACCAGGCACGCATCGATTTTTCGTAGGCGCCGGGGACATAGGCATCATGGTTGCCGGGCACGACGGAATTGTCCCGGGGGTCGCCGAGTTCCTGCAGCCAGCTGGCGGCCGCGCGTATCTCGATGCCGCTTGCGAGGTTCACGAGATCGCCGGTCACCGCGAGATGATCGACCTCCCTAGCCCTGATATCGTCCAGCAAAACATCCAGCGTACCGCCGAAAAGATGCTTGCGCCGGTTCCGATGCCAGTTCACAAAGCCGGTAATGCGTTTGGAAAAGAGTTCGCGAATGGACAGCCGAGGCAGGGGGCCGAGGTGGACATCCGATATGTGTGCAAGCTTGAACATGTGTGCACACATAGCCCAGGATGATCGCAATTCAAACACATCTGCTTGAACGGATTGATAGAATTGGAAGTCGCGTGAAAGAGATCCGCCAGTGGCAATCACGATTGTTGATGCGCTTTGTCCATGTCTATTTCGCGATGACGCGCGGAATGACCGTCGGGGTCAGGGCTGCGTGCTTCGATGCGCAGGGGCGTATCTTCCTTGTTCGCCATAGCTACGTCCCCGGCTGGCACATGCCGGGCGGCGGGGTGGAGCGCAACGAAGTCGCACAGGAGGCGCTGGTCAAGGAGCTGCGGGAGGAGGGGAACCTGCGGATCGTCGGCCGGCCGGAGCTGTTCCACGTCTATTTCAACACGTCATCCAGCCGGCGCGACCATATCCTCTTTTATCGCGCGACGGTCGAGCAGACCGCGCCGCGCCCGCCGGATCGCGAGATCGTCGAATGCGGTTTCTTTCAACTCGACAACCTTCCTGCCGGAACGACATCGGCGACCCATCGCCGGATCGCCGAGCTGACGAGCGAGCACGAGCCCGCTCATATCTGGTAGTTCGCTGTTTGGTAGCCTCAGGCCGCGGCCTTCGCGCTGCGGCCATGCGGGCGATCGAGATCGAGCGCCGGTCCAACAGGCACGATTCCGGTCGGATTGATCGTCTTGTGGCTGCGGTAGTAGTGGTCCTTGATGTGACGGAAGTCCACCGTCTCCTTCACGCCTGATGTCTGGTAGAGGTCGCGCAGGTATCCCGACAGGTTCGGATAGTCGTCGATCCGGCGGATGTTGCACTTGAAGTGGCCGACATAGACGGGGTCGAAGCGCACGAGCGTCGTGAACAGGCGCCAATCCGCTTCCGTCAGGCGGTCGCCGAACAGGTACCTGCCTTTGCCCAGGCGATCTTCCAGCATGTCGAGCGTCTGAAAGAGCGTCGCGACACTTTCGGCATACGCATCCTGCGTCGTTGCAAAGCCTGCCTTATAGACGCCGTTGTTGACCGTGTCGTAGACGGTTGCGTTCAGATCATCGATCGCAGAGCGCAGATCGTTCGGATAGAAATCCACGGTCGAGCCGGTCAGATGATCGAAGGCGCTGTTGAACATGCGGATGATTTCGGCGGACTCGTTGTTGACGATCGTGCCTTTCTGCTTGTCCCACAAAACCGGCACGGTCACACGACCGGAGTAGTGCGGATCGGCTTTCACGTAGATCTCCCAGAGCGTCCTGGCGCCGAAGAGGCTATCGCCTGTCGCGCCGTCTCCGACCTTGAACTCCCAGCCGTTCTCCAGCATCAGCGGGTCGACGACAGAGACCGATATGAAATCTTCCAGCTTCTTCAGCTTGCGGAAGATGAGGGTCCGGTGCGCCCAGGGACAGGCGAGTGATACATAGAGATGATAGCGGCCTGCCTCTGCCTTGAAGCCCGCTTCGCCGGACGGACCCGCACTGCCGTCCGGGGTTATCCAATTGCGAAACTGGGAAGCCGCGCGCTTGAAATGCCCTTTCGTCTCCTTGGTGTCGTACCAGACGTCCTGCCATACTCCATCGACCAGCTTGCCCATCGGCTTAATCCTTCAATCTTCTGTTGAGCAACTAGATATCGCAGATGCGGATCTTTTGCAGGGCGGTAAAAATTGAACAGTGCGTCACGGCGCGCGGGTGTTCCGCGTTTTTCCATTGGACGAGCGAATTTTTTCCTGCTATCGGCCATTTCACATTTTTGGAACCGATTGATGTTTGCACCACGAAACCTGCGACGACGCTGATGCTCCCGAACGCCTAAGGGCGTGTTCGAGATCCTCTTTATTCGTCTATCCGGTTTCTGTCTCATCATGCACAAGCACGATCTGGTCTACCTCACTGAGGACGCGTCGCACGACGCCGCCATTGAACACATCAACGAAGAAGCATTTGGTCCCGGTCGGCATACACGTGCCGCCGCGCGGATTCGCGAGCAGGGGCCTCATGATCTGGCCCTCTCCTTCATCTGCGCTGACGACGGCGAGACGATCGCCTCGGTGCGAATGACGCCTGTCGTCGCCGGTGGGGTGCAAGGACATCTGCTGGGGCCGCTGGCCGTCCGTCCCTCGCACAAGAGCCGTGGTATCGGTCGCGAGCTGGTCCGGATCGCGGTGGAAGCTGCCCGGCGCAAGGGTTCGGAAGCCGTCATCCTAGTCGGAGATCCGCCCTATTACGGCCCGCTCGGCTTTGAGAAGGTTGCCTATAACGCACTGACGTTTCCTGGTCCTGTCGACCCGGCGCGCGTGCTTGTCGTGCCGCTTGCCGACGATGTTCATGCACGTCTCAAGGGAAATATCGGCTGGCGCGCATAGCACGCTTGCGCTAGAGCGCTTATGTACGGTTGTCGCGGGCTTCGGGAGCGACAGGGAGGATCGGCCGCGCTGGGGGAGAAAAATGGCTCGGATTTCGATGGACGAAGCGCTGGATCGGGCAGGGACCGGCGTATTTCAATGGCGGCTTCTCGGCGTGTTCGGCCTCGTCTGGGCGGCCGATGCCATGCAGGTTCTCGCGGTCGGGTTTACTGCGGCGTCGATTGCCGCGACATTCGGCCTCTCGGTGCCGCAAGCCCTGCAGACAGGTACGCTGTTCTTTCTCGGAATGCTGATCGGCGCGTTCGCCTTCGGTCGGATTGCCGACAGGATCGGGCGCCGGAAGGTGTTGATCCTGACGGTGGCTGCGGATGCGCTGTTCGGCGCGCTCTCGATTTTCGCGCCAAGCTTTCCCGTTCTGCTCGCCCTGCGTTTCTTCACCGGAATGGCTGTCGGCGGTACCTTGCCGGTCGACTATGCGATGATGGCGGAGTTCCTGCCGGCGAAAAGCCGCGGCCGCTGGCTGGTGGCGCTTGAGGGATTCTGGGCGATCGGCACGTTGATCGTGGCACTTGCCGCCTGGGCCGCAAGTGTCGCGGGCGTTGCCGACGCATGGCGCTATATTTTTGCTGTGACGGCGCTGCCGGCGCTCATCGGCCTGGTTCTGCGGCTGTTCGTGCCTGAATCACCGCTCTACCTGCTGCGGACCGGCCGGACGGACGAGGCCAAGACGATTGTGAACCGGATGATGGCCTTGAACGGCAGGACGCCGCTCGGCCCACAGGACGAAATCGTCTCTGTCCATTCACCGGTCTCCGAGGGATTGTTTTCGCCTGCGCTTCGTCGGCGCAGCATCCTCATCCTCGCGATCTGGTTTCTCGTGTCGGTCTCCTATTACGGCGTCTTTACCTGGATGCCGGCGAAGCTTTCGGGCGGCGGCTTCGGGTTCGTGCGCGGCTACGGCTTCCTGGTTTTTGTCGCGCTTGCACAGATCCCGGGCTATGCGCTGGCAGCCTACGGCGTGGAGCGTTGGGGTCGCCGGCCGACGCTTGTGGCGTTTTCGCTGCTTTCGGCCGCCGGCTGCCTGCTGTTCGTCGCGGCTACCAGCGATCTGCTGGTCGGCACTTCGCTGCTGCTGATGAGCTTCGCGCTGCTCGGCACCTGGGGCGCACTTTACGCCTATACGCCGGAGCTTTATCCGACTGCGTCGCGGGCAACGGGGATGGGAACTGCAGGCGCGATTGCAAGACTCGGTGGCCTCGTCGCGCCGTCCCTGATGACGCTGGTCGTTTCCGAAGGGCTCGGCATAGCGATCGGGCTTTTCGCCGGGTTCCTCGTTGCTGCCGCCATTGCCGCATTGGCAATCGATGCCGAGACGCGCCAGGTCTCCTTGAGCTGAGTGCTTACGAGAAACGCTTCTTCAGCCATGTAAGTGAGTGGCCGCCTGTCATCTCTTCCAGAGATCCGACGGGCTCATAGCCTTGGCGCTTGTAAACGCCGAGCGCGAGCGGGCTCATGGTGTCGATATAGGCGCCAACACAGCCGCGGCGTCGCGCTTCGTCTTCGGCCATCTGCAGGAGTCGTCCGGCGAGCCCCTGTCCGCGCATCTCTTCCGGCACGAACAGCATTTCCACGTATAGCCATCCGCGGGCAGTGTAGCCAACCAGTCCGCCTGAAAGCATGCCCGCATCGTCGCGCAACCGGATTGCCAGCTTCTGGCGATCGCTCTCTCCGAAATGCTCGATATTATAGGCGATCAGCCTGTCGGCAATCTGCTTCCTGTCCTTCTTGGACAGGACCTTGGTAACCTTGAGCTTTGGCGAAGGCATGAGAGAACGTCCGGGCGGTGTCTTAGAGACTAGCGGATATCAGAGTCCCCGAGGATGCGCAAAACCGTCAACGTCCTTCCCGCCACCACATGGCGCCGAATGCGAGGAGCAGGATGCCGACACCGGCAAAGCCGGCAAAAAGCGGCAAGGTGTTGATGCCCTTCAGTACGGTCTCGTTGGTCAGGCGAATCTGCATGCGCTCGTCGTCGCCGGTGCGAACCTGGCCGCGAACAGGCAGGATTGGCGGAATGGTGATCCCGTCCTTGCCATCCGAAACGCGTGCCACCAGTCCCTTGCTCTTGTCGGTGATCGGTTTCAGCAGGCTGCTGGTCGATATCATCGCCTTGAACTCGGGGGCATCGACGGCACCCACATGGACGAGTGTCGTGAGATCGCCGTTGCGGATTTCGAAGAGACCGATTTCATCCATCTTCTTGTCGGCCTTGAAGAGACCGGGTTCCGACTGCGTGAGCGGAAGTGTGTCGGTGCGACCGGAAGGATAGCGAACCTCCGCGCTTCCCGGATTGTCGCCGATCGTCTGGCGGGTGATCTCGAGCGTGCGGCCCGAGGCGCGCGCAGTCAGCGCTTCTTCTTCGAGCGCCGGCTCCTTCATCAGCCAGTGGGCGATCCGGCGGTAGAGCGAGACGTGGGGACCACCGCCTTCGAAGCCCCGGGCCCAGAGCCAGCCCTGGTCGGACAGCAGCATGGCGACGCGGCCCTGGCCGGCGCGGTTCAGCACGAGCAGGGGATGGTTGTCGGCGCCGACCATCACCGTCTGTCCCTGCGGCGGCTCGACATCGACACTGCGGAACCAGCGTCCCCAATGCGGCGGCTCGTCGCCGGAGCCGTCGAGGCCGCGCGTAACCGGATGTTTCTTGCCCTCGTCCGAGAGGCGGGGATAGAAGGCCTTCTCGATCATCTGGCCCGTGGGCGCTGCCGGCAGGACCGACGAGAGCGGCGTCAATGCAATGGAGTCCTGTCCGGCATGCTCGGGGCCTGCCGCGATCAGAAGAGCGCCGCCGTTTTCGACGTATTGGGCGATGTAGTCGTAGTAGAGGATCGGCAGCACGCCGCGGTGCTGATAGCGATCGAAGATGATGAGGTCGAAATCCTTGATCTTGTCGACGAACAGTTCGCGCGTCGGGAATGCGATCAGCGACAGCTCGTTGATCGGCGTGCCATCCTGCTTTTCCGGCGGGCGCAGGATCGTGAAGTGCACGAGGTCGACTGCGGCATCGGACTTCAAAAGATTGCGCCAGGCCCGCTCGCCGGCGTGCGGTTCGCCGGAGACGAGAAGAACGCGGAGGTTTTCGCGGATGCCATCGATGACGTGGACGGCGCGGTTGTTTGCGTCCGTCACTTCTCCCGGAAGCGGCGCGACGGAAAATTCGAGCACATTGCTGCCGCCACGCTCGACCTTGAACGAGAAGGGCGTGTCGCGCCCGGGCGTCGCCTGCAGCGTGGCGATCTCGTCGCCGTTCAGCTTGACGGTGACATTGGCCGTTCCGCCGGGGCTGGGGCCATCATCGAACACCCGCAGGATCAGCTGCTGTTCCTCGTTGACGATCCCGAAGCGTGGCGCCTTGATGACTTCGATGCGGCGATCAAACTCGTTGGCCTTGCCGGTGATCAGCCCGTGAATGGGAGCGTCGAAGCCGAGTGCCTGGTTGACGCCGGGAACGTCGTGGACTTCGCCATCAGTCAGCATGATCGCGCCGCCGATACGCGCCGGCGGCACGTCGGCGACGGCGGCTGAAAGCGCGTTGAACAGGCGGGTGGACGGAGCGTCGGACTCTTCCGGTTCCGTTGCATCGACATAACGCGGCTCGATGTTCGGGAAGCGGGCCAATCGATCCTTGAGCTGTGCCAGCGCGTCGTTGGTCATCTTGACGCGTTCCGGTGTCTGCTGGCTCTGGCTGCGGTCGACGATGACGGGCACGACGGTCGACAGCTGTTCGCGATCCTCCTGCAGCAGTAGCGGATTGGCGAGGGCGGCCAGGAGCGCCAGCGCCGCAATGCTGCGGATCCAGGCGCCGCGAACGGACCGCCAGATCGCGAAGGCCGCAAAGGCGAGCACGACAACGGCGATCACCGAAAGGATCGGCCAGGGAATGAAGGGCGAGAAATCGACTGTCATAAAACTACTGCCCAGTCTTTCCAGCAGGGCAGGTACGTGTACCTGGTCCGTCTTGTAGTTGCCGGTCAGCATATACATCATGATGTTGACGCCGGTTCGATAGGCATATTCGCGCTGTGTCTCATCTGGCGGCACTGTCGGCAGCAGCGGCGCACCGTTGTCGTCCACCGCCCAGGCGCCCGCGAAATCATTGCCGGTAATCAGGATGGGGGAAACACCGTCGGCCGTCGCCGCGGACTTGGCGTTTGCAGAACGGTTGTCCTGCCGCGCCTCGATCCAGAGCGGGCTGCCGGCATAGCGACCCGGGAAGCTCGACAGGAGATAGAACGATTTTGTCAGCACGTGGTCCGAGGGGACCGGCTCCAGCGGCGGTATATCAAGCCCGGCGAGAATCTGCTGCAGGCGCTCGCCATTGGCGCTGCTTGCACCGGCATTGTTGTCGAGGGCGTTGAACTGATCCTTCGTATCGAACAGCACGGTTCCGCCCGAGCGCATATAGGCGTCGATCTTGTTGATCGCCGCGGCTGACGGCATCGGAGCGGTCGCCGACACCGGCCAGTAGATGATCGGGTAGAATGCGAGCTCGTCCTTGGCGAGATCGAGGCCGACAGGGGGCGCCGGTTCGAGCGTCGTGCGGTAGGTCAGGAAATCGGTCAGGCCTTCCAGCCCACGCTCGGAAATCCGGTCGATCTCGGCTTCACCGGTGACGACATAGGCGAGGTGGGTGTTATCGAGACGCTGCAGGATCTGCTCGTCGCCCGGCTTGGAATCGTCGGCCCAGGAAGAGGACGGATGTACGAGCGCAAGCGCGCCGAACGCAACGGCCAGCACGGCAGCGGCGCGGCTGGCGCCACGAACGCGCGAGAAGGCGCCGCCCATGAACATCACGATTAGGCTGTCCAAGACCAGCAGCAGCAGGGCGATCAGGAACAAGGCGGGTTTCGCGGACCACGTCTCGCCGCCGATCAGGCCCTCGCGAACCAGCGTGACCCCTGACGTATCGAGTGGCTTCAGTTCGGCGTTTGCCGGCAGCACGTTCAACGCGGTGAAGCCTTCTTCCGACCCGTAGAGGCCCGGCGGATTGTCAAAGCTGGCGAGCGGTGTGGTCTTGGCGTTCGGGATCAACGGGCGAGCGGCGCCGGTTTCCGTCGTCAGGGCGCCCTTGGCTGTCAGAAGGCGGAACGGCGATAGCGCTTCAGCGGTGCTTGCAGCACCTGTCTCCGAGGTCACTCCACCGGATCTCGACAGCTGCACGATCCGCCGCAGCATCTCGACGAAGTTTCCCGATATCGGCAGGTCGGACCAAGTTGCTTCGGCGCTGACGTGGAAGAGAACGATACGTCCGGCGTTGATCGGCTTTGTGGTCACCAGCGGCGTGCCATCGGCAAGGCTTGCCCAGGTGCGTTCGGCCAGATCCGGCGTCGGCTCCGCGAGCACCTGCCGCTTGACGGTCACATCAGTCGGCTTTGCCATGCCCGCGAATGGGCCGAAGTTCGGGAAGTCAGCGAGCGGCTGGGGTTCGGCCCAGGAAAGGGCGCCGCCGAGCGCGCGTTCGCCCTGGCGCAGCGTGACGGGAACGAGCGGATCGTCGGCGGGAGCTGCGGCGAGGCGCGGTCCGGCAAAGCGGATGAGCGTGCCGCCATTGGCGATCCAGCGCTGCAGCGGCTCGTAGGTCTCCTGCGGCAGCCGGCCGATATCGGCCATGATGATGACCGAGGGGTTCTGCGAGAGCAAATCCGGGATCGCGGTCGCAAGATCAGGCGAGTTCGGTTCGATCAGATCGGCATACGGCTGAAGCGCACGCTGGATGTAATAGAGCGGCGATAGCAGCGGCTGGAAATCGTCGCGTGCTTCGCCCGAGAGCAGCACGACGCGACGGCGCTTGAAGCCATCGTCGAGCAGATGCACGGCTCCTGCCGTCGCATGATTGTCGATGCTGACGCGGGCGAAGTCGTTGCGCATTTCGAAGGGGGCGGCGATGGAGCCTGTCGCGACCGACTGGCCGGGTTGAAAGTCAACCGTTCCAGCCGCGATCGGCCGGCCCTGCGCGTCCTGCGCCGTCAACGGCAGGGACGCGGCCAGCGCGCTGTCGAGGCGCGTCGCCGTCACGCTCATGGAGTCCGCGGCGTTGCCTGCTGCAGTGATGGCGACCGTGTCTTTCTCGTCGCCGGTCACCAGACGCAACTGGCCGGGCTGCAGGTCGGAGAGCTGTTTCACCGTCGCATCCGCGTCTTTCGAGGCGGCACCATCAGTCAGAAACGCGAGGGTGCCAGGGTGAACACCATTCAATGCCGCACGCAGGGCTTCGAATGCACGCTGACGATCCGGCACGAGAGGCTTCGGCTCCGCAGCGCGTAGCTTGTCCCTTGCAACAGCTGCGGTTCCGGCCACGGCGTCGTTGGTCGGATCGGCCGTGAAGGCGATCGAAACCGGGATGCCGGCGGATTCCGCATCGTCTATCAGCGCATCGGCTGTCTTGACGCGACGTTCCCAGTCCGGAGAGGTGGCCCAGCCATTATCGACGAACAAGACAAGCGGGCCGCCTGCTGCAAGCGAGCTGGTGCGCGGATTGAAGACGGGGTCGGCGATCGCAAGGATTACGGCGGCCGCCATCAGCATGCGCAGCAATGTCAGCCACCATGGGCTTTGAGCCGGGGTTTCCTCCCGCTTGAGAACGGTGGCCAGGATCTTCAGGGGCGGGAAGACTTCGCTTTGCGGCCGCGGGGGCGTCAGGCGGAGCAGCCACCAGATGATCGGCAGCGCGATCAGCGCGCCGAGAATGGCCGGATAGGCGAAAGCGAAGGGGAGTGCGCTCATAGTTGCCCTCCGTGAGTTGCCTTGGCCGGCATTCCGGAAAGGTACATGTGCACCGCGACCAGCGCCTCGGACGCAAGATGGTCCGTGCGATGGCTTGTAAAGGTCCAGCCAAGATGGCGAAGCGCCTCGCCGAGACCGGCGCGGCGGGAAAGATACGCATTTGTGTACGCTTCGCGCAGGCTCTCGGCTCGGCCCGAGGTGAGCTTCGATCCGGTCTCGGGATCGGTGAACTCGGTGCGGCCGCTATAGGGAAACACTTCCTCGGCGGGATCGGCAATCTCGATGACGTGCCCACGCAGACCGCGGCGAGCCAACGGGCCGATGCGCGCCATCACGGCCTGAGCCTCGTCGAGGAAGTCGCCGATCAGAACCAGATCGCTCCAACCGCGGATCATGGCGGTATCCGGGAGACCGCCAGCGAGCGGCGCATGCATAAGGGCTGTGGCGAGACGTTCTGCGGCGTTGCGCGCGGACACGGGCTCCATCACGCCGGGGCAGCCGACGCGCTCACCCGAGCGGGCGAGGATTTCGGCAAGGGCGAGCATGATGACGAGCGCGCGGCTCTCCTTCGACACGTTGCCGAAGCTCGATTTGTACATCATGGACGGCGACATGTCGGCCCAGAGCCAGATGGTATGGGCCGCTTCCCATTCGCGGTCGCGGATGTAGGTGTGATCGTCCCGGGCGGAACGCCGCCAGTCGATCCGCGAGAGGCTTTCGCCGTCCGTATAGGGGCGGAACTGCCAGAAATTCTCACCGATGCCGCGTTTGCGGCGACCATGCCAGCCGGCAATGACAGTATTTGCAATGCGCTTGGCTTCCACCAGGCAATCCGGCACCAGGCTCGCGCGTTGGCGTGCGCGGGCTAGGGCATCGTTGCCTGAGGTCGGATTAACGATCTGTCCGATAGGTGCCACGCGTCAGGCTTCCTTATCCCTTGGCTTGCTTGACGAGGTCGGCGATGACATCGCGGACGGACATTCCCTCTGCGCGAGCCGCAAAGGTCAGCGCCATGCGATGCTGAAGAATGGGTTCGGCCAAGGCGTAAACGTCGTCGAGGGACGGGGCGAGGCGGCCTTCGTAAAGCGCTCGGGCTCGCGCGCAGAGCATCATCGCCTGGCCGGCACGCGGGCCTGGACCCCATGCGACATTCTTGTCCGTCGATTGATTGCCCTGGCCGGGACGGGCGGAGCGCACCAGTGCGAGGATCGCGTCGACCACCCGATCGCTGACCGGCATCTGGCGGATCAGCGTCTGAATCTCGACAAGCCGTTCCGCGTTCAGGACGGATTGCGGCTTGGTCTCGCTGAGGCCGGTTGTTTCCAGCAGGATCTGACGTTCCGCAGCCAACTCGGGATAGTGGACGTCGACCTGGAGCAGGAAGCGGTCGAGCTGGGCTTCCGGCAGCGGATAGGTGCCTTCCTGCTCGAGCGGGTTCTGCGTAGCAAGAACGTGGAAGGGCGAGGGCAGGTCGTAGCGCTGGCCGGCCACGGTGATGTGGTACTCCTGCATCGACTGCAGCAGGGCGGACTGGGTGCGCGGCGAGGCGCGGTTGATTTCGTCGGCCATCAGCAGCTGGGCGAACACCGGCCCCTTGACGAAGCGGAAGGACCGACGACCGCTGTCGTCCTGATCCATCACTTCGGAACCGAGAATATCGGAGGGCATGAGGTCGGGGGTGAACTGAATTCGGTTGGCGCCGAGCCCGAGCACCTCGCCGAGCGTGGTCACCAGCTTGGTCTTGGCAAGGCCCGGCACGCCGACAAGCAGAGCATGCCCGCCCGAAAGGAGGGCTAGCAGGGTATTCTCGACGACGCTTTCCTGGCCGAAGATGACCTTCGAGACCTCCGCGCGGACGGCGGCGATGTCGGCAAGTGCTTTTTCGGCCGCAGCGACGATCGCCTTCTCATCAAGCGGGGCTTCGGTCTTTATCATACCCATCAGGCATCTCCAGCGGCTGAAATCACTCGTCGCGAATCGACGGACTTACACGTCTCACCCATACCCGATAGAGTTATGAAGATGTTGCGGGCTGACAAGTTCGTTTCGAATGACTATCTCGTGACGATACTTGAGTTAAGAGTAAACCGGGACGGAAGAATGGCAGCCGGAGAGATCAGCGAAAAGACGGATGCGGCCGGTCTGGCTGCCCTGATTGCGCGCGCTGCCGGCGACGGTGGCGAGGGAAAACGCGGGCTTCCGCCGGTGGATCGCTGGAATCCGCCCTTCTGCGGCGACATCGACATGGAAATTCGCGCCGACGGAACCTGGTTCTACATGGGGACGCCGATCGGCCGCGCGCCGCTGGTTCGGCTTTTCTCGACGGTGCTGCGCAAGGATGACGACGGCAAGACATACCTGGTAACTCCTGTGGAAAAAGTAGGGATTAGGGTCGCCGATGCGCCATTCCTTGCCGTCGAGATGAACCTGTCCGAACGCGATGGAGAGCCGCTGCTGACCTTCCGCACGAATGTCGGCGACGTCGTGGAGGCGGGAGAAGAGCACCCGCTTCGCTTCGTAATCCAGGGCGAGCACGATGAGCTCAAGCCTTATCTGTTGGTCCGCGGGCGTTTGGAAGCGCTCGTTTCTCGGGCCGTGATGTATGAACTGGTCGAGCTCGGCGAGGTTTGCGACGTGGACGGGGTGGAGATGTTCTGCATTCGCTCCGGCGGCCGACGCTTTGCCGTCATGCCGGCCGAGGAACTGGGTGCCCTTTCACGATGACCGACCGTCCTTCCCTTTACACAGCGGCGGAATTTCGCCGCCGCGCGCTTCATCAGAACGGCGGACCGATTGAATCGTCCTGGCGCGACCATGGCGATCACATCCTCAATCCAGACATCGTGGAACAGGTCGCGACCTTCAAGCTGCGCGATGCCGCGGTGCTTGTGCCGGTGATTGATGACGGCGACCGGGCGAGCGTGATCTTTACCCAGAGGACCGCAACGCTGCGCAAGCATTCGGGGCAGATCGCCTTTCCCGGCGGCAAGATCGATGAGGTCGATCGCTCGCCGGAGCAGGCGGCGATCCGTGAGACCAGGGAAGAGATCGGTCTGGACGATACGTTCGTGGAGACGGTCGGGCGGCTGCCGAACTACCTTGCCTCGACGGGGTTTCGCATAACGCCCGTGCTTGCGGTTGTTCGACGCGGTTTCGAACTGCACCTTAATCCGAGTGAAGTCGACGATGTGTTCGAGGTGCCGCTGTCCTTCCTGATGGATCCTGCCAATCACACCAGGGACAAGCGGATGATTGACGGGCTGGACCGGCACTTCTACCGCATGCCCTATGAAACACGGATGATTTGGGGCATTACCGCCGGCATTGTCCGCACGCTTTACGAAAGGCTTTACGCATGACCAACCTTGCTGACGAGGCATGGTTCAAGGATAACTCGCTGAAACGGGCATTTGACCTGCTCAATGCGGACGGAGGCGAGGGCCGCGTGGTGGGCGGTGCGGTGCGCAACAGCCTGATGGGCTTGCCGGTCAGCGATATCGACATGGCAACGACGCTGACGCCCGATGTTGTGATGAAACGTGCCGAGGCGGCGGCGATCAAGGCTGTTCCGACGGGCCTTGCCCATGGAACGGTCACGCTTGTCATCTCCGGCAAGCCGTTTGAAGTCACCACGCTTCGTGCGGATGTCGAGACGGACGGGCGACGTGCGAAGGTGGCGTTCAGCAACGATTGGCGCACCGACGCGGAGCGGCGGGATCTGACGATCAACGCGCTTTACGTGGATGCGGAAGGCGAGGTGATCGACCTCGTCGGCGGGCTTGCGGATATCGAGAAGCGCAACATCCGCTTTATCGGCGATGCGCCGACCCGGATCGCCGAGGACTATCTGCGCGTCCTGCGGTTCTTCCGGTTTTTTGCCTATTACGGTTCGGGACGACCGGACGCCGAGGGGCTGAGGGCTTCCGCGGCAGCACGCGCCAAGCTGAAGACGCTGTCGGCCGAGCGGGTCTGGTCGGAACTGCGAAAGCTGCTTTCGGCATCCGATCCGGGCCGTGCCCTGCTCTGGATGCGTCAGATGGGCGTTCTGACCGAAATATTGCCGGAAAGCGAGAAATGGGGGATCGACTCAATCCCCGCACTGATTGCGACGGAGGTGGCGCTTGATTGGACACCGGATCCGCTGCTTCGGCTTGCGGCGATCGTGCCGCCCGATGTCGACAGGATCGGAAAGATGGCGGCGAGGCTGCGGCTGTCGAACGCGGATGCCGATGTTCTCAAAACATGGGCACGAACACAGCCCGTCGATGACGAACTGTCATCGGCCGCGTTCGATCGCTTGCTTTACCGGGAAGGAACGTCGGGAATTGCCATGCGTCTCAAGCTCGCGCTTGCGGTCGCGAGAGGCAAAGCCGAGGGGGATGTCAAGGAAATGGCACGCTCGGCGCGGCTCGGAAAACTGCTGGATCACGTCCAGCGTTGGCAGAAGCCCAGTTTTCCTATCAGTGGCGGCGATGTGCTCGTTGCCGGCGTCGAGCCAGGAAAGCTGGTCGGCGAAAAGCTGTCGATGCTCGAAAAGGAGTGGATCGACGGCAATTTCAGACAGGACCGGGCGGCGTTGCTCGCCCGGCTGAGTGATGTGATCAAGGATAACTAGGTCAGGCGGCCGTCGCTTCGTTGCGGATGCGGGCCTTGATGTTGTCCACCATGTTTTCACGGATGATGGTTTCGCCGTGCGCTGTCCGCATATGCTCGACAACCCGGCGAACGACTTCCGCATCGTCGCTTGCGCGGGTATGCCAATCGCACCCCGGTACAAGCGTTCCACATTCGAAAAGTCTCATTCCGTCCTCCTGTCTTGGGTCTACCCGATGTCACGCGGGTGACGGTCCAGGTCAATGCTCGAAGGGGCAAGAAGGTTCCGGCCGGTTGCTGCGCCGGCCGGCAACTGGATGCTATTCGGGCATAGCCCAGGCGCGGTAGCATTCCGTGTTCACCTGATTGTCCTGGCCCTTGGCCAGATTGGACAGTTCTTCAGGGGAACGGCCGCTGGCGAGTTGTAGTTTCACTTGCTCGACATAGCAGGAAAGGGGCAGGTCGGACCCGCTTTTCGCTCGCATCTGTTCCGCAATTCTTTGCAGGAACTCAGGTGCGTCGATAATGCGCGGTGTCTGCTGAATCCCCGCCGCCGACGGTGATCCACTTTGTATCGTCATGACAATCCTCCTCCGATTGTTACGCACGAACGTTTGCTAGGTTACTACTCAACCCTCCGAATTGAAAGCATTCCGAGCACCTCGATCACACTTTCCCCGATTACGGCCAGCGCACCATAGGGGGCAGTGATGAAAGAATGGACTCGACATTTCCTCCCGTCTTCAGGCCGAAGATCGTTCCACGATCATAGAGGAGATTGAACTCCACATAGCGTCCTCGGCGAATCAATTGTTCTTCACGATCCTGTTCTGTCCACTGTTTATTGAAGTTGGCGCGAACAATCCGTGGATAAACCATGGAAAACGCGCGGCCGACGTCGCGCGTGAAGGCGAAATCGGCGTCCCAGCCACCGATCTCCTCGCCGGAATGCAGCCAGTCGTAAAAGATCCCACCGATGCCGCGATGCTCGTTCCGATGCTTCAGAAAGAAGTAGTCGTCGCACCACTGCTTGTATGCCGCGTAGTCGGCGACAGCGGAGTGGCTGCGACAGGCAATTTCCATCGCCTTGTGGAAGAGGCGGCTGTCCTCGTCTTCCTGGTCGCGCCGCCGATCGAGCACGGGGGTCAGGTCCGCTCCGCCGCCGAACCAGCGGCTGGATGTGACGACCATGCGGGTGTTCATGTGAACGGCAGGAACGTTCGGATTGACGGGATGGGCGATTAGCGAAATCCCCGATGCCCAGAAGCGTGGATCTTCCTTGGCGCCCGGCATTTGCGCGCGCAGATCCGGTGCGAATTCGCCGTAGACGGTGGAGGTATGGACGCCCACCTTCTCGAAAACGCGGCCGTGCATCATCGACATCCGCCCGCCGCCACCGGCGCCGTTCTCTCGCTCCCAGTCCTTAGCCACGAAGCGGCCAGGATCGCGATCGGAAAGCGGACCTGTCAGCTCGTCCTCGAGCGTTTCGAAGGAGGCGCAGATCGCATCGCGGAGCCCTTCGAACCATGTCCGGGCGGCCGTCTTCTTTTCCTCGATGTCCTCAGGCAAGCCGATCGGCAGGTCTGGTCGTTCCATAATCGTCGTCTCCGGTGAGCCTGCATCCTCGATACGACTCGTCGTCTGTCACTGTTGCTTCCTGATAGCAGTTGCATTCCGCGCTCGCCAGCAGCGGGAACCACGCCGTGAGGCCGGCTCAGATTCGACTCGCAAAAAGCGTTTTTCAATACTACCTTTTCTCTCAGAGGTAGACTTATGACGAAAATCCCTGGACCGCCGTCCTTCGACGGGTTGAAGCGACGGATTGCTACCCACCGGGCGGAAGGTACTCCCGCCCGGACGAATCAACGTTTCGTGCGGCAGACATATTGCCTCAATTTGCTTGAGGCGCGGGCCAAGGCGCGTGAGTGGTTCGACGAGTATCCCAAGGCGGCATATTGGACCGAAGTAGAAAGCTGGCGGCAGCTTGATGGCGACCGCATCGAGTTCACCATGCGGCGCCTTCCTTCAGCCGATTGAGGGTTCTCTTTACTCGGCGGGATTGCGCAGGCGGCTTTCGATCAGAAGGCCGCTTTCGTCGAGGATTGGATGCGCGACGGAAACGATGTGGGCGTTGATGCGCTTCAGGTCGCGCAGCATGTCCAGATGCAGTGAACTTGTCTGCAGGCTGTCGGCGCGGCCATCCCTCAGTCGTTCCAGATGGCGCTCCGAGGACCTCTTTTCCATGTGTCTCACCTCCACCTTCACCTCCATCAATTGCTTGGCGAGGTTGAAGTCGCGCGTGACGAAGATTGTCTGGGCAATGCGCAGGTTGTCGATTGTCAGGTGGAACAGCTTTGTCAGTTCGGCGTAGCCGTCGTCGGAGAACTTGAGGCCGAGGGAGACTTTCTTGGTGATCTGCGGCAGCAGTCCCTTCTCGATGATGTCGCCGATATGCTCTAGGTTGATAGCGTAGTCGATGATGACGATGGAGCGGCGACCGTCCTCCTCGCTGAGGCCGGCGCGGCCGAGTTTCGACAGGTAGATCTTGACCTCCTGCTGAAGCTTGTCGACCCGCCGTTCCAACGACGGAATTTCGCCTAGCTTTTTCAGATCGTTTCGTTCGAAGGAGGCAGATGTCCGCAACAGCATGCGCTCGATCAGGTCGCCGACGCCGAGCACTTCCCGCGTCGCGCTGGCGAGTGCCACGACAGGCGTCGCCAGTTCGTGCTCGTCGAGGTATCGCGGCGCGTCGTCGGGTTGCGCATCGTCAGAAACGAGCTTCTGCATCAGTTTGGACAGCAACGGCGCGAACGGCCAGGCGAGGGCGGCCAGAAGGACGTTGAAGCACAAATGGATGTCCACCGGCAGCTTGGCGGGCGCCAGCGACAACATTTCCAATGCTTCGGCAGCGTAGCCGGCAATCGGAAGCATCAGAAGGCAGCCGATCGCGCGAACGATGAGGTTGCCGATTGTGACCCGTCTTGATGCCGCGGAGCCGGTAAGAGAGGCGATGACCGGTGGAATGGCGCCGCCGAGGTTCGCGCCGAGCACAAGCACGACGATCAGCCCGGCGGACAGGATCCCGGTCGAAGCCAGTGACAGGATAAGGACAACAGCGGCGAGGCTGGAAGAGGAGATGAAAGCGATACCTGCCGAAAAGGCCAATGCAACCGGCCAGGCATTGTCGAGCAGGCCGATGAAGGCTGCCAGGGCAGGTGACTGGCGCATCGGTTCTGTGGCGCTGCTGAGCAGATGTAGGGAAAGAAGCATGAGGCCAATGCCGATCAGCGCCGTGCCTGCGCCCTGCCGGGAGGACGAGCCGCTTCTGTAGAGAACGATGCCGGCAAGGATGACGAGCGGCGACAGCCATTCAATGCCGGTTGCCACGATCCACGCCGTCACCGCCGTGCCGACATTGGCGCCGAGCAGCACGATCTGCGCCATGCGCGGCCTGACCAGCTCGCGCTCGACGAAGGACGAGACCATCAGGGCCGTGGCGGTCGAGCTCTGCAGGGCGATTGTGGCAAGGAAGCCTGACAGGAAGGAGCGCGCGCCGCTGCGCGTGCCAGATGCAAGGCCTGTCCTCAGCTTGGCGCCGAACGCGCGCGACACGCCATCCTTCACCTGCGCCAGGCCGAACAGCAGCAAGGCCACGGCGCCGAACAGGTTGATCATGACGATAGTGGATTCCATGCCGACGCGTCTTTTTCTTTCCTTCGGCATGATGAAGGCGGCTCACGGCGTCGAGCGCGGATGCGCTCAAAGCACTGAAATCACAGCGATTCACATGCATCTTTTGTTGTCCGGCTAACAACTATACGCGCCTTTGACGGATTCACAATGCCGTCTGCGACATATTCTGGGACAGTACCGGCGCTGGCCTGCCGCAGCTTCTCAGGACCAGGCTGTCTGTCGCATTGCCTCGCCGACAATCATTGCTGCCGACACGGCGACGTTGATCGATCTCTGTCCTTCCACCATTGGAATAAGGATCCGCGCGTCCGACCGATCATGCACATTGTCAGGAACGCCAGCGCTTTCGCGGCCGAAAAGCAGGATATCATCTGGGCGAAAGGCGAAGTCGGTATAGCGGCCGGATGCCTTGGTCGAGGCAAGAACCAGACGGCGGTTCGTGGTCTGCCGCCACGTGTCGAAATGGCCCCAGGTTATGTGACGGGTCAACGCCGCGCTGGCAATATAGTCCATGCCCGCGCGCTTCAGGTTCCGGTCTGAAATGTCGAAGCCCGCAGGCTCGATGATATCGACCGCAAAACCGAGGCATGCGGCAAGCCGGAGGATCGTCCCCGTATTGCCGGCGATATCAGGTTGGTAGAGTGCTATCCGGAGATCTGTCATGTCGCTGCTGCCATGTTGTCTTGCGAAAATCTACCTATTGCAGCAGTGCTGCAGGCGCAACAGCCCCCGTATTGGTGGCTATTTGCCCGTTTTTCGGCAAATAGGGGCTGGAATTTTGGGCGAATTCGCGTTATCGGTGCACATCTTTTAATCGCCAGAAGGGAGCGCCAAGATGGAAGTATTGCCGCGTATGCGCTCTCGATGCGTGAATCCACGACTGGCGACCTGGCACGCCTAGTGCCATTTCCTTCCTGAATCCCCATTTTTGATCCATTGCGCGGCCGGGACGGCCTCGCCCTTTGAACGTCCGGTTCCCGATTTGTGCCTTCGCGCGGCGTTTTGCGCGGGCAGGGCGGCCGGAACGCTGAAGTTTCGGAGCATTTTCAATGTTTGGCTGGTTTGAACAGCGCCTTAATCCCTTCCCCGTAGAGGAACCCAGCGTTCCGCCGAGGGGACTCTTTGCCTTCTGCTGGCATTACACCAAGCCGGCGGCGCCGTGGCTCGGCATGATGGCCGTGCTGACGGCATTCATCGCCATCGGTGAAGTGGCTCTCTTCCAGTTCCTCGGCGATGTCGTCGACTGGCTGACCAAGGCCGACAAGGCAACGTTCCTGCAGAATGAATGGCCGCGCCTTGCGTGGATGGGTGGCTTGATCCTCATCGGCCTGCCGCTTGCGGCGGGGCTGGACTCGCTCATCATGCACCAGGTGCTTCTCGGCAACTATCCGATGATCGCACGCTGGCAGATGCACCGCTTCCTGCTGCGCCACAGCATGACCTTTTTCGCCAACGAGTTCGCCGGACGCGTCGCGACGAAGGTGATGCAGACGTCGCTCGCCGTGCGCGAGACCGTGATGAAGATCCTCGATGTCTTCGTCTATGTGGTCACGTACTTCCTGACGATGATCATCGTCATTGCTGCCGCGGACTGGCGGCTGATGATCCCGATCCTCGTCTGGCTCGCCGTCTACGTCGGCATCGTTTCCTATTTCGTGCCGCTCCTTCGCAAGATCGCGGCACAGCAGGCCGATGCGCGCTCGATGATGACCGGACGCGTGGTCGACAGCTACACGAACATCGCCACGGTGAAGCTGTTTTCGCATGCAGGCCGGGAAGAGTCCTATGCTCGCAGCGGCATGGAAGAGTTCCTCGGAACGGTCCATGCACAGATGCGCCGCGTGACGCTCTTCCACATCTCCGTCTACATGAACAACTGCGTTGCGCTGTTCGTGATCTCGGGTCTGTCCATCTGGTTCTGGCTGAATGGCCAGATCTCCGTTGGCGCCATCGCGATTGCCATTGGTCTTGCGATGCGCGTCAACGGCATGTCGCAGTGGATCATGTGGGAGGTCTCGGCGCTGTTCGAGAACATCGGCACGGTCTATGACGGCATGGAGATGATGACGAAGCAGCACGACATCATCGACAAGCCCGGTGCGCCACAGCTTGCCGCGAAGAAGGGAGCGATCCACTACGATCACATCCGCTTCCACTACGGCAAGGGCAAGGGCGTCATCGACAACCTCTCGCTGGATATCAAGCCCGGCGAGAAGGTGGGTCTGGTCGGCCGTTCGGGCGCGGGCAAGACGACGCTGATGAACCTGCTTCTCCGCTTCTACGATCTGGAGGCAGGCCGCATCACGATCGACGGGCAGGACATTGCCGGCGTTTCGCAGGAGAGCCTGCGCGAGTTGATCGGTGTCGTCACGCAGGATACCTCCCTGCTGCATCGCTCGATCCGCGACAACATCGCCTACGGTCGCCCCGACGCCTCGGACGCCGACGTGATACAGGCGGCAAAACGCGCCAATGCCTGGGACTTCATCGAGGGCTTGGTCGACATGCAGGGGCGCACGGGGCTCGATGCGCAGGTCGGCGAGCGTGGTGTGAAACTGTCAGGTGGTCAGCGCCAGCGGATCGCGATCGCCCGTGTGTTCCTGAAGGATGCTCCGATCCTCGTCCTCGACGAAGCCACGTCGGCACTCGACTCGGAGGTCGAAGCAGCGATCCAGGAGAACCTGTTCGCGTTGATGGAAGGCAAGACGGTTATCGCCATTGCTCACCGGCTCTCGACGCTGACGGAAATGGATCGCCTGATCGTGCTCGACAACGGCAGGATCATCGAGGCGGGAACGCATCTGGGTCTGGTTCAGCAGGGTGGGGTCTATGCCGATCTGTGGAACCGGCAATCGGGCGGCTTCATAGCCGATTCCGAAGACGCCGAAGCGGCGGCCGAATAAGAAAAGCCCTCCCTGATCCGTTCAGGGAGGGCTTTTTCAATTCATGGATATCAGTGGCTGTCGCCTGACAGGCTGTCGGCCCAGTCGATGATCCGATGCCCTTCCACTGCTATGCTATTGGCGGAGGCAAGGGCGCGCAAGGCGGCAAGGCGCCGCTCCTGCTCGTTATCTATCCAGGCGGTGATCGCCTCCGTCACAATCTGATCGTAGGGTATCTCGAACTGTTCGATAATCGCATCGAGCCTCTCCGCCAGCGGCAGGGGAATACTCGACGTAAACGTCTTCGTCTGCATTGCGGCCGTCTCCCGTGAAATGCTACCCTACGCCGAGATTGTGGCGAGTTATGCTTCATGCAACGGCGATGCCGTTGATGTTACCGAAAATTACAAAAATATAAGGTTTGTCCGGCGGGCGTTTTTCTTCCCCGGGCCGACTTATAAGCCTATACCGCAAATATGATCCTGAATCGACTCTTTAGTATCTTCGAAAATTGGATTGAGCCCTTTGCTCCGCGCGACAATATTCAGCCGCCGCGATCAACCCTGGGGTTCATTTCGTTCTACATCGGCCAGGCGAAAACACCGTTCATCGCCATGCTCGTGCTCGGGGACTATCGGCCGCGATCGAGGCGGCGCTGTTCTGGTTCGTCGGTCGTGTCGTCGATATTCTGGCGACCATTACTCCTTCTGCAGGGTGGAGCGGACTTCTGGCCGCACATGGTGCCGAACTGTTCGGCATGCTCATCCTGATCGGCATCGTCCGTTTCGTCGTGGCTCTCCTGATCGCGCTCGTCGATCAGCAGGTGATCACGCCGGGCTTCTACAATCTCGCCCGCTGGCAGTCCTACCTGCACGTTTCCCGCCAGTCGCTGTCGTTCTTCCAGAGCGACTTTTCCGGCCGCGTCGTCAACAAGGTCTGGTCGGCGGGGCAGGCTGTCGGCGACCTCGTCACGTCGCTGATGGAGAGCGTCTGGTTCGTCGGAATCTATGCGGTCACGACGCTGGTTCTGGTCGCGCGCCTGGATTTTACGCTAGCCGCCGTGGTGCTGGCCTGGCTTTGCGCCTTCGGCCTGCTGGCGCGATACTTCGTGCCGCGTATCCGCTTTCATTCGCGCGAGACCGCCGAGGCTGCCTCGATGCTCAACGGCCGCATGGTGGACGCCTACAGCAATATCCAGACGCTGAAACTCTTCGCCCGTGACGAGGAGAGCGACCGCTATATGCGGCAGGGTTTCGATTTTTACCAGGAAACCGTTCTGCGCTTTACCCGCTTCATCACCGGTGTTCGTGCGTCGATGGCGCTGGTCTCCGGCATCATGATCGTCAGCATGTCGGCGCTCAGCGTTCATCTGTGGCTTCAGGGGCTGATCAGCGCCGGCGCCGTGGCGTTTTCGCTGGCGCTGGTGCTGCGCCTCAACTTTCTGCTCGGGCGCCTGATGACCCAGTTCAACGGTATCATGCGCAATCTCGGGACGATCCAGAACTCCGCTGAGCTGATCTCCCAGCCGCTGGGGCTGGTGGACCGGCCGAATGCGCCCGACCTTGTTATCAAGGAGCCCGGCATCCGCTTCGAGCATGTCTCGTTTCACTATGGCAGAGGCAAAGGCGTCATCGACGATTTTTCGCTGACGGTTCGTCCCGGTGAGAAGGTCGGCATCGTGGGGCGGTCGGGGCCGGAAAGTCGACTCTCGTGAACCTTCTGCTCAGGCTCTATGACCTCGAAGGCGGGCGGATCCTGGTCGATGGCCAGGACATCGCCGCAGTCCGGCAGGAGTCGCTTCGGATGCAGATCGGTGTCGTCAGCCAGGATACGTCGTTGCTGCATCGTTCCGTGCGAGACAACATCCTCTTCGGACGACCTGACGCGGGCGAGGGGCGGTTGATCGAGGCCGCCCGGCGGGCCGAGGCGCTCGGCTTCATCGAGCGCCTGCAGGATCAGCAGGGTCGCAAGGGTTTCGATGCGCATGTGGGAGAGCGCGGCGTCAAACTATCAGGTGGTCAGCGGCAGCGCATCGCGATCGCCCGCGTGATGCTGAAGGATGCGCCGATCCTCGTGCTCGACGAGGCAACGTCGGCCCTTGATTCCGAGGTCGAGGAGGCGATCCAGTCGAACCTCAACCGGATCATGGACGGAAAGACGGTAATCGCCATCGCGCACCGGCTGTCGACCATCGCGGCGCTTGATCGTCTCATCGTCATCGATGGCGGAAAGATCATCGAGGAGGGGACGCACGAAACACTTCTGCAGAAGCGCGGGCTCTACGCCGAATTGTGGGCGCGACAGTCCGGCGGGTTTCTCGCGGCCGACCTGCCGGAGGATGCGGTTCGCAGCTCCGGTGAGGAGATCAAGGTCCTCTGAGCGAGCCTCGCCGCTAATTCTGGCGTCCTCGCGCGTTGCTGCGTTCGCGAGCAGAAATGTCGCGGACACCACGCCCGGGCAAGCAAACCTTGCTGTTCGCGCAGCAGCGGAGCGACATTCGGCATTATAGACTTGCAAGCAATGCCAGCCCGGAAGCTATAGGCGAAGCCGGACGGCCAGTATTGTATTTCGCTCTGGAAGGATATTGCTGACTGCAGCCAAGAGACACGCACAGAATAAAGTCTCTTTCGTGGAGCTGCGCCGATAGTCTAGCGGCAGTATTTCCGCGCGCCGCCGCGCCGTAGTGTTTTGTGCGTCGCAGCAATGTTGCAAGCATGTGATTGTCTTTAAAAATCGACCTGAAATTACCGCGACATTGTGGCCGGATGGCCTTGCCAAGGCTGGACATAATTTGCGATCAAGCATAGAACGCGCCGGATTGGTGGGGAATCTATGGTCGAATTGTGTCATGACAGATTCGCCGCTGTGAGGGGCAAGGCGGAGTTCCGCAAAACTTTGCGTAGAGGATGGTTTAAGCCGTGAGCGAACACGAAACGACAAGCGAGGTCACGGGCGAGCCCACTCGCCGTGATTTCCTTTATCTCACCACTGGCATGGCGGGCGCCGTTGGCGCCGTTTCGGTCGCATGGCCGTTTATCGATCAGATGCGTCCGGATGCCTCGACATTGGCTCTGGCATCCATCGAAGTCGATGTTTCCAGCCTTGAGCCCGGTATGTCGCTGACCGCCAAGTGGCGCGGCAAGCCGATTTTCATCCGCAACCGTACACCTGAGGAAGTGAAGGCTGCGGACGAGGTTCCCTTGGCGGAGCTCAAGGATCCGATCGCGCGCAACGCCAATCTCGCGGCTGACGCGCAGGCAACGGGTATCGACCGTTCTGCCGGCAAGGACAAGGAAAACTGGATCGTCATGATCGGTTCCTGCACCCATCTCGGCTGTGTGCCGCTCGGCCAGGCCGGCGAATACAACGGATGGTTCTGTCCCTGCCATGGCTCGGTCTATGATACGGCCGGCCGCATCCGAAAAGGCCCGGCGCCGCAGAACCTGGCGATTCCGACCTATTCGTTCGTTTCCGATAAAGTAATCAAGATCGGTTGAGGGGGACTGATTTATGAGTGGCCATTCCAGCTACGAGCCATCAACCGGCCTCGAGAAGTGGATCGATGCGCGCCTTCCGCTGCCGCGTCTCGTCTACGACAGCTTCGTTGCATATCCGGTTCCGCGTAACCTGAACTATGCCTACACCTTCGGCGCCATGCTGTCGGTCATGCTGATCGTTCAGATCCTGACCGGTGTCGTGCTCGCGATGCACTACGCCGCCGAAGCGACGGTTGCGTTCAACTCGGTCGAAAAGATCATGCGCGACGTCAACCACGGTTGGCTGCTGCGTTACATGCATGCCAACGGCGCGTCATTCTTCTTCGTCGCCGTCTACCTGCACATCGCCCGTGGCCTTTACTACGGTTCCTACAAGGCGCCGCGCGAAATTCTCTGGATCCTCGGCGTTCTCATCTATCTCCTGATGATGGCGACCGGCTTCATGGGCTACGTTCTTCCCTGGGGTCAGATGTCCTTCTGGGGTGCGACTGTCATCACCGGCTTCTTCTCGGCATTCCCGCTGGTCGGCGAATGGGTGCAGCAGTTCCTGCTCGGTGGCTTCGCGGTTGAAAACCCGACGCTGAACCGCTTCTTCTCGCTGCATTACCTGCTGCCGTTCGTTATCGCCGGCGTCGTCGTCCTGCACATCTGGGCGCTGCATGTCACCGGCCAGACGAACCCGACGGGCGTCGAAGTCAAGACGAAGACGGACACGGTTCGTTTCACGCCTTACGCAACGCTCAAGGATGCGCTCGGCGTTTCGATCTTCCTGCTCGTGTACGCCTACTTCGTCTTCTACCTGCCGAACTTCCTCGGTCACGCCGACAACTACATTCCGGCAGACCCGTTGAAGACGCCGGCTCACATCGTTCCGGAATGGTACTTCCTGCCGTTCTACGCGATGCTGCGTTCGATCACCTTCAACGTCGGCCCGATCGACTCGAAGCTCGCAGGCGTTCTCGTCATGTTCGGCGCGATCATCGTGCTGTTCTTCCTGCCGTGGCTCGACACCTCGAAGGTTCGTTCGGCGGTCTATCGTCCGTGGTACAAAATGGCTTACTGGCTGTTCGTGATCAACGCGATCATCCTCGGCTGGCTCGGTTCGCAGCCGGCGGAAGGCCTCTACACCACGATCTCGCAGATCTGCACGCTGCTTTACTTCGCCTTCTTCCTGGTCGTCATGCCGGTGCTTGGTCTCGTCGAGACGCCGCGCCGTGTCCCGAACTCGATCACGGAAGCCGTGCTTGAAAAGCGCAACAAGACTGCCTCGGCTGCAACGGCCAAGGCATAAGCGGGCGACGAGAGGGAATAAAAACATGAAAAAGCTTGTTGCAAGCATTCTGTCGCTCGCAGTCGTCGCCGGTCTCGGAACCGCAGCTCTCGCTGAGGAGGCTGCAAAGCCTGCTGAGCACCACGAGGCCGCGACCCCGCACTATCCGTTGAAGGAGCCGAAAGAAGTCGACTGGTCCTTCGCCGGCCCGTTCGGCACCTACGACAAGGCTCAGCTTCAGCGCGGCCTGAAGGTCTACACGGAAGTCTGTGCCGCCTGTCACTCGATGAAGCTGGTGCCGTTCCGCATGCTGGGCGACCTCGGCTACTCGGACGCGCAGGTCAAGGCTTTCGCGGCGAACTACGAAGTGCAGGACGGTCCGAATGCCAGCGGTGACATGTACACCCGCAAGGCCGTGCCTTCCGACTACTTCCCGTCGCCGTTCGCGAATGCCGAGGCAGCCGCAGCGTCGAACAACGGTGCTGCGCCGCCGGACTTCTCGCTGATCGCGAAGGCACGCGAAGTCGAGCGCGGCTTCCCGCGTTTCGTCTTCGATATCTTCACACAGTACCAGGAAGGCGGCCCGGATTACATCTACTCGCTGCTGACCGGCTACGAAGAGCCGCCTGCCGGGTTCCAGGTGCCGCAGGGCGCCCACTACAATCCGTACTTCCATGCCGCCGCGGTTTTCGCGATGCCGAAGCCGCTGTCGGATGGACAGGTGACCTACGACGATGGGTCGCCGGCGACGGTCGACCAGTATGCCAAGGACGTCTCGTCCTTCCTGATGTGGGCTGCAGAGCCGCATCTGGTTGAGCGCAAGCACACCGGCTTCATGGTCATGGTGTTCCTGCTGATCTTCTCGGTGCTGATCTATCTGACGAAGCGCTCGGTTTACGCGAACAAGGAACACTGAGAGTTTCGCTCTCACATTCCTGAAAGGCGACCTTCGGGTCGCCTTTTTTGTTGGTTCCGTCTGTCGCAATTGATAGGGTGCGCCAACTTTCGACCCTGCAGATATGGATCTTCCATGAACGACAAGACCTCGGAGCTTGCAGCCAGCATTCGCTCCATTCCGGACTATCCCAAGCCCGGCATCATCTTTCGCGACATCACGACGCTTCTCGGCAATGCGCGCGCATTTCGTCGCGCCATCGATGAGCTCGTCCAGCCGTATGCCGGCATGAAAATCGACAAGATTGCCGGAATGGAAGCCCGTGGCTTCATTCTTGGCGGTGCCGTGGCGCACCAGCTTTCGGCAGGTTTCGTGCCGATCCGCAAGAAGGGCAAGCTCCCACACGACACAGTGCGGATTGCCTACAGCCTGGAATACGGTGTCGACGAGATGGAAATGCACCGCGATGCGGTGCAGCCGGGCGAGAAAGTCATCCTCGTCGACGACCTGATTGCCACCGGCGGGACGGCGGTCGGCGCGACGCAGCTTCTCCGTCAGATCGGCGCCGAGGTCGTGTCTGCTTGCTTTGTTATCGATCTGCCGGATCTCGGCGGCCGCAAGAAGCTCGAGGAACTTGGCGTCGACGTGCGCACACTGGTCGAGTTTTCCGGCCACTAAAGGCCGGTTACTCGAACTCGATGACCGTGCTTTCGAAGCGGACGACCACCGTGCCGTCCGCGATCGTGCCCTCGCAGAGAATGCTGTTCAGCCTTCGTCCCGGACGCGATGCAAGGGCGCGGCTGGATAGAAACGTCACGGTGTAAGTGACTTCCTCACCGGCAAACACCGGCCGTATCCATTGAAGCGTGCGGAAACCGGGTGAGGGGCCGAGCTTCGGCGGCTCGATGCCTTCCGAGAAGAGCCGCAGGCATTCCCGTTCCCAATAGGCAACAAAGGTGTGCATCCAGGCCGCGCAGGTATGCCAGCCCGAAGCACAAAGCCCGCCGAAAAGCGATTGCCTCGCCGCGTCCTCATCGAGATGGAACGGTTGCGGGTCGAAACGCTCGGCGAAATGAACGATCCGTTCCGGTGTGAAGAGATAGCTGCCGATTTCGACCTTCTCGCCGACGGCGTAGCGTTCCGCCATGATCATGCCGGCTTCTCCTGTGGCTCGCGCAGGACGAACATGATCGAATTCTCCGCCACGCAGACAAGCTCGCCCTTCTGGTTCTCGACCTCATGGCGGAATTTCACCATGCCGATACCCGATCGCGAGCGGAGCGGGCGTGCCTCCAGCACCGTCGAGTATCCGGAGATGGTATCGCCGGCCAGAACAGGCTTGCGCCATTCCATGAAGTCGACGCCGGGAGCGCCTTGCGAGTTGGAGCGAAGGAGGAAGCTCTCCGCCATCATCCGCATGAAAAGAGCGGAGGTGTGCCAGCCGGAGGCGGCAAGGCCGCCGAGGATGCTTGCGCGGCCGGCGGTCTCGTCGACATGCATCGGCTGCGGATCGAATTCTTCGGCAAACTCCACGATCTCGGTCGCGGTTACCGTCTTCGGCCCCAGCGCGAAACGTCGGCCGGGCTGAAAATCCTCGAAGGCAAGTTTGGGATCGGACAAATTCGTCTGCACCTCATAGGAGTTTCATATCGATTACAATAGCATCGCCTGAGTTACAACGATTCCAGCGAAAACTTGTCCATGACCGAACTGAAGCAGATACTCGACGATGCAGCGCGCGAAGGGATCATGCCGACGCAAACGATCGATCGCCTCTTGCCATTCCTTGTGGCGCGTGGGGTGAAAGTCGACATGCCTTCGGCCGTTGCGCGCCCTGGAGAGGTGCCGTTTTCGGATACGGAAACGCCGAGCTTCGTGCGCGGCTTTCATGATGTACTGATAACGATCGGCATCGTCGTCGCGCTCGCGGGCCTGTGGGGACTGGCTTCTACCTATGCCGTCCTGCCGGCGATCGTCGTGCTTGCCGAAATCCTTGTCCGGCGGCAGCGGCTGGCCTTGCCGGCTGTCGTCCTCAGCCTTGCGCTCGCGGCGTGGACCGCGGTGATGTCGGCAAGCTGGGTCGGCAGCGGCTTCACCAGCATGAACCTTGGCGGCAGCGATACACTGCAGTTCACGCTCGCGTTTCCCATCGTGATGGGGCTCTTCTATCTCGTCTACCGCGTTCCGCTTTCGCTTGCGCTGTCGATCATGGGAGCGGCAGTCGTTCTGTTGCAGCTTGTCCTGCGGTCCCTCGCGTGGCTCTCCGGTGATCCTCTCTTCGAACTCAATCACCCAGGAGTTCTGTCGATCATCGCGATCGTTTGCGCCGTCGGGCTTTTCGCGCTGGCGATGAGCTTTGACCTGAAGGATCCGATGCGTCGCACCGTCAGTTCCGATGTCGCCTTCTGGCTGCATCTCGGAGCAGCACCGGCCTTGCTTTACAGTGTGCTATCGCTGCCCGGCCTGACAGGCGGAACCCTGAGCGTCCTGCAGACCATGTCGGCGCGCACGCCTTTGGTCGTTGCAACGGTCGTGGCGCTGATGCTCATCGGCCTGATTATCGATCGCCGGGCCTTCGTGACATCGGGATTGCTGTCGCTGGGTTTCGCGCTCTATGGCATCTTCCGCCGTGGGGACGCAAGTATCGATACCTACGTCTTCATCACGCTCCTGACGGTCGGCGTGATCGTCCTCATCATCGGTACCGGATGGATGCCGCTTCGGCGCTTCGTCATGCGCCGTCTGCCTGAGGGCATGCAGGTGAGACTGCCGCCCGCGTAGGCGGCAGTCTTTTCAATTCGGTATCAGGTGTTGAAGCGGAAGTGGATGACGTCGCCGTCCTGGACGACGTATTCCTTGCCTTCGTCGCGGCCCTTGCCAGCTTCCTTGGCGCCGACTTCACCCTTGAAGTTGATGTAGTCGTCGTAGCCGATGGTGAAGGCGCGGATGAAGCCGCGTTCGAAATCGGTGTGGATGACGCCAGCGGCCTGCGGGGCCTTGGTGCCGCGCACGATGGTCCAGGCGCGGGTTTCCTTGGGGCCGACGGTGAAATAGGTGATCAGGTCGAGCAGGTGGTAGCCGGCGCGGATCAGACGGTCGAGACCGGCTTCTTCCAGGCCAAGCGCGGAGAGGAACTCGGTGGCTTCCTCTTCCGGCAGCTGTGCCACTTCGGATTCGATCGCAGCCGAGATGATGACGCACTCGGCGCCCTGCTTCTCCGCCATCTCCGCGACGGCCTTGGTGTGCTCGTTGCCGGTGGAAGCGTCGCCCTCGGCGACGTTGCAGACGTAGAGGACGGGATGCGACGTCAGCAGGTTGAGGCTCTTGAGGATCTCGATCTCCTCAGGTGCCAGCGTCTTCAGGAGAAGACGGGCGGGCTTGCCTTCGTTCAGCAGCTTGATGACCGCTTCCATGACCGGCAGCTGAGCCAGCGATTCCTTGTCCTTGGAGGCGGCGCGCTTGCGGGTCTGTTCGACGCGGCGTTCCAGGCTTTCGAGGTCGGCGAGCATCAGCTCGGTCTCGATGGTGTCGGCATCGCCAACAGGATTGATGCGGCCCTCGACGTGGGTGATGTCGTCATCCTCGAAGCAGCGCAGTACATGCACGACCGCATCGACTTCGCGGATGTTGGCGAGGAACTTGTTGCCGAGGCCTTCACCCTTGGACGCGCCGCGGACCAGGCCGGCGATGTCGACGAAGGAGATGCGGGTCGGAATGATTTCCTTGGAGCCGGCGATAGCAGCCAGCTTCTGCATGCGTGGATCCGGAACCGCGACTTCGCCGGTGTTCGGCTCGATCGTGCAGAAAGGATAGTTTGCCGCCTGCGCCGCCGCCGTCTTGGTCAGCGCGTTGAAGAGTGTCGACTTGCCGACATTCGGCAGACCGACGATACCGCATTTGAAGCCCATGGCCTGAAACCTGCTGTTCTTGAATTCGTTGGTGCTGGCTATGGGGTAAAAGGCGCCTTGCGGTCAAGCTTTTCACGCAAGTCTCTTGCATTCGGAGGGTTGAACCTCAGCCTTTGCAGCGCGATATAGGTATCGGCGAGCCATTCTCGCCTCTCCATGTCATCAACGGGTGGGTTTGCGATGAGTGATAACGATATTGCTCAGAAGCCGAAGACCAAGTCGAAACCGAAGCTGGATCGGCCGAAGCTCTACAAGGTCATCCTTTTCAACGACGACTACACGCCGCGTGAATTCGTGGTGATGATCCTGAAGGCGGTCTTCCGGATGGGCGAGGAAGCCGGCTACCGCGTCATGATGACCGCGCACAAGCTGGGATCGAGCGTTGTTGTTGTTTGCACGAAGGATATCGCCGAGACGAAGGTCAAGGAGGCGATGGATTACGCCAAGGAGGCCGACTTCCCTCTGATGTTGACGGCAGAGCCGGAAGAATAGCCGTCAGCGCCGGATCTGGTATCCGGTCTTGTCCTGGGTAAAGCCGCAGTTCTCGTAGAAGCGCAGCGTCGCAGGATCCTTCGAACCGGTAAGAAGCATGACCTTATAGCAGCCCGTTTCCCAGGCCGCGTTGACGGCATGGCGGATGAGCGCGCCCGCATGGCCACGTTTCCTGTGATCACCATGGGTGACGACATTCTCTATCAATGCGTAGGGCGCGCCGTTTCGCGTCAGGTTCGGCACGACGATCAGTGTAACCGTGCTGGTCGGCACAGCGCCGAGAAAGCCGATAAAAACCGTCATTCCGGGCTGGGCGAGCATCGCGGCGTAGCGTTCTTCCGCTTTGGCAGGGCTGAGCGCGGGATCGCTGGAATTCAAGTGGCCGTAAAGCTCGAGCAGACTTTCAAGATCGCCCGCCGCAGCCGCGCGGATCGAAAACGCCGAGCCGGCCACCGTCACTCTCCCTTGTTCCCGAACATCTTCTTCAGCATTTCGGCCATGGGACCGGTCGTCGGGAGAGCCTTCGGCTGGGCATGGTTCCGTGCCTGATGAATGTGCGACTTGGCGGCGGGCTTTTTCTCCGCCTTCGGGTTGTCCTCGTCGGCCTTGGCGCCGACGGCGAGGGCCAGCTTGTTCATGAGCTGCGAATCTTCCTTCCGCACAAGCATCTCGGCGTTGTCGGCGAGCGCATCCAGCATCGGTTCGAGCCAGGTCTGGTCGACCTTGGCAAAATCGCCGAGTACATAGTGGTGCACCAGATCCTTGTTGCCAGGATGGCCGATGCCGAGGCGCAGACGGCGATATTCCTTGCCACAATGGGCGTCCAGAGACTTGATGCCGTTATGGCCACCGTGCCCGCCACCGGTCTTGATACGGGCCTTAGCGGGGGCAGGTCGAGTTCGTCGTAGATGGCAATGAGGTCGGCGGGTTGCAGCTTGTAGAAGCGCATGGCCTCGCCAACGGATTCGCCCGAGAGGTTCATGTAGGTCTGCGGCTTGATGAGCAACACCTTCTCGCCGCCAAGCTCGCCTTCGGAGATCTCGGCCTTGAACTTCTTCGACCATGGCGAAAAGCTGTGGCGCCGGTAGATGGCGTCGACGGCCATGAAGCCGATGTTGTGTCGGTTGCCGGCATACTTGCTGCCGGGGTTGCCGAGGCCGGCGATGATCAGCATGGGTCTTCGTTCCTTGCGAGGTCGGTTGCCTGTCACCACCGCGAAACGGCGCCGGTGTCAAGCATTCCGTGCTGCTTGGCAGCCTTACTCGGCCGTATGTAGGCCGTACCGAGCGAAAATCTCTTTCTGCGTGCCATCGGCAATGAGCTTGCTCAAGGCATCCTGCATTTTCGCCCGCAGGTCTTCGGGAAAGCTCTTTTCGCAGGCGATGCCCATTGCCTGCGATGCGAGCAGCGCCACGCGCCGCAGCGGCTGCTCCGCCTTTATCTTTTCGAAATAGGGCTCCGAAATTGGCATGAGATCCACGCGACCGTTGAGCAGCTTACGCAGGGTGCCGTTGAAGTCGCTGGCGAGATCGATCCGGGTGAAGCCTTTTTCCTTCAGAAGCGTCTCGGTGTAGTCGCCGCGATGGGTGCCAACCGTGTACTTCTTGGCATCATCAAGATCGGTTGCGGAGACGCTCGATCCTACCTTGGCGACGAGGATGTTGCGGTCGACCAGAAGCGGTTCGATCCACTTGAAGATCTGATCGCGCTGCGGGCTGTGGGCCGTCGTGAAAACGCAGCTCATCGGTGTCGTCTGAGCCTGGCTGTAGGCGCGTGTCCAGGGCACCATCTCGATCGAGTAATCGACGCCGACAGCAGTCATGATCTTGTCGACCTGCTCTATGGAGGCGCCTTTCAGCACCTTGCCCTCGCGGTAGCTGAAGGGCGAGTATTCCTCGGTTAGAAGTGTGACGGTCGCGGCCTGTGCGGCGACAAACGAAGGAAGGCAAAGCAGCGCGAGTAGCATCAAGCGTTTGAACATCAGGCCTTCCTCGGGGTTGTCAGGATGCGCGCGCCACCACAGGCGTTGCATCAGCGAGTATCTCGATCAGGCGATCGGCATTCTGGGGCGATGGAAGAGATAACCCTGCCCGAAATCGAGGCCCATGTCATGCAGCGTTCGGCATTCGTCTTCGGTCTCTATGCCTTCGGCGATGACGGCGCAGCCCATCTTGTGGGAGAGCGTCGTGATGCTCTCGACCAGCGTCCGGCTCTTTTGGCGCACGCCTTCGTTTGCGTCGTTGATCGACCGCGTGAAGGACTGGTCGACCTTGATGATATCGACAGGGAAGCGGTTCAGGTAGCTCAGCGACGAATATCCGGTACCGAAATCGTCGAGCGCGATGCGGCAACCAAACCGGCGAATCTCGCCGACGATCGTTCGGATTTCCGGGTTGTTGTGCATGAGCACGGCTTCGGTGATCTCGACGACAATCCGCTCCGGCCGGATACCGTGGCGTCCGAGCAGCGAGGCCAGGCGCGCGGGGAGGGCTGCTTCGAACTGCAAGGGCGAGAAATTGATGGCGAGATAGCTGTCCTGCATGCCGGGCAGCCGCGATATGCGCGCCAGATGCGAGATTGCCTTTTCCATGATCACATTGCCGACGCGAACGATCCTGGAGGTTTCTTCGGCGACCTCGATGATATCGGCGGGCGCCATCAGGCCTTTCTGCGGATGGTTGAGGCGCATCAGAGCTTCGAAGCCGGCAATGCCGCGGCCGTTCAGGTTCACGATCGGCTGCAGATAGGCGTCGAACCAGTTTTCCGACAATCCGGTTTCGATGCAGGTCTCGATCTCGGCGCGGGCCCGGGCGTGGTCCAACATGCTGTTGTCGAACAGCTGCGCACCGTTCTTTCCGTCGCGCTTCTTGGCGTACATCGCCATATCGGATTTCTGCAGCAGCTCGGCAGCATTCATCGCATGGTGCGGGTAGATCGCGATGCCGACGCTGGCGCTCAGATGCAGGTCGGAACCGAACGGGTCGTGGAAGACGGAGGCGATCTGCTCGGCCATCGCGGTGGCGCGTCGTACGGCGTCCTTGGCGGGCAGCAGGATGGCGAACTCGTCGCCCCCGAGGCGCGCGGCCTCGTCCGACGGTGCAAGATGCATCTTGAGCCGCTCGACAAATTCGCGCAGCGCGTTGTCACCCTCGGCGTGACCGAGATTGTCGTTGATCCACTTGAAACGGTCGAGGTCGACGAAGAGGCAGGCGAGTTCGTTGCCCGTCTGGTCGGCCTGGTGGATCTTCCGGTCGAGGACCGCTTCGAAGCCCTGGCGGTTTAGCAAGCCGGTCAGGTGATCGCTGATCGCCTGCTGGTGGTTGCGCGCTTCGGAAGCCTTCAGCTCGGTGACATCGGTCATGACCGAGAGCGAGAGGAGATCGTGTCCGCCGGTCGCGGCCTTCGATTCCAGGATCAGAACGTCCATCAGGCGGCCGTTGGCGCAGATGAACTTGACGGTAACACCCGAAGCTGCCGCGCTGTCGCTACGCGTATTGCGGTCGAGGAAGATGTCGCGGGTTTCGGCGGTGACGAGATCGATGAAGCGCTTTCCGATGACGTCGCGCCTGAGGTAACCGGTTGCGAATAGCCAGTAGTCGCTGACGGCGGTGATCCGGTTTTCCTCGTCGAGCGAGAACAGCATCGCGGGCGTCAGGTCGTAGATGTCGATCGCGCGCCTGTGGGCGAGCTTGAGTTCGCGTTCCTCGCTCTCGAGCTTCGACTGCATCTCATTGAAGCTGCTGGCCAGGCGGCCCATTTCGTCGTTCGAACGCCAGTCAACGTGGTGGCGCGATCCCAGCTGCCCGGTCGCCTCGATGGCCGCGATCAAACGCATCAGCGGGCGAATGACGAAGATGCGGTTGCCGATCAAGGCGGCGCTGAAGACCGTGAGAACGGCGAACACGAAGATCGCCATGAAGACGATCTCTTCATGCTTCAGCCCGCCGAAGAGACCGAGCGCAGGATAGAATACGGAAATGGTGCCGAGGTTCTTGGGGCCATCGACGGTGTTGTAGATGATCGCGCGGGACACCTGGATGAGTTCGCCGCGGAAGGACTTCGGGATTGTCGACTGGGTGACGTCGAGCTGGCCGGACTGATCGCGAACCTGAACCTTGACGATCGCACCTTGCGAAACGACGGTGGCGCTGATCTGGGCCACGCTGTCGTCATCCAGGTCCCATAGCGGCTTGGCGAGCGCCTGCGCATTGGCGACAAGAAGAACGGAGATGTGGTCGCGGATTTCCTTGTCGGCTCTTTCGGAGGACAGAAAAAGGAACAGCACGAAGAGGGGCGCAACGAAGAGAAGCAGTGCTCCGCAGACGATTGCGAGAAATCTATTCTGAACGGAATTGTGCATTTGTTCCGTTTTTCCCCTTGCCGCATTCTGGCCGTTTCCTGGTGCCCTCGGCATCCTCCGGACGGTCCTGAATGCTTCCCCGAAATGTATTAAATGTTGCTGAAACGGCCCCTTTCGCCAAAATGAAAAAGCCCGCCTTCGTGAGAAAGCGGGCCGTATGCTTTACAAATTATGGAAGCTATCAGGCTTCGGCTTCTTCGGCGCTTTCGTCAACGCCGCCAGCCGGAGCAACGATCGTTGCGATCGTGAAGTCGCGGTCGATAACCGTCGAAACGCCCTTCGGCAGAGTGACTTCCGAAATATGGATGCTGTCGCCGATCTTCTTGCCGCTGAGGTCAATGTTGAAGAATTCCGGGATAGCGTCTGCCGGGCAATGAACTTCGATTTCGTGACGAACGATGTTCAGAACGCCGCCGACCTTGAGGCCCTGAGACTTCTCTTCGTTGATGAAGTGAACCGGGATCTCAACGGTAACCTGGGTGTTGCCGGATACGCGCAGGAAGTCCACGTGCATCGTGAAATCACGGACGGGATCCAGCTGGTAGTCCTTCGGCAGAACCTTGTACTTCTTGCCGTCGACGTCGATCGTCGCGATCGTGGTCATGAAACCACCGGCATGAATGCGCTTCGTCACCTCATTGGTGCTCAGCGAGATAGAAATGGGGGCCTGCTTGTCACCATAGATGACAGCGGGGATAAGACCATTGCGGCGAAGTTCACGGGCGGACCCCTTACCAACCCGTTCGCGCGCCTCGGCCTTGAGCTCGTAGCTTGCGTGGCTCATGACTTTTCCTTCCGAGGTTATTTGGAGAGCTCGGCGCAGGCATTGCCTGTCGCTGAACTGGAGGCGGGTTTCCCCATCCTCATCCGCATTGCCTCCAAGGGTGTCTGTGCGGACGCGTGCGCTATAGTATAGATGGCCCACAAAGGCAAGGCAGTATGACTTTACGACGTCACACCGTCGGCAAGCTCCCGGCGAGTTGCCGTCCGGAAGAGGAATTCGAGGTTGCGGCGCGTCGCCAACACTTAACCATATGGCTGGAATTCGTCACGCATTAATGAATGCTAATGTCGCGATGAATATAAGGGAGCTGTCTCAATACGGTTCCTCATATGCTCCGCCTTATTACCTGCATCGGCATCGAACACAGCGCGCTGCACCTCCTCTTTGCTACCGTCATCTGCATTTCCGGCTCGCTGTTGACCGTGCGGCTGTTTTCCAGGGTACGGCGAACGCAGGCGCTGCAGCGGATCAACTGGCTGTTCTTGTCTGGATTCGTCGGCGGTTCGACGATCTGGACGACGCACTTCATCGCCATGCTCGGCTATCAGAGCCCGGTTCTGTTCGGCTACGAGGCGGAGCTGACGCTTCTGTCGTTGTTCATCGGCATCACCTCGGCGATTGCCGGCTTTGCCATCGCGTCGCTCGGGCGGGACAAGAGCGTCTTTATCGAAGCTGGCGGTGCAATCGTCGGTCTTGGCGTTGCGGCGATGCATTATGTCGGCATTTCCGGCTACAAGGTTGCCGGTGAGATCCAGTGGAATCAAGCCTATGTGATCTGCTCGCTGTTGACCGGTGGCTTCTTCGGTGCTCTGGCGACCAACCGGGTCGTGCGGCCGAGCCGGCGCTTGAGCAAATGCGGTGCGGCCATTCCGTTGCTGCTCGCGATCGTTTCCACGCATTTCCTCGGCATGGCCGGGATGACGATCGTTCCCGATGTGGGTGTTTCCGTGCCGCCGGAAATCCTGTCGGTCGGCATCATGACGGGTCTCGTGGGGGCGGTGATGATCGTGATCCTGCTTCTCGGCGCCTCGACCTATATCATCGACATGCAATCGACAGTCGCGGCCGTTGCCCGCTATCGCCATCTTTCCCTGCATGATCCGTTGACGAACCTCGCGAACCGGGCCGCTTTGAACGAGCACCTTCCAGCGCTGACAAAGAGCCTCAACGACCTGACCAGCAGCATCGCGGTTCTCTGCTTCGATCTCGATCGCTTCAAGGAGATCAACGACGTGCACGGCCACGCGGCGGGCGATGCCGTGCTGCGGGCGATCGGCGAACGATTGGCGTCGGTGACCGGGCCAGAGCGGTTTGCGGCGCGTGTCGGCGGCGACGAGTTCGTCGTCGTCATGCGCGACCACATCGCACGCCCGGAGGCGCGCAATCTCGCGCAGCGTCTGCTGGAAGAGATCGAGCGCCCCGTCGAGTGGAACGGGCAATCTCTCTGCGTCGGTTCCAGTATCGGCATTTCGAGCTTTCCCGACCGGGCGCGCACGATCGACGATCTGCTGTCACAGGCCGATGTCGCCATGTACCGCGCCAAGTCGACGATCGGCGGCAGCATTTGCTTCTACGATCCCTCGATGGACGAGGCGGCTCGCGCCCGCAACGCGCTCGCCATCGAGATGCGCGATGGTCTCAAGCGCGGCGAATTCCTGCTTTTCTACCAGCAGCAGAACGATACGGTGAGCCGGGAGGTCGTCGGTCTGGAAGTTCTTCTGCGCTGGCAGCATCCGACACGCGGATATGTACCGCCGACCGAATTCATTCCGATTGCTGAAAAGACCGGCTTCATCATGGAGCTGGGCGAGTGGGTGATGCGGACGGCCTGCGCGGAGGCTGCCACCTGGCAAAACCCGTTGCGCATCGCTGTCAACGTTGCGGCTCAGCAGCTTGCCGACAGCCGCCTGCCGCAGATCGTCCATCAGATCCTGATGGACACCGGCCTTGCGCCTGCCCGCCTTGAAATCGAGATCACCGAATCCGGCATCGTTGCCGATCACGTGCATGCCTTGAACGCGATACGTCGCCTCAAGGGACTGGGCGTGCGGATAGCGATGGACGATTACGGAACGGGCTATTCCTCACTCTCGACGTTGCAGAGCTTCCCGTTCGACAAGATCAAGATCGACCGTGCCTTCGTCGAGGGTGTTACCAACAACAAGCAGTCGGCGGCGATCGTTCGATCGACGCTTATTCTGGCGCAGAGCCTCGACATTCCGGTTCTCGCCGAAGGCGTGGAGCGGGAGGAGCACGTCGATTTTCTGCGGCGGGAAGGATGCCCGCAAGTGCAGGGCTTCCTGTTCAGCAGGCCGGTTCCGCGTCATGAGATCGAAGAACTTGTCGGCAGACCGGCTTCAAAATCCGCTGCGAACGAGCAAGCGGCGCCCAGCATTGACGGTTCGCGCGGCGCGGCGGCGTGATCGCGGCAACCCGTCGGGGTTGACATCAGCCCATCGCACACTTCACATGCCCACCAAATGAGGCAGGAGAAATTCGGTATGCGTCTCAACGCCATAGTTCTCGTTTGTGCTGTCGTTGCGGGCATGGCCGAGCCGGCCCTTTCCGCCGACATCACCCAGCAGGGCGCGGATAATCTCAAGCGCGACCTGACACGCCTCCTGCCGAAAGATGCGCAGAAGAACGGCAGCATCAAGGTCAATCCGGCGGGTGAACGCTACGAGATCATCTACGACCTCGACAAGATGCTGAAGACCTTCGGCAGTCATGCCGGCCTGTCGGTTTCCGGGCTGACCCCGTGGTCGATATTCGCGACGCCGGAGGACGGTGGGCTTTGGAAGCTTGAGGGCGACAACTCGCTCGACGTTTCCGGAACCATCAAGGCCGAAGGGCAGTCGACGACGGATTTCTCCTACGGCATCGATTCCTACGTCTTCAACGCGCTGTTCGATCCCGCGATCAGCTATCTCCGCTCCGGCGACTTCTCGACGAAGGCGATACGGCTTACCTCCAAGACGGACAAGGAAGAGGTAAAGGTCACCGCCGCGAATTCCACGACGAAACTAACCTCGTCGGACAACGAGCAGCCCGGCAGGACGAATTTCGCCGCCAGCGGAAGCATGACGCAGCTGTTCGAGAGCGTCAGCGGCACCGATATGCCGCTGGTCGAGATCCGGGCTGACGCACTGGACTTCGCGGCCGCCGTCAACGGCGTCGCGGCCAAGGAACTCCGCGAGATCGTAGCCTTCGTCATCGCCCATGCCGACGACAAGAAACTGAAGCGGGCAGACAGCGAAAAGCTTAAGTCGCTGCTGCGTGATGCGTTCCCGCTGGTAACCAGCTTGAACGAAACCATCAGCTTCAACAACGTGACCGTTTCGGCCAAGGATGGCAGCGGCGGTGCCAAGAGCATCGACTACAACATCGCCATGGCCGGCCCAACCAACGCGACCCGGTTTGACGTCGGCGTCGCGGCGCAGGGGATCACGCTCGATAGCGCGCTCGTTCCCGCAGCCTATTCCGCGTTCCTGCCGCAATCCTTCAGCATGCAGTTCTCCATGCCGGACATGGATTTTGCCACCTTCGGCGATGAGCTGTTGAAGATGGACTTCACGAAATCCAAGGGGTCGGACGAAGCGGGCAAGAAGGCGTTCGAGAAGCTCTTCAAGGACGACAACCTGGTGATTGGTTTCCCCAAGATTTCCGCGGTTTCCAGCATGTATGATGTCGATGTTTCCGGCGAATTGCGCGGGCACTCGACGTCGCAGAAGGACTATTCGCTGGACGCATCGATCCTCGTGCGGGATTTCGACAAGACGATCACTGCCATCCAGGATCTCGCCAAGACCAACCCAGACCTGAACCAGGTCTCGTTTGGGCTGATGATGGCGAAGGGCTTTGCGAAGACCGATGCCGACGGGCGTCAGCGTTGGGATATTAACGTCGCCAAGGACGGCGCCGTGACGATCAACGGTCAGGTCGTCAAGGGCGCCGATTAGCATTTCGACGGCCTCTTGCGCGTCTGGCGATGCAGGTTCATTCTGGCGTAGCCTTGGTGCTCAATTGAGCCGGGCCTGCCAGCTTGTGGACTGGCGTAAGGGCGGCTGCGATGAACTGTGCGGCCTGCGGTTTTGTGATCCAGAGCGGCTTTGCGTTTTGTCCCAAATGCGGCGCAAAGCAACCGATCTCTTGTGCCGCCTGCGGCCAGCAATGCGCTCCCGACTTTCTGTTTTGCCCCCGCTGCGGAAAGCCACTCGGCGACAGTTCCGCCGTACGCCCGGAACCGGCTGCCCCGGAGATCGTACCCGCGACGCGTGGTCCGGATGACGCTGCCGCTGACCGGCGGCCGCTGACAGTGTTGTTCGCGGACCTCTGCGGTTTCACGACGCTGAGCGAGAAGTTCGATCCGGAACTGATGCGCAGTCTGCAGAACGAGCTTTTCGATGAGCTCAGCCGTTGTGTCGTTGCCTATGGCGGCTTCGTCGACAAGTTCGTCGGCGATGCGCTCCTGGCACTTTTCGGTGCTCCGACGGCCCATGAGGACGATCCGCACCGGGCTCTCTGCGCGGCAATGGACATGGAAAGAGGCGTCGCCGAGCTCGGAGCCCGCAGACACGAGTTCGCCGGAATTCCCCTTCAGCTTCATATCGGCATCAATACCGGTCCTGTGGTGACCGGTAGCTTCGGGACAGGCGGTGCGCGCTCCTATTCAGTGACAGGCGATACGGTCAATACAGCCCAGCGCCTGCAATCCCTGGCCGCGCCGGGCGAAATTCTCGTCGGTCCGGTAACGCACCGGCTCACCCGCCATGCCTTCGGGTTCGAAAACCTCGGGACACAGGAGTTGCGCGGAAAGAGTGGTATCGTCGCCGTGCACCGCCTCATCGGTGCGCTGGAAACGCCGCACGCGGCGCGCGGTCTGGAAAGCCTCGGCCTGCGGGCCGAAACGATCGGTCGCGATGCCGAACTGGCACGGATGACCGGCTGCCTCGAGCTTGCCTGCGCCGGCAGCGCGCAGCTGGTGCAGCTCGTCGGCGAGGCGGGGATCGGGAAGTCGCGGCTCGTTCGCGATTTCCTGACCAGGATCGAGAAGGACGATGCATTCACCGACGTCGTGGTGCGTTGCGCGGTCTGCTCTCCGCTCGGCGATCAATCCTACGGCACGCTGGCCTCGGTGCTGCGCAGTGCCTACGGGATTGCAAATCGCGAGAGTGCGGCCAAGACCGTCGAGCTTCTGACCGCTGGTCTGAGAGGACTGGGATTTCCCGAGGAGAACGTCGCGGAGCTTTCGCCGCTTCTGTTCTGCGTATTCGGTTTCGGTGATCCTGGCGATGCGCTTCGCCATCTCGAGCCAGAGCAACTGCGGCGGCAGATTTTCTATGCGACGCGCACAATCATCGAGCGCCGCCTGGCGATCAGTCCGCTCGTCCTCGTCGTGGAGGACATGCACTGGGCCGACGCCGCCTCGATCGATGCCCTTCGGTTCGTGCTGGATCGGCTGGAGAGGGCGCGGTTGATGATGCTGACCACCGCACGGTCCTCGGAGGAGGGCGAGGGGCTCGCATCGAACCGAACCAACCGCACGATTCTGAGGCTGGTGCCGCTGTCGCTTGCCGATGGAGAACGGCTGCTATCGCAGTTCTTCGGAGCTGAGCTTCCCCCGGATATCCGCACGGGAATTCTCACGCGGTCGGGTGGTAATCCGCTGTTCATCGAGGAAATCGTCCGCAGTCTCATCGATACCGGGATGGTGGCTTCTCGTGACGGTGTCTGGGCTTTCTCCGCCGGAGATGGCGGGGCGGAGATCCCGATGAGCCTGCAGGCGATGCTGCTTGCGCGCATCGATCGGTTGCCCTCCGACATGAGGCGGTTGTTGCAGGAAGCCGCTGTGGTGGGGCCGCGTTTTGAAGCCGTTCTGTTGCAGGCGGTGGCGTCGGATCGGGCAAATGTCGAAGCTGGCCTCGATGCGCTTTGCGCGGCGGAAATTCTGGTCGAGGAGGTGAGAGGGCCGTCGGGCGGAACCTATGCTTTCACGCAAACCCTGCTGCACGATGTCGTCTATCACAATCTGCTGCTGCAGCGACGCAAGGAACTGCATGGCCGGATCGGGGTCGCGATGGAACGGCTGCTGCCGGCCAGCTTGCCTCGGCTCGAGGATGTCGCGTTGCTGGGACACCACTTCTGTCAAGCCGATGAGGTTGCCAAGGGTGCCCACTATCTGACCGAAGCAGGTGACCTGGCCGGAAAGGCCTATGCCAATGACGACGCGATGCGGCTCTATCTCGAAGCCTTCGCCGCGATCGGCGACCGAACCGCTATGCTGCGACAGAAGCTGACGCTCTGCGAGCGCTTGGCGGATCTCTGCATTGCCGCCGGTGACCGCAGCGCTGCACTCGGCTATTGCGAGGAAGCGCTTGCGGCGTATCGAGCCAGTAACGACCGGTCAGCGGCGGCGCGGATGCTGCGAAAGCTCGGCCGCCTCAATGTGAATGCCGGCAGGCGAGACCTCGCGGATGCCTTCTTCGTGGAAGCCAGCACCTGCCTGGAAGGTATGCCCGCATCCATCGAACTGGCCCATCTGCTACAGGAACGCGGGCATCTCGCCTTCAGGCAGGGGGATCATCAGGCGGCGGCGCGCTGGGCCGATGAAGCGCTGGCGTGCCTCGCGGACGTGAACCTCACCAATGCGGAAGCGGCGCAGGCGAGAGCAGAAGCGCTGAACACCAAGGGCGTTGCCCTTGCGCGCCTGGGTTATCATCGGCAAGCCGTGGGGGAAGTCGAGGCCAGTCTTCAGGTGGCCGAGCAGGCACAACTGCTTCGTGCGGCATGCAGGGCCTACTCCAATCTCGGCGTGCTCTACGCCATCGTCGATCCCGCCAGCGCCATCAAGGTTTGCCGGCGCGGGCTCGATGTCGCGATCGGGATCGCGGACCTTGGTTTCCAGGCAAGGCTTCACGCCAACCTTGCGGTCGCATGCTGCACTTTCACCGATCGATGCGCGAGCGAAGGGTTGCCGGCAGCGGAGCGCGCGATCGAGATCGATCGGGCGCTCGACCAACGCGACCATCTCGCCGTGCCGCTCATCGTTCTCGGTCAGATCCATCAATGCCACGGCGAGCTGCGGTCGGCACGGCGATGCTATCAGGAAGCGCTCCAGCTGGCGGTGGAGATTGGTGAGCCGCAGCTTCTGTTTCCATGCTATGATGGATTGGCGACACTGGATCTCGAGACAGACGACATGGCGAGTGCGGAGCATAATTTCGCATTGGCAAAGGACGTTTGTGCCCGCCATGGCCTGGATCCCGATGCACTCGTCGTGTTGCCTTTTCTGGACTGAAGAATGCGGCGGTTCGAGGCCGTCAAATAAAGCGGCGTACCGAGTTTCGTTGCCGACGCATTGCGCCGGCGGACAGGCGAAGGAGGAGACCATGCCGGAGACCCAGAGTGACAGACCCCTGAAGCCAGGCGATCGCGCGCCCAATGTCGTGCTCGACGCGATCACCCGTCAGGGAAAGATCGCCATTGATGATTTTCGCGGCCAGAAACCGGTTCTGGTTGGTCTCTTTCGCGGATTGCATTGTCCCTTCTGTCGTCGCCAGATTGCCGCCATGGCGAACCTCGCCGGCGAGTTGCAGCAGAAGGGCATCGAGAGCCTAACCGTCGTCAATACGCCGACCGAGCGGGCAAGGCTGTATTTCCGATATCACCCTTTGCCAAACCTGCTGGCCGCTTCCGACCCGGACAGGATTTCGCACCGTGCATTCGGGCTCCCCAATGTAGAGTTCACGGAATCGGAGACGGCATGGCCTTACAAGGTCGGGCTCAACGTGGTGAACTCGATGCGCCTCGACATGCCCGAACTGCCGCAGCCGATGGATCCGATGGCGGCGACGGAATACCTCGACAAGGCCGACGGGTACGAATTCGACGATGACGACAGGCGCATGATCGCGAAGGGCGAGGGGCAGCTGGTCGGCGAATTCCTCCTCGATCGAGACGGCTTCGTTCGCTGGTGCTTCACCGAGGTCGCGGATGACGGACGCCATATGTTCGGTGTTCCGGCACCCCAGGAGGTGATGTCGGCCGCATCTCACATGACGGCCTGATGCGCGTCAGGGCCGGCACTCTCCCTGCGCAATGATACGGAAGCCGCCGTTGTCTGCTTCGCATGCGTTCGGGAAAGTGCGCATCTCAGGTCCACGCTGGCCACAGACAGGCCGATACTCGCGTGTGCAGATACCGCCTGGCCTCTGCGGGCGATCAGGCTCGGGGTGTGGAGGCCCCGGTTGTGGTGGCATCGGCGTGACAGGTGGCTGGCGACGGCATTCGCCCCGAGCGACGATCGCAAAGCCGTCGGCGCGAGCCTGGCAGGCATTCGCGAACGTCTGCATTCGTCTGCCCCGTTCGCCGCAGACAGGGGCGTATTCCATCGTGCACATCTGCTGCTGTGGCGGGCGGGGGCGAGGCGGTGGTCGCGAGTAGCCGGGATCTGTCTCGACCGTGCAGGCGGACAGCACCGGCGCGATCAAGATCAGTGCAAGCTTTTTGGCGGATATGAACCGGGTGTGTCGCATCGCCATCCTCGAAACTGAAGAATTTCGAAGAACTCTAGCGGAAGCTGCACGTCGGCAAAAGCCCCGGCGTGCAGGCACGATTTCCGATCAATCGAAGAGGCTGGAGACAGACTCTTCCTGGCTCGTGCGGTTGATCGCTTCGCCTATGAGGCTCGCCGTGCTGATGACACGGATATTATGCGCCGACTGTACAGCCGTGGTCGGCTGAATGGAGTCGGTGGTAACGAGCTCGCGAAGCTTTGAGGAGGTGATGCGGGTTACCGCGCCACCCGAGAGAACACCGTGGGTGATATAGGCGGTGACGCTGGCGGCACCCTGGGCGAGCAGGGCGTCAGCGGCGTTGCAGAGCGTGCCGCCGGAATCGACGATGTCGTCGATCAGCAGGCAATCCTTGCCTGTCACGTCGCCGATAATGTTCATCACTTCGGATTCACCGGGGCGGTCGCGACGCTTGTCGACGATCGCCAGCAGACAGTCCAGGCGTTTGGCGAGCGAGCGAGCGCGCACCACGCCGCCGACGTCAGGCGAAACGACCATGACGTTGCCGAGATTGTAGTTCGCCTTGATGTCGCGCGTCAGGATCGGCACGGCATAGAGGTTGTCTGTCGGGATATCGAAGAAGCCCTGGATCTGCCCGGCATGGAGATCAAGCGTGAGAACGCGATCGGCGCCTGCTTCAGTAATGAGGTTCGCGACGAGCTTGGCCGAGATCGGCGTACGCCCGGAAGCGCGGCGATCCTGACGAGCATAGCCGAAGTAGGGAAGGACCGCCGTGATGCGACGTGCCGAAGAGCGGCGCATAGCGTCGATCATGATCAGCAGTTCCATCAGGTGGTCATTCGTCGGGAAGGACGTCGACTGCACGAGGAAGACATCCTCGCCGCGCACATTTTCCTGGACTTCGACGAAGATTTCCTGATCGGCAAACCTTCGGACGGTGGCTCTGCCCAAGGGCACATTGAGATAGTTGCAGATCGCTTCGGCGAGATGCCGGTTCGAATTGCCTGCGAAAACCTTCATCTTGGTCCGCCTGTTACCTGCTGATAGCCGCGCTTTTTAGCCAGCTTCTTCGTGAATGCAAGCGTAAAGGCGCCTCAAGCTTCCATATTTCTGAAAAGCTTGTGGCTTAGCCGCCACGCCCTCGCGCCACGACGAAAACTCACTGATCGTTCGCGATGCGATCTGCTGCATCACGGATGCCGGAACGCCTGCCCACGGGTCCTTGGCAGAAGACGGCACCTGTTCCTGTCCTTGTATGCGGTGGAGGCGGGCGCCGCTGTTATCAAGCACGTCCCACACGTAGACCACCGTGATATTTCCGCTGTCGGTGAAGGCGGATAGATAGCCCTTGAGGATATAGGCGCTACTGTTGTCGTTGGAGCTCTTGATCGAAAGGCCGTGGGCGCGCGCCTCGTTGCCGAGCTGCCTGGACAATGGCGTGACGGCCTGCACCGGGGCGCCGATGATCGGAAGGAAGCGCACCGTCGCGCCGCCCTGTGCCGGAGCCGATCGCAGCATTGCCGTCTGCTCCGGCTTCGCGGCGGGTTGCTCGACCATATCCTCTTCTTCTGCCTGCGCGTTCGATACCGGCTCGGAGAGAGGCTGGCTCCGCATCGGCGCTGAAACCGCGGGGGCCGGGTTTCGTTCTGAAGCGCCAGCGCCTGCTCGTCCATGGTTTTCGGCGGAGCGCCGCTTCCCTGCCTTGGCTGCTGGACGTAGCCCGGCTGCTCAACATAGGCCGGATGATAGCCGCCGCTGTTCTGACGGGACTCGACTGCAAAGGCCTGTCTGCGTGAGGAGGCGCCAGCCATCTGCTCGGCTTCGCCCTGGCTGACGGGGGATGAGCGCTGTGCGCTCGAGGTTTCGCCGATGTCGACGAGAGGCGTCAGCGTCAGTGCGTCCGTGGTATTGCAGGCAGAGAGCAGGGCAAGGCATGCAAAAATCGTGGATGCTGTCGCAAGTCGCGTCATCCCTCGTGTCGTCCTTCCCGCATGCGCGTAGAGCCCCGGCTGACTTTATGACGGCGCGGGTCGGTCCGTGTCAATTGCGGATTGTCGTCGATCAAGGCTCAGACGTTGAGGAAGTCGAGCGGATGCCGGGAAAGGGCGCGCGGTGCGCCATCGGTGGTCAGATAGGTCTGGCCAAGCGTCATCGCGGCACCGCTGTCGGAGTCCATGATGATCATATGGAGGAAAAGCGACATGCCGGGCTCGATCGGCTGCGGGTTGCCGACATGGAACATCTGGTGCTCCATCCACGAGGGGGAGAAGCGGGCGCCCAGCGAATAGCCGCAGGCATTCAGGCGATGGCGCGCCAGTCCGCGCTCATCCATGATTTTGGCGTGCATGTCGAAGACATCGCCGAAGACCTTGCCTGGAGTAAGGACGGTTTCGGTCGCCTGCATGGTCTCCAGGCAGGCATTATAGAGCTCGCGATGCCGATAGCTCGGCTCTCCGATCACGATCGTTCGCATCATGGCCGCATGATAATGAGCATAGGCGCCGGCCCATTCGAGCGTCAGCTGGTCGTTTGTGTCGAGCTTGCGACGACCGGCCTTGTAGCGGCAGAGCAAGGCGTCCTGCGCGGAGCCGACAATGAATTCGTTGGCGGCGTAGTCGCCGCCGCCGGCGAGCACGGCTCCCTGCATCGCGGCCAGGATTTCAGCTTCGTCAGCGCCGGGCTTCGTCAGGGCGAGGGCAGCGTCAAGCGCGTCGTCGGCAAGCGCTGCTGCCTTCTCGACATAGACGATTTCGGCGTTGCTCTTGACCAGCCGCAGCCGGCTGACGAGGTATGACGCATCGATGATCTGGCCGAACGTGGTCAGTTGCGTATCCAGCTGGCGGGCAACGCGTCCGGTCATTCCATGCGTGTCGTATTCCACACCGATGCGGGCACCGAGCAGGTCCATCTCGACCAGCATGTTCTTCAGGTCGACGGTCGGATCGGCGTTCACGCGGTCGACCCAGATCTGGATATCGTCGAGGATCGAGGTGTGACGCGCCTGCCTGAGGTCGGCGGAACGCGTCAACAGCGCCATCGTGCCGTCGGCCTTCACCACGAGCGTCTGGAAGAAGCAATAACCGAAGGTGTCGTATCCGGTCAGCCAGTACATGCTTTCCTGCGCGAACAGCAGGACCGCATCCAGCTTCTCTTCCTTCATTCCGTCGGTGAGCCGTATCAGGCGGTTTGCGAATTCGGTCTTTTCGAAATGAAGGGCCATGTCGTTCAAACCTCCCTTATGGCAATCGCTGAGATCTGCCGGCCGTAGTCCGGTTCGCGATTGTGCGTCGTTCGGCGATAGGAGAAGAAGCGTTCGTCGTCGGGATAGGTGCAGATGCCGAGGCTTTCGGCGCGAATGCCTGCCGCACGCAGTCTATCGACTGTCAGCGTCGGAAGATCGAACATCGCGTGGCCGGGTTTCGACGACGGGGTGAAATAGCGTTCGTAAGCCGGGTCGTAGGCGAGGAAGCGATCGACAAATTCGGGGCCGACTTCATAGCTGCTGCGGCTGATCGACGGGCCAAGGCAGGCAACGATCGTCTGGCGGCTGGCGCCAAGCTTTTCCATCGCGTCGATGGTGTTTTCGAGAACGCCCGTCAGCGCACCTTTCCAGCCGGCGTGCGCCGCACCGATGACCCCGTGTTCGGGATCGGCAAAAAGGACCGGGCCGCAATCGGCGGCGAGAACGCCCAGCACAACGCCCGGCGTCGCCGTCACCATCGCATCGGCTGCGGGGCGGGTGCCGTCATATCCGGGCTCGATAACCACGACATCCGGCGAATGAACCTGATGAACGGTGGCAAGACTTGCCTCTGGTAGATCGAACCATTCGGCGACGCGCCTGCGGTTCTCGACTACCTTTTCGCGCGAGTCGTTCGAGCCGAGGCCGACATTCAGTCCTCGATAAATTCCCTCGGACACGCCGCCCTGCCGGGTGAAGTATCCATGGCGAATGGCCTCGCCCGTCGCCTCTGTCAGAAGGGCGCTTTGGAGGGGTGCCGGGGAGGGCGTGTCAGTCATCAGCAATTCCGAGATTGGTATGGGCTTCTTTTCGAAACAGTCTTCAACAAGAGCGAATGTTGGTCAGTCGAAAACATCCTGTCAATCTACTGGTCGAAAAGGCATGAGATCGACCGCCGGATAGGAAACGGCCATGACCTTGAACAGTTCCCCCATTTTGCCTTCGCCTTCACCGGCCAGCCGATCGACGGCAGCCTGGATCATCTGCTGGGTGTTCGGCTGACGGTCACGGCCGAGGGCGGCAGCGCGCTCCAACAGGCCAAGACCGACGAGGAAATCGCCCTGATGCAGCAGGCCGTTCAGATAGAGGCCTGATGCCTGGGCGGTTTCCGCAAGCGCCTGAAAGTCGACATGCGAGGTGAGATCGGCTTCGCCGGGATGAGCCAGCGGCGGGTCGAATTCATGCATGCGGACCGCCTGAAGCGTGTCGCCGAAACTGGTAGTCAGGTGGCCGTAGTCGATCGCAAGTGCGGTGCCGCCGAACTGCATCAGGCGGTCGCCGATCGCCGTCATCACAGACTGGCGGGCAGGCGAGATCTCGAACAGCGTCCCGACCGGAACGGACGAGGCCTGGGCTGGCAGCAGGGACGGGTCGACGCCCGCAACGCCGACACCGAACGACAACTCGTCCTGCGCATCAACGCCGACCATGCGTTCGCGAAAGCCGGTGGGGGTCTTGATGAATTGGCGTATCGGGATCGCATCAAAGAGCTCGTTGGCAGCGATCAGGGTAAAGCCCTGCGGTACTTCGTCGAAGCTGTCATGCCAGCTGATCCTGCCCTCGTGCGCCACAAGTGTTTCCTGCTGGACATCCCGCAGGCGTTCGCTCGTTTCGACCAGATGGATGCTCATCGCATCGAAAAGAGGCGGCGCGAGGCGCTCGATGACGCGAAGCATGTCGGCCATCATGGTCCCGCGGCCGGGTCCGATTTCCACCAACCTCGCGTCAGCAGGCGCACCGTGGCGCTGCCAGGCATGGACGATGAAGACGCCGATCATTTCGCCGAATAGCTGGCTGACTTCAGGGGCGGTCACGAAATCGCCGGAGCGGCCGAAGGGTTCGCGTGTCCTGTAGTAGCCGTGATCAGGGTCGGCCAGGCAAAGCGAAAAGTAATCCGTTACGCTGATCGGACCGTTGGCCTGGATGATCGTCTTGATCTTTTCCCCGAGAGCAGTCGTCATGGGCTCCTCCGTACCGGCACAGGTCAGCTTTGCAGGGCCGCGCGGCTGCGGGCGCGGAGGATCGCCCACAGGCCAAGCAGGACCATCGGCGAGGACAGAACCATCCCCATGGTCAGCCAGTTTGTTCCCAGCAGATAGCCAAGCTGCGCATCGGGCTCGCGGAAGAACTCGACGAATATCCGCGACAGAGCGTAACCGCAGACGAATACGCCGGTGACCAGGCCTGGTGTCTTCAGGGCGCGGAACGCGAAAATCAGGATCGTCAGCACGGACAAGAGAACGATGCCTTCGAGGCCTGCTTCATACAGTTGGCTGGGGTGGCGGGCGAAGGGGCCGCCGTTCGGGAACACGAAAGCCCAAGGCACATCGGTCAGGCGGCCCCAGAGTTCGCCGTTGATGAAGTTCGCGATGCGGCCGCAGAACAGGCCAATCGGAACCACGGCCGAAACGATGTCGAAAAGGCTCCAGAGCGGAATGCCGTTCCGTCGCGCGAAAATGATCATCGCGATCGTGGTGCCGGTCAGGCCGCCGTGGAAAGACATGCCGCCGTTCCAGATCTGAATGGCCCGGATCGGGCTCTCGATGACGGCAGGCATGTCGTAGAAGAGAATGTAGCCGATGCGGCCGCCGAGAACGATGCCCAGTGCCACCCAGACAATGAAGTCATCGAGTTGGGTCTTGGAGATGGGCGAGGCGTTGCCCGGCCAAAGGGCGTCATTGCCGGCAATCAGGCGCGCGTAATACCAGCCGAGCATGATGCCGGCGACATAGGCGAGGCCATACCAGTGAATCGCGATGGGGCCGATCGAAAACGCGATCGGGTCGATATTCGGAAAAGGCATGATTGCCAGGAGGTTGGCTACTGTCGGCAAGGTGTCCCCATCCGCTGGCGCACGGACCCATCGAGGGCTGAAAGACTCAATGTCCGTACGCGTCTTCGAAGTGCAAAGGCATCCGATCCACGTCTTTTTCAAGGCGCTCGGCACCCAAGGTTGGCGGAAGATGGCCCTGAGCCGACGGGTGGTCAAGTCGATTGTGAGCGATGGGTCACGCAGGCTGCCTCTTATCCAGCGCAAAGCGCTTGCATCCTTAACGGCGAAGCCCTACCTCATTTCCGAGGGCCACCGATGGCCGGAATTCAAGTGTTTCAAAGGGAGTAGTCCGCCATGACGACAGGGACAAACCGCATCATGGACGAGTTCGCCAAGCTCATGACCGATGCGGCTGGCGCGGCCCAGGGCGTTCGCAAGGAAATCGAAACGGCTTTCAGTGCGCAGGCCGAGCGCTGGCTCAACAGCCTTGACGTCGTCAAGCGTGAGGAATTCGAGGCTGTTCGCGAGATGGCCATCAAGGCTCGCGACGAAAACGACGCGCTGCTGGCGCGCATTGCTGCTTTGGAAGAGAAGCTGGCAGCAGCCGGCAAGTAATCCCGTTCTGACACAGGTCGCGGTGTGACCTTTAAGAGACACGCCGCGGCTACACCCAAAAAATCAGGTGTGCTTATCCACCTGTGGACACTGCCAAAAAAGCCAATTCGCAGAGTCGTTTAATCCCTCCTCCTGAATGCAAATCCGAAGACCTTTCCACAGTGGCGTTCCCTAAAAGGCCCTCATGGGGCTAGCATACCCCGGACGCATTATACACTGATTTTAAATGATGATTCGAAGCGGTTGGTAAGCTCCAGGCAGGGTAACTGCGTAAGTCTGGTAGCGGTTCAACGGTCATCTGGGTTGGTGGTTTCCGGTAGCTGCGTGTGTTCTTGCTTGCGTCGTGTTTGACGAAGTTGGGCCGCATTCACTCCGGTCAAGAAGGTGCTGCATGAGCCTTATGGAATTGGAAGTCGAGCGTCAGTCGAACCCGGTCGATATGATCGAGTACGTCGCCGCCAATAACGACTGGGCTTTCGAGCGGTCTGGCGATGATGAAATCGCGATGACGGTCGAAGGCAAATGGACGGACTACCACGTCTCCTTTTCCTGGATGGAAGAGTTCGAAGCGTTGCATCTTGGATGCGCGTTCGACGTCAAGGTTCCGGAACAGCGGGTCAACGAGGTGACGAAGCTTCTGGCTGGCATCAATGGCCAGGTGCTAATGGGGCATTTCGACCTCTGGCGCCAGGAAGATGTCATTATTTTCCGTCAGTCTCTTCTGCTTGCTGGTGGCGCAGAACCGACGAACCGCCAGGTCGAGGTGTTGCTTGCGAGCGCGCTCGATACCTGCGAGGCCTATTATCAGGCCTTTCAGTTCGTGATCTGGTCCGGGATGGACGCTGCTCGCGCCATGGAAGCGGTTCTGTTCGAAACGGTAGGCGAAGCGTAAGATGATTTCAGGTGTTTCGGCGTCGGCGCCCATCGTTCTTGTGGGCGCCGGTAACATGGGCGGCGCTATGCTGGCAGGCTGGCTGAAGAGCGGCGTTTCCGGCGGCTCTGTCGTCGTTGTCGATCCCGGCCCGTCCGAGAAGATGATGGACGCTATCCGGGATGCAGGCGCAACGCATGTTACGGCGGTTCCTGCGGACCTCAAGGCGGGCGTGCTTTTCATCGCCGTCAAGCCGCAGGTGATGGAAACGGTGTTGCCGGCTGTCAAAAGCGCTGTCGGCGCCGGGACAGTGGTCGTTTCGGTTGCCGCGGGCAAGACGCTGAAATTCCTTGAAACGCATCTTGGTGAAGCGGCGATGGTTCGCGCCATGCCGAATACGCCAGCTATGGTCGGGCGCGGCGTTACCGGTGCTTTTGCCAATGCAAAAGTAACCGAACAGCAGCGCGATCAGGTACAGGCGCTGTTGCGTGTTTCGGGTCCTGTCGAATGGGTGCCAACCGAGGCGGACATCGATTCCGTCACGGCTCTCTCGGGCAGCGGCCCGGCGTATGTGTTCTATCTCGTCGAGTGTATGGCAGAAGCAGGCCGTAAACTTGGCCTGCAGGCGGACCTTGCCATGCGCCTCGCACGGGAAACTGTCGCGGGGGCTGGTGAACTTTTGCACCAGTCCCCCGACGACGCCTCGCGTCTGAGGCAGAACGTGACGTCGCCCGGCGGCACGACAGCGGCGGCATTGTCGGTCCTGATGGCCGAGGATGCGATGCAGCCTTTGTTCGACAAGGCGCTCGAGGCAGCCCGCAAGCGCGCCGAAGAACTCGCCGGCTGAGGGGACCCATTTATGGCCGAAGAAATAACCTATGCCGATTTCGAGCGCGTCGAAATCCGGGTCGGCACGATCGTCGAGGCAAGCCCGTTTCCGGAAGCCCGCAAACCGGCTTTCAAACTGCTGATCGATTTCGGGCCGGAGATCGGCCTGAAGAAGTCATCGGCACAGATTACCGTGCACTACACGCCGGAGAGCCTCGTCGGTCGACAGGTCCTCGGCGTCGTCAATTTTCCGCCGCGGCAGATCGGTCCGGTTCGCTCGGAAGTCCTGACCCTTGGTTTTGAGGACGAGGCCGGCGCGATCGTGCTTGCCGCGACCGACAAGCCGGTGCCAAACGGCAAGAAGCTGATGTGATCAGTGAATGTCTCGCGACAGAGGATCTGTCAGCGAGAAATCATGAAATGTTGCCTCGAAGCCGGCGCGCTGCGGGGAGCAAAACACCGGGCCGACATCGAGTTGGTCGAACTGCGGGTCGAACCATGCGAGCCGCGCCATGCGCCAGTCGGTCATCCCGTCCGTTCTGTACTGGATGAAAAGCGCGTCGCCGTTTCTCGTTACTCTGACATTTATCCGATCGAATGCATGATCGAGGCGAAAGGCTGACCAGTCTGAACGCTTGTTCGTGACGACGACGCTGAAATGCTTGGCACCGTCGGTGTATTCGATGCCGCATTTCATCCAGTTCGTTTCGTCGGCTCGCACCATGAGCCCTGCCTGGTCATAGAGCGCCTGATAGTCGGCGGAAAAGCAGACCTCGGCGGTGAAGTCGCCGCGACGTCTCATGTGCAGGAAATGGCCGTCGTCGCGATGGAAGCCGTAGTAGGTTTCCTGCCAGAAGTCGGTGTTCTCGCCGGAGCGGACGAGCAGCGAGTCGTCAGGCTGCTCTGTGGCGAGCGGCGGCGGGTTGAACCATTGCATGCCAGAGGAAAAGAAACTCATTGGTCCTCACGCGGGTACGCGGATCGTCGCGCGCAGCCCGCCAAGCGGGCTGTCGCCGAGCGTGACATTGCCGCCATGGCTGCGGGCAATGTCGCGAGCGATCGCCAAGCCGAGCCCCGTGCCTGAGGCATCGAGATTGCGCGCCTCATCGAGCCGGAAGAAGGGCTTGAAGACATCCTCGCGGTTCTTCTCGGGAATTCCGGGGCCATCGTCATCGAAGGTGACGGTCAGCCATTTCGCGCTGTGCTTGGCGTCGATCTTCAGCGTATTCGCATAGCGGCGGGCGTTTGAGGCAAGGTTGATAACGAGGCGCGTAAAAGCATTCGGCCGGACGGAGATAACGTCTTCGCCTTCGATGGAATAGGCGAGGTTCTTTCCGTTCAGGGCGAAGTCCGGCTCGAGCTTTTCGAAGAGGTCGCTGAGCTTCAGTTCGCCGACATCTTCTTCGACTTCGGTTCGTGCAAAGGCCATGTAAGCCTCGAGCATCGACTGCATGTCGTTGATGTCTTCGTTCAAGCCCTGAAGGTCCGGATGATCGCCGGCAAGCGCAAGCTGCAGTTTGAAGCGCGTCAGGATGGTGCGCAGGTCGTGGCTGACCCCCGTCAACATAGCGGTGCGCTGCTCGATCTGGCGTTCGATGCGCTCGCGCATGAGAATGAAGGCGAGGCCGGCGCGGCGCACTTCGTCCGCGCCGCGCGGATAGAAGTTGTCGGCTTTCTGGCCCTTGCCGAAGCTTTCGGCGGCGGACGCCAGCGCCTGGATCGGCCGGATCTGACCGCGCAGGAAGAGGATTGAGATGCCGATCAGGACGAGCGATGCGCCGACCATCCACACGATGAAGATATGGGTGTTCGAGGCGTAGGTCTGGCTGCGCCGCGCAAGCACACGCAGGATCTTGTCCGCCAGCTTGACGCGGATTTCGACCAGATTGGAATCGCCGACGGTATCGATCCAGAAGGGTCGCTTGATCTGGTCGGTGAGTTCGTCGCTGAGAATGCCGTCGAGGATGGAGAAGAACGGCTTGATCCGCGGCGGCGGCAGCTCGCCGTCAGGCTCGACGGAGATCTGCAAGCCGAGCTGATCGCGGGCGATGCGCGTGACTTCGCTGTAATCGGTGTCCTGCGGATAGGTCTCGATGATCTGGATGATCGCGGCGATGTCGCGCGTGACGGCCATGGAAAGCCGCTGCGTGACCATCTGCCAGTGCCGTTCCATGAACACGGCCGCCACCACCGACTGCAGCAGCACCATGGGGATGATGATGATGAGCAGGGAGCGGACATAGAGGCCAGTCGGGAGATAATGGCGCAATCTGCGGGTTATCCAGCGCCAGCCATGCGCAGGCCCGCGGTCCTCGCGCCGCAAAGAGTCGAATGTCACCATCTAAACCGCCGGTCCTGACATTGGGCGTTCAATCGATGCTCAGCCGGTATCCTATACCACGAACCGTCTGGAGCCAGACCGGATTTGCCGGATCGTCTTCGATTTTCCTGCGCAGGCGATTGATCTGCACGTCGATCGTCCGTTCGCCGACGTCCACGTCGTTGCCGATCAGTTCGTGGCGCGGGATCGTGTCGCCGGCGCGTTTTGCGAAGAGCAGCATGATTTCCTGCTCCCGGTCGGTGAGGCGCACGATTTCGGATGCCTTCTTCAATTCCTTGCGGGTCAAAGAGAAGGTATAGGGCCCGAACATCACCTGTTCGATCTTCGGCGTGTCGTTGGAGGCGTTGCGGCGCAGGATGTTGTTGATGCGCAGAACGAGCTCGCGCGGATCGAACGGCTTCGACAGGTAGTCGTCGGCGCCGGCCTCGAGGCCCGCAATCCTGTTGCCGGATTCGGCCAGCGCCGTCAGCATGATGATCGGCACGTTCTTGATCGAACGCAGCCCTTGGTCACGTCGATGCCGGACTCGCCGGGCATCATCACGTCCATCACGATGAGGTCGAAATCGAGACCGGCCAGCTTGCGCCGTGCTTCCGCACCGTCGGCCGCCACCGTCACCCGGAAACCGTTCTCCGCCAGATAGCGATTGAGAAGCGCGCGGATACGGGTGTCGTCGTCCACAACGAGCAGGTGAGCCGCATCGTCCGAAATCACTGTCTTTGGCGCCATTCAGTCCGCTTTCGAATTTTATGTGTTCCGCATGCCCCTCAGGAAGGCTTTGATGCCCTCCCGCATTTCGGCAGAAGCCCCGTCGAATGCCTTCTCAATACGGCGCGATTGCGGCTCCGCGAGTGCGAAGGCCAATTCGCGGCCTGCTTCGGTCGGATAGAGCTTGCGTTGCCGCCTGTCTTCCGGACCAGCAATCTGGCGAATATACCCCGAATCGATAAGTTGTTTGAGTACCCTTGCAAGACTCTGCTTGGTTATCTTCAACGTATCGAGCAGATCGGCAACGGTCATGCCCGGGTTTCGGTTAACGAAATGCACCACCCGGTGGTGGGCACGTCCGAAGCCGCTTTTCGCGAGGATGGCATCCGGATCGGAAACGAAGTCGCGATAGGAGAAAAACAGCAGCTCTATGATGTCAAAGTCGATGATACCGGTGTTTTCCATCGGCATTTTCAGTGGTTCCGGCTTTGTCGCTGCTGGGCTGCTCTTTCGTGCCAATTTGGCATTCCCTCTCTTCGGGTGGCGTCCATTGCAGAATGCGTCTGGTGCCGTCCTGTCGCTATTTTAGGGGTAGGCCTTCAGGCCCGGTAACGCTTGAGCCTCGCTTGATTCGCAAACGTTCTGTCGCGGCAGACTTCCCCACGGATATTCCCCGTTCCAGTGGATAGAACGCAATCGGGACAACAATCAACAGGGATGGCGCAGAACGGATGCACGGCAACGGATATTGGTTGCCAATGGTCCTGCCAAATTTCGGAAACTTATTGAGGCGAGGCCGGCGGCTGGCCGGGGGTTGAGGCGCGACCAGCCGCCTCCTGCTTACCGTGCTTTTGCCGCGACGGCGCCAACGATGGTCGACAGGATGCCGCCACCGATCAGGCCGCCGATTCCGTCGGCCACGAGACCTGTCATCGCAGCTTCGCCGCCGAACATGCTGAGCAACATGCCACCGCCGATGCCACCGATCGCACCGACGATCGTGCGCGCCACGACGCTGATCGCCACCTGCTTCAACGCACCGCTCGCGGCATTCCCGCCGACAGCGCCGGCGACTATCTGTGTCAGGATTGGTATGAGTGCTTCCATGATTATCCCTCCTTCGCGTTTCCTCAAACGCCGTTGCCGGCTGCGCGATCGTCTGCGGATGGCGAGCCACACAGGCGATCCGAAGTCCGACGAGGTCATGGATGTCGTCTGAATATCAGGATGTTATCATATGCGGAAGGGAAAATAAATGGATGGCAACCCATGCGGGAGGCGGTAAAACAAAGGCAGCTCCAGGAGCTGCCTTTGCTTGTTGATCGGTCGATCACTGATAGACGTAGACGATCCGGCGTGTGCCTGGATCGACCAGAACCGGACGATCGTTGATCCTCACGTAGCGATACTGATAGTCAGGAATTTCCTGGAAAGCCACGTCGCCCGGTACGGTCGCACCGACAACGACGTCGCCGCCAAGGCTGATAGTTTCGCCGGGATTGGTTTCAACATAGGTGGTTACTGTCTCCGGGGAGAGATGGCTTCCACTGATCCGACCGGGCCAAGCAATTCGTCACGGGGGTGGGCTCGGCTTGGGCCACGCTTGCCGTCGTCTCATAGGTCACGACCGGGACGCCGAGGTCGTCGCGGTTCTGATCGACGACCACCTGCGCGCCGCCCTGATCGACCTGAAGATACTGCGCGTACACCCATCCGCGCATTCCGTTGACATCCACCCGACACCAGTTGCTCCCGGCGACGCAGCCGTCCAGCAAGGTTTGGGAGCCGCGCGTTGCCACGCCGACCGACGGATACTGAGTGCCCGGGCCAGCGCGAACATTCAGGTCGTTGATGGCCGTTGCTGTCATTTCCGCCCTGGCAATACCGGCGCTCGCCGCCACGATCACGCCAGCCAGGAAAAGATTTCGTTTCAAGGTCATCTCGGTTGTCTCCTTGTTTTGGATGCTCGTTAACGTCTGGGGGAGGGATCAGGTTCCGGATGGCGGACGAGGAGGAGGCCGACGAAGGATCGCCGAGAACGCAGTGTTCGAAAAAATACGGCTGCGCGCGCGGGTATTTCTGACTATACCCAAGCTCTCTCAGAGACGAAGCGAGGCACATATGGGCATGCTCCAGGCCGGGATCGTACCGGTAACCGCGTTCCAGCAGAACTGCACCATCCTTTTCGATCCCGATACCAAGGAAGGGGTCGTCGTCGATCCAGGCGGGGATGTTCCGATCCTCCTGCAGGCGATCAAGGAAAACGGCTTCGCTATCAAGGAAATCTGGCTGACGCACGGGCATCTCGATCATGCCGGCGGCGCCAAGGAGCTGAAGGAAGCTCTGGGTGTCGATATTGTCGGACCGCACGAAGACGATCTCCCGCTTCTGCAGCGCATCGAGACGCAGGCGCAGAAATACGGTCTCCCGTCAGGCATGCAAAACGTCGTTCCCGACCGCTGGTTGCAGGACGGCGACACGGTCTCATTCGGCAACCATTGCTTTGAAGTATATCATACGCCGGGGCACGCGCCTGGACATGTGATATACTTCAATCGTGCGCAAAACTTCGCGCATCTCGGTGATGTTCTATTCAACGGGTCTATCGGCAGAACGGATCTTCCCGGCGGCAACCATCAGCAGTTGCTCGATTCCATCCGCGACAAGGTGCTCCCGCTCGGTGATGACGTCGGCTTCATCTGCGGCCATGGCCCGGGCAGCCGCATCGGTGACGAGCGCCGCAGCAATCCCTTTCTCCAGGGTATCTGACCGAACAAACAAAAAGCGCCGCGAAACGCGGCGCTTTGTCAATTCGGATAGATGCTGGCAATCAGCTGGCGACGCAGAAGTGGCTGCGGCCGTCATTGCCGATAAAGGTGCCGCTGCCCGGATCGAACGTGCGGTAGCGATAGGAGCAATAACGTTCCCACTGCGGCGTCCAAGGTTCGATCTCAGCGCGAACAGGCACCGGGCGATAGTAGCGCGGAGGAGGGGCGCGGTAGACGGGCGCATCCTCATACTCATAAGGCGGGTCGATGTAGCGCGGTTCATCGTAGCGCGGCGCGCTGGCGATAGCCGATCCGACGATCAGGCCAGTCGCGAGGCCGACGGCACCGCCTACCAGCGCATCGTCGTTGTGATGATGGCGGTAGCGCCAATCGTCAGCGGAGGCCGTAGCGATCGAGGAAAAGGTGATCGCAGCGGCTGTTGCCGTCAGAAAGAGGGTTTTAGCGAGGCTGTTCATCGTGTTCTGTCCTGTTTAGTCCGATCACCGGTGTTACGCTGTGATGATGGCAACGTAGGGGCCGGCGTGTGAATACAGGCTGAACAACAAAACCCGGCATTCCTGCCGGGCTTCAACTCGAATTGACAGCTTTGGCTGGAGGCTCAACCTGAGATTTGCAGGTTTACAGCCTTAGGGCCCTTGCCGCGGCGGTCCGGCTCCGTGTCGAAGCTTACCTTCTGGTTTTCCGTCAGTCCGGCGAGGCCCGAAGCCTGCACGGCAGAAATGTGAACAAAGATGTCGGCGCCGCCCTTGTCCGGCTTAATGAAGCCGAAGCCCTTGTCGGTATTGAAGAATTTTACAGTGCCAGTCTCGGCCATGCGTCAGGTCCTTTTATCTCTGCCCACCATCCACACGGGCAGCATTACACTTTGCCTCCTCACGGAGACGCTTGGCAGGCAATTATTGAATTGTGAGAAAAAGGTCCCCTCTATCTCAATCAGGCTCACTGCGAGACTTTCGCTCACTTTATCGGAACCGACCGACCGGAATATTAGCGTCTCCGGCGCGCACATTATTAAGGACTTCCCATGCTCGCAAAATGCCCGAACGCAGTGAGAGTGCTGCGATTATTAGAATTTGGCAAGTAAAAGTTTTTTTTACGGCAGTGCCTCGCGGCACGCGCAAAGCTGCTTCAAGATGCGTTTTGCGCAAAAAAAAGCTCTTCGGACGTTGCGGCGGACGGTTTTATATCGTCGGCAATATAGTTTCGGGGCAGATTTTCCCAAAAATGCAACGCTAACGCGATCTGCCTCGCGTTAGCATTTTCTTAAATTTTTCGCTTTCAACCCAATTTTGGGCTTGCTGAAAGGCGATTTGTGGCACGTCGGCGCGCCAGTTCCGGCACCAGCTCAACCACAAGCATGGCGAAAAACATTAACGCGCATCCCACGTAACCGAGCGGGCGCATGGTCTCGTTCAGCAGGAGCGCGCCGAGCGATGCGCCGAAGAGCGCTTCCGAGGACAGGAAGATCGCGGCTTGCGACGATGTGGTGTATCGCTGGCCGATGATCTGCAGGGAGAAGGCGATGCCTGATGAGAAAAGGCCGACGTAGAGAATTTCCGGAGCCGCGCCGAAGATGGCGTCCCAGCTGATCGGCTCGTGCACGAGCGCAATGGCGAGGGCGCAGAGGCCTGTTATCGCGAATTGGGCGGTCGAAAGGGCAAGCGGACGCTCGGTTTCCGAAACGGCGATGCCGGCAAGCGTGATCTGGCAAGCCCAGAATACCGCGCATACGACCGTGAGGAGATCGCCGGTCGACAGAGCGGACAGTTCTCCGCCCGACAGCAGGTAGATCCCCGTCAATGCCATCAGCGAACCCGGCCAAATGACCCAGTGTGGCGTGCGACGGAGAAAGACGACAGCGATGAGCGGGACGAAAACAACGTAAAGGCCCGTGATGAAGCTGGAATTCGTTACCGTTGTCGTCTGCAGGCCCAACTGCTGGGTGGCCGCGCCGCCAAAAAGGGCAAGGCCGGTCAGAAGATAAAGCTTGAAATGGCGAGGCGTGGTTTTGACTGTAGCCTTGCGGCTTTCCATCAGCGCGAAGGGCAAGACCGCCATCGCCGCGATGACGAAGCGCAGGCCGATGAACCAGAACGGACCGATCGCCTTCATCGCCGTCGACTGCGCAACGAAGCCGCCACCCCAGATCGCTGCCGCAAGCAACAGAAGTAGGTTCGCCTGAATGCGCGTCATGTCATCCTCGAATGGGGGGAAACGGCTTGTTGTCGGCGAGCGTTAACAGTTGCCTTTCGTTTGGGCAAGGGCAGGAGACGGGCAATCATCCCGTGGGAGCTCGCGAAACGCGCAGCAGTGTGCCATCGTCTTCGTCGGTGACGATCAGCAACGCGCCATCCGGCGCGACCACGACGTCGCGCATGCGACCGTAAGCGCCGTCGAACATTCTTTCCTCCGCGACGAAGGCGCCTTCGGTGTCCCGTTGCATGCGCGACAGAAGCTGGAATTTCAGCGCGGCGACAAGGAAATCGCCTTCCCACTCGGGAAACATCTTTCCCCGGTAGATCGCGACGGCACCCGGTGCGATCGAAGGATCCCAGTAATACAGAGGTTGTTCCAGCCCCTGCTTGGAGGTGCCTTCGCCGATCTCGGCTCCCGAGTAGTCGCGGCCATAGGTGATGATCGGCCAGCCGTAATTCTTGCCGGGCTCTATCAGGTTGATTTCATCGCCGCCGCGTGCGCCGTGCTCGACGGTGTAGAGCTTGCCGTCGGCACCATCGAAGGTGATGCCCTGGGGATTGCGGTGCCCCTTCGACCAGATTTCAGGCAGGGCTTTGCTGCCGTCCTTGAACGGATTGTCGGCGGGGATCGTGCCGTCGGCGTTGATGTGGATGATCGCGCCGGCATCGTCCTTCCAGTCCTGAGAGCGATCCCGGTCGCCGCGATCGCCGATGCTGACGAAGAGGGAGCCGTCCGGAGCAATCGCGATGCGCGAGCCGTACTGGATGTTGCCGCTGGTATAGCGGTTCATCCTGAAAATGGAGGTGACGTCTTCAAGCTTCGTTCCGTCGGTCGAGAGCTTGGCTCGGAAAGCCTCGGTGCCGGATCCGCCTTTGCCTGTCGTGGCGGCGGTAAAGTAGAGTGTTCGGCTGACGTTGAAATCAGGGGCGAGCTCGACGTCAAACAGGCCGCCCTGACCTGCGTCATGCACCTTCGGCACGCCTGATATCGGATCGGAGGCCTTGCCGTCTCGGACGATCCGCATCCTGCCGGGGCGTTCGGTGACGAGGTAAGCACCATCAGGAAGAACCGCGACGGCCCAAGGGTGTTCGAGACCAGTGGCTATGGTTTCGACCTGGACGGCGACCTTCTTGGTCTCAACGGTGTCGGCGGCAAGTGCGGAGGAGGAGAGTAGGGCAGCGACGGAAAGCGCCAATGCGAAGTTAAGTCTCTGAAGTTGCTTCATAGGCGGCCTCGTCCTCGTTTTCCTGAACGTGGCGCGGCATCCGGAACGCTTCAACCCCTACGAGGCGCGCGATAACGGCTTTGTGTTCTCATGGCTCAGTCCCGAGACCGAAGGCCACTTCAAAGGGATATGCGAAAACTCAGAGGCGGTTTTCAGGTAGAGACCGTGGCCGATCAGAAGCAGGCCGTAGATGATGAGCATCGCGATAACGCTTGCGACCGCTTTCTCGATCTTCGTCAGACGTGCGAGTGACCAGCGGCCGCTCCGTGCCTGAGCGGGATCGTGGACATTGGCGGCGGCGGTTGCCATCGCCAGCTCGAGATATGTCGGCAGGGGGCCGAACTCGTCCTCATCGCGAATGCGCGCGTTCTGCTTCGCCGTCATCACGCATGCTCCCCGGAGAACAGCCCGTGGAGGCGGCGGCGCCAGACGGCCATTCCGCTGATTGCGGTCAAGGCAAGCATTAGCGCGGTCAGGCCGTGCAGGATCTGCTGATCGGCCTGCGACTGGAAGGTTGCGGCGGCAGAGGCGGCGAGCAGCTGCTTGTCCGTATGGACATTCTCGGTGGACGCGATCTTGAGCACAGGCTTTGAACCATGGAGGGCGGTGTTGAAATCGGCAGTCATTGCCCTCAGTTCAGTCCGCGGCAGTTCGCCTGCATAGGCTGCCGTCACCAGACTGAAGGTCGTGACCAGCGATGCCGTCACGGCGACAACCGCAACCATCAGCGAAATGCAAACCCGTCTTGCGCGCAGGCGGCCAGCGGCCAATTCGTCGTTCAGAAACATGGTATGCCCTCAATAACCAGTGCCCATGCCTAAGGATGCGATTGTGATGGCGGCGCGCTCACGTCCGAATTGCGGCATGCCGCGGTATTTGTTGCGGCCAATTCATGGCAAAGGCCGGTTATCTCGAAACTGTTGATTTTAGGATACAAATCCGGCGCTCTTCAGAAACCGATTCAAGTGCTTCAGACGCTGATTCAACGACGATCATGCGCATGTGCGGCGAATCGCCAGCACGACGGGGGCCGACTGATCACGAAGAATCATTGGCCCCATCACGCGTTTGGCCTTGAAAAGCCTGTTTACATTGGACATAGACCTTAGCGCAGATTTTTGGCCCCGGCCGTCTGCTAAAATCAACCGTATAGGACCGATATCATGGCCTTTCTTGCCGATGCTCTTTCCCGTGTGAAGCCTTCAGCCACCATCGCCGTTTCCCAGAAAGCGCGCGAGCTGAAAGCGAAAGGGCGCGACGTAATCGGGTTGGGCGCCGGCGAGCCGGATTTCGATACGCCCGACAATATCAAGAAGGCCGCCATCGACGCGATCAACCGCGGCGAGACGAAGTACACGCCGGTCTCCGGTATCCCTGAACTGCGCAAGGCGATCGCCGCGAAGTTCAAGCGCGAGAACGGCCTGGAGTACTCCTGGGAGCAGACGATTGTCGGGACCGGCGGCAAGCAGATCCTCTTCAACGCCTTCATGGCGACGCTGAACCCCGGCGACGAAGTCGTTATCCCTGCACCGTACTGGGTATCCTACCCGGAGATGGTGTCGCTCTGCGGCGGCACGCCCGTCATCGTTTCGGCGACGCAGGAAAACAACTTCAAGCTCCAGGCTGCCGATCTCGACAAGGCGATCACGCCGAAGACCAAGTGGTTCATCTTCAACTCGCCGTCAAACCCGTCGGGCGCCGCCTATACGCATGACGAGCTGAAGGCTCTGACCGACGTGCTGCTGAAGCATCCGCATGTCTGGGTGCTGACCGACGACATGTACGAGCACCTGACCTACGGCGACTTCAAGTTCGTCACGCCTGTCGAAGTCGAGCCGAAGCTCTATGATCGCACGCTCACCATGAACGGCGTCTCCAAGGCCTATGCGATGACCGGCTGGCGTATCGGCTATGCAGCCGGCCCGATCCAGCTGATCAAGGCCATGGACATGATCCAGGGCCAGCAGACCTCGGGTGCGACCTCGATCGCCCAGTGGGCCGCTGTCGAGGCACTGAACGGCACGCAGGACTTCATTCCTGAAAACAAGAAGATCTTCGAAGGTCGCCGCGACCTCGTCGTGTCGATGCTGAACCAGGCCAAGGGGATCACGTGCCCGTCGCCGGAAGGCGCGTTCTACGTCTATCCGTCCTGCGCCGGCCTGATCGGCAAGACGGCTCCGTCGGGCAAGGTCATCGAGACCGACGAAGACTTCGTTTCGGAACTGCTGGAGACCGAAGGCGTCGCCGTCGTTCATGGCTCGGCCTTCGGCCTTGGCCCGAACTTCCGCATTTCCTACGCGACGTCGGAAGCTCTGCTCGAGGAAGCCTGCAAGCGCATCCAGCGCTTCTGCGGCGCCTGCAAGTAAGCGTCTGATCCTACTCGTTATCGAACAGGAACCCGCCGGAAACGGCGGGTTCTTTTTTGCAGGTTGGCAATTTAATCTTCGCTAATAACTGTCGCTTATCAGTCGCCCGCAAATCCTCTTACTGTGATGGCCTATGACTGTTCATCTCGACCTGGCGACCGTTCTGCTGCTGCACCAATGCTCCTTCCTGGTGGGGGCGCTGTGCTTTGTCTATATGCGTCTTCAGTCACGCGGCGGCGAAGGGCTGGGGGCGCTCGCAGCCGGGTATTTCTCGCTGGCTTTGGCATCGTCGCTTGCCGGCTTGGGCGAGCAGCATCTTTTGACGGTTGCTGTTTGGGGATCCGGCAGCGTTATCCTGGGCGCCACAGGGTACGCGCTATTCTGGATCGGTGTTCGCAGATTGAGCAGCGGCAGGCTGCGGCGGATGGATTGGTGGGCTCTTGCCATTCCGGCCGTTGTGGCGACGCTTGCGTTCACAACGGAGTTTCATCTCGTCAGTCATGTGCGCGGCAGTGTCGGCAATGGACTTGCCTTCTCGTCGCTTGCGGCATCGGCCATCAGTGTGCTGAAGGATCGCGCGCAGGAGCGCTTGCCGGCGCGGTTTCTTCTGGCCATCTCGATTGGACTCGGGGCGCTCTTGGCCCTTCTTGTGATCCTCGGTCTGCTTGCTCCCGACATCGCGCCGATGACGCCGATATGGGCATTCTTCCTGCGCATCATGTGCCAGTTCGGAGTTGCGCTGTTCGTGGTCATTATCGTCACCGAGCGAACCGAAGCGGAATTGCGGTGCCTCGCCGACACGGACATGCTGACGGGTATCGGCAACCGGCGCTGGTTCATGTCGCGCCTGCCGCGCACCGCGGTCGAAGGCAACGCATTGCTGTTGATGGATCTCGATTTCTTCAAGCAGGTGAACGATCGCTTCGGCCATGATGCCGGTGATGCGGTTCTTGTGTCCTTTGCGGAAGCGATCAGCCGCAATCTGCCGTCTGGTGCGAGCTTCGGTCGGTTGGGCGGTGAGGAGTTCGGGCTGTACCTGTCGAGGATCGCGGCAAGTGACGCGCGTGCCATGGGCGAAAGGCTGCGCAACGTCGTGCGCGATCTCATCGTCGAGCATTGCGGTGAACGGATACCGCTGACTGTGAGTATCGGTGTCGCTGCGGTCACGCAGCCGCAATGCTCGCTGGCCGATCTCTTCAAGATGGCGGATGCAGCACTTTACGCGGCAAAGGATTCCGGCCGCGATCGTGCCGTTCTGTTCGAGCCAAGCATTCGCGTCGCTGCGTGACGATCCGTCAGAGGCCGAGGAATGTCAGCATCAGGAACGTCGTGAAGAGGATGAAGTGGGTCATTCCTTCGATCGCATTCGTTTCCCCGTCGTTCAGATTGATTGCCGCTGCAATCAGCGTGATCGTTACCATCACGGTTTGAACCGGCGTCATCGCCATGACGAAGGGCTGCCCGGTGTAGAGCGCAATGCCTTCCATGACGGGCACGGTCAGAATGACCGTCGAGAGTGATGCGCCCATCGCGATATTGACCGTCGCCTGCATTCGGTTGCGCAGCGCGGCCCGCAAGGCGGTCAGGATCTCCGGTGCGGCCGATATCGCGGCGACGACGATCGCGGTTAGGGCGACCGGAGCGCCAAGATCCTTCAAGCCCTCGTTCATGAAACTGGACATGAACTCGGCCAGCAGGCCGATCAGCACCACGCCTATCAGGATCACCAGAATGGATCCGGCCGTGGAGCCCTCGCCATGGTCGGTATCCGAGGCGTCCTTGCGTTTTTCAGGACGCGGATAGCTGTAGCTGAAGAAGTAACTGTGCTGGCCGACCTGCATGCGCAGGAACAGACCATAAAGCGCGATCATCGCGACGATCGTGAACGCGGAATAATAGTGCCATTTGTCGTCCGGAACGAATTCCGGAACGATCATCGAAATGCCCATGGCCGTCAGGATCATGACGCCATAGGTCTTTCCGGAGTTGTCGTTGTACGGCTGCTCGCCGTGCTTCAGGCCGCCGAGCAGGGCGGCGAGCCCGAGAATCCCGTTTATATCCAGCATCAGGGCAGCGTAGATCGTGTCGCGCACGAGGGTTGGCGAACTCTCCCCGCTCATCATGATCGCGAGGATGATGACCTCGACGGCAACCGCGGACAGCGTGAGGATCATCGTGCCGTAGGGGTCGCCGACCTTGATCGCGAGCAGTTCGGCATGATGCGCCACCCTCATCGAGGCAAGCACGATGGTCGCGACGAGGGCGGTCGCCGCAACAAGCGCCGGTCCACGCCCCATCGCCATGATGGTGTGCTCCGAGGCGTAAGCCGCGATGCCGACGAGAAGCGCCAGCACAAGATATTTCTCGTCTTTCAGACGTGACGCGATTGCCAATGCCGGGCTCCCGTGGTGATTCACAAAATAAGTCTAAGGCAATGATTTTGCATATCAAGTGACGGCGTTGGGGCCGCAGTTTGCAGTCTCGCCGATTTAATGGAATACTAACGCATCGGTCAGCCGGAAGCATATCGCGGCGCCCTCGTTTTTCTTGCCCAACGGCCCGCGGCGGAACTGGATTAGTCCGGTCGGTTTCGGGTGCGTAAACAAGAAGGAGTGAGATGCATGATCAAGGTGGTCTACGAAGTCGTTCCGCATGACGGAGGCTGGGCCTACCGGCTGGGCAATGTCTATTCCGAAGCGTTCCCGACGCATGCCGAAGCTATCGAGGCGGCCCGTATCGTGGCAGCCGAGCAGCAGGTCGGCGGCGACTCGTCGGAGATCAGCTGGCAGGACGAGAACGGCCGATGGCATGAGGAGTATGCCGAGGGTGGCGACCGACCGGAGACCGAAGTGGTCGACGGCAACTGGCGGACGCGTTCGTCGGATGCATCTCCACGTGTCTAAGGTGTGCCTAGGATGGCATATCCGCTCTTTGTGAAGGTCCGGAAGTTTCTTTCCTGACGTAGTCTGTCAGGCCGTTCACCAGTGCATCGAATGTTGCGCGGTATCGCAACGAGGTCCTGATGCCCTCGTGCATGACCACCCAGGTTTCCAGCTGAATTTCGAAGGCGTTGGCCAGGATGTGAACGAGGCCGGGATCGCGACGTCCGAGGCCGGTCTGGCAAATTCCGATACCGAGCCCAGCCCTTATCGCGGCGAGCTGCGCGAGCGGGTTGTCCGCCTTGAAACCGAAGGCGATGTCATCAGGGATCGGGAAGCGCTCCAGCATCGCCCTGATATAGGCGGTCTGCTTGTCGTAACCGATGATCCGATGCCCGGCGAGATCCTCCATCGCCTGCGGCGTGCCATTCCGTTCAAGATATTGTCGATGTGCATGGAAGCCAAGCGGGATGTTTCCGATGCGCTTTGCAATGAGCGCGTCTTGCGTCGGCTGCGTCATCCGTACCGCGATGTCCGCCTCCCTGTGCAGCAGGTCCTCGACGTCGTCGGACGCCGAGATTTCAATCCGCAGGGCAGGGTGTTCTTCCATCAAAGGCGCAAGAATGGATGGCAGCACTTCCACGGCGATGACTTCGCTGGCGCTGATGCGAACGGCGCCGGAAATGCGATCGCGTTCGCCCGTCGCGGTCCGCAGAAGCGCCGCGGCTGTTGAGAACAGGGTTTCCGCGTAGGGCTGCAGGTCCCGGGCTGCGTCCGTCGGCAACAGCCCGTTTGGCGAGCGGATGAAGAGTTGGGCTCCCATCGTTTCCTCGAGGGCGTCGATGTGACGTCCGACCGTCGGCTGCGTCAGGCCGATCTCGCGCGCGGCCGCAGAGAGCGAACCGTGGCGCAGCACGGCGAGAAGCGTTCGGTAGTAATCCCAATTCGGCTCTTGAGTCATAAAAATATGTATATCTGTGATATGAATTTAGTCAATTTTGTTTGGCGTTATGTTGCTGCACAGTCTCTCCATCGAAACGATGGAGGCTCTCATGAGCATGGAAAGTAAGCGGATCGCACTGGTGCTGGGTGCAACGGGAGGCATTGGCGGCGCGGTTGCGCAGGTGCTGGCGTCAAGGGGATGGCATGTTCGGGCATTGAGCCGGAATGCAGATGCCGGCCGCAGCGGCAACGCGTTTGAATGGCTGCGTGGCGACGCGATGCGCGCGACGGACGTTCGGGCGGCAGCAGAAGGAGCCGACATCATCGTTCATGCTGTCAACCCGCCGGGCTACCGCGATTGGGAAACGCTCGTTCTGCCCATGCTCGACAATACGATCGCGGCGGCAAAGGCCGTCTCCGCATCCATCGTCCTGCCCGGCACCATCTACAATTTCGGCCCGGATGCTTTTCCGCTTCTTCGCGAAGAGAGCCCGCAGCATCCGGTGACGAAGAAGGGCGCAGTCCGCGTGGAGATGGAGAAGCGCCTGGCTGCTGCGTCGCGCGATGGCGTCGGTGTCATCATCGTGCGTGCTGGGGATTATTTTGGCCCCGGCGCGGGGAACAACTGGTTTGCCCAGGGGATGATCAAGCAGGGGAAACCGGTGAAGACGATATGGAATCCCGCGGCGCGCGGTGTCGGTCACCAATGGGCTTACCTGCCTGATGTCGCCGAAACGATGGTGCGTCTGGTGGAAATGCGTGAGGAGCTACCGGCCTTTGCGGTCTACCATATGGACGGCCTTTGGGATGCCGACGGTCGTCAGATGGCCGAGGCGATCCGGCGCGTTGTGGGACGCCACGCGAAGATCCGCTCGTTTCCGTGGTGGGTCGTGCCGCTCGCAGCACCCTTCAACAGGTTCATGCGTGAGGTGCTGGAAATGCGTTATCTCTGGCGTGAGCCGCTGCGCATGACCAACGCCCGTCTCGTCGCCACACTTGGAAGCGAGCCGCATACGCCGATCGATCAGGCTGTGCTGGTGTCTCTGACATCGCTTGGATGTGTCGGTCAGGCGCAACAGCGGTCGTTGTCGGCGAAGCCCGCCTGATCGGCGTCAACCCAGTTCGGCGACGGCGATGCGGGCGACGGCGAGGGGCGCTTCTGCCGAGAGCGTTGCGCCGTCTCCGAGAAACCAGGCTGCGGAAAGCCCGGAATAGGCTGCGATCCATTGCAGAAGGCGTCGGGTGTCGAGATTTGTCGCAGCCGATACGATGCCAAGCTGTCGGCGCAGCCTGTTTCTGTCCGTTATGGCCGCGAGATCGTGATTGGCGAAGATATTGGCATAATCGTAGCCGCGTTCTCCAAAGAGAGCCTTGGGGTCGATCGCACGCCAGCCATGGGTGCCGAAATCCAGGATGTTCGAATGATGGATATCGCCATGGAGAACCGTCCTGCCGCGAGGGGCGGACAGCAGGGCTGCGGCGATCCTGTCGCAATCGGAGAGTATGCCGCCATAGGTTTGCGCTGCCGGTGCGAGTGCTCGAAACCATTCATGAAGTTCGATCAGCGGCGGGTTAGGTTTGCTGCGTGGCGCGTGAAGCTTTGCAACAGTGGCGCAGATGATGCGGCTTGCTTCGTCGTCCTCGCCGTGCATCGCCATGGTCAGAAGCGACCTGGTGCCCGGCGCTCTTTCCAGCAACACGGCCTCGTCGCTGCAGGCAAAGACCGTCGCCGCGCCGTTGCCATCCCACCATTGCATCAGTTGACCGCCTGCCATCTCCGAGGCGTCGTGAGCGATCTTCAGGATTGCCGGCTGGTCCTGCCAAATGACGGGAAGGAGATTGCTGGAATGGGTGACAATGGGGTCGCCGTCTGGCACGAGATGCCAGCGGTCCAGGTAGGTTTGAAACATCGGCCGATCGTAGCGGCCTTGCCGGAAAAAGAAATCCCGCCAAATGGCGGGATTTCCGTTACTTAACCTGAAAGGCTCAGGCTGCCTTTTCGAGGGCAGGATAGTCGACGTAGCCCGTCGATCCACCGCCGTAGAGCGTTGCCTGATCGAGCCCTGCGAGGGGCGCATTGTCCTTCAGACGCTGGACGAGATCGGGGTTGGAGATGAAAGGCTTGCCGAAGGCGACGAGATCGGCTTCGCCGCTTTCGACAACGTCGATCGCCATCTGACGATCGTAGCCGTTGTTGACCATCCAGCTCGCCTTGCCGCCAGCCTTTTCGTAGGCCGTACGCAGCGCCTTGTAGTCGAAGGGCTTTTCCCCCTGCTGGTAGTTGCGATCGCCGCCCGTCGCGCCTTCGATGATGTGGATGTAGGACAGATCGTACTTGGCCAGTCCCTCGACGACATAGGTGAAGATCGGCTGCGGATCGGTGTCGGCCGAATCGTTGGCGGGGGTGACGGGCGAAATGCGGATGCCGGTGCGGCGCGCGCCGATTTCCTCGGTGATCGCATCGACGACCTGGAACAGGAAGCGGGCACGGTTCTCGATGGAGCCGCCGTACTGATCGGTGCGATCGTTGATGCCGCTGCGCAGGAACTGGTCGATCAGATAGCCGTTTGCCGCGTGGATCTCGACGCCGTCGAAGCCTGCCTCGATTGCTGCGCGGGCTGCCTTGCGGTAGTCCTCGACGATACCCGCGATTTCGGCGGTCTCAAGTGCACGGGGCTCGGACGTCGGTGCGAATGCGCCGCTGCCGTCGGGGTTGACCAGATAGGTCTTGGACTTGGCAACCTTGTTCGTCGAGGAGACCGGCTTGCCGCCATTCGGCTGCAGCGTGTCATGAGAGATGCGGCCCACGTGCCACATCTGGACGACGATCTTGCCGCCCTGCTCGTGCACGGCGTCCGTCACGCGCTTCCAGCCGGCGATGGCTTCCTTCGAATAGAGACCGGGAACGTCTGCGTAGCCCTGACCCTGATGGGTGATCGCGGTGGCCTCGGTGATGATAAGGCCGGCGGTCGCGCGCTGGCGATAATATTCGACATTCAGGTCGTTCGGAACGGCTCCGGGCGAACGATTGCGCGTCAGCGGCGCCATGACGATATGGTTCTTGAGCGTCAGGTCGCCAACCTGCGTCGGTTCGAAAAGCTTGCTCATGGGAGTCCTTTCTCTGAGTTTAAGAGGTCATTCGGCCAGAGCAGGGTCTGGCTGCTCTTCGGTGGAAAGATAGGTGAGGGCGGTTGCGCCGAGGCCGAGCAGGGCCATCAATGCCGCAGCGAGGGGAACGCGGGTCATCTCGAAACCTGCATCGATGACCATTCCGCCTGCCCAGGCGCCGAGCGCGTTGCCTGTGTTGAAGGCGCCGATGTTGATCGTCGAGACAAGGTTCGGCGCATTCTTGCCGAAGCGGACAACACCGACCTGCAGGGCTGGCACTGCGGCAAAAGTGGCCATTGCCCACAGGAACAAGGTGATCTCAGTCGGGATAAGCGAGCGCATCGTGATGCTGAAGGCGATGGACGTCAGCGCGATCAGGCCGAACATAACCGCGAGCGTCGGGCCTAGCTTCCAGTCCGCAAGCTTGCCGCCGACCAGATTGCCGATCGTCAGGCCGAGGCCGATCAGGAAGAGCGTCCAGGTCACGCCATCAGGCGTCAGGCCGGTCACGTCGCGCAGGAGCGGTGCAATATAGGTGAAGAGAGCAAACATCGATGCGGCGAAGAACACCGTCGTTGATAGGGCGAGCCAAAGGCGCGCATTTCTGAGGGCAGCGATTTCGCTGCGCAGGCTTCCCTGCTGTTCCTGGCTGTCCTTCGGAAGCACCGCGATCAGGCCGACAATAGTGACGATGCCGATAACGGTGACGATCGCGAAGGTGGAGCGCCAGCCGTAGGCCTGGCCGATGGCGGTTCCAAGCGGCACGCCAAGAACGTTGGCGAGCGTCAGGCCGGTGAACATCAGCGCGACGGCGCTGGCCTTACGGTCGGGCGTCACCAAATTTGCCGCGACCACCGAGCCAATGCCGAAGAAGGCGCCGTGGCAAAGCGCGGTTACGATGCGGGCAACCATCAGCACCCAGTAGTTTGGAGAGATCGCGCAGAGCAGATTGCCTATGATGAAGAAGCCCATCAGGCTGATCAGCGCCGTACGGCGCTTCAGGCGCGAGGTCGATACCGCCATGATCGGGGCGCCGATGGCGACCGCGAGCGCGTATCCCGTCACCAGCCAGCCGGCCTGCGGAATGGAGACGGCGAGATCGGAGGCGACCTCCGGCAGGAGGCCCATGATGACGAATTCGGTGGTGCCGATCGCAAATGAGCTCAGGGCGAGAACGAGAAGAGCAATAGGCATCTCAGAGATCCTGTGAGAGCTGCTTCAAAAAGGCGGCTATGGTCTCTTCGTTGCGTTTGTAGAAGATCCATTGTCCGACACGGCGGGTGGTTACGAGATCTGCCCGGCTGAGCGTGCCGAGATGGGCGGATACGGTCGATTGGGACAGGCCGCAGCGTTCGAACTGGCTGGCGCAGACGCCCATCTCCAGGGGGTGTTCCTGCGAGGTGAAATGCTCCTCCGGCTTCTTCAGCCAATTGAGGATCTCCATCCTCTTCGGATGCGAGAGAGCCTTGAGGATCTCGTCCTTATCCATCGTCGTTTCCCGAACTATAAATCGATAAAAGGCGATATATGGATAGACAGAATTCGATTCAAGGCCGGCAACAGACGCAACGGTCGATTTTTGCATGGTTAAATTTTAAGCAAAAAAAGAGGGCCGCCGAATGAACGGGGCCCTTTAAGGTGTGAAGGTCAATAAACCTCCAGAGGGGAACAGCTAACGCGGTGGCACTGGGAGAGAAGCCACCATGTGCATCAGCTGAGGGGGATATGATGCTTTGGCAGGCAGAATTCAATGCCTGTTTGCGCATGCCTGCTATGCATTGCAGCATTTTTTGCTGCAATGCGAAAAAATAGGGCAAAAAAAGAGGGCCGCCGGAAAGCCGGGGCCCTTATAGGTGTGAAGGTATAAACCTCCAGAGGGGAACAGCTAATGCGGTGGAACTGGGAGGAAAAGCCACCGTGTGCATCAGCTGAGTGCGATATGGTGCTTTATTGGGCAAACGGCAACCCCATTTTGCGCATGCCAGTCATGCGCAAAATGCACGGCTTGCATTTCTTGATGTCGCAACTAGAAGTTCCAGTTGCGCGCCTTGCTGACGATGAAGTCCCGGAAGGCCTTGAGTTTGGCCGCATTTTTCATTTCATCCGGGTAGCAGAAGTAGGTGTCGAACGACGGAACATCGGCGTTTATCGGTAGCTGAATCAGACCCGGGTCACGGCCGACGATGTAATCCGGCATGCAGGCGACGCCCATGCCGAGCAGGCAGGCGCGCTTGATAGAGGTCTGGCTGTTGATCTGCAGATGCGGAATACGCTTGTTGTCGGACGAGCGTCCGGCGACCTCCAGCCAGTTGACGTCGAGGAGATAGTTCGGTGCCGGTTCGCCGAAAGTGATGATGCGGTGGTTGTCGAGATCCTCCACCGTCTGCGGTTCCCCGTGCCTGTTGATGTAGGAGGGGGCCGCATAGACGTGCATGTGCACGGTGAACAGCTTGCGCTGAATCAGGTCCGATTGCACCGGCTGGCGAAGCCGTATGGCGCAATCGGCGTAGCGCATGTTCACGTCCACTTCCTCGTTGTCGAGGATCAGCTGGATCTGGACGTCAGGGTAGAGCTGCATGAACTCCTGGATCTTGTCCGTCAGCCAGCCCTGGCCAAGGCCGACGGTCGTCGTGACACGCAGCTTGCCGGTCGGCGTTTCCGTCGTCTCGGTGAGTTGCATCTTCACCGTTTCGAGCTTCAGGAGAACGTCGTGCGCGGTGCGATAAAGCAGCTCGCCCTGTTCTGTCAGGATCAGGCCGCGGGCATGGCGGTGGAACAGCTTGGTGCCGACATCCTGCTCAAGAGCGCTGACCTGGCGGCTGATGGCGGATTGAGACAGATGCAGCTTGTCGGCCGCATGCGTAAACGAGCCCGCTTCGGCAGCTGCGTGAAAAATACGCAGCTTGTCCCAATCCAATGGCATTCCCCCACCCCTCATGGCCGATCCTACTCCGCGGCAACGGCGACGGGCATATGGCCCGTCAGATAACGTTCGGCTTCCAGGGCGGCCATGCATCCCATGCCGGCAGCGGTGATTGCCTGACGGAACGTATCGTCCGTCACGTCACCAGCGGCATAGACCCCCTCCAGGCTGGTCGCGGTCGAGTCCGGCGCGGTCCAGAGATAGCCGTTATCCTTGAGCTTCAGCTTGCCCTTGAAAAGTTCGGTGGCGGGCGCGTGGCCGATCGCGACGAAGACGCCATCGACAGCGACCTCGGTGATGGCGCCGGTACGGGTGTCGCGCAGGCGCGCGCCACTGACGGACGGCGGCATCGGCGGCTTGGCCGCCGCCCCGGTGATTTCCGCAACTTCCGTGTTCCACAGCACCTTGATGTTCTCCTTGGAGAACAGGCGCTCCTGCAGGATCTTTTCCGAACGGAAGCTGTCGCGGCGATGCACGACGGTGACCGACTTCGCGATATTGGAAAGGTAAAGTGCTTCCTCGACGGCGCTGTTGCCGCCGCCGACGACGATCACGTCCTTGTTGCGATAGAAGAAGCCATCGCAGGTGGCGCAGGCCGAGACGCCGAAGCCCTGGAAATGCTGCTCGCTTTCGATGCCAAGCCACTTGGCCTTGGCGCCGGTCGCGATGATCAACGTGTCAGCCGTCCAGACCTGTCCGCTGTCCGTATGGGCAACGAAAGGACGCTGGTTCATGTCCACTTCCGTCACGATGTCGTTGACGATCTCTGCGCCGACATGCTTGGCCTGCTGCAGCATCTGATCCATCAGCCACGGGCCCTGGATCGGATCTGCAAAGCCCGGATAGTTCTCCACGTCGGTGGTGATCATCAGCTGTCCGCCTTGCTCCATGCCGGCGATCAGCACGGGCTTCAGCATTGCGCGAGCCGCATAGACGGCAGCCGTGTAACCGGCAGGCCCGGAGCCGATGATGAGCACCTTTGTGTGGCGGGCGGACATAGATATTTCCTTTCAACTGTCAGGAGGCGGCGGCTAAAAGGCGAATGCGGCCGTTTCGCGATCCATTCGCCATTTATGAACGTCCAATGCTTTTATTCAAGGGCAGCCTTGCGTTACCAACAAGGCATTCCGGTTTGGATATGCAAGATTCCGTCATACTGGGGAAACATTCTTGCGTATTGCGTTGCTTTATATAGAAGCTGCCCAGAGCAAATTAAAGAAAGGCACTCGCTTGGTCCGCGCTGAACTCGACGCCATCGACATCAAGATACTGCGTGAACTGCAGGTCGACGGTCGCATGACCAATGTCGAGTTGGCCGACAGGGTCGGTATATCCGCGCCACCGTGCCTGCGTCGCGTTCGAAAGCTCGAGGAATCGGGGATTATCGAAGGCTATCACGCCATGCTGAACAGCCCGAAGCTCGGCTTCGATCTGGTGGCGTTCTGCATGGTCGGTCTCAAGCACCAGTCCGAAGCCAATCTCAAGGCCTTCGCCGCCGCCACAGCCGAATGGCCGCTGGTCCGGCAGGCATGGATGGTGTCCGGCGACAGCGATTTCCTGCTTCATTGCGTCGCCGAGAACCTGACGCGCTTCCAGGATTTCGTCATCGAAGTGCTGACAGCCAATGAGCACGTCGACACGGTTCGCACCATGCTGACGATCCGTCAGGTCAAGCGGCTGGGTCTGGTTGAAGTCTGAGCGGATCAGGCTGCTGAGAATAGCCGGTTATAGACCGCGCCGAGTTTCTGCGCTTCACCATCGATGCTGAACGACTGAAGCGAATGTGCGCGTGCATGGTCCGCCGCCGCGTCGCGTCTTGCCGTATCGTCCATCAACTGGGCAGCAGCGTCGACCATGGCGTCGATATTGTCGCGCGCGATGATGATGCCGGTTTCCCCTGGGCCGGTGACCAGCAGTTCCGGAAAGGCGCCGACATCGGTTGCGACGACAGGCACGGCTGTCGACATGGCTTCCAGCGGCGTCAGGCCAAAGCCTTCCCAGCGCTGTGGCGCGATGAAAAGATCCAACGCCTTGTACCAGTCGTCGATATTGGTGTGCTCTCCGACGAAGAGGATGCGATCGGAAAGGCCGGCTGCCGCGACACGCTGTTTCAGGTCGTTTTCGAAGCTGATGTGCTGCGGCGTTGCCCGCCCGGCAATGATCGCGTTCCAATCGGGGCGGTCGGGAAGCAGGCGGATCATGCTTTCGACGAAGAGATCGGTGCCCTTCTGGTGTCGAACGCGACCGAAACAGCCGACGGTCTTCTTGGTCTCGTCGAGCCCGCAGGCGCGCCTGGCAGCGGCCTTGTCGGCTGCCGGCGCAAAGCGATGCGTATCGATCCCATGCAGCACGACATTGCTCGGCACCTCGAGATAGCCGGCGGTCTTGCCGCTGGTCGCGATGACCGCGTCCATTCGGGAAATCAGCCACTTCGTCCAGCCGCTATGCTTGCGCTGCGAAGCCGAGGTGAAAACGATCTTGAGCGGCATTCTCAGCAGATCGCGCAGGATGATCGCCGGCAACATCTCGATGTTGCGGCGCGCATGCCAGATGCGGAACGGCTTTCCTTCAGGCGGTCGCCACAGGCGCGTCAGGTCGGAAAAGCGGATATGCGGCAAGCGGCCGGGCAGGCCGGGCCCCAGGGCCGCAACCTTTTGTCCAAGGTTGCGCTGAATGGGGACCAGCTGAATGATGGTGGAGGTAACGCCCGACAGGCGCTTCTTGAAGTTCGGCGCTATGACCTCGACGTCCTTGACGTCGACGATTGCGGTTTGGCCGCGGTCCGCCACAGTCCGTCAGCCCCAGCTGATGGACAGCACTTCGTAGGCCTTGGAGCCCCCAGGCGCATTCACTTCGATGGAATCGCCGACTTCCTTGCCGATCAGCGCGCGGGCGATCGGGGAGGAGATGGAGATGCGGCCCTGCTTCACGTCAGCTTCCTGATCGCCGACAATCTGGTAGGTCTTTTCTTCCTCGGTGTCCTCGTCGACCAGCTTCACCTTGGCGCCGAACTTGATCGTGCTGCCGGACATTTTCGAGAGGTCGATGACTTCGGCGCGAGCTGTCAGATCTTCCAGTTCGGCGATCCGGCCTTCGTTGTGGCTCTGCGCTTCCTTGGCGGCATGGTACTCGGCGTTTTCGGAAAGGTCACCGTGGGCACGAGCTTCGGCGATCGCCTCGATGATTCGTGGGCGCTCTTCCTGCTGACGCCAGCGCAGTTCTTCCTGCAGCTTGACGAAACCACCCTGCGTCATCGGTACCTTATCAACCATTTTTCTGTCCTTCACTCCCCGTATCCGCTTAGCCGCAGACACAAAAGAAAACAGGTCCCGAAGAGGAAACTTCGGAACCGTGCAACAATTCTGATTAGCTGGGTTATAGCAGATCGCCCCCGCGAATTTCCATAAAATTCGTATCGCCAGCCGTGAGTGCCGGCCACGCCCGACAATCTTGACTTTTATCGTTGGAACATATAGTGAACAAAAGGATGAGAAAGTCACTCAAAGAACGACTGGCCATTCTTTCCGATGCTGCAAAGTATGATGCTTCCTGCGCCTCAAGCGGGACAACGAAGCGCGATTCGGGAGCATCCGGCGGCCTTGGCTCGACGGAAGGATCCGGCATCTGCCACGCTTACGCACCCGATGGGCGGTGTATTTCCCTGCTCAAGATCCTGCTGACCAATTTCTGCATCTATGACTGTGCGTACTGCGTCAATCGCTCGTCGAGCAACGTGGAGCGCGCACGCTTTACGCCGGAAGAAGTCGTCTGGCTCGTGCTGGAATTCTATCGTCGCAACTATATCGAGGGCCTGTTCCTCTCGTCGGGGATCATCCGGTCGTCGGACTATACGATGGAGCAGCTCGTCAGGATCGCGCGGGAATTGCGGGTAACGCATAATTTTCGCGGCTATATCCATCTCAAGGCCATCCCCGAGGCCTCGCCGCAGCTGATTGAAGAGGCGGGGCTCTATGCCGACCGGCTCTCGCTGAATATCGAACTCCCCACCGATGCCGGCGTCGCGCGGCTTGCGCCGGAAAAGAAGCCGTCCGAAATCCGTCGCTCGATGGCTGATCTCCGCCTGAAGATAGAGGCGGCGGGTGAGCCGACATTGCAGACAAAGCGTCGCAAGCGGTTTGTACCGGCGGGACAGAGCACGCAGATGATTGTCGGTGCTGATGGCGCCAACGACGCCGCCATCCTCGGCTGCAGCGCCAATCTCTACGGAAGCTATGGCCTGCGCCGCGTCTACTATTCGGCCTTCAGCCCTATCCCCGACTCGTCCAGCACCTTGCCGCTCATCAAGCCGCCCTTGATGCGCGAGCATCGACTGTACCAGGCCGATTGGCTTTATCGCTTCTACGGCTTCGGTATCGATGAGATCACCTCGTCTGAGACCGACGGGATGCTCGACCTTGATCTGGATCCGAAGCTCTCCTGGGCGCTTCGCCATCGAGGCGAGTTCCCGGTCGATATCAACAAGGCTGATCGGGAGAGGCTGCTTCGGGTTCCGGGTTTTGGAACGAAGACGGTGAAATCCCTGCTGTCGGCGAGACGCTTCCGCCGATTGCGAATGGATGACCTTTCGCGTCTCGGGGTTTCGATCAAGAAGGTGCAGGCATTCATCATTGTCGAAGACTGGTCGCCGCGGCGACTGATCGATCGGCCCGATCTTCGCCAGATGTTCGAGCCGCAGCCGGAGCAGTTGAGGTTGCTGTGATGCGACACATAACGTTGCGCGGGCGAGGGGATCTGGAGGAATGGCGGGTTGCGGCCCGCGCCTTGGCCATCGCCGGCGTGGCCTCCGAGGAGGTCGAGTGGCACGCGGAAGCGGAGGATGGCGGGCTTTTTCGACATGACGGCGAAATGCCGCTTCCTGCGTCGTCGCCGGACGCGGCGCCATTGACGGTGCCGCCGGCCTTTATCGAATTGGCCAACGCTGTCATCTGCCATAGTGATCCGGCGCGCTTCATGTTGCTTTACCGGCTTCTCGTTCGCTTGCAGGCCGACCGACGGCTTCTGGAACAGCCTTCGGACGAAGACGTGGTGCGCGCACGCCTGATGGAGAAAAGCGTTCGGCGCGACGCACACAAGATGACGGCGTTCGTTCGGTTCAAGGAGGTCGGCAGCGGGATTTCGGTGAATGGTCGGCGCAAGTTTCTCGCCTGGTTCGAACCGGACCACTACATCGTCGGACGCAAGGCCTCGTTCTTTCAGAGGCGCTTCAACGATATGGACTGGATCATCCTAACACCGAAAGGCTCGGCGGGCTGGGATGGCAAGACGCTGACAATTGGCGATGACTCCTGCGAAAAGCCTGACCTTTCCGATGCAGCCGATGAACTTTGGCGCACCTACTACGCCAATATCTTCAATCCGGCGCGTTTGAAGGTGAAGGCGATGCAGGCAGAGATGCCGAAGAAATACTGGAAGAATCTGCCCGAAGCGGACCTCATTCCCGGTCTGATCGCAAATGCAGAGAGCCAGGTACTGGCAATGGCGAAGCGGGAGGCAACCCGTCCGCTGCCGTTCCACGAGCGTCTGCAGGAGGCGGCCCGAAATGCGCCCGGCTTGCCTGTGGCGGAGGCCGGAACATGGGAGTCGCTTCGAGAGGCAGCCGCGACCTGCACCCGCTGTCCGCTGCATGGCCCGGCGACACAAACGGTGTTCGGTGAGGGGCCGCGCGATGCCGTGGCGGTTTTCGTCGGCGAGCAACCGGGCGATCAGGAAGATCTGGCTGGACGACCTTTCGTCGGCCCGGCGGGCTCGGTTTTTGATCAGGCATTGGTTCACGCGGGCATCGCGCGATCGACAATCTACGTCACCAATGCGGTGAAACACTTCAAGTACGAACCTCGAGGCAAACGACGCATCCACCAGCGGCCGAACATGGGCGAGGTGAAATATTGTCGTTGGTGGCTCGAGCAGGAACTGGAGCTGATCGCTCCAAAGCTTGTTGTCGCGATGGGGGCAACAGCGGTTGCGTCATTGGCCGACGGAAAATTTCGTTTCTCGGATATCAGGGGCGAGGCGCTTGCGACCCCGGATGGCCGCGTGCTGTTTACGACGGTGCATCCGTCCTATCTGCTGCGCCTGCCGGATCCCGCCAAAAAAGCGGAGGAAACGGATCGGTTCCTTCAGGATATGCTGAAAATTCAGAGGCTTATTGAATCGATCTCGCAAGGAGATTCAATCGCATCGATTGCTCGATGAGCGATGATGGCAACCCGCGACACGGCGGGTTGCCATCATTGATGAGGATTAGGCGAAGTAGCTCTGCAGCGGGCGGACTTCGAGGTTTCCGGCGCGGAGCGCCTTGATTGCCTGGGCAGCTGCCTCGGCGCCGGCCATCGTCGTGTAGTACGGCACCTTCTGCATCAGCGTGGCGCGGCGGAGCGACTTCGAGTCGGAGATCGCCTTGTTGCCATCCGTCGTGTTGATCACCAGCTGGACCTGACGGTTGCGGATCGCGTCTTCGATATGGGGACGACCTTCGAGAACCTTGTTGATCTTCGTGGCCTCGATGCCGTTTTCGGCGAGGAAGCGCTGGGTGCCGCCGGTTGCGAGAACCTTGAAGCCTTCGCCGACGAGAACGCGGATCGCCGGCAGGACGCGCGGCTTGTCGGCGTCGCGGACCGAAACGAAGACCGTTCCGTCACGCGGCAGTTCGACGCTGGCGCCGAGCTGGGACTTGGCGAAAGCCAGCGCGAAGTCGGTGTCGAGGCCGATGACTTCGCCGGTCGAGCGCATTTCCGGGCCGAGCAGCGTGTCGACGCCGGGGAAGCGGGCGAACGGGAAGACAGCTTCCTTGACGGCGATGTGCTTGAGGTTGCGCGGATCCGGCTTCTCGCCGTAGGCCGCAAACAACGGGTCGAGCTTTTCGCCGGCCATGGCGCGGGCGGCGATCTTGGCGATCGGCGCGCCAATGGTTTTGGCGACGAAGGGAACAGTACGCGAGGCGCGCGGGTTCACTTCGAGCACGTAGACGGTGCCGTCCTTGATGGCGAACTGGACGTTCATCAGGCCGACGACGTTGAGGGCCTTGGCCATCGACTTCGCCTGGCGCTCAAGCTCGTCGATCATCTCTGCTGACAGCGTGCGCGGCGGCAGCGAGCAGGCCGAGTCACCGGAGTGAATGCCGGCTTCCTCGATATGCTCCATGATGCCGGCGATGAAGGCGTCGTTGCCGTCAGAGAGGCAGTCGACGTCGACTTCGATGGCGTTCGACAGGTAGCTGTCGAAAAGCAGCGGGTTCTTGCCGAGCAGGGTGTTGATCTGGCCGGTCTTGTCGTTCGGGTAGCGCTGCTTGATGTCCTCAGGCACCAGTTCCGGAACCGTGTCCAGCAGGTAAGTCTGCAGCTGGCCTTCGGAATGGATGATCTGCATGGCGCGGCCGCCGAGAACGTAGGACGGGCGCACGACCAGCGGGAAGCCGATTTCGGTGGCGACCAGGCGGGCCTGTTCGACCGAGTAGGCGATGCCGTTGTTCGGCTGCGTCAGGTCGAGCTTGATCAGCAGCTTCTGGAAGCGGTCGCGGTCTTCGGCGAGGTCGATCATATCGGGCGCGGTGCCGAGGATCGGGATGCCGTTCTTTTCCAGCGCTTCGGCGAGCTTCAGCGGGGTTTGGCCGCCGAACTGCACGATGACGCCAACGACTTCGCCCTTTTCCTGCTCCGCGCGCAGGATTTCGATCACGTCTTCAGCCGTCAGCGGCTCGAAGTAGAGGCGATCGGAGGTGTCGTAGTCGGTCGAGACCGTTTCCGGGTTGCAGTTGATCATGATGGCTTCATAGCCGGCGTCGCGCAGAGCGAATGCGGCATGGCAGCAGCAATAGTCGAACTCGATGCCCTGGCCGATACGGTTCGGACCGCCGCCGAGGATGACGACCTTCTTGGCGGCGGAGACTTCGGCTTCGGAGCGCAGTTCACCGACGAAAGGCGTTTCGTAGGTCGAGTACATGTAGGCGGTCGGCGAGGCGAACTCGGCGGCGCAGGTGTCGATGCGCTTGAAGACCGGGCGGACGTTCAGGCTGTTGCGAAGCTCGGCAACTTCCTTCGGGCGCTTGCCGGTCAGCGTGGCGAGGCGGGCGTCGGAGAAGCCCATTGCCTTCAGCTTACGCAGGTTCGCGGCATCTGCAGGCAGGCCATGCTCGCGGATGCGGGCTTCCATGTCGACGATCGCCTTGAACTGGGCGATGAACCACGGGTCGATCTTGCAGCCTTCGTGGACTTCTTCCGGGCTCATGCCCTGGCGTAGCGCCTGGGCGACCATGCGCAGGCGATCCGGGGTCGGCGTGCCGATCGCGGCGCGGATGGCGTTCTGGCTGGATTCGCCTTCCTCGACGCCGGGGATTTCGATTTCGTCGAGGCCGGTCAGGCCGGTTTCGAGGCCACGCAGCGCCTTCTGCAGCGATTCCGCGAAGGTGCGGCCGATCGCCATGACTTCGCCTACCGACTTCATGGCGGTGGTCAGGACCGGCGAGGCGCCCGGGAACTTCTCGAAGGCGAAACGCGGGATCTTGGTGACGACGTAGTCGATCGACGGCTCGAAGGAGGCAGGGGTGGCGCCGCCGGTGATGTCGTTGTCGAGTTCGTCGAGCGTGTAGCCGACGGCGAGCTTGGCCGCGACCTTGGCGATCGGGAAGCCGGTGGCCTTGGATGCCAGAGCCGACGAGCGCGAGACGCGCGGGTTCATCTCGATGACAACGAGGCGGCCGTCCTTCGGGTTGACGGCGAACTGAACGTTCGAGCCGCCGGTCTCGACGCCGATCTCGCGCAGCACCGCGATCGAGGCGTTGCGCATCATCTGGTATTCCTTGTCGGTCAGCGTCAGCGCCGGCGCGACGGTGATGGAATCGCCCGTGTGGACGCCCATCGGGTCGATGTTTTCGATCGAGCAGATGATGATGCAGTTGTCCGCCTTGTCGCGGACGACTTCCATTTCATATTCCTTCCAGCCGAGAACCGATTCCTCGATCAGGACTTCCGTGGTCGGCGAGGCGTCGAGGCCGCCACCGATGATCTCGAAGAACTCCGAGCGGTTGTAGGCAATGCCGCCGCCGGTGCCACCCATGGTGAAGGAGGGGCGGATGATGGCGGGCAGGCCGACGACGTCGATCGCCTGGGCGGCAATCGCCATGGCGTGGCTGATATAACGCTGCTTGCGGTCGGTCTCGCCGAGGTTCCACTGGTTCTCCAGTTCATCGAGCGCCTTGTCGAGTTCGGCGCCGGAGAGGCTTTCCTTCAGCTTGTTGCGCTCGGCTTCATGCGTCTTGCGGTCGGCATCCTTGATGTCGGTGGCGTTGGCGAGCATCGAGCGCGGTGTTTCCAGGCCGATCTTTTCCATCGCCTCGCGAAAGAGGGCGCGGTCTTCGGCCTTGTCGATGGCGGCCGGCTTGGCGCCGATCATCTCCACATTGTAGCGGTCGAGCACGCCCATGCGCTTCAGGGAGAGCGCCGTGTTGAGCGCGGTCTGGCCCCCATGGTCGGGAGCAGCGCGTCGGGGCGCTCCTTGGCGATGATCTTGGCGACGACTTCGGGGGTGATCGGCTCGACGTAGGTGGCGTCGGCCAGCCCCGGGTCGGTCATGATCGTTGCCGGGTTGGAGTTGACGAGGATGACGCGGTAGCCTTCCTCCTTCAGCGCCTTGCAGGCCTGGGTGCCGGAGTAGTCGAATTCACATGCCTGGCCAATGACGATCGGTCCTGCGCCGATGATGAGGATCGATTTGATATCTTGGCGCTTCGGCATGGGCGTTTTCCGTTTCCTAGCTGCGCAGAAAGCCGGCCAGGGTGGGAGGCACCGGCCGGGTCGCGCATATGATGGTCTTTTCAGGCTAGAAGCGGCTTATAGGCAAATGTATTTGTAAACGGAACCCCATAAATTACGGAATCGACAGGAATTGGCGGCTCTTGCCGGAGCCTAGCCGATACCCGGCACCACAAGCGCCCTGATCTCGCCTTTTCGGGCGGGGTTGGAGATGGCTTCGACGGCCTCCTCGAGGCCGATTCGGCGGGAGATCAGTGGTTCGACCTTGATGGTGCCCGACGCAATGAGATCGGCGGCCCGCCGGTGCGTGAAAGGATTGATAAACGAGCTGATCAACTTGATCTCGCGAAACAGGAGATCGAACGGTTCGACCGCGACCTTCACCCCTTGCGGCATGACCCCGAGGATCACGACCGTACCGCCGCGGCGTGCGAGGTCGGGTGCCTGCTCGATCGTTTCGGCAACGCCGGCGCATTCGATCACAACGTCGGCGCCGCCGGGCAGCAGGCCGTTAACCGCCGTCAGGCGTGCGACAATGTCCCCGGTGGAGGGATCTGCACTGTCGGTCGCTCCAAGCTCCTCGGCGAGCCGACGCTTCTCCTCGCTGCGGGTCAGGAGAACCACCGTGGTCGCCCCTGCCAGTCGCGCCAATTGGACGACCAGCAGGCCGATCACGCCGCCGCCGAGCACGACGACGGAAGAACCAGTACGGATTTCGGCGAGGTCTATCCCGTGGATGCAACAGGCCAGCGGCTCGCAAAACGCGCCGTGCAGGGGAGGCAGCGCATCGGGCAGCTCGAAGGCCTGCTGTTGGGGGATACAGACATACTCGGCAAAGCCGCCGTCGCGGTGAATGCCGATCGCCTGAAGGTTATGGCAGAGATTGACGCGACCGCGCTGGCATTCGGGGCAGCGGCCGCAGGCGATATTCGGGTCGCCGGTGATGCGCATGCCCTCGTGAAAGCCACTGACGCCGTTCCCGATCTTCTCGATGATGCCGGTGAATTCGTGACCGAGCGTGACGGGCGGCTTGGAGGGGAACTCGCCATGAAAGAGATGGCGATCGGTTCCGCAGATGCCGCAGGCTTCAACGCGAACCAGCAACTCACCGACGCCCGGTTCAGGCCGCTCCACGTCGCGCAGGGCAAGTTTTCCGGTCGCTTCTAGACGTACGGCCTTCATCCCTGTCTCCTCCCCAGACTTATCGATCCAAGGAGGCCCGATTGCGGATGTCTCGTCAAGCGAGTGAGCCACAGGAAGCGGCTCAGCCTGCTCTTGTGGAAGACTATAAAATACTCCGCAACACGACGTTTTTACTCATGCCGGTCGAGGAAAATTAATAAATAGGGTGCTTTCTATTCGGGTGCAGACTTTAAGAGGTCGGTCTGTTGTCGAGGGCGTGGGTCGGCAATGTTTCAAGTCGATGAAAAACCCAGGGATGTAAAAATCTGGGCTTCCGAGTTGCTGTCGCATTTGATGATCCGCGCAAGGGCGGACGCATGGCTTTACTTTGCCGTTGCATTCTATTTCCTTGGCTCTGTCCTGTTGATCACCGCCACCGGTCACGCCGAGGTGATGTCCTTCTCACTCTACTTCGACCAGTGGACCTTCCTGTTTCTCATCTTCATGCCGCTGACGGCAGTCGTCGTCGATTATGCATGGGTCATCTTTCGTTTTGAGGGGAAGCGGGCGCTGGTCGCGCGCAAGACGTTTTCGCCACAGCGCCTGGCGCATCTGTTTTCCGGTATGGCTCTGCTGATGGCGCTGATGATCTTTCAGGGAACGTTCACGTCGATCAAGAACCTGCTGCCAATTCTTCGTGGCGGCTTCGTCTATGACCATATGCTCGCCAATGCCGACGCTTTGCTGTCCTTCGGTTCGGATCCTTCGAAGATTCTTCAATCGATCGGAGTGGTCGGGATCATGGACTGGAACTACAGCATCCTCTGGTTCATCCTCTGCTTCGGAACGCTTTTCTTCGTGGCGACATCGCCTCGCGCGGCCTCGATCCGCGTCCGATACATCAGCATGTTCATGTTCGTCTGGGTCTTCTGCGGCAACATCCTGGCAGGTTTCTTCATGTCGGCCGGGCCGGCATTTTACGGTGCGGCGACCGGCGATCATGAACGCTTCGCCGCACTTCAGGCTTTTCTTTCCTCACCCGATGGCCCTTTGCTGGCCCATAGCTTCCAGACCTATCTCTGGTCTTTGCACCAAGCGGGTACATCCGGCCTTGGCTCGGGAATCTCTGCTTTTCCAAGCGTGCATGTCGGGCTGATTGCCCTGAACGCATTCTTTGCGATCGACTTGTCGCGCAGGTTCGGCGTCTTGGCTTTCTGCTACACAGCCTTTGTGATGCTGAGCTCGGTCTGCCTTGGCTGGCACTATGCCGTCGATGGTTATGCTTCGCTGATTTTGGTTGGGGCTGCCCACTATGGAGTCAAGGCCGTGATGGAACGGCGGCCGACGCTCTCCGGCACTCCCGATAGCGTGATTCTTGCGCCTTGATCTTGATGCCGTCGAACCGTTAATCCCTTACGTTCTCCTCCGCTGCGACTTGCCTCTTTCGGCTGCTGGAATTTCCCGTCTGCCGAGATATATAAATGAGCCAACAGCGACCGAGGATTAGCTCTAGGGGATCGTTATGGAGTGGAAAGGCCGGCGTCAGTCCGACAACATCGAGGATCGCCGGGGCGATCCTTCCATCGGCGGATTGGGCCGAGGGGGAGGCTTCAGTTTTCCATCCGGTGGCGGCATGGGTGGTCGCGGCGGCGGCCTCAGCATCGGCACGATCATTTTCCTCGTGGTGATCTATCTCATCTTCAAGGCGATGGGGATCGATCTGCTTCAGGTGATGGACGGCGGCATGTCGACCGGCGGCTCCGGTTACGAGCAAAGCGATTCCGGCAGCAGTCGCCAGCCGGCCAACGACGACATGACCGCGTTCGTCCGGACGGTGCTGGCGGAGACGGAAGACACCTGGAACGGCATCTTCCAGTCGATGGGACGGCAGTATGAGGAGCCACGCCTCGTGCTGTTCAACGGCCAGACCCAGTCCGCTTGCGGCTTTGCGTCTGCGGCGACAGGCCCGTTTTATTGCCCGAGCGACCACAAGGTCTATCTCGATACGGCCTTCTTCCAGCAACTCAGCAAACAGTTCGGTGCGTCGGGCGACTTCGCGGAAGCCTATGTCGTTGCCCACGAGGTTGGCCACCACGTCCAGAACCAGCTCGGCATCTTGCCGAAGTTCAATGAAGCGCGTCAGCGCATGAGCGAGGCCGATGCCAACAAGATGTCCGTCAGGGTCGAGCTCCAGGCGGATTGCTTTGCCGGAATCTGGGGCAAGTTCACCGACCAGAAGGGCATACTCGAAGCCGGCGACCTCGAAGAGGCACTCAATGCCGCTCAGCAGATCGGCGACGATACGCTGCAGAAGCGCAGCCAGGGTTACGTCGTCCCGGAGAGCTTCAATCACGGAACCTCGGCACAGCGCGTACGGTGGTTCAAGCGCGGCTTCGACAGCGGCAAGCTTTCGGACTGCGATACGTTCTCCGGTCCCGTCTGAGCGACGATTGGCCTCTGTCTGGGAGGCCGATCGGATTTGCTACTGTTCGCTGGCCTCTGTCTAAGCTGGACGTCGGGATAGCGCGCCCCGCCGGCGGCGTCCTACTCCTGACGATGGAGTGTTTGCGTCGTGGTTCTACCGCGACGCACTTCGTGCGATAATCCGGGTGAATTTGAACCGGCCGTACGGAAAAGCGCACAATGGACGATCTTCCCCTCAATGATCTGGATGCCTTCACCGCCATTGCAAGGGAGCGAAGCTTTCGTTCCGCTGCGCGCAAGCGTGGCGTCTCCGCTTCCTCGCTCAGCGATTCGTTGCGACGCCTTGAGGAGCGCGTCGGCGTTCGTCTGCTGAACCGGACAACCCGTAGCGTGACGCCGACCGAGGCAGGACAGAGGCTGCTCGAACGACTGGCGCCCGCCTTGGGTGAGGTCTCGCAGGCGCTTCAGCAGCTTGAGACGTTCCGTGACAGTCCGAGCGGAACACTTCGCCTGAACGTGCCAATCATTGCCGTGCGACTGTTTCTGCCCGATATCGCCAACCGCTTCCTGAAGCGTTATCCCCAAATCTCGCTCGAGATCGTCGGCGAGGATACGTTCGTCGACGTGCTTGCGGCGGGCTACGATGCCGGTATCCGCTACGACGAGCGGCTGGAGCAGGACATGATCGCGGTGCCGATCGGGCCGCGCCGGCAACGGTACATCACCGCCGCATCGCCGGACTATCTGGAAAGGCGTGGCCTGCCTCTTCACCCGCGCGAACTGCTGGAGCACGACTGTATCAGACATCGCTTCCTGAGCAGTGGCGCCCTGGCGTGGGAGTTCGACCGTGGGACGGAAACGCTCACGATCATGCCGAAAGGGCCGATCATTGCCAATGCGATCGACATGGAGGTGTCGGCGGCCGTTGCCGGGCTCGGCGTTATCAGGACCTTCGAGGAGGTCATGCTGCCTGCGATCGAGAGCGGATCGCTGGTGCCCATCCTCGAAGAGTGGGTGACGGAATTCTCCGGGCCGTTTCTCTACTATGCGAGCCGCCGCCACATGCCGGCCGCGCTGCGGGCCTTTGTCGATTTCGTCAGGGAAGACCAGCGCCGGGGAGGCTAGAATCCGCTTTTGTTCCGCTTCTCCATCAAGATAAGTCGTGCGCCTATCAAAACATTTGAAATGTTCACGGATTGTTTCACTAATATGCGTGGGCTATGTAACAAACCCGGCGACGAGATCGTCTTTCCAGAAAACAACCTGCTGTAGAGACGTCTCATGCTCGATCCGAAATTTGTTCGCCGTGGTCTTTTCCTCGTCTTCATGATCCTGTTTCTCGACGTTATCGGGATCGCGATCATCATGCCGGTGCTGCCTGCCTATCTGGAGCAGCTGACCGGTGGTTCGGTGAGCGATGCGGCCCTCGATGGCGGCTGGCTGCTCGTCGTCTATGCCGGGATGCAGTTTCTCTTCGCGCCGTTCCTTGGCAATCTCAGCGACCGCTTCGGGCGTCGGCCGATCCTGCTTCTGTCCGTGCTGACATTTGCGATCGACAACTTCATCTGTGCCGTTGCCACAAGCTTCTGGATGCTCTTCGTCGGGCGCGCGCTTGCCGGTCTCAGCGGCGGCAGCTTTGCGACCTGCTCCGCCTACATCGCCGATATCAGTAACGATGAGAACCGCGCCAAGAATTTCGGATTGATCGGCATCGCCTTCGGCGTCGGCTTCACCGTCGGGCCCGTGATCGGCGGGTTCCTCGGCGAGTTCGGGCCGCGGGTGCCGTTCTTCGGAGCCGCCGCGGTGTCCTTCCTCAATTTCGTTGCCGCCTGTTTCCTGCTGCCGGAAACGCTGGACGCGAAGAACCGCCGGCGGTTCGAATGGAAGCGCGCCAATCCTCTCGGCGCGTTGAGACAGATGCGCCACTATCCCGGCATCGGCTGGGTGTCGGCAGTGATGTTTCTGTTCTGGCTCGCCCATGCGGTCTATCCGGCGGTGTGGTCGTTCGTCTCGACATACCGTTACGGCTGGAGCGAAGGGCAGATCGGCTTCTCGCTGGGGCTCTATGGTATCGGCGCCGCCGTCGTGATGGCTTTGGTCCTGCCGAGGATCGTGCCGATCCTTGGAGAATGGAAGACGGCGATCGTCGGCTTGAGCTTCTCGGTCGTCGGCCTGACGGGTTACGCGTTCGCCTGGGAGGGTTGGGTCGTCTATGCGGTGATCGTGCTGACGGTCATGGAGAACGTCGCGGACCCGCCGCTGCGAAGCATTGCCGCCGGCAAGGTTCCGCCATCGGCGCAGGGCGAGCTGCAGGGCGCGTTGACCAGCCTCAGCAGCATCACGACGATCATCGGGCCGCTGATCTTCACGCAGCTTTTCGGCTACTTCACCAGCCCGGCAGCGCCGGTCACCTTTGCCGGGGCGCCGTATTTGCTGGCGGCGGTGTTTATCCTGATCGCCGCGCTGGTGTTTCTGTTGAAGGTTCGCACGGCGTCGCACAATGAGGCGGCCCGGCAGCCCGCGCAGTGAACCATCAGAATTCATGATGTGATGATGAAATTTTCATCATCTGCCCATTTGGGGTGTCTATTTTGCGGGCTTTCCTTTAATTCATCAGGCTGGTCGCCGCACTTGCGACCGGACCTCAAAATCATAGAGCACAATCATGGATACGCCGATCGACGCAAAAGCGCTCGCGCCGAAAACCGATAACCGTTGGGCCGCGCATATTCGCGCCACCCTCGCGCTCGGGATTCCGTTTATTGGAGCGCAACTGGCACAGCTGGGAATCAACACGACCGACGTCATGATCGTCGGGCGCCTGGGGGCGGAACATCTGGCGGCGATGGTGCTTGCCGGACAGTTTCTCTTCACGATTCTGGTCTTTGGCTCGGGATTCTCCATCGCCGTCATTCCGATGGTCGCGCAGGCTTATGGTCGCGGCGACGTTGTCAGTGTGCGCCGCTCCATGCGGATGGGCCTGTGGGTCGTGTGTGCCTATTGGCTGATCATGCTGCCGGCCTTTTATAATTCGGAGCACATTCTGCTTGCTGCGGGGCAGAAGCCGGATGTTGCCGCTCTGGCGCACGGCTATATCGTCATCGGCCAGTTCGCGGTCCTGCCAGGCTTGCTCTACAACGTCATGCGCGCACTTGTCAGCGCGATCGGAAAGGCCGCCGTCGTCCTCAACGTGACGATCGTCATGCTTGCGCTCAATGCGGTCTTTGCCTATGCGCTCGTTCTTGGCCATTTCGGCTTGCCGGCGATGGGCCTGGAGGGGGCTGCGATCGTCTCCGTGCTGGTGCAGATAGCTGGATTTCTGTTCATCGTGGCTTACGTTCAGAGCCGGCCCGCAACGCGGCGATATGAGATCTTTGTGCGCTTCTGGCGGCCGGACTGGAAAGCGTTCCGGGAAGTGGTTCGCCTGGGTCTGCCAATCAGCGTGACCATCCTTGCCGAGGTGAGCCTGTTTACCGTCGCATCGCTTTTGATGGGCCGCATCGGGACGATCGAGCTTGCCGCGCATGGCATCGCGCTTCAGTGGGCCTCCATCGCCTTCATGATCCCCTTGGCCTTTCGCAGGCGGCAACGGTGCGGGTTGGCATTGCACACGGGCAGGGCGATCATGTCGCTCTCATCCGCGCCGCAATCTCCGTTTTTGTCATCTCCTGCGCCATATCGGCCGTAGGGGGAGCCCTGTTTGCGATAGCACCGGAGTTTTTCGCAAGCTGGTTCCTGGATACGAGTTCGGCGCAGGCGCCACAGGTGCTGGCCTTTGCCGGCCCGCTGATCGTCATTGCCGGACTGTTTCAGCTGGTCGATGGTCTTCAGGCTATCGCAAACGGCTTGCTTCGCGGTCTCAAGGATGCGCGCGTGCCGATGATCCTGGCGCTGATCGCCTATTGGCCGGTCGGCTTCTTCCTCGCGTGGGTGCTGGCGTTCCCGCTCGGCTTCGGCGGCATCGGCATCTGGTTCGGCTTCCTGATCGGGTTGTTCACGGCGTCGATCATGCTGTGCTGGCGTTTCTACGTCCTGATCCGCAGGATGGGTCGATAGTGTCGCCGGACACCGGACAAAGAAAAGCCCGCTCGAAGCGGGCTTTTCAATGGCTGTTCGCCAGGATCAGCGCTCGGCGAGAGCTTCTTCGCCCTTCTTCTCGCGCACCAGATTGATGAAGCGGCGGAAGAGGTAGTGGCTGTCCTGCGGGCCGGGGGAAGCTTCCGGGTGGTGCTGAACCGAGAAGATCGCCTTGCCTGATACGCGCAGGCCGCAGTTGGTGCCGTCGAAGAGGGAAACGTGAGTCTCTTCAACGCCCTCAGGCAGAGACTTCGTGTCGACCGCGAAGCCGTGGTTCATCGACACAATCTCGACCTTGCCCGTGGTGTGATCCTTGACCGGATGGTTGGCGCCGTGGTGGCCCTGGTGCATCTTCTCGGTCTTGGCGCCGAGCGCCAGGCCCAGCATCTGGTGGCCGAGGCAGATACCGAAAACCGGAATGTCGGTCTTGATCAGCTTCTGGATAACAGGAACGGCATACTCGCCCGTTGCGGCCGGGTCGCCGGGGCCGTTCGACAGGAAGATGCCGTCGGGTTGCATGGCAAGCACTTCCTCGGCGCTCGTCGTTGCCGGCATGACGGTGACCTTGCAATCAAGGCCGGCAAACAGGCGCAGGATGTTGCGCTTGACGCCGTAGTCGAGGCAGACGACGTGGTACTTGGCGTCTTCGGCCTTCAGTTCGCCGTAACCTTCATTCCAGATCCACGGGGTCTGCGCCCACTGCGACGACTGGCCCGACGAAGCGATCTTGGCGAGGTCGAGGCCTTCGAGGCCGCTCCATGCCTTGGCTTCCGCCTTCAGAGTCTCGACGTCGAAGACGCCGTTCGGATCGTGGGCGATGACGGCGTTCGGCGAACCGTTTTCACGGATCCAGGCGGTCAGCGCGCGCGTGTCGATGCCGCAGAGGCCGATGATGCCGCGAGCCTTGAGCCAGGCATCGAGATGCTTGGCGGCACGATAGTTGGACGGTTCGGTGATGTCGGCCTTGAAGATGACGCCGACCGCGCCGTGGCGTGCTGCCGGCGTCAGGTCTTCGATGTCTTCGTCGTTGGTGCCGATGTTGCCGATGTGTGGGAAGGTGAAGGTGACGATCTGGCCGAGATAGGAAGGGTCCGTCAGGATCTCTTCGTAGCCCGTCAGCGCGGTGTTGAAGACCACTTCGGCCTGGACCTTGCCGGTCGCGCCGATGCCCTTGCCTTCAATGACGGTTCCGTCTGCAAGAACGAGCAGGGCGGTCGGCTTTTCGGTTGTCCAGGGTGCTGTCGCGGTCATCTTCATCCCGTTTCCGGCGGCCACACGTCCTTGGGCAACGTTGGCCGGCCATTTGGTTCGCAAGCATACGCACGCGGCAAGGCGCGCGCTCTCAGGCCTGATCACGAATTTTGGTGCAGGTGGCGGTAAATAGCCACGCTATTGCGCGAGGTCAATCTTTGTACCGCACATTCTGCCGGTTTTCTCGCGGTTTCTGCCGTCGTTTTCCGCAATTTATTTGATCCCATGCATTCGCGTGGTTTATGAAGCGGCATTCAAACAGGAGTGATTATGATGTTGCGCGATCAACTCGCCGCCGCCCTCAAGGATGCCATGAAGTCCAAGAACGCAGAGCGTCTCTCGACGGTTCGCCTGATTCAGGCTGCGATCAAGGACCGGGATATCGCCAATCGCGGCGCCGGCAAGGAAGAGGCCAGTGACGACGAAATCCTGCAGATCCTCGCCAAGATGGTGAAGCAGCGCGACGAATCGGCGAAGATCTACGAAGAGAACGCCCGGCCGGAACTGGCTGCCAAGGAGCGCGGCGAAATTGTCGTGCTGCAAGACTTCCTGCCGAAGCAGCTCTCCGACGCGGAAGTCCGCAGCAACATTGCGGCGATCATCGCCGAGACCGGTGCTGCCGGACCGAAGGACATGGGCAAGGTGATGGCGGTGCTCAAGGAACGCTATGCCGGCCAGATGGATTTCTCCAAGGCCTCGGGCGCCGTCAAGGAACAGCTGATCTGATCAGCGTCGGCTCGCGATCTTGCCGATCGCGGGCCCCAGCACTTCTTCGGCGACACCGTCGACGACGACGAACTTGGCGGCCTGATAGCCCCAGTATTCCAGCACGAACTTGCGCGACAGCCACATGTCGCCTTTGAACGATGCTTCCGTCCAACCAATACTTCCCATCTCGGCTGCCTGCGTGAACAGGCGCTTCAAATGGGTGTTGGAAATCATGAAGCGGTCACGGATCTCCTTGAGGGAGACCTTGCCGAGGTTGACCTGCTCGGTCGACTTGTCGAACTCGGTTATCCGGCTCATGAGATAATCCATGACCAGACCGCCGGAGTTGGCCCAGTTGAACAGGTTGTAGGTCGCGCCCGGATTCCGGACCGCGTCGCTGCCGAGAATGCGCGTGGCGATCAGCGGCTGCATCCGCGAGAAAGCAGCGGGGTCGGCAACGGCGCGATCGTAGCGACCGCCACTGTCGAGGTGATCCAGAATCAAGAGATGCGTCGCCAGCCACTTGAAGAAGTGTTCCTGGGCCGTATCCGTCGGCTCCAGCAGGCGCGTCCGCTTGTCTGCCGTGCCTTCGACGACGCGAAGAAAGCGGTAGGCGATCATTTCCTGGATGAAGGCGGCAGCGGTGTTGCGGCTCGCGATCTTGTTTTCGACGACGAAGGTGATGAAGCGGCCGGAATAGAGGCCGGGCTTCTGTTCTCCGGGAACGCCGAAGTGAAGCGCAAAGCCGGCATGGGCCATGAGCCACCGCTGCTGAGCGGCAAAGATCGAGGCTATGCGCGGGCTCTCGTGATAAATCGCGAGCATTTCCCCCGCACAGTGCAGCATGGCTGCAAAGAAGGCATCGCTTTCTAGAAAATCTTCAACCTTGTGGGGCATCTCTAGCAACCATCGCAATTCTGCCTTCAATGAACATAGGGCTTGCGGCTGTCAATGACCTGCTCAGCAGCGACAAAAATAAAACCTGAGTGAGAAAACAAAGAAGGCAGGAGCTGGGGTGCTCCTGCCTTTTCGCTCTTTGCATCCTGAGGCTACGCAGGGTTTGGGCCCATGCCTAAGGACAGTTGCAAAGGCACCCTAGTGAGGCGGCGCCGGGGGTAGGGATGGTGCCTCACAAGGGGATGGCTTTGTTGAGACCGAAATTATTGCGATGCGAAAAGCAATTCAAATTACAAAAATATAATAATTCCGTCGTTGCCCCGCCTTAATTGCGACTCGGTGTCCGGCGGCGCTTGCTTTCAAGGGGTTTTTCGAGTGCCATGGTGAGCGGAAACGCTCCATAAGTTGCTGTTGTTATTTTGCTTTTCGTCAATTTCTCTGCTGGCAATAAGTTAGTTTTGCCTTATGAAGCCGGGATGGCGACATTACCGGTGCAGTCATTGTCGCACCCCCTGTCGCAGGTCAGGTAACGGTTTCTTGATCGCTTCTGGCCGGCTGTCTACAGGGGCTGTGAATAGCGAACCTTTTGGCCGAAGATCGTGGCATATGCGGGCCAACCTGCTTATATGGACCCATCAAGAGGTTTACATGCGCTTTTCCAATTCCTTTCTCGATGAGATACGCGATCGCGTGCCGATTTCGGACGTGATTGGCCGTCGGGTGAGCTGGGACAAGCGTAAGACCAATGTCCCGCGCGGTGACTATTGGGCGTGCTGCCCGTTTCACGGCGAGAAATCACCGAGTTTTCACTGCGAGGACCGCAAGGGGCGCTACCACTGCTTCGGCTGCGGCGTCACCGGCGACCACTTCCGCTTCCTGACCGAGCTGGAGGGCCTGAGCTTTCCCGAAGCCGTGCAGCAGATCGCCGACATGGCCGGTGTTTCGATGCCGGTCGCCGATCCGGTCATGGAGAGACGCGAGAAGGAGCGTACGTCGCTTCTCGACGTGATGGAGCTTGCGACCAAGTTCTTTCAGGATCAGTTGCAGACGGCGCTTGGCGCTCGGGCACGTGCCTATCTGCGCGATCGTGGACTGACGGGCCGTACGATCGAGACATTCCGGCTCGGATTCGCGCCCGACAGTCGCAATGCATTGAAGGAGTTTCTGGCGGGGCAGGGCGTTGCCAAGGAGCAGATCGAGGCTTGCGGACTGGTCGTACATGGTCCCGACATTCCGGTCTCCTACGATCGGTTCCGTGACCGTATCATGTTCCCGATTCTCTCGTCCCGCGAGAAGGTGATTGCCTTCGGCGGTCGGGCCATGTCTCCGGATGCGCCGGCGAAATACCTCAATTCCAATGAGACCGAGCTCTTTCACAAGGGCAACGTCCTCTACAATTTCGCACGAGCCCGCCGCGCGACGCAGGGTGCCAACGGCGAGGGCACGATCATCGCCGTCGAAGGCTATATCGATGTAATCGCCTTGCATCAGGCTGGCGTCGAGAACGCCGTCGCGCCGCTTGGTACGGCTTTGACCGAGAATCAGCTTGAGCTCCTCTGGAAGATGACGCCGCAGCCGGTTCTCTGCTTCGATGGCGACGGGGCAGGGATTCGTGCCGCCAACCGCGCCGCCGATTTGGCGCTGCCGCACATCAAGCCGGGCCGCACCGTGCGCTTTGCGCTGCTGCCTGACGGCAAGGATCCTGACGATCTGGTGCGTAACGAGGGCCGTGCGCCATTCGACAAGGTGATGAGCCAGGCAAAGCCCTTGGCCGAGATGATCTGGAGCCGCGAGATCAATGCCGGGCAGTTCGAGACCCCGGAGGCCAAGGCCGAGCTTGAAGCGCGCTTGCGGCAACTGGTATCCGTCATTGCCGATGAAAATGTGCGCCGACACTACCAGCAGGACATTCGCGACCGCTTGAACGGCTTCTTCCAGCCGCAGTTTCAGAGCCGTGGCGGCGAGCGGCGCAATTTCGAGCGTGGCTCGGGGCCGTCCCGCGGTCGTGGCAACGATTCACAACGCGGACCGCGGCTTTCGGGAGGCGGCATTTCCGATCGCCTGGCGCGCTCCGGCCTGGTACGTGGTCATCAGGAAACGCCGGCGCTGCGTGAAAGCGTACTGGCGCTGACTGTCATCAACCATCCGGCCCTGATGCAGGACGAGTACGACGAGATCGCCTCGATCGACTACGACAACCGCGAGCTTCAGCGCCTCTGGTCGGTGATGCTTGGTGCCGCGGCGGCCGTTGCCGGCCCGCACCTAACCCGGGAGTATCTGCTGGAACGCATGGAGGAACAGGGCTTCGGCGCGTTGCTGCAGGGGCTTGAGCAGCAGATCCGCAACGCCCGCCTCTGGATCGCCACATCGGAAGCGGCGATGGAAGACGCGCGCGAAGGCTATCGGCAGGCGCTTGCCTTCCACAAGCGCGCCAAGGCGCTGCGCTTCCAGAAGATCGAACTTGAACGCGAGATTGCCGCGGCGACCGAGGCCGGTAATGGCGAGGTGATCGACCTGTTGATGCAGGCATTGCAGGAAGTGCACTTCGAAGGGCTTCGGCTTGAAAATCAGGAAGCGATCATCGACGGCTTCGGGGTGCTTTCCGGTCGCGTCAAGGGAGCGGCGAGCCATTGATGGATTCGACGGATCGGCAATTTTCCGCGGGCGATGCGTTGTTCGGGGCCGAGCGATCGCCGCTTGGCATTCTGAACCGCGTCTATGGCTATCCGGCCTTTCGCGGCAAGCAGCAGCAGGTGGTCGAGCACGTCGTGGCGGGCGGAGATGCCGTCGTGCTTTTTCCGACCGGAGCCGGCAAGTCGCTCTGCTTCCAGATTCCGGCTCTTTGCCGCGATGGGATCGGCATCGTCGTTTCACCGCTGATCGCCCTGATGCGCGATCAGGTGGAGGCAATGAAGCAGCTCGGCATCAGGGCTGCGGCGCTGAACTCCACTCTGTCGCGCGAGGAGTTCATCGAAGTTCGCCGGGCGCTGTCGGCAGGCAAGCTCGATCTCCTCTATGTCACGCCTGAGCGCATTCTTCTCGATGGCTTTCGTGACACGATCGGCAGCGCGAAGATTTCGCTGTTTGCGATCGATGAAGCGCACTGCGTCTCGCAGTGGGGACATGATTTCCGCCCGGAGTACCGTGAACTCGGCAGACTGGCGGAACAGTTCCCCGGCGTGCCGCGCATTGCGCTGACGGCGACCGCCGACGCGCATACACGCGACGATATCGTCGAGCGACTGGCGCTGAACAATGCCAAGGTCTTCACGACCAGCTTTGATCGCCCGAACATTTCCTACGAGATCGTCGAGCGCGATCAGCCACGTCAGCAGTTGCTGCGGTTTCTTTCCGGACACAAGGGCAATAGCGGCATCGTCTATTGCCTGTCGCGTGCCAAGGTCGAGGAAACCGCCGAATGGCTGAACGGGCAGGGCATTCGCGCGCGGGCCTATCACGCCGGCATGGACCGCGGGATGCGCGACGCGAACCAGGATGCCTTCCTCAAGGAAGAAGAGCTCTGCCTTGTCGCCACCGTTGCCTTCGGCATGGGGATTGATAAGCCGAATGTGCGCTATGTCGCGCATCTCGATCTGCCGGGATCGGTCGAGGCCTATTACCAGGAGACCGGTCGCGCCGGGCGTGACGGCCTGCCGTCCGAGGTCTGGATGGCCTACGGCATGGCCGACGTGATCCAGCGCCGCCGGATGATCGACGAGGGTGGTGCGGCCGAGGAAATCAAGCGCGTCGAGCGCTCCAAGCTCAACGCATTGCTGGCAATCTGCGAAACGGCCTCCTGCCGCCGCCAGGCTATCCTTGCGCATTTCGGCGAAGCCCACGGCGGCGGTTGCGGTGGCTGCGATACCTGCCTGAAGCCGGTCGAAACCTGGGACGGCACCGAGGCCGCCATCAAGGCGCTTGCGGCGATCTACCGGACGGGCGAGCGGTTCGGCACCGGGCATGTGGTCGATGTGCTGCTCGGCAATGTCAACGAGAAGACGGAGCGCTTCGGACATACGACGATGCCGGTCTTCGGAGCGGGCAACGATCTGCCGGCGCGAACCTGGCAATCGGTGTTTCGACAATTGCTCGCGATGGGGCTGGTCAGGGTCGATCAGCAGGCGTTCGGAGCACTGAAGCTTGAGCCCGAGGCTCGTGTCGTCTTCAAGCGCGAGCGGTCGGTGTTCTTTCGCAAGGATCGTCCGGTCGCCGAGCGTCGCTCGAAGCGAACGGCGCAGGTCGAGCGCCGCTCTGTGCTGTCGGGGAGCGATGGCGTTCTTTTCGAAGCGCTGCGAGCCGAGCGCACGTCGATCGCCCGCTCTCTTGGCGTACCGCCTTACGTGGTCTTTCCCGATACGACGCTGATCGCCTTTGCGACCGAGCGGCCGCGAACGCACAAGGAAATGCTGGAGATTTCCGGTGTCGGCCAGTCCAAGCTCGAACGGTACGGCGATGCGTTCCTCGAGGTCATCCTGGGGCACGACGACTAGGGATTTGACCCGACGGGCGAGGGATGCCATGGTTTCGGTCAAGAACAGTATAATCATCCTATCTTGCGACTGCCGTCCCGCCTACTGAGATGACCTCCAGCATTGCTGGCATTGCCTATCGTGCCCGATTGATGAAAACGGAGAGTGTCGGATGCCAGGACCGTCGCAGTCGCAGCGTTCCGCTTTAGGGTCTCTGGTGTTGATTGCAGCCGTGGTCGCCTGTGGCGCCGGTGCATTCGCTTACACCGCTGGTTGGCTTTCCCCCGACCGCCTGACGTCGACAAAGCTTGTCAGTGCCTTGGCGCCTCCCGGCGGTCCGGCCCTGGGGCATAGGCGCAACCATGCAAAGGGCATCTGTTTTACCGGCGTGTTCGAAGCGAACGGAAATGGCGCGGCGATCTCGCGGGCGACCGCCTTCGCAACCGGACAGTATCCGGTTATCGGGCGCTTCAATCTTGCAACGCCTAATCCTGAGGCGGCCGACCCCACGGTGCGCGTGCGTGGCCTCGGCGTGCAGATCTCCACCCCTGACGGAGGTGTGTGGAGGATGGCGATGATCGATCCTCCCGTATTTGCCGTTTCCACCCCGCAACGCTTCTATGATCTGCTGCAGGCGTCGGGGAGCAAGGATCCGGGGGCGATGAAGAGTTTCGTGGCGGCCCATCCGGAATTCGTCGCATTCGGCAAGTGGGCGATGACTGCGCCCTGGACGGCGAGCTACGCCGAAGTGGCGTTCAACAGCCTCAATGCATTCATTTTCACCGATGCTTCGGGCGCGGAGCATGCCGTGCGTTGGTCGTGGCGACCGGAGGCAGTGGCGACACCAATCACGCCTGAAGATTTCGCCAAGCTCGGCCCCGACCATCTCGAGGACGATATTACAGAGCGCGTGTCTAAGTCGCCGCAGCGCTGGACGCTGGTGTTGACGGTGGCCGACCCCTCCGATCCGACATCGGATCCGACCAAGGCCTGGCCGGCGGAGCGGCGCACGATCGAAGCCGGCACCCTGGTGGTGCAGAAGATCGAGCCGGAAGCCGATGGACCTTGCCGGGACATCAATTTCGATCCGACCATTCTGCCCGATGGTATCAAGGTTTCCGATGATCCATTCCCGGCGGCGCGCTCGGCGGCCTACGCCAAATCCTACGATCTCAGGACTTCCGAAGCGAGCCACTATCCTCGAACTGCAGCGAGCGCGAAGCCATGAAAGGTACACATACCCAATTCACCCTCGTTCAGCGCCTGCTTCACTGGCTGATGGCAATCGGTATTCTGGCGATGCTGTTCATCGGCGTTGGCATGGTGTCAACCATCGGGCGAGGATATGTGCCACTGCTGTCGACACACAAGACGCTCGGCGTCGCGATACTCGTTCTTGCCCTCGTTCGTCTAATCGTTCGCTTCATCTCCGGATCGCCGAAGTTACCCGCCGATCTTCCGGAGCCGATGAAACTTGCCGCGTATCTATCCCACGTTGCCCTATACGCCTTGATGATCGGCATGCCCTTGATCGGCTGGGCGATGATGTCGGCGGCTGCCTATCCGATCGTGCTCTATGGCGATATTCACCTCCCGCCGATCCTGCCGCAGAGCGACAGTCTGCACACGCTCCTTTGGAACGCGCATTTTTATTTGGCCTTTGCCTTCTTCGCCCTCGTATTGCTGCATATCGCGGCCGCGCTGTTTCACGGTCTGGTCCGTCGCGACGGCGTTCTTCAGACGATGCTGCCGATCGGTGGCAACGATCGATCGCAATGAGCCGACCATCATTGCGATAACGCGAACTCTGTCTATATGGGCCGGCTGAAAGGAAACGGTCATGGCCCAGAACATCTACGACAAGCCCGAGTTCTTCGAAGGATACAGCCAGCTTTCGCGCTCGCTGTACGGTCTTGATGGCGCCGCTGAATGGGAATCGATCCGTGCAGTGTTGCCCGAACTGGCTGGCAAGCGGATCGTCGACCTCGGTTGCGGCTTCGGCTGGTTTGCCCGCTATGCGACTGCTCAGAATGCAAAGAGCGTCCTCGGTCTCGACATTTCGGAGCGAATGATTGATCGCGCGCGGCGCGAAACCGCCACTGCGAGCGTCCGTTACGAGATTGCGGACCTTGAAACGCTGGAGCTGCCGTCGGCATCGTTCGACCTCGCCTACAGCTCGCTGGCATTCCACTACATAGAGGATTTTGGCAGGCTCGCTACTACTATCTACAATGCGCTTGTCGCTGGTGGCGATTTTGTCTTCACGATTGAACACCCGATCTACATGGCGCCGGCCAAACCCGCCTGGACAGTGGACGGGGAGGGACGCCGGATCTGGCCGCTGGATGGCTATTCGCGCGAGGGCGCGCGCACGACGGACTGGCTCGCCAAGGGTGTCGTCAAATACCACCGGACACTTGGGACGACGCTCAACACTCTGATTGCGAAGGGTTTTTCGATCCGGCATGTCGAGGAGTGGCGACCGAGTGACGAGCAGCTTGGCACACATCCTGAATGGTCCGAGGAGATGGATCGACCGATGTTCCTGTTGATCGCTGCTCAGCGCTGACGACGGCAAGACAGGCGCTTGCCTATGTGCTAGTGCAGGGCATCGGGAACCATCACAAGAAGGGCATCCAATGACCTCGCACTTCCTCTCCCACCTCCGAACCGAACTTTCCGCATTGAAGGATGCCGGACTCTACAAGTCGGAGCGCGTCATCACCTCGAAACAATCAGGCGAGATCGCGGTTGCTTCGGGCGAGCGGGTCTTGAATTTTTGCGCCAACAATTATCTCGGGCTCGCCGACAACGAAGAACTTGCAGAGGCCGGAAAGAAGGCGCTCGACCGCTACGGCTACGGCATGGCCTCGGTGCGCTTCATCTGTGGCACACAGGAAGAGCACAAGCAGCTTGAGGCTCGGATTTCCTCCTTCCTCGGCATGGAAGATACGATCCTCTATTCCTCGTGCTTCGACGCCAATGGCGGTCTCTTCGAGACGCTGCTCGGCGAGGAGGATGCGATCATTTCGGACGCGCTGAACCATGCCTCGATCATCGACGGCGTGCGCCTCTCCAAGGCCAAGCGCTTCCGTTACGCCAACAACGACATGAAGGCGCTGGAGGAAGAACTGAAGAAGGCGGAAGGCAGCCGTTTCAAGCTGATTGCCACCGATGGCGTCTTCTCCATGGATGGCATCATCGCCAATCTGCAGGGTGTTTGCGATCTGGCCGAGAAATACGGCGCGATGGTTATGGTCGACGACAGCCATGCCGTCGGTTTCGTCGGCAAGCATGGACGTGGCTCGGCTGAGTACTGCGGAGTGGAGGGCCGGGTCGACATCATCACCGGCACGCTCGGCAAGGCGCTCGGCGGTGCTTCCGGCGGTTATACCTCGGCCAGGGCGGAAGTTGTCGACTGGTTGCGGCAGCGCTCGCGTCCGTATCTCTTCTCGAACACGCTGGCGCCGGTCATTGCGGCTGCATCGCTTAAGGTCTTCGATCTGATCGACAACGGCGATGCCTTGCGCGAGCGTTTGGCGGGTAATGCGGCGCTGTTCCGCTCCGAAATGACCAAGCTCGGCTTCACGCTGGCGGGCGAGGGACATCCGATCATTCCGGTCATGCTCGGCGATGCGAAACTGGCGCAGGACATGGCGGCGCTGATGCTCAAAAAGGGTATCTACGTGATCGGCTTCTCCTTCCCTGTCGTGCCGAAGGGACAGGCGCGCATCCGAACACAGATGTCGGCGGCGCATTCACGCGCGGATGTCGAGCGGACGATCGCGGCCTTCGCGGAGGCTGGCCGCGAACTCGGAGTCATTTAAAGGGTTTGGGAGAGTAAGATCATGTCGAACATGATGAGGGCACTGGTCAAGGCAAAGCCGGAGGTCGGGCTTTGGATGGAGCATGTCCCGGTTCCCGAAGTCGGGCCGAACGACGTGCTGATTAAGGTGAAAAAGTCAGCAATCTGCGGCACGGATGTTCATATCTGGAACTGGGACCAGTGGCGCAGAAGACCATCCCGGTGCCGATGGTCGTCGGGCATGAGTTCTGCGGTGAGATCGCTCAGATCGGCTCGGCGGTCACGAAATACCACGTCGGCGAGCGTGTCTCGGGTGAGGGCCACATCGTCTGCGGCAAGTGCCGCAACTGTCGTGCGGGCAGGGGCCACCTCTGCCGCAACACGCTCGGCGTCGGCGTCAACCGCCCCGGCTCTTTCGGAGAGTTCGTCTGCATTCCCGAGGCAAATGTGGTGCCGATCCGGATGACATTCCGGATGAGATCGCGGCGATCTTCGACCCGTTCGGCAATGCGGTGCACACGGCGCTGTCCTTCGATCTCGTCGGCGAGGACGTGCTGGTTACTGGCGCTGGACCGATCGGCATCATGGGGGCGTTGGTCGCTAAGCGTTCGGGCGCCCGCAAGGTGGTCATCACGGATATCAATCCGCACCGGCTGGATCTCGCCCGCAAGCTCGGCATCGATCACGTTGTCGATGCCTCGAAAGAAAATCTCGCCGACGTGATGAAGTCGATCGGGATGACCGAGGGCTTCGACGTCGGGCTGGAAATGTCAGGCGCAGCACCTGCCTTCCGCGACATGATCGACAAGATGAACAATGGCGGCAAGATTGCCATTCTCGGCATCGCGCCGGCCGGATTCGAGATCGACTGGAACAAAGTGATCTTCAAGATGCTTAATCTGAAGGGCATCTACGGCCGGGAGATGTTCGAGACCTGGTACAAGATGATTGCGTTCGTGCAGGGAGGCCTGGATCTTTCGCAGGTCATCACGCATCGGATCGGAATAGACGACTTCCGGGAGGGTTCGAGGCAATGCGTTCGGGTAATTCCGGCAAGGTGGTCATGGACTGGAATTGAGGAGGAACGATGCTTTACGAGGGAAGCTGCCATTGCGGCAACATCGAGTTTGAGGTGGAAGGTGAGTTCACGTCCGCGCTTGACTGCAATTGCTCGCTCTGCCGGCGACGCGGCGGTCTATTAGCCTTCGTGCCCCGCGACAAGTTCACGCTGAAGACGCCGCGCGAGAACCTGTCGACCTACACGTTCAATACGCACAGCATCCAGCACCGCTTCTGCGGAACGTGCGGGGTTGCGCCTTTCGCCGAGGCGCAGATGCCTGATGGGGCCGAAATGGCTTGCATCAATGTCCGTTGTATTCCAGCGGTCGACTTGGCAAGTCTGGAGATCCAGCCTTGGGACGGCCAGTCGCGCTAAGCTTCGAACCGCATCGAAAAACTGGCAGCGGGTGTTTGAAAAGCTTGGCGGCAACTTTGCCGTTCCGGAACAACACCTGCTGCTCTTGTCTTCTTCTGGTGACATCCTATCTATGGATGGCAATCGCTTAAGCGGTTCCGAGCCTGTGGATAAGGCTTTTTCCGGGTTTTCCGAGGCTTTTTTTCCAGAAAAGCTTGACGAGAACAAAAATTGTGGGAATCACCGTTCAACTTGGAAAGCGGTGAACTGGGTCAAGGGCGGATCGCACAACCATGGCCGGACATTTGATGACAATAAAGCTCTGTCGTCCGGCGCCGGCAATCGTGGTTAATCGGGTATTAAATCTCATCCCATTAGTTGGGAGCATGTGATTCGAAACGATCGTGTGCGGCGGATCGGCTGCGTACGGTCGTTCACTGCGGCGAGTTTGAATAGCGTCAGGAAGGCGACGATATAAATGGCAACCAAGGTCAAAGAGAACGAAGAAGCGGAAGTCGAACGCGACGGCGGCACCGACGGCCCTCTTCTCGATCTTTCCGATGACGCGGTCAAGAAGATGATCAAGGCCGCGAAGAAGCGCGGCTATGTGACGATGGACGAGCTGAACGCCGTCCTGCCGTCCGAAGAAGTGACGTCCGAGCAGATCGAAGATACGATGGCAATGCTGTCCGACATGGGCATCAACGTCATCGAGGACGAGGAAGCCGAAGAGGCCGGCGCCAGCGGCGGCGATGACGACGATTCTGGCTCCGACGACGAGAACGAAGGCGGCGAACTGGCACCTTCCAGCGGCACCGCACTTGCGACCGCGAAGAAGAAGGAACCGACCGACCGTACCGACGACCCGGTTCGCATGTATCTGCGCGAAATGGGTTCGGTCGAGCTTCTGTCGCGCGAAGGCGAAATCGCCATCGCGAAGCGCATCGAGGCTGGCCGTGAGACCATGATCGGTGGTCTCTGCGAGAGCCCGCTGACCTTCCAGGCGATCATCATCTGGCGCGACGAACTCAACGAAGGCACGACGCTGCTGCGCGAGATCATCGATCTCGAAACGACCTATTCCGGTCCGGAAGCCAAGGCTGCACCGCAGTTCCAGAGCCCCGAGAAGATCGAGGCCGACCGCAAGGCTGCCGAGGAAAAGGAAAAGACGCGCCGCACCCGTTCCGGCGACGACGACATCACCAATGTCGGCGGCGAGGGCCTGCCTCCGGAAGAAGAGGAAGAGGACGAGGACGAATCCAACCTGTCGCTTGCCGCCATGGAAGCGGAATTGCGTCCGCAGGTCATGGAAACGCTCGACATCATCGCCGAGACCTACAAGAAGCTGCGCAAGCTGCAGGATCAGCAGGTCGAGCAGCGCCTGGCCGCTACCGGCACGCTGTCATCAGCCCAGGAGCGCCGCTACAAGGAACTCAAGGATGAGCTCATCAAGGCCGTCAAGTCTCTGTCGCTGAACCAGAACCGCGTCGACGCCCTCGTCGAGCAGCTCTACGACATTTCCAAGCGACTGATGCAGAACGAAGGCCGCCTGCTGCGCCTGGCCGAATCCTACGGCGTCAAGCGTGACAGCTTCCTCGAGCAGTATCAGGGTGCCGAGCTCGATCCGAACTGGATGAAGTCGATCGGTAATCTGGCCGCGCGCGGCTGGAAGGAATTCGCCAAGAGCGAAAACACCACGATCCGCGACATCCGCCAGGAGATCCAGAACCTCGCAACGGAAACCGGCATCTCGATCGCCGAATTCCGCCGCATCGTGTCGATGGTGCAGAAGGGCGAGCGCGAAGCGCGTATCGCCAAGAAGGAAATGGTCGAAGCGAACCTTCGCCTCGTCATCTCCATCGCCAAGAAGTACACGAACCGCGGCCTGCAGTTCCTCGACCTCATTCAGGAAGGCAACATCGGCCTGATGAAGGCGGTCGACAAGTTCGAGTACCGCCGTGGCTACAAGTTCTCGACCTATGCGACGTGGTGGATCCGTCAGGCGATCACCCGCTCGATCGCCGACCAGGCTCGCACGATCCGTATTCCGGTGCACATGATCGAAACGATCAATAAGATCGTTCGTACCTCGCGCCAGATGCTGCACGAGATCGGCCGCGAGCCGACGCCGGAAGAACTGGCCGAAAAGCTCGCCATGCCGCTCGAAAAGGTCCGCAAGGTCCTGAAGATCGCCAAGGAGCCGATCTCGCTCGAAACGCCTGTTGGTGACGAAGAAGATTCGCACCTCGGCGATTTCATCGAGGACAAGAACGCGCTTCTGCCGATCGACGCCGCCATCCAGGCGAACCTGCGCGAAACGACGACGCGTGTTCTGGCATCGCTCACGCCGCGCGAGGAGCGCGTGCTGCGCATGCGCTTCGGCATCGGCATGAACACTGACCACACGCTTGAGGAAGTCGGCCAGCAGTTCTCGGTTACCCGCGAACGTATCCGTCAGATCGAAGCGAAGGCGCTGCGCAAGCTGAAGCATCCGAGCCGCTCCAGGAAGCTCCGGAGCTTCCTGGACAGCTAAGAAGGACGCAAGCTGCGGTCGTTCCTCGACAGCTGAGATTCTTATGCTGAGAAAACCTTTCGAAAGCCGGGCCCTGTGCCCGGCTTTTGCTTTTGGCGCCTGCCTCCGGTTTGCCGTTTCTTGTTGTCGCGACGGCACAGGAGTAAAGTGCGCAGCACGGGGGAAGGGACCGACCACAGCGCATGAGCGACGGTCGCCATAGCCTGTTGCGTAGGCCAAGACCCTCCGTCGGGAGGTGTGCAATGACCACTTATATCGTGCTTATCAATTGGACGGATCAGGGCATTCGCAACGTTCGCGACTCGGCAAAGCGCCTCGACGCTGCCAAGAAGCTTCTGGGCGACATGGGCGGTTCGTTCCAGCAATTCTTTCTCACGCTTGGCGACCATGACATGGTTGCCGTCTGTGATGCGCCCGATGATGCCGTGATGGCGCGTTTTGGTCTTTCTCTCGGTATGGGCGGAAATGTGCGCACGCGTACGCTCAAGGCGTTTCCCGAGGCAGCCTATCGCGAAATCATAGGGTCGCTCGGATAAGGCGCAATCAAAGGCCTCGCGGGCGCCACGGAATGGCGCCCGCGAGGCAGAAGGGCGGATGGTCAGCCGGCAATTCGCTGGTCGTATTCACCACGCAGCTTGAGCCAGCCATCCCAGAAGGGCTCGGTCGTGCCCCCAGCAAGGCGGGCGGCGAGGATATCGAGGTGCATGTGCCACCCGGCGCCGACCATGACGAGGTTCTTGCGGTCGGAGATACGCTTGTGGACGACGGTCAGCAGGACATCGCGCCCGGCTTCCTTCAGTTCGAACGACACCTCGCCGTGCTCTCCCCAGGTAAAGACAAGCTTGTGCGGGGCGTCGAGTTCGGTGATCCGGCTCTGCATCCGATGTTCTTCCGGGAAATCGGCAGGACGTGCGCCGGGAGGCGTCGTCAGCTCGTCGTTTTTCCACGTCAGTTCGAAGGGAGATCCGGCCTTCATTTCCATCTTGCCCGACGCCAGCCACTGCCGGCGCAGGTCGCTTTCCGTCAGGTATCGCCAGACCCGGTCGATAGGCCCCGGCAAGAGCCGCTGGATTTTGAGCGTGGCAGGTTCCGTGAGCACACCATAGGCATCAAGAGTCGCAAGTTCGTTCATTGGTCGTCTCCTTTTGGTGGTTGTGGGGCATGCTTGTCGTCTTCGCGAAGAAGCTGTTCCAGCAGATCCAGGCGTCCATTCCAGAAGCGCTCGTAGAAACTCAGCCATTCCTGGGCGCTCGCCAAGGGTCCGGGATCGAGGCGGCAAATATGCGTGCGGCCGCGAACTTCGCGGCGGATGAGGCCGGCATTTTCCAGCGCCTTGATATGCTTGGACGCCGCGGCGAGCGAAATCTCGAAAGGCTCCGCGAGCTGCGTCACAGTTCGTTCGCCGTCCGCCAGCTCGCGCAACATCCGTCTTCGAGTCGCGTCGCCGAGGGCGTGAAAAACGGTGTCGAGTTCCAAGGTTTTTAATTCAACCATGTGGTTGAATGTATGCCAAAGCGCTGGAATGGTCAACCATGTGGTTGAATGTTTGTTGTCGATCCTGCTTGAAACCGCCACCTGCACCTATGTCGAGGTTGTCTGCATGCGCTTTTTTCGTTTTGTGGCTTGATGGCGCCTTCTTAAACGGCCACATCGGGACTGGATCGACGGAGCGTAGCGGGCAGGCATGCCGAGAATACCGAAAAGGCACTGGGGAGTATTCGGCTGGGGCATCGTTGCCTCCGTGCTGCTGCACCTTGTTGTCGTCGGAGCCTTCTTCCTGAAGCTGCCCGATATGCCTCAGCCGGTGGAAGAGGAGGCCGTCAGCGTCGACCTTGTGCCGCCGCCTGAAGAGAAGAAGCCCGAGGAACCGAAGCCTGAGGAGAAGCCTCCCGAGCTGAAGATGCCTGATGAAAAGCAGGAGGAGAAGAAGGCGGAGGAAAATAAGGCCGAAGAGAAAAAGCTCGAAGAAAAGCCCGCCGAGCCTCCACCGCCACCGCCACCGCCGCCACCACCGGAAAAGAAGCCTGAGGAGAAACCTCCCGAGGAGAAGCCGGCCGCCGAGCCTCCGAAGGCGGAAGAGCCGAAACCCGAAGGGAAAGAAGCCGGTGGGGCGCAACCGCTGCAGCCATTAAGGCCGGTATTCCAGTTCGGCGACAAGGATACGGGACCGGAGAAAACGGAAACCGGCAACGCCTCGGCGTCGAGCGGGAAGCCCAACCCGACGCCGTCCGACAAGCCGCCTGAGCTGAAGCCTGAGGCTGCCGCCAAGGCGGACGCGCCGCCGAGCGACAAGCCTCCGGCAAAGCCTGTGCCCGACGATATCGCCTTGCCGGAGGTTGCGACCGCGGAAACGCATATTGCGAACAATGCTCCTGCTGCTGCCGACAACCCGGATGTGAAGACGACGATGGGACCGCAGAACGAGGCCGACGCAGGCGCGACCGAGGCCGACAAGGCCGGAACGGATGAGCTGACGGAGGCAAAGACGCTCTTCTCGCAGAAGACCACCAACGATCCCGTCGCCAAGACGGCGATCGACGGCCTGCCGCGGGGCATGCGGGTGGCACAGCTCTGCAGCACGGAACTACGCGAGCAGCTTATCCACGCGCCGCAGCGCTATCGCCCGGAATTGCTACCGTCCTACCGGCTCTCGCAGGGAACGGTGCTGGAGGTGAAGCGCGGCGCCTTCCGCGCGAGTGCGCGCTGGTACGACATGAGCTTCCGCTGCGAGGTGGACGCCGATGCAACGAAAGTCGTGTCGTTCGCCTTCGATGTCGGTGATGTCGTTCCGAAGAGCCAATGGAAAAGCCGTGGCTTTCCGAGCTACTGATTTGCGTCAGGGCTGGACGAAACCGAGGATTCCTCTAGGTTGTTTGCTTACCGAAGGGTGAACTGAAATCGGCCGCCGCTCCAGTTCGGCACAAGTAAGGTTTCCTAAGTTCGTCTCATCGCCCGATGTCGGTGGCGAACGAAAGGACAATGAATGTCGGATCTGATTGACCGCTTTTTCGAGCTGCAGGACGAAGACACCAAGGTGACGTTCGTCGAAAATCGTGGTGATGAACTGACCGATATTCTTGTCGCCGCGCTGGAAGACACGTTTTCCGCGCTGTCAGGTGACGTTGACGTCAAGACCTGGCACTGATCTTCTCAGTTCCGATTGCTGTTGAACTAAGCGAAGGCGTTTGTCGCTGACGCGAGATTTTCCGGTGTGATCCTTGGCTGTTTTCGATTGTGGGATTGCCCGGCGCTCCTGCAATTTCCGCAACAGGCTCTATATGGCGGGTATCACCCGACAGGAGCCGCCGATGTCAGCACAGCCGATGAAATTACCTGGTCCCGATCACCCGATCACGATCGATCCGAGTTCAAGCCGCGTCGTCGTAACGGCGGGCGGGCGCGTGATCGCGGATAGCCGACGCGCGCTCACGCTGAAAGAGGCGTCCTATCCTGTGGTTCAATACATCCCCGCGAGGATGTGAATCTTTCGCTCGTCGAGAGGACAGATCATCACAGCTATTGCCCCTACAAGGGCGAGGCGTCTTATTTCAGCATCCTGCCTGGCGGAGAGCGTTCGAAGAACGCGATATGGACCTACGAAGATCCCTATGGGGCAGTGGAGGAAATCGCCGGCTACTTCGCCTTCTATCCGGACCGCGTCGATTCGATCGAAGTGCTTCCTGCCTAGCTTGGCGTTTGGCCGGGGAGCTGCGTAATGAAGGCGGCCGTCTTAGCAAGGATGGTCCGGCAGGGAAACCGGACCAATCCCCGTAACTGATCGGAGGTCAATCGGATCAGAAAACGCAATACGGATGGCGCCCCGACAATGCCGGGGCCCCGAGATTTCGGAAATTAGAACGCGCGCTGCAGGCGGAAGAAGCCCGTCGTTACGTCGTCGTCGTGCTTCGGGTCGAGGTAGCTTACGGTTGCCTTGGCGTAGAGGTTGTCTACGATCTGGTAATCGAGCGTTACGCCAACTTTCCAAGCGTCGCCAGAAGCGAAGTCGGTGTTGGTGGCATTATGGCCGTAGTCGCCGAAGTACTGAACGGTCGGGGTGAAGGTGAACTTGTCGGTTGCCTTCAGAGCGTATTCAGCAGCAACCGTCCACTCCGACTCGTCGTAGTAGCTGTTGATGCCGGAAGCATAAACAGCAGCCAGGCCGAGGGTGCCCGGTCCGATGTCGGCATAACCGATCGCGCGGATTGCGCCTTCTTCGGTGTCGGTGTCGTAGCCACCGATGACCTGGTAGGAGAACGCGCCAGTCTTGCCGCCGATTGCAGCAGCAATACCGATAGCGTTGCCGCTGTTGGTGCCGTTGGTTGCGCCAGCGCCGTCTTCCAGTTCGTCAACCGATACGCCAGCGTAGAAGTCGCCGGATTCGTACTGGTAGCGGAACGAGTTGTGCAGGGTCTGGTAGCTGGATAGAACGTCCGGCTCGCCGCTCAGGTCATCATCCCACCAGCTGTAGAACAGACCAGCGCGGAGACCGGCGATGTCGATGTAAGCGGAGTCGAGCGTGCTGGTCGTCGAAGCGTTGTCGCCGTTGTTGCGGAGAACGATAACGCCGGTCAGCGGGCCGTATTCAGTGTCGCTCTTGGCGGTGAACTGAACCTGAGCGCGCGTACGAGCGTTCCAGTCAGACGTACCCTTCTGGTTGGGGCCGCCGTATACTTCGAAACGCAGGTAACCGCCGATCTTCAGGCAGGTTTCGGTGCCGGGGATGTAGAAGTAACCCGTGCCGTACGCGTCGCAGACGCGGACGTATTCAACCGGTTCCGGCTCAGCTGCAACGATGGCGTCAGCAGCGAAAACCGGCGAGGACGCAGCAGCGAGAGCCGCCGCCGAGGTCAACAAAACCATCCGTATGTTCATTTGAAATCCATTTCCTTTTCGAAGGGACTACCGCCAGACCATGAAGTCGGTTGGCGGCCGTTCCGGTAATTGCCTTTCGGCGCGCGGATCAGCGAACCGCTGTCCCTTCTCTTTCATCGTTCAGTAAATCTATCAATTCTCCCATCATCAAAATGGGCGCCCTAAACTTTCGTTTTACTCATTTTGTGGTTTTTTCGCAACAATATCAAATACTTAGGCACACTGCTTCGTTGCGCCGCTGGTGCGTCGCACAAAAGTTCTATTGCTGTTGCGAAGGCTCGTGAGAGCGATAGGAACACGACGCAAATCACGCCGTGCGCATTACGACCGCGACATAATATCGGCGAGCAGCCAGTTGAAGGCCGGTCTTTGGAACGCAATGTTCCAAATTTGGAACGAACGCCATTTTTGGGCTGTTGGCATCTGCGCTCAACAGGCGTAATTGACGGTGGCGGGGGCGTAGTTAGCATTTTAAAAGAGGTGCCAAGTGCCTGCCGCGGATTTCTCCTTTCCTGATATGAACGATTTCGCCTATTTCGCGGCTGTTGTGCGGCACGGCGGGTTTTCCTCGGCCGGACGCGTCCTGGGGTTGCCTAAATCGAAGTTGAGCAGGCGGATATCGGCGCTCGAGGAGCGGCTCGGCGTCCGATTGATCGAGCGGACCGTTCATCGGTTCCGTGTCACGGAGATCGGCCAGTCGCTCTACGGATACTGCGAGAACATGCTGCGGGAGGTCGACCGGGCAGCGAAGGCGGTGAACGAGGCGAGTGGCGAGCCGCAGGGGCAGGTCCGCATCAGTGTGCCGACCGGTCTTCTCGAAGGGTCGCTCGCGGGTATTCTTCCTGAGTTCCTGCTGCGCCATCCGCGCGTCCAGCTGCAGATCCTCGCGACAGACAGCCGCGTCGATATCATCAATGATCGTCTGGATCTGGCGATCCGTGCGCAATTGAATGACGAAACCGATTCCGAACTGACGATGCGCGTCCTGAGCAAGGTCGATCTGATCCTGGTCGCCAACAAGCAGCTGGCCGAACTCGTGCCCCAGGGCGGGGGCATCGAGTGCCTTTCAGATGTTCCGACGGTTTCCTTTACGGGTACCATGAACGAATGGCGCGACACCGACGTCTGGGAATTCAAGGGCCCGATGGGGCGATGCACCGGCATGAGCATCGGCCGCGCATGAGCTGCCGCAGCGTTCCCGCCGTTCTGGAGGCGATCTACGCCGGCGTTGGCGTCGGCCTCTTGCCCGATCACTTGTGCGCGGAAGGGATACGGGACGGCAGCCTCGTTCATCTCCTGCCGGACTACCAGATGTCGCAGGCAACCATCTATATCGTCTTTACCGCCTCGCGTGGTCTGCCAACCGCCGTTCGCGCCCTGGTCGATTTTCTGGTCGACAAGTTCAAGACCTTTCGCGTTCCGACCAGGGCCTTCGAAACGGCAACGGACGGCTGAGGCAGCCTACCTCCCGATAATTCCGCGCTTGCCCATTCGCGATCGCGACTCATCTTTATGTGCATGTCGGTTTCTCATGAACTCGTCCGTCCTTGAAGAAGGACGCCATGAAGGGAGAACAGCATGCCTTATGTCGATGGATTTATCGTTGCGGTGCCGAAGCAGAATATCGAGGCCTACAAGGCCTTCTCGGCGACAACAGGAGCCATCTGGAAGTCTTACGGCGCAAAGGAATATGTCGAGTGCGTTGGCGACGACGTGCCCTACGGCGAGGTCACGTCGTTTCCCCGCGCCGTTCAGGCGAAAGAGGACGAGGTCGTCGTCTTTTCCTGGATCGTTTATGATTCCCGCAAGGATCGCGATGAAATCGTCGAGAAGGTGATGGCAGACTCGCGCCTTCAGGGCGACGAATGGAAGTCCATCTTCGACGGGAAGCGGATGATCTTCGGCGGTTTCGAGCCATTTCTGCGGCTCTGACCTGACGCCAAGGATTGACATGAGCCGAGCGCCGCAGCCACTGCTGCGGCGACGTCAAGCCTGTGCGGAGCACCATCATGCCTCAGAAGATCATCAGCCTGGCTACACAAGGCCAGGGGCTCTATGAATTTACCCATGAGGCCAGCGCCTTTGTCCGCACGTGCGCGGTCACCGAGGGGTTACTCACGGTGTTTGTCCGGCACACTTCCTGTTCCCTGATCATCCAGGAGAACGCCGACCCGGATGTGCAGCAGGATCTGCGGGCATTTTTTACCCGGCTGGTGCCGCCTTCCTCGGATCCTTCGATGCGCTGGATCGTGCATACGGCAGAGGGACCGGATGACATGCCTGCTCATATCAAGGCCGCTTTGACCCAGGTTTCCATCGGTATCCCGGTTATTTCGGGACGGCTGGCGCTAGGCACGTGGCAGGGGATCTATCTCTTCGAGCATCGCGATCGCCCGCATCGGCGTGAAGTCGTGCTGCATCTCGGCGCCTGAACCCAATCTGAATAGGCAATTCGAACATCGTTCATTTTCAGCGGCTTATGGTTGCCTCAATCCCGCAAGGGAGATCAATGAAACTGATTTGAGAGTTCGTTATGCATCAATTCGTCGCCCGCGTTGCCTTCGCAGCCTTCGTTGCTTTTGCCTCCATGCCTGCAACCTCTTCCGTCGCCGATGCGGCTTCAATGCAGCATGCCGCTGTGATCGACGTCCAGTATCGTCCGGTCCGTGGTTGCTGGCCTGTTGAAGCCGTGCAGAAGGCGCGGTGGGCCGGTCTTCGCAATGCGCGGGTCACGCATATGACGCCAAAGCGGGTTGCTGTCTCGGGACGGGGCTATCGCGGATGGGAACAGATGTGGTTCGCCAACGTTAGGGGATGTCCGCTGATCCGTCGTTGACGGCCTGGGATTCGCCATAGCGGTGCCATTTTCGAACGGCTTTGTGCGAATCGCATATGAGTAGGCGTATCCGGGACGGCCGTGGCCGACCGGGACGAGTAAAATCGGAGCAGTCGCGGTTTCGGCCGTGAGGATATGGAGAGTTTGATGAAGCAGTTTCTGGCCAAGGCGGGTATCGCCGCGGTGCTTGCTGCCGGCACGCTTGCCGGAGCAGTGGCGCCGGCGTCCGCTCAGGTGGATGTCTATATCGGTAGCGGTCGTCCGCCACCGCCTCCCGGCTATTACCGTCCGCCACCACCGCCGCCGCCGGGTTATGGCCGTCCTCGTGGCTGTGATCCTCGGCTTGCCGAAGATATCGCGCGCGACTACGGCTTCCGCCGCGCCCACGTCGTCGACGTGACGCCGCGCCGCGTGATCGTGCAGGGCTGGTCGCGCCGCGGTCCGGATGAAATCAGCTTCGGCAACGTTCGTGGCTGCCCCGTTCTGCGTCGATAGAGTTTCGATCGCCTAAAACTCAACACCCCTGCCTGCGTTGCCGCCGGCAGGGGTGTTGCTTTTTGTGAAGATGTCTTCGCCGCTTCGTTCAACAGCCGGCGGATTTAATCCGCGCCGGCGGTCTCTAGAGACTTCGTGGTTGCGAGCGGTGCCTGGCTGTCGGTCGAAACGACCGATGTCGGAAGCGGCGTGCCACGCTTGCGTTCGCGCGCCAGCGTCAGCAGGCCGGAGCAGATGATGAGCAGGATACCGCCGGCCATCGGAAGATCGATCGTATCGTCGAAAATCAGGTAGCCGAAGGCGATTGCCCAGAGCATCTGGCTATATTGCGGTGGAGCGACAAGATTCGCCGGTGCCATGCGCGCGGCGGTCATCAGCATCACGTTGCCGGCGGCGCCGAGCAGGCCGTAGCTCGCCAAGAAGAACCACTGGCTTGGTGTCGGCATAGCCATTTGCGACAGCATCAGGATGCCGCTGACAATAATCGTGCCGAGCAATGCCGCGCCATAGAGGGACAGCCGCTTTTCCGCAGGGCCCATCTTTCTGAGCACCACGATCGAGATCGCCGCGGCCAATCCGCCGATCGCAGCGGCGAGATGTCCGACCGAAAGTTCCCTGAAACCCGGCCGAAGCACCACCAGCACGCCGAGGAAGCCGACGATGACGGCGGCCCAGCGCTGCCAGCGCACATCTTCCTTCAGGAAGATCACCGAAAGAATGGTGACGAAGGAGGGAAGCAGGAACAGCAGACAGAAGGCTTCAGCCATCGGCAGCTTCGTAAACGTGATGATCGACGCAATGGCGCCGACGGCGCCGCAGACGAATCTCAGCAGCCACAGTGAGCGGTTGGATGAACGAACCATATCGAGCCATGAGTCGTCCTTGCCCTTGATAAAGGGAAGAACGGCTGTTCCGAACAGAGCGCCGATGAAGGCGACCTGATAGGCCGGAATGCTACCATGAAGGATTTTGATGGATGCGTCGCTGAACGCGAAAACCGCGTAAGCGGCAAACGCTACGAGAACACCGCGGAGCGGCGAATGGGGAGCTGTCATGTGGCCAGAATCATTGACGGAGGAGGGTAAGCTACCATGGCCCAGAAATACCCGCGGAGCGAACGCTGAATGAGAATAGCTGCCATGCAGCAGAAGAGGAGTGCGCTGCGCTCACGCTGCTGGATGAGCGGCGGCAAAATCCCTCAAGATCGGGCGCTGACCGGCAAGCAGCTTCACATCCGCCTCATAGAGCGAAAACCACGCGGCTCTGTCGACTTCCGGGAATTCCTGCGTGAGGCCGGAACGTGGTGGCCATTCCATGGCAAAGCTGTTGCTCACGATCCTGTCGATGTCGATCTCAGCCGGGACAGACCAGGCAATGACGATCTTCCCGCCACTCGGCTGCTTGTAGGAGCCGATAAAGGTGAAGGGACCTTCCGGAGTGTGACCGATCTCTTCCCGTACCTCGCGCCTGGCGGCGGAGAGTTCGTCTTCTCCCTCGTCGACCAGACCCTTCGGGATCGACCAACTACCGTCATCCTTCTTGGCCCAGTAAGGTCCGCCGGGGTGAACCAGCAGGACCTCTAGACGACCTTCATGCTGGCGGTGAATAAGCAGACCGGCGCTTCTTGTCGCCATTCATCATGCTCCGGTCATCAATGCGATCCGGCGCGCAGAGCCGCGCCATAATCCCTGTAGATGCTGAGGCAATCGGTATAGCTCAACGATTCATTCGCCCCGTAGATGACATGCGCGCTCGAAGAACTCGTCGCGGCCTCTTCGGAGACGAACAAGATCGCCTCGCCAAGTGATTTTCCGGTGATCGGTGCTTCCGTCCCGTCCTCTTGCGTAATTCCTTTGATGATCGCCGCGATTTCGCGGTGGCTGAAGACTACACGTCTGTCTTCGGGGTCATTGTCTTGCCTCGGGTATGAATGGAGCCACTTCAAACAACAACTTCAATACATCGTCGCGACGAACACTCGCCGCCACGGGGTGGACGCTTATGACGCATCATCAAAAACATGCCGGTTTCGCCGGAACGATAACGCTTTACGGCGAGCGGTGCGCTGCACATCGTTGCGGGCATCCGGTTCGCTGATGACCAAAAGGTCGCCACTCATAATAGATATGGTGCCGTCGCATTCCGACAAGTCCGCAGCCTGCCCACTCGCGGCGATGTGACCGCGGCATTGGCAAAGTGTGATCAGCCTATTATATCGAGCGCATCCCAATGACAGCGAGTGTTCAGGCCATGTTTCAGGCTTCCAAGATAACGCATGCGGACAAGGCCACGTTCTACCAAGAACTGCAGCAGCAGCTTCAAGGCCTGCTGCACGGCGAGCGGGATATGATCGCCAATGCCGCAAATACGTCTGCCCTGATGTTCGAGATGCTGCCGGATTTGAACTGGGCCGGATTCTATTTCCTGAAGTCGGACAGCGAACTGGTTCTCGGGCCATTCCAAGGCAAGGCGGCGTGCGTTCGTATCGCGGTCGGTCGTGGCGTCTGCGGAACGGCGGTGGAGAAGGGAACCCCGATCCTCGTCGAGGACGTGCATGCCTTTCCCGGACATATCGCCTGCGATGCCGCCTCGCGCTCCGAACTTGTCGTGCCGCTTCATCACAACGGCAAGATCCTGGGCGTAATCGACCTCGACAGCCCGACCCCGGCGCGTTTCGACGCCGACGACCAGGCCGGCATCGAAGCGCTGGCCAGGATTTTCGTCGAGGCCAGCTACTGAGCCTTTACGGGCTCAGTGATATTTTTCCCGTTCGCGAACGAGGATCGCCGGAGCATTCAGCCCGGCGATCGGCTGGTTGACGTCTGCCGGAATATCTCCCGTCAGCTGCAGGTCGAGATAGCGTGCGCAGCACACTCTCAGGAAAGACGTGAAGTTTCCGAGATCATGGCCGGCATCGATCGATTCATGATGCAGCCTTGTGATCAACTGCGTGACATTCATGCGGTCACGCCGTGCGATCTCTTCGAGCTTCGACCAGAAGAAATTCTCCAGCCGAACGCTCGTCACCATGCCGTCGATGCGCAGCGAACGCGTGGTGCTCTCCCAGAGCTTCGCGTCCGCCTTGATGAACAATTCGCACATCCCGTCTCTCCCTGTCCGTCTCCTCAGGCGGCGTTCGTTTGTAGCAGTGCCGAGGCATCAAGCACAGCCATGAACTGCCGCAGCCATGAAGGGTGTGCGGGCCATGCCGGAGCGGTCACGAGGTTGCCATCCGAGACAGCGTCGCTGATGGCGATATCGGCGTAGATCCCGCCGGCAAGTTCGACTTCCGGGCGGCAGGCGGGGTAGGCGGAGCAGGTGCGACCCTTGAGAACGCCGGCGGCTGCCAGCAGTTGGGCGCCGTGGCAGATCGCGGCCACCGGCTTGCCGGCTTCAAAGAAGTGCTGCACGGCCTTGATGACCTCGGGGTTGAGGCGCAGATATTCCGGCGCGCGGCCACCCGGAATGACGAGTGCGTCGTAATCCTCGGCGCGGATGCTGGAGAAGGTGGCGTTGAGCGCGAAGTTGTGGCCGCGCTTTTCGGAATAGGTCTGGTCGCCCTCGAAGTCATGGATGGCGGTCGCGACGGTCTCGCCGGCATTCTTGCCGGGGCACACCGCATGCACGGTATAGCCGCAGGCGAGCAGCGTCTGGAACGGGACCATGGTTTCATAGTCCTCGGTGAAATCGCCGGTGATCATCAGGATTTTAGAAGCTGGCATCTGTTTCCTCCCAAAAACAACGGGAGGAGCTTAGCAAGGCCTGTGAGCCAAAGGGTACTAAGGGAATACTACAGCGAAAATTCCCAGTTTTAAGGCAGCAAAAAGGGGACGCGCCGGTTGGCCGTCCCCTTATCGTTTCCTTGGCAGCAGCTTGAGCGCTACTGCTTTTTCTTCTTGGCTTCGTCGTCCATCAGTTCATACCACATCGCGTTCAGAACCGCGAAGGCGGCGGCCAGCGGAAGGCCGAGGATCCATGCGAAATACCACATCGTCTTTCTCCTTCAGTAAGCGTGGCCGCTCTTGTCGTTGATGGCCTTCTCGTCGACCTTGCCCCACAGCACTTTGTAGACCCAGGCGGTGTAGGCGAAGATGATCGGCAGGAAGATCACCGCGACGACAAGCATGGTGAACAACGTCGAATGGCTCGACGATGCATCCCACACCGTCAGGCTCGACTTCGGATCGAGCGAGGAGGGCAGGATGAACGGAAACATCGAAAGGCCGACGGTCGAGATGATGCCGAGGATCGAGACCTTGCTGAACAGCAGCGTTGCGACCTCCCATCTTGCCCGCAACCCGAGGAATGCCGCGGCCGCTCCGATGAAGCCCAGGATAGGAGCGATGATCATCCACGGATAGGTGCCGTAGTTCGCAAGCCAGGACCCCTCATGCGTTGCAGTCTTGAGAAGCGGGTTCGACGGGCCGGTCGGGTTGATGGCGCTCGTTATGGTGTAACCGTTGACGCCGAGAGCGAGAAAGATGCCGCCGAGCGCGAAGAGGACGATCACCGCGAGTGCCGCCAGGCTTCCATAGCTTCTGGCCCGGTCCGCGACGGTTCCGCTTGCCTTGAGGACCAGCCAGGCAGATCCATGCAGGACCAGCATGGCGACCGAAAGCAGGCCGCAGAGCAATGCGTAGGGGTTCAACAATCCGAAAAACGACCCTTCGTAGAAGATGCGCATGTCGGCCGGATCAAACCGGAACGGCACGCCCTGCAACACGTTGCCGACCGCGACGCCGAAGATCAGCGACGGCACGAAACCGCCGATGAACAGGGCGATGTCCCAATTGCCGCGCCAGCGGGCGCTTTCACGCTTCGAGCGGTACTTGAAGGCGACCGGCCGCAGGATGAGCGCGAGCAGGATCGCGAACATCGCAAGGTAGAACCCCGAGAAGGACACCGCATAGAGCGGAGGCCAGGCGGCGAAGATGGCACCGCCGCCGAGGATGAGCCAGACCTGGTTTCCTTCCCAGACTGGGCCAATGGTGTTGATGGCGACGCGGCGTTCCGTATCCGTCTTGGCGACGAAGGGAAGCAGCGTGCCGACGCCGAGGTCGAAGCCGTCGCTGGCGGCAAAGGCGATCAGCAGCACCCCGAGAAGCAGCCACCAGATCATGCGCAGGATGTCGTAGCTTATGAGTTCGTGCAGGATCATGATCGATCACTCCGCGGCGGGAACGAGGGTTTCGGAAATGAGTTCGGCCTCCGGCTTGTCGTCCGGTTCCGGTCCCTTCTGGATGCTCTTGATCATCAAGGTCATCTCGACGACGATCAGCGCCGTGTAAAGGACAGCAAAGCCGATGATCGTCAGCAGCACGGTGCTCGCGCCGAGGCTCGAGACCGCCATGGCCGTCGGCAGCACGCCTTCGATTACCCACGGCTGGCGCCCAATTTCGGCAACGATCCAGCCGGCTTCGATGGCGATCCAGGGAAGCGGGATGGCGAAGACGGCAATTTTCAGCAACAGTGGATATTTGTCGAGGTGCCGGCGTGCCGAGAGCCAGAAGAAGGTGGCCGTCAGGACAATGAAGAACATGCCTAGCCCGACCATGATGCGGAACGACCAGAAGAGCGTCGGCACATGCGGGATGGTATCGCGGGCAGCCTGGATGATCTGCGCGTCAGTCGCCTGGCGCGGATCGTCGACGTAGCGCTTCAGGAGAAGGGCATAGCCAAGCTCGTGTCCCATTTCCTCGAAGGAGCTACGCAGCTGGGGTGCGATTGCATCCGGGGTCGCGGCTGCGCGGATCTGCATCAGCGCGTCGTAAGCCTTGATGCCGTCGCGGATACGAACCTCGGCTTGCTGTTCGAGCTTGTCGATGCCGGGGATCTCTGTCGTCAGCGAGCGCGTGCCGATCAGCCCCATGACCCAGGGGATATGGACCGCAAAGTGGGTCTCGCGGGCTTCCTGGTCGGGGAAGCCGAAGGCGGTGAAGGCGGCGGGCGCCGGCTCCGTCTTCCACATGGCTTCGATCGCGGCGAGCTTCATCTTCTGGTTTTCAGTTGCGAGATAGCCGCTTTCGTCACCGAGGACGACAACCGACAGGGCCGATGCAAGACCGAACGAGGCGGCAACCGTCATCGATCGCTTGGCGATCTCGATGTGGCGTCCCTTCAAGAGGTACCAGGCCGAGACGCCGAGCACGAAGATCGAGGCACAGACGTAGCCGGCCGAGACCGTATGAACGAACTTCGCCTGGGCAACCGGATTGAAGACCACGTCGAAGAAGCTGGTGACCTCCATGCGCATCGTCTGCGGATTGAGTGCCGAACCGACCGGGTTCTGCATCCAGCCGTTGGCGATGAGGATCCAGAGCGCCGAGAAGTTGGAGCCGAGCGCGACACACCATGTCGCCACTAGGTGACCGACCTTGGAGAGCTTGTCCCAACCGAAGAAGAACAGGCCGACAAAGGTCGCCTCGAGGAAGAAGGCCATCAGCCCTTCGATCGCCAGAGGCGCGCCGAAGATGTCACCGACGTAATAGCTGTAGTAGCTCCAGTTCATGCCGAACTGGAATTCCATGACGATGCCGGTGGCAACGCCGATGGCGAAATTGATGCCGAAGAGCACGCCCCAGAATTTCGTCATCTGGCGCCAGATCTGGCGGCCGGTCATGACGTAGACGGTTTCCATGATGGCGAGCAGCACGGAAAGCCCGAGCGTCAATGGTACGAATAAAAAGTGGTAAAGCGCGGTCAGCGCAAATTGGAAGCGCGATAGCGCGACTATGTCTAGTTCCATTGTCTTTCTCCCACGGCCCCACGGGGTATGAAGAGTTTCCGCCGGGCCGGATTGCCGGGCGGTCATGCGGGTTGGCTCAGTCCGGTCTCAGCCGATTCAGAGCCTTTTCGAACGCCGCCTCTCCACGGCGTGAAACTTCTGTAACGCGTCCGTCTTCCATGACGGCGATGACATCCGCGATCGCGGCCTCGCGGCGGATGTGGGTGGCGATGACGAGCGAGCGTCCCTTCGCCTTCTCCGCCAGGCGGTTCATAACGTCGCGGGCGGTTGCGCCATCGAGACCCTCGGTCGGCTCGTCGAAGAGCCAGAGCGGCGTGTCGCGCAGGAAGAGACGGGCAAGGGCGAGGCGGCGCGACTGGCCACCCGAGAGCCCCATGCCGCCTTCAGCAAGCCGGGTGTCGAGCCCGTGCGGCAGCGCGGCGACGTCCTGCAGGAGCCCGGCGGCGGCAAGCGCCTCGTTCAGGGCGGCATCCTTTGCCTCGGGATTTGCCAGCTGCAGATTGCCGCGAAGGCTATCCTGGAAGAGCTCGGTACGCTGCGTGAGCAGGGTGGCGTCGAGGCATTCGACGCTTCCCCGGCTCTGGCGGATTTCGGCCGCGAGCAGCGATAGCAGGGTCGATTTTCCCGCGCCGCTGGTGCCGATGAGTGCGAGCGTCGAGCCTGCGGCCATGTCGAGATCGATGCCGTGAAGCACGGGCGTTTCCGTTTCGTAGCCTGCGCTGACGCCGTTCAGGCGAAAGGCCGATCCGTTCTGTGGCTCACGGTTGCCGAGGATCTCGTCATCGGCGGATAGCCGGGGCGAGATGCGACGTGCAGCGAGAAGTGTGCGGCCGAGTTCCATCGCTCCCCGCCGCAATGCGCCAAAGGGTTCAACCGATGCGAAAGCGATCAGGACAGCGAGCGTGGCGGCCGATGCGCTGATTGCTCCGCTGCCCGCAAGTGCCGCGACCGATAACAATGAACCGACGAGAAGCGCGGTCGTCGTGAGGCCGAAACCGAAGGTGACACCGGCTTCGATCCGGTTCAGGCGATCGTCCGCATCCGACGCGTAGCGATCGGCTTCGGCGATTGCCGCGCGTTGGGCGGCAAGGCGTCCGGCCATCAGCAGATCGGTCTGCCCGGCGACGAGGTCGATGGTGCGGGCGCGAAGTGCTTCGATGCCATAGGTGCGGCGACGGGCGTGTTTCGTCGCGCGACGTCCGGCGAATAGTGGAATGCCGAGACCAGCGCCCAGCAGGGTAGCGCCGACGGCTAGGCCGAAGAGTGGATTCATGAGGCCGAGCGCAATACTCACGGCAAGCGCTGCGGCGATCGCCACGGCTGCCGGAACCAGCACACGGAGGTAAAGCGAATCCAGCGCGTCAATGTCGCCAGTCAGCCGGAAAAGCAGGCGGGCGGGCCGCCGTGCCAGTTCGCGGGCAGCGCCGGGTGCTGCCCATCCGCGAAACAGGCGTTCTCGAAGGGCAGCGAGCACGCTCAGCGTCGCGTCGTGGGTCGTCAGCCGTTCCGCGTAGCGCGAGGCTGTGCGGCCAAGTGCCAGCAGGCGGATTCCGGCCGATGGCATGAAGACGTCGAAGGTGGCGATCGCTGCCGCGGACAGTCCGGCGATGCCGGTTGCGGTGATAAACCAACCGGAGAGGCCGAGCAGGGCAATGCCCGCGGCGACTGTCGTTGCGGAAAGTGCCGCGCCAAGGAGCAGGCCGCGGCGCCGCTCGGCCAGGAAAAGCTTGACGATCGGCTTGAGATTGGAAAGCGATGCGCTCATTCGGCGGCCTCCCGTGCGGTTTCGGGATCGAGCATGATTGTGCGGTCCATGCGCGCGGCAAGCCGCGGATCATGGGTTGCGACGACAAGGGTGCGGCCCTTGGCAAGAGCGATCAGGCTTTCGGTGATGTCGCTGGCGGTTTCGGCGTCAAGGTGGGCTGTCGGCTCGTCGGCAAGCACGATTTCTGCGTCGGGATTGCAGGCGGCGCGGGCAATGGCGAGGCGTAGCGCTTCGCCGCCCGATACTCCGAGGCCACCGTCGCCAAGCGGACGGCGGGCATGAAGGCTGGCGAAACGGCCAAGCTTGGCGAGATCGAGAGCCTCCGCCACCACTTGGGGAGACACGTCAGGTCGACCGAGCGAAATATTGCCCGCAATGGTGCCCGCAAATATGTGCGGCTTCTGGCCGACCCAGGCGATCCTGGCCTGCAGGGCGGGGTTGGCGGGCTGTCCGTCGATGGTGACGCTGCCGGTATCGCAGGCTGCGTGGCCGGCGATCAATGCGAGCAGGGTCGATTTGCCCGAACCGCTTGCGCCAAGCAACGCAACGTGCTCGCCGGGACGAATGCTGAGATTGAATGCCTCGATCGCGGCCTTTCCGTCCCTGTCGTAGCGGAAGCCGACATTCTCCAATCGGATGGCGCCGGCCGCGCTTTCGTTTGCGGCAACGGTATCACTACCGACCGGAAGCTGAAGTCCTTCCGCACTCAACGCATCGATCGCCTTGATCGCGGCTTCGCCCGCGGCCCGGTCATGCCAGACGGCAGAGAGTTCGCGCATCGGCTCGAAGAAGGCGGGGCCAGCAGCAGCACGAAGAGGCCGTTTGCCAGGTCGAGGCCGCCGGTCCAGGCGCCGAACCTGATCTCGCCAAGCAGGGAAAAGCCGATGTAGACGGCAACGAGTGCGACGCCGAGCACGGCGAAAAGCTCCAGAACGGCCGACGACAGGAAGGCGATCTTCAGGACGGCCATGGTGCGGGTTTTCAGCTCGTCGGCATCGGTTCTCAGTCGGGTCGCGGTGGCATCGACGGCACCGAGCGAGCGGATCGTCGTCATTCCACGCAGGCGATCGAGGAGGAAACCATTGAGCCCGCCGGTCGCGGCCAACTGCTTTTCGCTGGCTGCCTGCGCACGCCAGCCGATCAATGCCATGAAAACGGGAATGAGCGGCATGGCGAAGAGCAGGATCAGAGCCGCGATCCAGGAGATCGGGAAGACGCAGGCGAGGATGACCAATGGTACGGCGCTCGCCTTGAAGCGCGCCGGCTGAAAGCGCGAGAGGTAGGGAACGATCATCTCGGCCTGTTCGCCGATGATGCTTGCGGCTTCGCCCGAGCTCGGCCTTGTGCTGTCGATCGGCGAACGACGGGCTAGCGCAGCCGCAGCAAGTTCACGCCGCGCCGTCAGTTCGGCGCGTGCTGCGCGAAATGCCATGCGGCCGCCAGCCGCTTCGAGACAGCTTTTTGCGACCCCGAGGAGCGCTATGTAGACGGCGAACCACAAGACGTCGTTGAAGCCGCCGCCATCGGCAATGCGGCCGACCGCGGCGGCGAGAATTGCCGCCTGCGGAATCCAGATGAGCGATGCCAGCGCCTGGACGGTGGCTGCCTTGCGCAGCCCCGCATTTTTGCCCACGGCTTTTGCCGGCTTGCCGAAAGCCTGCTTTCCACTTGCGTCTAAGTAAGCACTCCCCATAGCGCTAACTCTTGTTCGCAGGATTGGGCCGGCGGCTGCGGCCGAGCGAAACAACTCGGTTCTTGGCCTCCAGCAGCTTCGTCACTTTCGCACCTAAAGAGAGTAACGTTGCAAGGCGCTCGGTTTCAAGTTGTTTCACGTCTTCATACCAATGCGTTAGCTGCTCGATCAGCGCATGCATCTCGCTCATCCGCTCCTGGGCGTGGCGCTCGGCTTCGCTTGCGGGGCGTTGCATCAGGATTTCTCTCAGCACCGACAGGGTCGGATCGACCTCGCGCTTCTTGCGCTCTTCGGCCAGTGTTCGCAGGATTTGCCAGACATCATCCGGCGTCGTGAAGAAGTCGCGCCGGTCATCCGGCTTGTGCTTCAGCAGGACCAGGTTCCAGGTCTGCAGTTCGCGCAGGCTCATCGAAACATTCGAGCGCGAGATGCCGAGGGCATCGGCGATTTCCTCGGCGCAGAGCGGCGAAGGCGAGACGTAGAGCAGGGCGTAAATCTGACCAACGGTGCGGTTGATGCCCCATCGCGAGCCCATTTCGCCGAAGTGCAGGACAAATGATTGAACAAGCGGCGGAAGGTTCATCGTCAGTTTCCGTTATGTCTGTGATTTCAGAAATTTCTGAAATTACTATAACTGGCTAGGTCTATGGGCAATCGTCAATTGAGGGCTGCGGCAATTTGGTGCCGCAGCCAGTCATAGGAAAATTCGCTGCGGCTGAACTTGATCTGGATCAAACGGCGACGGAATGTTTTGCATGGCCCTGATTGAGGTAGCGATCGAATTTCGCAGCGATCGCCCTCACGAAAGGCCGGCCTTTCGGCGTGATGGTGAAGGTATTGCCGTCGAAGGTGGTCAGCTCATCCTCGTTGAAGATATGCGTGCGCATCGCATCGGCGCAGACCCCATCGGCGGCGCGTCCGAACCGCGAACGCAGGTCGGTGACGGAGAACGCATAGCGGCACATCAGGTCCTCGATGGCGGAGGCCGCGGCGCGGTCGCTCTCCGACAGCGCAAAGCCGCGGGCGACAGGCAGGTGGCCGTCGGAGACCGCCCGGCAATATTGGCCAGTCGCCGTGATGTTCTGCACATAGCCTTGCGGCAAGCGGCCGATCGAGGAGACGCCGAAGCCGATCAGAGCCTCGGCATCATCCGTGGTGTAGCCCTGGAAATTGCGCCGAAGCGTGCCGTCGGAAAGCTTCTGCGCCATGCAGTCGGTCGGCTTTGCAAAATGATCGATGCCGACAGACACGTAGTCTGCTGCCAGAAGGGCCCCGGCACCGGCGGCCGCCATCTCGAAGCGTTCAGCCGGGCCGGCGAGTGTCGCCGCATCGATCTGCGACTGATGCTTCTTCATCCAGGGGACGTGCGCATAGCCGAACATGGCGATCCGGTCCGGCGCCATGGAAAGGCATTGTTCGATCGTCCGCATCAGCATCGCCCTGTCCTGGTGCGGCAGGCCGTAGACAATGTCGAGATTGATGGACGCAACGCCGAGGTCGCGCAGCGTGGTCACGACGTCGGCCGTCTCCTCGAAACTTTGCGGGCGGTTGATGGCGGTCTGGACGATCGGTTCGAAGTCCTGCACGCCGACACTTGCGCGCGTTATACCGAACGATCTCCATGCCTGCAGGCGCTCGGCGTCCACATGGGTAGGGTCGATCTCGACACTGATCTCGGCGTTGGCAGCGATGTCGAAATGCCGATCCAGCGTGTCGCGCAGTCTTTGCAGATCCTTTGGGCTGACGATCGTCGGCGAACCGCCGCCGAAATGGATGGCGCTGACCTTGCGCCGCTCGGGAAGGCATTCGGCAACAAGCCCGATCTCCTTGTTGAGCGCATCGAGATAGGCGGCGATCGGATCGTAGCGGCGCACCTGCTTGGTATGGCAGCCGCAATAGAAACAGAGCCGATCGCAGAACGGGATATGTAGATAGAGCGACAGCGGGCCATCCGACTGCTCGCCAAGCCACCCCTATAGACGGCTTCGTCGACGCCGTCGTGGAAGTGTGGAGCTGTGGGGTAGCTGGTGTAGCGCGGTACCGGAGCGGCGTAGCGGGCGATGAGTTCGGCGTTCATGGCGTATCCTTTCGGGAAAGCCATAGCCGGGCTCGGATGACGACACTTTGATTTCGATCAAGAAAGGGCTGTTCTCGCGCGGGGGCTGTAGTCTATGCTTTTGGCCGGAGCTGATTTGATGCGTAAAGATATTCATAATTCAAACATACCAGTACGTTGCGTGAGCTGCGAGGTTCGCCACAAGGGCATGTGCGGTGCGCTCAGTTCCGACGAATTGCTGGCGCTGTCTGCGCACACGCGCCTCGTCAATCACGAATCGGGCGACGAGCTTGCCGGCGAAAGGATGCCGACCGAGTCCTACGCGACCGTCATCCGCGGCGTCGTGAAGCTCACGAAGACGCTGGAGGACGGGCGCCAGCAGATCGTCGGCCTGCAGTTCGCCCCCGATCTTCTCGGCAGGCTGAATGCGAATGAGAATGCGGTGTCGGTAGAGGCTGCGTCCGACGTCAACCTCTGTCGCATCCCGAAGGCCGCGCTGGAGCGCATGGTCAAGAGCAACCCGGCCCTTGCAGAACGTTTGATGTCGCAGACGCTGCGCGAGCTGGATGAAGCGCGCGACTGGATGGTGACGCTTGGGCGCAAGACGGCGGCAGAGAAGGTCGCGAGCTTCCTGCTTCTGATCGCGACGCATCTCGATCCCGAGGCCGTCGGCGAAAAGCGCAAGTTCGATCTGCCGCTATCGCGGGCTGACATTGCTGACTTCCTGGGGCTGACGATCGAGACGGTTTCCCGCCAGATGTCGAAGCTGAAGGCCGATGGGGTGATCTCGATCGTTGCCAACCGGCATATCGAGGTGCCGAAGCTCTCGAAGCTCAAGGCCTGCTGCGGCTCCTGATGAAGCCTGTGCGGCATTCTTCAATGCATGTTGCCGAGGAAGGCCATTCCGTGCAGGAGTGATGGTTCACTTTCGTTCGATAAGAGAGTTGCATGTCTGCCTTCGCCAATCCGCTTGTTTCCCGCCTGTCTCCGCCACCAATTCCTTCGGTTCTTGCCTGGGCTCGCGAATACAAGGGTGGCAAGGGTCCGTTGGTCGATCTTTCGCAGGCAGTGCCCGGCTATCCGTCCCATCCTGAAATGTTGCGGTTGCTTGGCGAAGCGGCATCTTCGCCGAAGACGGCGGGCTATGGTCCGATCGAGGGCGAGGGCGTGCTGAGAGAGGCTTATGCCGGGCATATGTCCAAGGTCTACGGGGCGTCCGTTTCCGCAGCCAACATCCATATCACCGCGGGTTGCAACCAGGCCTTCATGTCGGCGGCAATCGCGCTTGCCGGGTCCGGCGATACCGTGGCGTTGACCAATCCGTTCTATTTCAATCAGGAGACGACGCTGTCGATGCTCGGCATCAAGCGGGTTCTGGTTGAGTGCGACGCGGAGAACGGCTTTCTGCCGGAGGTTCAATCGGCCGAGAAGGCGCTGCACGGCGGCGCCAAGGTGCTGGCGGTGGTGACGCCGAACAATCCGACCGGAGCGGTCTATCCGCCTGAGTTGCTGCTTGAGCTCTTCACCCTCTGCTGCAAGCATGGGGCGTGGCTGATCGTTGACGAGACCTATCGCGACTTCCTTCCCGATGGCTACGGTGCTCCGCATCCGCTGCTCACGATTCCGGGTTGGGAAGGCACGCTGATCCTGCTCTACAGCTTCTCGAAGTCCTTCTGCATTCCCGGCCATCGCCTCGGGGCGATCACGGCGGGCGCCGATGTTGTTGCCGAGATCGCCAAGGTTATGGACAACATGCAGATCTGCGCGCCGCGTGCAGCCCAGGTCGCCGTTGCCGCGGCGATGCCGATCCTTGTCGACTGGCAGGCGGCAAATCGCCTGGAGATCACGCGCCGCGCAGATGCATTGCGGGCCGTGATGTCGGGGTTGCCCGGCTGGGAGATCGGTGCGCTTGGCGCCTATTTCGCGTTCATCCGCCATCCGTTCGCGGAGCTTGGCTCGGCCGCCGTCGCGGAGCGTCTGGCGAAGGAGGCTGGTGTCGTCTGCCTGCCGGGAAGCTACTTTGGAGAAGGGCAGGAGCACTACCTGCGGCTCGCCTTTGCCAATGCCGACGCTGCTTCGATCGGTCTTCTCGCGGATCGTCTGCGCTAATTCCGAAATGATAAAGGCCCGCGCTAACGGACCTGCAGGTTGCTGGCAAACTTCAAGTTGTTTGACATCCTTGCTTCTCCGTCATTCCGGCCTTGAGCCGGAATCCAGCAAGCCGCGCGTCTGCGCGGCTAAAGAGTATTTCGCGATCAAGGACTTGATCGCGCTGGATACCGGCACAAGGCCGGTATGACGGCGATGGGTATTTCGCCCTTCCAGAAAATCAATCGAGTTGACGGCTTTATCGGCGGTCTAAAGGCCCGCACGAGCGGGCCTTTATTCTTTCTGACTGGGTACTCGTATCAGACCACGACGGTCAGCGGCGGTATCCGCTTGTCCGCCGGGTTAGCCTGCTCGGAGGCCTCCAGCAGATTGAGCTCCCGCCGCTCCTTCTCCGACACGATCGCAAGGTCGAGGACCTTCTGCAGGTTTGCGGCGTGACGGAAGGTCGGGTCGTCCTGCTTTCCGGTTCTGACGGCTTCGGCAAAGCGCTGGTAGTTCGTCAGAACGGCCGGGACCTCGATGTCGCGCCAGGTGGCGGTCTCGATGTCCTCGCCGAAGCAGCCGCGCAGTTCGGAACCATCAGGGCGATGGATGACCTCGAGGCTGCCCTTTTCGCCATAGATGCGAAGCTTCAGCTCGTTGAGATGGCCGGTTGCCCAGCGGGTCGCATGGATGACGCCGAGCGCACCGTTGGTGAAGTCGACCGACATGGTGAAGCTGTCGTTGGCGTCCAGCAGGTATTCGCCGATCTGGCCGCCGGGAGCCTTGTTGAAGGTCTTCAGGCGGGCAAAGACGTGGTCGATATCGGTCGCCGCGCCATAGGCGGCGAAGTCGAGGATGTGGATGCCGACATCGCCGAGCACACCGTTCGAGCCGTGACCGGTCGACAGGCGCCACAGCCAGCGCGATTCCGTGCGCCAGTCACCCCAGGCGCGCGAGACCAGCCAGCTTTGCAGGTAGGAGGCCTCGACGTGTCTGATGGTGCCGAGCTCACCAGCCAGCACCATTTCGCGGGCGCGCTGCAGGGGGGCGACGTTGCGATAGGTGAGGTTGACCATGTTGATGACGCCGGCGGCTTCCGCTGCCTCCGTCATCTCGAGTGCATCGGCATAGTGCTCTGCCAGCGGCTTTTCGCAGAACACATGCTTGCCAGCTGCGATCAGCGCAAGACTGGTCGCGTGGTGGATGCGATCCGGCGTGACGTTGGTCGCCGCGTCGAATTCACCCCATGCGATCGCTTCTTCGAGGGAGAGGAAGCGATTCTGGATATGGAAGTGATCGGCAAATTCGGCAAGGCGCGCCGGATCGGTATCGACGGCGCCGACAACCTCCACGCCATCGATGGCGAGGAAATTGGCAACCTGGTTTCTGGCCATCGAGCCTGTGCCAAGAACGAGTAGTCGCATATGTGTGCTCCTCAGCGGTAACCGGCTTCGCCGGCCTGATGCAGACGCGGCCCGCGTTCGACGATCGGCTCGAGAGCCTTTTCGACCGGCACATTCGGGGCATCGGTGATGCTCTTCAGATCGCCCTGCGGGTTATAGGCCCATTTCACGCCGTTGATGAGGACCTTCTGGACGTTGGCATCATGATAGGTCGGATAGGTTTCGTGGCCAGGGCGGAAGTAGAAAATGTTACCGGCGCCACGGCGCCAGGTGAGGCCCGAACGGAAGACTTCGCCGCCCTGGAACCAGGAGATGAACACGGTTTCCAGCGGTTCCGGCACGGAGAACTGCTCGCCGTACATTTCCTCGTTTTCGAGAACGAAGTTTTCATCGATGCCGGCTGCGATCGGGTGGCGCGGGTTGATCGTCCACAGACGTTCGCGCTCGCCGGCCTCGCGCCACTTCAGCGCGCAGGGCGTGCCCATCAGGCGCTTGAAGATCTTCGAGAAGTGGCCGGAGTGCAGGACCAGCAGGCCCATGCCTTCCCAAACGCGCTTGGCGACGCGCTCGACGACGACGTCGGAGACCGCGCCGTGATCCTTGTGGCCCCACCAGGTGAGGACATCGGTTTCGGCAAGGCGGGCTTCCGTCAGGCCGTGCTCGGGCTCCTGCAGCGTGGCCGTCGTCGCCTGGATCGCCGGATCGGTGTTCAGGGCGTTGGCAATGGTGGTGTGCATGCCTTCGGGATAGATGCCCCGAACGATGGCATTGGTGGTTTCGTGGATGTTTTCACCCCAGACAATGGTGCGAATAGCCAAGTGATTGCTCCTTCATGCGAATGTCGGACCGGAGCCGATGGGAAGCGGCCAGATCCTGTGGTTTTGGGTGGTGTCAGGCCGCGCCCTTGAGGGGAACCCTTTCGAGCGCGCGTCCGGATTGGTCGAAACGGTGAACTGAGCCTTGAACCGGGGCGACGCCCAGTTTCTGGCCGGGTTGATGGCTCGATACGCCGGTCTCGCGAACGACAAGCGGTTCCGAGGTGCCGATATCGAGGTAGACGAAGCTGTCCGAGCCGAGAATTTCGGAATGAATGACGGTACCGCTCCAGGCGGCGTCCTGCTGAACGATCTCCATATGCTCGGCGCGCACGCCGATGGTGTGTGCATTGTAGGGTGCCGAAAACTCACCGGTCAGGAAGTTCATTTTCGGCGAGCCGATGAAGCCGGCGACGAAAACGGAATTCGGCGTCTCGTAGAGTTCGAGCGGCGTGCCGACCTGCTCCACGACGCCATCCCGCAGGACGCAGATGCGGTCGGCGAGCGTCATCGCCTCGACCTGGTCGTGGGTGACGTAGATCATCGTCGTGCCGTGCAGGCTGCGATGAAGCTTGGCGATCTCCAGCCGCGTCGCAACGCGCAGCGCCGCGTCGAGGTTCGAGAGGGGTTCGTCAAACAGGAACACCTTGGGATCGCGGACGATTGCGCGACCGATCGCGACACGCTGGCGCTGACCGCCCGACAGCTGGCGGGGCAGCCGCTCGAGATAGGGCGACAGCTGCAGCATGCCGGCGGCTTGCTCGACGCGGGCCCTGCATTCTTCCTTGGTGCGCCCCGACAGCTTCATGCCGAAGGCCATGTTCTCGAACACGGTCATATGCGGATAGAGCGCATAGGACTGGAACACCATGGCGATACCGCGCTTCGACGGCGCGTAGCGGTTGACCGCCTCGCCATCGAAGGAAAGCGTGCCCGAGCTGATGTCTTCCAGCCCGGAAATCAGCCGCAGCAGCGTGGACTTGCCGCAGCCGGACGGGCCGACGAAGACCATGAACTCGCCCTTGCGGATGTCGAGCGAGACGCCCTTGATGACTTCAAGCGCACCGAAGCTCTTGCGGATATTGTCGAGTCGAATCTGTGCCATATCGTGCTTTCTTCAACCTTTGACGCCACCGGCGGTCAGGCCGGAAATGATGCGCCGCTGGAATATCAGGACCAGGACAACGACAGGGACCGTAACGATGACGGATGCTGCCATGATGTTGCCCCACGGGATTTCGAACTGGCTGCCGCCCGAAAGCAGGGCGATGGCAACCGGCACCGTTCGCTGAGCGTCCGATGAGGTGAATGTTAGGGCGAAGAGGAATTCGTTCCAGGCCGTAATGAAGGCAAGCAGGCCTGTCGTGACCAGTGCCGGCCACATCAGCGGCATGAAAACCTGGGTGATGATGACCCACGGCGAGGCGCCGTCGACGATCGCCGCTTCCTCGATTTCGATGGGCAGATCGCGCATGAAGGTGGTCAGAACCCAGACCGTGAAGGGCAGGGTAAAGATCATGTAGGAGAAGATCAGCGCGAAGGGCGTGTTGAAGATGCCGATCCAGCGGATCAGTTCGAACAGGCCGGCGAGCACGGCGATCTGCGGGAACATCGAGACCGACAGGATAGTCAGCATCAGCAGCGCGCGGCCGCGGAAATTGACGCGGGCAAGCGCATAGGATGCTGTGACGGCGAGCAGCAGGGAGGCCGCGACCACGAGGATGGCGACCAGCAGCGAGTTGCCGAGGCTGCGGATGAAGCTGCCCGTGGTCAGGACCGTCGTGTAGTTGGTCAGCGAGATCGAGGTCGGCCAGTAATTCACCTCGAAGAGGGCCGTGCCGGCTTTGAAGCTCGTCAGGATCGCGTAGTAGAACGGGAATACCGCGATGACGACGATGACGGCGACGAGCAGGTAGAAGAGGGTGTTCTTGGTAGCGGTCAGCAGCATCAGCGTTCACTCCCACCAAGCTTGACGCGACCGAGCCACATGTAGAGCACGGTGATCGTCGCGATGATCAGGAAGAGTACCGTCGAGGCGGTTGCCCCGTAGGCGAACTTGTCGAAGTCGAAGAGGTTTTCGCGGGCCATGACCGACATGGTCTTGGTCTGCGCATTGTTCGGCGTCAGCACGTAGATCAGGTCGAAGATGCGCATGGCGTCGAGCATGCGGAAGATCACGGCGACCATGATGGCCGGGCGGACCAGCGGCAGGGTCAGGCGCCAGAAGACCTTGATCGGGTTGATGCCATCGATCTTGGCCGCCTCGTAGATATCGGCAGGGACCATCTGCAGGCCGGCAAGGATGAGGAGCGCCATGAAGGGTGTCGTCTTCCAGACGTCGACGATCAGAACGGCAATCATGGCCGTGTCGGGATTGGCGGTCCAGGCAATCTTCTGGGTGATCAGGCCCATGCCGAGGAGGATGTCGTTCAGGATGCCGAACTGGTCGTTGAGCATCCAGGCCCACATCTTGGCGGAAACGATGGTCGGGATTGCCCAGGGAATGAGAATGGCGGCGCGGACGATGCCGCGGCCTGCAAAGTTCGCGTTCAGCACCAGCGCGACGACGAGGCCGAGGACGGTTTCGATGGTCACCGACAGAAGCGCGAACTTCATCGTGTTCAGGACCGCTTTCCACCAGTTGGGATCGGCGAGCAAGCCGTTATAGACAGTGCGACCACTCTTCAGCGTGACCCAGGAGAGGTAATTCTTGAAGCCGACGAACTGGGCGTCACCGAGGCTCGTGAGCGATGCGTTCGTGAAGCTGAAATAGATCGTTCTGAAAAGCGGCCATCCGGCAACGACGGCCAGGATGAACAGGGTGGGGGCCAGGAATAGCCAGGCGGAACGGATGCGCTCGGAGCGCAAGTCCGACGAGGTATTGACGGCGCGTGCTCGCGATCCGACGCTTGAGGAAACTGCGGCTTCAGTCATGAGGTACCCGCTTCTTGAGGCGATTTGACGATGGCGGCTTCGGGGAAGGGCAGCGGCGGAGGTCCGCCGCTGCCGATGCCGTCGGTTACCAGTTATCGCCCTTCAGCGATGTCAGGTCGGCCTCGAGAAGCTCGAGGTTTTCTGCGGAGGTGCCGTTGCCGGAAAGCGAGTTGTGAACGGCGGTCCAGAACTTCGAGGAGACCTCGTTGTACTTGACCTTGGCGGATGCCGACGGACGCGGAACGGCGTTCTGGAAGATCGGCTTCCAGCTCGGCATGAAGGGTGCCGCGGCCGCGATGTCCTTGTCGTCGTAGAGGGCAGCCAGCGTCGGCAGGTTGGAGAGTTCGATCGCGCGCTGCTTCTGGCTTTCCTTGGAGGTCAGGAACTTGACGAGGGCAATCGCGGCATCCTGGTTCTCGGAGTACTTGGAGACGGCGAGGTTCCAGCCGCCGAGCGTCGAGGACGGCGTGTCGCCTTCCTTGGCAACCGGAAGTGTCGTCACGTCGAACTTGCCCTTGACGGCGCTGTCCCCGCCATTGCCGAGAGCATAGGCATAGGGCCAGTTGCGCATGAAGACGGCATTGCCGGTCTGCCAGACGCCACGGGACTCTTCTTCCTGGTAGGCGAGCACGCCACCGGGCGAAATCGTGCCGACCCAACCCTTGGCGCGGTCGATCGCCGCTGCTGCCTTCTCGTTGTTGATGGAGATGGTGCCATCCGGCTCGATGATCTGGCCGCCGCCAGAGGACTTGACCCATTCGAGCGCATTGCAGGTCAGGCCTTCATAAGCGTTGCCCTGGAAGACATAGCCCCAGAGATCCTTCTGGCCGGCTGCGCGTTCCTTGTCCTGGATTTCCTTGGCGGTTGCCGCCATTTCGTCCCAGGTCTTCGGCGGCTGCTTGCCGTACTTCTCGAGCAGGTCCTTGCGGTAGAAGAGCGCCGGCGCATCGGTGTAGAGCGGCATGGCGACGAGGCGGCCATTGACGGTCTGCGAGGCGATGATCGACGGGAAGAAATCGCCGACGACATCCTTTGCGGCATCCTTGAGGTCGACGAACTGGTCGGCAAGCTGCGGTGCCCAGATGACGTCGGTCTGATAGACGTCGACGTCCTTGTTGCCGGCGGCGAGCCACAGGCGGTACTGCGAGAACTGCTCCGTCGACGATGACGGCATGGTCACGATGCTGACCTTGTTGCCGGTTTCCTTTTCGAACTCGTCGAGCTGCTTGCGGAACAGGTCGAGGTTCTTGCCGGTCGAGCTTGCGGAAATGCTGATGTTGGCGGCAAACGAGGGCTGCGCGACGCCAATCAATGCGGCTGCGACGGCGACCGCTGTGAAACGAAAGTTCATATCTTCCTCCCAAAAGAACCAAACACCGGAAAAATTGAAATCGGTTTGGCTGGAAAAAATTGTCAGAAGGTCGATATCAAGTCAAGCGGGTAAGCGACGCAGAAGCATCACATGTCTATCCGTTGAAATTGTCATATTAAAATCAATATGATGATCGATATTTTGGTTGTGGGCAAACGGCCTTGCGTGAGATGCAGACAATATTTAGATTTGAAAACGGTTTGGCTGTTTTGCGCTTTGGCGCGGTTGGGCCATAAGTGACGTCGAAACAGATGATCCAAAATCGATCAGAAGAGACTTGCCAGCTACATGAAACTTAAAGACTTCGCCAAACATGTGGGCTTGTCACCGACCACCGTCAGCCGGGCGCTGAGCGGGTATCCGGAGGTCAGCGAGGTCACGCGTGCGCGGGTCACGGAGGAGGCGGCGAGGCTCGGATATCGGCCGAATGTCAATGCGGTGCGGCTGAAGACCGGAAGGGCAGGCGCTATCGGCGTTGTCATGGGGCGCGCTGGCGAATTTCACTTCGCGGAGTTCATGGCCGGCATGGCCGAACGGTTGGTTGCCGAGGAGACAGACATTCTCGTCATTCCGATGTCCGACCCTGACCAGGACGATGAGATGGAATTGTACCGCCGCCTCGTCGAAAGCCGGCGTGTCGACGCGATCATCGTGCATTCGCCGAAGCCCAGCGATCCGCGCATTGCGCTTCTGCACGAACTCAGCATGCCGTTTCTCGTGCACGGGCGGTCGGATATCGATGTGCCGCATGCCTGGCTCGACATCGACAACGAAGGCGCCATCCGCAGGGCAACCTCGCATCTCATCGACCTCGGGCATCGGCGGATCGCGATGATCAACGGCAGGCCCGGAGCGACCTATGCGATCCACCGGGACAACGGCTTTCGCGGCGCGCTGCAAAGCGGAGGCATCGAGCCGGATCCGCAACTGCTGGCGAGCGGAAATTTCACCGACGAGCTTGGCTTTCGGTTTGCGCGTTCCTTTCTGGAGCAACCCAATCCTCCGACCGCGATCGTCGCCGGATCGATGATGACGGCGCTTGGGGTTTACAGGGCTGCACGCTCCCTTGGGCTGCAGGTCGGGCGCGACGTTTCGGTTATCGCGCATGACGACGTGTTCCCCTATCTGACGGCTGACAACATGGCTCCTTCGCTATCGGCGACACGGTCATCGATGCGCGCGGCCGGCACGCGCTGCGCCGATCTGGTGCTCCAGCTGCTTGCGGGACGTTCGCTGACGGAAATTCACGAACTCTGGCCGGTGGAACTGATCCTTCGCGAATCCACCGCCGCTGCACCATCGCCACGCTAAGCGACGATCGGGAGAATTTCGCGCCAGAAGAGGCGATGGCGGAAAGATGATTTCCATTCCTGACATATTTGAGCGCGCGATTGATTGAGACCTCGGGCTTAGACCGTCATATTTACTGGCAGCTGTCTCGTGCTTGTCGATCATTCCTCCCGATTGATGAGGCAGCTGTTCCCTCTGGAGGTTTTGACCTCACTACTTAGCCACCGCTCGACGGTGGCTTCTTTTTGCGCGCATGCCGAGCGCCCACGTCCCCCAAGCGAATGCTATCGGAACTTTGTCGAAAGGCAGTCGTTGTCGAAATGGATGCTGAAAAGGAGAGTTCAAATGCAGCTCGTCGGTACACAGGTCATTCCGGAGCAAGGTGGGAAGCGCGGTTTCACAGTCGAGTTTGTGGGCGCGGGCGGCGAGGTGGTGTCCGTCCAGCTGCGCAAAGATAGCGACGCGACCCTGAATTCACGCAATGCACTCGACCGTGCCAAGGCCGTCATGAAGGAGTTGGCATCGTTTCAAGCGGATGGCGATCTTTCGAAGGGCATGGCGCAGCCGAGTGCGCGTAAGGCCGGAGACACGGAAGCGATGGAAGAGCAACTCGACGAGGGCCTCGAAGATTCCTTCCCGGCAAGCGATCCCGTCTCGGTGACGATCTCGAGCATATCAGGCGGGAAGACGCGCAAACATTGAGCCGACTATGCCGGCCTTGCTGTTCCAGGTATCAGGCAGGCTTCGCCACCGCCGAACAGGCGAGAGCGCGTCAGGAAGCGCTTTTCCCGGCCGTTATCCAGCGAGAACATGCCGCCACGGCCGGGCACGACATCGATGATCAACTGCGTGTGTTTCCAGGCCTCGAACTGGCTGGCGCTGATATAGACGGGCACGCCTGAAATCTCGCCGAGTTTCACATCCAGATCGCCCACGATGAAATCGTCAGTGGGATAGCACATGGGCGAAGACCCGTCGCAGCATCCGCCGGACTGGTGGAAGAGGATATCCGGATAATCGCGGCGGATCTCGTCGATCAGCGCGACGGCGGCGTCGGTTGCGAGAACGCGCGGTTCGCCGTTGACCAAGGTGTCCATGACATGCCTCCCAAAGCTACTTTAACAAGATGAGGCCCCTCCCAACCCTCCCCACAAGGGGAGGGCTTAACCCAGCCGTGCCGCCGATGCTCAAATGTGCGACACCGGTGCCACATGTTTTCTCCCCCCTTGTGGGGGAGATGGCCGGCAGGCCAGAGGGGGACTTTCTTTCCAAGCTTGAAAGCTCCCGGCCTTGGCGGGAGCCTCCTGTCGTCGACGATGCTCAGAAGAAGCCGAGCTTCTTTTCGCTATAGCTGACGAGCATGTTCTTCGTCTGCTGATAGTGGTCGAGCATCATCTTGTGCGTCTCACGACCGATACCCGATTGCTTGTAACCACCGAAGGCGGCATGGGCCGGATAGGCATGGTAGCAATTGGTCCAGACGCGCCCGGCCTGGATTTCGCGGCCGAAGCGGTAGGCGCGGTTGCCGTCGCGGGTCCAGACGCCGGCGCCGAGACCGTAGAGCGTGTCGTTGGCAATCTCGAGCGCTTCCTTCTCGTCCTTGAAGGTCGTCACCGATACGACCGGTCCGAAGATTTCCTCCTGGAAGACGCGCATCTTGTTGTGACCCTTGAAGATCGTCGGCTTGACGTAGTAGCCGCCGGCGAGCTCGCCGCCGAGTTCGTTGCGCGAACCGCCAGCGAGAACTTCAGCCCCTTCCTGCTTACCGATGTCGAGATAGGCGAGGATCTTCTCCAGCTGCTCGTTTGAGGCCTGGGCGCCGATCATCGTTGCGCTGTCGAGTGGGTTGCCCTGCTTGATCGCCTCGACGCGCTTGACCGCCTTTTCCATGAAGCGATCGTAGATCGATTCCTGAACGAGGGCGCGGCTGGGGCATGTGCAGACTTCGCCCTGGTTCAAGGCGAACATGGCGAAGCCTTCGAGCGCCTTGTCAAGGAAGTCGTCGTCCTCAGCCATGACGTCGGCGAAGAAGATGTTCGGGGACTTGCCGCCCAGTTCCAGCGTGACCGGGATCAGGTTCTGGCTGGCATATTGCATGATCAACCGGCCGGTGGTCGTTTCACCGGTGAAGGCGATCTTGGCGATCCGGGGGCTCGATGCAAGCGGCTTGCCGGCTTCCAGGCCGAAACCGTTGACGATGTTGAGAACACCTGGAGGCAGGAGATCACCGATCAGTTCGGCCCAGACGAGCAGCGATGCGGGCGTCTGTTCGGCGGGCTTGATGACCACGCAGTTGCCAGCCGCCAGCGCCGGCGCAAGTTTCCAGGCCGCCATCAGGATCGGGAAGTTCCAGGGGATGATCTGGCCGACGACGCCGAGCGGTTCATGGAAGTGATAGGCGACGGTGTCGTGATCGATCTCGCCGATCGAGCCTTCCTGCGAACGAATGCAGGAGGCGAAATAGCGGAAATGGTCGATTGCCAGCGGAATATCGGCGGCCATCGTTTCGCGGATCGGCTTGCCGTTGTCCCAGGTTTCCGCCTGTGCAAGAAGCTCCAGCTTGTCCTCCATGCGCTGGGCAATCTTCATCAGGATATTGGAGCGTTCGGCTACCGACGTGCGGCCCCATTTTTCCTTCGCAGCGTGGGCGGCGTCGAGCGCGGCGTTGATGTCCTTCTCGCTGGAGCGTGGAATCTCGCAAAGCTTGCCGCCGGTGACTGGGGTGATGTTGTCGAAGTATTTGCCTTCGATCGGTTCGCGCCATTCGCCGCCGATGAAGTTGCCGTACTTCAGCTTGAACGGAGATTCGACGATTTTCTGATGCAGCATGTCATCCTCCCTTGAGATGAGCCCAGGTCCAGGAACGAACCCGTGAGAGGAAATCTGCTCGTCTTTATGAGGAAGAAACAGGCCGGCTCGGCCATACCGCAGTGCACAGTGTCGCAGGGCTGCGACACGCTGCCGGACTGGGAGGCAATCAGTGAAGGTCGAGTTTCTTCATCTTCCGGTGAAGTGTTGCGCGGCTGATGCCAAGGGCGATCGCGGCTTGCGAGACGTTGCCGTTGGCCCGGGACAGCACACGCATCAGCGCCGCACGTTCGGATTCAGCAAGCTCTTCTTCGTCGGAGAGCCGCGTTTCGTTAAGGGCGTCGGTGGCGGGCAGGCCGGCCGCAATGCGTCGGTCGTCCAGCTTCAGGGCAAGGCGGGCTGCGCGGGTGGCGCCGAGGACCAGATCGTGGCGATCCACGGCCAGCAGCGCCGATGAAGAGTTGACGCCCGACGACACCATCACGAAACGCGAGCCGGCAAATGCGCTCCGGAAGAGATTGATCTCGATGCGCATGGCGGCATCGCGGACCATCTGCGAGAGCAGGGCGAGGGTCATTTCGTTGACGTCGTCGCGGCAGGTGGAAACGTCGAGAGCAGCGGCCAGTTGGCCGCGATGATCGCGGATCGGCGCGGTCGTGCAGCTCAGCTTGATGTTCGAACAGAAGAAGTGCTGGTCGCGGAAGATCGACACCGCACGCTCGTCGGCGATCGCGGTGCCGATGCCGTTGGTCCCGACGCTTGCTTCGGTCCAGACCGAGCCGGTCCATAGACCGAGATCGTGGAATTCCTTGTCGTCGCCGGCAGCTCCGCGCCGTTCCAGCGCGATGCCGTTGCGATCGGTGAGCAGGAGGCAGCATCCAGCCCGGCCTGCAGTGGTAAAAAGTCGGTCGAGTTCGTCGGACGCGTTCGCGATCAGAAGCTCGGCTTCTTCCCGGGCAATGCCGAATTCCTGATCAGTCAGGCGAAGAGGAGAGCGGTTTTCTTCCGGCGCCAGCCTGTGCATGGCGATGCATCGCCGCCATGATGCCACGACGGACGAACTGGCAGCTGCGGAATCGCGTTGCGTGCTCGTATAGACATGCTCTGCATGAGCGGACTGCTCCTGCATCGTGGCTCCTCCCACCGAACTGGCCACAGTGTGCGGGACGGCGGGCATTTTAGCAACGGGTGCTGCCGGGCTGCGGTTGATGGCCGCCGGTCGCGATCGATGCGAGTGTCGCAAAATTGCGACAACTGGGATGCGCCCCTCATGCGACGGAGTGCAACTGCGCCGCCGCGGAGAGCCCATGGAACTTTTTTGCTCCTCAGCGATTTATATGCTTCGGCACCACTAGGGTATTTTCCGATGAAGAATGTGCGAAGGTTCGATCAGAGAGGCAGTCAACCGGATGCACGCGATCGATTGATCATCGCGCTCTATGCCCAGCTGAAAGCCGAGCGGCAGACGCGCGAGACGCTGGAATGGGTTATCCGGCAGGGCGCTCTTTCTCCAGAAGTTCTCGAGGCGATAGCGGCGGATCCCGTTCCCGTCGTCACCAGCGACGACATCGCTTCCGTCGAAAAGATCATCGCGCTCGACGAACGGCGCAAGGGCAGGCAGCAAGGCGAAAAATGAGAGGGGTTTCGTCATGGCAGCGCGTGCAAGTTGGAAAGGCCATCTGAAGGTCGGTGACCTCACCTGTGCGGTCGGTCTTTACACCGCCGTATCGGTGTCGGAGCGGATATCGTTCAACATCATCAATCGAAAGACCGGTCACCGCGTCGAGCGCCAGTTCGTCGACGCCGAAACGGGCCAGCCCGTCGAGAAGGACGACCAGGTCAAAGGCTACCAACTTGAGAACGGCGATTATGTCATGATCGAGGGCAGCGAGATCTCCGACCTCGCGCCGGAGAGCAATAAACTGCTGAACGTCCAGAGTTTCGTTCCCTATCAAGAGATTAACAAGCTGTATTTTGACAAGGCCTACTATCTCGCGCCTGTCAGCGACGACGATAGCGAGGCGCTGAGTCTGATCATGCGCGCAATGCGGGATCAGAAGGTTGCCGCGATCGCCGAAGCAGTCCTCTTCCGCAAAAACCGCACCGTACTGATCCGTCCCCAGGACGATTGCATCGTCGCCACCACGCTGAGCTACGACTACGAAGTCCGCAGCGCCGACACGGTCTTCAAGGACATTCCCGAAATGAAGTTCGACAAGGAGATGCTGGAGCTCGCCGGACACATCATCGGAACGAAGAAGGGTGAGTTCAAACCCGAGAGTTACGAGGATCGCTACGAGGCAGCGTTGGGTGAGCTGGTCAAGGCGAAGATCGAAGGACGGGCTCCGCCGAAACAAAAAACTCGGCCCCAAGGCAAGGTGATCGATCTCATGGAAGCGCTTCGCCAGAGCGCCAAGCTTGGCGAGGGCAAGGCTCCCGGAAAGGTGCCTTCGCGCGGCGGTGGCGGTAGCCGATCGAAGAAAGCCAGCTGATCATGCCGCTTGAGACCTATCAGGCGAAGCGCAACTTCAAGGTCAGTCCGGAGCCGCGCGGGGCGCGCAAGCCGGCGGCAGCCACGGACAATGTCTTGAGTTTTGTCGTGCAGAAGCACGATGCGACGCGGCTCCACTATGATTTCCGGCTGGAAATGGATGGCGTCCTGAAAAGCTGGGCGGTTACGCGCGGCCCCAGCCTCAATCCCGACGAGAAGCGATTGGCCGTCCATGTCGAGGATCATCCGCTCGAATACGGGGATTTCGAAGGGATCATCCCGAAGGGTCAGTATGGGGGCGGGACTGTCATTGTCTGGGATCGCGGCACATGGGCGCCGCATGGCGACATTCACAAGGCTTACAAGAAAGGCCACATCGAATTCGATCTCGACGGCGAGAAGCTGAAGGGGCGCTGGCACCTCGTGCGAATGCATGGCAAGCCGGGCGAAAGCCGGGAGAACTGGCTGCTGATAAAGGCCGAGGACGAAGAGGCCCGACACAAGGGAGACATCCTGAAGCAGCGGCCGGAGTCGGCCAAGACCGGTCGCAAGATCGAGCAGGTTGCCAAGAATCCTGACGCGACATGGAATTCGCGACCGAATGGCAAGGCGGAGACGACTGATAAACCTGCCGCCAAGCGCGTCTCATCGTTCAAGCGCGGATGGCCGGATGGAGCGCATAAGGCCGAAATGCCGGATTTCGTCGAACCGGAGCTGGCGAAGCTCAAGGCTTCGCCGCCCGGCGGCGAGGGGTGGATCCACGAAATCAAGTTCGACGGCTACCGGCTGCAGATCAGGATAGAGAACGGCCACGTCGTGATGCTGACCCGCAACGGGCTGGACTGGACCGAAAAGTTTGGCGAGCCAATCCTGAAGGCCTTTGCGAAGCTGCCGCTCAAGACGGCGATACTCGACGGTGAGCTTGTCGTCGAACAGGCGAACGGGGCATCGGACTTTTCCGCCTTGCAAAGCGATCTCAGCGAAGGCCGCTCCGACCGCTTCAAGTTCTATGCTTTCGATCTCCTGTATCTCGATGGCCACGACATCCGCGAAGCCAAGCTGCTCGATCGCAAACGTGTGCTTGAGACGCTGATTGCCGAGGATGACGAGCTCTTGCGGTTCAGCATGCATTTCTCGGAGAAAGGCAGCGTCGTGCTCGAGCATGCCCGCAACCTCGCCCTGGAAGGCATCATCTCCAAGCGGGAGGATAGCGCCTATACCTCGGGTCGCTCCGGCGATTGGGTGAAGTCCAAGTGCTCGAAGCGGCAGGAACTGGTGATCGGCGGCTACGTGCCGTCGACCGCAACCAAACAGGCGATCGGTTCTCTGGCCATGGGCTATTACGAGGGCGGTAAGTTGATGCATGCCGGCCGCGTCGGGACGGGCTACAGCGTCACGCTTGCTCAATCTCTCTATGAGGACCTATCGAAGATCGAACAGAAGAAGAGCCCTTTCGATAACGCGTTGAGTGCGGATGAGCGGCGTGGTCTTGTCTACGTCAAGCCCAAGCTGGTGGCAGAGATCGAGTTTCAGGCATGGTCGTCGGACCATAAACTGCGTCACGCGGCTTTTCGCGGACTGCGCGACGACAAGCCGGCGGGAGAGGTCACATTGGAAGCAGACACAAAGCCAACGATCGAAACGCCTCAATCAGACGTGTCGCTCACGCATCCGGACAGAATCTACTGGCCCGACGAAGGTGTCACCAAGCAGGGACTTGCCGACTATTATGCGCAGGTTTGGCAGTTCATCCGGCCGTTCGTCGTTCAGCGCCCGCTGGCATTGCTGCGGTGTCCCGATGGGATTGGCGGTCAGAAATTCTTCCAGAAACACGCCTGGAAAGGCATGAACGCGCACATCGAGCAGATCGTCGATCCGAAGGATCGCGGTGGAGAAAAGCTGCTCCGGATTGCCGATTTCGACGGGCTTGTCGCTCTCGTGCAGTCGGCCGTTCTGGAGATCCACCCCTGGGGTTCGACGACCGCCAATTGGGAGAAGCCCGATATCATCACGATGGACCTCGATCCAGCTGACGATGTTTCCTGGGGTGAGGTGATTGCGGCAGCGCAGGAGCTGAAGCAGCGCCTGGAAGCGAGTGGACTTGCGGCCTTCGTCAAGACCTCGGGTGGGAAGGGGCTGCATGTGGTCACGCCGCTGGCGCCGAAGGCCAATTGGGTGCAGGTCAAGGCATTCGCGAAGGCATTGGCCGATTCCATGTCCAAGGACAGTCCCGACAAATACCTCGCAACCGCCACCAAAGCCAAACGAAACGGAAAGATCTTCGTCGACTATCTACGCAACGGACGCGGCAATACCGCGGTGGCTGCCTATTCGCCGCGCGCCAGAAAAGGCGCCCCCGTTTCGATGCCGCTCGGTTGGGAAGAACTGACCGATGATATCGGGCCGGCTTATTTCACGATTGCCAATTCGCCTATCCGGTTGCAGACCCTGCGGACCGATCCATGGGCCGGGTTTTTCGATGCAGCATTGCCGTTGCAGAAGCTGAAGTAGATCGCGCCTTCAGTGTGGCTTCGGACGCTGGTTTTCCTTGGTAAGGCTCTTCTTCAAGGCGTCCATGATGTTCACCACATTGCCTGTCGGTTTGGTGGCTGGACGCTTGGTCGAGATCGGCGCTGCCTTTGCCATGCTTTTCTGCTTCGCGCGGATCATGGCCTTCAGGCGCTTCTGGACCGGGTCCTGCACCATCGTCGTCTTCCACTCTTCGGTCCGGTCCTTCACGAGCTTGGTCATGAGCGACAGCACGGTGGCGTCCATCTTGCTATCGATCTCCAGCGCGGCCGCGGGGGCACGCACCTCGTCACCGAAATGCAGCGTCCAGAGCACGATGCCCTTGCCTTGCGGTTCGAGCAGAACGGCACGCTCGCGCCGGTAAAGAACCAGGCGCGCGATACCGACGACGTTGCTGGCGCGCATGGCCTCGCGGATGACGCAGAAGGCTTCGACGCCGACCTTGTCTTCGGGCGCGAGAAAATGCGGCTTGTCGTACCAGATCCAATCGATAGAGCCGCGCGGCACGAAGGTATCGATATCGATGGTGCGCGTGCTTTCGAGTGCGACACCGTCCAATTCTTCGTCTTCAAGGATGACGTAGTCGTCCTCGCTGCGCGGATATCCCTTGACCTGGTCCTTATCGGAGACCGGTTTATGCGTCACGTTGTCGACGTAGCGGCTTTCGACGCGATTTTTTGTTTTTCGGTTGAGGACGTGGAAGCGTAGCTGGTTGCTGTCCGTCGTGGCGGGGGTCAGAGACACAGCTGCGGTGACCAGCGAGAGCTTGAGATAGCCCTTCCAGTATGTCTGACGCGCCATTACTCACTCTCCCGACCCAATCCGCCTCAATTTCGCTCTAACGAGGGAAGGGGCGGTTTGGTTCCGGACGCGTCGATTTATAGCGGAAGGTGCCTGGAAAGCGGCCGGTCGTCCGGCCGCCAGACCTATCAGTCGACGAATTCGACCGTGACGCCGGGTTTCACCATCTTTGCCAGTTCTGTGGCGTCCCAATTGGTCAGGCGAATGCAGCCATGGCTTTGCGTCCGGCCGATTTTCGACGGTTCCGGCGTGCCGTGGATGCCGTAAGTCGGCTTGGAGAGCGCCATCCAGACCGTACCAACAGGGCCGTTCGGGCCCGGCGGAATGTTCAGGATTTTGTCGTTTGCGCCCTGCTGGAAGTTGATCTTCGGATTGTAGGTGTAGCCCGGGTTGAAGGCGACACGCTCGACTGTCACGGTGCCAGACGGCGACGGCGTATCGTTCGAGCCGATCGAGGCGGGGTAGGCGGCGATCAGCGTGCCGGACGCATCATAGGCGAAGACCTGCTTCTTGCCCTTGTCGGCAATGATGCGGGCGACGGTTCCGGACTTCATCTCGCCGGGATTGACGACCTTGATGATGGTGCCCGGGACGGTGAAGTCGACGCCGGGATTGATTTCCTTGAGGAAGCCTTCGTCCATGTGGAAGCGCTCGGCCAGAGCCTCGGTGGTCGAGGTGAAGGCGAGCGAGGTCAACATCGCCTTGTGCGCGTAATCCTCGGGGATTTCCGCGACATAAGGACCGGCGGCGTCGGCAGGGGTGATCGTGTAGCTGACGAGCGGCATGCCGCCCGACATCCTGAGTTGTTCGAGAATCGCGTCGGTATTGTTCGGATCGAGCGTCTCGCCGGTCATCTGTTGATAGGCGTAGATCGCCTTGGTGACATTGGCGCCCATGTGGCCGTCGATCGCGCCTGGCGAGACGCCGGCGCGGTCGAGGAACACCTGCAAGGCGACGATCTCGGTCTTCGACTTGTTCTTGAGCGAGATAACCGGCTCAGGCTGCCTCGGTTGCGTGACCTCCGGCCGCTGCTGATCCTGATCGATCGATGCGTAGTCGTCATTGGCTTGCGGGTAAGGTTGCTCGTCGAGCGGCTGCCGATCGATCGCGGCGTCGCGCGGTATCGAGCCGGTGACGGCGCCGCGTTCGGAATATCGGGTATCGCCATAGGCGTCGTCGCCGTATGGATCGTTGTTGTAGACCTCGCGGGCGGGCGGGCGCGGATAGTAGCCCGTGGCGCGCGCTTCGGTGGCGATGATGTTGCCATAGGGATCGACGAGCACGCGGTTTCCGCGGCGGTCGCGCGCGTAGCCGGTGCCTGAAGGCACGTAGTCGAGGATCTCGCCATTCGGAGTCACGAACACGACGCTGCCCTGGCGACGGTATTGCTGCGCATCGGCACTGGGCGCTGCAGCCGAGACGGCGAGCGCAACAAATGCTCCAAGCGATGCCAATTTCAGAAAGCGATTCACGTCTTCGTATCCTTCAGTGACTTGGCCGACACACACCCGCGAATTTTGACGCTAGTGTGGAATTTATGAAATCGTGCTGAACAAAAGATAAAAAACTCGTGATTTTCCCTTTACTCATAAACATTTGAAACCGCTAGACAGTTCCCTGGGACTTGTTGCTTCTTCAAGAGCGCTTCTGATTGACGGAAAGCGGCGCGCGCCCTAACCCTACCGCAACGTGAAGGGGAGAAACGTCGCCATGGAATTTGCTGCGGCCAAAGGGCCACGCCTGATGCTCGATGAAACATCGCTGATGGACATCGGCGGCTGTATCGTGGAAGGCGTCGATATCGCGCCCAAGGCAGCGGTGCCTGACGATGGGGATGCACGCATATCGCATTCTGTTCAGGGCTTTCTGTTTACCTGCGGCCCCGACCATATCCGCCACCGCGAGCCTATTCCCGGCATCGAAGGCGGGGTGTTTCCGCTGCACGGATCGGCTGCGGGGCATGCGGCAAGGATACTCTCGACGACGTTTGAAAATGGAAATGCCGAGTGCCGGGCCGAGATCGAAGTGAAAACGGTTGAAGGGCTGACCGCTCGCATCGACCGCCACTGGTTCATCGACGGAAGCACCGGTGAAACGCATCTCAGGGACAAAGTCACCAACACGAGCGACCGCACCACGCCGGCCTTTCTGATGTACCACATGAACATCGGCGGAAAATGGTTCGACGATGAAACGCGCCTCGAGGGAGCAATGCTCGAGAACGGTGGCTTCAATTGGCGATTCGGCGAAGAACTCGGCGACATCTTCTGCGTGGAGGCGCCGGCGACGCAGGGACAGTTCGCGGAAGTTCGGCTTGGTCCGATGGCGGCCGTCGGCGGCAAGACGCTGCGCGTCAGGGTGCTGGCGGAGACGCTTCCGCATCTGCAAGTCTGGCGAAACCAGAAGGCACCGGCGGATGTCCTCGGCATCGAGCCGGTATCGCATCGGTGGGTGCCTCGCGGCGAGCTTGAAGCCGCCGGAGAATTCGTGATGCTGGCGCCAGGCGAAAGCCGGGAATACGGCCTGAGCTTCGCCTTCGTGTGAGTGATCTGCGGTTGACGCTGGACTGTCGGCGGCGTAGTCATTCAGCCCGTAATTTCAGGAGGATTAGCGATGGACATTCGCCAAATCGATGACGAATATTCGGTATCGGGCCAGATCACGGTCGACGATCTCGACCAGATCAAGGCTTTGGGCTTCAAGTCCATCGTCTGCCACCGTCCGGACCAGGAAAGCATGGACCAGACGCCGTTCGCCGTGATTGAAGCGCGCGCAAAGGAACTCGGGCTCGACATCGCCCACGTGCCGGTTGGCCCGATGGGTGTGACCGAGGAAGCCGTGGCCGGCATGGTGGACGCGCTCGACGAGTTCCCGCGTCCGATGCTCGGCTATTGCCGCTCGGGCGCCCGCTCGACCGCGATCTATCAGAAGACGCATCACATTCGCACCTGATCAGGCTCGCAAGAAGATACTGCGGCGTCGCTTATCGAGCGGCGCCTTTCATTTACAAAACAAGGAGAACATCATGAGCATCAAGCGCATCGACGCCGGCGCCCGCATGAGCGGTGCAGTCGTTCACGGCAACACGGTCTATCTCGCAGGTCAGGTTGGCGAAGGCGAAACCGTTACCGAACAGTGCAAGTTCGCCCTGGCTGAAGTTGACCGCCTGCTCGCAGCTGCTGGTTCGAACAAGTCGAAGATCCTGCAGACGCTGATCTACCTCTCCGACATGTCCTACTTCGCTGAAATGAACGCTGCCTGGGAAGCTTGGGTCGATCCGGCCAACACGCCGGCACGTGCAACCAGCGAAGCCAAGCTTGCTGCGCCGAAGTACAAGGTCGAGTTCACGGTTACGGCTGCCCTCGACTGATATCGGTCGAAGGTCGAGTTTCGAAGCCGGTGGGTATGTGAACTGCCCGGACGCTGGATATTTCCAGCGCCGGGCACAGCTCACGGTCTCACCGGCTTCTTGTTTGCGCGATTTCCGACAGGGTGCGGGTCGGCGTGATCGCTTCCGGATCGAGCTTGATATCGATGATCGATGGCTTGCCGCTGGCCCGTGCACGCTCGAACGCGGCAGCGAATTCCTCGGTTCGTTCAACCGTCTCGCCATGGCCGCCATAGGCGCGGGCGAGTGCCGCAAAATCCGGGTTGGTCAGACCCGTGCCGCTGACGCGGCCGGGGTATTCGCGCTCCTGATGCATGCGGATCGTGCCGTACATGCCGTTGTTGACAACAAGCGTGATGAACGGAAGCTTGTAGCGCATGGCGGTCGCGAATTCCTGGCCATGCATCAGGAAGCAGCCATCGCCAGCGAAGCAGATCACCTCGCGCTCGGGAAAGAGCGCCTTGGCGGCGACCGCCGCCGGCAGGCTGTAGCCCATCGAGCCCGATGTCGGCGCTACCTGCGTGTTGAACTGGCGAAAGCGATGGTAGCGGTGCTGCCAGACCGCGTAGTTTCCGGCGCCGTTGGTGAAGATGGTGTCGCCACGGGTATTTTCCTCGAGCCACGCCATGATCGGCCCCATGTGAACGTCGCCCGGTCCCGACGTTGGCGGTGTCGACCATGCGAGATAGGACTGGTGCATGCGCTGGGTGCGCTCGGCCCAGCGGGCCTCTCCCGGCGCCTCGAGATCGGCAAGTGCTGCCACGAAATCCTCCGGGCTCGCCGTGATCGCCAGGTCGGGCCGGTAGACGCGGCCGAGTTCGGACGGGTCGGGATGGATGTGGACGAGTTGCTGCTGCGGGTAGGGAATGTCGATCAGCGTGTAGCCGGAGGACGGCATTTCCGACATGCGGCCGCCGAGCAGGATCAGGAGGTCGCTTTCCTTGATCTCGCGCGCCAGCTCGGGATTGATGCCGACGCCGATATCGCCGGCATAGCAGGGATGCAGATGGTCGAAGAGCATCTGGCGGCGGAAGGAGCAGCCGACGGGCAGATTGAAGCGCTGGGCGAACGTGGCGATGTCAGCGAAGGCGTCGGCATCCCAGCGTGTACCGCCGAGGATCATCATCGGACGCTCGGCCTTTAACAGCCTGATATAGAAGTCGTCGACCTGGCTTCGGCCCGGATGCGCCTCGACGCGCGCGTAGCGCCTGGCGCGGGGTGCTTCGACCTCATCGCGCAGCATGTCCTCGGGCAGTGACAGGACGACGGGGCCGGGGCGACCCGAGGTGGCAAGCGTGAAGGCGCGGGTGACGAATTCCGGAATGCGGCTGGCATCCTCAATCTCGCCGACCCATTTGGCGTATTCGGTCAGCGCGCGACGGAACTCGACCTCCTGGAAGGCCTCGCGTTCGCGGGCATCGCGCTGGACCTGACCGATGAAGAGGATCATTGGGATCGAATCCTGCCGGGCAATATGCAGGCCGGCGGTAGCGTTGGTGGCGCCTGGACCACGGGTGACCATGCAGATGCCGGGCTCGCCGGTGAGCCGCCCCCAGGCATCGGCAATCATAGCGGCGCCGCCCTCCTGGCGGCAAACCATCACCTCGATCTCGCTGTCATGGAGCGCGTCGAGGACGGCGAGAAAACTCTCGCCGGGAACGCAGGAGAGGCGTTTCACCCCGTTTGCCTTCAATGCCTCGACGATCAGTTCTCCGCCCGTTCGCTTCATTTTTCTCCCTCCAGTTTGGCGAGTTCCGCCAGAACCTCCTCCTGGTGTTCGCCGAGACGCGGGCTTGGCCGTTCATAGCGCAGCGGCGTTCGCGACAGCACGACCGGCGTCCTCACACCGGGTATCATTGTTCCCGCGCAGTCGGCGAGGTCGACGCGCAAGCCGCGTGCCTTGACCTGCGGATCGGCAAACATTTCCTCGATGCTGTTGATGGCGCCTGCTGGCACCGCATTGGCCTCGCATGCTGCAAGCAGGTCAGCCTTCGGCAGCTTCAGCGTCTCCGCCGAAACACGGCTACGCACCTCGTTGCGATTTGCAACGCGCGCCCTGTTGGTCGAGAACCGCGCATCATCAGCCATGTCCGACAGTCCGAGGATCGCGCACAGGCGCTTGAACTGGCCATCGTTGCCGACGGCAAGGATGAGATAGCCATCGGCGGTGGGAACCACTTCGTAGGGCGAAATGTTCGGATGGGCGTTACCGAGCCGGGTCGGTGCCTGGCCTGAAATGAGGTAGTTCATGTTCTGGTTGGCGAGCACAGCGGCCTGCACATCGAGCAATGCCATGTCGATATGCTGGCCGTGGCCGCTCTTGAGGGCGTGGATGAGGGCCGCCTCGATGGCTGAAACCGCGTAGATGCCGGTAAAGATATCGGCGATCGCAACGCCTGCTTTCATCGGCTGGCCGTCGGCTTCGCCGGTGATGGACATGAAGCCGGACATGCCCTGTACGATATAGTCGTAGCCGGCGAGATTGGCGTAGGGGCCTGTCTGACCGAATCCGGTGATCGAGCAGTAGACGAGCTTCGGATTGGTCGCCCGGAGGCTCTCGTAGTCGAGGCCGTACTTGGTCAGCCCGCCGAGCTTGAAGTTCTCGATAACGACATCGGCGGTCGCGACGAGGCGACGGACGAGCTCCTGGCCTTCAGGGGTTCTGAAGTCGGCGATGACGGAGCGCTTTCCGCGATTGGTGGAATGGTAGTAGGCGGCCGACAGGTTTTCGCCGTCTGCCCCCTCGACAAAGGGCGGGCCCCAATGGCGTGTATCGTCCCCACCGTCCGGATTCTCGATCTTGATGACGTCGGCGCCCAGATCGGCGAGCATCTGCCCGGCCCATGGGCCGGCAAGCACGCGGGCAAGTTCGATCACACGGATGCCGCTCAGCGGCGGCGCCTCAAGCAGGGTCTCCGTCATGTTCCTCCCAAGATCAGGTCAGGGTGCCCGCGTGGATTGAGATGTATCGGATACGGGCTTGGATGCAAAGCGGCGTTCTCGCCAGATGATGTAGAAGCCGGATCCCATGATGATGAAGATGCCGAGCCACTTGATCGCATCCGGGAAGTCGCCGAACACCAGCCACGCAAACAGGGTCGCCGAGACGATCTCGAAATATTGCAGCGGAGCCAGCGTCGATGCCGGTGCTGACCGGTAGGCATAGACGCCAAGAATGCCGGCGATCGCGGCGGTGACGCCGACGCCGAGCAGATAAAGAGACGCGCGCGTGTCCGGCATGACCGGATCGAACACGTCCGAACCGCTGCCATGGCCGAGCACAAGGATGATCACGCAGATCAGGAGACCCCACAGCCCCATGTGAAACTGCATGACCCAGGGGTCTTCGCGCTGCGCAAGCGCCCGGTTCATCATCGCCGAGATTGCGATGCAGACGGCGCTGACGACGGGAAGCAGCGCGACGTAGCCGACTTCCTGGAAGCTCGGCTGGATGATCAGGATCGCGCCGGCAAAACCGACCGCGCAGGCCGTGTAGCGCCGCCAGCCGATCGTTTCCTTGAGAAACAGGCTGCTCAGGATCGTCAGGATGATCGGCTCAACGAAGAAGATGGCGATCGCGTCGGCAACCGGCATGTACTTCAGCGTCGTCACGAAAGAGATCATCGACACGGTGATGATGGCGCCACGGATCGCGTGGAAGAAACTCTGTTTCCAGGTCGTGTCCATCAGGTTTCGCCGCCAGAGCACGATGGGCAGCATGCAGAGTGCCTGAACCGCGAAGCGAGCAGCGGTGATCTCGGCTGACGGCACGGTGGCGATCGCAAGTTTCGAGAAGATGTCGATGATCGGCGAGACCAGCACCGAAAGGGACATCAGTACGAGTCCCATCATGACTTCCGACGAAGCGGATACGGGCGGTGATGGTTGGCGGTTGCTCATCTTTCAGTCCTCTTGTTCAGGACCGAGCCACGGCATCGTCGCACCAATCGGCAAACGCTGCGATCGCTTCATCCGCGCCGATCTCGTTCAACGTCTCGTGGCGCATCCCTTGATATATTTGCGTGGTGATACGGGAGAAGCCTGAGGCTTTCAAATGGTTTGATAGCCATAGGACGGCGTTGCCGTTTTCCGTTGCCGGGTCGTGGTCTCCTCCGACAAGGTGGAGAGGGATGTTGGTCGGGAGCCTAGACAGCCATTCGCGCCGCGGGGCGCGAAACGTCAGCTTGAAGACGTCTAGCCACAGGGAAACGGAGGCGTCAAAGCCGCACAGCGGGTCGGCGATATATTTGTCCACGTGATCCGGATCTCGCGACAGCCAATCGAAATCCGTTCGTCGAGGCGTAACTGATTGGGCCCAGGTGCCGAAGGTCAACCTTGGTAACAGGCCGCTCGGCACATCCGAGCCTTTCAGCGCTTGCTCGGTCAGGAGGATCGCTTGCGCAGCCCGACCGGCGATGCCGGGATGGAAATTCGAGTTCCAGACGGCCACCGCGTCGATTTTGCTGGCATGGGAGACGGCTGCGTTGAGCGCGACCAGCCCGCCCATCGAGTGACCAAAAAGGACAACGGGGAGGGCTCCATGACGGCTGACTGCGAAATCGCGCATCGCGACGACGTCATCGATGACGCGGTCGACGCCGTTGCGGCGGGCAAAGCGACCGAGCGGCGCATCAGGTGCGGCCGTCTCGCCGTGGCCGCGATGATCGTGCGCGTAGACGTGGTAGCCGCAGGCAGCCATGGCATGTGCAAAGCCGCCGTAGCGCTTCGAATGCTCTGCCAGGCCGTGGCAGACTAGGAGAATGCCGCGCGGCACGCTGACCGCTTCCTGATGATGAAATGCAAGTGATGCACCCGCCAAGGCGAGCCTTTCCGTGGTGTCGAACATTGAGTCCCTCCGCCGCGGAGAAGAACAGAACAGCCGGCAAATGCAATCGATAGGATCGGTCTCTCGTGGGAATTTTGCGACAGGGCGCAATTGCCCTTGCGAAGCATGAAGTCGCATGCTTCCATGTTCATGAGTTGTTCCTTGGGAGGTTGCATGCGTGGGCTGGTGAAGCATCTCTTCGTGCTGACTATATCCGCTGCCGTCGCAAGCGGTGCGATGGCGCAGCAAATGGGCGGAAAGACCCGTTTCATCCTGGCTGCCAGCTGGCAGCCTTCCTTCTGTGAGACCAACCAGCGCAAGGCGGAATGCCGCAATCAGACAAAGGAGCGGTTCGACGCCACGAATTTCTCGCTGCATGGGCTCTGGCCGATGCGCCAGAACTATTGTGACGTCAAGGAAAGCCTACGTACCGCCGACAAGGATGGTGACTGGAACGAGTTGCCCGAGGTGTCGCTGTCGGATGCGTCGAAAGCCGCGCTCGACAAGGCAATGCCCGGCACGCAGTCGGGCCTCGAGCGTCATGAATGGTTGAAGCACGGGACCTGCACCGGTCTCAGCGCCGATGCCTATTTTTCCACGGCGGTCCGGCTTGTCGGCGAATTGAACGCGTCCGCCGTTCGCGATCTCTTCGCTGCCAACATTGGAAAGTCGGTGACGGCGGAGCAGATCAAAGAGGCGTTCGACAAGAGTTTCGGGCCCGGAGCGAGTGACCGGGTGAAGATGAGCTGCCACCGCGCCGGCCAGAATCGCGTCATCAGCGAATTGACGATCGGTTTGTCTGAGGAGGCAACCGGTGACGAAAAGAAAAGCCTGGGCGATCTGATCCAGGGCGCGGGCCGCACCTCGTTCGGTTGCAACGAGGGGATTGTCGACGCGGCTGGATTTTGAATGGTGGGCTATGCGCGGTTGACGACGTAGCGGAATATTAATCGGACCCAAGCAAGCTACTGCGACCAGTTGCCCGACGGATTTCGACATGGATGCAGCTTTAACGCGGCCCGATCTGGATGCTGCAGCCGACCGCAGATCTTTCTTCGTCACGTTCTTCGCGATCTACGTGACCGCGCTCGCCATCGTTTTGTTCGACCTTGCTGACGGCGTGCTATTCGTCGGCGATGTCGATGACCAGATGCGTGAATTGCAAATCCGATCTCTGATGTCGCCAGCGGGGCGGTGGTTCGATCTCACGCTGCCTTCTATCTCGATGCCGGAAGTGTACATCTCGCCGTGGTCGAGATTGATCGATTTGCCCTACGTCGCCATCGCGACCATGTTTCGGCCGTTCACGTCTCTCGATCACGTCCTCGGGCTCGCCTTTCACATCTGGCCTCCCGTGATGCTGGCACTTTACTGCCTGACCGTCGCTTTCATAGTGAGGCGGTTGATGGGCAGTATGCCGCTGTCGCCGACATCGTGGGTGCTGACATTGATGTTGATGACCGTATTGATGGCCGTAGCTGTTTTCGAATTCGTGCCAGGCCGGATCGATCATCACAATGCGCAGCTCGTCTCGATGATGCTGATGATGGCTGGATTTGTTCGCTGGGATCGCCTGGGGGGACTGTTCGTCGGTGCTGCGGGCGCGCTCTCCATTGTTATCGGACTGGAATGCCTGCCACTGATCGTCGCCGCCTATGGCTTGCTGGTTCTCAGCTATGTCGCGGGTGTTCAGGGTTCGCGCACCATGCTGGTCGCTGTCGGTGCCGGAATGATTGCCGTTGCCGTATTCGCTGCGCTGGCCTTCATTGGTCCGGTTGGCGTCCTCTCGACGCAATGCGATGCCTTCTCTGCGCCCTACCTGTTTCTCATCATCGGAATATCCGGTTCTCTGGCTTGCGCGGCGTGGGCGCTGCCTGCGCGCGCCTCCGCGATCGCGCGGCTTTTGTGGCTAGGTCTGCCGGGATTGTTGGTGCTCGGTCTGGCTGCCTGGCTGTTTCCGCGCTGCCTCAACGGCCCCTACGATATGATCGATCCGGTGTCCCGGGCTCTCTGGTTCTCGCGCATCTGGCAGGAAAAGAGTTTCCTCTCTCTGTACGAGAACGGCCAGTACTTTGTCGTGGCGTTGCTGGCGCTTTGCATTGCCAGCGCCTTTCTGGCCGTGCCGTTTGTGCTTGCTCAAATCAGGTTGGGAAAAATCGGTGTCGCCATCGCGTTCGCCATGGCGCTGACCGCGTTGCTTCTGACCTTGGCCATTACGCGCAACATCCGCTTCCCGATCGCACTCACGCCGCCGTTTCTGCCGCCGGCGATTGCCTATTATGTTGGTTTCCCACGGTCGCGGAGAGGCCTGCGGATTGCTACCGGGTGCGCCGTCGTGTCCGCTATTGCGCTGGAGGGCCTGCGCTTTGTCCTGCCATCGCCGGTTCATGCGTTGGATGCTGTCGACTATATGACCACCAGTGACTGCAGCGGCCAGGATTTCGGTGTGCTCGGCGCGGTTCCGGCCGGGCGTATCGCCCTCCCGCAGGGCATCGCCTTGCCCGTGCTCTTGACGCGGAGCGAAGGGATGTCGGTCGGCTCTGTGCCATTTCACCGTTCGTCGCCGGGTATGCGACGCATGTTCGACGCCTTTACTTCGTCCGAGCCTTCGGTTCGCCGCGCGGCATTGTCGCCCTTCGACTATGTTGCCGTCTGCCGGTTTTCGCTGCCGGTCGATGCGAAGCAGGCTCCGCTCTATGCCGCTTTGGCCAGCGGTGGCGATTGGCCGGGGCTGGAGAGGGTGCCTAATGCGAAGCCGAGCGATTTTCAGCTCTTCCGTATTGATCATATGAAGCTTCAATAAGGATGGCTTTCGCCACTCCAATTGGCCGCGCGATTGCAAAAGCCTCTGGTTTTTGGCGGCTGCGCGTTGCTCCTTGGCCCCAATTCGCCTACATAGCGGCAAACTTAAAATTCCCGCCGGAGCAACTCATCAATGGCACGTCAGTTCATCTATCACATGTCGGGACTCAACAAGTCCTACGGCGCTAAGAAAATCCTCGAGAACGTCAACCTGTCGTTCTACCCCGATGCCAAGATCGGTATCCTCGGCCCGAACGGCGCCGGTAAGTCGACCGTTCTGCGCATCATCGCCGGCCAAGACAAGGAATTCACCGGGGAAGCCTGGCTCGCCGAAGGCGCGACCGTCGGCTACCTCGAACAGGAACCGCATCTCGATCCGGCTAAGAACGCGTTCGAAAACGTCATGGAAGGCGTGGCCGACAAGCAGGCCGTGCTCGACCGCTACAACGAACTGATGATGAACTATTCCGATGAGACCGCCGACGAAGGCGCGAAGCTCCAGGACATCATCGATAGCCAGAACCTCTGGGATCTCGAACAGCAGGTCGAAATGGCGATGGAAGCGCTGCGCTGCCCGCCGAAGGATGCCGACGTCACGCTGCTGTCCGGTGGTGAGCGTCGTCGTATCGCGCTCTGCCGCCTGCTGCTGTCGCAGCCGGACCTGCTGCTGCTCGACGAACCGACCAACCACCTCGACGCCGAAACGATCGCATGGCTTGAAAAGCACCTGCGTGACTATCCGGGCGCCGTGATGATGATTACCCACGATCGCTACTTCCTCGACAACGTCACCGGATGGATCCTCGAGCTCGACCGGGGCCGTGGCATTCCGTACGAAGGCAACTACTCCGCCTATCTGCAGGCGAAGGCCAAGCGCATGCAGCAGGAAAGCCGCGAAGAAGCCGGCCGCCAGAAGGCGTTGTCGCGCGAACAGGAGTGGATCGCCTCCAGCCCGAAGGCCCGCCAGGCAAAGTCGAAGGCCCGTATCAAGGCCTACGAGCAGCTGGTGGATGCGGCCGAGAACATCCGACCCGGCGACGCTCAGATCATCATTCCTGTGTCCGAGCGTCTCGGCCAGGTGGTCATCGAGCTCGACGGCATCAACAAGGGCTTCGAAGGCCGCACGCTGATCAACGATCTCACGATCAAGCTGCCGCCGGGCGGTATCGTCGGCATCATCGGCCCGAACGGCGCCGGCAAGTCGACGCTGTTCAAGATGATCACCGGCCAGGAAAAGCCGGATGCGGGCTCGATCCGCATCGGCGAGACCGTGCATCTCGGCTATGTCGACCAGAGCCGCGATGCGCTCGATGGCAACAAGACCGTCTGGGAAGAAATCTCGGGCGGCGCCGAAGTCATCAAGCTCGGCAAGTTCGACATGAACTCCCGCGCTTATTGCGGCGCCTTCAACTTCAAGGGCGGCGACCAGCAGCAGAAGGTCGGCAATCTCTCGGGTGGTCAGCGCAACCGCGTTCACCTCGCCAAGATGCTGAAGGCCGGCGGTAACGTTCTGCTCCTCGACGAACCGACCAACGACCTTGATACGGAAACGCTCGGTGCGCTTGAGAGCGCGCTCGAGGCCTTTGCCGGCTGCGCCATCATCATCAGCCACGATCGTATGTTCCTCGACCGCCTGGCGACGCACATCCTCGCCTTCGAAGGTGACGGCCACGTCGAGTGGTTCGAAGGCAACTTCGAGGATTACGAGGAAGACAAGGTTCGTCGCCTCGGCCCCGATGCGCTGAACCCTGGCAGCCAGGCCTACAAGCGCCTGACGCGCTGATATTCCTGCGCCCAAGGGTAGCATTAGGAAGCCCCGGTTCGCCGGGGCTTTTTTGTGGAATGCTATGTCGCTAATTGCGCAGCTAATTTCGTGAATGGTCGAATTCCGGCTTGCCACCTACATCCAATTCACATAAAGATATCTTTATATGTTGATTGGATCGGATATGCGTGAGCCTGTCAGACTTGGATTGGATGCGTTGGTGGACGTCCTCAGGGCGGCCGGCGAGCCTACGCGTCTGCGTCTGCTGGCGCTCCTGGCGGCGGGCGATTTGACTGTTTCCGATCTTACCGAAATTCTTGGCCAGTCCCAACCGCGCATTTCACGGCACCTGAAACTGCTCGGCGAGGCGGATCTGATCGATCGCTATCAGGAAGGTGCATGGGCCTATTTCAGGCTTAGGCAGGACGGCAAGGCAGCCATCTTCGTTCGAAATCTGCTCGCGCACGCGTCCGAGAATGATGCGGTCGTTCTCAGGGACAATGAGCGTCTGGCCGCCGTCAAGCACCAGCGTGCCGAGCGCGCCCAGGCCTATTTCAGCCGCAATGCGGCCGAGTGGGACGAGCTTCGTCGCCTGCATGCCGCTGACGACGAGGTCGACGCTGCCGTCATCCGATTGCTAGGCAGCCAGCCGATCGACTCGCTTCTCGACCTTGGAACAGGGACAGGCCGTATCCTCGAGCTGTTGTCCGGCCTCTATCGCCGGGCGATCGGCGTCGATGCGAGCCGCGACATGCTGAGCGTGGCGCGGGCCAATCTCGACAAGTCCGGCATTACCAAGGCATCCGTGAGACATGCCGATATCCTCAATCTGCCGTTCGAGGCGCAGGATTTCGACGTCGTTACCATCCACCAGGTTCTGCACTTCTTCGACCAGCCAGAGATCGCGATCGGGGAAGCGGCGCGCATGCTGCGGCCGGGCGGACGGCTCGTCATCATCGATCTGGCTCCGCACGGGCTAGAATATCTACGCGACGAGCATGCGCATGTTCGCCTTGGCTTCTCACACCAGTCGATGTCCGACTGGCTGCGAAAGTCCGGGCTGGATGTCGAGCAGATCGTCGATCTTCATCCGGGTCATGAAAGCGGGCAGGGACTTACCGTCACTGTCTGGCTTGCGCGTGACCCACGGCGTCTCATGGCTTCAGCCGGGAGCGAAGGCGCCGAACCCACATTTGCAGGGAGAGAATGACATGGCTTTGAACAGCGACGCGCGCCGCAAGATCGGCATTTCCTTCGAGTTCTTTCCACCGAAGTCGGAAGAAGCGGAAGGCCAGCTGTGGAACACGGTCAGCGAGCTGCAGGACTGGAATCCGGATTTCGTGTCCGTGACCTATGGCGCGGGCGGCACCACCAAGGCGCCGACGCTGGCCACGGTCTCGCGGTTCCTCGCGGATACGCCGCTTGCCACGGCATCGCATCTGACCTGCGTCGGCGCGACGAAAGAGGAGACGCACGGCGTCATCGACAGTTTCCGCAAGGCCGGCGTCAAGCATTTCGTGGCGCTGCGCGGTGATGCGCCGGGTGGTGTCGGCGCTCCCTATCAGCCGCATCCCGGCGGCTATGCGAACGCGGCTGCGCTCGTTGCGGGCCTGCGCGAAATCGGCGATTTCGAGATCTCTGTCTCCGCCTATCCGGAAAAGCATCCGGAAAGCCGCGACAGTGCCGCCGACATCGATATGCTGAAGCAGAAAGCGGACAATGGTGCCGACCGGGCGCTGACGCAATTCTTCTTCGACAACGACAATTTTGAGCGGTATCTCGAAAAGGTGCGCGCCGCCGGCATCAACATTCCGGTCGTGCCGGGCATCATGCCGATCCTGAACCTGACGCAGCTGAAGCGTTTCGCGGGTGCATGCGGCACTGTTATCCCGGCGTTCCTGGACGAGCGTTTCGCCGGTTACGACGACAAGCCCGAGGAACGGGCGAAAGTTGCCGCCGAAGTCGCTGCCGAGCAGATCGAAGATCTCGCCCGTCGTGGTCTCGCGGAGTTTCATCTTTACACGATGAACCGCGCACCGCTTGTTTCGGCCGTGCTCACCAACCTCGGCTTCAAGCGCGAGGGTGCCAAGAATACCGGCGCCGCGGCATAGCGAAACCGGTCTTCAGCTCCAAGCTCAGTGAACGGTCTGGCGGCGCCTCAGGCGCCGCAACGTCATGAGCAACTCCAGCTCTATCTCCCAGCAGATCTGGTCGTAGCAGCGGATCATTTCCGGTGCCTCCGACTTGCGTTGCAGGTGATCGCGATAATCCGTCGCCTCGCCGAAAGCACGCAGCAGATCGACAGTTAGGGGCCCCACGAGACTGTTACGCCATTGCGAACGCAAATGCGGCTGTTTAAGCAGCAGGGTAGCCCTGCCAATTTTTACAAAGTCCTTCACAGCCGCAAACTCCCATAGCACGCTGTACATGTACTATCCGACCGAAGTCGGGTTGCGTCAATGTGAGTTCGGCTCATATTTTAGTGGTAGCGCAAATAATATGTGTCGCGATCGTGCTCGGGCGAGCTTGGTCAAGAAAGAGCCCGGGCCTTTCGCCCGGGCTCAAACACGCGTTACACAACCTGAAATCGGTGGATACAATGCTGTTTCCACAGGAGGTCAAGGATAAACAGCGACGGGGTTCTGCTTCCCCAATAGCAGGTCTTCAAGGACGCTACCCTGTGTTTTCATTTAAGGCAATGCTAATATTTTGGCTGTGGATAACTACTGGCATCCCTTGGTTCTCAAGGGATGCAGGCTTTTGGCGCAGCTAGCGATCCGTCTCGCGTTTGCCGAGCAGCCAAAGAAGGTAAGGACCACCAATGAGCGCAGCGAAAAGCCCGACCGGCACCTGATACGGATAGATCACTATCCGCGAGAGCCAGTCCGCTGCAACCATCAGGCCAGCCCCGATCAGAACCGCGGCAAAGAGATGATCGCGGCTGCCGTGGAAGCCCAGAAGTCTTGCGAGGTGCGGTGCGATCAAACCCGTCAAGCTGAGAGGCCCCACCAGATAGGATGAGATGGCGGCCATCAGCGCGGCCAATGCGGCCAAGCCAAACCGGACCATTGCAACCCTCATGCCGATGCCCTTCGCGATGCCGGAGCCAAGCGGCAGGATCGCGAACCAACGCCTCACCATCGGCAGCGGGGCGATCAGTATCGCGGCGGCGGCTAGCGCGGTCCACGCTTCGAATGCTCCGGCGCGGTTGGTGGAGCCCGACAGCCAAGTGAGCATCGCGTAGCTTCGCATGTCTCCCTGGGCGAGCAGCATGCCGATGACAGCCATGCAGAGCGCGCTCACGGCGACGCCGGCGAGAAGAAAAGCTTCGTCCGAAATGCCGGATCGGCGGGTGACGCCGATTGTCAGGATGAACGAGGCGAGGGCGCCCAAGGCCATGCCCGTCAGCGCGACCAGCGGGGAAGGAAAGCCGACAAGCAGAAGGGTGGCCGCAAGGCCAGCACCGGCACCCGAGGAGACGCCGAGGACTTCGGGGCTGGCGAGCGGGTTGGCCGTCATCCGCTGCATGATGAAACCCGTTGCGCCGAGCATGGCTCCTGCGCCGACGGCAACGGCAATCCGAGGCAGCCGGAACGGAAGCAGATCCGAGAGGAGCGAGCCGGTTGCAATGATCCAGCCTCCATCGGACGGTCCGACGCAGATCGAGAGCAGCAACAGGGCCAGCAATATCGCACCAAGGGCGGCGAAGGCGCGGAACCTCTTCAGCCTCTTTCGGACAGCGTGGACGGCGGCCGCGGCTGCGGCGCGGTTGTGAACGCGTGGCAACAGCCACAGCAGCAAGGGGCCGCCGATCAGGGCGGTGGCGGCGCCTGTTGGGGCGAGGTCGGAAAAGCCCGGTCCAAGCAGCTGGGTGAGGCAATCCGTGAGGAAGAGGACGGCAGCTCCGGCAAGCGGAGCCGTGGTGATGACCTGGCGGCTGCTTCGGGCGCCGCAAAGTCTGGCGATCGACGGCGCTGCGAGACCGAGGAAGCCGATGATGCCGACCGAGGCCGTGACTGACGTCGAGAGCCAGACCGCAAGAACGAGGATAGTGAAACGAACCGAATGCAGGGCGAGGCCGAGACTTTTGGCGCCTGCGTCGTCCAGCGCCAGGAGGTCGAGCGGTCGCAGCAGCAGAAACGCGGCTATCGCGCCGATGGCTATCTGCGGCAAGAGCGAAGCAACAACGCGCCAATCCTGCTGGTTCAGCGCCCCTGCGCCCCATATGTCGATCGACAGCGCATATTCGCCGCGCGCAAGCACGAGGGTGACGCTCGCGGATGCGGCGACCATGCTGACCACCATGCCCGAAATTGCCACCGTCACCGGGTCGAGACCGCGCCGCCAGCTGAGGGCGAGCACAAGCATGACGGCCGACAGCCCGCCGGCGAAGGCTATCGTTTCCCGCGAAATGCCGGTCAGGAGCGGTGAGAAGCTTAGCCCGAGCGTCAATGCGAGTTTGGCACCCGAGGCTATTCCGAGCGTCGAGGCATCGGCAATCGGGTTTCTGAGGACGCGTTGCAACAGGGCGCCCGCGAGGCCGAGCGCAGCCCCTGCCAGAAGCGCCACGGCCGCGCGTGGCAGGAGGCTTTGCCAAAGAAGCAGCCGGTTCAGTTCCGTGGCTTCGGTCACATCGCCCGGAATCTGAGACCGCAGCGCGAGAAGGGCTGCAAAGGCCATGACACACGCGACGCCGAGCGCGATCGCGGGTATGGCCGGATGACGCAGCGGCAGGACGGGCGTGTCGATATTAGCCGTTTCGGACACGCGCAAATCCTTCTGCGAGGCAATCGGCGAAACGGCTTGCGGCGGGTAGCGCGCCATACGGATTGATCGAGCCGATTGTCATGAATCGTCCTTCGCGGACCTGGGGCAGGGCCTTCCAGAAAGGGCTACCGAGGAGGGCGTCAATGGCGTCCTGAGGATGGGGTGGAATGAAGACGATCCAGGCCTCAGGCATCGTCACCAGGGTCTCGATGCCGACGGGAGCCGTTGCCGAATAGCTGGTGGCGCCTGTCCAGGCATTCACGAGGCCAAGGCGTGCTAGCACCTCTCCGAAGATGCTGTCTGATCCGAATACGCGGTAATGACGGGCATCGCCAAGATTGATCGGCAGTACCGGCCGTCCGTCTGCCATGCGGGAAAAATCGGCCTTTTGACGATCGAGCTTTGCCGTTAGTTCTTCGACGAACCGCCGTGCCGCCGGAAGCTGGAGACGATCGCCGATTTCAAGGGTCGCACGTTCGGCCAAAACATATGGGCTTTCTCCCGGCATGTAGATCGCGTGATCGATGACCGGAGCAATGCGGCTCATCAGAGGGTCCGCCCAGGCGTAGAAATTCGAATTGAAGATCAGATCGGGGCGGGCAAGGCGCAAGGCCTCGAGGTTCGGCGAGCCGCGCAGGCCAAGATCCGCAACATTGGACGGCACGGCTGGCGTCACTGCCACTTGCTGGAATTGACGCAGTTCCGTTGCGGCGACGACGTTGGCGCCGATGGCAAGCAACGTTTCCAGCAACGCCCAATCAAGCGTCGCCACCTTTGGCTGCGTCGATTGTGCCGTTGCCGCGCCGGCGAAAAGAGCGGCGCCTCCCACCAATACCGCCCTGCGCGTAAGCCACGATCTGTTCAAATTGATCTCCAGTCACACGAAAAAGGCTCCGGGGGAGCCTTCTTCTTTTCTATTTGGGCGGACGTTACCAGACCTTGCTGAGCTTGAAGGTGAACGTGCGCGCGTCGCCGTAGCCGCATGCACCCAAGCCGCCGCAGCTTTCGACGTAGACCTTGTCGAATACGTTGGTCACGTTGAGCGAGGCAACCCAGTCGTTCTTCTTGTAGCGGACCGCGGCGTCGAACACTGTCGATTCCGGCACCTTCAGCGTGTTGACGTCGTCGGCCCAGGATTGGCCCTTGTAGCGGAGACCGCCTCCAAGGCTAAGGCCTTCGAGAGTTCCTGTCGTCACGGTGTAGTCGAGCCAAAGCGATGCGGTGTAATCGGGGACAATGTAGGGTGTCTTGCCAATCAGCGCGGTGTTCAGCGGGTTCTTGGTGATCTCGACGTCAGTATAGGCGAGCGAAGCGAGAACCTTCCAGTTGTCATTCAGGTTGACCTTGCCTTCCAGTTCGAAGCCCTTGGATTCCGCCTCACCAAGCTGCAGCTTCGTGTAGGGAGCCGCTGTCATCGAAACCGTGTAGTTCCGCTTGTTGATCTGGAATACTGATGCAGTCAGCGTGCCGTCGAAGAATGTCGGCTCGTACTTGACGCCTGCTTCGAACTGCTCTCCCTCTTCCGGCTTGAGAGGTCCGGCGGTGCCCGTTCCGACCAGCGGATTGAAGAAGGTGGCGGCGCTGACATACGGCGTTACGCCGTTGTCGAATTCATAGGCGAGGCCGGCCCTGCCGCTCCAGGCGCCTTCGGAGCCGTTGTAGCTGCTTGCAGGCGTCAGCTTGTTGTCGAAATCGGTATAGACGTAGTCATACCGGCCATTGAGGGTCATCAGCCAGCCGTCGCCGAAGTGAACCTGATCCTGGGCATAGATACCCACCTGGTTCATGGCTATGACTTCATTATAGAGCGGTCCGTTCGCAGCCTGCGGCAAGCCGTAAACCGGGTTCAAGACATCGATCGAGCCCGATCCGAAGACGAAGTTCTGAACGTTGTCGATGCGGTAGTAGCGATAATCGACCCCGGCCATGATCTTGTGCGTCGCGCCGCCAAGATCGAACTCGTTTTCGACGCGATTGTCCCAGGCGACGTTGTCTGCGCTGGTATCACCCTCGAAACCGATGCGGTTCAGCGCGGTCTGCGACGACCACAGGTAGGGGTAGGGGCCGAACTCGTATTTGTTGAGATGGCCATAACGGAAATTCGACGTGACCTTCCAGCCGTCGTCGAATTCATGTTCGAATTCGTAGCCGACCATTTCCTGATTGTAGCGTCCGGTATCGAGATCGGGTTCGCCGGGGAAGAAATCGCGGCGAATTTTTCCGACCCCGGCCCGGTCGACCACGGTGCCTTCATAGGGAAGGAAGCCGTTGCCGGTGTGCACCTGATCGAGCCCGCCCGCATAGGCCCAGACGGTGAGCTTGGTGGCTTCATCGGGTGAAACAGTAAGCTGCGGCATGATGAAGCCGCGCAGGTCGTGCGCGTAGTCCGAATAGTTGTCGCCGCCGGCGATCTTGCCGGTTAGGCGGTAGGTCATCGTATCGCTGCTGCCGACCTTGTCGGAAAAGTCGAAGCCTCCGAAGCCGTTGCCGTTACTGTTGATACCGGTTTCCGTATAGTAGTAGGGCTCGTCGGTCGGGCGCTTGCGCACCATGTCGATGATGCCGCCCGGGCTGGAGCCGCCATAGAGAACAGAGGCCGGCCCCTTGAGAACGTCGACGCGCTCGAGCATGAACGGGTCGATCTGAAAGCCGCCGAAGCCGTAGCTGAACAGGTTGAGGCCGTCGAGGTAGACGCCGGTCTGCGTCGCGTCGAAACCGCGGATGTAATACCAGTCGGTATCCGGATCGGTGCCATAAGGAGCCGCGATTACGCCGGGCGTGTAGCGCAGAGCCTCGTCGACCTTGTTGACCACGCCGCGATCGTTCATTTCCTCAGTGCCGACGACGGAGACTGCCTGCGGGATTTCCTTGATCGGCGTGTCGGTCTTCGAGCCTGCGGTCGTATCCTTCGCGACGTAGCCCTTGACCGGGCCGATTGCGCTGTTCTTCGATGCCTTGCCTTCGACGACGATTGGCGCAAGCGTGGTGTCGGCGTTCTCAGCCTGCGCCGTCCAGGCAGCGCAAATACCCACCAACGCGACGCTGGCGCTCAAAGCAGCCCGCACACTCCGAAAGCCTTTAACTTGATGCATTCCTGGCAACCCCACTCTACAAGCCTTGACCGGAGGCCGCACCGCAGCCCCGAATAAGGTGAGTAATTAACTCAGATTTAATTGCCGGGATTGGCATGATCTGTGGTGGTTGAACGATTTTGGGCAATTTCGAGAATCGTGGGCAAATGTTTGCAAAAATGCATCACCCCACGGCTGCCCGTTTCCAGCGTGCCGGCGTGGTGCCGACATGCTTGCGGAACACGCGCGTAAAATGTGCCTGATCGGAGAAGCCTGTTTCGGCAGCAACAGCCGTCAGGCTGTGATCGTCGTCCTGCAGCAACCGCTTTGCCCATTCCAGGCGCGAATTCATCTGCCATTCGTGCGGGGTCAGCCCCGTCGAGGCCTTGAAGGAGTGGCTGAAGTGGGATTGAGACAGGCCCGTCAGATCGGACAGTTCCTGCAGGCGGATGCTCCGCATGCAATTCGTTTCGATGAATTCAGTTGCGCGCCGGAGCTGCCAGGAGGCAAGAGCGCCGCGCTTGCGGGGCGGTGTCTTGGCCATTTTCAGGACGTCGATGACAAGCGACAAGGCAAGGCCGTCGCCATAGAGATCATGCAGGGGGCAGGGGCTTGCAAGTTCCGCCGCAATCAGTCCCGCCAGCGCCATCACACGCTCATCTGAGAAAGCAGCCGCGGATCCTGGAGCTTCTGCGGGTCGATCTCCTCCATCAGCCGCTGGCTGAGGATGTTGGCATCGAAGTGGATATCAAGGTGGCGCATGAACTGCACTTCGCGGACGTCCACCCATAGATCCATGTCGGCCGGAATATAGGAAATCGGGCTCTGGTTGCAGTCCTGCGGAGCGCCCGCGGCTTTGGGCGAAAGCTTCACCGAGGGGCGGCCGCGACCGAGATGATCCAGCAGAATGAACAGGCGGGGGTCGCGGGCAACATAGTGGCCGCCGGCGTAGCTGCCGCATTCCACGTCCCATAGGTCCGCCGTGATGCCGTTCCAGTTTCGACGCCTCAGCCCGCCGATAACCGAGAATCCCTCGATCTCGTTCTGCATGCGCGGCTGAAAAGTCATGCCTGTCTTCCGCAACTATAAAACATGTGCGTAATTATCAAGTTTTTTGCAGTGCATCAATCGCCCAAGGGTTGCTAAATCAGGCGTTCCTCATTTGTGCGTCGTGCAGACGGTTGTAGGCGCCCCGTTTGGCGATCAGATCCTGATGTGTGCCTTGCTCGACGATGCCGTGCCGGTCGATGACGACGATGCGATCGGCACCCTGGATGGTGGCGAGGCGATGGGCGATGATGAGGGTCGTGCGCCCGGCGGAAAGTTCCGCCAGCGAACGCTGGATGGCCCGTTCGGTCTCGGTATCGAGTGCCGAGGTCGCCTCGTCGAGGATCAGGATCGGCGGGTTCTTCAGGAACATGCGGGCGATCGCGACGCGTTGCTTCTGACCGCCTGAGAGCTTGACGCCACGTTCGCCGATAACCGTATCGAGCCCCGCGGGCAGGCCTGCCAGCATATCCTCCAGACGTGCCTGGCGGGCGGCTTCGACGATCTCGGCTTCGCTGGCGCCCAGCCGGCCATAGGCGATGTTTTCGCGGATCGTGCCGCCGAACAGGAAGACATCCTGTTGCACGATTCCGATCTGCTGGCGCAGGGACGTCTTGGTCATCTCGCGGATGTCGATGCCGTCGATGATGATGCGGCCGCTACCAACCTCATAGAAGCGGGGCAGAAGAGAACAGATGGTTGTCTTGCCGGCGCCCGAGGGGCCGACGAAGGCAATTGTCTCTCCGGCGCGGACCGCAAGGTTCACGTGTTCGAAAACCGGAGCTTGCGGGCTGTATCCGAAGGAAACATCGTCGTAGACGATTTCGCCCTTGAGGTGGCTGACCGCGACGGCATTCGGGGCGTCGGCGATATCCGGCTCGGTGTCGATCAGTTCCGTGAAGCGGCGGAAGCCGGCGATCCCCTTCGGATAGGTCTCGATGACAGAGTTGATCTTCTCGACCGGGCGGAAGAATACGCCGACGAGCAGGAGGAAGCCGATGAAGCCGCCGGCCGTCAGTTCACCTGACAGGACGAAATAGGCGCCGGCGATCATGACGACCATCTGGGTGAGACGCATGCTCATGTAGCTCAGCGAGCTGCTGGCAGCCATGAGCTTGTAGGCGTCGAGTTTCACGCGCCGATAATTCTGATTGTCTTTCTCGAAAAGCGCGCGCTCGTGGCTTTCGTTGGCAAAGGCCTGGACCACGCGGATGCCACCGACATTCTCTTCGATACGCGTGTTGAAATTGCCGACGCGCTCGAAGAGACGACGGAAATTCTGCGTCATGCGGCTGCCGAAATGGCTGGTGACCCATGCGGTCAAGGGGACGACGATGGCGGTGATCAAGGCCAGCTGCCAGTTGACCGAGAACATCAGCAGGAGCGCGCCCGCGAAGGTCATCAGCGCGATGAAAAGATCTTCCGGGCCGTGGTGCGCAACCTCGCCGATTTCCTCGAGATCCTTCGTCAGCCGGCCGACGATGTGGCCGGTCTTCTGATTGTCGAAAAAGCTGAACGACAGTTTCTGCAGATGATTGAATGCCGCGCGGCGCATGTCGGTTTCGATATTGATACCGAGCATGTGTCCCCAGTAGGTGACAACGGCCATCAGCCCGGTATTGACCACATAGACAACAAACAGTGCCGCCGAGGCGAAGAGGATGAGCAGCCATTCCTGGCTGAGAAGCAGCCGGTCGATGAACAGTTTCACCGCCATCGGAAAGCCGAGTTCAAGCAGGCCGGAGACGATCGCGCAGCTGAAATCCAGGATGAAGAGCCAGCGATAGGGGCGATAATAGGAGAAGAAACGACGTAGCATTCTGACACTCGAGATGCGGCGCGGCCTACGGCGGCCGGCAGGAAATATGACTCGAATTCTCCATATTGGAGACGAGGCCCGGTTGGATAGTGCGTTCTCGCAACGATTGCAAACTTGGAGAGGAACGATTGGTCTGCACGTTGCATGCCCGGAACGGTGTCTGGAAGAAAAAGCACCCGGAGGTTCAGCTCGCGGTACGGCGGGCGAGGCAAGTCGGACTGGAGCTGAGAACCAAGCCCTGCGGGACATTCCGCCAAACGTCGCCGGGGCCGTCGAGACAGCGCAGCGGACCATCCGAGACGCCAATCGGGCATCCGAGGACGGGATCGACGATCGCTCAAGGTCCTTGCTGGTGCGGACGAAGCTCGAAAGCGCTGGCGTCGCTAGCCTGGAAGTGCGTGACGCGGGAGTGGGACTTGACCCGGCCTCCGTTGGAAAGCTGTTCGAACCTTTCCACTCGACCAAGCCGAACGGCATGGGCATCGGTTTGGCGATCTGCCGGACGATTATCGAGAGCCACAAGGGACGTCTTTGGGCGTCGCCAAACGATGGGCCGGCGCCACGTTCAGCTTCTCAGTTCCTGTCTTTGTTAAATCAGCGGTTCAGCCTCTTCAGGTCGGCGCCGTCGAACTACCTCAATCGCCTCGACTTTATCTTACTGAATGAACTTGGATGCTTGCTCGTCGCCCCGGGGAAGAGGCCAACTGCCGGGCCGTCTGGCCAACAGGCTATATAAGAGCACATCGCAGGATGGCTTACGAGGGATTGCTTGCCATTCGCCTCGGCGAGCCAGATTGTCCTAGGTTTCCTCTTCGCCCAACATATCGACCAAGGATTTGCCGTAGGGAAAGAACCGATCCTTTTTCCCCTCTTGCCAGGCGGTCCGCAACTCTTGCGCATTGATGTCCCAGTCCGGGAAGGATTTCTTGCAGACCGCGCGCAGATCCTGCCGCAGTTCCTCCACCGTGGGCCGCCCGAAGAACCAATAGCCGTTATAGACCTTGTGAATGATAAGTGTCGGCTCGAGGACGATGACGTGGGGGATCATCGGGTTGTGCACAGCGTCGGTGTACTCGGCGATATCGAGGTCCTTCTGAATGGTCCTCCTCGGATCCGCGAGAAACGGCCAGTGCGCACCGACTCCGCTGCGGAATTCATGCGTTTCCGCGATTGTGTCGGTACTGATCGTCACCATTCTGCAATAGCCAACCTCCATCTCTCGATGAAGTTGGAGCAAACCCTCATGCTGGCGCCGATCCTTGGGACAGAAACTGCCGCGGCTCAGAACCAGAACCATGGGATAGATGGACTGAAGATCGGAGAGCTTGCGGCGCTTGCCGGTGTGATCACTCAGCTCGTAGTCTGGAAGAGCCGCACCCGGCACCATGTCTGGTCTCATTTCGGGATCCTCCTTGTGCGTTGACTTCGGAATTGCGCCGCTAAAGGTCGATGACGATGTCGCCGCGAGGTTGCGAACAGCAAAGCAGCACATTGCCATCCGCGGCGTCATCGATCGGATTCGGCTGGTAGGTAACCGATCCCGATATTATTCCCGTCTCGCAGGTGTGGCAGACGCCGGTCCGGCAGGACCAACGTGCAGGGACCTCGCACTTCTCTGCTAGCTCCAGAAGATTGTGGATCTCGGGGTTCCATCGCACAGCTAGGCCGCTTCGAGCGAAGGAGACAAGTGCGCCGGTACCGCGCCACCCTTCTGGAACCGCGGTGGCCGTCCCGGTGACGGCGCGATCCCAGGATTGATGGCCGAGGACGAACCGAACATTTCCGTATGGATGCGACGGCGCGCGACGCCGAGGTCTTCAAGTCCGTCGGTAAGGTCACGCATGAAACTTGAGGGCCCGCAGATGTAGAAGTCGCCTTCGATCGGCAGGCCAAGCTCGCGGAGTACCGCCCTGTCGAGGCGTCCCTTTGAGTCATAGTTCACCCCTTGCTGGTCGCCCTGGGTCGGCGAACTGTAGCAGACGTGGCTGCGAACGTTCGGAAGCGATCGAAGGAGTTCGCTCACTTCACTCGCAAATGGGTGCTCCAGGCTGCTGCGCGCGCCGTACAGCCACCATATCTCCCTCGAAGACTTCTCGGCCGCCAGAGCATGTAGAATGCTCAGGACCGGCGTGATCCCTATTCCGGCACTTAGGAGAACTACGGGACCATCACCGGGAACTAGTGTGAACTCGCCGCGTGGCGCGCTCGCCTGGACGACATCATCGACCTTCAGTTCCTCGCGTACATACCTTGCGGCGGCGCCCCCTGGCTCCCGCTTGATTGTCACCCTGAAAAGCTTGCCGTCCTGATGGCCTGACAAAGAATAGCTGCGAAGGATCAGGGGTGCGGCGGATGGCTCCAGCTGGAGAACGATGAACTGGCCCGGGAGGTATCTGTCCAACGGGATCCCATCCAGGGGCGCCAGTCGAAGCGATGTGACGCCGTCGGACTCTTCCAATTTGCGCATCACGCGGAATGGACGAAAGCCGCGCCATGCCGGAGCAGGCTTCGCCGATCCGGTCAGGCCAGCGTTTCCTGTCTCGCCTCCACCTTCCTTCGATTGTCTCAGCAACGCTTCGAATGAGCGATGCCATCCTGCGCTGAGCGCCGGGATGTGTAGCGCGCGTTCCAGTCGATCGACAGGATGACCTGGCTTGTAGAGCAGCGCATTGATTTCCGAGATCGTCATTCCGCCGTCTCCGGAAGCCGTCTTTACGATCTCGTCGCCCGCCTGAACCTCGCCTTCTTCAATAACACGCAGGTAGAAGCCCGGCCGTCCATGCGACACGACCAGCGCGGCCATTTCGGGCACCTTCATCCGAATTCCCAGGCGATAGCAGGTAACGCGCGGCTGCGTTACCTCGAATAGGGCGCCACCGATCAGGTATCGATCGCCTATACAGACTTCGTCGTCGGCGAGGCCTTCAACGGTGAAATTCTCGCCGAATTGACCGTAAACGAAATCACTGCGCCCCAGATGTCGTTCCCAATATCGGTAGGAATCGATCTGGTAGACGAACACCGCGCGGTGTTCCCCGCCGTGTCCGATGCGATCCGCCTGTCCGTCGCCATCGATGTTCAATCGTCGGACCATACGCGGACCGTCAACCGGGGATTTCCAGATTGCGGTCTTGACGATCCGGTTCTGCCACTCAACGTCGCGCGGCAGGCCGACGTTCACTGAAAGAAGGCAAGCCATAAGGGATACTCCCCGAGCACAGGCCCGTCTTTTTAAGGACAATAGGCTTTCTAGTACGGCCACTGCGCCGCTCCAACGACAGAACATCCGAAACCGCCTTCGGCGCCATTGTACGAAGGTGTTGCCCATATCTCGGTTGAATGGTGACCCGGGGTAGGCCTGCTTTCATCCTTGGTCGGCGAGCCCCTCAGCCAAAGCCGAATAGCTGGGTGAGTGAAATTTCATAGGTCGTATCATTGATTGAACGATACGTATCGTTTATATAAAAATGCACAAGCAGCCGAGAAGTTGGTTTGGAGCGGGCAGGGGATTTTTCCCAAGGTCATCACAAGCGAATTTGGCCCGGTTGCCGGCCTTCCTGTCGAAGGATGCGGAGGTGGGCTGGAGCTTCGTATGTCCAATCTACGAAGCGATGAACGGCGAGCCGCATTCCCGCGTGAACCTGAAAGCCCACGCGGTTCGACCTCGCCGCTTTTTTCAAGACGCCGGTCGGGCGTGATGGAAAGCGACCTCGTATTTACCAAATGGACGAAGAAAATGGCCTGGTTGCGAAACAAGAACCAAGTATCCGAACAGTCGGGAAACAACGTCACGGCGTTGCCGGGAGCGCATGAGAGCCACCAGCAGGCGGCTCCGTCACCCAAAAGGGTATCGCCGTCCTCATTTATCGTTCCAGCCGCGGCAATCACGGTCGCGCTCTCTGCCGTTGTCGGCGCCGGAGCGAATTGGGATTGGTGGGTTTCTAGCCGACCCGTGCAGACCACGGATGACGCGGCAGTTTATGCCGACGTCTCTTCAATTAGCGCTCGCGTCGGGGGCACGGTCGATGGAATCTCTGTTCGCGACTATGACCATGTCAAAGCTGGCGATCTTTTGTTCTCGATCGACCGGAAGCCATTCGAAGTTGCTCTTCGTGCCGCAAAGGCGAGACTTGAGGCGGCCCGAGCGCAACTCGAGGACAACGACACCCAACGAACTTTCCAGCTTACCCAAATCGATGTCGCCGCTGCCCAGCAACAGGCATCGGCCGCTGATGAAATCCAGGCGAGCAAGGAGCTTGAGCGGCAGACGCGGCTAGGTCTCGACGGCAGAGCGAGCTCGCTTCAGACGCTCGAGAAAGCCACCGCAGCTCACGAGCGGGCATTGGCAAACTCAAAGATGACGGATGCGACCGTGGTCGCCCAACGGGTCAAGCTCGACGTGATCGCGAAACAGCGCGACGTGCTGAAGGCGAACGTCGATACGGCCGCGGCCGACGTCGCGGCACGCGAGCTGGATCTCGGATACGCCGACGTTCGCGCTCCCGTGGATGGCATCGTCGCAAAGCGGAACGTGCAGTTGGGGAACTACGTCGCCACCGGCGCAAGTCTCATCTCCATCGTGCCGCTTCCAAAAGTGTACGTCCTGGCGAACTACAAGGAAAACCAGTTGGCCTTGGTCCGCGAAGGGCAGCCGGTCGACATATCCGTCGATCTTCTGCCTGGAGAAACCTTGCATGGCATCGTTTCGAGAATTTCGCCCGCAAGTGGTTCGACATTCGCGCTTCTGCCTCCCGACAATGCCAGCGGCAACTTCACCAAGGTGGCCCAGCGCCTGACAGTCCGTATCGAGCTCGATCCAGCACAGCCGAATTTCGACCGCCTGCGTCCCGGCATGTCGGTCATAACTCGAATAGCAACAAAGGAAGACGATCATGTCTAGGAACGGTCATGCAAGCGACCTTCCGCGTCAGGGGTATGTAGCGGTTGCCATGGTCATGGCGGCGATATTGACCGCATTCGACGTCCGGACAGCGAGTATCGGCCTCGCAGACCTGCGAGGCGCTTTCGGTTTGAGCTTCGACGAGGGCGCGTGGCTGAGCACCTTTGCAACGGCGCCGCAAATCCTCATCGCACCGAGCATCGGCTGGTTGATCGCCGTGTTTGGCGTCAAGAGAGTCATGATCGGGCCGTCAATTCTCTATTCGCTCCTCTCGGTCGCGATTCCTTTTGTGCATGGCTTCGAAGTTCTCGTCACGTTGCATGCGATAAGAGCAGTTGTGCTTGGTATTTTCGTCGGAGCCACGCTGCTGGTGGCCTTCCGCAATCTTGACCGAAAGTACTGGATCTTCGCTCTTTCCTTCTACGTCTTGAGAATACCCTTCGCGCAGAACCTCGGTCTCTATACGGCGGGCAGCTATACGCAGACAATTGGATGGCAGTGGCTTTATTGGCAGGGAGCAATCGTTGCTCCGGTCATCGGCATCCTGTTCTGGTATGGCGGTAAACCGTCGAAGGTGGATCGCCAGCTTCTGGACCGCGCCGATTGGGGCGGGATGGCGCTTTTTGGCGTCGCTTTGACAACGCTCTACTTCGCGTTGGACCAGGGTAACCGCCTCGACTGGTTCCGCTCCGGCTATGTTGTATCGCTTCTGCTTGCCACCGGCTTTCTCTTCGCTGTCTTTCTGTGGCACGAGACACGGGTTGGGGAGCCATGGGCTCATATTTCAATCCTCTACAACCGAAACATCGCGCTCGGATTCGCCGCCATCGGGTGCTTCATGATTGCCAGCCTTGGAAGCTCGCTTCTGGAGCCGAATTTCCTGGTCAGCGTCACCCGCCTGCGTCCGGAGCAGATCGGCGACTTTACCGCTCCTTATGCGGTTCTGCTTCTTGCCGTAGCGACCGTGACGGCCGTAACACTGGTCAGAACGGTCAAGCAACGTGCGACCCTGATGGTCGGCTTCACGTGTTTCGCAATATCGGCATGGCTTGGAACGCAATTGACGAGCCTCTGGTCCTTGCCCGAATTTCGGTTGATAGTGATCCTGCAGACTTTCGGAGAAGAGATTGTCTTTCTTGCCGCCGTGGCAACGTTGTTCAGCAATGTGAACCCGGCGCGAGCCGTCTCCCTCGTAGCCTACGTCCAGGTGATGCGACTGATCTGTTCGGAGACCGTCGCGACGTCGATGACGACTTGGGTGCGCCAACGCGAGCAATTGCATTCGTACCTGATCGGTCTTCACGTCACCGGCGCGACACCGGGCTGGAACTCGGCGATCGCTCAACTTGGTTCCGGCTCTGGACCGGTCGGTTCACAGGCTGAGGCCCTGAAGCGCGGGGTCGGAGTACTAGCCACGATCGTCCAACGGGAAGCGAATGTACTGGCCTACATTGATGGTTTCTGGATCACGTTCATCGCAGCAATCGTTGGCCTGATCGTCGTTTCGTTGATGAAACCCTCGCCCGCGCACCCGCTGACGTCGCGATGACGCACAGCGATGGAGCAGCTGCACCCACCGAGTACGCCGGCGGGCTCCAGATCGAGTGGGCCGGCACTCTGCCGGCCCTTCCAGCACAAACTCCTCATGTCGGCGTCGTTGCTGACACCAAGGTACAATAGGCCGGAAAACATCGCCGCTTTACAACGGAGCTCGCGTGATCTGATCGCGGCTGGTCTTGCTTAGGCGAAACGGGAATGCTCGTGCCCAAACGAAGGATTGGCAAATGACAACCACAGATATGCTCCGCTTCAAGAAGATTCCTCTTTCTCATGGCACGGGTGCAATTCCGGTTGCCGGGTTCGGAACGCTCATTCCCGACGCGGTCGCGACGAAGGAGGCGGTGAGATCGGCCCTTTCGACAGGCTTCCGTCATTTCGACTGCGCCGAACGATATCTGAACGAGGAAGCGGTTGGCGCGGCATTCAGCGAAGCCATGGCGGCGGGAACCCTGCGCCGTGAGGACCTTTTTGTCACCACGAAGCTCTGGAACACAAATCACCGGCCGGAACGAGTACGACCGGCGTTTGACGCCAGTTGCCGTCGCCTGAAGGTCGATTACGTCGACGCTTACCTTATTCATACGCCTTTCGCGTTTCTCCCAGGTGAGGAGAAAGACCCACGGGACGAGTATGGACACGTCATTTATGATCCGGGGGTCAAGCTGATCGATACCTGGCGCGCGCTGGAGGAGCTCGTGGATAGTGGGCGGTGTCGGTCGATAGGTCTTTCCGACGTCTCGCTCGAAAAGCTCAAGGAGATCGTGGAAGCGGCACGGATCAAGCCTGCGATCGTGCAGGTGGAAGCGCATCCATATCTGCCCGAGTGGGAATTGCTGGAATACTGTCAGGAGCAGGGCATTGTTCTTCTGGCTTTTGCGGCTCTCGGCCACGGGATGGTTCCGAACCTGCTTGCGGACCCAGTCGTGACCGCGATCGCCGACCGCACCGGTCAGACGCCGGCCCAAGTTGCACTGGCCTGGGCCGCCCAACGGGGAACGGCATTCCTTACGACCTCGGTGAACCCAAAGCGGATCGGCGAGAACTTCGATTTTTCCACTTTGCCGGAAGAGGCGATGCTTCAGATGCGCGGCCACATAACAACGAACATCCGCTTCAATGGCGTGGTCGACACGGGTGTTCCAGGCTTCATACCCCGAGTTTCAGGCGTACAGGCGGCCAAATGAGGTCGGAAGGACTCTGTGGAGGCAATGTCAATGATAGAGGACCGGGAACTGAGGCTCGGGCTCGAACGCCACTGGGCCGCTTCGGACGCCGGGGATTTCGAGCTCGAGCATGAAATCTACCAAGAGAATGCTGTGCTCGAGTATCCTCAGTCCGGAGAGCGCATACGCGGGCGCAGAAAGATTCAGGAAAGCCGCTTCGTTCAGCCTAACAAGAAGCGCTTCTCCGTCCAGCGCATCCTGGGCAACGGGGATCTGTGGGTGACGGAGTTCGTCCTGTCCTACGACGACGTGCCCTCTTACGTTGTCAGCATAATGGAGTTCGCGAACGGCCTCGTGGCGAGGGAAACGCAGTACTTCGCAGGTCCTTTCGAGCCATCGGCGTCGCGGGCTCATCTGGTCGACCGGTCCTAGCGTATTCGTTGTTGATCGGGGCCACGAAGTTGCGCTACGCCTTCCCAATGATCACGAAGCCGACACCCGTCCCCGCCAAGAAGCGAACGTCCATCGGATCGCGTCGCAATCCGGAAACCGAAACTGCGGTTCTCGCCGCTGCCAGGGATCTGATATCGGAGAGAGGCTACGCGGGGTTTTCCGTCGATGAGGTCGCCCGTCGGGCAGGTGCCGGAAAAACCACCATCTATCGCTGGTATCCGACCAAAGCGGACCTTTTCATAGCAATCTACACCACCGAGCGCTCGACCTTCGTCCCTGTTCCAGAGAACGGGAACTTGATTGACGAGCTTGAGCAATACACCACCAGCCTGTGGCATTTCTGGGCGTCGCACCCCGCCGGGGCGGCACTTCGCGGCCTTATCGCCGAGGCACAAGGCACGCCAGAAGCGCTGAGCGCGTTGCGGGACAGGTTTCTTCCCGATCGTACCGCCGACGTACGACGCATGTTGAGCAGCGCGGCGGCCCGCGGGGAACTGCGAGCCGATGAGGTGGATGCCAAGGTCGCGCTCTGGGTTGGATTTAGCTGGTACAAGCTGCTCGTCGGCGAGCTACATGACGAAGACGTCATACGGTCGGTGATGATGCAGATTGCAGAGGTTCGGCGCAACAGCTAGCGCCGGACTGGTGGTGTCGACGAGGTCATCGACACCGGTCGAAAGCGCTGGCCGTAAACGACGTCGGATTGTCCGTTTTTGCTACGGAATTGAGATTCCGGACAGCCTCCGCGTGCCTATATTGGTTCGGTAGAACCTAGAGCCTTGGCACTAAGACTGGACCCTATCATGACGATCAATATCAATTCAAAGACGACCGCAGCTCAGCACTTCGACGAAATGACCGGCGCAGCGATGGTGGTCCGGGCGTTGGCTGATCAGGGCGCGGAAGTGCTTTTCGGGTACCCGGGTGGTGCGGTTCTTCCGATTTACGACGCCCTCCTGGATGAGCCCCGGCTTCGCCACATCCTTGTACGGCATGAGCAAGGTGCCGCCCACGCCGCAGAGGGATATGCACGTTCAAGCGGCAAACCGGGCATCGTCCTCGTAACGAGCGGTCCGGGCGCGATCAACACCGTCGTCGGGATTGTAGATGCCCTGATGGATTCGATCCCTCTGATCGTCATCACCGGGCAGGTCCCCACCCACCTGATAGGTACAGACGCATTCCAGGAGGCCGATACGATTGGCATCACTCGGTCGTGCACGAAACATAACTACCTCGTCAGAAACATTGAGGAGCTCCCTCATGTCATGCACGAGGCGTATCGAATTGCGACGACCGGGAGGCCCGGTCCGGTCCTAATCGACATTCCCAAGGACATCCAGGTCGCTCGCGGACGCTATTTTTCTCCCGACGAAGCGATCCCATTGCATCGATACGCTCCCCAGACGAAGGGTGATCCGGTCGCGATCATGGAGGCGGTACGGCTTCTTTCCGAGGCGAGACGACCGATCCTTTACACCGGCGGCGGCGTCATCAATTCTGGACCAAGGGCTAGCCAACGGCTGCGGGAGTTTGCTGCCATGGTTGGAGCACCGGTCACGTCCACCTTGATGGGACTGGGTGCGTTTCCTGCCTCCGACGATCTGTGGCTCGGGATGCCTGGTATGCACGGTGCATACGAGGCCAATCATGCGATGCACGACTGCGACGTCATGCTCTGCCTCGGCGCCCGGTTCGATGATCGCGTGACGGGGCGCCTCGACGCCTTCTCTCCGGGATCACGAAAGATACACGTCGATATTGACCCTTCGTCCATAGGAAAGATTGTTCCCGTTGATGTTGGTATCGTCGGCGATGCTCTTTCCGTTCTGGAAGACCTGATCGCCGCGTGGCCCGGCCAGCATCAGGAAGATCGCAGGGATAGGCTTGCACCGTGGTGGAAGCAGATCAACGCTTGGCGCGACCGCAAGGCTTTCGGCTATCGCAATTCCTCGGAGGTTATCAAGCCGCAATATGCGCTTCAGCGCCTGCGGGCGCTGACACTCGATCGCGACGTCTACGTCACGACCGAAGTCGGGCAGCACCAAATGTGGGCGGCGCAGTTCTTCCATCTGAGCGAACCAAACCGATGGATGACATCGGGCGGCCTCGGTACGATGGGCTACGGCCTGCCGGCGGCGATCGGCGTCCAGCTCGCCCATCCCGACAGCACCGTCATCGATATCGCCGGCGAGGCATCGATCCTGATGAACATGCAGGAGATGTCCACTGCCGCTCAATACCGGCTGCCGATCAAGATATTCATCCTCAACAACGAATATATGGGAATGATCCGGCAATGGCAGGAGTTGCTGCACGACGAGCGCTATAGCCATTCCTATTCGGAAAGCCTTCCGGATTTCGTGAAGCTGGCCGAAGCGTACGGCGCAGTCGGCATTCGGGCGGAAAAACCAGAGGAACTGGACGGCAAGATCCTTCAGATGCTGAATACTCCCGGTCCGGTGATCTTCGATTGCCGGGTCGAGAAGACCGAGAACTGCTTGCCGATGATCCCGTCGGGAAGGCCTCATAACGAAATGATCCTGTCGGACGAAGTCGTGGACATGGGCTCGGTGATCTCCGCCGAGGGTCGTGCGCTGGTGTGATCGTATGACGGTTGATCTCGATATCGGTGCGGCCTTGCCTCGGAACGGGGGGCGGTCCGACGTTCTGGCGATCGGTCTGCAGGTTGTCTTCTGCGGACTCAATCCGGCGACCACCGCCGAGCGGGACGGCCATAATTTTTCGTCACCGACGAACCGATTTTGGCGAGTACTGCATCTGGCCGGGTTCACGCCTCGGCTGTTGAGGGCTGAGGAGGAACAGGAACTGCTTTTCTATGGCTGCGGAATAACCGCGGCCGTGGAGAGAGCGACGAGGAGCGCAGCCGAACTGATTGCCGACGACTATGTGAAAGCGGCGCCCGTACTAGAGGCGAAGATAAGGAATTTCTCGCCGAACAATCTCGCGTTCTTGGGAAAGGCGGCGTTTGCGGCAATCAGCGGCCGCGGTGATTGCGATTGGGGGCCGCAGAGTGAAGTTTTCGCGGGAGCGAGGACATGGGTACTTCCGAACCCAAGCGGCCTCAACAGGGCGTTTGATTTGGATCGCTTGACCCGTCACTACCGCGACCTAAGATCGAAACTCTAGCCGCCGGGACGGCCTTGAGCCTGCCAGCGGCCATAGGCAGGGGCAAACCATGCGTATTGCGATACTCACTATCCCCGGCGTTCAAATGCTCGACGTGGCCGGGCCAATGGATGTGTTCTCGGAGGCTACGAGGCTTCTGAGGGACCGCTCCGGATATAGCGTCGACATCGTCGCGCTGACGATGGATCCCGTGACCGCCCTTAACGGCACTCGATTTCTGCCGGATATGTCGATCGAGAGCACGTTGGAAGGCTTCGACACGCTGCTGATTGCCGGCAGCCCCGGCGTTCGCCAGTACGAGGACCATCGAGAGCTGTTGCAGTGGATAATCCGCGAGTCACGTCATGTCCGCCGTCTTGCCTCGATATGCACTGGCGCCTTCCTCCTCGGGAAGGCGGGGCTGTTGGACGGGCGCCGCGCCACCACGCATTGGAACTCGACCGCACGGCTTGCCAGTATGTTTCCGACCGTCAGGCTCGAGCCCAACACGATCTTCGTGAAGGACGGGCCGATCTATACAAGCGCCGGCGTTACGGCCAGCATGGATCTGGCGCTCGCGCTTGTCGAAGAAGATTTCGGTCGCAGCATCGCCCTGCGGGTTGCGAAGGAACTGATACTGTTCCTGCAGCGTCCAGGCGGACAGTCGCAGTTCAGCGTGCAGCTCGAAGCACAGGCGGCTGAAATCGGTCCGATCCGCGACATCACTCAATGGATTGTCGACAACATAGCGGGCGACCTCGGCGTCGAGACACTGGCGGCGCGCATCGGGATGAGCGCCCGCAACTTCGCAAGGACGTTCAAACGAGAAACCCAGATGACCCCCGGCGACTATGTCGAGGCCGCCCGCGTGGAGGCAGCTCGACGAATCCTCGAGGAGAGCGACACACCCTTGAAGAGAGTGGCAAGCCTATGCGGGTTCGCGGATCAGACTGGTTTGCGGCGCGCGTTCATGCGGCGGATAAATGTCACCCCAGTCGAATACCGGCACAGGTTCCGGCCATCCGCGACGACCGCGGCGAAAGATCCTCTGGCTCGGACACTCGCCACGGCGTGACGTTCGTCAGTCTGCACGCATGCACATGACACAATGCAGGTTTGACAGGCTGGCGTTCCTACATATCTTGCGAAGCGTCGCGCTGCTTGGAGTAGTTTCCGTTGTCGCGTCGATCGAGCAACCGCTTGCAGCCTGGACGCCATTTGAACGCGAGTTCGATTAATCGAAACTGTGAATGATGACGCCTATGGAACCCATGTCGAGGTTACCGCAGTTCGCTGAGGGCATCGTCATGGGTAGCGCAGTTATCGACGTTGCGTCGGTCTAAAGGGTGTCAGATGTTGTGCTCGGCTGCCTAAAGGTCGAATGTCAGTTGTTTCAGGAATGCGGTGATGGCCTCCTCGTTGCGCTTGTAGAAGATCCACTGGCCAACCCGCCTGCTGGTCAAGAGGCCAGCAGCGGTGAGTGCCGCAAGATGAGCCGAGACGGTTGACTGGGCCAAGCCGCTTCGCTGAAACTGGTTTGCCGAGACGCCCATAGCGACGGGATGGTCCTGAAGTCCGAAGTGCGTCTCCGGATCCTTCAACCAGCCGAGGATTTCCATTCGAGCTGGGTGCGCTAACGCCTTTATCACTTTCATCGTTTCCATGTATTTTCCTCGGCTTTCGCCGCGCTTTGCGTTGTTGCTCCGCCGGGAGGCTTGGAGGAAGGCGACGGCCTCAACCGGCGGAGCCTCGACAGGCTCCCAACCCGTCGATCGGACAAACTTGAATATCGACATGAGGCGCCTCCGCGCGACCGTGGTGACCGCTATCGCCGCGAGTTCGACTCGATCGGGCTTGGGCGTAGAGCCTGCGAATTGCACGGCATGCCGACGACGCCCTCGAACGACGCCGCATTTCCCGAAACGCCGGCCCCTTCGGCGTGCGATTGCTTCACGGCTATTCTGCAAACGCAGCATTCATGAACATTGACACCTCCGCGACATGTCGCGACATCTGGCCTGTCGCGGTCGAGGCGGAGGCAGGTCGGCCGATGTAGCTCGCACGCCCCGCCGTCCCGCGAGCTTGGGTCACGGCCCATTCGAGGTAGGGTTCGACGAACGACCAGGCGCCCATATTCTTCGGTTCCTCCTGGCACCACGAAATGCTTGCCGTCGGGAAGCGACCGAGTTCCGTTGCAAGCGCCTTGGCAGGAAACGGATAAAGTTGCTCGACACGGAGCAAATAGACGTCGTCGATACCGCGCCGTTCTCGTTCCTCGACAAGGTCGTAGTAGACCTTGCCGGAACATAGCAGCACACGCCGGATGCCGCGGTCGTCAACAAGCTTCGCCTTGCTGCTGTCGTCCTTCTCGCCATCGTCGCGGAGAATGCGCTGAAACCGCGTAGCGCCAGCAAGCTCGGCAAGATCCGATCTGCATCGCTTGTGCCGCAGCAGACTTTTGGGCGTCATCAGTATCAGAGGCTTGCGGAAATTGCGCGCCAACTGCCTTCTCAGAATGTGAAAGTAGTTTGCAGGAGTCGAGCAGTTCGCAACCTGCCAATTGCCTTCAGCCGAACTCTGCAGATATCGCTCCAGCCGCGCCGAGGAGTGTTCCGGGCCCTGTCCGTCGTATCCGTGGGGAAGCAGGCAGACTAATCCCGACATCCGCAACCACTTCCGCTGTGCGGAGGACAGGAACTGGTCGAACAGAACCTGGGCGCCATTCGCAAAGTCACCGAACTGGGCCTCCCAGAGGACCAACGTGCTCGGCTCGGCCAGCGAGTATCCGTATTCGAAGCCAAGGACGCCCTGTTCGGATAGCATCGAGTTGAATGTCTCGCACGGTGCCTGACCCGGAGTGATGGAGGCGAGAGGCGAGTGGCGCGTGCCGGTTTCTTGATCGATGATCACCGAATGACGTTGCGAGAACGTCCCACGTTCGCTGTCCTGGCCGGAAAGGCGCACCGGATGACCCTCGGTAGCGATGGATCCGAAAGCCAGTGCCTCCGACGTCGCCCAGTCGATGCCGGTACCGGCATCGACTGCACTCCGCCGTGCGTCGAGGAAACGAACGACCGTGGAATGCGCGCGAAAGCCATCCGGAAGGGTTGTTATGCTGCGGCCGATGGCTCGCAGCTTATCGAGGTCAACGCCCGTAGCGCCGTCATTTTCATCCTCGGAGTCAGCATTGCCGGCCCCGAGACCTGCCCACTTTCCATCGAGCCAATCGCCCTTGTCCGGCTTGTATGACTTCGACGCCTCGAACTCTCTATCGAGATGCTCAGCCCACCTCTTGCCGGCGTCCTCTGCTTCCCGTCCGTCCACGACGCCGTTCGACACCAGCTGCTCCGTATAAATCTCCAGTGTCGACTTATGCCTACGGATTTCCTTGTACATCTCCGGCTGCGTGAAGGACGGCTCATCACCCTCGTTGTGGCCAAAAAGGCGGAAGCAGATCAGGTCGATAACGACTGGCTTATGAAATGTCTGCCGATACTCGATCGCAAGTCTGGCGACACGTGCGACCGCTTCCGGATCGTCGCCATTTACATGAAAGATCGGCGCCTCGACCATTTTCGCGACATCGGACGGATAGGGCGAGGATCTCGAATAGCTCGGATCGGTCGTAAAGCCGACTTGGTTGTTGATTATCAAATGGACCGAGCCACCTGTCCGGTATCCCTTGAGACCGGAGAGACCAAGACTTTCTGCCACCACCCCCTGTCCGGCGAACGCGGCGTCGCCGTGGATCAGAAGTGGCAGGACGGTGGAGCGGTTGACCGTGTCACCTTGCTGTTCCTGTTTGGCTCTTACCTTTCCCAATACGACGGGATCGATGATCTCGAGGTGCGACGGATTTGCGATCAGGGACAGGTGGACCTTCCTGCCACCTATCTCCCGGTCCGATGACGTTCCAAGATGATATTTCACATCGCCTGAACCCTCGACTTCGTCCGGAAAAGACGATCCTCCCTTGAATTCGCTGAAGATCGCCCGGTGAGGTTTCCGGATGACCTGACCAAGAACATTCAGGCGTCCGCGATGTGCCATACCAAGAACAACCTCGGACACGCCGAGTTCGGCTCCTCGCTCAAGGATTTCCTCGAGGGCGACGATCGTCGTTTCGCCGCCGTCTATGCCGAAACGCGTCGTACCGACAAACTTCTTGTTGAGATAACGCTCAAAACCCGTCACCTCGACCAGTCGCTGCAGGATCCGCCGCTGATAATCGGGTGTTGGCGTGGACACGCCAGTTGCTTCGACGCGCTCTTGGATCCAACTCCTCTGGGCACGGTCAGAAATATGCATGTATTCGTATCCGACAGTCCCGCAATAGCTACCGCGCAGCCGACCGATCATCTCACGCATGGTGGCAAACTCGACCCCGAACGCGCCATCCATGAAAATCGTCCGATCCAGATCGGCTTCACCGAAGCCGTAGGAGGAGGGCATCAGTTCCTCGCGCTCCTCCGAGACAGCGAGACCCAACGGGTCCAGTTTTGCTTGCCTGTGTCCCCGCATTCGATAGGCGCGAATGAGCGCCAATGCTCGCGCCGTATCCCGGTCAGCTGCAAATTGATCGCGACCGTCGACGGGCCGCGTCACTTCCGCTGTCTTCCGGTCGGGCTCTCTGGCCCAATTGCCATCAAGCGCGGAGATCAGATCTCCATTGAGAGGAATTGGCCAGTTGGCGGTCTTCCATGAGGCACCAATGGCGGTCCTTCTTATATCGACTGCTTCGTCTCCCAACGAGCCAAAGAAATCCCGCCATTCCGGCGCCACCGAATTCGGGTCTTCCAGATAGCGTGACTGCAGATTCTCGACATAAGCCGCGTTCCCGATGTCGAGGAACGACATCTGCGCGAACATACCGGCAGGCAATTGCGGATCGTGCGCGCTATTCATCTTGGCACCTTTCGTACTCTTCGGAATTCGCTCATCTGCGTCTTTGGTGTATCCATCCGCAACGACTCGGCTGGGCCATGCCAAGCGCATCGCTGACACTGGCTGCTTGCAGTGCCCATGTTCCGACCGCCAAGCGACAGTATACGCTCGAATGGCGCGTCCGATATTTGGAGCAGCGTACAAAAACGGACAAAATACAGTCGTTTGCTGCCGAGATCGCACCGCGGGCTGCGGAATACCGAATCCCCTGCGGGCATCGTCACGTGTTTAACAAGGATCACAAAAACCCAGCGTATTGGCTATTGCACCTAGGTGTCGTCCCCAACAATGGCGTCCTAAAGAGCATGTTGGCCGCAATCTGCCCACCTCCAGAAGCCGGGCAATTTATCTTCTGGTGAAACAGTGCCCCCTGGCAATTATCCGACGCCAAACTACGAGGCGGCTCAACGCGTCGCATACCGCGGCCGCGCACAATTTATACGCTTTGTCTCGCAACTTCGCGCCGCGGCACTCTGCATCGGTTAGCGCCATCCAGCATCCCGTTTCGAATGCGTGAGGGAAGCCCTGGTTTCTTTCCCCCGTTTTACCCCCAGTTCGCTGAAACTGAGTGAAATCGCCAGAAATCGTATGTACCCGGAACCCCTGAAATGCAGGGCATTCCGTGTATATTTGAAGCGCCGGAAATTCGGTAAAAGAGGTTTTTGGTGGGCCCGGAGGGCCTGCCGAATTCCAAGAAAATCAGCAACTTAACCCTGTGTGGGACGAAGACCCCATTTTATAAAAATCAGTGGTTTAGTAAAGCCGCCGTCCCACTTTTTCCGGCCGTTTCCGGCACTTCTTTCTCGGTCGTATTGCGACCAGGGAGGCGCGCATGAGTGGGACGCGGCCATTTCGGGACGTGAAGCTGCAATGGCTTCAGCAGTTGAGCTGCGACAGGGATTTGAGCGACAGCGCGCGGTCCGTGGCGCTCTACATCATCACCACGCATATGAACGGCCACACCGAAAAGGCGTGGCCGTCCTATCAAACGATTGCCGACGCGACCGGCAAGAGCGTCAAGACCATTCAGCGCGCCGTCCGTGAACTTGATGTCAAAGGATGGTTCGAGGTCGAGCGCGGAAATGGCGTCGGGCACAACACAGAATATCGTCCCTCAGCGGCATCGATTTTACGCGCATCGGAGGCCCGCGAAAAGACGGACAAAATTGTCACCCTTTACCCTGAAAAAGGCGGTCAAAATCGTCCGGAAAGGCGGTCAGATGTGTCCGGCGAAGGGGGACAAATATGTCCACCAAACTTAGAGAAAGAAAAAATATATAAACCTAACCCGCGCGAGGACGCCCCGCCGCGCGTCGAGACGCGGCGAGCCGTCCCGCTCGTTTTCGTGGCAGAGACCAAGGCGGATCAGGTCGAGCAATGGCGCTCCTGGTTGCGCCATCACGGCTTTCCCTCGATCAACGCCTTGGGCCTTCGAACGGTAAAAACCGGCAAGCCGGGGTATGCTTTGCCCGGCTACTGGCCACCGGACGAGGCAAGCCCAAGCGCGCTCGATTGGATCGCTTTCTTCAGCCGCCGCCGTGACCACATCGCCGATGAAACAGCCCGACAAACCGACCTTCGGAGGGCGTCATGACGGCTGGCGATTTGAAGGGAGCAAGGCGACCCCTGTCATACGGCGAGCCGTCCGACAGGGAGCCTTGTGAGGGGAGGCAGGCCTCCCCTTCAAACCCCACCAAGAGCACGCGGCGATCGCCCAAAGGCGAACTCAATGCCGTCGTGGTTTTCCGCTGCTCGGCATCGGAAAAGCAGGCGCTGGCCGCCCGCGCAGCGAGGGCCGGTCTGCCCTTCGCCACGCTGATGCGGGAAGCGCTCGGCCTCACCGAGGCGCGCCGTCGCCGTCCGGTCCCCAGGGTGGACCCGGAGCTGGTGCGAGCCGTCGCGCAGATCGGCGGCAACCTCAACCAGATCGCCCGATGGCTGAACACGGCCCAGGCTCAGGGCCAGTTGCCCGCCATCGACGCTATCACGATTGCCGCGCGCCTGGTCGCCATCGAGCGGGCGCTATCGGAAACCCTAGAGCAGTTCACGGCGAAGGATGGCGCGCCGTGCTGATCAAGTTTTTCCGAAACGGCCAGGGCGGCGGATCGGGACCGGTTGACTACCTGGTCGAGCGCGACGTCGTCGCTTACGACCAGAACCGCAACGCGATCCGTGACGAGCGCGGCGAGATCATGCTGTTTGCCCGCGAGCCCCTGCCGGAAGTGCTGCGCGGCGATGCAGACCGCATGCGCGCGCTGATCGACGCCTGCCCGCACCAGTGGACCTATCGGGCCGGCGTCATTGCCTTCACCGCTGAAGACGCGCCGAACCCTGCCCAGCAACGGCGGGTGATGGACGCCTTCGAGAGCCTTGCCTTTGCCGGCCTCGAAGCCGACCAGCGCGATATGCTTTGGGTCCGCCACACCCACGAGAGCCGCGTCGAGCTGCATTTCGTGACGCCGCGCATGGAGCTTGCGAGCGGGCGCAGCCTCAACATCGCGCCGCCCGGCTACCAGAAGCACTATGACGCCTTGCGCGATGTTCTGAACAAGGAACACGGCTGGAACGACCCGATGGCGCCGGAGCGCGCCCGTGAGACCGTCAGCCTCATCGAGAGCGTCAGGCGTGGCGATGCCCGTGAGTTGATTCACGACTGGATCGTCCAGCGCATCGAGACCGGCGACATCCATGACCGTCCGAGCATGACCGAAGCCTTGACGGCGGCGGGTTTCGACCTGCCGCGCGCCGGCAAAAATTATATCACCGTGCGCGACCCAGAGACCGACGAGCGCTGGCGTTTGAAAGGAGACCTGTTCCGTGAAGACTGGACCCGAAAGAATACCCTTGAGCGAGCGCTTGAAAGATCGGCTGGCGAGCCCACCCGCACCGGAAGCCGGCTCGACGCCATCGCCCTCGACGAGCTTCGAGACCGATTGGAGCGAAGCCTTGAAGCGCGCGCAAGCTACAATCGAGACCGATATCCGCAGCTTCACGGCCGCGAACCGCCAGCACTTGAGCGAGGCACTGGCGACGACCGAGGCGGACGTGAACCGGCTCCGCTCGATGGTACAGCCGTACTTCCTGACCATGGGCGCGGTGGCGTTGCTGATCGTCCTTTTGAGCTTCACCGCGAGTTGGTTTTGGGCGGGGCTGATGATCGACCGAGCCCAGAGCGCCAGCCTCTGGCAAATGGGCTTGCAGATCAACCAGACCGGCAACGGCAAAGTCCTGACATGGGACGTCAACCGACTTCAGCTGATCACTTGTCAGGCCGGGACCGCCAAAACCCCATGCCTGAAGATCGCCCAGGGAGATTGACCGATGACCGAGACCGCCAAACCACCGATGCCCGAGAGCCTTTCGCCGCTGGAGCGCGAATTGCTGGGTTACGTCGAGACGTTGATGAACACCTTGCAGAGCGGGACCGCGCAATTCGAGGCGCTGGAGAAACGCTCGACAGACATGATCGAAAGCCGGCAATGGGCTTTGGAAGGATCGCTGAAATCGCTCATCGCGTCACAGGCTACCTTCATGAACGCCTGGCTCGCCTCCGGCAATCCTTCCAGCGACACGGCCTCGACCGAGCTGACGGAAGCGTTCGCCCTGCTGGAGCAAGCCGAAGCGATGCTGGAGGCGGTCGCGCCGCCAACGTGACAGCCCGACCGCCTGCGCCAAGTCGCGGCCGCAATTGATCCTCATTTCCGTCCGGAGTTTCGAGCCATGAATTTGATTATTCAGCCCTATCGCTATGCCCTTTCCATTGCCGTCGTGGCGGCCGGTTTCCTGCTGATGGAGACAGCGCCGTTGTTCTGGCAACCCATCTACCAAAACGCGCGCGCCGCGATCCTAGTCATGTTTTGCGGGTTTGCGCTGCTGACCTTGGTGGGAGACACCCAGGGCCGCATCCGCAGCGCGTCGGGCCTAGCTGTGGGGGCTGCCCTCCTTGCCGCGTCTGCTCTCGCCCTTACCGACCCGACCATTGCGGCAGGCGTCCTGCTCGACAGCTTCAAGGCTTGGCGAAATGCCGGTTATTCCGGAATCGAGAGCATCCGAGGCATGGTTTCGACATGGGACAGCTTCACAGAGGCGCAGAAACTTGGTGTGCAAACCAGCCTCGCCATCGGCCTGCCTGTGCCGCTGTTCCTCATTCTGCGAGCGATCTCGATAGCCGTCCCCGCTTCGTCAAGCCGAATTTCCAAACAAGGCCCATGGCGCGCCCGATGGATGAATCGCCAGGAGTTGCGCCAGCTCCGGCACAACGACAGCGGCCTGCCGCTCGGTCTCTCCGGCGGCGCAATGCTGCGCTACCGCCCCAACCCTAAAACCGGATGGCGTGCCGGACATCATGTCGCCATCGCCGGGACCCGCGCCGGGAAAGGCGTGTCCGTCGTCATTCCCGCCATCATCGACCATGACGGGCCGGTCGCCGTCCTCGACATCAAGGGCGAAAACTTCGCCGTAACGCGCCGCTATCGCCGATCGCTCGGGCGCCAGGTTGTGGTTCTCAATCCCTTCGGCGTCATCGAGCCGTTGAAGGATCGTCTCAATCCCCTCGACTATATCCGGCAAGCGCACTTGGTCCGCGATATCGAGGTCATTGCCGAGGGTCTTGTTCGGCCGGAAAGCGGAAACGGCGCGCACTTTGCGGAAATGGCGAAATCCATGATTGCGGCCGTGATCGAGGTCATCATGACCAGGCGCGCCGAAGCCGATCGCAACCTGATCACCGTCATGGACCTGCTGTTTTCCGCCGGCTTTGAAAAGACACTGACGGAATGGGCCGGTGCGCCGGAGACATTCGGCACCTGTCCGGCCGCAGCCGCCGCCACCTTCCTCGCAGCCGGCGAGAACGAGCGCGGTGCGATCAAGACGACGATCAAGAAGGCATTCGATTGGGCACGCTCCGACGAACTGCGTAGTTTTCTCAGCACCTCCACATGCTCGCTCGAAAACCTGTTCGAGGGCCGTGCCGACCTCTTCATGGTCGTGCCGCTCGACCAGGTTGACGCCCAGGCGGTCTTTCTCCGGCTGCTGACGAACATCATTCTCGGCATGGCCGTGCGCCTGGAGGGTGCCAAGAAGCCGAAAAAGAACGTGCTCTTGGTGCTGGACGAGTTTGTCCGTCTCGGCCGGATGGAAAAGCTGATCAACATCGCCAACGTCGCCGCCGGCTGCGGCATCGAGGCGCTGTTCATTACCCAGGACAAGGGGCAAATCGAAAGCGTCTATGGCAAGGGCGACACCGCCAGCATTGTCGGCTCTTGCGTCACCACCCGCATTTTCGGTCTCGGCCGCGCCGAATTCGAAACCGCTAACTGGGCCGCGAACGCCCTTGGTGATCAGACGGTGCTGACCCGTAGCAAGCAATCCGCCGCGAAATTCGGCGAGAGCCGCAAGACCTCAATTGCCGAGCAGCGCCAGAAACTCATGACCGCAGATCAGATACTGGAAATGAAGACCGGCAAAATGCTGTTGCTGGCGGGCTCGAAACCTCCTGCGTTGGTTGACGCGATCGTCTCGCACAGGCATCCGGCATATCGGGGGAAGCTGGATCGGAACCCGATGGTCCTGTGAAAGGGGCCATCGATCGTCTCAGCTGCCGTCATACCAAAGAAGGCAGCACGAGATAGTGTCGGAGTGCGTGGAGGGTTGCAACTAAATCATCCAAGCTCGCCAAGTCAGCATGGGTTTGACAAAACCTTACTAATCGGCTTTTTCCATCACGGGTCAATTCCCGATGCGTGCGGTCGGACATGACATGTTCTCGGATCAACGCTGTAGGATTCTCATGTAGGAAAAGCTCCATTAGCGCCGAGCCAATCAGGTCTTCCAGCTCCCAATTGAGACCCTTGTATGCCTCATTGCGCTCCTCGAAGCTCCGTTTCAGAGCTAATGGATCTAAGCTTCCTCCAATCGGCATTGTCGGCCGGAGTCGGAAGACATCTCGATACTCGATGATACTGGCATCAACGCTTCGGGCACCATTTACCGCCTTCTGTCCAGCGACATCATTGTCAAACAACCCGATCACTCGATAGACCGGCCGACCGGCTGGTGAGAGGTAGGCGCGAGAAAGATTGCGCATGGTGACGAGCTCGCGGACCACGCCATGTGTCCCCCCTCGATCGCCCTCGCCAGCGGCGAGGACCGCAAGATCACCAAGCAGATCCTTGCCAGTTGAACGATGAAACAGTCTGGCTGCTAAGCCGAACAATGCGACGTCGGATGTCCCTTCGACGAGAATCGTCCTCGGCTTCAAACCCCAGCCCTGAGAAAGCGCATAGCGCGCTACAAAATCTGGCTCCGCTGTCATTATTAGTGCGGCCGTGCGGTTACAGGACGCAGAAAGGCGCCGTTGTGTCCAAATGAAACGTGTGCAGCGAACACCATACCAGGAGTGTGCTCACGCACCCCAAACTCCTGCGGACGATAGGGTACATCGAAGCGCGCAAACTCTCGAACGCGAGCCATGGCACGATGACCGTGATCGTAAGCCGCAACGGCGTTTACAACACGGGGCCGATGGTCGCCAGGCTGCAAAAGCCAGCGCAGCCGCTCTGGAACTTGACCGAAGATGTCCGTTTCGCGCCAAAGCTTTCTGAGGGCGCGAAACTGGCGATCGCCCTCATCAGTCCGCATGAGCTGAAACAGAAGCAACGCATATTCCAGCCTCAACTGCGGAGACAGCCGGTAGTCGCTGGCAATCAGCTGATCCAACACCTCTGCCTGGCGCACGAAATCAAATGGTGCAATCGCCACAAGGACAAGGTACTTGAACCTAAGAACCTGTGGGTTCCCAGCGCCCGCAGGATGGTTCAACTCCGCTAAGACTGCGTCGAGTATGTCGAGAGGAACCTCCTCAAGCGATGATGGTGCCCGCCCTCCGAGCGGCGCTGCAAGCGCGATCCATGCACGAACAAGAACGTCCGCAGGCCCATCGGGTTCGCCCTGTCGCTTGGTAACGGCACTGCCAGCGAGAAGGATGCCTACGACACGGTCCGCCAAAACTGTCAGTGCGTGACGCCGGAGTTCATTCTGGTCGTTCCGGATGGCCGCGTACACGATCTCCAGTGCCTCAATGCAGTAGGCGGCAGCACCATCGCCCGCCCCCTCCGCCGACGCGATAAGGCTCTTGACGTGCGTCTCGATAACATACGGGCTTGAAGGGCTCTCCTCGTACGCATGTCGAGTTGCTTCCGCCGCCAACCGCCTCAGATTCACCAGCTCCTCTGGAGACGCGCCTTGCTTTGCTCGCACGCGAGCCAGGTCGAAATAGGCATTGGCGAGCGAATTGTAGAGATTAACGTCGGGCTCCTCGTCCTGAGAGCGGTCGATCGAATGTAGCGCGTAAACAATGTCATCCACCGCGCGTTCGAGCAACGAAACGCGATCCGCGTCGGAAACACCGTACGCGGCCTCATCGAGCCACGCTATACGGCGCCTGGAGATCGCTGTATGATGGCGGAAAACGCGGCTGCCGTTGCGAAGAGCCTGCGGCATGTGGTCGAGCGCGGCGAGCACCTCGCGCCATATATGTACCCAACTTCCGCGTCCATGGTCTGGATCGACCTTGAAAACTGTGGTCGCAAACTCCTCACCGTACCTAGTCCCGTCGATCTCGCCGAGTGACGGCTTGCTGGAAATCTCTCGCAAGATCAGGAACCGTAAATGCTCTGCATCAGTTGCTTCGCCGAGCCCCAGCGCGGTACGCGCGCTTTGATCGTAAAAAACGGCATTGATGAGCAGCCTACCGAGTATATCGTGGGCCAGTGCCCAGTACTTATTGCTACCGTCAGAAAGGCGAACGAGTCCAAGAGGTGAAAGGCTTGACCGGTGGTCGTCAAGGAGAAGTGTAAGTGGCCAACCGTCTGCGCTTTGCTCAAGTAGTGTCTCGGGCATCGGCAGCCGCTCCGAGCTTAACGCTGCTATTTGGAGGACAGCCTTCTTCAGATCGTGCGTATCGACCCGTTCTTTGAAGGCCCGATAAACCCACTCCTGAATGGATTCCGTGAGATCGTATTGCGTCTGAAGCCAGAAGCTTAGCGTGATCCAGAACGCTGCCAGTCCATCGAGCAGACGCACGGAATGCGCTTCCTGGAAGTTGCGCCATTGCCAATCAGGTCGCTCCTTGCCGTAATGGCGAAGGAAACGGTTCAGATGCCGCCCAAGTTCGATGGCTTCATCTTGGTCGAGCATGTGGTGGAGCTCGGAGAGTAACTTAAACCGAGAGGTGTCATAATAGCCCGCCTCTCGGATTGGTCCAGAAACGACTAGGATGCAAACCGGTCGTCCGGCTCTTTCAATCTGCTGAAGAAATCGACGGAGTTCGGCGTCTCTGGACTCCCAGTGGATGCGATCGAAGACGATCAGCCAGGGCGTCTCGTACATGCGCCTCTCGCCATCGTTATCTTGCGCCTCAACGGACTTATTTTTGTTGCTTCCATCTTCTGCGCGCTGCTTCGCCCGGGTGAGAAAGTTGATTACCGAAAGCGAGTCTGGCGCGAACGGCAGCTCCTTTGCAACTAGGGTAGGATACCCGGAGCGGGCTGCACTGAACGCGAGGTGACGGGCAAGCGTAGTCCCGCCGGCGCCCGGTTCTGACAATATATATGTGACGCAATTCTCTGAGGGGCCTACCGCGTCCAAACGACGGAGCTGATCTCTTAGCCCTTGCCACGCCTCGTCGCTTCGTATCCAAGGTAGGCCAGCCGAGAAAGCACGCCAGTCCCGAGCTTCCCCCCGAAAGAAGGCGTTGAATGCATCTTCAGAGAGGTCAGTTGGATCGGTGACGCCAAGATCGCGACCGAGAATTACATCATAATTGCCCAACAGCGGACGTTCGGGATCATCAACACCAGCGAGGTCCAACTCACCGATCGCATCGGTTTCGTCGCGTAGACGGATCGTAAGCCGCTCGTCACGATAGGCTGCGTTGAAGGCGTCGACGAGCGACGTAGCAAACGCAATGATGGGCATCAAAACGACCGAAGGCGTTGGTCCTGAGCCGCTTCTCTCTAGCCAAGCACCCAACTGTTCCGGAGCCCCGGACCCCGAGTCGACGAGAGTGAGACGCGTTCTGAAACCGGTTGCCCACAACTCCCCTACGCCGGGCGGCGGTTCTCCACCTCCACTGGAGATCACGATCAATTGTCTGATGCTGGAACGGCGTAACTCTTCTAGCATCGTCATGCGCCGAAGCTGCTGCTCAAACGGCGATCCCCGGCTGTCTCTTCCACTGAGAAGGAAGATTGGTAGCGATCGCGGAGGCAGATCGATGCGCGAAGGGTCGCTGTCCACGACGTGCAGGAACCCACGCCGGCCGACGTACGGATCGTCTTCCATGTTCTCGAGTTCGGCCACCAAAATCGGGTCCGACTCCTCAAGGTAGACATGCTTCCAAGGAAGCCTGAGCATGCGCGCTATTTCACGTCGCTCCGCGTCGCCGGTCGCAACGCCGCGAATCCAAACCGAGACTTCGCGGTCCGCCAACCCTGCGATCAGCCCGTCAGGCACATAATCAACTGTAGGAATTATTGGCACAGGGAGGCTCCAAATGTCTTGCATCGATCCGATGCAACTATCGCGAATACATACACTTGTGTAGAGTTATATTGGGCGTCACACTTGGGCAAGCTTACCGAAGCGCTTGTCTGGATTCGCGCATGCAGCGACGACTCTGATCGTATTTGGCCTCGCTGTTGAATAATTTCACGGCCGCGCGGGTTGACGCCGTCAGTTCCAATCGGGCCGCACCAGCATATATTGGCTGTAAAGGCGGCATTGTCGCTCAGTGTGGAAGCTGAGTTATTTTAACAAAGCCGGGTCAGACTGCAATCTCGTTCAGTTAGCCGTTCGCTGCAAATCCAAAGGTATCGGTTAGCCCCTCATCAATTTACCGATCGGGAAATTTATTTGCACGAGCATCATTCGGCGGCATCATTTTCCCGATCGGGAAAATTCCTATCGACAAGACACCAACCACACTGCTATTTTCCCGATCGGGAAAAGAGCAATGGCGAAATGCATCAAAACTCCAGCCGATATCGGCACCCTGGTCCGCATCGCACGCAAGGAGCAAAACTTGCGGCAGGACGAACTTGCTGGCGTTTCTGGAGTCGGCCTCCGCTTCATTGTCGATCTCGAAGCCGGAAAGCCGACAGCTCAGATAGGAAAAGTGTTGCAGGTTCTGCAAACGCTCGGCTGTTCCGTTGATATTCTGGCACCTGGTGAACGTAGAAAATGACGGTAAGGGTTCTCAACGTCTGGTGGGATGGTCGTATTGTCGGGCAATTCACCCAGGATAGGCACGGTGATATTGGCTTTGCCTACTCCGAAGCTTGGCTTCGTGACGAAAACACTCTTCCGCTGTCTGCCTCGCTCCCGAAGCGCCAAGAGCGTTTTTCCCGTCGTGAATGCCGACCATTTTTCGGAGGCCTGTTGCCCGAGGAAAGCCAGCGTCTTGTTGCGGCGCAGGCATTGGGCGTTTCACCTGCGAACGACTTCGCGCTTCTTGATCGCTTAGGCGGTGACGTTGCCGGCGCGCTTCAGCTTTTGCCGGAAGATCAGAAACCCACAGAAGCGGGACCGATTGCGGATCAGCAACCAGCACCTCTGGATGAGGCCGGAATCGTTCGGATACTCGACGCACTTCCGACCCGGCCGCTATTGGCCGGCCAAGAGGGCTTGAGGCTATCGCTGGCTGGCGCGCAATCCAAGGTGCCGCTTGTTCTAATCGACGGTCAGATCGCACTTCCGGTTCTCGGCCAGGCGACTACCCACATACTTAAGCCGCCGATCGCACGCTTCCCAGGGACAACCGAAAACGAAGCCTTCGTCATGAGGCTCGCTGCAGCGGTTGGCCTCGACGTTGCCCCCGTCGAACCGTGGTCCGCGAATGGTCGCCCTTTTCTTTTGATCGAGCGATACGATCGCTACCGCGATGCCGACGGCGTGGTTCGCCGCATACATCAGGAAGACTTTTGCCAAGCACTTGGTGTGCCGCCTGAAACGAAGTATGCAAGCGAGGGCGGACCGACATTCAAGGACTGCTTCGAGCTATTGCGGCGGGTGTCTGAACGGCCGGGCACGGACATCGCGAAGTTACTGGACGCAGCAATCTTCAATCTCATAGTTGGAAATGCTGACGCCCACGGCAAGAATTTTTCGATTCTGTATGACGACCAAGGGCCCCGAATGGCTCCTTTGTACGACCTGCTTTCAACCGTGGCCTATCCAGACCTCTCACCGAAAATGGCTATGCGGATCGGGAGACGTGCGACCCTTGCCGAAATGGACGCCGACGGTTGGAAGGCTTTTTCGAAAGATACCGGTGTTGGCTTACCGTTGGTGCGCCGCCGAGTTGCTGAGCTGACGGATGCCACCTGTGGAACGATAGCCCAAGTGCGCGAATCGCTATCTCCAAGCGCCGTTGACCCGGTTACGATCAAGCAGGTCTCGACCTTGATCGCGAGCCGCGCGCAGTTGGTAGGATCGTCACTTTAGCGAAAATAAAAACGATCCGCCAAGCTGGTGTTTCACCCGCCCACCCCAAATCCCGTGATCAGAAAATCGACCGTCGCCTGATCGCGCAGCTTGCAGACGATGTTCTGATTGGCGAAGGCTCCCTTGAACCACTTGGCTTGTGATGGCTCCACCGTCTTGCGCCATTCAACACCGACGACATATTCCGCGCGGTCAGCAGGTTCGCCGGGACGCTTCATTCGTGGCTCGGCGAGTGCTTGCTCAAAGAGGAGGCCATCGGGCGTCATAAAGTCCGAGGCGAACTGCGCTTCGCTCGTCACCACGCCGTAACCGATATAGCCCTTGCCCTTGTCGTAGACGAATATCTCGTCGCCGACGGCGAGCTGCTCCAGGCGCTTGGTGTAGAATTCGCCGCCGCCGGCACTCACGAAGCCGTAGCGCTTCATGTCCGTCCAGGAGCGATGTTCGCCAAGACCGGCATTGACGAAATAATAGCCGGACCAAGGCGGGCGAACCTTGCGCTCTGAGCGCTCTTCCACCTCTTCCTGATCGAGAAGGAAATCGGTTGTCAGCCATTCCTGGCCATTGGCCTCAAAGACGTTGAAAAAGACTGTGTTGATGGCGACGCCATGCTCTTCCGACAGATATTCGACGATCCGCCGCGATGCCGGATCGAGTTCACTTGCCACGATCAGCATGGAGTGGCTGCCGTTGAGCTGCTCCGGAATGGCTTCGCCAAATTTCTCGCGAAAGGCGGTGACCAGGCGTGTCTGGAGGTATCTTTCCGCACGCTCATAAATCTGCGGTGTCGTCAGCGTGCGCACCCACGAGGCGTAGTCAAGCACCTGCGCCACGATCTCTCGCGGCGTGCGGTCCTTTTTCAGTTCGATGATAATAAGCGCGCCCGAAGCGTCCAGCGCCAGAAGGTCGATGAATTTGCCGTGGTCGGTCGGCACCTGACGGCCGATGACGAGGGCATCCAGGCCCAGCAGCGACGGATCAGCCGCCACCCAATCCTCGATGAGGCTTTCCTTCATCAAGGCGCGGCGCGTTGCTGGCTGAAGTTTGCCGTCAACGATCGAGTAAAGCGAGCTCATGCACAATAACCAACTTCGTTCATCCTCATGAAAGTACCGTGGAAATGTCACGCTTGCGTTCTACTGCTTGTAGGAGCTTCCTTACGTCCTCAGCAATTTTGTCTGCCAAACTGGCAACGCCGACATCTTGGGAACCATTTCCGAGATCTGCTGCGGCGGCGAGCAGTTCAGTTGCCTTGGTTCGAATTAAATGCGTTTCAATTATTTCGTCTTGAATTTCAGGTTTAGGAACCGGCACTAAAAGATCGGCTAACTGGTCACTATCCATCGTCACATTCGTGGCTCCGCACATTAGCGGGACCATTACATTCTCCTTCGCAGCTTCCAGATACAGGTGAAGGAAGCGCGGTCGGATTTCTTCAGCGTCCTTTACGAAGAGGGCACACATCGTACTCGCTAGAGCGAACTTTCCTTCTTGAAAATGAATCCGCTTGATATCGGCTTTGCCATGGCCGGAAGATGAAACTAGCGGAATGCAGACCGCCGAACCTTCATAGTCCCAGTGGTCTGACGTCTTCCGAAACTCTGCTGGTACGACCAACACATGTTCACCTGGCGGAGTTGCCATGTTCGGTGACAGGCCATTTTTGATGTCGCAAAGGTCCCCAACTCGCTTTAGCGCAATACCATCGCGATGCACAACGCGATTAGGTAGATCGTGCCATCGTCCTAGAATGTGCTTATATCTTCCAGAAAGTAGCTTGGTCTTTTCGACCGTGTAAGCGCGCGGATGCTCGGAGAGAATTTCGTTTGACTGGCCCTGCAAATGCTTGGACCGGAACGAGCTCAGCAATGCGGAGGCCTCTTTGAGTTGAGATCCGCTAATCCGTTCACGTGTATCCGTCTGAGTAAAGCCGTCATTGTCGACTTCAATGAAAAGCACGTCCGTCGCCTGCTTGGCTACAGGCCTATCCAGAACGAGGATGTGCGTCTTCACGCTAGCATACGGTTTGAACATTCCATGAGGAAGCGCGATATCCGCAATAAGATAGTTCCCTTCAATGAGGATTCGTCTCAGTTGCTCGTAACTAGATTGCTGGACGAAATGAATGCCTTCGGGAACGATAATTGCGGCTCGCCCATTTGGATTCAGATGCTCGACAATATAGTCAACAAACAGAACCTCGCTGCGCTTTGACTGTACCTGAAAGCGAGTGTGCGGCTTGATGCCACCTTTTGGAGACATGAAGGGCGGATTGGCAAAAATGACATCAGCAGTCTGTGTCCACTTTTCTTCACTGGTCAGAGTGTCATATTCCTCAACCTTTGGATCAGCGAAGCCGTGCAGATAGAGATTTACTAGACTGAGGCGCACCATATCAGGCGAGATATCGTAGCCCTTGATGTTGCCCGCAAGTCGCATACGGTCTTCGGAAGACAGGAGGTCGCCGGGAAAGCGCATAGGGCTTTCGAGACCCTGCTCCGCGACATTCGTTCGCTCATTTTCGGCATTCTCATTTCCAGCACCGTTGACCACGTATGACGAGTTGGCCTTCAAGATGTGCTTGTAAGCCGAGATAAGGAAACCTGCAGTTCCACAAGCCGGGTCGAGAATCACCTCGTTCTTTTTGGGATCGATGATCTCGACCATGAAATCGATGATATGGCGCGGTGTACGAAATTGCCCCGCATCGCCTTGGCTGCCCAAAACAGAAAGTAGGTATTCGAAGGCATCCCCCAGGCGCTCGCTGTGATCATAGGTGAAGCTATCGATCTCGCGCAGGAAGGAGCGCAACGTTTCCGGATCGCGATAGGGAAGATAAGCATTGCGGAAAATTGATCGGAAGAGCGCCGGCAGATTGTCATTTCCAACCATCTTCGTCAGCGCTTCGGAATAAATATTCAGCATCTCTTGGCCGGACACCCCCGGCGCCACCAGCTTGGCCCAGCGGTAACGCTCATACTCCTGTGTGAAGAACTTGCGTTCACCACCCAGCTCCTCCGCCTCAAGATCCATGTCGTCCATGAACTTATAGATCAGCGCGACCGTAATCTGTTCGACCTGGCTTTTGGGATCCGGCACCTTACCCACGAGAATGTCACGGCAGGTGTCGATGCGGCGCTTGGTATCTTTATCGAGCATTTCGGGCTTTCATCACATGAAGGGGTTCAGGGACACGTAGTCCTTGATGTATTCCGGGATGCGCTTACGCCACGGGGCGGGCACTTCCTTAAGATCGCGGGTCGAGAAGGAGGGGTTTACGTTGAGGTCGGCGAAATGGCCAGCGTCGATTAACGCTCGGACCTTGGCATCGCGAATATAGGCCTCGAAGAAGTAACGCATTTCGCGTATACGATCGGCTTCTTCGGGCTTCTGGTCGATCAGGAACTTTTGGAACTCGTCGTCGATCAGTTCGCCCTTGTTCTTGAACTTCGGGATGAAGCCGAAGGCCTTTTCCACCAATTCCCGCACCGAAATGCGGCGATCAACACCGGCAGCGCGGCGGAGCTTCTCCAGATTGAAATATTCGCTTGGCTTGTCGAACAGTTCTTCTACCACGTGGCGTGTCGCGGCATCCCAGTCCCGCTGCTCTACCAATTCGGCAAGCTTCGGATCGGAGCGCGCCTTTTCCTCAAATTTCTGGAACAGTTCGCGGTCGATCCGCATGCCGTCCAGGCCAATCTGTTCTTCCACATGGTAAACGACCTGGTCGGGCTCCAAAAACTCGTAAGTGCTGGGTTTGGAGGAAATCGTCGTGCCATCGTCGCCGCTGTTGGACAGCGGCATGGCGGCAGGTTTTGGCAGAGCCAGTTCCTGATCGTATTCGAATTTTTCTTCGAAGAACTCGCAGTTGGCGAAGAAGTCGAATAGGCGGAACGCCGCCTTCTGCACATCACCGCGCGCCGCCTTTTGTGCGGGATCAAACAGCTCTTCCGTGAAGTTGTGCTTTCGCGTTCCGCGCCCCTTCATCTGGACGAAGTCCGACGGTGAAAATATGGGCCGCATCAGCGCCAGGTTCAGAATGTCGGGGCAGTCATAGCCCGTCGTCATCATGCCGACGGTCACGCAGACGCGGGCCTTACTGGTGCGGTAGTTTTCGATGAAGCCGCTGTGACTGCCCAGATTGTTGTTCGCGAAATTGATCGTCATTTGCTGCGAGGCGGGCACGTCGCTGGTCACCTGCATCGCGAAATCCGACTGATAGCGCCCCGGCCACAACTGATCGGCCAGCTCATTCAGGATTTGCGTGATCTTGGCGGCATGGTTCTGGCTGACGGCAAAAGCGATCGTCTTACCGAACTCGCTTGAAATCGGGTCCCGCATCCCATGTTCCAAAAGGGTTCGACAGAAGGCCTGGTTGGTTGCCTCTGCGAAAAAGCGCTTCTCGAAATCCCTGCCGCCAAAGGCTTCCTTGATCTCGGTGCCATCTTCGGCAGTCGTTTCAATGGTAAAGCCTTCGTCCGACAAAAGCTGGGTGGTGACACCAGTTCGGGCATCGACTACGTACGGATTGATAAGAAAGCCTTCACGCACGCCGTCCAGCAACGAATAGCGGAAAGTCGGATCGCCCGATTCACAACCAAAGGTGCGGTAGGTATCCAGCATCATACGACGCTCGGCCTCACGCGGGTCGCGTTCGGTAGATTTCGCCTTCTTGGACTTCTTCAGATAGTCCTTCGGCGTTGCTGTCAAACCGAGCTTGTATCCGATGAAGTATTCGAACACGGCGCGGGCGTTGCCGCCGATCGACCGGTGGGCTTCGTCCGAGATAACGAGATCGAAATCCGTCGGCGAAAACAGCCGGCGGTATTTATCGTTGAAAAGCAGGCTTTGCACCGTCGTCACAACGATATCGGCCTTGCGCCAGTCGTCGCGTTGCTCCTTGTAAATAATCGAGGTGAAGTCGTTCTTCAGGTAGGCCTTGAACGCCTTGTCGGCCTGCGTTTCCAACTCCAGTCTATCGACGAGAAAAAGAACGCGCTTTGCGTTTCGTGTTTTCAGGAACAGTTTAATGACAGCGGCTGACGTAAGAGTCTTGCCCGTTCCGGTGGCCATTTCGAAAAGAAACCGGGTCGCGCCCTTCTTGGCATTCTTCTGAATTTCCTGAATGGCACGTTCCTGATAGGGGCGAAGGAAACGAAGTTTTTGCTTTTCAACGAAGGCGGCACGCTCCGCCTCGTTCTTCCAAGCCGCCTCGCTTGCGTAGCCGGGCATTTGGGTGAGAACGATAAAGTCGCGTTCAACCTTTTCTGCAAAGAGACGCTCGGCATTCGGCTCGAATACGTAGTGGTTCTTGATCTCGTCCGGCCCTGGGAACGTAGTGATAACGGTCGGATTGCCCTGCTCAAGGTCCCACAGGTAATGGATGTTTCCGTTGCTCAAGATGACGAAGCGGGCATTTTGAGAGCGGGCATATTTGCGCGCCTGCTCCTTGCCGATACGGGGATCTTTATCTTCCGATTTCGCTTCGAGGACAATCAGCGGCTTGCCGTCCTTATTCAGCAACAGGAAATCGATGAATCCTTTCGCGCTTTTCTCAAAGTCCGCGCCGAGACTTTCGATGTGCTCAGGCTTCAGCTTGACGTTTGGCTCAAGAACGACGTTCGCGGGACCGTTTTTGTCATCGAAGAAGCGCCAGCCGGCGGCCTCCAGCAGCCGATTGATTTTGATCCTGGCCGTTGCTTCCTTGCGTAATGACAATGCCCATCCCCCGGCAAAATTCAGCAGTAAATCGATATTCCAAACTCGTTAAGCCACAACTTTTAATCAATGCGGCAAATTGAAAATTCTGCCTTCATTGCGTCGTCGGAACAAAGCCCACAGCAAATCCGAACAATCGGCCAATTTTCGCTAAAGTTTCGAGCGTTGGGTTCGCCGCGCCGGCTTCGATCTCAGCAACTTGGCGCCTGGTGAGCCCTATTATTTTCGCGAACTCATCCTGGGTCATTCCGATACCCTTGCGCAGCTCCGCAACCCCTCCCGGCAACCTAAGATCGCCGCGACGGGCTCGTGCCGCCAACGTTCTCCGGTTCTCCAAAACTTCGTCCTTCGAAGGCTTTTTCCAACGAGCCATTCGCGAGTTATCCTCCCGCAGTACAACGCCAAAATTGAATATGAACGATCGACGCGCTCGGGACGCCAGCCGCGCCGTCCTTGAGGCCGAGCTTTGCGGCGTTATACCACTCGCCGCCAAATGGGATGCTTGCGTTAGGCGCATTAATTGACCCCTTCAATGGATCAATTAATGCTTTTCTTTAAGTTATTCAACTCATCAAAGTGGGTTGAATAACTGCCGCTAAAACTGCCAGCTACCGAACCGACTATGGAAGCATCTGATCCGGCTGACCATCTTTCGGCCTCTCAGCGCACTGCCACAAGCGAACAACAACATTGAAAAGCTCAGCACAGGCGTCAACCAAGCAGCGGAGCCGCTTCTTGCATCAAACAGGATGAGCGACACGGCTCCCAGCGCCGCGAAAAAGACCATCCCGAAATCGTATTGCTTCGAAAGGCTGGATAGGCGGGCCGAATGTTGGGCATAGCGCAACTGCCTTGCCAACTTCCGCTTTTCGGATGCCAGTTGATCGCGCTGGCGACCAAGCACGTATACGCCCTGCATTATCTGCTCTTCGAAGCTCGATTTACTCATATCGCTGACCTCAGATATTTTTCTGCAATTTCCTCTGTGAATTCGCCGTGTTGTTCGGCGTAGTCGATCAGGAACCGGATGAGCTTCAAGCGCTTGTCCGGTTCCACCTGACAGTTTTCCCTTGCGATGAAAGCGTCAACCGCCCCGGTCACCTGGTGATACAAATCCACGCTGTCCCGATTGTAGGGGCTTCCATCGCCCGTGAGCATCCACGCGGGATTTACGTTAAATTTGACATGCAGAAGACGGAGAAGCTTCGCGGGCATCTCGCGATTTCCGCGCTCGTAGGTGTTGTAAGCGCTTTGCGACACCTCAAGCGCTTCGGCAAAGGGCACTTGCTTCAGCCCGGAATCCTTTCGAATTTTTCCGAGCCTTTGCGCCATTGCCTCCATAAACCCGTCTTGCATCAAAATATCTCGAATGCGATAAAAATCTTGCGACTAGCGCGATTATATGATTCGTTCTGTGTTGTGTCGAATTATCTCTATGGAGTTGGGCAGTTATGCAATCTCAGCTTTTATCACCCAAACAACTTGCAGACCGATCCGGATGGCCGGTCGCACGCATTCGCAATCTGATTGCGAAGCAGGAAATCCGGCATGTGCGGATCGGCGGTAGCTTGTTCCTGCCAGAAAACGCCGTGGATGAGTATCTTGCGGCGAATATGGTCGAGCCCAAGCAGAAGGCTTTGGCACTTGCTGACAACGCCTCCAGAGCGTGAGGAGCGGCACATGAAGCAGCAAGCTGAAGCCCCGGCCCCACGGCCCATTTACAAGGTTGCGGTCAGCCGCGTCCGTGCGGCGGAACTTCTCGACGTCTCGACGGGCACCTTTGACGACTGGGTTCGCCGTGGCCTGATGCCCAAAGGTGTAAAGATCGGCGCGTTGCGCCGTTGGGATGCCGAGGAAATCCGGGCCTCTTGGTACGACATCAAAGAACAGGGCTTGAGCGGAGACGAAGACGATGGCGAAAACCCGTTTGATCATGCGGTCGGGTAATCAGCGCGTCCCTTTCAAATATTGCTCGCGGGATATCGATCGGCACGGCAACGAACGGTTCTATCTGCGCCTGCCAGGCATGCCCAAGTACCGGATGACATCCGCATATCTGGACGAGGCCGGCAGCATCACCCAGGCATTTACGGAAGAATATCACCGCGTGCTGGCTGGCGATCGTGGCGAGAAAGCCGTGCCGATTTCGCGCCTGGAGCCCGGCTCGGTTCGCTGGCTTGTCGAGACCTATTATCGGTCCAAGGCGTTTCAGAGCCAGTCTCCGGCTACGCAGAAAGACAAGAAGAGCGTCCTCAATCGTTATTGCGTTAATGTGGGCGAACTGCCGTTCAAGAAGATACGCAAATCCGACATCGAAGCTAGCCAGATGAAGCGCAGCGGCACGCCCGGCGCGGCTGACAAGTTGGTGAAGTATCTGAAGGCGCTGTTCAATTGGGCTATCAGCGCCGAGCTGGCGACGTTCAATCCCGCGAACGGCGTCACCAAAATCCATAAATCCCCCGGTTTCCATACCTGGAGCGAAGCGGAAGTGGCGCGCTATCGCGCAGCCTACCCGCTCGGTTCCACAGCTCGGCTTGCAATGGAACTGATGCTGAATCTGGGCGTCAGACGCTCTGACCTCGTCAAGCTCGGCTGGCGCAACCTGGTCGCTGACCGCATCGAATTCATGCCGGAGAAGGGTTCCGGCAAATATGCACAGTCGCTCAGCCTTCCCGTCACAGACGAGCTACGCGAAGCGCTGGACGCGATTGCGCATGATCAGCCGACCTTCCTTGTCACCGAATACGGCAAAGCGTTCAGCGGTAACGGCTTCGGCAACAAGATGCGCCAGTGGTGCAATGAGGCCGATTTGCCGGAATGCTCCTCACATGGACTCAGAAAGGCGTCCGCGACCATCCTCGCCGAGGCTGGCGCAACCGAACATCAGTTGATGGCGATCTTCGGCTGGTCTGATTCCAAGATGGCGCAGCACTACACGAAAGCCGCCCAATCCAAGCGCATCGTTGATGCCGGCTTCGAGCGCCGCAAAACCTATGTGGCCCGCAAAAATGTCCCACTTTCATCGAGCCGGAATTCCGGTGAGACAAATCGAGGAAAAAAAGATGGAAAAACAACGTCCGAAGACAGAAATGGTGGGCCCGGAGGGACTCGAACCCCCAACCAAGCGGTTATGAGCCGCCGGCTCTAACCATTGAGCTACAGGCCCGCGGCGGCTTTTCAGCTGCCGTGCATCCGGCGCAATGGTTCGCCGCAGCGATTTCGCTCTAGCGTAAATCTCTTGTAGTCACAAGGGACTGCCGCAATAGCTTCACAATCGAACGGCAAGAGGATGTCGTAATCCACAATCGGGGAGTGAAACATGCTGCCGCTGCGTACCAAGACGATCGCCTTTGGACTGCTCTTTGCCCTGCCTCTGACCGCGCTGCCCGCAGCGGCTGCCGAGTCTTCGGCGCGTGAGCCTGTGATCTCCGTTGCCGGGGAGGGGCGTTCCACTATGGCGCCCGACATGGCGGTGCTGACGTTCTCCGTCGTGAAGCAGGCGAAGGAGGCCCGCGAGGCGCTGGATCAGAACAACAAGGCGATGAGCGACGTGCTGGCTGCGCTCAAGAAGGGCGGCATTGCCGAGCGCGATCTGCAGACATCGGGCTTTTCCGTTCAGCCGCAGTACCGTTATCCGCAGAACAACGACGGCGAGCAGAAGCCTCCGGAACTGATCGGCTATCAGGTGTCGAATTCGCTGACGGTTCGTGTGCGTGACCTTTCCAAGCTTGGCGACATCATCGACCAGTCGGTGACGCTTGGCGTCAATCAGGGTGGCGATATCCAGTTCACCAACGACAAGCCCGATGCCGCCATCGAAGCAGCCCGGAAGGACGCCGTTGCCGATGCGATCAAGAAGGCAAAGACGCTGGCGGAGGCCGCCGGCGTGAAGCTCGGCAACGTCATCGAGATCAATGAAAGCGGGCCGCGGCCGCAGCCGGTTCCTGTTTATCGCGCCGCGATGATGAAGGAATCAGCTGATTCGTCGGTGCCGGTTCAGGGCGGCGAAACGAGCTACAACGTCAGCGTCAACGTGACCTTCGCGATCGCTCATTAAGGCTTTTCCCGGCCGATCGGAAGCCGGAAGCCCATCTTTATGGCCCTTGGTATTGGAAACGATATCAAGGGCTTACTTTCTCCCGGTGCCCGCGAAAAGAGCGATCGGGAACAAAAAGCTTTATCACGCATATATTACACTATAACATTGATCGTGTTTCGATCGGCTGGAAACCCGGAGTTCTGTTTCCACAGTGAATGCCGATCGTCAGGAGGAAATGGCACCATCCCCCATCAAGAGGAGACAGACATGACGAATGCCTTGCCGCCGCTTCACAATGGACATGCCCCATTCACCGTTCAGGAACTCTTCCGGGAAGCGCTTTATGCTTTCGAGGAGTGGGATGCTGAACTCACCGAGCCGATCGTGATTTTCGAGGGACGCGTGTTTCCGATCGGACACGTCTTCGAGGCCATGCGCCAGTGCAGCGACATCGTTCCGATGAACATCGTCGGCGCGGTTACCGAGCGACTGACCAAGCCCTGGGAGGGCGAGGGGCCGCTTGATCAGATGACCTTCTCCACGGCTGCCCGGGTCATGGGCGTGCTCGTGCGCAAACGGCTTCTTGCCAATGGAGCTCCCGACATCGTTGCTGTCGCCGAGCGTTCCGCAGAGCGTCGCTCTCGCGGCTGATAATGCGCTGCGGCTTCGGCCGCAGTTCGCCTTGCCGCAACCAACTACCGTTTCAGGGCTTCCTTGAGGCCGAGATCCTTTCGCTGCCGCAGATCGAGGTCCGCTTCGATGTGGGCGATGTGATGCAGCATCAGGCGGCAGGCCTCGTCGAGGTCCTTGTTCTCGATGGCGGTGACAATGTCGCCGTGTTCGGAATGGCCGCAGCTGGAAACAGTGGACTGGCCGTAGAGCGCGATCGCCAGCGAGGAACGCGCGACCAGTTCGTCCATGAAGCGCTGCATGATGGCGTTGCCTGAAATCACTGCCAGTGCCAGATGAAAATCGCCGGAGGCCTTTATCTCCGCGCGCCGGGCGGTTTGTCCGCGCTCGCCGATCAGCCGGCCTTCCTCCAGCAGGAGTTGCTTGAGGTGGCTGATGTCGGCGGGGGTGATGCGTGCAGCGGCTTCCCGGAGGATACCGGGCTCGACGAGCCGGCGTGCCGCGAAGATCTGACGGGCCTCCTCGGGTGAGGGATAAGCGACAAATGCTCCGCGATTTTTCTCGACGCTGACCAGCCCTTCATAGGAGAGGGCCTGCAGGGCTGCCCTCGCCAGCGTGCGGCTGACGTTGAAAAGATTGCCGACGTCGCTCTCGGAGAGCTTGGTGCCGGGTGATAGCCGACGTTCCACGATTGCGTCGCGAATGGCGTCACGGATTTGCTGCGTGCCCGTTTCGGCTGAATCGTCTGCGGCCTGAGTAGCGCCTGAAGCTGAAGTCATGAAGATGGATACCCTGTAGCGGCCCGATGATATCCGTGTTCGTCGCAAAAGTTAAATGGAATTTGCCGTCAAAGTGACGCCTAGATTGTATACGATTTTTTGCTTTAATTGCGGACGATAGCCTATTTTGTGTGCAGCGTTCCGACTGGTGCGAAAATGATCATCGACCAAACTTTTGCAGGAAAATGTATGCACTGCAATGGGTTGATGCGCCGCAACAGAAACTGGCACGGCGGATGCATTGTCTTTCTCAAACAGGGGAAGACCAATGTCGAAAGCTGCCGAGATCGATATCGCATCCGTTTCCAAGGTGTATGGCGCCACTACGGCAGTGCACGCGATCAGCCTGAAGATACCGGCCGGTTCCTATTGCTGCTTTCTCGGACCCTCGGGCTGCGGCAAGACCTCGACGCTGCGTATGATCGCCGGGCACGAAAGCATTTCGTCTGGCGATATCAGGCTCGGCAACACTGTCGTCACCGATTTTCCGCCGGCCAAGCGCGGCACGGCGATGATGTTCCAGTCCTATGCGCTTTTCCCGCATCTTGACCTTATCGACAACGTCGCCTTCAGCCTGAAGATGAAGGGTGTCGAGAAGGAGGAGCGACGGGCCAAGGCGCTGGAGATGCTGAAGCTGATGCAGATGGAGGCCTATGCCAACAGGCGCCCTGCGCAGCTTTCCGGCGGCCAGCAGCAGCGCGTGGCGCTCGCCCGCGCGCTGATCACCGATCCCGAGGCGCTGCTTCTCGACGAGCCGCTGTCGGCGCTCGATCCGTTCCTGAAGATCCGTATGCGCGCGGAGCTCAAGAAGCTTCAGAAGACGCTCGGCATTACCTTCGTGCATGTGACGCACAGCCAGGAAGAGGCGATGGCGCTTGCCGATATCATCGTCATCATGAACGACGGCAAGATCGAGCAGGCTGCAACGCCGCGCAAGGTGTTCGAGGAACCGGCGACCGCCTTCGTGGCGCGGTTCATGGGCGACCACAATGTTCTCACCGGCCGTGTCGCATCCGTTGGCGATGGCGCCCTGACACTGGAGGTGCCGGGTGGCCAGACGTTTTCGGTGCGGGGCGAGGGCCGGCTCGCAGGCGAACCTGTGGATATCGGCGTCCGCACCGACCGTGTGCGCCTCGAAGCGGCTTCCGACAAGACGCTCGGCTTCAACGGCATCGTCTCCAACATCGAATATCGCGGCGCCTCGGTGAAGCTCACCGTGGCCGGCGCGGGCAGTGACGACTTCACGGTCATCGCGAGTGACGGCGATTATTTCGCCAAACCCGTATCGGTCGGCGATGCGGTGTCTCTGAGTTGGGCCCTGGCGGACGCAGTCCTCCTCGGCCGTGCATGAACCTCACCACCAAAAAAAGGGGAACTGACATGACAACTGAAAAGAAGACGACCAAGACTGAGGCCGGGATTTCCCGCCGCAGCCTGCTGAAAACCGGCGCCGCCGCGCTCGGCGCTGCCGCCGGCTCGGGCCTCATCACCGGCTTCCCGACGATCTGGGCGCAGTCCAACATCACGCTTCGCCAGTTTGGCACCGGCGTTTCCAACATCAACGCCATTGCCGAGCAGTGCAAAAAGGACCTCGGCATCACGCTCGAGATGACGGCGACCGATTCCGACGCCGCCGCGCAGCGCGCCGTGACGCAGCCTGACAGCTACGACATCGCCGACATCGAATACTGGATCCTGAAGAAGGTTTATCCGACCGGCGTCATCCAGCCGATGGATGTGAAGAAGCTGAAGTACTACGACAAGGTCGTTCCGCTGTTCAAGAACGGCAAGCTGAAGCCCGACAGCGTCATCGCCCAGGGTACCGCGCCGCACACGGTCGGCTACGTCGAGAGTGCAGACGCCAAGACTTTCGCCAAGGGCGAGACCGAGCTCTTCACCATGATGCCGACGATCTACAATGCCGACACGCTCGGCATCCGCCCCGACCTCGTCGGCCGCGAGATCTCGACCTGGGCCGATATCATGGACCCGAAATTCAAGGGCAAGACCTCGATCCTCAACATTCCGTCGATCGGCATCATGGATGCCGCGATGATCATGGAAGCGCTCGGCAACATCAAGTATGCCGACAAGGGCAACATGACCAAGGAAGAGATCGACAAGACGATCGAGTTCCTGATCAAGGCGAAGCAGGACGGCCAGTTCCGCGCCTTCTGGAAGTCGTTCGACGAGTCCGTCAACCTGATGGCATCGGGCGAAGTCGTGATCCAGTCCATGTGGTCGCCGGCTGTCGCCGCCGTCCGCTCCAAGGGCATCGCGTGCAAGTATCAGCCGCTAAAGGAAGGCTACCGTTCGTGGGGCGGCGGTCTCGGCCTTGCCTCGCACCTCAAGGGCGCCGAGCTCGACGCGGCCTATGAATACATCAATTGGTACACGTCCGGCTGGGTCGGCGGCTACCTCAACCGCCAGGGCTACTACTCGGCCTGCATGGATACCGCCAAGGGCTTCATGACCGAGGACGAATGGGGCTACTGGATCGAAGGCAAGGCCGCCAAGGGCGATATCCTCTCGCCGGAGGGCAAGGTCATGGAGAAGGCCGGTGCGGTTCGCGACGGCGGCTCGTTCGAAGAGCGCATGGGCCATGTCGCGTGCTGGAACTCCGTCATGGACGAGGACCGCTACATGGTTCGCCGCTGGAACGAGTTCATCGCGGCTTAAGGCGGTCTGGGATCTCCCCTCCCACTACGGGAGGGGAGGTTCTGCCGTGGGTTACCCCCCTCTGTCCTGCCGGACATCTCCCCCACAAGGGGGGAGATCGGCTCGTGGCCTGCTCCCCACCCAAGCAACGAGCGTGGAGCGAGCGGCTGCGCCCAGCCAATCTCCCCACCTGTGGGGGAGATGCCCGGCAGGGCAGAGGGGGCGCCACGCAACGCAATGCCAACTGGAAAAGGGATCAGCGATGGCGACGATCGCTTCAGCAGAGACAAATGAGACGACGGAGCAGGTGCGCAACCCGGACTTTCGGCTGGCGCCGTGGGCGGCCTCTTATCTCCAGGCGACGCCGCTCATCCTGATCCTCGGCTTCTTCTTCATCCTGCCGATCTTAATGATCGCGGTCGTCAGCTTCTGGGATTACGACTTCGCCGGTCTCTATCCCGATTTTCTGACGATGAACTACACCGAGACGCTCGGTTCGTGGGTCACATGGAAGACCTATCTCAACACGCTGAAGTTCACGGTCATCGTCTGGGCGCTCACCGTCTTCATCGGCTTCTGGGTCGCCTACTTCCTCGCCTTCCATATCCGACGCACGTCGACGCAGATGATCCTGTTTCTGGTCTGCACCGTGCCGTTCATGACCTCCAACATCATTCGCATGATCTCGTGGATCCCGGTGCTGGGCCGCAACGGCCTTGTCAACTCGGCACTGATAAAGGCGGGCATCATCCCGCAGCCGATCGAATGGCTGCTCTATTCCGATTTCGCCGTGGTGCTCGCCATGGTGCACCTCTACACGCTGTTCATGGTGACGCCGATCTTCAATACGCTGATGCGCATCGACCGGTCGCTGTTCGAGGCGGCGCGCGATGCCGGCGCCAGCGGCTGGCAGATCCTCTGGAACATCGTCATCCCGCTCGCCAAGCCCGGCATCGCCATCGGCTCGATCTTCGTCGTGACGCTCGTCATGGCCGATTTTTCGACGGTGCAGGTCATGTCCGGCGGGCAGAGCGCCTCGGTGGCGCTGATGATGAAGAACCAGATGTCGCTGCTGCAATATCCGGCCGCCGCCGCCAACGCAGTGGTGCTTCTGATCGTCGTCCTGATGATGGTCGCGGCCATCCTGCGCGTCGTCGATATCCGCAAGGAGCTTTGAGATGAACCACGAAAAGCGAACGCTTGAATTCTATGTTCTCGCCGCCTTCTTCATCCTGTTTGTGCTGTTCCTCTACGGCCCGCTGTCGGCGATCCTGATCCTCTCCTTCCAGGGGCCCGATGGCGGCCTGACATTCCCGCTCAACGGCGTTTCCGTCCACTGGTTCTTCAACCTGTTCGAGAAGCAGGCGGTGGGCGATTTCGGGGCCTCGTTCCGCCGTTCCTTCTCGCTCGGCCTGATGGTCATGGTCGTCACCGTCGTCGTGTCGCTGCTGGCGGGCCTTGCGTTCCGCCGCCGCTTCCGTGGCGCCACCTTGCTGTTCTATGCGACGGTCGCCAGCCTCGTCGTGCCGTCCATCATCATCTCCCTCGGCATCGGCGTGGTGTTCCAGCAGGGCGGGCTGAAGCCGGCATGGTATTCGTCGGCCTTCGGCGCGCATCTGACATGGACGCTGCCCTTCGGCGTGCTGATCATGTTCGCCGTGTTCAACCGTTTCTCGCCGGCCTATGAAGAGGCGGCGCGCGATCTCGGGGCGACGTCGTGGCAGACCTTCTTGCATGTCGTGCTGCCGATGATCGCGCCCAGCCTGATCGGCGTCGGCCTGTTCGGCTTCACGCTCTCCTATGACGAGTTCGCCCGCACGCTGATGACGTCAGGCAGCTACAACACGCTGCCGCTCGAGATCTACGGGATGACGACCAACGTGACGACGCCGGTGCTTTATGCGCTTGGTACGGTGACGACGCTGTTCTCCTTCACCATCATTCTCGTCGCGCTCGGCATCATGATGATGCTGCGCGGGCGCCAGGCAAAGACAAACTGATCTCATGCGCATCCTGATCGTCAATCCGAACACGACCGCCAGCATGACCGAGAAGGCGGCTATCGCCGCACGGCTGGTCGCCGCAACCGGCACCGAGATCATCGCTGCCACCTCGAGAATGGGGCCGGTGTCGATCGAGGGGCATTATGACGGGGCGCTCGCCATTCCCGGCCTGCTGACGGAACTGAAGGAGCGGGCAGGGACCTACGACGCCGCGGTTATTGCCTGCTTTGATGACACAGGGCTGGAGGCGGCGCGCAGTTTCGCCGATGTGCCGGTGCTCGGGCTTTGCGAATCCGCCGTCGCCACTGCCGGCTTCCTGGCGCAGCGATTTACCGTTGTCACCACGCTGGAGCGCTCGCGGGTGCTGATCGACAATCTTGTGCGCCGCTATGGCATGGGCGAGCGGGCGAAAGTCAGGGCGTCGGATATTCCGGTGCTGGAGCTGGAGGACGAGGCATCGGGTGCGATTGGCAAGCTGCGCGCCGAGATCGAACGGGCACTATCCGAAGATGGCGCCGAGGCGATCGTGCTCGGCTGCGCGGGGATGACCGATCTGGCGCGGGAGCTGCAGGAGATTTACGGCGTGCCCGTGGTCGATGGGGTGGCCGCTGCCGTCAAACAGGCCGAGGCGCTGGTGTCGCTCGGTCTGTCGACCAGCAAGCGTGGCTCCTACGCATCGCCATTGGCGAAGCCCTTTAGCGGAGCGATGAGCGCCTTTGCACCGATGCGGGCGGCAGGTTGACCGATGGCAGTATCCTTCGATTTCGAAGCGCTCTCGGAGCGCGATCGCTACAAGCTGATGATCGGCACGATCATTCCCCGGCCGATCGCACTGGTGACGACGGTCGATGAACATGGTCGCATCAACGCGGCTCCGTTCAGCTTCTTCAATTGCCTCTCCGCCGATCCGCCCATTCTGGCACTCGGCGTCGAGAATAATCCGGATATGTCCTTCAAGGACACGGGCCACAATATCCGCATGACTGAAGTTTTCACCGTCAACATCGTGTCATTCGCTATCGCCGAAGCGATGCATGTCTGCGGGTCCAAATATCCCCGTGGGGTTGACGAACTGAAGGAGGCGGGACTGACCGCCATGCCCGGCCACAAGGTGGCGTCGCCATGGATCGCCGAGGCACCCGCGGCTTTTGAATGCAGGCGTCACGTCACACTGGAGCTTGGAAAGTCCCGGCAGATCATCATGGGCGAGATTGTCTATGCTCACTACCGCGACGGTGTCGTGGATCCGGAACGGCTGCGTGTCGATCCGGCTGAGGTCGATGCCATCGCGCGCCTCGGCGGGGATACGTGCGCGACGATCCGTGATCGGTTCGAAATGCTGACGCCCAAATTGTGAGCTTCCCGGCACCGCCACGATTCCGCTTTACTTTTCCACTCCGCTTGCCTTTTCTCAGGAAAAAGCATTGCAGGAGAGGAAGCACAACGTGACGATGCCAGAAGAAGACCTCAAGCGGATCGCGGAACAGGAAGCGGTGTTGACTTTCGACACCTTCGATCTCACGACCGGATGGCAGCTCGGCAAACTCCTGCAGGAGCTCGGTACGGAGCGCAGCCTGGGCATTGCGATCGATATCACCTTGCATTCGATGCCGGTCTTCTATGCAGCGCTTCCGGGCGTCACCCCTGACAATGTGCAATGGGTGCGGCGCAAGCGCAATCTCGTCCTGCGCTACTTCAGGAGCAGCTACGCGATCGGGCTCGATCTCAAGCAGAAGGGCAAGACGGTCGCTGACAACGGGCTTTCGGATGCCGACTACGCGCCGCATGGCGGCAGCTTCCCGATCAACGTCAAAGGCACCGGCTGCATCGGCGCGGTGACGGTTTCCGGCCTTCCGCAACGCGACGATCATAATCTTGTGGTGGAAGCGCTGGCGTTGATGTTGGCAAAAGACCTCGACGCGTTGCGTCTCGCCTGAGGCCTAGGGCGCGTCGCGTTCCCTGCGAAAGCCGCGAGCGAACAGAAACGGTCGGGCCTGATGCGATTTGGCGCCAGGCTTCGGCTGTGCTCTTGAATTGATCGTCGGTATTCAGACCTTATTGGTCATCCATACCTTGGGAGCGCCGAGCACGCCGCCCGTTCGCATCGCTGCTCGGAGTTCTTCGAGTTTGCCGAAGGCCTCTGCCGCTTCGGGCGTGGCGAACTCATGCGTCACGGTGATGTCGTTGGGATTGTCTATCGCCTGAAAGACGGCCTCGGCGATCACGCCGTTCGCCTTCTGGACGGGCTTGAACGCGTCGTAAACTTTGCGCCAGGCCGCGTAGTCCGAAACCTCATGCCTTACGAATAGCATCGTCATGTCACCCTCCTACTTTGCATCGACACGTTTCGTTGGGATATCGGCCGCCACCCTATCATCGATGGGAATTTTGCGCGCGGTGAAATGCGGTTGAGGCCGATTGGTCGCACTACGTAAGGCTCGGGATGGAAGCCATGGTTTCCTCGCGCGCAGCCAATGCTACGCGCCCTTTGAAATTGGTCGCTTCGCTGCGATACTTCCCTCGAAGGATCGAGATCGATGGCTCGTCATTGGGGAATTCTGGCAGCGTTGCTATCACTGGCGCTCATCAGTGCCGGACCTGCTGATGACGGGCGCTGGTATGCTGGAGGTTATTCCTTCTCCGACGAACTCGGCGGCTTCCGAATTCTGTCCGTGAACGGCTCGGGCACGCGAGATGATCCGATCGAGATCCAGGAGCAGTTGAACCTCGCGACGCCCGTCACGCTTGTGATCCGGGGCGCAAACCCGTCCCGGCTCGATGCCACGGAACAGACCGGCGTTCATTTCCGCATTGTCACCGTGAACAGGAGTGGACTTGGGTGGATTGGCTTCGGATTCGAGCTTCAGGAAATTCGCGGCAAGCCGAGCGATTTCGATGATGGCCTCTCGTTCGGCCAGACGAACCCCAATCCCGACTTCATTTCATCCAATCGGTTTCAGCGTTTTGAAAGCCGTTTCGAAAGCTACGATCGGTTGAGCTTCGAAGACGGCCATGTCGATCCGCTGGATCTCGCCGCGTTCGGCTTCTTCGTTACCGACATGACGCCGGTGCCGGAGTTCTATCTTGTGCAGGACCCGCGCATACCGTCGTCATGAGGCACACGACTGAAAGAAAGCGGCGCCATTGATGGCGCCGCCCTCCAATCGCTTCAGATCTTGCCGCCGGCTTCGGGGATGACCTTGGTCAGGCTGCCGTTTGCCGGGAAGAGAGGGATCAGGCAGGCCTGCAGGGCATGATAGATGTCGCCCTTGCCGGGGAAGAGGCTGTGCGAGGGAACGAGATCCTCGGTCAGTTCCTCATGCCAGCCGCCGTTCTTGTGATCGATGAACGAGCGCTCGATGACGTTCCAGATCCGGCGGTAGTGCTCCTCGTGGTAGTCGCTCGGCAGGTGCTCGTTCAGGAAGTGCGCGGCAGCAGCGCCTTCGCAGGCCGGCCACCACAGCTTGTTGCGCTTGGCGGGCTTGTCGTCCCAGTCGAGCGTGTAGAAGAAGCCGCCCTTGTCGTCGTCCCAACCGAGCGCGATCGACTGCGAGAACAGGCTCTTGGCCGCATCCGGCATCCATTCCTGCTTCTTGCCGCCGAGCACCCAGAGCTGCAGGAGGAGACGCGCCCATTCCAGCCAGTGGCCAGGCGTCGTGCCTGCCGGGCGGAACATCTCGTTCGGATGGTAGTAATCCTTGTCGAGACCCCAATCGGTGGTGAAGTGTTCGGCAACGCGCCAGCCGACGGAACCGGCAGCGCGGCGGATCACGAGGTCGGCGATGCTTTCGGCCTTGGCGAGATAATCGCGATCCCCGGTTGCTTCGAAGGCAGCCATCAGCGCTTCGGTGAGGTGCATGTTGGAATTCTGGCCGCGGTAGTTGCCGCCGTCGAGGGCTTGCCAGTCGGCGGTAAATTCCTCGGCGATGGCGCCGTGCTTGGTTTCCCAGAACTTCGTGTTCAGGACTTCGGTGATGTCGGCAAGCATGCCGTCGGCCAGCGGATGGCCGACCGTCTTGGCGGACGAGGCGGCGAGCAGGACGAAGGCGTGGCCGTATCCCTGCTTGTTTGAATCGACAGGGCCGTTGTCGTCGAGAGACCAGAAGTAGCCGCCATTCCTGGTGTCGCGGTGATGGTTCCAGATGTACTGCATGCCGTGATCCACAACGTCGGCGGCACCGGGGCGGCCGAGAAGGGTGCCGATCGAAAAGCAGTGGACGGCTCGCGACGCGATATGGATCGGACGGACCTGGCCGGCGGCATTGAGCGGCGTGCCGGTGTCGTCGAGATCGAAGAAGCCACCCTTGGGGTTGATGGAGTCGTGCTGGAAGAAATCAAAGAGCCCGTTTGCCTGCGCAAGAAGCCAGTTGCGGTGATAGCTGCGGGTGGTCCAGTTTCCGAGCGCGGCGTCGCCGTTTGCAGGTGCCATGATACTCCTCCGATTTCGTGCACAAAGCCTTCGCAACCGCCTATATAGGGGCCGCTCGAGTCTGTCATCTGCCCAGCGCCGCAAAGGCGCCACATGAGATGGATATATTGACATAAAGATATCTTTATGTGATTGGACCATTTGGTCTGCAACGACGTCAAGGAGTCCGCCCGTGTTTGATACTCTGTTTGGTTCCGAAGGGGCAAAGCGCGACGGTAGTGAAGTGTTTGCTGCGCTCAAGAAAGCCGCGAGCGAACGCATCCTCGTTCTTGACGGTGCCATGGGCACGCAGATCCAGGGGCTGGGCTTCGATGAAGACCATTTCCGCGGCGATCGCTTCATCGGATGCGCCTGCCACCAGAAGGGCAACAACGACCTTCTGATCCTGTCGCAGCCGGATGCGATCGAGGAAATCCATTACAAATACGCCAAGGCCGGCGCCGATATCCTTGAGACCAACACGTTTTCGTCGACCCGGATCGCGCAGGCCGACTACGCGATGGAAGGCGAGGTCTATGCGCTGAACAAGGAAGGCGCCGAGATCGTGCGCCGCGCCTGCATCCGCGCCGAGCGCGAGGATGGCCGTCGCCGTTTCGTGGCCGGCGCCATCGGCCCGACCAACCGCACGGCCTCGATCTCGCCTGACGTCAACAATCCTGGTTTCCGCGCCGTCACCTTCGATGACCTGCAGGCAGCTTATGCGGAGCAGATCGACGGCCTGATCGATGGCGGCGCCGACATTATCCTGATCGAGACGATTTTCGACACGCTGAACGCCAAGGCCGCGATTTTTGCCTGCGAAGAGCGCTTTGAGGCGAAGGGCATTCGCCTGCCGGTCATGATCTCGGGTACGATCACCGACCTTTCAGGCCGCACGCTTTCGGGCCAGACGCCGACCGCCTTCTGGAACTCGGTGCGTCACGCCAACCCGTTCACGATCGGCCTGAACTGCGCGCTCGGCGCCAACGCCATGCGTCCGCACTTGCAGGAACTGTCGGGCGTTTCCGATACCTTCATCTGTGCCTATCCGAATGCCGGCCTGCCGAACGAGTTCGGCCAGTATGACGAGACGCCGGAGCTGATGGCGGCGCAGATCGACGAGTTCGCCCGCGAGGGTCTCGTCAATATCGTTGGCGGCTGCTGCGGCTCGACGCCTGAACACATCAAGGCGATTGCCGAGGTTGTCGCCAAGTACAAGCCACGCCCGATCCCCGAGCACCGGCCGTTCATGTCGTTGTCTGGCCTCGAGCCGTTCGAGCTGACCAAGGACATTCCCTTCGTCAACGTCGGTGAGCGCACCAACGTCACGGGCTCCGCGAAATTCCGCAAGCTGATCACCAATGCCGATTACACCGCGGCGCTCGACGTCGCGCGCGACCAGGTGGAAAACGGCGCGCAGATCATTGACATCAACATGGACGAGGGGCTGATCGATTCCGAAAAGGCGATGGTCGAGTTCCTGAACCTGATCGCCGCCGAGCCGGATATCGCTCGCGTACCTGTGATGATCGACTCCTCGAAGTTCTCGATCATCGAGTCCGGCCTCAAGCGCGTCCAGGGCAAGCCGATCGTCAACTCGATCTCGCTCAAGGAAGGCGAAGAGAATTTCCTGGCGCAGGCGAAGCTGCTGCATGCCTATGGTGCGGCTGTGGTCGTCATGGCCTTCGATGAGACGGGGCAGGCGGACAGCTACGAGCGCAAGGTCGAGATCTGCGCGCGCGCCTATAAGCTGCTCACCGAAAAGGCGGGCTTCCCGCCCGAAGACATCATCTTCGATCCGAACGTTTTCGCGGTTGCGACCGGCATCGAAGAGCACAACAACTACGGCGTCGACTTCATCGAGGCGACGCGCACGATCCGCAAGACGATGCCGCTGGTGCATATCTCGGGCGGCGTTTCGAACCTTTCCTTCTCGTTCCGCGGCAATGAGCCGGTGCGCGAGGCGATGCATGCCGTGTTCCTCTACCACGCCATCCAGGCGGGCATGGACATGGGTATCGTCAACGCTGGGCAGCTTGCCGTCTACGATCAGATCGATCCGGAGCTGCGCGAAGCCTGCGAAGACGTGGTGCTCAACCGCCGTCCTGATGGGACCGAGCGGCTGCTTGAGGTGGCTGAAAAATTCCGTGGCGGCGCGGCGCGCGAAGGCCGTGTGCAGGATCTCTCCTGGCGCGAGTGGTCGGTCGAGAAGCGTCTCGAGCATGCGCTGGTCAACGGCATCACCGAGTATATCGATGCCGATACCGAAGAGGCGCGCCTTGCTGCGGCCCGTCCGCTGCATGTCATCGAAGGTCCGCTGATGGCCGGCATGAACGTGGTCGGCGATCTCTTCGGCTCCGGCAAGATGTTCCTGCCACAGGTCGTCAAGTCGGCGCGCGTGATGAAGCAGGCCGTGGCCGTGCTCCTCCCTTACATGGAAGAGGAGAAGCGCCAGAACGGCGGCGACGAGCGCAAGGCCGCCGGCAAGATCCTGATGGCGACCGTCAAGGGCGACGTCCATGACATCGGCAAGAACATCGTCGGCGTCGTGCTGGCCTGCAACAACTACGAGATCATCGACCTCGGCGTCATGGTGCCGGCGACGAAGATCCTCGAGACGGCTGTTGCCGAGAAGGTCGATATCATCGGCCTTTCCGGCCTGATCACCCCGTCGCTCGACGAGATGGTGCATGTTGCCGCTGAGATGGAACGCCAGGGACTGGATCTGCCGCTTTTGATCGGTGGGGCGACAACGAGCCGTGTCCACACTGCGGTCAAGATCCATCCGGGCTACGAAAAGGGCCAGGCGGTTTATGTGACGGATGCGAGCCGCGCGGTCGGCGTCGTCTCTTCGCTGCTGTCGCCGGAAGCGCGTGACGGCTATGTGGCCGATATCCGTGCCGAATACGCCAAGGTGGCGGCTGCGCATGCCCGCAGCGAGGCCGAGAAGGTGCGTCTGCCGCTCGCCCGCGCCCGTGACAACGCGCAGCAGGTCGATTGGGCGACTTACAAGCCGACCAAGCCTAGCTTCCTCGGCACCAAGGTGTTCGACGGCTACGATCTTGCTGACATCGCCAAGTACATCGACTGGACGCCGTTCTTCCAGACCTGGGAGTTGCGTGGCCGGTTCCCGGCCATTCTCGAGGATGAGAAGCAGGGCGAGGCAGCGCGTGCGCTCTGGGCCGATGCGCAGGCGATGCTCAAGAAGATCATCGACGAGAAGTGGTTCCACCCGCGCGCGGTCATCGGCTTCTGGCCGGCAAACGCGGTTGGAGACGATATCCGTCTGTTCAAGGACGAGAGCCGCAAGGACGAGCTTGCCACCTTCTTCACGCTGCGCCAGCAGCTCTCGAAGCGTGACGACCGGCCGAATGTCGCGCTGTCGGACTTCGTCGCACCCGTCGATAGCGGTGTCCAGGACTATGTCGGCGGCTTCGTCGTCACGGCCGGTATCGAGGAAGTGGCGATTGCGGAACGCTTCGAGCGCGCCAACGACGATTATTCGTCGATCCTCGTGAAGGCGCTGGCCGATCGCTTCGCCGAAGCATTCGCCGAGCGCATGCACGAGCAGGTGCGTCGCGAATACTGGGGCTACGCCGCAGATGAGCATCTCAGCAACGAGCAGCTCGTCAGCGAGGAGTACGCCGGTATCCGCCCGGCGCCGGGTTACCCGGCGCAGCCAGACCATACGGAGAAGAAGACGCTGTTCGGCCTGCTCGATGCGGAGAAGGCGGCAGGCGTGACGCTCACCGAGAGCTACGCGATGTGGCCCGGTTCGTCCGTTTCCGGCATCTACATCGGGCACCCCGATTCCTACTACTTCGGCGTTGCCAAGGTGGAGCGGGATCAGGTCGAGGATTACGCGAACCGCAAGGGCATGGACGTTGCCGAGGTCGAGCGTTGGCTTGGGCCGGTTCTCAACTACGTGCCGCGCAAGCGTGATGAGGACATCGAGGACGCGGCCTGATCGGCTGCGTCTTCACGATTTGATTCAAGTGCCGGACAGATTGATTCAGCGTCTTGCCGCAAGGCGCTGATCCTGAATCGAAATCAGCTGTTGCTCAGGCGGTCAGCTCGACGAGAATTGCCGTCGTGTCGTCGCTTTGCTTGAAGCGGGGGTAGCGGAGACCTTCGGGGTCCGTTTCCCGCTCGAAACGCCGCAGCTCTTCGATCATCGGCGCGAGACCCTTTTCCAGCGCTGCTCGAACGAGGCTCGCCGCATCGTAGGCGCCGTAGAGAACCACGAGATCCGCGAAGCCATCGCTGCAGATGATAGCGTGGGCCTTACCGTTGATCTTCAATTTTTCCCATACGAGATGATCCGCCGATTCAGGCACGAGGCCCAAGGTCCAGATGCCGCCAGCGGTGTTCTGGCTTTCACGGTGCCGGCGCAGAGCGGCCAGCGTTTCCGCATTGCCTAGCGCGCCGCCATCCTTGGTGATGCCGCCGGTGCGGGCGATGTGGCTTTGTGCGTGTGCCTGCTCCCTGACATAGGCGTCGGGAATGGCCATGTGAAAGCTCACCGATCCATCTTCCCGCAAGAGGAAGACGCAGGAATCGCCGAGGCCATAGAAGGTCAAACCGTCGTCGGCGGCATGGATCATCGAAAAGGCGGAAAGCGGCCAGGCGTAGCGCGGTACATCAGGGTTGCTGCCGAGGAATGTGGCCTTGGCCTCTAGCGACACAGCGCGGGCGATATCGGAGACCTGTGTCTGGCGCGTGATCTGCTGCCGAAAGCCATCCGCGAAGCATGCCGCGACCCAGGCGGCGTCGCTGCCTGATGCGTCCATGTATTGGCGGTCGCCAAGGCCGGTTGCGCCATCGATCACGAAGACGCAGGACTCATTATAGCCGAAGCGGTCGTCATTTGGCTTGGCCGGATTTCCCGGTATGGAGAGCGCGTCGAGGATTTTGATCGCAGGTGTTGGCATCGTTCTTCAATTCCTCGTCATGTGGCAACGGAAGGCCGAACGGGCCGGCCTTCGCGGATTTGGCGACGTCTTGGTCAGCCGAGAACCGGGCGCATGAAGCTGCGCTCATAGCTGATGATGCTGCGGTTGCGCTTGTCCAGATCGAATGCCGCCTGGCACTCGGGATCGACGGCCATTCGCGTGCGATAGTCTTCGTAGGCGGCGAGGCTCGGGAAGGAGAACAATGCAACCGCGATGTTGTTGGCGCCTTCGGAGGGCAGGAAATAGCCGTGATGGTTGCCGCCCATGCGGTTGACGATCGGAATCCAAAGCCTGGCATATTCTTCAAATTCGGCGACCTTGTAGGGGTCGATGACGTAGCGCAGATGGCAAGTAATCATATGAAATATCTCTGATTGGTAGGGCCGGCAGAGACGCCTGCAGGCCGGTTAGTAACTTAGTGTGTTGTCGTCAGGCGCTCGTGGCAAGACGTTCGTTCAGCTCCTCGATGCCGACCTCTGCTTCGACGCTATCGCCCTTGGCGATCAGGTATAGCCCGAGCGCGAAGGCCAGGGCTGCAATGAACAGCAGATAATAGGCATGCGCCATCGGGTTCAGTGGGAGAGCCGAGGCCACGGCAAGCGGCGTCAGACCGCCGAAGATGGCGTATGAGACGTTGTAGGAGAAGGAAAGGCCGCTGAAGCGCACGCGAGCCGGGAAGGCGCGCACCATGACATAGGGCACCGCGCCGACCATGCCGACCGACAATCCCATGATCGCATAGAGCACGAACAGGACCGTGAGCGACGTTGCGGCGTAGGTGTAAAAGGCGAAGGTCGCAGCAGCAAAGAAGATGCTGGAGACGACGAAGAAGCGTCCGGAGCCCACCCGGTCAACGATCGCGCCGGCGGCTGCTGTGCCGAAGATCAGGAAGAGCGTGCCGAAGCTGGTGGCGGCAAGCGACTGCTGGGCGGTGTAGCCGTAGAGTTTCTGCAGGAAGGTCGCCGTCATCAGCGTCGTGACGACGATACCGGCCGACAGGATCCAGGTCAGCAGCATGGAGATAATGACGCCGCGCGGGTAGTCGCGCAGCACTGACTTCAGCGGCAGTTCGGGTGTCAGCGAGCGGGCCTGCTTCATTTCAGCGAAGACCGGTGTCTCCTGCAGCCAGCGGCGCAGGTAGACGGCAACGAGGCCGAAGATGCCGCCGAGCAGGAACGGGATGCGCCATGCATAGGCAGCAACATCCTCAGGCGTGAAGACGGAATTGATGATCGTGGCGATGAAGGATCCGAGCAGGATCCCGAGCGTCAGGCCGGAGCAGAGGAAGCCGCAGGCAAAGCCGACGCGGCGGAACGGGACGTGCTCGGCCACGAAGGTCCAGGCACCGGGCACCTCGCCGCCGATCGCAGCCCCCTGCAGAATGCGCATCAGGATCAGCAGGATCGGAGCGGCAACGCCAATCGTGGCGTAGGTCGGCATGGCGGCCATGCCGAGCGTCGAGAGCGCCATCAGCAGGATCGAGAAGGCAAAGACGCGCTTGCGACCGAATAGATCGCCAAAATGGGCAAGCACGATGCCGCCGAGTGGGCGAACCAGATAGCCGGCCGCAAAGATTCCGAAGGTCTGGATGGTCACCAGCCATTCCGGCATGTCGGCTGGAAAGAACAGCTTGCCGATCACCGCCGCGAAGAAGACGAAGATGATGAAATCGTAGAACTCAAGCGCGCCACCGAGGGCGGAGAGGCCAAGTGTGCGGAAATCCTGCGCGGTGAGGCGACGGGGCGGGGCGACTGGTGTGGTGGGGGACATGATGCTGACTTTGCTCGACGAAAAACGTTTAAGCAGTCGTTGCGCATCGAGGATGTCATTTCAAGCAATTTCCGGCGCCGCGAAATGCAGCGCCGGAAATGTTGGAAGCGAGTGTGGCAAAGCCGCAAAACTGGCGCGGCGGCCTGATCAGTCGCGAATGACGAGGAGGTCGGCCGCCATGAAGCGCAGCGTCACGGTCTCGCCGGCAGCCGGCGGGGTGACGCCCGGGCTGTTGAACATGTCGAAGGAGATCACGTTGCCGCCGACGTTCATGCGGGTGCGGATGACCGAGCCGAGGAAGTGGGCGGAAACGACCTGACCGGTCAGCTTCGTGTCGCTTGGGGTGCTCTCTGCCAGCGATCCCGCTTCCGGGCGCAGCGCAAGCGAGACTGTGTCGCCAGCCTTGTAGGCGGCAACCGACTGTTTCAGCGTGACGCCCTGGTCACCGATCTGGATGCGGTTCACGGCGGGATCGACAACCTTAGCCTCGATCATGTTGAGCGTGCCGACGAAGGAGGCGACGAAGCGGGTGGCCGGCGTGTTGTAGATCTCGAAGGGGGTGCCGATCTGGTCGGCGCGACCGCCGTTCATGACGACGATGCGGTCGGAGATCGAAAGGGCTTCTTCCTGGTCGTGGGTGACGAAGATGGTGGTGATGCCCAGCGACTGCTGGATCTGGCGGATTTCCTCGCGTAGCGACACGCGGATCTTGGCGTCGAGCGCCGAGAGCGGCTCGTCGAGCAGGAGCACTTGCGGCTTGGCGGCAAGGGCACGGGCGAGCGCCACGCGCTGCTGCTGACCGCCCGACATCTGGTAGGGATAGCGATCGGCAAGGTGGCCGAGATGGATCAGTGCCAGCATCTCCTTGACGCGGGCGTCGATCTCGGCCTTCGGCTTGCCGGCGATCTTCAGTCCGAAGGCGACATTGTCATGCACCGTCATGTTCGGGAAGAGGGCGTAGGCCTGGAAGACCATGCCGATATTGCGCTGGTTGGGCTTCAGCGGTGCGATGTCCTTGCCGGCGATCGTGAGGTTGCCGCCGGTCGGATTTTCGAAGCCGGCGATCATACGCAGGACAGTGGTCTTGCCACAGCCCGACGGGCCGAGGAAGGAGACGAATTCTCCCTTTTCGATGTCCATGTTGAAGTTCTTCACGACCTGAACGGGGCCGAAGGATTTCTGAATGTTGGTCAGCGAGAGAAAAGACATGTCAAAATACCTTAAGCCTTGGCCGGGCGGGATCTGCCGATGCGCGAGACGAGATTGAGCAGGCCCATGCTGAGCCAGGTGATGGAGAAGGCGATCACGGCGAGTGCCGAGGGCTCGTAGGCCCTGTTGGCGCCGACGAGCTGGAGATAAGGGCCGAAGGCCGGGCGGCTGAGCAGGGCCGCGAAAGTGAACTCGCCCATGACGATCGCCAGCGTGATGAAGGCGCCCGACAGGATGCCGCTCATCACGTTCGGGAAAATGCACTTGAACATGATCGTCCACCAGCTGGCGCCGAGGCTCTGGGCGGCCTCAGTCAGCGTGCGCACGTCAATGGCGCGCATGGCGGTGTCGACGGAGCGGTACATGTAGGGCAGCGACAGGGTGATGTAGGAGAAGACCAGAAGGATGTTGGTGCCCGTGGTCGAGGCTGTCATCGGCAGGAAGGACGAGGAATTGTACATCCTGAGATAACCGAAGACGATGACGATGGCCGGGATGACCAGCGGCAGCAGCGTGATGAACTCGACCACCTGGCGCATCTGCGGCATGCGTAGGCGCACCCAATAGGCGGTCGGCACGATCAAGAGCATGCCAAAGACGATGGTGAGCAATGCCATCATCATTGAATAGCCGAAGGTCTCACGGAAACGCTCGTCGGAGAAAACCGACAGATAGGCGTCGAAGCTGTACGCATCGCGGCGCATGCGCAGCGAAAACTCGATGGTTCCGAGCAGGGGCACGATGAAATAGGTCGCGCCGATGGCGATGGCGATCCAGGCGCCGAGTTTTTGAGCCTTCATTTCTGCCACCGTTCAGCGCGCATACGCAGCATGAGATAGAGGATGTTGGACACGCCCGTTATGACGATCATGCCGAGCGCGATCGCGTAACCGAGGTTCGCATTGTGAAGGACGTCGCCGCGGATCTGCGCGTAGAGCAGGATGGGAACGATGTTGAGCGAGGAGCCGGTGAGGGCGTAGGCGGTCGCAATCGCGCCGAAGGCATTGGCGAAGAGCAGCAGCGTCGTGCCGAGAAGGCTCGGCCAGAGGATCGGCAGGGCGACCTTGGTCCAGTACTGGACATTGCTGGCGCCGAGGATTTCGGCCGCTTCGCGCCATTCCTTTTTCATGCCATCGAGCGCTGGCGTCAGGATCAGCACCATCAGCGGGATCTGGAAGTACATGTAGGTGATGGTCAGGCCGAAGAAGGAGAGAAGGTTGAAGCCGGTACCGTAGAGGTTGAAGCCGAACCAGTCTCTCAGGAAAATGGTGACGAGGCCGGTACGGCCAAGCGTTGCAAGGAACGAGAAGGCAAGCGGGATGCCTGCGAAGTTCGAGGCGACTCCGGAGAAGGTCAGAAGCGTCGAGCGCACCGACGTCGGCAGGCCGCCGAGAACGACCGCCCAGGCAAGAAAGAAGCCGATCAGCGCGCCGCCAAGGGCGGAGGCGACCGATACGCGGATACTGATCCAGTAGGCGCTGAGGATCGAAGGGGTGAAGAGATCACCGATGTTCTTCAGCGTGAAATTACCCTCGGGCGTCAAAAAGGCGCCGACCACAAGGTAGAGCGTGGGAATAATGAGAAAAAGAAGCGCGAAAATAATGAAGGGTGTAATGCCAAGCCAGTCGATCACCCGGTCCCTGGTGATCAGCGGGGCCGTGCTCACCACGGGCGTCGTCGAAACAGTGCTCATTGAAAAAGCTCTTCTTGCGGCGTCGAAGGGGCAAAAGCCTCCCCGTCGCAATGACGGGGAGGCCGGTATCAGGCGATATTACTTGACGTTGGCGCCAACGACGCTGTCCCACTTGCCGGTGATGGCGGTCTTGCCAGCAGCCTGCTCGTCGAGCGTCGGAAAGACAGCCTTTTCATAGGCGGCTGCCGGCGGCAGCTTGTCGAGAAGTTCCTGCGGGATCTTCTTGTTCTTGGCCAGATCGTTGAAGCGGATCGGGTGGCAATAGCCCTTCAGCCAGCCGAGCTGACCTTCGTCCGAATAGAGGTATTCCATCCAGAGCTTGGCAGCGTTCGGGTGCGGAGCGAAGGCGGAGATCGCCTGGACGTAAACGCCGGCGTTGACGCCCGAAGCCGGAACGACGACTTCAACCGGCGGGTTGCCCTTGAGCGTATCGCGCCAGGACAGGCCGTTGTAGTCCCATGCGATGACGATCGGGGTCGAGCCCTGTGCCAGCGAAGCGGACTTGCCGATGACAGGAACGAGGTTGCCTGCCTTGTTGAGTTCGCCGAAGAAGGCGAGACCTGCTTCACCAGCCTTGGTTGCATCCTTTTCGCCAGCAGCGATACCGGCAGCGTAAACAGCCTGAACAGCCTGGTTCGAGGCGCGCGGGTCACCGGCGAGAGCGATCGAGTTGGCGTAGTCGGACTTCTTCAGGTCGGCCCAGTCCTTCGGGACTTCCTTGACGATGTCGGTGTTCACGACGAAGGAGAGAACGCCGTAGTAGTCGCCGTACCAGAAGCCGTCGGCATCCTTGGCGGAGTCAGGGATCGAATCCCAGGTGGAAACCTTGTAAGGCTGGATCAGGCCGTCAGCCTTGGCGGTCGGGCCGAAGGAGAGGCCGACGTCGATGACGTCAGGAGCCTGCGGGCCGGTGTTGCCCTTGTTTGCCTTGATGGCTTCGATTTCGTCGCCCGAACCGGCATCCGGGTTCAGTTCGTTGACTTCCAGGCCGTACTTCGCCTTGAAGCCGGCAATGACGTCGCCATAGCCGCACCAGTCGTGCGGAAGCGCGATGGTCGTCAGCGTGCCTTCCTTCTTGGCGGCAGCAATAAGTTCAGCGCTTGGTTCAGCTGCTGCGATTGCAGTCGAAGCAACAACAATTGCAGTAGAAAGCGAAAGCATTTTCGAAATATTAGAGATCACTGTTGTTCTCCTTCGGGTTTTCAGTGTCCGACGATGCTGTTACTGACGTTACGTGAAGCTTTCGTGACAGTTTGATGACCTTATTTTTTCTTTGTATAGCAGGCATTTGGCGGCGATGTTTCAATTACGACACGTTGTTCGTGCAAGCGCCACACGTCATCTCACTGTCGTATTTTCCCTCCTAACTGAGTTTGCGGAACAGCCTCGTTTGTTCAAACAGGCCCTCCAGGGTTTTCATGCGTTCTTTCGTCTCGTCCCAGGTCGAGCTTTGAACAGCTTCGATGAGGGCTTCGACGATGAAAAGAGTGACGACGGACGAGTCCCAGGCCGACGGCGCCTCGATCTGCACACGAAAGGTGTGGCGGGCGAGCTTGGCGGCAGGCGATCCCCACTGGTCGGTGAAGACGACGATCTCGGCCCCGCTCTTGCGTGCCGCGGTTGCGAGGCTGACCATCTCCTGCTCGTAGCGACGGATATCGAAGATAACGAGCAGGTCGCCGGGATTCATATTGAGGACGTATTGCGGCCAACTGCTGGAATTGGACGACAGCAACGCGGTGTTCGGCCTGATGACCTGCATATGAGTAAAGAAATACTCGGCCAGCGCACCGGTAATGCGCCCGCCGACAAAGTAGAGGCCGCGCTTGCGGTCTGAAAGGAGCGAGGCGACGCTGTCGAAGGTCGCTGTGTCGAGCGCGCTCAGCGTCTGGCGCAGATTGCCCATGATCGCGTCGGCGAAACGGTTGAGAATATGCGTGCCCGGTGCGTTGGACGCCCAACGGTCATGCTTCGCGATGGGGTTGGAGATCGTCGCCTCGACCTCCTGATGAAGGTGCGCCTGAAAGTCCGGATAGCCCTTGAAGCCGAGCTTCTGCACCATGCGCACGACCGTCGGGGTCGATACGCCGGCGTTCTCCGCGATCGTCGTAATGCTCCCCAGGCCGGAGACAGGGTAGTTGTCCAACAGACTCTCAGCCAATTGCTTCTCGGCCCGCGTCAGCGTGCCGAAATGCGAATGGATTACGTCCGAAACTGTCTTCGACGCAGCGGTCACTCGATCTTGCTCCCCGGGATTGGTCTTGTGCCACTTTCCCACTCAAAGTTAACAACGCTGTCACAATCCATGTCAACCACTGTCATGAAAAGAAATTTTCAGCGTGCGCTTGACAGTCGCCAGAACCTGAAGAATTCTTTTCTTATACATTCTTTATTAATGATCGGGATGCGCCTGTGGTGGCTGTTCAGTTCAAGGTCCTAAGCGAAGCGGAAGGTAAATGCGTTTCGGTCGAGCGACCGAACGGCAAGAGCCCTTTGCTGGTGATCTGCGAGCATGCATCCCGATTGATCCCCGAGCGGTTCGGGACGCTCGGTCTCTCCCGCGAAGCATTGGAAAGCCACATCGCGTGGGATCCGGGCGCGCTCGCCGTAGCGCGCGGAATTTCCGAAGCCCTTGATGCGACGCTTGTCTACCAGCGATTTTCGCGACTGATCTATGATTGCAACAGGCCGCCGGAGTCTCCGGGCGCCATGCCCGAGAAGAGCGAAGTCTACGACATTCCGGGCAATGCGCACCTAAGCTCAGAAGAACGCGTCGCGCGCACCGAAGCGTTGTATATTCCTTTCCACGACGCCATTCGCGCACTGATTCGCGAACGCAAGGCGAGGGGGCAGGATACGGTGATTGCAACGGTCCATAGCTTCACTCCTGTTTACCACGGCAAGACGCGTGCCGTGGAAATCGGCATATTGCATGATGACGACAGCCGCCTTGCCGACAGCGTCCTGAACGCCGCCTCGGCTGGCTCGTCCCTTTATAAAGTCGAACGCAACGAGCCCTATGGCCCCGCAGATGGCGTGACCCACACGCTTGTTCTGCACGGGCTTTCGAACGGGCTGCGCAATGTAATGATCGAGGTCCGCAACGACCTCATCTCAGATCAAGACGGTCAAGGGGTCATGGCCGGCTATCTGACAGGGCTTCTCCGGCAAAGCCTGGACGCCTGACAACAAAGAAAAAGACCCCAGGGAGCAGTCTAACTGCGATCCGCTCGTAGGCGCACACGTCACGAGCACTTTGGCACTGGATGATCAACCGCAATCCCGCGGTCGATCGCTAAACAGGGGGAAGTCATGTCCGATTACTCGGAACTCGACAAAAAGCAGGATGTCCACATCCTGCACTCCATGGGCTATGCCCAGGAGCTGGAACGACGCATGAGCTCGTTCTCGAATTTCGCCGTCTCGTTTTCCATCATTTGCATTCTCTCCGGCGGCATCAACTCGCTGGCACAGGCGACCGCCGGTGCCGGCGGCGCGGCGATCGGCATCGGTTGGCCAATCGGCTGCTTTGTTTCGCTGGTGTTTGCCGTCGCCATGGCGCAGATCAGCTCGGCCTATCCAACGGCCGGCGGCCTCTATCACTGGGGTTCGATCCTCGGCAACCGCTTCACCGGCTGGCTGACCGCCTGGTTCAACCTGCTCGGTCTCGTCACGGTTCTCGGCGCCATCAATGTCGGTACCTATTACTTCTTCATGGGTTCGTTCGGCACGAGCTATTTCGGTCTGACGGACACCACCACGGTCCGTATCCTGTTCCTGGTGATCATCACCGGTGCGCAGGCGCTCGTGAACCACATGGGTATCGGGCTGACCGCGAAGCTCACGGACTTCTCGGGCTACCTGATCTTCGCAACCGCAATCGTGCTGTCTGCCGTGTGCCTGCTCTTCGCACCGTCCTACGAGATCGGCCGCCTCTTCACCTTCGCCAACTACTCCGGCGAAGCGGGCGGCAATGTATGGCCAGCGACCTCCGGCACGTGGGTATTCCTGCTCGGTCTGCTGCTGCCGATCTACACGATTACCGGTTACGACGCTTCGGCGCATACATCGGAAGAAACCGTCAAGGCGGCCCATTCGGTTCCGCGCGGCATGGTGTCGTCGGTACTGTGGTCGGCGCTGTTCGGCTACATCATGCTTTGCTCCTTCGTGCTGATGCTTCCGAACATGGACGAAGCTGCAAAGCAGGGCTGGAACGTGTTCTTCTGGGCGATGGACGCGCAGGTTCCCGCCGTCATCAAGGATCTGCTCTATTTCGCAATTCTGGTCAGCCAGTGGCTGTGCGGGCTTGCGACCGTCACCTCGGTGTCGCGCATGATCTTCGCCTTCTCGCGTGACGGCGGTCTGCCGGCCTCCAAGGCGCTTGCCAAGGTCAGCCCGAAGTACCGTACGCCGGTGGCTGCGATCTGGACGGGTTCGATCCTTTCGGTGCTCTTCGTCTGGGGTTCGTCGCTCGTTTCTATCGGTGACACGCCGGTTTACACGATCGTCGTCTCGTGCACGGTCATCTTCCTGTTCTTCTCCTTCGCGATCCCGATCACGCTCGGCCTCTTCGCCTGGGGTTCGTCGAAGTGGGACAAGATGGGTCCGTGGAACATCGGCGAGGGCATGTACAAGCTCTTCTCCGTGCTGACGATCCTGGCGATGATCCTGATCTTCGTTCTCGGCGTTCAGCCGCCGAACGAGTGGGCGCTCTACATCACCGTCGGCTTCCTTGTGCTGACCGCGATCGTGTGGTTCGGCTTCGAAAGCCGCCGCTTCAAGGGACCGCCGATCGGCGAAGAAGTGGCACGCCGTCAGGCCGAGATTGCGGCTGCTGAAAAGGCCGTCGGAGAAAGCTGAGCTTTCGACTTCCCTCTTTAACGACGGGGCCGCATCGGCGGCCCCGTTTCCCGGCTCAACGAAAAGGCATCAGGTCAGGCGCGTCCGTTTCACGGCATGCTCTTTCGTTGCCCCGATTTTTTCAGTTCCAGGTTCAGGCGGATTCAATATGAGCATCTATACTCTCGACGATCTCAAGCAGGATGTTGCCGACGGCCGCATCGACACGGTTCTGGCATGCCAGGTGGACATGCAGGGCCGCTTGATGGGCAAGCGGTTCCAGGCCGAATACTTCCTCGAGAGCGCATGGAAGGAAACACATAGCTGCAACTATCTCGTCGCCACCGACATGGAGATGGAAACCGTCTCCGGCTACAAGGCGACAAGCTGGGAAAAGGGCTACGGCGACTACACGATGAAGCCCGACCTTTCGACGCTGCGGCGCATTCCGTGGCTCGAAGGGACCGCGCTGGTACTCTGCGACCTGCTCGACCATCACACCCATGAAGAGGTGCCGCACTCGCCGCGCGCCATCCTGAAGAAGCAGGTCAAGCGTCTCGAGGACATGGGCATGAAGGCGTTCATGGCCTCCGAGCTTGAGTTCTTCCTGTTCGACCAGACCTACGAGTCGGCGCAGGCGTCGGGCTATCGCAACCTCAAGCTCGCCAGCGCCTATAACGAGGATTACCACATCTTCCAGACGACCAAGGAAGAAGAGGTCATGCGGGCGATCCGCACCGGTCTTCAGGGCGCAAACATCCCGGTCGAAAACTCCAAGGGCGAGGCATCCGCCGGCCAGGAGGAAATCAACGTACGCTACGCAGACGCGCTGACGATGGCGGACCGCCATTCAATCATCAAGAACGGCTGCAAGGAAATCGCCTGGTCGAAGGGCAAGGCCATCACCTTCCTCGCGAAGTGGCACTACAACGCCGCCGGCAGCTCGTCGCATATCCATCAGTCGCTCTGGAGTGCGGATGGCAAGACACCGCTATTTGCCGACGACAAGGGCAAATACGGCATGTCGCCGCTGATGGAAAACTACATTGCCGGCCTGCTCGCGCATGCGAGCGAGATCACCTACTTCCTGGCGCCCTACATCAACTCCTACAAGCGCTTCATGGCCGGCACGTTTGCGCCGACAAAGGCGATCTGGAGCAAGGACAACCGTACGGCCGGCTATCGCCTGTGCGGCGACGGCACGAAGGCGATCCGCATCGAGTGCCGCGTCGGCGGGTCCGACCTCAATCCCTATCTCGCCTTTGCGGCGCTGCTCGCAGCGGGCATCGATGGCATCGAGAACAAGATGGAGCTCGAAGCACCGTTCGTCGGTGACGCCTATGGCGCTCGCAAGGTCCGCGAGATCCCGCGCACGCTGCGCGCGGCAACGGTTGCCATGACGAAATCGAAGATGTTGCGCAGTGCCTTTGGCGACGACGTCATCGATCACTACACGCGCGCTGCCGAATGGGAGCAGGAGGAGTACGATCGTCGCATCACCGACTGGGAAGTGGCGCGCGGTTTCGAAAGAGCATAATAGGCGTAGCAAAGGCCGGACGACGTCCTGTCATACGATCTCCATATCTTGCGAGATTGTCTGTAGGCGGCGACCGGCTTCGGCACGCGAAAACATAGGAAGATGATCATGGGAATGATCCAATGCATTTCGCCGATCGACGGATCGGTTTACGCCGAGCGTCCGGCGCTGTCGCTGGACGCGGCGAAGGACGTCGTGGCGCGCGCTCGCAAGGCGCAGAAGTCCTGGGCGAAGCGGCCGCTTGAAGACCGCGTGCAGCTCGTCCTCAAGGGCGTTGCGCGGCTGAACGAGATGTCCGACGTCGTCGTTCCCGAGCTTGCCTGGCAGATGGGGCGACCGATCCGCTATGGCGGTGAATACAAGGGCTTCAACGAACGCTCCAACTATGTCGCCTCGATTGCTGCCGATGCGTTGGCACCGCTGGTCGTCGAGGAAAGCGACAAGTTCGAGCGCCGCATCGAGCGCGAAGCGCATGGCGTCGTGTTCGTCGTGGCGCCCTGGAACTATCCCTACATGACGGCGATCAACACGATCGCGCCGGCGCTGATGGCGGGCAATACGGTCATACTGAAGCATGCGTCGCAGACGCTTCTCGTCGGCGAGCGGCTGGTGCAGGCTTTCGTCGAGGCTGGCGTTCCAGATGATGTGTTCCAGAATGTCTTCCTCGATCATGAGACGACATCGTCCTTGATTGCCGCAGGCAGCTTCAACTTTGTCAACTTCACTGGTTCGGTCGAAGGCGGGCGTTCGATGGAGCGCGCGGCAGCCGGCACGTTTACCGGTCTTGGCCTCGAACTTGGCGGCAAGGATCCGGGTTACGTCATGGAAGATGCCGACCTCGACGCGGCCGTTGATACGCTGATGGATGGCGCGACCTACAATTCCGGCCAATGCTGCTGCGGTATCGAGCGCATCTATGTGCATGAATCGCTCTATGACAGCTTCGTCGAGAAGTCGGTCGCCTGGGTGTCGAACTACAAGCTCGGCAATCCGCTTGATCCCGAGACGTCGCTCGGCCCGATGGCAAACAAGCGTTTCGCCAAAGTCGTGCGCGAGCAGATCGCCGATGCCGTCTCCAAGGGCGCCAAGGCGCTGGTCGATCCCAAGCTGTTCCCGCAGGACGATGGCGGTGCCTATCTCGCGCCGCAGATCCTCGTCGATGTCGACCATTCGATGGCCTTCATGCGCGAGGAAACCTTCGGCCCTGCCGTCGGTATCATGAAGGTGAAGAGCGACGACGAGGCAATCGCGCTGATGAACGACAGCCAGTACGGTCTGACGGCATCGCTGTGGACCAAGGATGCGGAGCGGGCGGCACGGCTTGGTCGCGAGATCGAAACCGGCACCGTCTTCATGAACCGCGCAGACTATCTCGATCCGGCGCTTTGCTGGACCGGCGTCAAGGAAACCGGCCGGGGCGGCTCGCTGTCGATCATCGGCTTCCAGAACCTGACGCGTCCGAAATCCTACCATCTGAAGAAAGTCACAGCATGAGCAGCAACATCACAGCCAACTGGAGCTATCCGACCGCCTTCAAGCTCGGCCGCGGCCGCATCAAGGAACTGGCGGACGCAGCCAAGAGCCTCGGCATGAAGAAGCCGCTGCTGATCACCGATCGCGGCCTGGCATCCATGGCGATCACCCAGACGGCACTCGACATTCTCGAGGAGGCCGGTCTGGGCCGCGCGATCTTTGCTGACGTCGACCCGAATCCGAACGAGAAGAACCTCGAGGCCGGCGTCAAGGCGTTCAAGGATGGCGGCCACGATGGCGTCGTTGCCTTCGGCGGCGGTTCCGGCCTTGATCTCGGCAAGTGCGTGGCCTTCATGGCCGGCCAGACGCGGCCCGTGTGGGACTTCGAGGATATCGGTGATTGGTGGACGCGCGCCAGTGTCGAAGGCATCGCGCCGATCGTCGCCGTTCCGACCACGGCAGGCACCGGTTCGGAAGTCGGTCGCGCCAGCGTCATCACCAATTCCGAAACGCATGTGAAGAAGATCATCTTCCATCCGAAGTTCCTGCCAGGCGTCGTCATCGCCGATCCGGAACTGACGGTCGGCATGCCGAAGATCATCACCGCCGGCACCGGCATGGACGCCTTCGCGCATTGCCTGGAAGCCTATTCTTCGCCCTTCTACCATCCGATGTCGGCCGGTATCGCGCTGGAAGGTATGCGTCTCGTCAAGGAATACCTGCCGCGCGCCTACAAGGAAGGCACGGATCTTGAAGCCCGCGCCCACATGATGTCGGCCGCCGCCATGGGCGCGGTCGCCTTCCAGAAGGGCCTCGGCGCCATCCATGCGCTGTCGCATCCGATCGGCGCCGTCTACAACACGCATCACGGCATGACCAATGCTGTCGTTATGCCGGCCGTGCTGCGCTTCAACCGCTCGGTGATTGAAGACAAGATCGCGCGCGCGGCGGCCTATCTCGGCATCTCCGGCGGCTTCGACGGCTTCTACAACTACGTGCTGCAGCTTCGCTCGGAACTCGGCGTTCCGGACAGCCTTTCGGCGATGGGAATCAAGCCTGATCGAATCGACGAATTGTCCGCAATGGCGATCGAAGACCCGAGTGCGGGTGGTAATCCCGTTGCAATGACGCTTGAGAACACCAAGCAGCTCTTCGCCGATTGCTTCTGATCGTCACCTGGCAGGAAGATAAAAGCCCGGAAAGCCCCGCTTTCCGGGCTTTTTTTGTGTTGGACGGTGACTGCGAGAATAACCGGCTGAATCTGAGGAGGGTACGTTTAGGAGTTGTTAACCATGATCGGAAAGGATGCATTAACCGCACGATGCTTCCCCCAGTGCGCGGAAGAGCCAATCGCCCGGCTCGCGACTTTCCCCTTGAGGACCTGATATGCCAGTCATTACATTTGCAAACACCAAGGGCGGCGCCGGCAAGACGACGGCTGTGCTGCTGCTTGCGACCGAGCTCGCCAACAAGGGCTATCGCGTCACGGTTCTCGATGCGGACCCGCAGCACTGGATCACGCGCTGGCATGAGGTTTCCGGTCACGTTCCCAATGTGCAGGTGATCGACTTCGTTACCTCGGCTTCGCTGCCGCAGCATATCTCCGAGAACAAGCACAACACCGACTATTTCATCGTCGACCTGCCGGGCGCGCGCAATCCGCTGCTTGCTACGGCGATCGGCCTCTCCGACCACGTCCTTATCCCGATCCAGGGATGTGCGATGGACGCCCGCGGCGGTGCGCAGGTGCTTGAGCTGCTCCAGTACCTGGACGAGAAGGCGGGCATCAAGATCGGACATTCGGTCGTCCTGACGCGCGTCAACTCAATGGTCACCACTCGCGCGCTCGCGCTGGTCAAATCGCTGTTGAGCGAACGGCAGGTTCCGGTCCTGGATACGGCGATCATCGAGCGCTCCGCCTTCCGCGACATCTTCGACGTCGGCGGTACGCTTCATTCGCTCGACCCGGCGCGGGTGAGCAATCTCGATCGGGCGAAGGAGAACGCGCTCTGTTTCGCAGAAGAGATCATGCGCAAGCTGCCGGTACGGCTGCCTGCGGCGGCGCGAATGACCGGACCCTTCGTCCGCTCCGCCGCCTGACGGATTGGTCTTGCGGCGGCGGCCACAGCTTGCCGTGGCCGGCAGACCGAAGCGTTCCAACGATCATCTTCCATTAGAAAAGCCCATGACCGGCGGGGTCATGGGCTTTTCTAATTCCTTCGTTATTTTCGCTAGGTGGTCTGAAATGCAGTTTCGTCCGCTTCGTGCGTCGAGGCGTCAAATAAAGAGCATCGACAAAACAAAAAGAAACGCCGCACCAATCAAAAGGACATTCAAGGATCGTGTGAGTCCCATGTCTGTCTCCTCGCGTTAACGAGGTGATAATATGTCCGGACTGTGACGCTTGAAAAGCGCTTTTTGTGCTGCGGTGCGGCAAAAATGTCACGAAAAGCAAGGTCTCTTTTGGTTAAGCCCATGAAACAAAAGAGGTAACAGGTCGAAAAAATATTCACACTTTTTAACGTGGAGTAAAGAAGGGCGATCCACCGTTAACGCTAAAAGCGGGATTGCAGCCGCTTTTGTGAGTCAAAGCCGGCAGTGGCCGGCTTCGACCAGAATTCACCTGGGAGCCTCAGAGAGAGCCGAGCAGGGCAGGCGTCGCCCAGCCGTCGGCGGGCATGCCGAGGCGCTGCTGTTCCTTCTGGATGGCTACGCGCGTACCGGAACCGAGAATGCCGTCGATCTGGCCGACGTCATGCCCCATCGAATTGAGCTTCGTCTGCAGCGCCTTCATCTGGTCGTTCGACAGACCCTGCTCGGGCGTTCCCTTCTGATAGGGCTCGGAACCGGAGAGGCGGGTCCCGAAATAGGCGGCCGAGGTCGTGTAGATGAACGACTTGTTCCATTCGAGATAGATCTGGAAATTAGGATAGGCAATGAACGCCGGCCCGAGCCGTCCCTGCGGCAGTACGAGGTCGCCGCGAAGGTTGCCGAAGCTGGTATTGCCGTCGCGTGGCTTCACGCCGAGCGCGAACCATTCTCCGGCGGTCAGGGAGCCACCGAGGCCCGATTTCTCCCAGGGGAGGGTATCAGGCAGCGTGACTTCCTGCAGCCAAGGCTGGCCCTTCTGGAAGCCGAGGTGCTGAATGAACTTGGCTGCGGTCAGGATGGCGTCCGGACCGCTCTGCTTGAGGCGTACATGCCCGTCGCCGTCGCCGTCAACGCCATAGGCGATGATGTCGCGCGGCAGCATCTGCACCTGGCCGATTTCGCCGGCCCATGCGCCTGTGTTCGTCGCCGGATCGAGGTCGCCGTGCTGGACCATCTCGATGAGCGCGATCAGCTGCGGCCGGAACAGTTCCGGACGGCGGCAATCGTGCGCGAGCGTGACAAGAGCATTGCGGGTGTTGAAATCGCCCTGAACGGCGCCGAAGTCCGTTTCCATCGCCCAGAATGCGGTGATGACGCCGGCGGGTACGCCGAATTCCTGCTCGGCACGGGCGAAGACATCGGCGAACTGCTTCATCTTCTGGCGGCCGATGTCGAGGCGTGCCTGGCTTACCGTGCGCTGGGAGAATTCAAGGAAGGTCTGCTTGAAGACGCCCTGGGCGCGGTCGCGGCTCAGGACCTTCGGGTCGATCTCAGCACCGGCCAAGGCCTTGTCCACGGCTTCGGCCGTTGCACCGGCAGCGATTGCTTCGGATTTCACGCCAGCCAGGAACGCTGTCAGATCGCCATCGCAGGCGACTGCTGGTTGTTGAGCGGCTACCGGCTTGGGGTCAGCGGTCTGCGCCGATGCGGCGGTTGCCAGGCTCGCGGTGAACAGAAGAGCGAGCATAGAACTGCTTGCAGGCGTACGGCGCATGATTTTGACCTCGTCGTTGCGGAAATTGCTGTCGATGTCCCAAATGATTGTGACGGAAGCAAGAAAGACGACGGGACGTTACTAAGAATTCGTGTCTTTTGAAACCGCCGCAACCCAGTTGTGCCAGTTCTTCGTCGAACCAGCGAATACATTGATGTCAGTGGGGCCCTTGATGCCTGGGATGACACCCGTCGACGTATATTGCCAGAACGCCCAGCGACGGTCCGCATAGGTCACGTCAGGATGCTTCGCCACGGAGCGAACCCAGAAATGATAGTCCTGGAAATAGCCGGCCAGGTTATCGCGGTGAAAGTCGACCGAGGTATAGATGATCGGCCGCTTTCCGTAATAGGCCTCCAGCCGATCCATGAAGCGCTGAAGTTCGGCGCGTACGGTTGCCGGGTCGGGGCGGTATCTGCAGGTTTTCGATTCGCTGTTCCATTCGACATCGAGGACGGGCGGGAGCCGCATTGCTTCCTTCGGAACGTTGCTGATGAACCAATCAGCCTGCTCATCCGCGGAAGAGCAGAAATAGTAGAAATGATAGGGCGCGTGCGGAATGCCGACGGCGCGGGCCTGCTGCCAATATTCATTGAAACGAGGATCGACGCGATCCTTGCCTTCCGTGGCCTTGATGAATGCGAAGGCGACGCCGGAGTTGCGGACCGTCTGCCAGTCGATGTCACCCTGCCACTTGGAGATGTCGATGCCGTGGACGGGATTTTGCAGGGGATGCTTCGGGCCGAAGTCCTGCGGATCGGTGTCCTGAAAGCGCGTTTTCGGCTTTACCGACGCGGTTTGCAGATAGTCATAACCCGATGATGTGCAGCCGGCCAGCATGATGGCCAAAGGCAAGACGCAAGACAGGAGCCGGCGCATGGATGTTCCGTCGTGAACCGAATGATCTTTTTGCCCCACAGCCTGACCTTCGTGAAAGACGCGTCCAGCAGAGAGATGCCCCTCTTTTCATCATATCAACGTAAAAATTCGGTTAGTTTCAAGCGAAATATTAGCGCGCCTTAATAATCGTTGCGCGCCACGCATAGCCTCTGGCCATGGTGTTGAACGCGAAGACTGCTCCGACTTCTGTCGCCTTGGCCTCCAGGACGGTGCGAAGGTTGGCTCTCGGGCTGACATGAAACTTGGTCAGCCAGGATTGCAGCGTCGCGCGGAACCAGCGAGGGAGGCCTTCCTGCTGTCCGAAATCGACAATGTGAAGCTGCCCGCCGGGATTGAGCGCAGCCAGCGCCGCATCGACCGCGCGCTCCCAGTCAGGGATCATCGACACGGCGTAGGAGATCAGAATCCGATCGAACCCCGATACGCCGAATTCGCGCGGCGTGAAACTGGTCGCATCGGCGACACGAAAGTCAGCCGAGGCGCCGTCAGCCCGGAAGGTCTTGCGTGCAGAGATCAGCATTTCCTGGGAGATATCGAAACCGTAGAGCTTGGCGCTCCGGTAACGCTGATGTGCCAGGATGAGGTTTCGCCCCGTGCCGCAGGCGACTTCGAGAAGGCTGCCGCCATCAGGCACATGCAGTTCGCGGATGGTCTGGTCGCGACCGAGCAGATAATATTTTCGCGTGAGGTCATAGATGTGCCGCTGGTAGCGATACATGCCGTCCATCAGCGCTGCATGGCCGGCCGAGTTTGCTGTCGCGGTTTCCGCTTCGCTCATGGGGTCTTCTCATAGATATGGAAGCCGCCGTAGATCGCCGAGCGGTCAAGTGCGGTCAGCGCAAGCGAACGGTCCTCGAGATAGGTCCACTGCTCGCGGATGGCAGGGGAGAGGCGGCCTTCGATGATGCTCTTTTCGGCTGCCGTGCGGAAAATCACGCGTGCGCCTTCGCGAGCCGTGCGGGTGATTTCGGACCAGAGATCGTTCAGTTGCTGATCCGTCATCCAGTCCTGCGCGTCGAGCAGGACGTATCGGTCGCGCGATGCTGCCGGTTCGGAAGACAGGAGCTCGGTGAAGCTTGCGTGGTGAACGCTCACACGGTCGACGTTGGCGCGAATGGCATCGTAGTGCTCGGCCTTGAGATAGGTCGGCAACGGGCCTTCGCCGTCAGGAGCGTAGCGTCGTCCGAAGGCCTGCCAGGCGAAGTAGTTGTCGTTCATCGGGAAATGACAGGCGAGCTTTTCGAGGCGGTGTCTCAGGACCGGGGCGATCGAATGATCGGCTGCCAAACTTGCCAGCTCGTCATACTGCTGCGGCGGAATGCCAAGGCCGAAGAGCGAGCTCTTCTGGCTAGTGATCCAGCGGACAACGGGCTTTTCGAACAGCGGTGCGATCTTGTCGTCGAAGAACTGGCGCTGTTCGCGCAGCGAGCGCGTCTTCGTCATCTCGGTCAGGTCGATGCCGTGCAGGCGGGCCAGCAAGTGTGCCGCACCGATGAAGCGCCCGAGCAGGCCGGTCTTGTAGAGGTTTCTGTCGAACACCGTGATCCGGCGGCGGCCGTACTTGCGCCCGTTCCAGTAATCACGCGTGGCGGCGTCGAGGTTGGAGGCCAGAAAACGGTCAAATGCCTGGCTGTTCGACGCCTCGTAGGGAACCGCGAGGAAGCGCACCAGATCGGCATGTCCGGGAAGATGGCTGAAGGCGCCGAGCTTCAGGCGGTTCAGCGCGATATGGTGAGGGTTGAGGTCGACCACATCGATCGATGCCGGGTTTTGTGACAGATAGGCCAGCATGTTGCAGCCGCCGGAGCCGATCGTGACGATGCGATGGTGCGGTTGCAGCTCCATCGCTTCCATGTCGAGATCCGGGTCTTCCCAGATTTGCGGGTAGACGAGACCGGAAAACAGGAGGCCGAACAGGCGCTCCGACAAACCATCCTTCGAAAATGCCTTGTGGCGGAGGAGAGCTGCCTTGAGTTTCCGGTTCTTGCGGAAGCCGGCATCCGGTGCAAATTCCGTCATGTGAGTCTTTCACCCTTTTAGCGTTCAGGGCGTTTAGCGCGGCGGCGCTACAGTTTGATGACGCAGCCTGTGGGCGACCTTCATTCCGGAAAAGGACAGTCACAGAAAGTGTTCGGGGAAGGGGCTTTTCCGGTCGTTTTTTTCCTGCTTCTCTATTGTCAGTCTGGAGGGGCGGTCATGGGGTTTGTGATGCGTATCGTCAGGAGCTTGGCGGTTCTCGCCGGTGCTGCAGTCGTTGCAGGGGCAGCATGGCTGCACTTCAAGCCACCGGAGTTGCTACGGGTCGGAGATGGCTACGCGGCAAAGATCGTGTGTTCGAACGTGTTCATCGCCGGTCGGGATCCGAAGGAGGTGCTTGCCGATGATGTGCAGGCGCCCGGAAACCCCTTGCTGCGGCTCATTCGCGTGGACGTCGACCGCGAGCAGAAGCGGGTCGCGGCGCGTATCTTGGGGCTGTTTGCACCCAATTATGCGATGTATCGCGGTGCGTTCGGTTGCGCGACGGTCCCGGATGGTGATTTCGCGACCGCCCAGAACTCCTTGCCCGACGAACCAGGCGTGCCTCAGACAGCAAACACGGCCTCGTGGCCCACGGGTAACGAGGTTGCCACGACGGGCGACGGCAGCGTTGCCACACTGCTGACGCGCCAGGATCTCGTCGGACCGAATATGCGTGCTGTAGTCGTCGTCCATGACGGGCGAATTATCGCGGAGGCATATGGCCCGGGATTCGGACCGAACACGCCGCTGCTCGGCTGGTCAATGACCAAGACCGTCAATGCTGCGATTCTGGGTACGCTGATGTCGAAGGGAAGTATCCGGCTGGATGAATCGAAGCTGTTGCCGCAGTGGAGCGGGGACGACCGGGCCGCGATCACGCTGGCGAATCTTCTCGGCATGGAAAGCGGTCTGCGCTTCAACGAGAACTACGGTGCCGTCTCCGACGTGACCCGCATGCTCTATCTCGATCCCGACCAGACGGCGTTGCCGGCTGGTCTTTCGCGGAAGTACGAACCCGGCACGACCTTCAACTATTCAAGCGGGACGTCTGTGCTGATCTCGCGGATCTGGATGGATCGCATCGGCGACCAGCGGGCAGCGCTCGATTATCCGCGCCAGGCGCTCTTCGATCCGCTTGGGATGTCCAGCGCCGTGTTCGAGACCGACGCCCGCGGTACGTTCTCCGGCGGCTCCTATCTCTACGCAACCGCTAGAGACTGGGCCCGATTCGGCCAGTTCATCCTGCAGGATGGCGTTTGGAACGGTCAGAGATTGCTGCCGGAGGGGTTCGTCGGAATGATGCGGCAGGGAACGCGCTCCTCGGACGGCGTCTATTCTCAAATGCAGACCTGGATCCGCCTTCCGGGAGCCCCTGACAACGAGGCAATCGGCATTCCATCCGATGCGTTCTGGATGGAGGGGCATGACGGCCAGAGCATCGCCGTCGTTCCGTCGGCCGGGCTGGTGGTCGTCAGGCTCGGCCTTACGCCGCGCGCGTTCAACTATACACCGCAACCATTGCTGAAAGAGGTTGTCGCGGCGCTATCTGGCGCCGCTCGATAGGACGACGTCAGTAGTTGCCCTGGGCAACGTCGTCCATGCCCTTGCGCTTGGCATCATAGTAATAGCCGCGAGCATAGAGCCGGACCGCATCGTCTTCGCTGCTATCAGATACCAGCCAGGCACCGCGCAGGTACTTGGCGGCATATTTGATGTTGGTCTCGGCGTCGAACAGACCGGCCGGCTGGCCGTCATAGCCCATCGACTTGGCGGTGTTGTACTTGATCTGCATGAGGCCGAAGTAGCCGCGCTTGTTGTAGGCCTTCGGATTGTAGCGGCTTTCGCGGTGGACAACGCGATGCAGCAGAGAGGCCGGAACCTGATAGATCTTGGAATACTTCTCGATGATCTTGGTGATCGCGCTCTTTTCGACCGTCGGAGCACCATCGTCGGTCTCATCGTCGCTGAACATCGGAGGCGCGGTCGGCGGATCCATCGGGCCTGACGTATCGAAGCCATAATCCATCATCGGATGCGGCGTCGTGTCGATGATCGACAGCGCAGCAACCGCGCCGTTCTGCGGGGTGGCCGCAAAGGCGAGCTGCGTCGACGGAGACGGCGTGCCCGGCCGCGGGGTCGGGACAACGGACTGAATGGCCGTCATCTCGGGTGCCAGCGGAATTTGTGCGTAGGCGGTCGGTTCGGCCTGCTGCGTGGCGTCTGTCGCCGGCATGGCTGCGGTCGCGACGGAAGGAGCAGGCTGGTCGATACCGGCAACGGTCGCAGCTTGTGCGCCTTCGGCGGCCGGTACGGCTGCCATGGTTGCATCTTCGCCCGGGCGCGGCGTCGGAACGACGACCTGCACCGCGGTCAATTCAGCCTGTGAGGTGTATTCGACGCTGGAGCATCCAGCGGCCACGCCGCACAGCATCGTAGAGACGATGAGACCGCGTTTAAGGCCGGAAAATCCGTTCGCTACCATACTCTCACTTTCGTGAACGCGCCGCCCCGGCAGCGTTAAAAGTTACCAAGAACCTTAAGCCCTGATTTGCCAATTAACCTATTCGTTGCTTTTCGGCAACCCACCGGAAATATTCACGCTGCAATTCGACGGTATCCGGCCGTTACGGCGCCTGCCGCGATCAGCAAAGTGCCGCCAGTGCGGTTGACGGCGCGCTGCACGCTCGCCTTGCGAATGAGGGCGCGCGCGGCGTGCGCGGCGAGCGCATAGGTCGAGGCGTTGATGGTGGCTAGCACCAGGAAGGTTGCCTCCATGATCAGCATCTGATTGACGAAGGGGAGGGCCGGATTGAGGAACTGTGGAACGAAGGCGACGAAGAAGACGATGCTCTTCGGATTGAGCGCAGTCACTACATAGGCATGAAGGAAGATCTTGAGCGACTTTTCTTCCGGAAGGTTGTCGTTGTCAGCCAGCGGACCGGAGACGATCGGGGCGCGCCACAGCTTGATGCCAAGCCATATAAGATACGCTCCGCCAATCCATTTCAGCGTCGTGAACAGCGCCGCCGAGGTGGCAAGCAGCGCGCCAAGACCGAAGAGGGAGGCCGTCATTGCAGTGAAATCACCGAGCGCTACGCCCGTTACCGTCGCAAATGCCGTCTTCCGCCCATGACCCAGCGCATAGGAGACGACGAGCAATATCGTCGGCCCCGGAATGGCAAGCATGATGGCGGATGCAGCAGCGAAAGCAAACCAGGCTTCGAGCGACATGACGACTCCTCCTATTCCTCAGAAACAAGCAAAGACACCATATCTACCTTGCGTCAATCATGCTGCCTTGTATTTCTGGCCGATCGTCGTCATCACCTCGCCGAACCACTTCGTGGATACGTCGAAAGGCTTGCCACCCTTGATTCGGGGGAACTCGATCGTGCGAAGCTTGCCGCCCTGGCCTTCGTCATGGCCGGTCACGCCCGACACCTTGTTGAGCGCGCTCTCGACGGCGAGGTCGGTCATGCTCTGGATAAGGCGCAGGTCGTCGGCGTTGGCAGGCGCGGAGCGCGCGAAGTAGCCTGACTTCTGGACCAGTGAGCGTTCGGCGTTGACTAGGCTCGCAAACTGCTTCTGGAACCAGCCGCCGACGTTGATCGTATCGATCTTCACGTGGCCGAATGCGTCGCGCTTGACGGTTTCGCCCGCTGCCTCGCGCTCGGCAACGATGGCATCGAGGCATGCGCCTTCGGAAACGAACACCGTGGCGTATCCGGTACGATCCATGACTTCCTTCAGACGAGCGGCTTCCTGCTCCAGCTCGAAGGCGAGCTCCGGCAGGTAGACGGCGTTGATGCTCTTCATTCCGGCGTTGGTCATCAGGCCGTCAACATATTCGTTATGCTTGTTGCGCTGAAGGTAGGCGCGCGCCGTCGCAGCCGTCAGCCAGCCGCAATGGCGGCCCATGACCTCGTGTATAATAAGAGTGCGCGGGGCGGCGGTCTGTTCGTTGCTGACGTTGTCGAAGAAATGGGCGCCGACCTCAGCTGCCGTCCATGCGCCAAGCGACTGCTTGATCGGCACGACGTCGTTGTCGACCGTCTTCGGAAGGCCGACGACGGTGAGATTGTAGCCGTTGGCCGCGAGATAGGCCGCAAGGTCCGCGGCTGTCGTGTTGGTGTCGTCGCCGCCGATCGTATGCAGGATCGAAACGCCATCGTTGGCTAGCCGCTCGGCCGCGACGCGAAGAGGGTTTTCGCCTTCCTTGACGAGGCCGCGCTTCACGCAGTCGGCGGCGTTGGTCAGCTTCACGCGGCTGTTGCCGATCGGCGAGCCGCCGTAGCGGTGCAGCAACGCTGCTTTCTCGCGTATCTGCGGTGTGATTGCGATGCTGTCACCCAGTAGAACGCCCTGGTATCCGGATTTGTAAGCGATGAGCTCGATATCAGGCGCTACGTCGCTATATCGCTCGATAAGACCGCCAACCGCGGATGACAGACATGGTGCCAGGCCCCCAGCCGTGAGCATTGCGACTTTCTGTTTGGCCATGATCCCTCCGCCTTCCATTTCAACGCGTCTGCGTGTTTTAGGTAACGCATGGATGCGGCAGGGAAAGGGCGCTGTAAAGTGTTGTTTTCATGAAAAATGGACCGTATCCGGCGGCTTACGGTACAACGACGCGGGAAGAGCGGATATAATCGTTTCAAGCGCAGGCTGCTTGAGAAGAACTATTGTGGAAATCGGATCCGGCGGTACTCTTTCACGCCTCGTTCGTCGATTCTCCGATGCAGCCGGAAAACCATTCGCGCGATCTGACCGTACAGAATTGTGAAAGGTGTTTTCGGGGGTACGACCAATCGTCGCCTTGCAAACCCTCTTTTTATTTGGTCAAGGTGACATTCGTTTTTGAATAGGCGAGAGGCCTCGATGTCCTTTTGGGAAAAATTGCTCAACGCGATCGGCAATACCGCCGGGAATGCGCTTTCGGCGGTCGTTGAAGCAATCCGCACGGTTTTCGAGGGAGACCCGAGACCCGCCGGAAGGTCGCGTTCTCCGTCGCCATCATCGCGTTGTCAGCCAAGATGGCGAAAGCCGACGGCATCGTCAGCGAGAAGGAAGTGGATGCCTTTCGCGAGATATTCGAGTTTCCTCCGGATCAGGCGACGAACGTTGCGCGTCTTTATAATCTCGCACGCCAGGACGTTGCCGGTTATGAGGCCTATGCCGAGCGTCTTTCGACGCTGTGCGTGACCTGCGCCGCCAATTGCCCGGTGCTTGAAGAGGTTCTCGACGGGCTGTTCCATATCGCCAAGGCCGACGGTCTGATCCACGAGAAGGAAATGGACTTCCTGCAGCACGTCGCCGAGATCTTCCACATGAGCGAAGAACGCTTCGACCGCATCGCGGCGCGTCATGTTTCCATGGGGCGCGATCCATACAAGGTGCTCGGTGTTTCGCCGTCCGATGATTTCAGCACGATCAGACGCCGCTATCATGGTCTGGTCAGCGAGCATCATCCCGATCGGCTGATCTCCCGCGGCGTGCCGGCGGAATTCCATGCGATCGCGAACGAACGCATGGCGGCGCTGAACGCCGCCTATGAGGAGATCGAGAAGGAACGCCGCGCCGCATGACCTCGTTCGAGGCTGACTTCAAGAAGGCGATCGTCCAGGCATCTCCGAACCATGGCGAGCGCGTCGATGCGCGCGTGCCTGATATGATCATTCTACATTATACCGGCATGCCGACCTCCGAAGGGGCGCTGGACTGGCTCTGTCGCGAGGAAAGCCAGGTCTCCAGCCACTACTTCGTGCGGGAGAACGGCGAGGTGCTGCAGCTCGTTCCCGAGGCCCGACGCGCCTGGCACGCCGGCAAGAGCATCTGGCGCGGCGAGAGCGATATCAATTCGCGTTCCATCGGGATCGAGATTGCCAATGCCGGTCATCCCGGCGGTTTGCCTGCTTATCCGCAGGCGCAGATCGATGCGGTGATCGAATTGTGTCTCGATTGTGGCAAACGTTGGTCAATTGCGCCCGAAAGAGTGCTTGGGCACTCCGATATTGCGCCCCGACGCAAGCTCGATCCGGGCGAAAATTTTCCATGGTCGGAGCTTTTCGGGGCAGGTGTCGGGCACTGGATCGAGCCTGCGGCCATTACCGGTGGAAGATTTTTCCAACGTGGCGATAGCGGGCAGCCGATAGAGGCCTTGCAGTCGATGCTGTCGCTTTATGGCTACGGAACTGAGATCACAGGCGAATTCTCCGACAAGATGGCTGGCGAAATCGAAGCGTTCCAACGCCATTTCCGCCCCGAGCGCGTCGACGGGATAGCCGATTTTTCGACCATCGACACGCTGCATAGATTGCTGGCTGCGCTGCCTCGTTACTCCTGATCGCAAGCCTCTTGTGGGACGTCGCGTCTCCCCAGATTTAGGGAGTTCGCCGGCTTGCCACACCATTTCCCTATTATCTCCTCATTGCGATGGTCTAAAGCCGCTCGCTGAACGGCGCCAGATGCTTAGTTTGGGTGATATAGCTGGCGTAAAATTGAACAACGACGAATATCCAGGATGGGTTCCGAAATTCATCTTCTAATTTTCTGATGCAATGCTTTGGCTGCGTCAGGAAAGTCGTTTGATCGGAGTAATTAGACTACATGAGAAAGTTTATTTCTGCTGTGGTGTGCGCGTGCACACTGCTGATGGGATTCAATTCCGCTTTTGCAGGTGACTGGGGCAACAAGTCCAAGCAGACCTTGGCTCTAAAGACCGTCAACCGGACCACCGGCTTCGCGGTTCCAAATATCGAAACCAAAGGCAAAGCGGTTTCAAATATCGGCGCCAAGGGCAACTACTCCGCCATCATCGTCAAGTATGCCAAGCAGTATGACGTTCCTGTAGAGCTTGCCCGTGCGGTCGTCCGCGTCGAGAGCAACTTCAATCCGAATGCACGCGGCAGCGCCGGTGAAATCGGCCTCATGCAGATCAAGCCGGCGACGGCGAAGATGATGGGCTACGCTGGCTCCAAGAAGGGCCTCTTCGATCCCGACACCAACATCAAGTATGGCATGAAGTATCTTGCAGCCGCGCATCATCTCGGCGGTGGCGAAACCTGCGATACCATCCTCAAGTACAATGCCGGTCATGGCGCCACGCGCATGAACCCGGTCTCCAAGGCCTACTGCGGCAAAGTCCTGGCAATGCTGGACTGACTGTCCGGAAACGCTTGTCGGTGAATCACTTCCGACGCGCACTCAATAATATGAATCAACGCGGTGCGCGTGCTATCTGACCTCGGAACGAGGTGAGGCATGGCAGTTGATTTCAAGGTGATCGTGATCGGTCGGGGTATGATGGGCGCGGCAGCGGCCCGCCATCTGTCCGGGATGATCGACGGCATTGCGCTGATCGGTCCGGGCGAGCCCTCTGACCGGAAAAACCACCAAGGCGTTTTCGCCAGCCATTACGACGAGGCGTGCATCACGCGCACCTTCGACGACAATATGGTCTGGGCAACGCTCGCAGATCGATCGCTCGATCGCTATGCCGATATCGAGGCAAGAAGCGGCATCTCCTTCTTTTCGGAAGTCGGATGCCTGTTTGCCGGTCCGAAGCCACGGGCCGGCGAGGGGTACCTCGGGCGGGCGCTTGATGTTGCCGGCGTGCTCGATCTTGATGTCGAGACGCTGGATCCGGCGACGCTGCGCGGGCGGTTCCCGCAATTCAACATCGACGGGTCTTTCCATGGGTTTTTCCAGGAAAGGCGGGCCGGTCATATCAATCCGCGTGCCCTGGTGCGGGCGCAGTCAACGCTGGCGCAGGCAGGTGGGGTTGAGGTGATCGATGCAACGGTGACCGGCGTCCGTGACGTCGGCTCGTACGTCGAGGTCGAGGTCGAGGTCGGCGGTAAGACATATAGTGCCGAGCGTATCCTCGTGGCCGCTGGCGGCTTCACGAATTTCAACAGTCTGCTTCCGGAGCCCGTCGACGTTCGGGTGGCGGCACGCACGGTCGTGTTTTTCGAACTGGGCGAACGCGAGCTTGAGACTTTCGGATCGATGCCTGCTGCCATCGTCTTCGGCGAAACCGATGACGATCACGTCTATATCCTTCCCCCGGTTCCCTATCCCGACGGCAAGACCTATCTCAAGCTTGGCGGCGACACCGAAGCCCAGGTCTTCGAGACCCTGGAATCTGCCGGAGAATGGTTCCGCTCCGAGGGCAATCCTTCCGAACGGGACATCATCGCCGCCACGGCGCAAACGCTGATGCCCGGTCTTGCAGGGTGCCCGATCAGTTCTGCTTCATGCGTCGCGACTTTCACGAGAACCGCTTATCCCTATGCCGGGTTCACGGCATCATCCCGCATTGCGGTTCTGACCGGTGGAAATTTCGTTGCAGCCAAATCCAGTGACGAGATAGGACGGCTGGGAGCCGTGTTGATGACAGACGGCGTGCTCGGACCGGAGAATTTCGGCGAGCAACTGACGCCAGTCATGAGGGCATCGCATGGCCGTTGATTTCAAATATCTCGTCGTCGGGCGCGGCATGATGGGCGCTGCGGCTGCAAGACATCTGGCGCGGCAGGCGGATGGCGTGTCAGTGATCGGGCCTGACGAGCCTGTCGATCACAAGCGCCATGACGGAGTGTTTGCCAGTCATTACGACGAGGGCCGGATCACCCGTTCCATCGATAGGGATCCGACATGGGCTTTGCTCGCCAACCGCTCGATTGCCCGCTATGACGAGATCGCCAAAGAAAGCGGCATCGACTTCTATACCGAAGCGGGTTGCATGATCGCAGCTTCCGAGGGGAGCGACTATCTTGCAAGGACACGGCAGGCGGCGGAGCGGCTGGGCGTCGAGACGGCAATGCTCGACCCCGCGGCCATGGCATCGCGGTTTCCTCAGTTTGCGTTTCCCGATCTGACATGCGGGATATTCGAGGGGCGCGGGGCAGGTTACATTAGCCCTCGCAAGCTCGTGAAAGCACAGTCGCTGCTGGCCGAGAGGGCGGGCGCTTCCATCGTGCGGGACCACGTCGTTTCCATCAATGAGCAGAGTGGGGGAGCTGTCGTCGAGACTGCGGGGGGCAGCCGATTGACGGCCGAGAAGGTTTTGCTCGCCGCCGGCGGGTTTTCCATTTCCGAGAATCTGTTGCGGCCGTCTGTTGATATGTCGGTTAAGGGGCGGACCGTTGCTTTGTTCGAGGTCAGCGAGGAGGACGCTGCGCTTTTTGCGGGAATGCCGTCCCTCATTCTCGAAGCGCCAGGGATCGACATCTATCTTCTCCCATCAATCCGCTATCCTGACGGTAAGCTCTATCTGAAGATCGGTGGCGATCCTGATGATCATGTGCTGCGCAGCGATCGTGAACTGCGGAACTGGTTCCGAACGGACGAACGCGAGGTCGCGCGCGACCATCTCGCCCGGATCGTAGCCGATCTCGTTCCGAGGCTGCGACCACGCTCGGTGTCGACGGCATCGTGCGTTGTCTCGCATACGCCGAGCGGGCTTCCGATGATCGGTTACACGGCGTCGCCTGCGATTGCTGTTCTCACCGGCTGCGCCGGTACTTCCGCCAAGAGTTCCGATGAGCTTGGCAGATTGGGTGCGGAGCTGCTTCTGCGCGGCGAAATCGGCGATCAGGGCTATGCGACCGACTTTCGCCCATATTTCCGGTAGTTGCCTGCGGAATTTCGGTGGCATTCGCAAACGCTCTCCGTTAAGGGAGCGTTGTCAGTTGGCCGGGCAGCCGCGCTTTACCAATGCCGAAAGGCGGTAGGGTGAGGAAAGTCCGGGCTCCATGGAAACACGGTGCCGGATAACGTCCGGCGAGGGTGACCTCAGGGAAAGTGCCACAGAAAGCAAACCGCCGACGCCTGGCGTCGGTAAGGGTGAAAGGGTGGGGTAAGAGCCCACCGCATTTCCGGTAACGGCGATGGCAAGGTAAACCCCACCGGGAGCAAGACCGAATAGGGATGACGCGGTAAGCGAAAGTTTGCCGGCCGGTTTCTAGGCCAGTCATCCGGGTGGGTTGCGTGAGGCGGCGTGTAAACGTCGTCCCAGAGGAATGGCTGCCACGTTCCGGTTTCGGCCGGAGCCATACAGAACCCGGCTTACAGGCCAACTGGCGATTTTTTCCTAATGCTCGGTTCAGTGAGCGGTCTGCTTGTTAGGCAGACATTCGTCGCAAACCGTGATGCTTGATGAAAGCATAGACCAGCGCTTGAATGTCTTTCCGCAGGAAATGCATTGAATTTCCGCGGTCATTCCTTGCTTCGCCAGAGAAACCGGGGCGCCGGGTCTTTGCTTTAGCCCATATAGAATTCCCTTCAACGTGAAGTTTGTCATGGGAGATACTCCGTGGCTTCTCTGTTTGTTCTCCGCGACCATATAATTCTGCTCTTTAATATTTCAATTGGCTAAAATACTATGTTTCATCCGTGAGGGTTCTCCGGCGTAGCCTTTAGTGGCTTCCACTTAATGATGGGAACCAATCCGGCTCATGAAGGCCTTCGTCCAATTGGCGTAGAAGCGCCTGCGGGCGCGTTTGTAGATGCATCTTTTCAAGCAGAAGCCGTCTTTTCCCCTGGGGTTTCAGCCGGTCGATAAGGGACGTCGAGAGCCGATCCTAACCGTTTGTTAAACTTAACAGCTTATAAATTTCCGATGTGCGCTCATCGCGAGAAGGGCGTTTCCCATTGACGCCCATATGGACCCATGTTATCCCAATTAGGCACTGCACAAGGGCGATTTGACGCCCGTTCATCGCAAAGTAGAGGCGTCTCCCTCCGTGGGGATGTTGGGCGAAGTTTACTTCGCTCGGCTTGCGAAGCTGTGTCTGAAGTTGGGAGTCCCGGGCATCTGAATTTTGCTGGGGTTCTTTCGGAAACGGATGTTTCGTGTCATGAGCCGCTTCCTTTCGCATGCGACCAACCGGATCGATTCCAAGGGCAGGGTTTCCGTGCCTGCGGCGTTTCGTTCCGTGCTAGCGCAACGCAATATCCAGGAGCTGTACTGTTTCCAGGATTTTGTGTTTCCGGCGATCAGTATCGGCGGTTCGGACTTGCTGGAGCGGTTCGAGCGGCAGATTGCGTCCGAGGATCCGTTCTCGCCGGAGTCGAACCGGATGTCGCTTCTTGTTCATGGGGGCGGCGTCTTCATGAAGCTCGATGCGGAAGGGCGGTTGCTGGTCACGAACTTCGTTCGGGACTTTACCGGTATCACGGACGAGGTGGCCTTCGTCGGTCGGGCGGATCATTTTCAGCTGTGGCAGCCCGAAGCGTTTCTGGCTGCTCAGGCAATTGCACGAGAGGGTCGCAGGCCGATTGGCGGGCGTCCCGGATAGGACAAGGGGACGGAATGGTGGCGAATCCTGGCGGAGGTTCATCTGATGCCGGTGGCGGACCGGTTCGCCACATTCCAGTCCTTCTTGCCGAGGTGCTTGCGGCGCTCGAGCCGGCTGCCGGCAAGGTTATTCTCGATGGCACCTTTGGTGCTGGCGGTTACACGTCGGCAATCCTCTCGGCAGGCGCCGATGTGATTGCTCTCGATCGCGATCCGACTGCTATCGCTGCCGGTAGCGCGATGGTGGCTGCTTGGGGCGGTCGCCTTGCTCTGGTTCATTCCCAGTTTTCGCAGCTCGCCGAACATGCGCCTATTTCGGGCCTCGATGGCGTGGTGCTGGATATCGGCGTCTCGTCGATGCAGATCGACGAAGCCGAGCGTGGTTTTTCCTTTCAGAAGAATGGCCCGCTCGACATGCGGATGTCCGCCGCAGGTGTCTCCGCGGCCGATGTCGTCAATCGCGCCAAGGTGGCTGATCTCATTCGCATTTTTCATTTTCTCGGCGAGGAGAGCCAGTCTCCCCGGATCGCTCACGCGATCGAGAAGCGTCGCCTTGAGAAGCCGTTCGAGACGACGCGGGACCTTGCCGGCCTGATCGAGCTCGTCACGCCTCGCAAGATGAAGGACAAGATCCATCCTGCGACCCGCGTTTTTCAGGCGCTTCGTATTTTCGTCAACGACGAGCTGGGTGAACTCGCTCAGGCGCTCTTCGCTGCCGAGCGTGCCTTGAAGCCGGGTGGCCGGCTGGTCGTGGTGACATTCCACTCGCTCGAAGATCGTATCGTCAAGAAGTTCTTCAGCGACCGCGCAGGCAAGGCGTCGGGTTCCCGGCATCTGCCAATCGCGCACGAGCGCGCCGCCACGTTCGAGACCGTTGGCAAGTCCATGGTTTCTGCGAGCGAAGCCGAGGCCGAGGCGAATCCGCGTGCCCGCTCCGCGAAGCTGCGCGCCGGACGCCGGACCGACGCGCCGGCCGAACCGGCCGATCTTTCGATTTTCGGATTGCCCAGCCTTGCAAGCCTCGGGAAGCTCGGAGCCTGATATGCTAAGAACCTTCGACCTTGTCCTTGTTGGAGTGATGACCGCAGCGGCGGCTGTCACCTACACGATCAAGCACCGCGCTGAACTGAAGCTGGAAGAGGTTCATCGCCTCGAGGCCGAAATCAAGCTCGAGAAGGATACGATCGACCTGTTGAAGGCCGACTGGGCTCTGCTTTCCCAGCCGAACCGTCTGGAACGCCTCGTCAACAATTATAACGGCGAGCTTCAGCTGGCGCCGACGCCTTCGACCTCGCTGGTTCATGCACGCGAGCTGCCGATGCTGAAGTCGCAGATTCCCGTTCCCGATATTACCGAAGCAAAAGCTGGCTCCGCTAAAAAGGCGAAGCCCGTTCCGGCTGCGCCCGAAGCCGAGGATGAGGATCTCATGGCAACCGGATCTGTGGAGTAGAGATGTCCTTTCTTTCACGTATCATGGTTTCGAAGAGCCAGGCCCACTTCTCCGCAGGTGGCTATAGCCGTTCGGGCGGACCGCAGCAGGTTTCCATCCAGGGTTCGCGCAAGAAGCGCTCCGGACAGGCCAAGAGCCGCGTCGGTCTTCTGATTATCGGTTTCCTCGGTGTCTATGCCGTCATCGGTGGGCGCCTTGTGGAATACGCGCTGCGTGATCCCGATGTCGTCTCGAGCATTCTGCCGCCGGATCGTCTGATGGCGTCTCGCCCGGATATCCTCGATCGCAATGGCGAGGTGATGGCGACGGACATTCGCACTGTTTCGCTGTTTGCCGAGCCGAACAAGGTCGTCGACGCCGACGAAGCCGTTGAGAAGCTGTCGACGGTTCTGCCTGATCTCGACATGAAGGGCACCTACAAGAAGCTTGCCAACAGGACCTCGCACTTTGCCTGGCTGCGCCGCCAGCTGACGCCGAAGCAGCAAAGCCAGATCCTGGCACTCGGTATTCCGGGTATCGGCTTCCGTCCGGAGAAGCGCCGCTTCTACCCTGGTGGCTCGACGGCCGCGCATATTCTCGGCTACGTCAACATCGACAACCGCGGCGTTGCGGGCATGGAAAAGTACATCGACGATCAGGGGCTTGCCGATCTTGCCTCTGTCGGCATGACCAGCGACCAGCCGCTTGAGCCGGTCCGTCTTTCCATCGACGTCCGCGTTCAGAACATCGTTCGCGACGTCGTGGCGAATGCGGTCACGAATTATGAAGCCAAGGGCGCGGGCGCCGTGGTGCTCGACGTCCACACCGGCGAAGTTCTCGCCATGGCCTCTGCGCCCGATTTCGATCCGAACAATCCTCTGGAAGGCGCGAAGGAAGGCTGGCTGAACCGTATGTCGAACGGCACGTTCGAAATGGGCTCGACCTTCAAGACGTTCTCGCTCGCCATGGCGCTCGATACCGGCAAGGTGAAGCTCACCGACAGCTTCGACGCGACGCAGCCTCTGCGCATCGGCGGCTTCACCATCCACGATTTCCACGGCCAGCGCCGCTGGCTGACGCTGCCTGAAGTCTTCCAGTATTCGTCGAACGTCGGTACGGCGCGGATCATCGACATCGTCGGTATCGATGCTCAGAAGGACTACCTGACCAAACTCGGTCTGTTGACCAAGATGAAGACCGAGCTGCCTGAAGTGAAGATGCCGAGCCAGCCGAAGGTCTGGAAGAAGATCAACTCGGTGACGATCTCGTTCGGCCACGGTGTTTCCACGACGCCGCTGCAGACGGCGGTTGCCGGCGCGGCGCTCGTCAACGGTGGAAAGCTCATCGAGCCGACCTTCCTGCCGCGCAACCGCGAACAGGCCGATGAAGTTGCTGAAGTTGTCGTCAAGAAGACGACCAGCGACGACGTCCGCTATCTCTTCAAGCTGAACGGCATCAAGGGCTCCGGCCGTAACGCCGATGTTCCCGGCTTCAACGTCGGCGGCAAGACCGGCACGGCCGACAAGGTCGTCAACGGCCGCTATGCGACGAACCTCAACTTCAACGCATTCCTGGCAGCGTTTCCGATCGACGATCCGAAGTATATCGTGCTGACTTTCTGCGACGAGCCGCACAACGGCGAGAAGGGGCAGAACATCGCCGCCTATACCGCCGCGCCGATGGTGAAGAACATCATTTCCCGCGCTGCGCCAATTCTCGGTGTGGAACCCAAGTTCGGTGACGACGGCTCGGCCATGTTGGTGTCTTATTAAGGCTGAATGAATGTCGAAGCCGATTCGCCACGGGGGCGCGGCGGCTCGAGAGAGAAAAGTACATTCGATGAACTTGAGAGACATCGCCGGGAACGCGTTTCCGGAACTTGAAGAACAACTGGCTGGCTCCGTCGGGGCGCTGGCTATTTCCGGCATTTCGTCCGACAGCCGTAAGATCGAACCCGGAATGGTGTTCGTGGCCGTTGCCGGGACCAAAGCGGATGGAGCCGGTTTCATTGCCGATGCAGCCACGAGCGGCGCCGTCGTCGCAATTGCCTCCCACGGCATCGAGTCTTCGATCCCTGTCCTCGTTGTCAAGGATCCGCGTCGCTTCCTGTCCATCGCGGCGTCGCGCTTCTATGGTAAGCAGCCGGAGACGATGGTTGCCGTAACCGGTACTGCCGGGAAGACATCCGTCGCCTCGTTCACGCGGCAGATCTGGGCTCATGCTGGCCATCCGGCCGCGATGATCGGCACCACAGGCGTCGTATCTCCGACGCGCAACGAATACGGCTCGCTGACGACGCCGGATCCGGTTTCGCTGCATAAGCTGCTGGCGGAACTCGCGGACGAAGGTGTTACCCATGCCTCGATGGAGGCTTCCAGCCACGGTCTCGACCAGTGCCGGCTTGATGGCGTGAAGCTGGCGGCTGCGGCCTTCACCAATCTCGGCCGCGATCATATGGACTACCATCCGACGATCGAGAGCTACATGGCCGCGAAGATGCGGCTGTTCGACACGCTGCTTCCGAAAGGCGCTCCTGCGGTAATCTTCGCGGACGATGCCTGGTCGGAGCAGGCGATCAAGGCCGCGCGCGAGGCCGGGCACGATGTTCGCACCGTCGGCCGCAAGGGCGACTACCTGACGCTGAAGCGCGTCGAGCATTTCCGCCACAAACAGGTCGCCGAGATTCACGCCGATGGCGAAATCTTCGAGGTCGACATTCCGCTTGCCGGCGATTTCCAGGTTGCCAATGCACTCGTAGCCGCGGGCCTTGCGATGTCGACGGGCGTGCCGACCAAGGTTGCCATGGCAGCGCTTGAAAAGCTGCAGGGTGCATCGGGCCGGCTCGAGCTGGTTGGCCACACAAGGGACGGCGCGCTCGCCTATGTCGATTACGCGCACAAGCCGGACGCGCTTTCCAACGTGCTTGAATCCGTTCGGCCGTTCACGACGGGCCGGGTGATTGTGGTGTTCGGTTGCGGCGGCGATCGCGACCGCGGCAAGCGCCCGATCATGGGCGAGATCGCCTGCCGTCTGGCCGATGTGGTGATCGTCACCGACGATAATCCGCGTTCCGAAGAGCCGGCTTCCATTCGTGCCGAGATCATGGCTGCTGCAAGTTGCGCAACCGAGGTCGCGGACCGCGCCGAGGCAATTCGCGCCTCGGTCGCCATGCTGACGTCGGGCGACACGCTGATCGTTGCCGGCAAGGGGCACGAGGAAGGGCAGACGATCGGGAGCGTCACCCTGCCATTTTCGGATCATGCCGAATTGCGTAAGGCTTTGGAGGAGCTGAAATCGTGAGCTGGCTTTGGACGACGGAAGACATGATTGCCGCGATGGCCGGGCGGCCATTCGGCACCTTGCCTGAAGGCATCACCGGAATTTCCATCGACAGCCGCTCGATTGGGCCGGGCGAAGCGTTCTTTGCCATCAAGGGCGACCGCGTCGATGGTCACGACTATGCCTCGATGGCGATGGCGAACGGCGCTGCGCTTCTTGTCGTCAGCGAAGCTCGTCTGCCCGCCATGGGCCGGCTTACCGTTCCGATGATTGTCGTCGAGGACGTGCTGGCTGCACTCGGCAAGCTCGGACAGGCGTCGCGCGCCCGTTCGCGTGCCCAGATCATTGCCGTGACGGGTTCGGTCGGCAAGACGACGACCAAGGAGATGCTGCGACGCGTCTTGTCGCCGTCGGGGAAGGTGCATGCCTCCGTGGCGTCTTTCAACAATCATTGGGGCGTGCCGCTGACGCTCGCCCGTATGCCGCTCGACACCTATTTCGGCGTCTTCGAGGTCGGCATGAACCACCCCGACGAGATACGGCCGCTGGTGAAGATGATCCAGCCGCATGTCGCGGTCATCACCACGATCGCTCCCGCGCATCTCGGCAACTTCAAGAGCATTCGCGAGATCGCGACGGCGAAGGCCGAAATCTTCGAGGGCGTGGTGCCGGGCGGCCAGGTCGTGCTGAACCGGGACAATGACCAGTTCAATTTCCTGGAACGCACCGCACAGGCCTGCGGTATCCAGCATATCCATTCCTTCGGACAGCATGCCAAGGCGGACTTCCGCCTGGCCGAGTTCAATGGCTCGGATCAGAGCTCTACCCTTTGGATCACGATCGACGGCGACACCAAGGAAGTCGCGATCGGTGCTCCTGGCCGGCACATCGCCGAGAATGCGCTGGCGGCGCTTGGTGTCGTCAGCATCGTCGGCGCGGACATGCAGCAGGCCATCGGCGCACTTGCAACGCTGCAGCCGGAAAAGGGCAGGGGGCGCCGTCACAAGCTGACGACCGGCCACGGCACCTTCACTGTTATCGACGAGAGCTACAACGCCAACCCGGCTTCGATGAGGGCTGCGATCGCCGTGCTTGCAAGCTCAGCCCCAACGGCGGGCGGTCGTCGCGTGGCTGTGCTGGGCGACATGCTTGAGATGGGCGACTACGCGCAGAAGGTCCATTCGGATTTGGCCGGACCACTGCTTGCGGCAGGCATCGAGCACGTCTGGCTTGCCGGTCCGGAGATGGCTGCACTGAAGGAATCGCTCCCCGAGAGCGTAGAGGTCGTTCACTACGAGAACACCGCTGAACTAACGGAATATGTACTGAACTCTGTCGCGTCGGGCGACGTGCTGATGGTAAAATCGTCACTGGGTATCGGTTTCGGCAAGATCGTTGCCGCGCTCCTTGACAAGTTCCCGCCATTTGCCGACACGCAACGCGATTTTTGAGCGGGTAAACAAGGGGCCCTGAATGCTGATTTGGCTTGTCGAACTGTCGGAACACCTGAAGTTTTTGAATCTCTTCAGGTACATTACCTTCCGCACGGGCGCCTCCCTGTTTACGTCCGCCTTCATCGTCTTCCTGTTCGGACCGATGATCATCCGATCCTTGCGCATCCGCCAGGGCAAGGGGCAGCCGATCCGCGCCGACGGGCCGCAGACGCACTTCAAGAAGGCCGGTACGCCGACTATGGGCGGCCTGATGATTCTCGCAGGTATCGTGGGGTCGTCGCTGCTCTGGGCCGATCTTTCCAACGTCTACGTTGTCGCAACGTTGCTCGTCACCCTCGGCTTCGGCGCGATCGGCTTCTATGACGACTACCTGAAGGTCACCAAGCAGAGCCACAAGGGTTTCTCCGGCAAGGCTCGTCTCGGCATCGAGTTCGTTATCGCCGGTATCGCCGTCTATTTCATGATGCGCACGGCGCTGGCTTCCGGTGCGGCCGGTTCCACGTTCGGGTCGTCGATCGCCTTCCCGTTCTTCAAGGATTTCATGCTCAATCTCGGCATCATGTTCGTCGTCTTCGGCGGCTTCGTGATCGTCGGCGCCGGCAATGCCGTCAACCTGACAGACGGTCTTGATGGCCTTGCCATCGTTCCTGTCATGATTGCTGCGGCTTCCTTCGGCGTGATTGCCTACCTCGCCGGTAACGCCGTTTTCGCGAACTATCTGCAGATCAACTTCGTGCCCGGCACCGGCGAGCTTTCTGTGGTGCTTGGCGCCGTCATCGGTGCGGGCCTCGGCTTCCTGTGGTTCAACGCGCCTCCCGCCGCCATTTTCATGGGGGATACCGGCTCGCTGGCGCTCGGCGGCACGATCGGCACGGTTGCCGTCGCTACCAAGCACGAGATCGTCATGGCGATCATCGGTGGGCTGTTCGTGATGGAAACGCTTTCGGTCATCATCCAGGTGGGCTTCTTCAAGATGACCGGCCGGCGCGTGTTCCTGATGGCGCCGATCCACCACCACTTCGAAAAGAAGGGCTGGACGGAAAGCCAGGTCGTGATCCGTTTCTGGATCATCGCCGGCGGTCTCGCCTTGCTCGGCCTCTCCACCCTGAAGCTGCGGTGAGGCGGCAATGATTCCCGTTACGACGCTCGCCGGTAAGAAAGTCGCGCTGTTCGGGCTCGGTGGCTCGGGCTTTGCCACGGCCAGAGCCCTGAAACTGGGCGGCGCAGACGTTACGGCATGGGATGACAATCCCGATAGCGTAACCAAGGCCGCAGCCGAGGGCATCCATACGGCCGATCTGCGCACGATCGACTGGAGCGTGCAGTCGCTGTTCGTGCTTTCGCCGGGCGTGCCACTGACGCATCCGAAACCGCACTGGACTGTCGATCTTGCACGTGCCGCCGGCGTCGACATCGTTGGAGATGTAGAACTTTTCGTCCGCGAGCGCCGGGCGCATGCTCCCGATTGCCCGTTCATTGCCATAACAGGCACCAACGGCAAATCGACGACGACAGCCCTGATCGCGCATATCCTGAAGTCCAGTGGTCGCGACACCCAGCTTGGCGGCAATATCGGAACTGCTGTCCTGACGCTGGAACCGCCGAGGGCCGGGCGCTTCTACGTCGTCGAATGCTCGTCGTACCAGATCGATCTTGCGCCGACGCTCAATCCGTCCGCTGGCATCCTGCTCAACTTGACGCCCGATCATCTCGATCGTCATGGCACGATGCAGCATTATGCCGACGTCAAGGAACGGCTTGTGGCCGGCAGCGACGTTGCCGTCATTGGTGTCGACGACAGCTACTGCGAGATCATCGCCGACCGGGTCGAGCGGACTGGCGGCAAGGTCATCAGGATTTCGAAGCGCCTTACGCTTGCCGACGGCATTTATGCCGAAGGTACCAAGCTCATCCGGGCGGCGGGTGCTGCGATGAACCCGATCGCGGATCTCGACGGTATCCAGACGCTGCGGGGCAGCCACAACGCACAGAACGCTGCCGCTGCCGTTGCTGCGTGCCTTGCCGTCGGTGTCTCGGAGGATGAAATCCGCGCCGGGCTCGCTTCGTTCCCCGGTCTCAAGCATCGCATGCAGCCGGTCGGACGGCGCGGGAACGTTGTTTTCGTCAACGATTCCAAGGCGACGAATGCCGACGCGGCAGCGCCGGCGCTTTCGAGCTACGACCGGATCTACTGGATCGCAGGCGGGCTGCCGAAAGCTGGCGGCATAACATCCCTGACGGGATTCTTCCCACGGATCGCGAAGGCTTACCTGATCGGCGAGGCTGCGGCGGAGTTTGCCGCGACGCTCGGCGAGGCGGTGCCTTACGAGATTTCCGGGACGTTGGAGCGGGCAGTCGCACATGCTGCCGCGGATGCCGAGAAAGATGAAAGCGGCCCACTGGCCGTGATGTTATCCCCGGCTTGCGCAAGCTTCGACCAATATAAGAACTTCGAAGTCAGGGGCGATGCATTTGTCAGCCATGTGGCAGCGCTCGACGGAATCACCATGCTGATCGGTTCGGCAACAGGAGATAAATGACATGGTAAGCCGCGCGGAACGTGGGCCTCTGGCCGATTGGTTTTGGACCATCGACCGCTTTTTCCTGGCGATGTTCATCTTCCTGATGGGCATCGGCTTCATGCTGTCCTTCGCGGCATCGCCTGCGGTCGCGGAGCGCATCGGGCTGGAGCCTTTCCACTTCGTCAAGCGGCATGCGGCCTTCATGATCCCCTCCATCGGGGTGATGCTCGGGCTCTCCTTCCTGACCCCTCGTCAGGTGCGGCGCACGGCGATCATTCTTCTGATCGTTGCGCTGAGCATGATGTTGCTGGCGCTGTTCTTCGGCGTCGAAGTCAAGGGCTCGCGCCGTTGGGTTACGCTGGCCGGCATCTCGATCCAGCCGTCGGAATTCATGAAGCCGGCCTTTGTCGTCGTCTGCGCCTGGCTGTTTGCCGAGCATGCGCGCCAGCCTGAAATTCCGGGCAATCTGTTTGCCATCATCCTCTTCGGTATCGTCGCGGCCCTTCTTGTCGCGCAGCCCGACCTTGGCCAGACGATCCTGACGACGGCTGTCTGGGGTGGCATGTTCTTCATGGCGGGCATGCCGTGGATCTGGATCATCCTGCTCGGCTGCGGCGGCGTCGGCGGTCTGGTGACCGCCTATTACGTCTTCCCGCACGTGGCGCTGCGTATCGACAAGTTCATGACCGGCGAGGGCGACACCTTCCAGATCGACACCGCACGCGAAGCCATCATTCGCGGCGACTGGTTTGGCCAGGGGCCCGGCGAGGGGATCGTCAAGCGCATCATCCCGGACGCGCACACCGACTTCATCTTCTCGGTCGCGGCCGAAGAGTTCGGAATCGTTTTCTGCATGGCGCTCGTGGCGCTGTTTTCGGTCCTCGTGCTGCGCGGTCTCTCGCATGCCTACAAGGAGCGGAACGACTTCAACCGGTTCGCCGTCGCTGGTCTCGTGCTGCAGATCGGCATACAGTCCATCATCAACGTGGGCGTCAATCTCGAACTGCTGCCGGCGAAGGGCATGACCCTGCCGCTGATTTCCTATGGTGGTTCGTCGATGGTCGCTATCTGCGTCACGGCCGGGTTCATTCTCGCGCTGACGCGTCACAGGCCGGAAAAAACGTGCGCAGGACCGGAGCCTCTTCCGCGTCGCGCATGGAATGCCGGCGGAGTAAGAGTTCATGAGCAAAGGCATCGTCCTGCTTGCCGCCGGGGGAACCGGCGGCCATGTGTTTCCCGCTGAAGCTTTGGCCTACAAGCTGAAGGAGCGCGGCTATTCCGTGCACCTCGTTACCGACAGTCGTGCCGAGCGCTATGCAGGAAAGTTTCCGGCCGACGAGATCCATGTCGTTCCGTCTGCGACGATCGGTTCGAAGAACCCGGTCGCCGTTGCTCGTGCGCTGTGGACGCTTTGGAGCGGGATGCGTGCTGCCAAGAAGCTGATCGCGCGGCTGAAGCCTGCTGTCGTCGTCGGCTTCGGAGGATACCCGACAGTGCCGCCGCTTCTGGCCGCGACGCGCCTCGGCGTGCCGGCGATGATCCACGAGCAAAACGCAGTCATGGGGCGTGCCAACAAGGCGCTGGCGAGCCGCGTGCAGGCGATTGCCGGCGGTTTTCTGCCTGACGGCGGCGGCCAGTTTCCCGACAAGACGGTGGCGACCGGTAACCCGGTGCGCCCGGCGGTCATCGCTGCGGCCAATGTGCCCTATTCCCCGTCGCGTGCCGGAGAGCCGTTCAACCTCGTGGTTTTCGGCGGCAGCCAGGGCGCCCAGTATTTCTCGAAGGCGATGCCTACGGCAATCAGCCTGCTCGATGACGCGCTTCGCGGACGTCTCAGGATCACGCAGCAGGTCCGATCCGAGGATATGGGCATGGTCGGCGATTGCGTCGCCAAGCTGGAGATGGGCGCTTCGTCCGAGATCGCGCCGTTCTTCACCGATATGGCCGAGCGGCTGGCGAAGGCGCATCTGGTGATCTGCCGCTCCGGCGCTTCGACGGTGTCGGAGATCTCGGTGATCGGACGCCCGGCGATCCTTGTTCCCTATCCGCACGCGCTCGATCACGACCAGGCCGCGAACGCCGCAGCGCTTGCTGCGACGGGCGGAGCCAAGGTCATTCCGCAGGCGGACCTTTCCTCCGAGAAGATCGCATCCATCCTGACACATGTGATGAACGACCCGGAAAAGCTTGCAAAGATGGCCGCCGCCGCAAGGCAGGCAGCCAAACCCGACGCTGCGAACTTGCTTGCCGACATGGTAGAGGCTATTGCGGCTCGACGTACAATTGCAGAGTTCAAGGGGAAACGCGCATGAAAATGCCGAAAGCCATCGGGCTCGTCCATTTCATCGGTATCGGTGGGATTGGAATGAGCGGTATCGCCGAGGTGCTTCACAATCTCGGCCATCGTGTGCAGGGCTCCGACCAGGCAGACAGCGCCAATGTGCAGCGACTGCGGGACAAGGGCATCGAAGTCTTCGTTGGCCACAAGGCTGAAAACCTCGGCGATGCCGAGGTCGTCGTCGTTTCGACGGCCATCAAGAAGAGCAATCCCGAGCTGATCGCTGCCCGCGAGAAGCTGCTGCCGGTGGTTCGCCGCGCGGAGATGCTGGCCGAGCTGATGCGCTTCCGCAATGCGATCGCGATCGGCGGTACGCACGGCAAGACGACAACCACATCGCTCGTGGCGACGCTTCTGGAGGCCGGTGGCCTCGATCCGACGGTGATCAACGGCGGCATCATCAATGCCTACGGCACGAACGCCCGCATGGGCGAGGGCGAGTGGATGGTGGTCGAGGCCGACGAGTCGGACGGTACCTTCCTCAAGCTTCCTGCCGATGTTGCCGTCATCACCAATATCGATCCCGAGCATCTCGATCATTACGGCAACTTCGATGCCGTGCGGGCTGCATTCCGTCAGTTCGTCGAGAACGTACCGTTCTATGGTTTTGGCGTCCTCTGCCTTGATCACCCTGAAGTTCAGGCGCTGGTCGGCCGCATCGAGGACCGCAAGATCGTGACCTACGGCGAAAACCCGCAGGCCGATGTTCGCTTCATGAACGTCCGCATCGATGGTCCGCGTTCGATTTTCGACGTCGAGATCCGTCGCCGCCGCACCGGACAGGTGATCAGGCTCGATAATCTCGTCATGCCGATGCCTGGCCGTCACAATATCTCGAATGCCACCGCGGCGATCGCGGTTGCCAATCGCCTCGGCATGTCGAGCGAAGATATCGCAAAGGGCCTGGCTTCGTTCGGCGGTGTCAAGCGGCGTTTCACGCTGACAGGCGAGTGGAACGGCGTGCAGATCTTCGACGACTACGGCCACCATCCGGTCGAGATCAAGGCAGTGTTGCGAGCCGCGCGCGAAGCCTGCAAGGGCCGCGTAATCGCAGTGCACCAGCCGCATCGCTATTCGCGCCTGGCGAGCCTTTTCGAAGAGTTTGCCGGCTGCTTCAACGATGCCGACAGCATTTTCCTGGCGCCGGTCTATGCCGCAGGCGAAGAGCCGATCGAAGGAGCGAACTCGGAAGCTCTTGTTTCGCGGATCAAATCCGCCGGACATCGCGATGCGCGGTTCCTCGCTTCGCCTGAGCTCTTGTCTCAGATGGTCGCAGAGATTGCAAAGCCGGGCGATTTTGTGGTTCTGTTGGGGGCTGGGAGCATCACTTACTGGGCGGCAGCGCTGCCCCAACAATTGGAAAGCCTTTCGGGAATATCTGCATGAAACAGGTGAATGGGGAAAAGCTTCTTGCGTCGCTCGGCGACGGTGTAAAGGACATCCGCGGACGGATTACGCCGGATGCGCCGATGGACCGCGTCACATGGTTTCACGCCGGTGGCCTGGCGGAGCTGATGTTCCAGCCGCACGACGAAGACGACCTCATCGCCTTCCTGAAGCTTCTGCCGGCCGAAGTGCCGCTGACGGTTGTCGGCGTGGGCTCGAACATTCTGGTCCGCGATGGCGGTATTCCGGGCGTGGTTCTGCGTCTCTCCGCAAAGGGCTTCGGCTCGGTCGAGCTCGCCGGTGAGAACCGCATTCGCGCCGGTGCGATCTGCCCGGACAAGTACGTTGCAGCCATGGCGATGGATAACGGCATTGGCGGCTTCCATTTCTACTACGGGATTCCGGGTAGCATCGGCGGCGCTGCCCGCATGAACGCCGGCGCAAATGGTGGCGAGACGCGAGAACGGCTGGTCGAAGTCACGGCCATCGATCGGGCCGGAAACCGCCATGTCCTGTCGAACGCCGATATGGGCTATGCCTATCGCCATTCGTCCGCTGCAAGCGATCTGATTTTCACCTCCGTCCTGTTCGAGGGCTATGCCGAGGACCGCGCGAAAATCCGCGCCGAGATGGATGCCGTCCGCAATCATCGCGAGACGGTTCAGCCGATCCGCGAAAAGACCGGCGGTTCGACCTTCAAGAACCCTGAAGGCCATTCCGCGTGGAAGCTTATCGATGAGGCCGGATGCCGCGGCCTTGTCATCGGCGGCGCGCAGATGTCGTCGCTGCATTGCAACTTCATGATCAACAACGGTCAGGCGACCGGGTACGATCTGGAATATCTTGGCGAGCAGGTTCGCCGCGAGGTGTTCGAGAAGTCCGGCATCAAGCTGGAGTGGGAAATCAAGCGTCTTGGCGTGTTTATGCCGGGCCGCGAAGTGCGCCCCTTCCAGGGCGTCACCAGCGAGTGACCCTCAGGCGAAGCGTTTGCTGAAGGCGGTCGAAAAGCTGACGCCGCCGCTGTTATCGGTCGCTTCGCCGATCGCCACGTCCATCGTGTTACTCGTGACCCGTACGAGGCAGAAGCCGCCCATGAAGGCGGCTTTTGCTTTGAATACATCAAGCGCACCGACCTTGTAGGCCATCGGCGTATCGTGCTCGTGTCCATGAAAGATGCCGATAACGTTGTAACCCTCGAGGGTTGCGAGCAATTCCTGACGTTCTGATTCACCCCACCAATGCGGGTTGCCGCTGCCGGTGAGGTTGAAGGTCTTCTTGTCGGGATCCCAGCGCTCCAACGAGAACTGATCCCAGCCATAGTGCTGGAAGATCACGACCGGGCGCCCGTCGGATGCATAGGTCTTGAGATCGCGCTTCATCCAGTCGAGGCTGCTGGCGGCTCCCTTGGTGTTGTCGCCGCCGTAGCGTTGCGCCTGGATGAGGTGTAGCCCGCCCCAGTTCCAGGAGTAGTTGTCGGAGGCTTCGTCATAATTGTCGACCGGCACCAGTGGCTTGAAGAAGACGCTCGGCTTGTGGTTCATCTGTACGTAGTCGCGCAGCTCGTCGCGATACCAGTCGGTCTGTGGCGGTCGCCCGTCCTGGTCAAGGTCGTGATTGCCGAGACCGACGTAGACGGGGAAATGTATGTGGTCGGTGCCGCGGCCCTGCTGATAGCGGTGGGAGAACTGCATCAGCTGCGATCCCTCCGCAAACTCTGCCGTCTGTCCGCCGCCATCATCGGTAACGTCGCCGCAGACAATGACGCCATGCGGCCTTGCGATAGGCTGACCGGCGAGCGTCAGCCCGGTTGGCTTTCCGGCTATTTCGGTCGGCCATGTCTGATGGTGGATGCTGTTCAGGGCAAGGATGTGACGGAGAAGATTTGCGTCGGTCTTGCCTTCTTGCTGGCAATTCGGGCTCAGTCCGTCTCCGAAGCGGCAGGCATGGACGTCGTTGATAACAAGGAAGGTCACGTCGGTCGCGGGAAAGGTAGCCGCCCTCGACAACGACGGCAGCGCCATCGCGAACCCGGCGCCTACACCTTGTCTCAGCAGCGATCGTCTTGTCAGCATCCCTTTTCTCCCGTTTCGCGAGAACTTAGGCGCAAGGCGTTAACAGACAACAACAAAAAAGGCCGCGGCAGTATCCTGCCGCGGCCCCCGCTTTAAGAGTTTCGGTATCAGACTTCGTCGCGGCCGGAAGCCAGGATGCAGATGAGCGTTATCACAGCCGAAAGGCCGAGATAGTAGCCGACATACTGCATGCCGTAGTTCGCCTGCAGCCAGGTGGCGATATAGGGCGCGAGCGAGGCGCCGAAGATGCCAGCAAGGTTGAAGGTGATGGACGAGCCGGTGTAGCGAACTGCGGTCGGGAAGGGCGCGGCGAGTGCCGTGCCGATCAGTCCGTAGGTCATGCCCATCAGCGCCATCGCGACGATGGCGAAAACGACGATGCTGCCTTCGCCGCCGGTCATCAGACCGGGCAGGAAGAAGGAGAATACGCCGATCAGAACGGTGGTGACGATCAGGACTTCGCGGCGACCGAAGCGCTCGGCGAGCTTGCCGACCAGCGGAATGAAGATGCCAAAGGCAACCGAACCGACGATCTGGATTTCCAGCGCGTCGAGGAACGGGATCTTCAGAACCTTGACGTTGTAGGACAGGAGATAGGCCGAGCCGATGTAGAACAGCACGAAGGTGGCGAGCGCCACGAAGGTGCCGAGGAACAGGCTGCGCTTGTGCTTGCGGAAGAGTTCGGCAACCGGAACGGCAACGCGCTCCTGCTTGTCGATCGCCTTCTGGAAATCAGGCGTTTCGGTGATCGAGAGACGAACCCAGAGGCCGATGGCGATGAGCAGGATCGAGGAGATGAACGGTACGCGCCAGCCCCAGCTCAGCAGCGCTTCCTGAGACATGACCTGCAGCAGCAGCCAGAAGATGCCTGACGACAGGAAGAGGCCTACGGGAGCGCCAAGCTGCGGGAACATACCGTACCAGCTACGCTTGCCCTCAGGCGCGTTCTCCGTCGCGAGCAGCACGGCGCCGCCCCATTCTCCGCCGAGGCCGAAGCCCTGGCCGAAGCGGCAAAGCGCGAGCAACAGCGGCGCAACGACGCCGATCGAATCGTAGGACGGCAGCAGGCCGATCACGACCGTGGAGATACCCATGGTCAGCAGTGCGGCGACGAGCGTCGTCTTGCGGCCGATCCGGTCGCCGAAGTGGCCGAAGACCACGGCGCCCAGCGGACGGGCAAAGAAGGCGATCGAGAAGGTTGCGAAAGATGCAAGCAGCGCGGTTGTCGGATCGCTATTCGGGAAGAACAGCGTCGGGAAAACCAGGACGGCCGCGGTTGCGTAAACGTAGAAATCGAAGAATTCGATCGTGGTGCCGACGAGGCTCGCGATCAGAACACGCGCCGGCGAGTTGACTTGCGCATTGTTCGATGAAGCGGGAGTCGGCGATACTCTGGATATCGCGTCTGACATTGTCATTCCAATCGGGATTGTAAGGATGCCCCGTGAGGCAGCGTCGGCTCTTAACGCAATTTTAATTCGGCGCAAATGCCAATTGCGTAACAAACGGAAAAAACATTAGCAGGCTTCGTATTTTTCGCGCAGGCGCTGCCTCGCAGCGCATCCGCTTGACCAGAATCAATATGTGGCAGATTCCTCATGAACGCTCTGGTTGAGCGCGGGAGGGAAATATGCAGAAAAGTCTTATTGCAGAATTTCTTGGTACGTTCTGGCTTGTCTTCGGTGGTTGCGGCAGCGCCGTTCTGGCTGCGGCATTCCCTGAACTCGGTATCGGTTTCACCGGCGTTGCGTTGGCTTTCGGTCTCACAGTCCTCACCATGGCCTACGCCGTGGGCGGCATATCCGGTGGGCATTTCAATCCGGCAGTAACGCTTGGACTTACTGTCGCGGGTAAGTTTTCGAAGGGGCAGTTGGTTCCCTATGTGATTGCGCAGGTTGCGGGGGCGATCGTTGCTGCCGGTGTGCTCTATATCATCGCCAGCGGCAAGGCGGGCTTCGAATTGGGCGAGTTTGCAGCGAACGGCTACGGCGAGCATTCGCCTGGCGGCTACTCGCTGATGTCGGCTCTCGCGATCGAAGTCGTGCTGAGCCTGTTCTTTATTATGATCATCCTGGGCTCGACGAGCAGCAGGGTGCCCGCAGGATTCGCGCCGATCGCGATCGGCCTGGCGCTGACGTTGATTCACCTCATCTCGATTCCCGTCACGAAAACCTCCGTCAATCCGGCGCGATCGACGGGACAGGCCCTGTTCGTCGGCGGCTGGGCTCTGCAGCAATTGTGGCTCTTCTGGCTTGCTCCGCTTGTCGGAGGGGCGCTTGGCGGAATCGTCTGGAAAGCGGTCGGAGACGAAAAGTAGGGCCATTTACGCGGCCTTGTTAACCCCGCATCGGAGGCCCGCTGCGGGGTTTTTTATGGCTCCGAAGCCCGCTTGACCCAACCCCGGCTTGGCCCCTCCGACGTCTCGTCGTGAGACGAAGTTAACGAAAGTAAACGCTTCGTTAACCATACTGCTGCTCTAATACACGCATTCCAAGTGAGCCGGATTCGGCGCGAAACAAGCTTGGTGCAAGCATCGCATTCCAGAGTGCCAGTTATTTTTGGGGGTACCTATGAGTCGCAACCACGTCGCTGTCCTGATGGGCGGATTTTCCTCGGAGAGGCCCGTAAGCCTCTCGTCCGGGGCGGCGTGCGCGGATGCGCTTGAGGCTGAAGGCTTCCAGGTGACGCGGATTGACGTTGATCGTGATGTCTCGGCGAAGCTCTCGGCTCTGCGTCCCGACGTGGTCTTCAATGCGCTGCATGGTCCCTTCGGCGAGGACGGCACGATCCAGGGCATCCTCGAATATCTTGAGATTCCCTATACGCATTCGGGTGTTCTTGCTTCGGCTCTGGCGATGGATAAGGCGAAGGCAAAGGGTGTTGCTGCCGCTGCCGGCATTCCCGTGGCGATGTCGCAGGTCATCAATCGATTCGCCTTTCCGGCCGATCATCCGATGAAGCCGCCTTACGTCGTTAAGCCGGTGCGCGAAGGGTCGAGCTTCGGTGTTGTCATCGTTCAGGAGGATCAGACTCATCCGCCGCAGATCATCGGTTCCCCGAATGGCGCTACGGAGAAGAGGTTCTCGTCGAGCGCTATATTCATGGGCGTGAGCTGACGTGCGGGGTGATGGGCGACCAGGTGCTCGGTGTCACCGAGATCGTTCCGTTGGGGCATGGCTTCTATGACTATGACGCCAAGTACGTTGCGGGTGGCTCGAAACACGTCATTCCGGCGGAAATTTCACCGAATATTTACCAAAAAATACAATCATTGGCGTTAAGGGCGCATCAAGCAATTGGTTGCCGTGGGGTTAGTCGGTCCGACTTTCGTTACGACGATCGCTTCTCCGAGGATGGCGAGCTCATCTGGCTGGAAATCAACACTCAGCCGGGTATGACGCCAACGTCTCTGGTGCCTGAAATGGCCGGCTATGCCGGTTACTCGTTCGGTGAATTTCTCCGGTGGATGGTGGAGGACGCTTCTTGTTCTCGGTGACGGTCAAAAGAGTGGGGCGCCCAAGTCATCGCGCGGAACCCTCGTATCCCGAGGGTGATGGACGCATGGTTCTGCCGCGTCCGCTGCGTCGCGTCGTGCGCTTCCTCGTCAGTCTCGGTAGTGGCCGTATCCACATTCCGGCTCACGTCGGCACCGTATCGGCTTTGGCGTTCCTGTCTGCGACTGGTCTGTATGGCATGTCTCTTGGTGGTCACACCGAGGCCGTTGCGCAGGCGACGACGACGGCTGCCGGCTTTGCCATCGAAGATGTGAAGGTTTCCGGCAACTCTGAAACCTCAGAGATCGATATCCTCCAGCTCATCGGGCTTGACGGTACGACGTCGCTCGTAGCCCTCGACGTCGACGCTGCGCGCCAGAAGATCGCGACGCTTCCCTGGGTCGAGAGTGTCGAGATTCGCAAGGTTTACCCGAAGACGATCGAGGTGAAGCTGAAGGAGCGTACGGCTTACGCGATCTGGCAGCACGGCGCAGAATTGTCTCTGGTCGAGAAGGGTGGCGCGGTCATCGCGCCGCTTCGCGACAACAAGTTTTCGCAGTTGCCGCTGGTCGTTGGTCGCGGCGCCGAGGTTGCGGCCGTTTCGCTCGAGGACGAGTTCTCCAAGTGGCCTGATATCAAGGCGCGCGTGAAGGCCTACGTTTGGATCTCCGGTCGTCGCTGGGATCTGCACATGGACAACGGCGTAGTGATCAAGCTGCCTGAAGACGAGATCGATCTGGCGCTCGCTCGCCTGTCGAAGTTCATGAAGGAGCAGGATCTTCTCGATCGCGATATCGCGGCGGTCGACCTTCGTCTTTCCGATCGTACTGCAATTCAATTGACGCCCGAGGCGATGGCCCGGCGTCAGCTGGTCCTCGATCAACGCACCAAAGATTTGAAGAAGGCGGGGCAGAATATATGAGCTTGTTCGGTTCATCCCATTTCGGATTGCCGCGCCTGAAGCCGCTTTCGTCGAAGCGGTCGCATGTCGTTTCGGTGCTTGATATCGGATCGACGAAAGTCGTCTGCATGATCGGGCGGCTGACGCCTCGCGAAGAGAGCCAGGTTCTGCCGGGTCGCACGCACAACATCGAAATCATCGGCATCGGCCACCAGCGTTCGCGCGGTATCAAGACCGGAGCGATCTCGGACCTCGATGCGCTGGAGAGCGTTATCCGTCTGGCAGTCGATGCTGCCGAACGTATGGCTGGGCTTACGGTTGAGAGCCTCATCGTCAACGTAACGGCCGGTCGTCTCACCAGCGATATCTATACCGCGACCATCGATCTCGGCGGTCAGGAAGTCGAACTGAACGACCTGAAGAAGGTTCTTGCCGCGGCATGCCAGCAGTCGCTGCGCCAGGACCGCGCGGTCCTTCATTCTCTGGCCACCGGCTTCTCGCTGGATGGCGAACGCGGCATCCGCGATCCGTTGTCCATGTATGGTGACGTCCTCGGCGTCGACATGCATGTCGTGACAGCAGAGCGCACGGCACTCAAGAATCTCGAGCTCAGCGTCAATCGCGCCCACCTCTCGGTCGAGGGTATCGTCGCGACGCCTTACGCTTCCGGTCTTGCCGCTCTCGTCGATGATGAAGTCGAACTGGGTTGTGCTGCAATCGACATGGGCGGCGGCACGACGACGATCTCGGTCTTTGCCGAAGGCAAGCTGGTTCACACGGATGCCGTCAGCCTTGGCGGTCATCATGTAACGACCGATCTGGCGCGCGGTCTTTCGACCCGCATCGAAGACGCGGAGCGCCTGAAGGTGGTTCACGCTTCGGCCATGCCGAACTCTTCCGATGAGCGCGAGCTGATCTCGATCCCGCCGATCGGCGAAGACGATCGTGATCTGCCGACGCAGGTGCCGCGTGCGCTGGTTTCGCGCATCGTCAGCGCCCGCATCGAAGAGACAATGGAATTGATTCGCGACCGGATCCAGCGCTCGGGCTTCAGCCCGATCGTCGGCAAGCGCGTCGTGCTGACGGGTGGCGCAAGCCAGCTGACCGGCCTTGCCGAAGTCGCACGCCGCATTCTGGCCCGTAACGTCAGAATCGGCCGTCCGATGGGTGTGTCGGGATTGCCGACCGCTGCGAAGGGCCCGGCCTTTTCGACCGCAGTCGGTCTGATGATCTACCCGCAGGTCGCGGACATGGAAACACATGCGTCACAGAGCGGTCTGCTCATGTCGCTTGGCGGAAATACCAGCCGCATTGCCCGGATGGGCCAGTGGCTGAAGGAAAGCTTCTAGAGATTTAATGAATTGGCCGGCGTGGCGATGCGGCCATAAAGAGAAGGAACGGTACCATGACTATCAAGCTGCATAAGCCTGACATCACAGAGCTGAAGCCGCGGATCACCGTGTTCGGTGTTGGCGGTGGCGGCGGCAATGCTGTCAACAACATGATTTCCGCAGGCCTCCAGGGCGTCGACTTCGTTGTCGCCAACACGGATGCTCAGGCCCTGACGATGACCAAGGCGGAGCGGATCATCCAGCTCGGCGCCAGCGTCACGGAAGGTCTCGGTGCCGGTTCGCAGCCGGAAGTCGGCCGTGCAGCTGCTGAAGAATGCATCGACGAGATCGTCGATCATCTGCAGGGCACGCACATGTGCTTCGTCACCGCCGGCATGGGCGGCGGCACCGGCACTGGTGCTGCTCCCGTTGTCGCGCAGGCAGCCCGCAACAAGGGCATCCTGACGGTCGGCGTCGTGACCAAGCCGTTCCACTTCGAAGGCGGTCGCCGCATGCGTCTGGCCGAATCGGGCATCCAGGAGCTGCAGAAGTCGGTCGACACCCTGATCGTCATCCCGAACCAGAACCTCTTCCGCATTGCCAACGACAAGACGACCTTCGCGGACGCGTTCGCGATGGCCGACCAGGTTCTCTACTCGGGCGTTGCCTGCATCACCGACCTGATGGTGAAGGAAGGTCTCATCAACCTCGACTTCGCCGACGTTCGTTCGGTCATGCGCGAGATGGGCCGCGCGATGATGGGTACCGGCGAGGCTTCCGGCCAGGGCCGCGCGATGCAGGCTGCCGAAGCCGCGATCGCAAACCCGCTGCTCGACGAAACCTCGATGAAGGGCGCACAGGGCCTGCTGATCTCCATCACCGGTGGTCGCGACCTTACCCTCTTCGAAGTCGACGAAGCCGCGACCCGTATCCGCGAAGAAGTCGATCCGGATGCGAACATCATCCTCGGCGCGACGTTCGACGAATCGCTTGAAGGTATCATCCGCGTTTCCGTCGTTGCCACCGGCATCGACCGCGCGATGAACCAGGACGCCGGAAAGAACTTCCAGCAGATCCAGAAGCCGATGATCCGTCCTTCCGCGGCCGTTGCTCCGGCACCGGCCGCAGTTCAGCCTGCACCTGTCATGCAGCAGGCACCAAAGGCCGTCGACCCGATCGCACAGACCATTCGTATGGCGGAAGCCGAAATGGAACGCGAACTGGAGATCCACGCACCGCGCGCCGCCGCACCGGTACAGCAGCCTGTACAGCAGGAAACGTTCCGTCCGCAGAGCAAGATCTTCGCAGCTCCTGAAGCCGCTCCGGTCATCCGTCCGGCACCGGTCCAGGCGGCTCCAGTTCACGCGCCGGTCATGCAGCAGCCGCAGCCGGTCATGAGCCAGCCGGCTCCGATCATGCCGCAGCCTGCTCCTGTCATGCAGCAGCACGTTGCACCGCAGCCGTCCATGCGCATGCCGAAGGTAGAGGATTTCCCGCCGGTCGTGCAGGCCGAAATCGACCATCGCACGCAGCCTGCGGCTCCGTCGCATGCTCATGAAGATCGCGGCCCGATGGGACTTCTCAAGCGGATCACGAACTCTCTTGGTCGCCGGGAAGAAGAAGTCGCTCCCGAGATGACGTCGGCTCCGGCCGCCGCGTCGCAGCAGCGCCGTCCGCTTTCTCCTGAGGCGAGCCTCTATGCGCCGCGCCGCGGAAACCTGGACGATCAGGGCCGCAGCGTTCCGCAGGCCCGCATGATGCAGGAAGACGATCAGCTCGAAATTCCTGCCTTCCTGCGTCGTCAGTCGAACTGACGCAAACAGAGAATCGCCACGAAAAGGCCCGGGGAACACCCCGGGCATTCCTGTTTCCGGACATCGGAAACCAGGCAAATTGCTCTTTTATTTCAAACGCATGCTTTCGTAACAAAGCGAAAGAAACAGTGATTTGGATTGCGGCCCCACCGCACGTATGTATGGGCTCAAGGAACCGTCTTCGTACGCCTTGCGGCTGAACCTGGACGGAGTGAAATGAGCTCGGCGAGCAGCTATCGGCATATAGGTCGGAGCAACCGTCGGGACAATAAAGGCAAGATTTATGGTTATTGGCATGTTGGGTTTTCAAACGACGGTATCGCGCCCGGTCTCGCTTTCCGGGATCGGCGTTCATTCCGGTGCTGACGTTTCGATCACCTTCAACCCCGCGGAAGCCGACACGGGCGTTGTGTTCAACCGCATGCACGAGAACGGCGAAGTTTCTGAATATCGCGCTGTTTCCTCGCAGGTCGGCAATACGGATCTCTGCACTGTTCTTGGCTTCTCGCCGGCGCGCTCCGTCGCGACGATCGAGCACGTCATGGCTGCAGTCTACGCGCTTGGTCTCGACAACGTTCTGATTGAAGTGCACGGCGCTGAAATGCCGATCATGGACGGCAGCTCGATGCCCTTCATCGAAGCCGTCGAGCAGGTCGGTCTCGTGTCTCTCGGCGTCAAGCGCCGCTACATCCGCATCACCAAGCCTGTCCGTATCGAGCATGGCGGCTCGTGGAGCGAGTTCCGCCCCTATGACGGCATGCGCTTCGAAGTAGAGATCGATTTCGATTGCCCGCTGATCGGCCGTCAGAAGTGGGAAGGCGGTATCACCGCAGCGACCTTCAAGTCTGAGCTGTCCCGGGCTCGTACGTTCGGCTTCATGCGCGATGTCGAGCGCCTGTGGGCCTCGGGTCACGCGCTTGGTTCGTCGCTCGAGAATTCCGTCGTCATCTCCGACGACAACACTGTCATCAACGTCGAGGGCCTGCGTTACGCCAAGGACGAATTCGTACGCCACAAGGCGCTCGATGCCGTCGGCGATCTGGCTCTTGCCGGTGCGCCCTTCATCGGCTGCTATCGCTCCTATCGTGGCGGCCACAAGATGAATGCCAATGCTCTCAAGGCGTTGCTCAGCGATCCGACCGCCTATGAAGTGGTCGAGACGTCTGCACCGCGCCAACGCGTTGCTCCCCGCGATTTCATTCGGGTCAACGCACCGGAATTTGCTCCCTGGTCGGCATGACCTCCATCGCAATTTCAGGCCAGGGCCGCCTCCTTCGGGGGGCGGTTTCTTTTATGTAGGGCATGGATCCGCGATTCCCGATAGGCGTTTGGCAGCAGAGGTTTAGCGGCAACATATCTGCCGTTTGTGGAGGCGAAACGGGAGATTATGACCTGCGCCGCCACAAAAATGCGTTAATGCATCATCATTGCGTTGCTCTAGCCATGCATTTGTGGCTAGAAACGCCAGCAAGGCGTGGCTGCCGTTGAGGGATGGCGGCGGTTGGGAAAGTTCCGATGGGTTATGCAGGGTCTGAAAGTATGATGAAGACAGCGCGCGCTTTGTTCGCATCGCTCTTGGTGCTGAGCGCAGGTGCCTTAGTTTCCGGATGCCAGTCGGACCCAGACATCGACATTACCAAACTCGGCCTCGAAAACGATCCGCCGGACGTTCTCTACACTCAGGGCCTCGCCAACATGAAGGCCGGCAACATGGCCGAGGCGGCGCGCAAGTTCGACGCCATCGACCGTGAGAACCCGTTCTCCGAATGGGCGCGCAAGGCGCTCGTCATGAGCACCTTCGTCAAATACCGCCAGGGTCGTCTCGACGATGCGCTCGCGTCCGGTAACCGCTACATGGCGCAGTATCCGAAGTCGAAGGATGCGCCCTACGTGCAGTATCTTATCGGTCTCAGCTATTCCAAGCAGATTGTTGACGTGACGCAGGACCAGCGCGCGGCGGCAAAGACCGTCGAGGCGATGCAGGCCGTGATCGATAACTATCCGGATTCGGAGTATGTCGATGACGCGCAGGCAAAGATCCGCTTCGCCCGCGACCAGCTGGCCGGCAAGGAAATGCAGATCGGGCGCTACTACATGGAGCGCAAGGAATACCTTGCAGCGATCTCGCGCTTCCGAACCGTCGTCGAGAAGTATCCGAGCACGAATCAGATCGAAGAAGCGCTGGCGCGTCTCGTCGAGGCCTATTACGCGATGGGCATCGTCGAGGAAGCACAGACCGCAGCCGCGGTTCTCGGCCATAACTATCCTGATAGCCAGTGGTACGCTGACTCCTACAAGCTCCTGAAGAGTGGTGGCACAGAGCCGCGCGAGAATCCGGGCTCGTGGATTGCTGCTGCAGGCAAGAAACTCCTGCTCGGTTCCTGAGACCAATGCTGATCCAGCTTTCGATCCGCGATATCGTTTTGATCGAGCGGCTGGATCTTGCCTTCGAGACCGGCCTCTCGGTGCTGACAGGCGAGACCGGCGCTGGCAAATCCATCCTGCTCGATAGCCTCTCGCTTGCCCTTGGCGGGCGAGGCGATGGTGGCCTTGTTCGCCATGGCGAAGACAAGGGGCAGGTGACGGCTGTCTTCGACGTCGGCCCGGAGCACGGCGCGCGAAGGCTGCTGCGCGAAAACGGCATCGACGATGACGGCGATCTCATTTTCCGCCGCGTTCAGAATTCGGACGGGCGTACCAAGGCCTATGTGAACGACCAGCCGCTCAGCGTTCAGCTGATGCGCCAGGCCGGACAGATGCTTGTCGAGATTCATGGCCAGCACGATGACCGAGCCTTGGTCGATGCACATGCGCATCGGATTCTGCTCGATGCTTTCGCAGGCGCCAACGACGACGCTGCAGCCGTTTCAAACCTCTACCGGATCTGGCGAGACACCGAGCGGACGCTGAAGAAGCAACGCGAGAAGGTGGAGAATGCTGCGCGCGAGGCGGATTATCTACGGTCTTCCGTCGAAGAACTCGAAAAGCTGGCGCCACAGGATGGCGAGGAAGACGAGCTTGCCGAACGCCGCCAGAAGATGATGAAGGCCGAGCGAATCGCCGGCGACATCGCCGAGGCTTCCGAGTTCCTCAACGGCAATGCATCTCCCGTGCCGCATATCGCTTCGCTGGTGCGCAGGCTGGAGCGCAAGAGCCATGAGGCTCCGGGCTTGCTGGAAGACACTGTTGCGCTTCTGGACGCTGCTCTGGATCAGCTCTCCAACGCCCAGATGGAAGTCGAGGCGGCGCTCAGGAAGACGGAATACGATCCGAAGGAACTCGAGCGCGTTGAAGAGCGTCTGTTCGCCCTCCGCGCGGCTTCCCGCAAATACTCGGTTCCCGTTACCGAGCTGCCGGCGCTGACCGTCCGCATGATCAGTGATCTTGCCGATGTCGATGCCGGCGAAGAGAAACTTGCCAAGCTTCAGGCCGAGGTTGGCGCCGCCCGGGCAAACTACGACGCCGCGGCGCGCAAGCTTTCCGACAAGCGGCATCACGCGGGTGACGCCCTAGCTGCTGCCGTTATGGCTGAGTTGCCGGCGCTGAAGCTCGAGCGCGCACGGTTCATGGTTGAGATTACCACCAATCCCGAGGACGCGACCTCCGAAGGGATCGACGTGGTCGAGTTCCACGTCCAAACCAACCCTGGCACGCGTCCCGGCTCGATCATGAAGGTGGCATCGGGTGGCGAGCTATCGCGCTTCCTGTTGGCCCTGAAAGTGGCGCTTGCCGATCGCGGCTCCGCTCCGACGCTTGTTTTCGACGAAATCGACACTGGCGTCGGTGGTGCTGTCGCGGATGCGATCGGCCAGCGCCTGAAGCGGCTTTCCGATCGCGTACAGGTGCTCTCGGTCACGCATGCACCGCAGGTGGCCGCACGCGCGGCAACGCATCTACTGATCTCGAAAGGCCCGGCCGCCGAAGGCTCCGAGAAGATCGCGACGCGCGTCGCGACGATGGCGCCCGGCGACCGCACCGAAGAAATCGCCCGTATGCTGGCGGGTGCCTCGGTGACCGAAGAGGCGAGGGCTGCGGCGGCGCGGCTTCTGGCCGGGAACGGCTGATTTCGCGATCGCCGAATTGGGGAGAGGCGTTGGAGAAGACGTCTCGCTCTCTTTCAATCCATCGATTTTGCTCTAAAACGACTCCAGATTCCGTGGAGCGAGAGCCGTATGTCGAACGAAGCCATAGCCGTTGATGCCCTGACGATCGAAGATGCTGCCGCCGAGCTTGCGCGGCTCGCCAAGGAGATCGCCCGCAACGATGAGCTTTATCACGGCGAGGATCGTCCGGCGATTTCGGATGCTGAATACGATGGGCTGAAACGACGAAACGACGCGATCGAAGCGCGGTTTCCGGAGCTCATTCGCGAGGACAGCCCGTCGCGGCGCGTCGGTGCGGCGCCTTCGGAAACCTTCGCGCCCGTCGTGCACGCGCGGCCGATGCTATCGCTCGACAATACGTTTTCGCAGGAGGATGTGCAGGACTTCGTGGCAAGCGTCTATCGCTTCCTTGGTCGTCTGCCGGATCAATCCATCGCCTTTACGGCCGAGCCGAAGATCGATGGCCTCTCCATGTCGATCCGCTACGAGAACGGGAAGATGGTGAGTGCCGCTACGCGAGGCGACGGCACGACGGGCGAGAATGTCACGGCCAACATCCGTACGATCAAGGAAATCCCGCAGACGCTGCCTGCCGGCGTGCCTGATGTCGTTGAGGTGCGCGGCGAAGTCTTTATGGCCAAGAGCGACTTCATGGGCCTGAACAGGCAGATGGAAGCGGAAGGCAAGCAGACCTACGTCAACCCGCGCAACACGGCGGCCGGATCGCTCCGCCAGCTCGACGCCAAGGTGACAGCCAGCCGCAAGCTGAGATTCTTCGCCTATGCCTGGGGCGAGATTTCGGAGCCGAATGATCTGCCGAAGACCCAGTTCGACATGGTGCAGACCTTCAAGGAATGGGGTTTCCCGGTCAATCCGCTGATGAAGCGGCTGAATTCGGTTACCGATATCCTGGCTCACTACGATGAGATCGGCCTGAAGCGGCCGGATCTCGACTATGACATCGACGGTGTCGTCTACAAGGTCGATAGCCTGGAGCTCCAGCAAAGGCTCGGCTTCCGCTCGCGCAGCCCACGCTGGGCGACGGCGCACAAGTTCCCGGCGGAGCAGGCTTTCACCACCGTCGAGAATATCGATATCCAGGTGGGACGCACCGGCGCGCTGACGCCGGTTGCGCGGCTGACGCCAATTACCGTCGGCGGTGTCGTCGTGACCAATGCGACGCTGCATAACGCCGACTACATCGAAGGTATCGGCAATACGGGCGAGCGCATTCGGGAAGAGGGTCACGATATCCGGATCGGCGACACGGTTATCGTGCAGCGGGCGGGGGATGTGATTCCGCAGGTGCTCGACGTTGTCATGGAGAAGCGACCGGCAGATGCAGTCCGCTATGATTTCCCGCAGAAATGCCCGGTCTGCGGCAGCCATGCGGTTCGGGAAAAAAACGAGAAAACCGGCAAGCTCGATTCGGTCACGCGCTGCACCGGCGGTTTCATCTGCCGCGCGCAGGCCACCGAGCACCTGAAGCACTTCGTCTCGCGCAATGCCTTCGATATCGAGGGCCTCGGATCGAAGCAGGTCGACTTCTTCTTCGAGAGTGAGGATCCGGCGCTGCAGATCCGCACCGCGCCTGACATTTTCACGTTGGAGAAACGGCAGGCGAACTCGCTTACGAAGCTCGAAAACATCGAGGGCTTCGGTCGGGTGAGCGTCGGCAAGCTTTATGCTGCGATCAACGAACGGCGCAGCATCGCGCTGCACCGGTTCATCTACGCGCTCGGCATCCGCCACATCGGCGAGACGACGGCGAAGCTGCTGGCACGATCCTACGGCACCTATGCAGACTTCGGCGCAGCGATGGAAGCTGCTGCGCCACTGTCAGGCGATGCTTGGAATGATCTCAATGCCATCGAAGGCATAGGCGAGATCGTCGCCCGCGCGATCGTGGAATTCTACAAGGAGCCGCGCAACGTCGAGGTGATCTCGCGCCTGCTGGCCGAGCTGAACGACGGGACGCCATTGCCGGCGGAACAGATCGCGGCTTCGAACAGCCCGGTCGCCGGCAAGACGGTTGTGTTTACCGGTTCGCTCGAGAAGTTCACGCGCGATGAGGCCAAGGCGCGAGCCGAAAGCCTCGGCGCCAAGGTCGCGGGCTCAGTGTCGAAGAAGACCGACATCCTTGTGGCGGGGCCTGGCGCTGGTTCCAAGCTCGACAAGGCGCGCGAACTCGGAATCCAGACCATGGACGAGGATGAGTGGCTGGCGCTGATCAGCGGGTGAGGGCGCCAGCCTTCGCCCTTTCTACAGCCTGACCCGCGCCATCGTGTAGGCGTCGACGTAGGTGCCGTCTCGAAAGCCGAAGGCCTTTAACTGGCCTTCCTTCTCGAAGCCGAACTTCGCGTAAAGCGCAAGGGCGGCGGCATTGTCTGTATAGACCGTGAGCTCCAGCCGCTTGATATCAAGCCAATTGTCTGCCGTATCGACAAGAGCCTCCATCAACGCGCTGCCAACGCCTCTTCCCGTAAAATCATCGTGCACGCCCATGCCGATGCTAGCCGCGTGGCCGCGACGCCCCTGGAAGCGCATCAGGTGCGCGTCGCCGACCACCACTCCGTCGAGTTCGGCAACAATGCTGACATTTCCCTGCGGCTTCATCTCGAAATGTTTCCGGGTCTCTTCGACGCTCTGGTAGGGAGGGCGAAGCGTGCCGTGGCGGAAACCGGGGAGGTTGAGCATGGCGGTTACTGCTTCGATGTCGCTTGAGCGCATCGCGCGGATCGTCACGCCCATCGCGGGCGGTTTTATTGGCTTGCCTTGCAGATTATCCAAAACGCTCTCCTTGAGTTGTGGGAGGAGAGCAAGCTTCGAAAACCCTGCTCACCTCGGCAGGGTCTTCGGGATCGATCGGTCGATTAACGCGCCAATGCTTCCCCGAGCCCCGCATGGGCCGTGGTGTGGTGCATGGTCGCAAGAATGGCGCGTGATCCGATCATGCGAGGAAAGTCGTTGATGGCGGCGCTTGAGTCAAGCAGGAGTGTTTACCTCTGGCGCCCTGCAACGCTAGATCGATGAGAAGATGCCGAATCGGACCCCGCCTTGAAGACCATCGCCATTGATTTCGAAACAGCCAACGAACAGCGCGGCAGTGCCTGCTCGGTGGGGCTGGCGTGGATCGAGGACGGCGAGGTCACCCGTGTCGAGGAGCGACTGATCCGGCCGAAAGAGATGCGCTTCTCGGGCATGAACATCGCCATCCACGGCATTCGCCCTGAACATGTCGAGGATGCGCCCGAGTTTCCCGAGGTCATGGACGAATTTCACGACGATTTCCGGGGCGCGACGATGATCGCGCACAATGCGTCGTTCGATTTCAGCGTCTGGCGCGCGAGCCTCGATCTCTATCGGCAATCCTATCCCGAGCTGACCTATCTCTGCAGCCTGAAGATGGCGCAGCGGATTTGGCCGCACTTCCTGTCGCACCGGCTGAACATCATCGCCGAGCATCTCGGTCTGCGCTTCGCCCACCATAATGCCGCCGAAGACGCTGCCGTCTGCGCGCATGCGGCGATCGCCATGGCAAAGACTGTTGGTGCTGCAGCTGTAAACGCCATTCCGGGGCTGATCGGTATGAAGCCAGGCAGGCTGATGCCTGAAGGTTACGAGGCCTGCACCTGCCGGAAGGCGTGATCGCTTCCTTGTAAAGGCATCGGGCGCGCTTACCTTAGATTGGGTGCAATCAGGGAGCCGTCATGTTCAGAAACAGCTATCTGGCGCTTGTCGCCACGTCGTTCATCGGTCTTGCCGCCGGGCCGGCGGCGGCCGATGTGGTCGGAAAGGTCGGGGTCGACTGGATCGGCAACGATATCATCGTTGATGCGGTGGCCGACCCGCAGGTGAAGGGCGTGACCTGCCACGTCACCTATTTCGACCGCAGCGTCATCGACCGCGTGAAGAACGGCAACTGGTTCGAGGACCCCTCGAACAACTCCATCTCCTGCCGCCAGACAGGGCCGATCGAGATCGGCGACATCGACCTGTCGAAGGGCGGCGACGAGGTGTTCAAGACAGGTATATCGCTTGTCTGGAAGAAGCTGGTCGTGAACAGAATCTACGACAAAGAAAATGACACCTTGATCTATCTCGTACATTCGCGCGAACTGACGGACGGCTCGGCGAAAATGGCGATTTCTACGATCCCGCTCTATGGGCAGAACGTGAACTGGAAGAACGGTAAGCCGCAATAGGGGCGTGTTGCGCCAACTGCCGATGGAAATCGGCGGTTGGCGCAGATATGGTCCGCCGCGAGTCAAATCGAAGAGGATGCCCGATGCCAAGCCTGAAACGGATTGCCAACCAATACCTTACAGTTGACGTCTCCTCGTTTGGGGCGGAGATGCAGGCGCTCGACACCAGTGACGGAAAGTCGTGGCTCTGGAACGGCGACGCTGCTTTCTGGAACGGGCGTTCCCCCGTCCTGTTTCCCATCGTCGGCAAGGCGCCTGGCGATGCAGTGATGATCGACGGCCAGAGCTATCCGATGAACCAGCACGGCTTTGCCCGGCGGGCGGAATTCACGCTTGCTTCCTCCAGCGACACCATGTGCCGCTATGAGCTTGCGTCATCGCCGGCGACAAAGGCGGTCTTTCCGTTCGAATTCCTTCTGGCGGTCGAGCATGTGCTCGAGGGCCGGAAGCTGACAGTTGTCGCCGAGGTCTCCAATCGCGACGAGAGGCCGATGCCCTTCGGGCTAGGCTTCCACCCCGCCTTCGTCTGGCCGTTGCCTGACGCTGCAGGGCAGGACCACATCGTAACGCTCGACAATCAGGCAGAGCCTGCCCTGGCTCGGCTTGAGGGCGGGTTGATCGCGCCCGGAAAGCTGGCATCGCCCTTCAAGGCGGGCAGGCTTGTGCTTGATCCCAGCATGTTCAAGCAGGATGCGATGATCTTTCCCGAGGGCGCAGGCAAGGGGCTACGCTACGGCGCCGAGGGTGGGCCGTCGTTGCATTTCACCTTTGAGAATCTGCCCAATCTGGCGCTCTGGCAAAAGCCGGGTGCGCCGTTCCTCTGCGTCGAACCCTGGCACGGAATGGCAGCCGAAAAGGATGGTTCTAAGGAACTTGCGAAGCGGCCTTACAGCCTGACATTGCCGCCCGGCGAGGTGAGACGCTTTGCGTTCACGGTCGAGATCGTCAACGAGTAGCTTCCGGGGCGTTGGTCGCGGTCAAGGCGGGCAGCTCTACGCGCGTCCGCGTGGGTAGGCGGGCAGCTCATCGCAGATGACGTCCCATGCCACCTTCTCGGATGTCCAGACGTGAAAAGTCGGGCGGTAGGCGTCCGGATCATCGAGGCTAACGGTCATTATGTCTACGAGATCGGGGTCAGCATCGTTCTGATAGCTGATCGGGGAGCCGCATGATCCGCAGAAGGTGCGCATGACGCCCTTCGACGAGGCGAAGGCGCTCGGTTTCCCTTGTTCGTATACCAGCGTTCGCACCGGGAAGGTGACGAATGGCAGCGTGGTGGCGGATGCGACCTTGCGGCATGTCCGGCAATGGCAGATGCCGCTTGCGAGCGGCGCCTCGTCTATCCGGTAGCGGATCGCACCGCAGGCGCATCCTCCGGTGTGGCGGGCCTTATCGTCGCTCATCTCCGATATCCTTTTGCTGCTCCGATCCGAACGCTCATCCGCGCGCTTTGTTCAGACGGTAGCACGCGACAGGCACGGCTGGCGGCCATGAAAAAAACCGCTCGCAACGGTCCGGTGCGAGCGGTTCGAAAGTTTTGCCGTTGGGCCTCCATGAGGCCGGTCGATTCTATCAGGCGGCTTCGCGGGTCAATTCGTCGGCGATGACGGTGTCGAGGTTGAGGAAGCAGACCATCGTCTTTTCGAGCGCCACGATGCCGCGGCAGAAGGCGCGCTGGGCTTCCGGAATGATTTCCGGTGCCGGCTGCAGGTCTTCGCTCTTGATGGTCATCATGTCGGAAACCTGTTCGACCAGAAGACCGACGAGCTTGCCGGCGATGTCGGTGACGATGATGGCGGAGCGCTCGGAGGGCTCCGTCATCTTCATGCCGAGGCGGCAGGCCATGTCGATGACGGGGATAACCGCGCCGCGCAGGTTGATGAGGCCGAGGACGTAAGGCGGCGTGTGCGGCATCGGCGTCACTGGCGCCCAGCCGCGGATTTCGCGGATCGCCATGATGTCGATGCAGAATTCCTGCTCGCCGAGATGGAAGGAGACGATCTCGAGATGCGAGCCGGTCTGGTTGATGACGGTGTTGTTCATGATCAGAATTCTTCCCAGTTGTCTCCGGCCGGTGCGGCCATGGCTCTGGCGGTTGCACCGCCGCTGAATGCGCCCGCGACCTTGCCGATGAGGCTTCGTGCGGGTGATGGTTTCGGATGCGAGACTGCTGTGGCTTCCCGCGGCGTGGAACGGGCATTCATGCCTTCGCCGATCTTGAACGTCTGGATCAAATGGATCAGGCCGTCGGCATCGGTGGCGAGCGCGTGGCTTGCTGCGTTCGTTTCTTCCACCATGGCCGCGTTTTTCTGCGTGACCTGGTCCATCTGGCTGATGGCCGTATTGATTTCGTTCAGTCCGGTGGATTGTTCGCGTGCAGAGGTTACGATTGATTTAACATGTTCGTCGATCCGCAAAACATCTTCGCCGATCTGGCGAAGCGCCTCGCCGGCGGCAGTCACGAGTTCACCGCCAGCCTTTACCTCGGTGTTGGATTTTCCGATCAAAGCCTTGATATCCTTGGCAGCACCTGCGGCCCGGCCGGCAAGCTCACGCACTTCCTGCGCAACGACCGCGAAGCCCTTGCCGGCTTCGCCCGCGCGAGCTGCCTCGACGCCTGCGTTCAGCGCAAGCAGGTTGGTCTGGAAGGCAATTTCATCGATGACGTTGATGATCGTTCCGATCTCGCGCGAAGCAGTGGCGATTCGCTCCATGGCGGCCATCGCATCGGTCACGACCACATCCGATTTCGCCGTGCTCTGGCGGGTATGGGCGACCATGTGGCCGACCTCTTCGGCGCGGCTGGTCGCGTTGCGAACCGTCGCGGTGATCTCGTCGAGGGCCGCCGAGGTCTCCTCGAGTGAGGCTGCCTGTTGCTCCGTGCGCTTTGCAAGGTCGTCGGCGGCTGAGCGCATCTGCCGGCTGTTTGCCTGGATGGAAGAGCCATTCTGGGAGATGCCTGACATCGTCTGGCGAAGTGTCGCGGTGGTCCGGTTGAAGTCGGCGCGCAGCGGTTCCAATTCCGGCTTGAAGGCGCGCTCGATCGTGACGGTGACGTCACCTGCGGCAAGACGTGTCAGCGCCTGACCGAGTTCGCCTACCGCCTTGCTCAGCTCTTCGGTATCGGCGAGCTTGGCCGCGTCGCGGCTGCGGCGCTCGGCGTCGCTCTGCTGGCGTTCGCTTTCGCTGCGGGCTTCGAGCGCCTGCTTGTCGATCGCGGCCTGGCGAAAGCTTTCCGCGGCGCGCGCCATGTCGCCGATCTCGTCGCCGCGATCGGTCGCGGGAACGAGGCTGTTTATGTCGCCGCTCATGATGCGTTGCATGCTCTTGCGGACGGCGTCGATGCCGCGCCGAATGGAGCCGCCATGAATGTACTGCAGCATGCCCATGATCAGGATCGCGATGATGCCGAGGCCGAGCTGGATATAGACGGCGTTCTGTGAGATGGCGTTCGCGTCGTCGACACGCTTCTTGGCAACGGCACCACCATCAATCGCGAGCTGATCAAGAGTTGCCGTGAGCTTGTTGCCGCCCTTGTCGATGGCATCGTCAAGCTTGTCGAACTCGCTGTCCGGCGCGCCAGCTTCCACGGCGGCCTTGAGGTCTCCCAGAATCTTCTGCTTCAAGGAGGCGACATCGGCATCAAAAGTGGCGAGGAGATTGGCCGCTTTTAGTTCGTCGGCCAGCATGTGCGTCTCTCTCGAGCTACCGGAAAGTGTCTCGAGCGATGCATTCATCAGTGCGATCCGTTCCGGCGAAACGGCCTTATCGCCGTGGTCGACGATCGTATCCATGGCCGCCAGAACCAGTGTCAGATTGGCTATGCGCATGGCGTTGATATGATCGACGCTCACCTGGATTTCATTGGCGCGGCGCAGGGCGCCATCGACCACCCCATTCTCGTACCAACCGACCGCCAGCATGGAGCCGAAGCCGATGAAGGCGGCGCCCGCAAGCGTTCCAAGCCTCTGGCTGACAGAGAGGCTCTTGCGCACTTTCGCATGTGTCATGTGAAGACTATCCCCTCCGCGCCTGGGCGCGGGCATGTTTCTTTCGCTCACAGGCGGATAATCGGGCAGGGGTGCCTACCAGACAGACGTCATGCCTTCGAACTTTTGGGTCGTTCCATCCATGGCTAAATATAGATGTGTTTCTTTAAGCTATTGCTAACGATATGCGTCCCCCCGGGGGGATGGCAATAAACCGCGGCCGGGAAACGTCTTGTTGAATTGCGCCATGCCGATCGAAAGGATATCAGGCGCGAAAGAGCTTTAATCCTTCCGGGAAAGTAGAACGATGAAGACTGTACGCATCGCCGTCTGGGTTGCCGTGTTGCTGATGGCAGGCATTCTTGGCTGGCTGACGCTCAACGTCACCAAGACCAAGGAAGCAATGTCCGATGGGCCGTTCGGCGTTCCGTTCACGCTTGTCGCACAGAATGGCCAGCCGATTACCGAGCAGGCGTTCCGGGGCAAGCCGACGGCGCTGTTCTTCGGTTTTACTCATTGCCCGGAAGTCTGCCCGACGACGCTGTTCGAAATGAATGGCTGGCTGGAGAAAGTCGATCCCAAGGGCGACAGGTTGCAGGCCTATTTCGTGACCGTCGATCCCGAGCGGGATACGCCCGATGTCATGAACCAGTATGTGTCGAACGTGTCGAAGCGGATCGTCGGCATATCGGGCGCACCGGATAAGGTCGCCGATGTCATCAAGGGATACCGCGTCTACGCCAAGAAGGTCCCCGTAGACGAGAACAACCCGAACGGCGACTATACAATGGACCATACGGCCTCGGTCTTCCTGTTGGATTCTGCCGGGCGCTTCTCGGGTACGATCGCCTATGGAGAAAATCCCGATACGGCGGTAAAAAAGCTGGAGAACCTCGTCAACAAGGGATGATCCCATGTCGCCGTCCGGACACCGAAGCATCCTCATCGTGGGAGCCGGCACGACCGGCCTGACGGCGGCTCTCGAACTGGCGCGGCGGGGATTTCGTCCCCGGGTTGTCGATCGTGATGCCGGTCCCGTGCCGCTCGTCGAAAGTCGTGCCCTCGGTGTCAACGCCCGCACGCTGACGCTGCTCTCGCCTTCGCGTGTCAGCGACGCCATCCTGCAGGAAGCGCATCAGCTCAAGCGGTTTCGGATCGTCTCGAAGAACCGGACGCTCGTCTCCCTTGATACGACACGGATACCGGGGGCCTACGGCGCTCTCTATGCGCTCGCGCAGGGTCATACCGAGCGGCTGCTTATCGGCGCGCTTTCGAACTATGAAGTCGCGCCGGAATGGAAAACGTCCGTCGAGAAACTCTCGCTCGACGCTGCAAAGCCCCATGTGACATTGCGCAAGCACGACGGATCGGAGGAAGTCGCTTCTTTCGATATCGTTGTCGCGGCCGATGGAGCGCACTCTGCCGTGCGACGGGCGATCGGCTTCGGATTTCCCGGTGATGCGCTGGAGAGCAGTTTCTATCTTGCGGACTTTCGCTATACCCGCGACATCGATCCCAACTTCGCCGAAATCAATCTTGTCGATCCCGGCATGATCGGACGCTTGCCGGTGGAACGCGATGTGCTGCGCTATATCTCGACGCTGGCGGATTTCGAAAGCCGCATCGTTCATCCGGCGCCGGTCGCCGAACGGGTATGGGCGTCCGATTTCCGCATCCATTTCCGCCATGTCGAGGCGATGGCGAAGGGCAGCGTCTTTCTTGCCGGCGATGCCGCGCATATCCATTCACCGGCAGGCGCTCGGGGCATGAATCTCGGCATAGAAGACGCGTGCTGGCTGGCCTGGCTGATTTCGGAAGGGCGCGAGGCCGAGTATTCCTCGTTGCGCATGCCGGCTGTCATGACGGTCCTGAAGCAGACCCGGCAGCTGACATCGATGATCACCATGCACAATCCGCTGTCGATCACGCTGCGCGATCTTGTCGTGCCTGTGCTTTTCAGAATACCTGCATTTTCACAAGAACTGCTTCGCGGCGTTTCCGGATATGATACGCCGTCTCCGCCATGGATCGATGGCGCACAATAACGGGAAAGACCGACCTTGAGTGAAATACGCCTTTACGTCACGACCACCGAAGTTCTTGCCGGTGAGATCCTCGACCTGCTGAGCGAGGTGTTCGGCGAAGAAGATTTCGCGATCGCGACGACGGAGATCGACGAGAAAAAGGACATATGGGAAGCGTCGGTCTACATGATGCGCGAAGACGAGGCCGAGGTGCGGTCTCGCGTCGAGGAGGCTCTGAAGCACGCGTTTCCCTGGGCGACTGTGGAACGGGAGGTCATTCCCGACGTCGACTGGGTGGCCAAGTCCCTCGAAGGGCTGAAGCCGGTGCGGGCAGGGCGGTTCCTCGTCCACGGATCTCATGATCGCGACAAGGTGCGCATGGGCGACATACCTATCGAGATCGAGGCCGGCCAGGCATTCGGCACCGGTCATCACGGCACCACGGCGGGCTGCCTGGAAACGATCGATCGCGTGGTGCGGGCACGGCGCGTCCGCAATGCCCTCGATCTTGGAACCGGCAGCGGCGTCTTGGCGATCGCCGTTCGCAAGCTGAAGAACATTCCGGTGCTCGCAACGGACATCGATCCGATCGCGACGCGGGTTGCCGCCGAGAATGTACGCGCCAATGGGATCGCATCCGGCATCAAGGCGGTGACGGCACCGGGCTTTCATTCGACGGCATTTGCCGAGAACGGTCCGTTCGACCTTATCATCGCCAACATCCTGGCGAGACCGCTGATCAAGATGGCGCCGCAGCTCGTCAATCATCTCGCGCCCGGCGGCTCCGTCATTCTCTCGGGCATTCTCGCGTCTCAACGCTGGAAGGTACTCGCCGCCTATAATGGTGCACATCTTCGCCATGTGCGTACGATCTGGCGCAATGGCTGGGTGACGATCCATCTCGATCGTCCGTGAGAGGCGAGCGTTGAAGACAAAATAAAAGGCGGTGCCAGTGGCACCGCCTTGAGCCGGTTTCCCGGCCAATCCCGCGAGCTCGAAGGAGGAGGAGCGCTCGAGCGGGCTTCTACTGGTTCTGATCGCCGATCCTGTGAGGGAGGAGGAGAACGGAGCGGCGAGTTGCTCAGAACGCGTAGCTGGTTGCGACCTGGTGGCGCGTAACTCTTTGACCGGCGCCGAGCAGCTTGAGGGTGTCCTCATTCAGCGGGCGGCGCGAGCCGATGACGTGACGCACAGTCTGGCGCTCGCCAGCCTGTACCGGGCTGCTGTAAGCGAAGCGCGACAGAGGGGCAGTCATGTTGAAATTCCTTTTGTTGGTTGGCGGTCCGTCTCGAACCGTCGTGATGGCGACTATATAGCTATTAAGAAAAATTGAGGCAGAGGGTTTCGTTCATGGGAGCCATGCAGCGAATGCATAAAGCGTGCCAAACCCGAAAAGGATGCCTCATTTCCGCCAAAATAATACCCGGCTGCTGGTGTCGCGGCCGTTCACGTCTTTGCCATTCATCGTGAAGTTACGATAGGATAGCGGCCAATCTCTAATGCGGGATTCGTCCTCAACATCAGGTTTTCGAGCATGTTCCAATCTTTTGAAGTCACGTCCACGCCACAATTCGGCCGCGATCGGGTTTCCGGTCTGCGCGAAAGTTTCGACGCCTTGGGGATTGATGCGTTTCTCGTGCCGCGGGCGGACGAGTTCAACGGCGAATATGTCCCGGCCTGCGCCGAGCGTCTTGCCTGGCTGACGGGTTTCACGGGTTCGGCCGGCATGGCGCTGGTCACCAGAGCGCAGGCGATCGTGTTCGTTGATGGCCGTTATGTAACGCAGCTTGCCGAGCAGGTAGACGGCTCCGTCTTTACCGGCGGAGATCTTGTCAACGAGCCGCCGCACGCCTGGCTTGCCAAGCACGGCGCGAAAGGATTGAGGCTCGGCATCGATCCGTGGCTGCATTCGGGTGCGGAAGTGCGACGTCTCGAAAAGGCGCTGAGCGAGATCGGCGGCACGCTTGTCATCCTGCCGCACAACCCGCTCGATCGCCTCTGGAAAGACCGGCCGCAGGAGCCGCTCGGGGCCGTCAATATTCAGAATATCGCCCAGGCTGGCGTGCTGGCCACGGACAAGCTCGCGACGATTGCGGCTGATCTTGCCAAGCGCGACCTCAAGGCCGTGCTGATTGCGGATTCGTCCTCGGTCGCGTGGATATTCAACATTCGCGGCAGTGACGTTCCGCACACGCCGCATCCGCTGGCGCGCGCGATCATCTATGCCGACGGCAAGGCCGATCTCTTCCTCGACAAGCGCAAGACCGGCATCGAGGCGGAAGCCTATCTTGCCCAGCTCTGCCAGCAGCTGCCGCCGTCGTCGCTCGAGGGCAAGCTTGCCGCCGTTTCAAAGGACGAAGGTCGCGTGTTGATCGACCCCGATCTGACGTCCTACGGTCTCTCGGAGATGATCCGTGCGGCCGGCGGCATCGTGGTCGAGGGGGGAGATCCCGCGAAGCTGCCGCGCGCTGTGAAGAACAGCGTGGAGATCAATGGCTCTGCCGCCGCGCACCTTCAGGACGGCGCGGCCATGGTCGAGTTCCTGTATTGGCTGTCGCAGACGAAGCCTGGAACGGTGACGGAGATCGAGGTTGCGGAAAAGCTTGAGGCCGCCCGTGCACGTGTCGGCGAGAGCATGCAGAATCCATTGAAGGACATCTCCTTCGACACGATCTCGGGAGCTGGCGAACATGCGGCCATCATGCACTACCGCGTGACCACCGAGTCGAATCGCAAACTCGAGGCGGGCGAGCTGTTCCTGATCGATTCCGGGGCGCAGTACATCAATGGCACCACGGATATTACGCGTACCGTTGGCATCGGGTCCGTCAGCGAAGAGCAGCGACGCTTCTTCACGCTCGTCCTGAAGGGAATGATCCAGATCAGCACGGCTCGCTTTCCGAAGGGGACACGTGGCTGCGATCTCGATCCGCTGGCACGCATCGCCTTGTGGCGCGCGGGTGCGGATTTCGGCCACGGCACCGGCCATGGCGTCGGTTCGTATCTTTCGGTGCATGAAGGCCCACAGCGGATTTCACGATTGTCGACGCAGGAGCTCCTACCAGGGATGATCTTGTCGAACGAGCCCGGCTATTACCGGCCGGGTGCGTTCGGGATCCGGATCGAGAACCTCGTCTACGTGCGCGACGCGGAGGCAGTCGAGGGCGGCGATCAGCCGATGCTCGGGTTCGAAACGCTGACCTTTTGCCCGATCGACCGCAGCCTCGTGATACCCGAACTGCTAACGCATGACGAGCTGCACTGGTTCAACGACTATCACGCACGCACGCGTGAGGCCTTGATGCCGCTTATCCATGACCGGGATGTCAAGGCGTGGCTAGAGAACGCGACGCTGCCACTCGAATACTGAGATCTGAAACAAGGGTGACGCCGGTTTGCTCCGGCGTCTTTCCGGTTAGGCGCCGATCGTGTGACGCCACGTCATGACGATGACCCATGCGACCACGAGCATCCAGGTGTGCGACACCCGGAGGCCGACGAGCAGGGCAGCGACGAGCGCGAGCTTGGAGTCCCATCCACCAGTAAAGAAGGCCGGCGCGACGAGGGTCGTCAGTACGGCCGCGGGCACGGCGGCAAGGGCCGCCTCCATGCGCGGCGGTATCCTCTTCATCGTCGTGATGAGGATGTAGCCGCCGATGCGGGTGCCGTAGGTCGCGACCGCTGCGGCGACGATGATCAGCGCCATATGAAGATCAAAGCTCACGGTCACACCTCGTGCAGGTCGGATTCGAGTTCCTGTTCATGCGGTGGAGGTGGCAGCAGGGCAGCAAGCACAATGCCTGCGGCTGCGCCAAGGCTCACATGCCAGGGCGAACCGACGTAGCGATAGGCAATTATCGATGCGACAGCGCTGACCGCAGCAACCGGCAGGAAATTGTCGCGGTGGCGGAAATCGAGGACGATCCCAAGGAAATAGGCCGGCAGCAGAATGTCGAGACCGATCGACTTTGGATCGCCGATCAGGCTGCCGAGCAAGCCTCCCAGGAGGCTGACGCAGATCCAGGGGATGTAGATGACGATGCCAAAGCCAAGGTACCAGGCGAAGGACACCTCCTTGCCGGCTTCCCCGCGCTTTACCGTCTCGGCAAACTGCGGGTCGACGAGCAGGAAGAAGGTGAAAAACTTCTGCAGTGCCGTGAAGTGCTTGATGTAGGGCGCGATCGCGGCCGAATAGAGCACATGGCGGAAATTGACGGCCAGAATCGAGGCAACGATTAGCCAAGCCTGCACGTCATGGCCGAACAGCTCGAGGCCGACAAGCTGGCTGGCGCCCGCATAGACGGTGGCACTCATGAAGGTGAGTTCAGCAAGCGACATGCCGTGGTCGACGGCGAGGGCGCCAAACAATGCGCCGAACGGTGCGGAGGCAACGGCGACGGGAAAACCGCCGCGCATGCCTTCGATGAAATTCGCGCGACTCATCGGCGACGATCCTTCTGGAAGTTTGCCTCCGTCTATTGGCGCCGATGGTTGACTGCAAACGAATTTCCTTGATTGACCGATCGATTTCACTGAACGGTTCAACGGAGAAACGAGCACCGAGGACACGATGAAGCCGATTGAATTTTCGAAAGAAGACAAGGCCGCGCTGATCGCGCGCATCCAGCATTATTTCGACAGCGAGCTCGACCAGCCCATCGGTCTTCTGAAAGCGGAATTCGTGATGGACTTCTTCGCGAAGGAGATTGGGGCCGCTTACTACAAGCAGGGGCTGGAAGATGCGCAGGCGGTGCTCGCAAAGCGCATCGACGACTTCTCGGATGATATCTACCAGCTGCAGCGAGACGCCACGGATTGATCAGTCCGACATCGCCTGTTCGCTGGTGATGATGGCGATGCCCTTCTGGCGCATTTCGTCGATCGCGGCCGCGACGCCATCGGGCGTTATCCCACGGCTTGCGTCTTCGATGAACCGAACCTGGACGCCCGGCATCATCTCCAGCGCATCAAGGGCCGAGAACTTGACGCAATAGTCCGTCGCCAGGCCGCAGACATCGAGATCGGTAATATCCTGATCCTTGAGATAAGCGGCAAGGCCGGTGTGGGCGTCGCGGTCGTTGTCGCGAAAGGCGGAATAGCTGTCGACCGACCGGTTCAGTCCCTTCTGGATGATGAGGTCAATGGCTTCGATCTTGAGATGGGGATGCAGTTCGGCATCTTCAGTTCCCTGCACGCAATGATCTGGCCACATCATCTGCGGCTTGCCGGAGAGCGTACCGAGCTCGAACGGCACCTTGTCGGGGTGGGACGACGCGAAGCTGCCGTGGTCCTCGGGGTGCCAGTCCTGCGAGGCGACGATGAGGTCGTATTTGCCGCTTTCGATCAGGCGGTTCGCAACCGGCACAACCTCGTGGCCCTCGAGGACCGGAAGGTTGCCGCCGGGGCAAAAACCGTTCTGAATATCGACAAGCAGCAATGCCTTCATCGAAGCGTCTCCCTTTGTTGCAGCGCAAGATGCCAAGGCTGAGGGAAACACGCAAGAGGCGAGAGGGCCTCGCGAATTGCCGCGAGGCCCGATCATTAGATCACGCCGGGCGATGGCCCTTCAGACCGTAGTAGGCGATGTAGGCGTAGCAGATGACGGGCATCAGAAACGCCATGTGGATGCCGATCGTATCGGCCAGGCCGCCCTGCACGAGCGGCAGGATGGCGCCGCCGACGATGGCAAGGCACAGGATGCCGGAGCCCTGACTGGTGTACTTGCCGAGGCCATAGAGCGCGAGGCTGAAGATCGTCGGGAACATGATCGAGTTGAAGAGACCGATCGCCAGTACCGACCACATGGCGACATGGCCGCCCGAAAATACGGTCAGCAGCAACAGGGCAATGACAGCCACAGCATTGAAGGCAAGGGCCTTGCCGTCGTTGACATAGCGCATGGCGATCGCACCGATAAACCGGCCGATCATCGCGCCGCCCCAGAAATAGGCAACGTGGTGGGCGGCCTCGGCCTCGGAGAAGCCGGCGATGTCAGGCTGGCTCATGAAATTCACGAGGAAGCTGCCGATGCTGACTTCGGCGCCGACATAGAGAAAGATGCCGACGGCACCGAGGACGAGATGGCGATACTGCCATGCCGATCCGCCGCCGGTTATCGGCTCGATCTCATCGCTGCCTTCGACCTGCGGCAGCTTCAATGCCGCAAAGAGCGCAGCGAGCAGCAGAAAGGCGACCGCGAGCAGCATGTAGGGGAACTTCACGGCACTTGCTTCGGCGATCTTGATGGCGTCGAGCTGTTCCGGCGTAGCGCCTGCAACGGCTGCCGTCGTTGCCGAAAGGATCAGCAGAGCGCCGAACATCGGTGCGAGCGTCGTGCCAAGGGAGTTGAAGGCCTGCGTCAGGGTCAGGCGGCTTGCCGCCGTGTCGGGCGGGCCAAGCACTGTCACGTAAGGGTTTGCGGCGACCTGAAGCAAGGTGATGCCGGTCGCAAGAACGAAGAGAGCGCCGAGGAAAAGCGGGTAGGCGCGATAGCTGGCTGCCGGAATGAAAAGGGCGCAGCCGATGGCCGCGATTACCAGTCCGATGACGATGCCCTGCTTGTAGCCCGTGCGCTTGACGAGCGCGCCCGCGGGAAGAGAGGCGATGAAGTAGGCGCCGAAGAAGCAGAACTGGATCAGCATCGACTGCGTATAGTTTAGCTGAAAGACGTTCTTCAGGTGCGGGACGAGAATGTCGTTCAGGCAGGTGATGAAACCCCACATGAAAAACAGCGACGTCAGCGCAGTGAGGGCAAAGCGATAGTTTGGCGACGTTGAAGAGTCTGATGAAGTCGGGCTCGTCGTCGCGGCTTGATTGGTGATTATACCAGCCACTTTAGGATACCTCTTTTTATTGTTGGCGCCGGGTATTTCCCTTTGGAAGCCGTCTTTCAAACGCGCCGGCGGCGGCTCGGCGGGGCGCCCTGGGAGGAGGCGTGCAGCAAGCCACATCCGCCATATAAGGCGGTTAAGAGGACTTCGATAGTATTCAAACGATTTTTATTGTGCTTTGCGGCGAAAATTTTGCAAATGCGAACTCAAAAAATTCGGTCAGCCAAGAGATCATTGGAGCCTGCGGCGAAAAACGTGCCGTCTTTCTCCATTCATCGATCATTTTCGGCTCCCCCGGCGGAGCCGTCAAAGATCTTCAGGCCGTCTGGACGTCGCTGCTGCCGCTATCGGCAGCGGCTGAGGTGCCGTAGGTATTCTGGTAGGCGCGGAGAGCCGTCTGCATGTCGTCGAGGACTTCGGAAAGGATCGGATCGTCGGAACCAGCGGCGCTGGACGCGATGCTTGATGTATCTGCCGAGAGGAACTCATCGGTGGTCAGCTTGCCGTCGCCGTTGGCGTCCAGAGAGGCGAGAATGCCCTTGGAATCGTCATCGGAGGAGCTGCTATCATCATCGCTGGCGCTCGACTGCTGCATCTGCAGCATGATCGAAAGGATGTCGCCGGCGATCTTATGCGTAACACTTGCGACGTCATCCGTACTCGTGGACGTCGGCGCTTTGGTTGACGAGGTGGATTTCGAGCTGGCATTGGCGGCGGCGAGTTCATCGGCTGAAATGATGCCGTCGCCATTCTTGTCGAGGCTGGAGAGAGAGCTGTATTGGGAAACGCCGCTCCCGATAGAAGAAACACTTGTCACTTGAAGCTCCTTTGCGAGTTCATCGTGAAAACCCGCCTTTCATGGGCGGACGCAAAGGGGCTAGGGCGATTTTCGCGCGACGTCAAAGCGGGAATATTATGATGAATTTCAGCCGGTTGACGCGCAGGGGCGAAGCAGGTTAACCTTTCGTTAAGCCTCTCCGTTCCCTTGATTCAAATGAGTTTTTCACCGGTGATTTGCACCTGGTGACGGTGCTGCCATTCTTTCGGATGGCGATCTTGCCGCTGTTTTCTGTTTTTTGCGTGGTACGTCGGTGGCAGTTTGCCTGCGGCATTTTGTCGATCCCGCAAGGCGAAGCTGGTGCCTCCGCCGGGCGGGATCGACTGTCGACTCAGTCGCCGTGTGTCTCGTGGAAGTCCGCCTGGCCTTTTTTCCAATAACCGGCGGCCTTGATCCAGGCTTTCGGGTGGTTGCGCTCCTCCACCATGATGGCACGCAGTCGCTTGGCCAGGAGGGTTTCGCAGGCGATGAAGACGTAGCCGTCGCCAGCGGGCAGCGCGAGTTCGCGCAGCGCCTCGTCGAGCTTGGCCGTCGTGCCGGCGGGCTCGCTGCCGCGATGGAGCCACAGCGTCGTCAGAGCTGCTTTGCTCGTCATAGCCTGCTCTTCTTCAGGGCCGGCGACCTCTACCACGACCAGCGCCTTGGCTGTTGCCGGCAGTTCTTCCAGCCTGCGCCCGATGGCCGGCAACGCCGTCTCGTCGCCGGCAAGCAGATACCAATCGAAATCGGTGGCGACGACAAAGGATCCGCGAGGGCCGCCGATGCCGAGCTTGTCGCCGGGCTTGGCATTGACCGCCCACTCTGTCGCCGGACCCGCGTCGTGAAGTGCAAAATCGATATCGAGTTCCTGGCTGGCGGCATCATAACGGCGCGGCGTGTAGTCACGCATCGACGGCCGCTTGGCCGGATCGATCAGCAGCTTTCCATCCGGGCCGACTTCCGGGAATGCCGGCTCTTCGCCGGGCGCGGGCACGAGAATCTTGATATGGTCGTCATAGCCGAGGCTGACGAAGCCTTCGAGATCGGGGCCGCTGAGAGTTACCCGCAGCATTTGCGGGGTGACGTTCTGGACCCGGCTGACCGTCAGCAGGCGACGCTTGAGTTCATGGCGCACGCGCTCGATGCGGTGGCGCTTTTCGGTGGTGTCTGGGGGGGTGTTTTCCGTCATCCTTCGTTCCTTGTATCGGAACCGGGGTGCGTGAGACGCAGGCATACCGCGCCGTTCGCACCCCGGCATGGGGTTCGATCAGCGCGTTGATTGACGTTAACGCTTACGTGCAGCGCCCAGAGGTGCAGCAGATGATGACCCTGTCTTTAGCTCCGGATCGACGGGGTGGCAAGCTTAAAACATGATTTTTAAATGAAGGTTTTGTAATGCGGGCACGCTCGCTGCCCTCGGGGAGGCTGGCGGCGCGGTTTCGATCGCGGTAGAGATCATGGCAACCGGATGGAGGCGCGTGTGGCTATCACTGTTGTTCAACTCGGGTCGGCCAGGGAAGACGGCGAGGGCGTTCGCATCGGGACTGTCCGGAGACCGCCCCGTGGGGTGCCGAAGCAAGAGTTTGCGAGCCGCAACTACTACGACGTCTGGCTGCCGATCCTGTCTCCAAGCCAGGCGCTCGTCACCGAGGCGAAGGCAGCGACCACAGATGCGGAGTGGGCGGTCTTCGTGCGCAGCTTCGCGAAAGAGATGAAGGTGCCTGAGGCGAGCCATGTGCTCGATCTGCTTGCCACGCTTTCGCACGCAACCCATTTCGCAATCGGCTGCTACTGCGAGAACGAGAACCACTGCCATCGAAGCGTGCTGCGGCGCCTGCTGGAAGATCGTGGCGCGGCCTTCGTCGCCGAACGCTGCTCCTGACGACGATCAATCCGTAGAAAGCGGCGGCCTTGCCGAGTTCGGGAATTTCTGCCTTTCTTTGAGAGCAGGATCACCCGGAGCCAAAGCCATGACCGAGCCCGGTCCAGAGGAAAAGATCGACGCGACGTTCCGCAATGGTTCGCTGACGGCGGCCGGGATCATTCTCGGTTTTTCCCTGAGTTTCATCAGCCACTGGGTCTCCAACCCCAATGACTGGAGCCGGATCGATATATTGCCGATGCTGCTGCTGACCGCCGGAATTGCGCTGCAGGTCAAGGTCTTCGCCGACCTGCTCGCCCGGGACTCGCTGATCGCGGCCAAATACGATCGGGCGCGACGGTGGTTTCTGATCGGCATCGCATTCGTTGCCGCCGGGATCGGACTGGCATTGCTCAATGACATATTGGGGCTGGGGTCGATGCCGATCCTGGGATGAGCGGGCACCACGCCCGCTCCTTGAGATTCGGACTTGCTTAGGTGCCTGGAGCGCCTAGCCTGGTCTCCGTATCAACTGCCGATGATCTTGTTGCAGGCAAGCGCGATCGTCGGACTTGTCAGAATGGCAACCATAAGCGAGGCTGCGATCAGAGGTAGCGAGTAACGTTTCATCTGCGTCCTCCTTTTCTCCCGCGATCAGTGCGCGCGGGAGGCCAGTATGCGGGAGAGACCCCCGCAAACGAAGTCACGAATGGGTGAGGGCGCCCGCAGTGCGCGGTCGTCTTACGAAACCGGCTCCACGAAACCGTCCAGCACCCGCTTTTCGCCAGCACGGTCGAACTCGATCGTCAGCTTGTTGCCTTCGATCATCTTGATGTTGCCGTTGCCGAACTTCATGTGGAAGACGCGGTCGCCGGTCTTGAATTTCGACGGCTCGGTCGTGGTGGATTTTGCCACCAGTTCGCCGTCGATCGTGCGGCTCTTGGGGCCTGCCTCGCCGTAGCCGATGCGCTCGACCGAATGGCCGGAGCGGGAGCCCCAGTTGTCGCGGGTGGCGTCGTTGCGGTTTTGCTGGGCGCGCTTCCAGCCGGGGGTGGAGTGGCTGTTGGCGAAGGGCTCGGCCTTGTCGAAGCGCGACTGGCCATAGCCACCACCGCGGCCATAGCCGCCGTAGCTCTGCTCGACCGCCGCCACGTCTACGTGCGTGTCGGGCAGTTCCTCAAGGAAGCGTGAGGGGATGGTCGATTGCCAGAGGCCATGGATGCGGCGGTTGTTGACGAACCAGAGGTGGCAGCGGCGCTTGGCGCGGGTCAGCCCCACATAGGCGAGGCGACGCTCTTCCTCGAGGCCGGCGCGGCCGGTCTCGTCGAGCGAGCGCTGGTGGGGGAAGAGGCCTTCTTCCCAGCCTGGCAGGAAAACGGTCTCGAATTCGAGGCCCTTGGCCGAGTGCAGCGTCATGATCGAGACGGCGTCGAGGTTCTCGTTCTGCTCGGCGTCCATGACCAGCGAGACGTGCTCGAGGAAGCCGCGCATCGATTCGAAGCTCTCCATCGAGCGGATGAGTTCCTTCAGGTTGTCGAGGCGGGCGGGAGCGTCGGCGGTCTTGTCGGCCTTCCACATGTCGGTATAGCCGGACTCTTCGAGGATCTGCTCGGCGAGCTCGGTATGTGATGTGTTTTCAAGCCTTTCCTGCCATCTGCGGAAAGATTGAATCACGTCGAACAGCGCTTTGCGGGCCTTCGGCTTCAGCTCGTCGGTCTCTATGATGTCGGCGGCCGCCGCCAACATCGGGATGTCGCGGGCGCGGGCATAGTCGTGCAGGGCGCGCACCGTCGTATCGCCGAGGCCACGTTTTGGCGTGTTGATGATGCGCTCGAAGGCGAGGTCGTCTGCCGGCTGGGCGACGAGGCGGAAATAGGCCATGGCATCGCGGATTTCGAGGCGCTCGTAGAAGCGTGGGCCGCCGATGACGCGGTAGTTGAGGCCGAGCGTCACGAAGCGGTCTTCGAACTCGCGCATCTGGAAGGAGGCGCGCACGAGGATGGCCATATCGTTCAGCTTGTGCTGGTTGCGCTGCAGCTGCTCGATCTCGTCGCCGATGGCGCGGGCTTCCTCTTCGGAGTCCCAGGAGTTGTGCAACTGCACCTTGATATCGTCGGGATCGCGGCGGTCTGTGAACAGCGTCTTGCCAAGGCGGCCTTCGTTGTGGGTGATCAGATGCGCGGCCGCGCCGAGAATGTGCGCCGTCGAACGGTAGTTGCGCTCGAGCTTGATCACCTTGGCGCCGGGGAAGTCCTTCTCGAAGCGCAAGATGTTGTCGACTTCGGCGCCACGCCAGCCATAGATCGACTGGTCGTCGTCGCCGACGCAGCAGACATTCTGTGGTTCGCCCTTCGGGCGCTGCGCCAGCAACCGCAGCCACATGTACTGCGCGGTGTTGGTGTCCTGGTATTCGTCGACCAAGATATAGCGAAAGCGCTGATGGTATTCCTTGAGCAGATCAGGCGTCTTCCTGAAGATCGCGATCGGATGCATCAGCAGGTCGCCGAAATCGCAGGCGTTCAGCGTCGAGAGGCGCTGCTGGTAGGCGAAATAGAGTTCGCGGCCCTTGCCGTTGGCGAAGGCGCGGGCGTCGCCTTCGGGAATGTCGGCGGGGCCTAGGCCCTTGTTCTTCCACGTGTCGATCATGCCGGCGAACTGCTTGGCGGGCCAGCGCTTGTCGTCGAGGCCCTCGGCCTGGATCAGCTGCTTGACGAGGCGCACGACGTCGTCGGTGTCGAGAATGGTAAAATCGGAGCGCAGGTTGACCAGTTCGGCGTGGCGACGGAGCAGCTTGACGCCGATCGAGTGGAAGGTGCCGAGCCAGGGCATGCCCTCGACCGCGCCGCCGACCAGATGCGCGATACGCTCCTTCATCTCGCGGGCAGCCTTGTTGGTGAAGGTCACGGCCAGGATCTGCGAGGGGAAGGCGCGGTTGGTGTTGAGGATGTGGGCGATGCGCGTCGTCAGCACGCGCGTCTTGCCGGTGCCGGCACCGGCCAGCACGAGGACCGGCCCTTCGAGTGTTTCGACGGCTTCGGTCTGCTCGGGATTGAGGCCTTCAAGATAATCCGGCCGCTGTTGAGCACCGCCACGGGCAGCCATGGCGCGGGCGGCTAGACCTCCCGAAACGGGGACTCCGCGTGCGGGAGCGGCGGGGGCTTGCTGCTTGCGCGGCGCTTCGCCCGGCTCCTCGTCGAAGAAGGGCATATCGTCGAAACTGTTGCTCATGGCGCGTAATGTAGTGATTCGGGATCGAAAGACCAGAAAAGATGTTCTGCTTTCATTCACGCGCGGGCGCTATCCTCAGCCTGTTGTCGGCAAGGTCAGCGCAGGTTTGCAATTGCAGACTGTATCCGATCTGTGTGGCGGCGAACCTTTCGTGGCTTCGCGCGGGGGCTGCCGGTCACTTAGTGTTGATATTACAATTCTGTAATATCAGGGCAATTCGCTTGCCGCTGACCAGCAAAGAGACAATATTGTCGCAGATACGCGGCACTTTGTCCCGCGGACGCCTCTTTCGATTGACCCTGGACCAGCCTCGAGTCCCTCTGGAGACGTGAATGCCGTTTTGGAAGCAGTTTCTGATCTGTCTTGTCGTCATCGCAGCCGGCTTTGCCGGATGGATGTTCTTTGTGCCGGGAGCGGGCGAGACGCTTCGCAAGGCGGGCTTCCCGGAAGCTTCCAAACTGGCTTCGGAAGAGGCCGCGCCGCAGAAGGCCGGCGGTCAGGACGGGCAGGCAAGACGCCGTGGCGGCGGAGCCAATGCGCCCGTTCTCGTGGTCACCCAGGCCGTCGTTCGTGGTGTCGTCAATGATCGCCTGAGTGCGATCGGCACCGGAGACGCGATTCGCTCCGTCGTGGTCATGCCACAGGCAAGCGGCACTATCCGCGAGATCATGATCAAGTCGGGCGACAAGATCACCAAGGGGCAGGTGCTGGCAAAGCTCGACAGCGAAGAGCAGGTGATCGCACGCGGCCAGGCCGATGTCGTCCTGAAGAGCGCCGTCGAGAAATCCAGCCTCTATCACAACATCAAATCCAGCGTGTCGCGCATGGATGTGTTCGATGCCGAAATTGCGGAGCAGGGCGCACGCCTGCAGCTGCAGGCGGCCGAACTCAATCTCGAGCGCCGCAGCATCGTTGCGCCGATCGACGGAATCGTCGGTATCATCCCGGTCAACGTCGGCGACAATGTTTCGACGACGACGCCGGTTGCGACGCTCGACGACAGGACGGAAATTCTGGTCGATTACTGGGTGCCGGAGCGTTTCGCCAACACGATCACGGTCGGCCAGCCGGTCGAGGCAACGTCGGTTGCCCGGCCCGGGCGCGTTTTCTCAGGCGCGGTCGAGGCGATCGACAACCGTGTCGATGCCGCCAGCCGGACCATGCGCGTGCGGGCCCGCATCGACAATGCCTCCGACGAACTGCGAGCAGGCATGTCCTTCAATGTCGGCATGAAGTTTGGCGGCGACCAGTATCCGGCGGTCGATCCGCTCTCGGTGCAATGGGATTCGCAGGGCGCGTTTGTGTGGCAGGTCGTCGATGGCAAGTCCGGCAAGGTGCGCGTTAGCATCGTGCAGCGCAACCCCGACTACATTCTCGTCAAGGCCGACCTGAAGGACGGAGACGCGATCGTTACCGAAGGCCTCCAGCGCGTTCGCGAAGGTGGCGCGGTGCGGGTCGCCAACGAAGTTGCGTCGAACTCGGAGCCTGCCACGCAATGAACGTGATCGAGATGCAGGACAAGCCGGGTTCCGGCAAGCAGACTTTTACAGCGCTGTTCGTTCGGCGCCCGATTCTGGCACTGGTCTTCAATACCCTGATGATCGTTGCCGGCCTTGCGGCTTACGCCGGGATCGAAGTGCGCGAACTGCCGGATGTCGACCGGCCGGTCGTGACGGTTCGCACCACCTTCGACGGCGCCTCACCGCAGACGATCGACCAGGAGCTGACGAAGGTTATCGAGGGGGCGGCGGCTCGCGTCAGCGGTCTCAAGTCAATTTCGTCGAGCTCTCAGTTCGGCCAGAGCCGGGTGACGCTCGAATTCTCTGATGCGGTCGATCTCGCTGTGGCGGCGAACGACGTGCGCGATGCGATCGGGCGTATCGCCGATCGTCTGCCTGAGGAGGCCGATGCGCCGCAGATCGTCAAGGCGGACTCCGATTCTCAGCCGATCATGCGCCTTGCCGTCACCTCGTCCAAACTTAACATGGACGACCTGACCCTTCTTGTCGAAAACCAAGTCATCGATCGCCTTGCTTCGGTCGATGGCGTTGCCGATGTCGAGACCTATGGCGATCAGGAAAAGGTCTTCCGCGTTGACGTCAACCAGAGCGAGCTGGCCAGCCGCGGGTTGACAGTTGGTGATCTGACCAAGGCGCTTTCGAGCGCTGCTCTCGATGTGCCGGCCGGCTCGCTGAAGAGCCCGACGCAAACGATCGTCGTGCGCGCCATGGCAAGCCTGCAGACGCCGGAGGATTTCTCCAATGTGATCCTGCAGAACCGAGTGCGCCTTGGCGACGTGGCCAATGTGACGCTCGGGCCGCGCGACGGACAGACGGCGCTCCGCTCCAACGGCGTTCCCGGCATCGGTCTCGGCATCATCCGGCAGGCGCAGTCGAACACACTGAACATATCGAATGGCGTCAAGGATGCCGTCGCCGAGCTTTCGAAGACGCTTCCCGAGGGGACGCGGATCGCCATCACCAGCGACGATGCGGTTTTCATTCAAGGCGCGATCCACGAGGTCGTGCTGGCGCTGATCCTTGCTGCGGTCATCGTCACCGGCGTCATCTACCTCTTCCTGCGTGACTGGCGCGCGACGATCATTCCGGCTGTCAGCATGCCGGTCGCTCTCATCGGCACGCTTGCGGCCGTCTATCTCGTCGGCTTTTCGATCAACATCCTGACGCTGCTCGCGATCGTGCTGGCGACGGGTCTTGTCGTGGACGACGCGATCGTCGTTCTCGAAAACATCGTGCGCCGCCGCTCGGAGGGCATGGGGCCGCGCGCCGCTGCCGTTCTCGGCACGCGTGAGGTGTTCTTTGCCGTCATCGCGACGACTGCGACGCTTGCGGCTGTGTTTATTCCGCTATCCTTCCTGCCTGGCCAGGTGGGCGGGCTTTTCCGCGAATTCGGCTTCGTGCTGGCGTTCTCGGTCGGTCTCTCATCGATCGTCGCCTTGACCTTGTGCCCGATGCTGGCGTCGCGGATCTTGACCAAGGAGATGCTTGAGGATCACGGCGTTCTCGGCCGTTTCGGAACGTGGTTCGCGGATACGTACCGCTGGTCGCTGCATGCCTGCTTGAGTGCGCCGCTCGTGGTCATCGTCGCTTCCGCCCTGTTTGCCGGCGCGGCCGTTCTTGCGTTCCAGACGGTTCGCAGCGAGTTGACGCCGAACGAAGACCGCGCGTTGGTGATGATGCGCCTGACGACGCCGCAAGGCTCCAGCCTCGAATACACCCGCGACAAGATGCAACGGGTCGAGGAGTATCTTCAGCCGCTGGTCGACAGCGGCGATATCAGCAACGTCTTTTCGATTTCTGGGCAGGGCGGACAGGTCAATAGCGGCTTCATGGTGCTGACGCTGGCGCCGTGGGGCGAACGCCAGCGCACGCAGGCCGAGATCGTCACCGACATCAATCAGGCCGCGGCAAAGGTCCCGGCCCTGCGGGGCAACGCGATCCAGTCGAACAGCCTGCGCATTCGCGGTGCGGGCAACGGCTTGCAGATGGCGCTTGTCGGCAACGACCACGAGGCGCTGACGGCAGCTGCCACGCAGCTCGTCCATGCTCTCGACGCGACCGGCCACTATGACACGCCGCGGCTGACGAACGAGCCGACGCAGGCGCAGGTCTCGGTCACGATCGATCGCGAGCGGGCATCCGATCTCGGCATCGATATCACCGGCCTTTCGACCGCCATGCAGTCACTGCTGGAAGGGCGTTCGGTCGTCGACGTTTTCGTCAAGGGCGAAGCCTATCCGGTGCTCCTCACCTCGAACACCCGGCCATTGGATGATCCGACGGATCTCGAAAACGTCTTCCTGAAGACGGGTGACGGCAAGATCGTTCCGATGTCGGTGATCGCGTCGCTGACCGAGAGTTCGGTGGCGCCGCAGTTGAACCGCGAGCAGCAGCTTGCGTCGGTGGCGATCACGGCTGGCCTGAAGAATGGCCTCTCGCTTGGAGATGCCGTGAAGGAGGCGACCGAGATCTCGAAGTCGGTCCTGCCGGCAGGCGCTCGTCTGGTGCCTCTCGCCGAAGCGGCAACGCTGGAGGAGAATTCGAGCGGCATGGCGCTGACCTTCGGTTTCGCCATCGTCATCATTTTCCTTGTTCTTGCCGCGCAGTTCGAAAGCGTCCTGTCGTCGATCATTATCATGTCGACAGTGCCCCTCGGGCTCGCCTGCGCGGTTTTCGCGCTTGTCATCACCGGGTCAAGCTTGAACATCTACAGTCAGATCGGTCTCGTTCTGCTTGTCGGCGTGATGGCGAAGAATGGCATCTTGATCGTCGAATTCGCCAATCAGCTGCGCGATCGCGGCGAGGATGTTCGCACGGCGATCGAGAAGGCGTGTGCATTGCGTCTTCGGCCGGTGATGATGACGATGATCGCGACGATCCTCGGCGGCGTTCCGCTGGTCTTTGCGCATGGAGCCGGCGCGGAGGCGCGTATCGCGCTCGGCTGGGTCATCGTCGGCGGCCTTGGCTTTGCGACGCTGGTGACGCTCTACATCACGCCGGTCGCCTATCTGCTCATTGCCCGCTTCGCAAAGCCGCATGCGCACGAAGAAGCCAAGCTGCATCAGGAGATGCAGCACGCATCGCGTCCGCGGTCGGTACGCGAGGATGGCCAGCTCGAGGCAGCGGAATAGGCCGCTGCCGGGCACTCTCGTCCTTATGGTTTACGATTGGTCATCAGGATCGCTAAACGATCTTTGAACCTTAGGTATTTCTTAAGCATAGACAGTAATCATAGCGGGTAGAAACCAACAGGTGCTCCAGCGTTCCGGAGCGCCGCTCAGCGCCTTGTTTCGGCGCTCCCGGATATGAGCGTCCGCGGTACAGGTTCATTTGTATCAGTTGCGTATTGTTGTGTTCGGAGTTCAGTACCCGTGAGTATTTATCGGCGCACCTCGGTGGATGCCGCACTTTATGTATTGCGCGACATCAGTCGCGACATGACGAAGACCCAGAGGCAGGTCACGACCGGGCTCCGGGTGGAAAAAGCGTCTGACAATGGTGCCTATTGGGCGATCAGTTCGACACTCAAGACGGATCAGAAAGCGCATTCGGCCATCCGGGATGCGCTGGGTCTGGCGGCTGCAACGATGGGCACCGCCTACAATGCCGTCGACAGCGCCATCGATATCGTCAGCCAGATCAAGGCCAAGCTTGTCTCGGCCACGGAATCGGGTGTCGACAAGGACAAGATCAATACGGATATATCGCAGTTGAAGGATCAACTGCGCTCAGTCGCGCAGTCGGCGAGCTTCAACGGCGACAACTGGGTCACGCTCAGCGACGGCGACGACCCGACCAAGCCGCGGGAAATCCCGTCGTCCTTCATCCGATATTCTGATGGGCGCGTTGAGGTCAGCACGCTCAGTTACGAGGTCGATCTGGCGCCGGTCGACTCCACGACATCGGCGGATGCTCGCTACCTCATCGATGACCGGAGCGGTGGTTCCGGCGACTACGGAGCGCTGACATCAGAGCATTTCGCCACCGAGGTCGGGGCCTCGCAGAACTACGTCATGCTGTCGAGCGCAGGTGCCTCGGGGAGCCAGGTCGAGATCGGTGTCTCGAACGCGACCACCGACGACCAGGTGAAGGAAATGGTCACCGTCGTCGACAAGATGCTCAACCAGATGACAACCGTCGGAACGGCCTTCGGCGCACTGGAGAAGCGGATCAGCATTCAAAGCGATTTCGCGCAGAGCATGGAGGATTCCTATTCTCGCGGTATCAGCCGCATGATCGATGCCGACATGGAGGAGCAGGCGAGCCGCCTCAAGGCGCTTCAGACGCAGCAGCAGCTTGGTATGCAATCGCTGAACATCGCCAACGCGACCTACGATACAGTCCGTCAGTTGTTCCAGAATCTATAGCGCGACCGCCATCGCGCGCCAGGAAGCCCGCCCTCGTGCGGGCTTCATTTTTGACCGTTTCAGACATTTACGGTTTCTGGTCTGTGCAATTGATCGAAATTTAAGTATCGAGTGCGGACGCTTCATCTTGTTGCCGCATTCCTTAATACTGCTCGCATCACCATCGAACTGGAGATACGCCTGCTCATGATCAAGAAAATCATACTTCTGTCTGTTGCCGCAGCTTACCTTAGTGCATGCACCACAACCGACCCGTATACGGGCGAGCAGAAGATGTCGAACACGGCGGGCGGTGCCATGCTTGGCGCTGGTGTCGGCGCACTTGCCGGCCTTGCCGTGGGCGGCTCCGCGCATGGACGCCGCAATGCCGCTCTGATCGGCGCAGGCGTCGGCGCTCTGGCGGGTGGCGCGATCGGTAATTACATGGACCAGCAGGAAGCCGAGCTTCGTCAGCAGCTTGAAGGCACCGGCATCTCCGTGACGCGTCGCGGCGACAGCATCATCCTGAACATGCCGTCGAACATCACCTTCGACGTCGACCAGGACGCCGTAAAGCCGGGCTTCTACCCGACCCTGAATTCGGTCGCCATCGTCCTGCGGAAGTTCAACCGCACGCTGATCGACATCAACGGCCATACCGATTCGACCGGCAGCCTGCAGCACAACCAGGATCTGTCGCAGCGTCGCGCGGAATCGGTTGCGGGTTATCTCGGCGGCCAGGGCATCGACGCCCGCCGCGTTTCGGCTGTCGGCTTCGGCCCATCGCAGCCGGTCGCTTCGAATGCGACGGAAGCCGGACGCGCGCAGAACCGCCGCGTCGAGATCCAGATCGCGCCTGTCACGCAGGGCTGATCCAGCTCTCTTCGATTGAAGCGGCCGGGCTTGCGCCCGGCCGTTTTTTATTGGTGCATCGTTGCGCCCTTGGTGATCTTGTCGACAATCTTCTTGTCCGCTCTCATGGCGATCCCGACCACCTTGGCGTCCTCGGGACCGTAGTTGGCGAAGACAGCGCGATTTGCGGCATCATGGCCGGTCGAAAACATCTCTTCGATGAAAAGCGAAGAGGTCACGTCCCGCTCAAGTGCGCGGCGGTGTATTGTCGAGATGGTCGCTTCGTCTGCGGATAGGACGATGATCGGCTGGATCGAGAGAGCGTTGTAGGTGTTGCCGGCTCGGTCCTTGTAGGGTTCGCCGATGATCTCAGGCGTTTGTCCTGCCACGCCGCTCATCAGGAAGGCGGTGACGTTGAGCTTTTGCCAGGACGCAAGATTGTTTCGCAGTACAATCGCAATTTTGGTATCGAACATGCCAGTTTCTTTCGTGCGAGGTGTTCTCGTTGAGCCAGGATGTAAACAACCACGTCTTCCAGGGTCTTGAACGTTTGTGCATCGATGGCGGCGCGGACGAGATCGCGACTGCGCCCGTCTTTCCGGGGATCGAGCGGATCGAAGCCCGGTTTCACGGCAATGCCTTCGAGCCGCATCGTCACGATACCTATGCGCTTGGCGTGACGATCAAGGGCATCCAGACCTTTTCCTATCGAGGCGAACGTCGGTTCAGCCTTCCGGGACAGGTTATCGTCTTGCATCCCGATGAAGAGCACGATGGTGGGGCGGGTACCGATGACGGCCTTCAATACCGCATGCTTTATCTGGAGCCGGCCCTGCTGATCGAGTGCATGGATGCGGCAAAGGCCGCGTTGCCGTTCGTCGCCGATCCCGTCATCAATGACGAGGCGCTGGCGGGCACGTTGCTGGCTGCCTTGTCAGAGCTGGATCGCGAGCTTGACGAGCTATTCGTCGATGACTTCCTGGCCCGTGTTGCCACGATGCTCGCGGGGCATGGACGCCTGCCGATGCGCTCGCTTGGTCTGATCGCGTGGCAGAGGGCGCGTGAGGCGCGCGACTATCTGGAGGACAACCTCGACAGGGCGGTCAGTTCCGTCGAACTCGAGAAGGCGACGGGGCTCGATCGCTTTACGCTTTCCCGCCATTTCAGGGCGGCCTTTGCGACCAGTCCGCACCGCTACCTGCTGATGCGGCGGCTTCAGAAAGCGCGTCTTTTGATAGGTGCAGGAGAGACGCTGGCGGATGTCGCAGCAGCGACCGGCTTTGCGGATCAGAGCCACTTCAATCGCCATTTCAAGAAGACATACGGGATGACACCGGGCAGTGGGTCGGTCTCAGGCGGGATTTTCCGCAAGCCCCGATCGCCTTGCGATGAAGCGCGCCAGCATCGGTCCGGTGAAAAGGATGATGAGAAAGCGGCCGGTCTGCATCGCCATCACGAAGGGCACATCGACGTCGCTGGAGGCAGCGATGATGGCAACGGAGTCGGCTCCGCCGGGGCTCGTTGCCAGATAGGCCGTCAGAGGATCGACCCCGGCGAACTTATGCAGGGCGAAGGCCATGCAGCCGCAGAGAGACATCAGCAGCAAGATGGACGCGGCGACACGCGGAAGCGCCCTGGCAGCATGCATGATGATGCTTCGGGTGAAGCGCAATCCGATGTTCCAGCCGATCAATGCGTAGCTGATGGCCAGCAGCCACATCGGCAACTCGATCTTCAGAAGACCAAAGCCCTGCAGCAGCGAGCCTGCTATCAGCGGGAGAATGATCGTGCCGCCCTGAATGCGCAGGCGCACAGCCAGAAAGGCACAAAGGCAGGTCAGCGTCACCGTTACCGCAAAGGCGGGCCAGTCGATCGGTGGGAACAGGATCAGCGGTGGCGGCTCGCCGCCGTCGGCGGCAACCCAGAGCCGCGAAACGACGGAGGCTGCCACGGCAACGAAAACGACCCGCAGATACTGCATGAAGGCGACGAGGCGGGCATCGGCGCCGTATTCTTCCGACATGATGACCATTGCCGAGGCAGCCCCCGGCGAGGAGCCCCAGACAGCCGTGGTACCCGGCAAGACCTGCCAGCGCGTGAGCAGCCAGCCGAGCAGGCTGGCAACGACGATCACGGAGAAGATCATCGACAGGAACAGCGGCGCGTCGGCCGCCATTGTCCCGATGATGTCGACCGTGATCGCGCGCGCCATCAGAAAGCCGACCAATGCCTGACCAAAGAGAAGCGGCCAGCGCGGCACGCGAAGCGACCCCTGGCCGATCGTGAGCGCCAGCATGATTGCGGCAACCATCGGCCCGATCAGCAGGGATGCGGGAAGGCCGAGCATTTCCAGCGCCAGGACCAGAGCCGAAGAGATCGCAAGCAACAGTGCCCATCGCGGCAGGCTCGCTTTGCGCAGCAGGCGGCTGGCGTCTTTCAAAGGCAACTTCCCGTGCTTTTGGGTGGCGCATATCCGCGGGGACAGGTGTGACGCGGACTGGCTTTGCTGAACAAGGAACCGGTCGCGCGACCGGACGGCTTTCGGTCGGTATATGCTTCACGGGATCGCAGGGTCAATTGCGAAATCCTACGGGGACGCCCCTCGATCGGCGCGCGTTGGACGGCGGAATTGCCGTGGCTGCGGAATGCGCCCTTCGCAGCGACACTTTCACTAGACAGTCGCGATTCGATGTCCCATACCAAGCTGCCTCCGGGCATTAGCGGTAAGGAGATCAATGAGATGGCGCTCAAGGATGCGAAGGCTGGAAAACGCAACGAGGAGGGGATCTCCGCCGTTCTCGGTATTCTGAAGCAGGGCTTCGGCGAGCGTTTTCAAACAGGCGAGAGCTTCCGTGCGCAGCATGCGCATACGACGACCTATATTCCGGCGCAGCTTCCCGATGGCGTTCTGTTCGCGGAGAGCGCGGACGACGTCAAAGCAGTGGTCAAGGTCTGTGCCGAGCACAAGGTTCCCGTGATCGGCTTTGGCACCGGCTCGTCGCTGGAAGGGCAGGTGAATGCGCCGAACGGTGGCATCTCCATCGACTTCAGCCGGATGAACCGTATTCTCCAAGTGAACCCCGAGGATCTGGATTGCACGGTTGAGCCGGGTGTCACCCGCGAGCAGCTGAACACATATTTGCGTGACACCGGGCTCTTCTTTCCGATCGATCCCGGCGCAAACGCCTCGATCGGCGGCATGACATCGACTCGGGCTTCCGGAACCAACGCAGTTCGCTATGGAACGATGAAGGACAACGTGCTTGCGGTCACCGTGGTCACCGCGAACGGCGAGGAAATCCGGACCGCTCGGCGCGCACGCAAATCCTCGGCAGGCTATGATCTGACCCGGCTCTTCGTCGGCGCCGAAGGGACGCTCGGCATTCTGACGTCGGTAACGCTGCGGCTCCAGGGCATTCCGCAGAAGATCGGCGGCGGGGTTTGCGCGTTTCCAAGCGTGACCGCTGCCTGCGACGCCGTGATCATGACGATCCAGATGGGCATTCCCGTCGCCCGCATCGAGATCCTCGACGCGTTGCAGATCCGGGCCTGTAATGCCTATTCGAAGCTTGAATACGAGGAGACGCCGACGTTGTTCCTCGAGTTCCACGGGACGGATGAGACGGTCGCGCTGCAATCCGAACAGTTTGCAGAGATTGCGGCCGAGTGCGGTGGCGGCGAATTCAAATGGACTGTCAACGCCGAGGAGCGAAACAAGCTCTGGAAGGCTCGCCACGATGCCTATTGGGCGTCGCGCGCGTTGGCGCCCGAGATGGCGGCTCTTTCAACCGATGTCTGCGTACCGATATCGCGGCTTGCGGAGTGCATCGGTCAGACCCAAGCCGATATCGAGGAGCACGGTTTGCTCGCGATGATCGTCGGGCATGCGGGAGACGGGAACTTTCACGTGTTGCTGCTGTTCGATGACAAGACGGCTGAAGGGATCGCGGTGGCCGAGGCGTTCGTCGCGCGGTTGAACGCGCGGGCGTTGGCGATGGACGGAACCTGCACCGGGGAGCACGGAATAGGGCAGGGGAAGATGGCTTTCCTCGAAGAGGAGCTTGGCGGTGCCGTCGATCTGATGCGTCACGTCAAGCAGGCTCTCGATCCGGATAACATCTTCAATCCCGGAAAGATTTTCCATTCTGCCTGAAAAACAACATTGTGTTGATCATGGCTTGCTTGTGGTGCGGATACCACTAGACACAGGTGATCGCGTAGAGAATCGAGCCGCCGGCAAGAGCGTGTCTCCAAAGCAGGGAAATAGAGCAGGATGTTGCCCGAAAGCCGCTTCACACTTTTTGGTTTCATGCTCTAGTGTTCGCGTTGGTATCCCGAATGGAGAGTAGGTAATTTGCTAGGCCGGTTCCTTGTCGTGCTGGGCGGACTGATCGTGGTGGTGCTGTTCGTGGCACTGCTGGCTCCGCTTTTTATCGATTGGACCGACTTCAGGAAGAACTTCGAGGATCAGGCCAGCCGCATCATCGGCAAGAAGGTCGTGGTGCACGGCGCTGTCGACGCGCGGCTGCTTCCTTTCCCCTCGGTGACCATGCATGACGTTCGCGTCGGTCGGGAGCCGGACGGTTCGCCGATCGTGCAGGTCGAACAGTTCTCCATGGATGCCGAGCTTGCACCGTTCCTGTCTGGCGAAGCGCTGATTTTCGACATGCGGGTGGTGAACCCGAAGGTAAAGCTGCGTCTCCTCAAGGATGGGACGCTCGATTGGACCCATGGCAGCCAGCCTGAGATTCCGGCCAAGACCGTTGTCCTCGAGAACGTTCACGTCAGCGGCGGCGATGTCCAGTTCATCGACGACCAATCCGGCCGATCGCGGCATGTGACCGGTCTCAATGCCGAGATGTCAGCCAAGTCGCTGGCCGGTCCCTGGAGGATCGAGGGTGATGCGGCGCTCGATGGCGAGCATGGCAAATTCCTGATATCGAGCAACCAGCCCGATGAAAGCGGTGTGCTCAGGATGCGCACGCGCCTCGAGCCGGACAAACATCCCGTGTCTGTCGATCTCGATGGCGAACTGAAGCTGATCGACCAGAAGCCGAACTATCAGGGAACGGTGTCGGCGGCGATCGAGTCGAACGACAAGAAGGCCGACAAGAACTACGTTCCACCGCGGATGAAGGGGAAGTTCGAGCTTACCAACGAGAGCATTCGCATCCCCGAATACCGGCTGGAAATCGGCTCGCAGCAGGATCCTTATGTCATTACCGGCGAAGCGACGCTCGATACCGGCGGCAAGCCGCAGTTCCTGCTGACGGCCGACGGCCAGCAGATCGACGTCAACCGGATCGGCAATCAGGGTGCCGGCGGAAAGACGGCGCGCGACCCCGCCCTGTCGGCGCGTCAGCGGCTGAACTCGCTGGTGCGGATTGTTTCGCAGGTTCCGATCCCACAGGTGCCGGGCAAGGCAAGCGTCAGGCTGCCGGCGATCGTTGCCGGCGATACGACCATCCGCGACGTGCAGCTCGACCTTGAACCAGCTGCCAACGGCTGGACGATCGACAACGCGGTGGGAACGCTGCCGGGGCGCACGCTGGTCGAAGGAAACGGCAAACTCAATCTGCAGGGCGAGGCGTCCTTCGCCGGGCAGGTGACCGTCGCCTCCAAGCAGCCGACGGGGCTCGCGTCCTGGCTTGCCGGATCGGTCGATCCCGCCATCCGTCAGCTGCGCCAGGCGGGCTTCTCGGCCGATGTCAGCCTGACCCATGACCGGCAAACATTCGACAATCTCGAAATCGCGGTGGGCGCCGCGACCCTGAAGGGCAAGCTGGACCGGCAGGCGGTCGCTAATCAGACGCCGACGCTCGATGTTTCGCTGGCAGGCGATGCGCTCGACCTCGATGCCTTGAGGGCGTTGACCGGGCTTTTCACCGGCGAGGATGCCGGCGACAACGTGCTGGATCACAAGATCAAGGCGCAGCTGAAGGCGGACAAGTTCACTGCATTCGGTGTCGAGGCCGGGGATGTCGAAACGAATTTCACAATTGCCGATGGCGCGCTCTCCCTCGAGAAGCTTGCCGTCAAGAATTTGGCCGGCGCCGAGTTCACGGCTACCGGCCGGGCCGAAGGTTCGCTGCTGGACTACAAGGGGTCCGGAGAGATCACCTTCAAGTCCGCCGATCCCGCCCCTTCTTTACGATGCTGAAGCAGAAGCTGCCGCAACATCCCGTCATGGATCGCCTGGTGCGCAATGCAGCCTGGTACACCAACACAGCGCTGCGCGGAGCCGTTACGCTCGGCGGAGAGCAGGGCGATGGGCTGACCGTCACGCTTGCCGGGGTTGCGAATGGCAGCCGCGTCAATCTCGACTACCGCATGTCGGATTTGCTTGCCTTGACCGGCAAGGGAACCACCAGCCTTGAGGCCACGCTTGAGAACACGGTGACGTCGATCCTCTTCGGGCAGGCGGGGCTTGATCCGTTGCCTGTCGACGCCGATGCCAACGGCCGTATGACGCTCAAGGTTCAGGCGGAGGACAACGACCCTGCTGACGCGGCCCTGACCTTTGCCACCGACCGCACCTCGTTTACCGCGAGCGGCAAGGTCGATGTTCATCCTCAGGCGTTCATGAACGGCCAGCTCAAGGTTTCGCTCGAAAGCGCGGATCTGGATCCCTACCTCGTGATGAACGGGCTCGGGGTGCCGCAGATCGGCACCGGTCTGCCGTTCAAGCTTACGACGACGGCGACCGTCGACAGCGACAAGATCGTCCTTGGCGATATCGCCGGCCATGCCGCGGATAACGAGTTCGGCGGCGCGCTGACACTGGATCGCAAGGCAGAGAAGTCGACTGCCACGGGCGAGCTGTCGCTGAGCAAGGCGGACGCGACCTGGCTCGGCGAAGCGATCTATGGGCCGATGACGGATGGAGCCACGGGCAACCTTTCCGGCGCGGCTCTCGGCCTGCCGGCGCTGAAGGATGTGGACGTCAATCTGAAGCTTTCCGCCAAGCAGTTCTGGCCGGGATGGTCGAGCCCGCTGACCGACTTCACCTCTGACGTCGTCTACAAGGGCGACGAGCTGCAGCTCAAGGACATCAAGGCGGGCTGGGACGGCGGTACCATAAATGGCAACCTGCTGTTCACGAATGCCGATGGGACCGGCTTCTTCCAGACGAAGATGACGCTTGCTGATACCGACCTCGGCGGCGTCGTATGGTCACGTGACGGCTCGCCGCTGGCGGATGGAAAGTTCGGACTTTCCATGTCGCTCGAGGCGTCCGGCAAGTCCGTCAACGATATCGCGGCCGCGCTCAACGGTTCGGGAACGCTGAGCCTCGGTAATACCACTGTGCGCGGGCTCAACCTCGGAATGCTCGCACCTCTGCAGGCAGCGACGGACCCGATGCAGGACCAGCTCAACGCCGGCAAGGTGCACCCGATCATCGAGACCCTGCTGAACAATGGTGAGGCCAAACTTCCGCCTGCGAATATCCCGTTCAACATCACCGACGGCGTGCTGCGCGTCCAGAACGTCAGTGTGGCCACGGACCAGGCGAAGCTGCTCGGCAACGCGCAGATCGATCTTCCGCAGGAGCGCATCAGCGCTTCGTTGAATATCGCGCTCAACGCCGCCGGTGACGCCTTGCCGGGTGCCGAGCCTGCCGTGAGACTGGATTTTTCCGGTCAGCTAGGATCGCCCGGCCGAGTGATGGATGTCACCGACATCACCGGCTATCTGTCTCTGCGCGCCTTCGAGCGCGAACGCCGTCGCGTCGAGCGGCTGCAGTCCAATGTCCTCGAAAAGCAACGGCTGAGGCGCGAGGCAGCGCTCTACAAGTTCAACGACGCCGAGCGCGAGAAGGCGGCTGCGATCGAAGCGCAGCGCAGCGCCGAGGAACAGCGCCTGAGAGCTCTTGCCGCGCAGGCGGAGCGTGAAAAGGCGGAGGCCGAGGCGAAAGCAAAAGCCGAGGCTGAAGCGAAGGCAAAGGCTGAAGCAGATGCGCGCGCCAGAGCGAAGGCCGAGGAAGACGCAAAGGCTGCCGCGGAGGCAGCACGTCGCGCGCAGCAGCAGCTTGAAACGCCGCCGCAGAATTCGCTCAATTTCAAGACGATACCCGGTCTGCCTGGCGTTCAGATGCCGCAGTGATCGGACGCGCGTTGCGGCCTGGCGACCTCGACGGGTGGAGACGTTGTTCATGGCGACAGTGTTGTGTGATGATCTTCGCCGTGGACGAGCGTTGTAATCAGGCGTCGTTCGAATTCGGCCGCAACGTTGCGCCTTTCCCGGATTTCAGCCACGCGAGAACCTGAACGCGGAGCGCCGACGACAGATTGCTGTCAGGGTCCCGCTGATCGTCGATTTCTGAAATCAGGGCGGCAAGAGAAATCGCGCGCGCTTCGGCAATCGCGTTCAGCTCCGTCCAGAACTCGTCTTCAAGCGAGATGCTCGTGCGATGTCCGTGCAGTGTTGCCGAGTGCTTGCGGATCATTGATTTGGCGCGGCTATACCAAGCATGAGGGAGGCAAGGCGGGATAGGGGAACGCGTACGGCACGATGTTCATTCCGGCCGCGGGCGGAATCATTCCTTGTCGCCGCTCTTCTCGATATGACCCTCTCGATGCGCGCGATCGGCCTTCTCGTTCAGCGCCGTTGTGAGCTGCTTCTCGGTTTTCGAGCGCCCGAAGGAAATGCGATTCTGCTCGGCCTGCTTCTCTTTCTCGGAGCGGGCCTGCTTTTTTCGGAACTGGCGGAGATTGATGATTTCGGCGCTCACGCTTGCCTCCGACGAAAAAGGGAAGCTGATGCTTCCCTTGAAATTTCTACTGCTTCTTGCGGAAAGCGTCGAGCGAGACGACGGAGCCCTGCTTCTTTTCCTCGCCCTCCGCGGGCTTTGCGGAAGCGTCCTCGGTCTTTTCGGCGGCGACCGGATAGGCGGTGATCTCACCGGCGGGGAGCTCCTCGCCATCCGCCAGCGGCACGTCGAACTCGAGCTCGAAGTTGACCGAAGGGTCATAGAAGCCGCGAATCGCGTTGAACGGAATCACAAGCTTTTCGGGAACGTCGGAGAAGGACAGGCCGATCTCGAATCCCGAATCAGTAACTTTCAATTCCCAGAACTGGTGCTGGACGACGATCGTCATCTGTTCCGGATACTTGGACTTCAGCATCTGGGATATGCGCACACCCGGAGCGCCGGTCAGGAATGTGATGAAGAAATGATGCTCACCCGGCAGGCGGCCCGTTGCAGCGACTTCGGACAATACCTTACGGATCACGCCGCGCAGCGCGTCCTGTGCCAGAATGTCGTAACGGATATGATCCTGCCCCATACTTTCCTGTCTTTCGTTGTTCCGGCATCTTGTCCCAAGGCTATATGCCACGCCGGGGCGGCTTGGAAAAGCCCGAAGCCGAGTCGTAGTTTCGCAAATCATACATGATTTAAACGGGAGCGAGAAGGTGAAGGCTTCTGTTGCCAGGTGCCTTCGGACCCCGCCTTAAGGGGCTAACCCTAAGGACTTAGAGCGGAATTCCCGCACCGCCATTAGGCAGCGAGAGCGTATTCCTTAGCGTTGTTGTCGTTTGCAACTACACTTTTGACCCGATAACGGCGGTATCATGCCGAGCAAAAAGTCGATCTTTACACCCTTGTCGATCCTATTTCGCCCCCATCAAAAGCCGGCCGCGACCATAGTCTTTCCGCCGGTTTTTGGTGGAGGCGCCGGGTACCGCCCCCGGGTCCAATAGGTTTATTCCATCGCTCATTTATCGCCATAGCCGGTCCGAGAACCGGCAAGGCTGATATAGTGTTTTCCGTGTTGGATGGGAAGAGGGCACGTCATAAAAGCGTCTTTTCAAAGCGCGAGCGCGCCGAACTCGGGTGAGCCGGACGATTTGCCGGGATAATGCATGCGCCGCGATTGGTTTCGATCCCAGGAAGGCTTAAATAGACCGTAACGAAAACGGGTGGCGGACGATGAAGCAGTACCTCGATCTTTTGACGCATGTGATGGAAACGGGCAGCGATCGCGGCGATCGCACCGGGACGGGCACGCGTTCCGTCTTCGGCTATCAGATGCGCTTCGATCTCGAGGAAGGGTTTCCGGTTCTGACGACCAAGAAGCTCCACCTTCGTTCGATCATCCATGAGCTCCTGTGGTTCCTCAAGGGTGAGACCAACATCGGCTACCTGAAGGAAAACGGCGTATCGATATGGGACGAGTGGGCCGATGAGAACGGCGATCTTGGACCCGTCTACGGCGCGCAGTGGCGTTCGTGGCCGGCTCCCGACGGTGGACATATCGATCAGATCGCCAATCTGGTGCAGGGGATCATCAAGAATCCGAACTCCCGGCGGCATATCGTGTCGGCCTGGAACCCGGCCGAGGTCGACAGCATGGCGCTTCCGCCCTGTCATTGCCTCTTCCAGTTCTATGTCGCCGACGGAAAGCTTTCCTGTCAGCTTTATCAGCGCTCGGCAGATATCTTCCTCGGGGTCCCATTCAATATCGCCTCCTACGCGTTGCTGACGATGATGGTCGCGCAGGTGACGGGGCTGAGACTGGGTGATTTCGTTCACACGCTTGGGGATGCGCATCTCTACCAAAACCATTTCGAGCAGGCGAAGCTGCAACTGACGCGTAGCCCGAAGCCTTTGCCTTTCATGCGGCTCAATCCTGATGTGAGGGACATCTTCGGGTTCAAGTTCGAGGATTTCGAGCTGATCGGCTACGAAGCTGATGCCAGCATCAAGGCGCCGATTGCGGTCTGAGCAGGGAAGCCCATGTCCTCCATCCGCAAGACGATCGTGGTTGCCGTTGCCGAGAACGGTGTGATTGGCCGGGATGGCGACATGCCCTGGAGGCTGTCGACCGATCTCAAGAGGTTCAAGGCGATCACGCTTGGAAAGCCTGTGATCATGGGGCGCAAGACCTATGATTCGATTGGCAAGCCGTTGTCGGGTCGTCCGAACGTGGTCATCACGCGGGGCGCTGCAATCGACCATCCCGACGTCACGACGGTGAGTTCCCTGGCGGAGGCTATTTCTTCCGCGGAAGCGCTCGCACGTGAGAGCGGGCAGGACGAGGTCTGCATCATCGGGGGAGGCCAGATCTACGCGCAGGCTCTCGCTCTCAGCGACCGACTCTGCATAACGCATGTCGAAACCGTCGTCGAAGGCGATGCCGTCTTTCCTTCGATCGATCCTAGCATCTGGCGTGCAGGCGAAACAATCGCGGTGCCGGCTGGCGAGAAAGACAGCTATCCGACGCGTTTCGTCGTCTACGACCGCCGCTAAAGGCCTAAAACAGAATATTTTCCAATAAATATCGCCAAGTTCCTGATGTCGCGTTGAAAGCGGATGCTGCGATACTTATAACGGTCACGATCGCAGTATCCGTCGCCCCCGTGGGTTCCGCGATCCAACAGTTAAACGAACAACGAGGTTTTGATGCCCTGGAGCAATCAGAATGGCGGCGGCGGCCCTTGGGGCGGCGGCGGCGGTAACAATCAGGGACCATGGGGGCAGGGACCGAACCGTCCTCGCGGTGGCGGCGGCGGAAAAGGTGGTCCACCGGATCTTGAAGACATCATCCGGCGCGGTCAGGACCAGTTGCGCGGCATCGTGCCGGGCGGGTTCAACGGCGGCGTTGCGCTGATTATCATAGCGATCGTCGCGATCTTCTGGCTTTTCCAGTGCATCTACATCGTCCAGCCCGACGAGCGCGGGGTCGAACTCCGCTTCGGTCAGCCGAAGCAGGAAGTGTCCATGCCGGGGCTGCATTTCCATCTATGGCCGATGGAGACGGTCGAGACCGTCAAGGTTACGGTTCAGCAGCAGAACATCGGCGCGACGTCGGCTTCGTCGTCCAGCGGCCTGATGCTTTCGGGCGACCGCAGCGTCATCAATGTTCAGTTCGCAGTCTTCTTCACGGTCAGCGATCCGAAGGCCTATCTTTTCAACGTCGAGAATCCGGCCGAAACGCTGCAGCAGGTCGCCGACAGCGCGATGCGTGAAATCGTCGGCCGCCGTCCGGCGCAGGATGCGTTCCGCAGCAATCGTCAGCCGATCGAGACCGATGTGATCAACATCGTCCAGGGCACGATGGACCGCTATCATGCGGGCATCACCGTGACCGGCGTTACGATCCAGAACGTTGCGCCTCCGCGCGAAGTTGCCGATGCCTTCGAAGAAGTGCAGCGCGCCGGTCGTGACCGCGACAGCACGATCGAAGAAGCCAACCGCTACACCAACCAGCGTCTCGGCCAGGCTCGCGGTGAAGCCGCGCAGATTCGCGAAGATGCCGCGGCCTACAAGGACCGCGTGGTCAAGGAGGCGGATGGTGAAGCCCAGCGCTTCTCCGCCATCAACGACGAGTACTCCAAGGCTCCCGACGTGACGCGCAAGCGCCTTTTCCTCGAAACGATGGAGCAGGTGCTGAAGAATTCGAAGAAGATCGTGATCGACGAGAAGCAGGGGGTCGTTCCCTACCTGCCGCTCAACGAGATCAGCAAGCCGTCGCAGCAGGGAGGTTGAACCATGACATCGAATAAGCTTCCCGCCTTCCTGATCGCCTTGGCGGTCGTTCTCTTCTTCGTCTATTCGTCGATCTTCGTGGTGAATGCCCGCGAGCAGGCCATTGTGGTCCGCTTCGGTCAGATCCAGTCGGTCAAGACCGAACCGGGCCTCTACTTCAAGCTGCCCTTCGCGTTCATGGACGCCGATCGGGTACAGTATGTCGAGAAGCAGGCGCTGCGCCTCGACCTCGATAACATCCGCGTGCAGGTGCAGGACGGTCAGACCTTCGATGTCGATGCGTTCGTGATCTACAACATCGCCGATGTCCGCCGCTTCCGCGAAACGGTCTCTGGCGATCGCGAGGCTGCGGAGGCACGTCTTCGGGCCCAACTCGACTCGTCCCTGCGCCGCGTCTACGGTCTGCGCGACTACAATGCCGCTCTTTCGGAAGAGCGCGTCGCGATGATGCTGGAGATCCGTGACGACCTTCGGACCGATGCGGAAAACCTCGGACTGAACATCGACGACGTCCGTATCCGCAGAACCGATCTGTCGCCCGAGGTTGCACCGAACACATACAACGCCATGCGTTCCGAACGACTGGCCGAGGCAGAGCGTATTCGTGCATCCGGTAACGAAGAAGGCCAGCGCCGCCGCGCCATCGCGGATCGCCAGGTCGTGGAGATCACCGCGGAAGCCCAGCGCGACTCCGAAATTCTTCGCGGTCAGGGCGACGCCGAGCGTAACCGGGTCTTCGCAGATGCGTTCGGAAAGGATCCGTCCTTCTTCGAATTCTACCGCTCGATGTCGGCCTATTCCTCCGCGCTTTCGTCGCCGGATACGACGCTCGTCCTGTCGCCGACTTCGGAGTTCTTCCGCTTCTTCAACGATGCCAACGGAAAGAAGCCAACGCCTCCGGCAGCTGCTCCTGCCGCGCCCGCGAATTGACCTTCGCCGAGGGTATCGAAAAACGAATAGAAGGGGCCGGCTCACCGCCGGCCCCTTTGTTTTAATGGGATTTTTAGGGCCATAAGGCTTGCCGGATTGGTCTCCTTCAGAGATTGCGCGGGATTTCGCGAAAAGGTGATTTCACCCTCCATCATTCCGCCGTATGCTCATGATCAGTGTGCTTTTTTATGTGACATGAGGATGCTTGATGGCCCCCACGATACGCCCGACCTTCAGACGATCGCTCGCTCTCTTGGCCGGCGCAGCATTTCTGGCGAATATCAGTTTTGCCGGGGTGGTTCATGCACAAGCGACGCCGCCGACGAACGGTCCGGCGTCTGTCGCTGATCTGGCTCAGGGGCTGCTTGACGCGGTCGTCAATATCTCGACATCACAGAACGTCAAGGACGACGAGGGCGCCGGGCCTGCTCCGCGTGCGCCCGATGGCTCGCCCTTCCAGGAGTTCTTCAACGACTTCTTCAACAAGCAGAAGGGCAAGCAAGGCGGCAACCACAACGTCAACTCGCTCGGCTCAGGCTTCGTCATCGATCCGCAAGGCTATATCGTCACGAACAACCACGTCATCGAAGGTGCCGACGACATCGAGGTGAATTTTGCCGATGGGAGCAAGCTGAAGGCGAAGCTGATCGGCACCGACACCAAGACCGACCTTTCGGTCCTCAAGGTGGAGCCAAAGACCCCGCTGAAGTTCGTGAAGTTCGGCGATTCCAGCACCATGCGGATCGGCGACTGGGTCATGGCGATCGGCAACCCGTTCGGCTTCGGCGGATCGGTAACCGTCGGCATCATTTCCGGGCGCGGCCGCAACATCAATGCCGGTCCCTATGACAACTTCATTCAGACCGACGCGGCCATCAACAAGGGCAATTCCGGTGGTCCGCTCTTCAACATGAAGGGTGAGGTCATCGGCATCAACACGGCAATCATTTCGCCAAGCGGCGGCTCTATTGGTATCGGCTTCTCGGTGCCGTCGGAGCTCGCCGCCGGTGTCGTGCAGCAGCTGCGCGAATTCGGCGAGACGCGGCGCGGCTGGCTCGGCGTGCGTATTCAGCCGGTGACCGACGATGTTGCCGACAGCCTTGGCCTGTCGAGCGCCAAGGGCGCGCTGGTCGCCGGCGTGATCAAGGGCGGGCCTGTCGACGACGGCTCGATCAAGGCCGGCGACGTCATCCTGAAATTCGACGGCAAGGCCGTCAACGAGATGCGCGATCTGCCGCGCGTAGTCGCCGAGAGCCCTGTCGGAAAGGAAGTCGATGTCGTCGTTCTTCGCGACGGCAAGGAGCAGACCGTCAAGGTCAAGCTCGGTCGACTGGAAGATAGCGACCAGGCTGCGGCCAACGACGCTGACAACAAGGACGGCGTCATCAATCCGGATCCGAACGAGAACCAGGATATGGACGAGCCCGACGACGATCAGGCGCAGCCGGTGCCTGACGGCAAGGGCAAAACGTCCGAGAGCACGCCTGATGCCAAGGCCGATACCAAGAGCGTTCTCGGCCTGTCATTGTCGCTGCTGAGCGCGGAAACCCGGAAGACTTTCGGCATTGCCGAAAGCGTCGACGGCGTGCTCGTGTCCGAAGTCGCGCCGGGGTCGCTTGCTGCGGAGAAGGGGCTAAAGGCTGGCGATGTGATCGTTGAGGTGGCGCAGGAGTTCATGCGCTCGCCGGACGCGGTTGCGGCCAAGGTACAGTCCTTGAAGCAGGAAGGGCGCCGCAACGCTCAGATGATGATCGCGTCCGCGAACGGCGATCTGCGTTTCGTCGCAGTGCCGATGGAATGACGAGACGCGGCATGCGTCATCATCTCGGGAATGACTGAGCGGAGGCGCCTTCCGATGTCGACGCCAACGTCGCGGGTCGGAGCAAGCGTTTCATGTGCGGACGGGCGATCGGTATTACCCGGTCGTTCGATTCCACTGCTGGACACTAATCGCATAGAGAACGTGGCGTTTCAGATGCGGATGCGTGTCAGGCACACGAGGATGGTCGAAATCGCGCTCGGGTTCATGACGCAGGCCAAGCCGACGCATTACGGCGGTGGAACGATGATTGTCGGTGACCGCGAAAGAAACGATTTCGCTTTGATCGAATTGGGTGAAGCCGCGGCGTAAGGCCGCCGCTCCAGCTTCCGTCGCATACCCCTTGCCCCAATGCCGCTTTGCAAGACGCCAGCCGATCTCGATGGCGTCCGGAGGGAGGAACGGTTCAAGTCTGGGTTTCCACAGACCGCAAAAGCCGATCGGCTCGTCCGTCTCCTTGAGGGCGATCGCATAGAAGCCGAGCCCCGTCGTGGTGATGCTATCGCGGATAGTGTCCAGCATGGAATCGGATTCAGCGCGGTCGCGACGCACGGCGAAGAACTCCATCACATCCGGATCGGAATTGATTTCGTGGAAGAGCGGTCGATCCTCGTCAGTCCAATTGCGCAGGCGCAGGCGATGGGTCGTCAGGATCACCGTCATGCGGCGACGAAGTCTGTTTTCCTGTAGCCCTGGATGTAGAGCAGGGCGGTCAGGTCGCCGTGATTGATCTCGATCTTGGCCTCCGCTGCGACAGCGGGTTTGGCATGCAGGGCAACGCCGGAGCCGGCGAGATGCAGCATGCCGAGATCGTTGGCGCCATCGCCGACAGCGATTGCATCGTCAGGCGAGATTCCGAGCTTTTCGGCAATGTCTTCAAGCGCGTCGACCTTGGCCTGCTTGCCGAGGATCGGTTCGGCAACGAAGCCGGTCAGCATGCCGTTTTCCTCAAGCAGTGTATTGGCGCGGTTCTCGTCGAAGCCCAGGGTGGCGCCGATACGGCTGGTGAAAACCGTGAAGCCGCCGGACACAAGCGCCGTGTAGCAGCCCTTGGATTTCATCGTGGCGATCAGCTCCGGGCCGCCCGGGGTCAGGGTGATGCGCTTGGCGATCACTTCGTCGACAACGTAGATGGGCAGACCCTTCAAGAGAGCTACGCGCTCGCGCAGCGCCGGCTCGAAGGCGATCTCGCCGTTCATGGCGCGGGCGGTGATGACCGCCACCTTGTCTTTCAGGCCGACTTCGGCTGCGAGTTCGTCGATGCATTCCTGGCCGATCATCGTCGAATCCATGTCCGCGATCAGCAGCTTCTTGCGACGCGTCTCGGCTTCCTGGATGACGAGATCAACCGGCAATGAGCCGATGATGTCGGCAATCTGCTTTCGTGCATCATCCATATCGCTGCCGTCCCGGAGGGCGATATCGCAGGCAATCCCATCGGCGAGCCAGTAAAGGCCGGATGCGTTCACCGCCTCTGCAGCCCGCTCTGCGACGACAGGCGTTAGAACGGGATTTGACGGATTGGCAATAAGCGTGGCAACGAGAGCCATTATGGAAAACCTTCTTAACCCAACGAACGCGATCCTGATAACCGGCCCGACGGCAAGCGGCAAGTCCGCCCTGGCCGTGGAACTGGCCAAACAGCACGATGGCGTCGTGATCAACGCCGATAGCATGCAGGTCTACGATACACTGCGTATCCTGACGGCGCGGCCCTCGGAAGACGACATGCAAGGCGTTGCCCACTATCTCTACGGCCATGTGCCCGCCGGCAATGCCTATTCGACGGGGGCCTGGCTCCGCGACGTCGGCGCGTTGCTTCCGCGCCTGCGTGCCGAGGGCAAGATGCCGGTATTCGTCGGGGGAACCGGCCTTTATTTCAAAGCGCTGACGGGTGGGCTTTCCGATATGCCTGCCATTCCCGATAGTATCCGCAGCGACCTGCGTGCTCGCCTGTTGGCGGAAGGGCCGCTTGCGCTTCATGCCGAGCTTACTGAGCGCGATCCGCCGGTGGCAGCGACCTTGAACCCCCAGGACGGCCAGCGGATCGTTCGCGCCCTCGAAGTCATCGTCGCCACCGGCCAATCGATTTCAGGCTTTCAGCAGCAGGCCGGATCGGCGCTGATCAACCCGGACGAGGCGCGGAAGATCGTGGTTCTGCCTGAGCGTTCCATCCTGCATGGTCGTATAAACGGCCGCTTCGAAAAGATGCTGGAGGAAGGTGCCGAGGACGAGGTGAAGGCACTTCTGGCTTTGTCTCTATCCGGGGACATGCCGATCATGAAGGCCATCGGGGTTTCGCAGATCGCGGCCATGCTGCGCGGGGAGATGTCGCGAGCCGAGGTCGTCGAAAAGGGAGCGGCGGCAACCCGTCAATATGCCAAGCGGCAGATGACATGGTCTCGCAACCAGATGGACGACAGCTGGGAGCGGCTGAGCTAGCGCCGGAAGCGACCTAGTCCTTGTCGTAAAGACTGCTCAGGGGCTTTTTCAGGATACTCTCGCGCAAGGAGACGCCCGGTTCCCTGCGGATGCTGACAGGCACCGCCGGCGGCTGGCCGTTGCTGCGCTCTGGCGGTCTCTCCATCCGGGTTTCGCGGCGAAGGCTTTCCAGGCGGCTGTCGATCGAAGTGTCGGCGGCCGTGCCGAACGCCGTGCGCAGCGGCACGGCGGGCGCGGGGGCCGGCGGCAGCGGCTCGCGCGGTGCATAGGAGCCGGGAAGCATGTCCTGACGGTAAGGTTCGATCGGGGCAATCGGCGGCGGATTGGTGATCGACGGCATCGGCATCTGCGCCAATGGCAGATCATCGTCGATCTCGTCTTCATCATCGATTGCCGGCAAACTGCTCGCGGCTGCGCTGTAGCTGTGCTGGAACGCTGAAATATCCGGGCCGCTGACAGCCCGCATCCGCGTCACGATCTTGCGCAGATCGACGTTATCGGGATCCTCTTCCGACGTTTTCACGAGGGCGCTGTTGGCCTTGGGGAGCAACTCTTCGGACACACGGGAGAAGCGCATGCGCATCGGCACGCTGATCGCTTCGCCGAAGGCAATTGCTTCGCCGTTTCCGATCGAGGAGATGAAGCTTGTCGTCGAGATCGACGAGTTCGGAATGGCGGAGCGAATGATTTCCTGGTCGCGATCGTTCGCGAGCCGCATGGCAAACAGCGTCGAGCACTGCGACAGGATGGTCTGGTCGAGTTCGCCGGGGCGCTGCGTGATGATGCCAAGCGAAACGCCGTATTTGCGGCCTTCCTTGGCGATACGGGCGATGGCCTGGCGCGTCGGGAAGAAGCCGAGGGTGGGGTCTGACGGAATGTAGCGGTGAGCTTCTTCGCAGACGACAAGCATGTGGATCGCGCCTTCGCTCCACAGCGCGATTTCGAAGGCCATGCGGCAAAGCACCGAAGCCACGGAGTTCACGACCTCCGACGGGATGCCCGAGAGCTGGAAGGTGCAGATCGGCTTGTTGTCGCCCGGCACGCGGAAGATCTCCGCAACGGTCTCCATGATGGTGTCGGAGATGGTGTTGTTGGAGAACATGAAGTGATAGCGCGGGTCGTTGATCGCGGCGATGATGCGCATCTTGAGCGAACGAAGGAAAGGCTTCTCGCTTCGTCCTTCAAGGCGACCGATTCGCTCGTCGATCAGCGCAAGCAGGTCGGCAATACGATAGGGAACCGGCGTATCGGCCGTGATTGAGCTTTTCTCGGTGGTCCGGCGCACGAGGGAATTGTCGCTGCCACGGAAGGCGCGCTTTGCTTCAGGCAGAATGTCCCTTAGCATGTCCAGCTCTTCGGGCACCGGCGTTCTGCCACGGAAGACCACCTCGGCGAACTCTTCGAGTTTCATCAGCCAGAACGGCAGGTCGAGCGTGTCGGTGTCGACGACGACCGAATGCTTGGGGAAGGCCGCCGCAAATTCGTTGTGGGGGTCCAGAATGAGGACGCGGAGCTTGGGATCGGCTTCGATCGCCTTGTGCAACAGCAGCGAGACCGCCGTCGACTTGCCGACGCCGGTGGAGCCGACGATCGCGAAATGCTTCGACAGCATCGACGGGACGTGGATCGCCGCATCGATGGTCTCGTCCTGGGTCAGCTTGCCGATGACCGCCGTCGTTCCGCTGCCTGCATCATAGATGCGCATGAGGTCCCGGGCGCGGATGCGGTGGGCGATGGCGCCAAGATAGGGATATTGCGAAATGCCGGTCGAGAATTCTTCCCTGCCGTCCTCGTGAACGCGGACTTCGCCCAGCAACTCGGTTTCGATCTTGAAGTAGTTGTCCTCGGCTTCCGACCAGGCGTGGCTGCCGGTGTTCATGGAGTAGACGAGTGCGACAACGCGGTTGCGACCGACGCTGATCGAGATCAGGCGTCCAACCGACCAAAGCTCCGTGAGATCCGTTCCGCCTGCCTGGGCCGTAGCAGCAATCGTTGCACGGGACCCGCTGCATGCGACAACGCGACCGAGGAGCCTGTTCCCCGGTGCATATGTGTCGCGGCGGTCATGCTCGCCTGACGTTTGCATGTGCGTATCGTCCAAAGGGCTACTCCCTGCGGTAGCGCACAAGGATAAAGCCCAACCTTTAATAAAGTCTTCTGAAGGGCTTCAGGCCTGTGGGCGGCGGGCGACCGGTCGCGATTTTTTATTGCTGACTGCGTTGACGATGCGAAATTTTCTGTCTATCACTTCGGCCCATGAAAATCGCAGTAGCTCTTATCGTGGTGGGAAGGCGCATGGGCAGGATGGTGTAACCATCCGGCGATAGCCACCCATGCGCTAGATGACAGGCTCCCTCAGGGGCCTTTTTTTATGCCTGAAATTCGGGCTTCCCTGCTACAGAACTCAAATCCCAGCAGTCAAAACGGAAAAGAAACATGACGGGCACGGACAACAAGACGGACGAAAATCGGATGACAGGCGCGGAGATCGTTATCCGCGCACTCAAGGACAATGGTGTCGAACACCTGTTCGGCTATCCGGGTGGTGCCGTGCTTCCGATCTATGACGAGATCTTCCAGCAGGACGAGATCAAGCACATCCTCGTTCGCCACGAGCAGGGTGCCGGTCATGCGGCCGAAGGCTATGCGCGTTCCACCGGCAAGGTTGGCGTCATGCTCGTCACATCGGGGCCCGGCGCGACCAATGCGGTCACGCCGCTGCAGGATGCACTTATGGACTCCGTTCCGCTCGTTTGCCTGAGCGGCCAGGTTCCGACCTCGCTGATCGGCTCCGACGCCTTCCAGGAAGCCGATACGGTTGGCATCACGCGCCCCTGCACCAAGCACAACTGGCTGGTCAAGGATGTCAACGATCTGGCGGCGATCATCCATGAAGCCTTCCGCATCGCGCAGTCGGGCCGTCCGGGTCCTGTTCTCGTCGATATTCCGAAGGACGTTCAGTTCGCTACCGGCACCTACACGCCGCCGGCAGCCCACGCGATCCAGAAGAGCTACCAGCCGAAGGTTCAGGGCGATCTGAACCAGATCCATGCGGCGATCGAGATGATGTCGAAAGCGCGTCGCCCGATCATCTATTCCGGCGGTGGTGTCGTTAACTCCGGTCCTGAGGCTTCCAAGCTGTTGCGGGAGCTGGTCGAGCTCACCGATTTCCCGATCACCTCGACGCTGATGGGCCTCGGCGCCTATCCGGCATCCGGCAAGAACTGGCTGAAGATGCTCGGCATGCACGGTTCCTACGAGGCGAACATGGCGATGCATGATTGCGACGTCATGGTCTGCATCGGCGCGCGATTCGACGACCGCATCACCGGCCGCCTGAACGCGTTCTCGCCGAACTCGAAGAAGATCCACATCGACATCGATCCGTCGTCGATCAACAAGAACGTTCGCGTCGACGTTCCGGTTCGTGGCGATGTCGGCAGTGTCCTGGAAGACATGGTTCGCCTGTGGCGTGCCCTGCCGAAGAAGCCGGAGAAGAGCCAGATCGCGGAATGGTGGTCCGATATCGCTCGCTGGCGTGCGCGCAATTCGTTTGCCTATACGCCGAGCAATGACGTCATCATGCCGCAATATGCGCTGGAGCGCCTCTACGCGCTGACCAAGGACCGTGACACCTACATCACGACCGAAGTCGGTCAGCACCAGATGTGGGCGGCTCAGTTCTATGGCTTTGAGAAGCCGAACCGTTGGATGACCTCGGGTGGCCTCGGTACCATGGGGTACGGCCTGCCGGCAGCGCTCGGCGTCCAGATCGCGCATCCGGAAAGCCTCGTCATCGATATCGCCGGCGATGCCTCTATCCAGATGTGCATCCAGGAAATGTCTGCGGCGATCCAGTACGAAGCGCCGATCAAGATCTTCATCATGAACAACCAGTACATGGGCATGGTTCGCCAGTGGCAGCAGCTGCTGCACGGCAACCGCCTGTCGAACTCCTACACGGAAGCGATGCCTGACTTCGTCAAGCTGGCGGAGGCCTATGGCGCCGTTGGCCTGCGCTGCGAAAAGCCCGCTGACCTCGATGCGACCATCCAGGAGATGATCGACGTCAAGAAGCCTGTGATCTTCGATTGCCGCGTTGCCAATCTCGCCAACTGCTTCCCGATGATCCCATCGGGCAAGGCACATAACGAGATGCTGCTGCCCGACGAAGCCACGGACGAGGCGGTCGCCAATGCGATCGACGCCAAGGGCCGCGCGCTCGTTTGATAATAAGGTAGAGGAAACCCAAGACCATGAACGCACACCTACAGCCGACGGGCTCTGCCTATTTCATCTCGCCTGAGACGGCGGCGGTCGAAAGCCACACGCTTTCGGTCCTCGTCGACAACGAGCCGGGCGTCCTTGCCCGTGTCATCGGCCTTTTCTCCGGCCGTGGCTACAACATCGAGAGCCTGACCGTCTCGGAGACCGAGCATCAGGCGCATCTGTCGCGTATTACGATCGTGACGCGCGGCACGCCGCATGTTCTCGAGCAGATCAAGGCGCAGCTTGAGCGTATCGTTCCTGTTCATCGGGTGGTCGACCTGACGGTTCGCGCCCGCGAACTCGGCCAGGAGCGCCCGATCGAGCGCGAAGTGGCGCTCGTCAAGGTCGTCGGTACGGGCGAGACCCGCGCCGAGACATTGCGGCTCGCCGACGCCTTCCATGCGAAGGTCGTCGACGCGACGGTCGATCACTTCATTCTTGAGATCACCGGCAAGTCCTCGAAGATCGACCAGTTCGTGTCGATCATGAAGCCCCTTGGCCTGATCGAAGTCTGCCGCACCGGCATTGCCGCCATGAACCGCGGCCAGCAGGGCATGTAAGGCTGCTGATCGCTGAATGATCGAAGCCGCTGGAGGTCAAAGCATCTCCAGCGGCTTTTTTCGTGCCGGTGGCGGAAAGGCGGCGTCGAGCGCTGCCCAATCCTCGTCGGTGATATCGAGCGAGACGGCATCGCGGTTTTCCACGGCGCGGGCGGCATTCGCCGTCTTCGGGATGACGATTACGCCGTCTCGTTCCAGCAGGAAGGCAAGCGCCACTTGCGCTGGTGTCGCCTGGTTGGCTTTGGCGATGCGGATCAGTTCGGGATTGTGCAGGATGCGGCCCTGCTCGATCGGCGAATAGGCCATGACGGGGATGTTGCGCTGCTGACACCAGGGCAACAGGTCGAACTCGATGCCGCGGCGGGCGAGATTGTAGAGCACCTGATTGGCCGCCACATTTGCTCCGGAGGGAACGGCAAGCAGTTCCTCCATGTCGTCGGTATCGAAATTGGAGACGCCCCAGGCGCCAATCTTGCCCGAGGCCTTCAATTCCTCGAAGGCTTCCACAGTTTCGGCGAGCGGATGATTGCCGCGCCAGTGCAGGAGATAGAGATCGATGCGGTCTGTTCCCATGCGCAACAGGCTGTTTTCGCAGGCCTCGATCGTGCCTTTGCGGCTGGCATTCCAGGGATAGACCTTGCTGACGAGGAATACATCGTCGCGGCGGTCGCGGATCGCTTCGCCGACGATCTTCTCCGCTCCGCCTTCGGCATACATTTCAGCCGTGTCGATCAGCGTCATGCCGAGATCGATGCCGGCTCGCAGGCTTTCGACTTCCCGCCGTGCTTCATTGCGGTTCTCGCCCATGTTCCAAGTTCCCTGGCCGAGGGCAGGGACCTCGGTACCGTCAGGGAACCGGATGGTCGGGATTGTCTCGTCTCGCATGATGTTCATCCCTGTAAATGATTGGATGGCGCCACAATCTTTCAACCAATCCTGTCACCATGACAATGATTGCGTGGAACGGCATGTTTAGGTCAATTATCCTGACCTAAAATGATCGAGGTCGCCGATAGTTGCGGGCCTCGGGGAGGTCCCATGCCGTTGGATACATTTCTGGCACTCGTCCTGTTTGCCTTCACGACATCGATAACGCCAGGTCCCAACAACATGATGCTCTTCGCTTCGGGCGTGAACTTCGGCTTCCGCCGGACTGTTCCGCACATGCTCGGCATCGGGGCCGGTTTCTTTTCGCTCCTCATAGGCGTCGGCTTCGGGCTGGGCGCTCTGCTTCATACGGTGCCGGCTCTCTATACCACCCTGAAGTTTGCCGGCGGCGCCTATCTTGCCTGGATCGCCTGGAAGATCGCGACATCGCGTACGCTCGGCGAAGGCAAAAGCGGGGTGAAGCCGATGTCGTTCCTCTCGGCGGCGGCCTTCCAGTGGGTTAATCCGAAGGCCTGGGTCATGGCGGTGACTGCCATGGCGACCTACACGATCCCCGATATCTATCTGGCGAGTGTCCTGATCGTCGGTCTCGCCTTCGCGCTGGTCAACGTGCCGAGCGTTTCGACCTGGGCCGGTTTCGGCTCGGCGCTGCGCGACTGGCTGTCGGACCCGACGCGGCTGAAATGGTTCAACATCACCATGGCCGTCTTGCTGGTACTCAGCCTCTGGCCAATGCTAAAATAGAGTTTCAAGCTTCGCATCGGTGAACCTGCCGGTTGGGCTTGGCGGCCCGGCCGCAAGCGCCTAAAGATAGGCCACGCATTGGCGGAGGACCATCTCGTGCACGACGACGATCATCATCACGGCCATGACCATGACCATCATCACGACCATGAGAACCGCTACACCGACATGCAGGCGCGGGTGAGGGCGCTTGAAACGGTTCTGACGGAAAAGGGACTGATCGATCCGGCGGCCATCGACGCCATCGTGGAAACCTACGAAACCAAGATTGGGCCGCGTAACGGCGCTTGGGTCGTTGCGAAGGCCTGGAGCGATCCCGATTTCGCCGACTGGCTCCGGCGCGACGCAACCGCGGCGATCGCGAGCCTCGGCTATACGGGACGTCAGGGCGAGCACATGCGCGCCGTATTCAATACCGGCGAGACGCACAATCTCGTCGTCTGCACGCTTTGCTCCTGTTACCCGTGGTCGGTACTCGGCCTGCCGCCGGTCTGGTACAAGGCGCCGGCCTACCGCTCGAGGGCGGTGATCGATCCGCGCGGCGTGCTCGCCGAGTTCGGCGTGACGTTGTCTGACGACAAGAAGATCCGTGTCTGGGATTCGACGGCCGAGCTGCGCTATCTGGTCATTCCCGAAAGACCTGATGGCACCGAGGGCTGGAGCGAGGAGCAACTTGCCGATCTCGTCAGTCGCGATTCGATGATCGGAACCGGCGTTGCTTCCATGCCAGGAGTTGCAGCATGAATGGCCCGCACGACCTCGGAGGCCAGATGGGTTTCGGCCCTGTCGCGCCCGAAACGAACGAGCCGTATTTTCATGCGGAGTGGGAGAAACGAGCGCTCGGGCTCACGCTGTCAGGCGGTGCGCTGGGTGCGTGGAACATCGACGAGAGCCGGCACACGCGCGAGAGCATTCCTCCGGCCGAGTACCTTGGCGCCAGCTATTACGAGATCTGGACGCGGGCGCTTGAAGTGCTGCTGGAGCGGCACGGCTTCGTGACGTCAGGCGAAATCGATGCCGGTCGCAAGCAGGTGGACGGCGCGACGCCGAAGCGCATCCTCAAGGCCGACATGGTGGCTGGCGTGCTCGCGAAGGGTGGTCCTTGCGACAGGCCCGTGGCGACGCCGCCGCGCTTTGCGGCTGGAGACAAGGTTCGAACCAGGAATTTCAACCCGACGACACATACCCGGCTGCCGCGCTATGCGCGTGCCAAGTCCGGGGTCGTGGAGGCGGTCCAGGGCTCCTTCGTCTTTCCCGACGACAATGCCCATGGCAAGGGCGAGAATCCGCAATGGGTCTACACTGTTGTCTTCGATGGCGGCGAGATCTGGGGCGAGGGTGCCGATCCGACGCTCAGTGTCTCGATCGACGCCTGGGAGAGCTATCTTGAGCCAGTGTGAAACGCGTTCGCCGCTCGCCCAATCACCGCATCTGCCGAAATCGGTGGATGGCGAGCCAGTGTTTCCCGAGCCTTGGGCCGCGGAAGCCTTTGCCATGACCGTGCATCTGCACGAGCGCGGTCTGTTCACATGGAGCGAATGGGCGGAAACCCTGTCGCGAGAGCTGCATCAGCCCGGCCGCGCCGAAGATGGAAGCGATTATTTCGATTGCTGGGTCTCAGCGCTTTCTGCGATCCTGGTTCTGCGCGGCGTTGCTGACGCTGACATGATCCTCGATCTGCAGAAGAGCTGGCAGCGGGCAGCGGAGGCGACACCGCACGGCAAGCCGATCGAGCTTGCCAACGATCCGCTGCGCTGACGATCACGACGGAAACTGCCGGTAGCATTCTTCCGCTATCTTTTTCAGCACCTCGCGGGAGACCTCGCCGGTCACCGCGTAGCCGAGTTCGCCATCGATCCAATAGAAGGTTTCGACATTGCCCGAAGAGGCGAAGCGGAAGCTCGTCGATCTGTTGTCGGCGTTGCGACCGACGAGGACCGTCAGGCGTTCGCCAGCCTGATCCTCGTACATGAACATCGCCCCGGTTTACCGTCGACAGGCAACAGGCGGCCGCCGACCAGCTTGAAACCGAGCTCCTGCAAGTTCGGAACCCGAAGGTTCTGGATCGCGAGCCGCTTGCCGAGCCAGGTCGCCAGATGGGCCTCCTCATCGGCAAAGACCTCCACGGGGTGGCGGACTTCCGTTGCGTAGACCAGGAAGGCGTTTCGAGCTTCGTTGGGAAAGGTTTCAAGTTCGGTCAGCTGCAGATCCGGCTTTTCGAACAGGGCGGGGCCGTAGTGGCCACTCAGTGCGCCGAGGCCGAAAATCGCGATGATCGCGGCTGCCGCCGCCAGGCGCCTTGGCCAGTTGGATCGTTGTCCTCTGTTGGTGACAAGTGCCGCGTCGGCCTCAACCGATCTTTCGTAGGGTGCAAAGAGCGATTGGATTTCTGTATTTTGCGCCATCCACTCCGCGACGCGGGTCGCGTCATCCGGATTGTCGTTCAGCCAAGCCTCGACACGGGCGCGCGCCTGTTCGGGAAGCTGTCCGTCGGCATAGGCATGAAGATCCGCTTCGGTCACGGTCGGGTTGATCTCGTTCATTTCGGTCTCCGAAGCGTAATGACATTGTCGGCCTTCATGCGCTCTCCGATCCTCTGGCGCGCGCGAGACAGGCGCGACATCACCGTTCCGATCGGAATGTCGAGGGCGGTCGCGACCTCCTGATAGGTATAGCCTTCGATGACGACGAGCATCAGCACCGAGCGGTTTTCCTCCGAAAGGCTGTTCAGCGCCTCTTCCAGCTTCGATCGTTCGAGCGGATCGGGGGCCGCGTCGGCGGAGACGACGTTCTCGGCGCTTTCAAGCTCTACCGTCGGCGCCCGCTGGCGCTGGCGGTGGCCGTTTCGCGACAGGTTGGTCATGATCGTCAGCACCCAGCCGCGCAGGTTCAGACCACGCCATTGCGAGCGACGGGACAAGACCTTCTCGATGCAATCCTGCAGAAGATCCTCACCATCGGCATCCGAACGCGTCAGGCTGCGCGAATAGCGCCTGAGGGAGGGAATGAGGGCCAGGATCTGGCCCTCGAAGCTTTCAGGCTTCGGTGTTTTCACGGTCGCCTCTCACGGCTTGGCGACATCCCAGTTGCCCCCGACGCCGTCACCGGTGACGTCACCCATCTTCTTGTCCTTTACCCAGTAGTAGAGCGGCATGCCGTCCTTTGCCCACTGCTTGCTGCCGTCCTTGCGGTCCACGAGGGAATATGCACCCTCTGCCTTCGCGCCGCTAGCGGCCATCAGCGGCGGCCAGTTCTTGGCGCAATCGCCGTAGCAGTTGGAGACGCCCTTGGAATCCTTCTTGAATGTGTAGAGCGTCATGCCGTTGTCGCCGGTAAGGACCTTGCCCTTGGCGGAATCCATCACTTTCACCGGCTCTGCGGCAAAGGCGGATGTCGCTACGGCGGCGGCGACGGATGCGATCAGAAGTGTCAGGGAGTTCATGTCTTTCTCCTCACTGGGGTTGGGCAGGCTTTTCTCCTTGCCTGCGATGAGACACCGGTGCCCCGAGGTTTATTCCCGGTAGAGGAAGAGTTTTTCTCGCTTGCCTATCCCCGGCGAATCCTGCCAAGTCGAACGACCATGCAATTTGCCCCGCAACAAGATGAAGCCCTCAAGGCCGTTTCCAACTGGCTGAAGGAGGGACGGTCTCCGATTTTCCGCCTGTTCGGCTATGCCGGCACGGGAAAGACGACGCTTGCGCGCCATTTCGCCGAGCATGTCGATGGCGATGTGCTGTTTGCGGCCTTCACCGGCAAGGCGGCACAAGTGTTGCGCTCGCGTGGCGCCAGCAACGCCAAGACGATCCACTCGCTGATCTATCGTCCCCGCGGCGAAGAGGCGGTGGAGGATGAGGAAACCGGCAAGACCTCGATAGCGCCGATGTTTTCGATCAACAGGCAGAGCCCTGTCGCCAAGGCCGCACTGATCATTGTCGACGAGTGCTCGATGGTCGACGAGGCGCTTGGCAAGGATCTGATGAGCTTCGGCACACCGATCCTGGTTCTCGGCGATCCCGGCCAGCTTCCGCCCGTTTCGGGTGGGGGCTTCTTCACCAATCAGGATCCGGATTACCTGCTGACGGATATCCACCGCCAGGCGCGCGACAATCCGATCATCAAGCTCGCCATGCAGGTACGTGAAGGCAACGAGATCATGTATGGCGACTACGGCGCTGCAAAGGTGATCTCGAAGAACGAGGTCAATCAGGCGCTGGTTCTGGACGCCGATCAGGTTCTCGTCGGCACCAACCGGACGCGCAAGCGGTACAATCAGCGCCTTCGCGAGTTGAAGGGTTTTACGACCGAGTATCCGCAGACGGGGGACAAACTCGTCTGCCTGCGCAATGATCCGGCTAAGGGGCTTTTGAACGGCTCGCTGTGGCAGGTCATGACCTCGTCCAAGGAAACCACGAAGCCGGGGATCAATCTGCTGATCCGGCCTGAAGACGACGACATGGATCGCGGGGCGGCGAAGATCAAGCTGTTGAAGCAGGCGTTCGAGGATGTCGAGGGCGAAATCCCCTGGAACGCCCGCAAGCGCTACGACGAGTTCGACTACGGTTACGCCTTGACGGTGCACAAGGCGCAGGGTTCGCAGTGGAACAATGTCGTTCTGTTCGATGAAAGCTGGGCATTCCGCGATACGCGCGAGCGCTGGCTTTATACGGCCATCACCCGTGCAGCCGAGACGCTGACGATCGTGCGCTGATCGTGCCTTCGTGTCTCGGGCATCATGCCCCTACGACACCGAGCATCACTGCCTTTGCGATTGCCTGGAAGCGGTTGTTGGCCTGGAACTTGCCGATGATGGCGGCTTCCACAGCGCGGGCTTCGCCATCGTCCATCGCAAGCACGCGGGCGAGGCGGTGCGTCGACAGGCCTTCGGCCATCAGCGACAGGCAGCGAAGTTCCTTTTCCGTCAGTTCCCGTTCGTGCTGGTTGTCGTTCAGCAATCCGTCCGGTGCTTCGGCGCTTCGCTCCAGCAGTTCGCTGACATGCTGCAACTGGCGATGCAGCGTCGACATATCGGCGCAGAGTTCGCGCTTGCGTGTCTCAAGCGCGGTGCGGAACATGGCATCGGCTGCCTCCTGCGAGGCGGCCCCGCTTAGGTCGTGCATCAGTTCCTGGATGACCGCCACCGCCATGCCGGCTTCGCGGCAGACGTTGATAACGGCCATGCGCATGATGTCGCCCGGATCGTAGACGCGCATCAGCCCCATGCGCCCTGACGAAATCAGGCCCTTCTCCTCATAGAAGTGCAGCGTTCTATGCGTGACGCCAAAGGCGTTTGCCATGTCGGCAATAGGAACCTGTTTGCCCGGCAAGTCCGGCGGTAGCGCCGCTGCGGGCAGAAATCGGCATTCGTGCCGCAACTCAGATACGTTTTGCGGAGTAAGTGTCCGCTTATAGTTTCCTGCCATCAACCCTCCTGTTGTGCACGATCGTGCAGCTTGCGCATTTCAAAGACGCGGGGCGCGGTCGAGTGGGGTTTCCTCTCTGCGTTATGTACTAGTCTCGAAGCAACGAGGGGCGGATTCTCTGTTGCATTAGCCGAAGGTTATGAAGGAAACGAAACTATTTGTTAGTCTTAAAAATAATCATTTTTAAATCACAGGGCAATGTATCGGAGAGATTGTCCTGTTCGGCGATTTTATCTCGCTTGCTGCTATTTCCGTGCGACTTAATCGTTTCATCACGCCATTTTCGGCTTTGTAATACTTATTGCGCGATCTCGCGCGCTGGTTGCTTTGGTGTCAGCGTTTGAAATGTGTCCATAACGGAATGTCGTTGGCTTCATCGGCACATATCACGTAAAAGCGGGGCACCGTTTTCGATCTATGGACAGTCGCCATGCCAACCACGCTTTCCGTCAATCTCAACGCCGTCGCGATGCTGCGGAATCGGCGCGACCTCCCTTGGCCGAGCGTGGAGGGACTGGGGCGCATCGCGCTCAAGGCGGGGGCGAGCGGGCTGACGGTGCATCCGAGACCCGACCAGCGTCATATCCGCTTTTCCGACCTGCCTGTCATCCGCAACCTCATCGATGACGAGTTCCCGCAGGCCGAATTCAATATCGAGGGCTATCCGACCGCCGACTTTCTGGAGCTGTGCGCGAGCGTTGCTCCCGAGCAGGTAACACTGGTGCCGGATGATCCGTCACAGGCAACTTCCGACCATGGCTGGGATTTTCGCAAGCACAGGGTTTTTCTGACCGACGTCATCCAGTCGCTGAAGAAGATGGGAACGCGCGTCTCGCTGTTTGCGGACGGTGATGGCGATGAGGAAGCGGTCGCGATCGCGAAGGAAGTGGGTGCGGATCGCATCGAGCTTTATACAGGGCCCTACGGAGGCTGCTATGACGGCCCGGAGCGGGCAGGGCCCATCCTTGAAAAACTTGGCCGGACGGCGGATGCAGCGCTTGCGCTCGGGCTTGGCGTGAATGCCGGCCACGACTTGACGGTTGCCAATCTTCCGGCCCTCGTAAAGCGTATTCCGAAGCTTGCCGAAGTTTCGATTGGCCATGGCCTCACGGCTGATGCACTCGAATACGGCATGGCCGAAACTGTTCGGCGCTTCTGCCGCGCCTGCGGCCAGAAGATCTGAATTGTGCCGACACGCCCCTGAAACGGGGCGTGTCGGTCATTGAGCATCAGGCCGTCAGGGCGGCTTTGTGCGCGATGGCGAAGTCCTTCAGCGTCTCAGGCTGCTTGCCTGTCAGCTTCGTGAAGTCGGTCGTCACGATATCGAAATTGCCCGCGCGAATGTTCGCGTCTGCCGACACAAGCATATCGGCAACGAAACCAGGCAGTCCGGCGCCGCGAATGCCTTGGCCAAGCTGCTCGTCGCTGACCTGCACGGCCTTCAACGGTTTGCCGACGGCGTCCGCGATGATGGCGGCGATTTCATCGGCGTTCAGCGATTCACTGCCGGTCACGGTGTAGGTCGCGCTCTCGGCGGTGCCGGAGGCGAGCGCGGCTGCGATCGCGATCGCGCAGTCTTCGCGAGAGATGTTGGAGATCTTTCCGTCGCCGCTCGAGGTGTACCAGCTACCGCCCTGGAGGTTGTGCGGCATGCCGTGCAGGTAGTTGTCCATGTACCAGGCGTTTCGGACGATGGTGTAGGGCAGGCCGCTTGCCTTCACGGCGTTTTCGGTGCCGAGATGATCCGGGGCGAAGGTCACGAGCGACTTGTCGGGCGACGGCATCGAGGTGTAGGCGATGTGCTTGACGCCGGCTTTGGCTGCCGCTTCCACTGCCGCCGTGTGCTGCTTGAGCCGCTGGCCGGGAACTGCCAGCGCGTCGGTGCTGATGATCAGCAGGCGGTCGGCACCCTTGAAGGCGGTCTCGAGTGTCGCCGGGTCGTCGAAATCGGCGGCGCGGGTTACGACGCCCTTTGCAGAGAGGGACGCAAGCTTGGACGGGTCGCGGCTTGCGGCAATCAAGCTCGCTGCGGGAACCTTGTAGGTTTCGAGCAGGTGGTGGATGACGCGCTGGCCGAGCTGTCCCGCTGCGCCGGTGATAAGAATCGTTTCGCTCATAGTCGTCCTCTAGGTTCAATAGGTCTCAAAAAGAGACTAGCACTAGAATAGGAATTGACGCTGGGCTGTAAAGAAGGCAGTTTTCAGGCTCTACGTTACCAAAAGGGAACCACCATAGATGAGCGGCTCCGTCGTGAACCTGAAGAGCAAGGCTGCTCCGGCGATCCGCCGCGAGATAGACCTTTCGAAGCTCGACTTCAGCAATTGTCCCGTGCGGGACATGATGCAACAGATTGGTGGCAAATGGTCGACGCTGATGCTGGAGGCACTATCACAGCGTCCTTACAGATTCGGCGAGCTTCGCAGGATGATTCCCGACATTTCCCAGCGGATGCTGACGCAGACGCTGCGCGACCTGCAGCGCGAGGGCTATATCGAGCGTGAGGTCTTCCCGACGAAACCGCCGAGCGTCGAATACAGGATGACCGATCTCGGGCGATCTCTGTATGCGACGCTGGCTTTGCTGTTGAATTGGGCGGAGGCGAACCACGATGCGGTTCGCGAAGCGCGTAGCCGGTTCGATGCCGAAGCTATCTAGCGGGCATTAGCTTTTCCGCTCTGTGAGGAAGAGCAGGAAGGCGAAGGCCGGAAAGCAGAGCCCGATCCACGCTGTCAGCGACCATCCACCCGTTGCGAAGGCCCAGCCGCCGACTGCGGAACCGAGCGCGCCACCGGCAAAGAAGGTCGCCATGAACAGGCCGTTGAGGCGGCTGCGGTGCTCGGCGCTGATTGCATAGATGGTGCGCTGGCCAACGACGAGATTGGTGGTGACGCCGAAATCCAAAAGGATGGCAGCGAGCGTCAGCAGGATGAGTGCCGTGACCGAGCCGTCCGCCGCAAAGTGCCCGATCAGGAAGGATGCCATTCCGAGCACCATCGCCAGGGTGGAGGCGATCCGCGTCAGGCCGCGATCGGCGAGGCGACCGGCGATCGGCGATGCAATCGCGCCGGCAGCACCCGCCAATGCAAAAAGGGCGATGCCGTTCTGCGTCATGCCGAACTCCGGACCAGCAAGCAGCAAAGGCGTTGTGGTCCAGAAGAGGCTGAAGGCGCCGAACATGCCGGCCTGATAGAGCGCGCGCCGTTGCAGAACGCGCGAGTGGAGGGCGAGGTGGCCCATCGACGCCAGCAGTTCACCGTAGCTGAGCTTCGTGTGCGGCGTGCGAACGGGAAGATTGGCGCGCAGGATCAGCACCAACGCGACCATGATCGCTGCCGTGACATAGTAGACGGTGTGCCAGGAGGTCGCCTCGGCAAGGAAGCTCGCAAAGGGGCGGGCGAGCATGATGCCGCAGAGCAAGCCGCTCATGACGTTGCCGACGACCCGACCGCGGATTGCGTCGGGCGCCATGTTGGCGGCGAACGGTACCAGAACCTGCACGGCAACCGATGCAAGCCCGATACAGAGCGAAGCGGTCAGGAACATCGCCGGGGTCGATGACAGTGCTGCAGCAACCAGGGCGACGGCCGATACCGCAATCAACGTCAGTACGAGCTTACGGTTTTCGAGCAAGTCGCCCAGAGGAACGATGAGCAGCAGGCCGAGACCGTAGCCGATCTGGGTCAGCGTCACGATCAGCCCCGTCGCAGCCGGGCTGAGGCCGAGCGATGCGCTGATCGGACCGGCAAGCGGCTGCCCGTAATAGAGGTTGGCCGCGACCAGCCCGCAGGTTGCCGCGAACATGAATGTCATAAGTGGCGAGATCGTCTGGGTTGCTGCGTCTTGGGGCGTTGAAGCAGAAAGGCTCATGCGGGGCTCCGGAATGTCGGATGGTCATTATCTTGAAGCGCACGGGTAAGTAGCCCCGTGCTGGGGAGGTCAGTCGAGTATCTTTGCGGCGATCTCAGCGACGGCGGCCATGTCATCGTGGGTGCGTCCCGTCTTGCCGACCACGCGCATTCCTTTGGTCAAGCATAGCAGGGCACGCGCGGCGACGGCACTGTCGATACCTGCCGCGATTGAACCGTCGGCTTGTCCGGCCTGGATAAGATCGAGCAGCAGGGCTTCGTTTGCGGCGAAAGCGGCGGCGACGCGATCGGCCGCGTCCGTGTCGAATGTCGCCAGTTCGTTGGCGCTGCCGACCACGAGACAGCCACGACGGCCGGCGTTGCCATGGGAATAGAACGCATAGAAATTCAGGAGTGCCTGGACCTTCTCGCGACCGGTCATGACCTTCGCGAGTTCCGCATCAAGGAGGCTGCGGCGGACCGTGCGGTAGCGATCGAAGGCGGCGAGAAAAATGCCGCGTTTGTCTCCGAAAGCCTTGTAGACGCTGCCGGCGGCGAGATCCATTGCATCCGTCAGTTCGCTGATGGACGCCGCGTGGTAGCCGCGCTCGGAGAAGACGGCGAGCGCCTTGTCCAATGCGGCATCTGTGTCGAATTCGCGCGGGCGGCCCCGCGATTTCGTCGTGTTCTCAAGCGTCGCTGATGTCATGATCAAACCAATTAGGAAATGATCATTTCCAAATCAAGCGAAAAATCGTGGGATCGGCTGCTTAGAGGTCGAGGACCCAGGTCTGGCCGTTTTCGCCGCGCCCGAACATTTGATGTCTCTCTTCGGAGACAAGGCGAAAGCCTGCCTTGATGTAGATCGCGCGGGCGGCATGCAGGACGTCGTTCGTCCAGAGGGAAACCCGCCGGTAGCCCCTGGATCTAGCAAAGCGGATACATTCTTCGACCAGCGTTTTACCCAGCCCCAGGCCACGTACCGACTTGTCGACATAGAGGAGCCGGAGCTTGGCGACGCCATCGCCGCCGTTTGCAATCAGGATCGAGCCGACATTGATTCCGTTGCGTTCGGCGATCCAGCAATACTCCAGCGCGGGATCGAAGTTGGCGAGGAACTTGCTCGCGACGTCGGCCACAAGCGCCTCGAAACGCGAATCCCAACCGTATTCCTCGGTATAGGCGCGTGCCTGGCTCTGGACGATCCAGCCGATATCGCCGGGCCGGTGGGCGCGGATGATTGCGGGTGATGATGGTGCCGCGGGGTCGAGGTGCGAGCGGATCGTCTGCATCGCGCCGACGACCGCCTGTTGCTCACTTGTTGCGAGTTCATCGAAGTGTTCGGCAATTTGTGCGCTCGATCGCGTGCCAAGCTCTCGAAATTGCGCCAATCCCTTCTCCGTGGCTAGTATCACCTGGCTGCGCTGATCATCGGGATCGCGCTTCGTTTCGATCAGGCCTTCGCCACGAAAGCGTTTGAGAATGCGGCTGAGATAGGCCGCATCCAACTGCAGTTCGCGCGTCAGCGTCGAGGCGCTCACCCCGTCGTGAGAGCCGATCTCGAAGAGGACGCGGGCGTCGGTCAGCGTGAACGGGGTGTCGAGGTAGGCCTTGTTCAGCAGGCCGAGAAACCTGGTGTAAAAGCGGTTGAAGTCTCTCACCGCGTCAATAATGGCGTCGGACATCGGGACAGCATCTCCTTTTGGAGACAATGTCCAATTATTATTTGACTGAGTCAACTAAATTGAAATCAGCTAGCCGCCGAGTGCGAAGTCCACAGCAGCGCGAGCGTGGATTTGGGTCGTATCGAATCCTTGCAAAGGCAGGCGGTCGGGATCGAGTATGAGGCAGATCTCGGTGCATCCAAGGATGATGCTATCAGCACCACTGTCGCGCGCCTTCTCGATGATCGCGTGAAGTGTCCGGCGGGAGCTGTCGAGGATCTTGCCTGCGCAGAGTTCGTCGAAAATGATGTCGTGCACGATAGTGCGGTCCGCCGCATCGGGAACGAGCATATCGATGCCCTGGCGTTTCATGCGCTCGGTGTAGAAGCCGTGCTCCATGGTATATCGCGTCGCGAGAAGGAGGGGGCGTCTGCGATGTGCGGTATCGAGCGCCTTTGCCGTCTCGTCGATGATGTGCAGCAGCGGTATGTCCACGCGCGACGATACATCGTCCGCCACAAGGTGCATGGTGTTGCTGCAGATCAGCACACAATCCGCACCGGCATTTTGCAGGCGGAGAGCAACGTCACCGAGACGGACGCCGGCGCTTGCCCAGTCGCCCGCCTTCTGGAGGGTCACGATGTCTTCGAAGTTCACCGAATGCATCAGCAGTTCGGCCGAGCTCAGCCCGCCGCAGCGTTCCCGGACCATCTCGTTGATCAGGCGATAGTAGATCGCCGAACTCTCGAAGCTCATACCGCCGATCAATCCGATTGTTCGCATGCTTCTGCCACTCCCATTCAATCCCCCTCATTGTGCCCGAGAGGCTTTGCGATGTTTGTGGTTTTTTTCGCGAACGCGCCACCGATTTCTCTCGGTGCTTAAACCTATGCGAGGAAAACCGGCCGCCAACAATCGGGACGCGCCCGTTCAGCGCAGGCGTGCTATGTCCAAACAGCGATTGAACGGTGCCAGAAGTCTGTGACATTTGGCGTCGAGCAAGCAATGGAAGGACAGGCCATGGGTGAGCATCGGGTTGTCGTGGTAGGTGGCGGTTTCGGCGGGCTGCAGTTCATCAACGACCTCAAGGGTGCCGTCACGCGTATTACGCTTGTCGATCGGCGAAACCACCATCTGTTCCAGCCGCTGCTCTATCAGGTCGCGACCACCATCCTCTCCACCTCCGAGATCGCCTGGCCGATTCGCCACCTCTACAGTGATCGCCGTGACGTGACGACGCTGCTGGCCGAAGTCACGGGCGTGGATGCTGCCCGCAAACAGGTGCAGCTTCGGGATGGCACAACACTCGACTACGACACGCTGGTTCTCGCGACCGGTGCGACGCATGCCTATTTCGGCAGGGACGAGTGGGAGCCTGTCGCGCCGGGACTGAAGACGCTCGAGGACGCGACCACCATACGACGGCGCGTGCTTCTCGCATTCGAGCGGGCGGAGTTGGCGACGGATCCGGCGGTGCGGGACGCTCTCTTGACCTTCACCATCATCGGCGCCGGGCCGACCGGCGTCGAGCTCGCCGGCATCATCGCCGAGCTGGCGCACAAGACGATGCCGAAGGAATTCCGCAACATCGACACCCGGACCACCAAGGTCGTGCTCGTGGAGGCCGGCCCGCGTGTCCTCCCGAGCTTTGCGGAAGAGCTTTCGGCCTACGCCCAGAAGGCGTTGGAAGACCTCGGCGTCGAGGTGCGCTTGGGAAAGCCGGTGACCGAATGCTCGGCTGACGGCGTGAAGATCGGCGAGACGTTTCTGGCAAGCCGGACGATCGTCTGGGCCGCCGGAGTGCAAGCATCGCCGGCGGCGAAATGGCTCGACATACCGGCCGACCGAGCCGGGCGAGCCATTGTCGGGCCCGACTTGACGGCGCCGGGACTGCCCGACGTCTTCGTGATCGGCGACACTGCGTCGGTGAAGCGAAGCGACGGTTCGCCAGTGCCCGGCATCGCTCCGGCGGCGAAGCAGCAGGGAGGCTATGTCGCGAAGGTCGTTCGGGCACGGCTCGCAGGCAAGGCGGCACCACAGGCTTTCCGCTACCGACATCAGGGCAGCCTCGCGACGATCGGCCAAAGTGCTGCGATCGTGGACTTCGGAAAGGTCAAGCTGAAGGGATGGATTGCGTGGTGGATATGGGGACTTGCCCATATCTACTTTCTGATCGGCACACGGTCACGCTTTGCCGTGGCTTGGAGCTGGCTGTGGATCTACCTCAGCGGTCAGCACAGCGCCCGGCTGATCACGCAAAAAGAGACGATGCGCGATGAAGGGTAGGCGGCTCCGAAGAGCCGCCTCTATTCTTGAAAGTGTGGAGCTTCACGCTGCCAGCGAGGCGATGTCGATGACGAAGCGGTAGCGGACGTCGCTCTTCAGAACGCGCTCGTAGGCTTCGTTGACCTGCTGGATGTTGATCTTCTCGATCTCGGAGACGATGTTGTGCTCGCCGCAGAAGTCGAGCATTTCCTGGGTTTCCTTGATCGAGCCAATCATCGAGCCGGAAACGCTCTTGCGGCCCGGGACCAGCGAGAAGGCGTGAACCGGGATCGCGTTTTCCGGGATCCCGACCACGACGAAGGCTCCATCGACCTTGAGCAGGTCGATATAGGCGTTCCAGTCGATCTCGGCGCTGACCGTGCAGATGATCAGGTCGAAGCTGCCTGCAAGCTTCTTGAAGGTCTCGGCATCCGACGTTGCGTAGTATTCCTTGGCGCCGAGCTTCAGGCCGTCTTCCTTCTTGGAAAGGCTCTGGGAGAGGACCGTGACCTCAGCACCCATGGCAGCGCCGAGCTTGACGCCCATATGGCCGAGGCCGCCCATGCCGACGATCGCGACCTTCTTGCCGGGGCCGGCATTCCAGTGGCGAAGCGGCGAGTAGAGGGTGATGCCTGCGCAAAGCAGCGGGGCGGAGGCGTCGAGCGGAAGGTTGTCCGGGATGGACATGACGTAGCCTTCCTTGACGACGATCGAGTCGGAATAGCCGCCCTGGGTCGGCGTCTTGCCGTCTGCTTCGACGCTGTTGTAGGTGCCGACGAGACCCGGCATGTACTGCTCGCGGTCGACATCACGGGTGGCGCAGCCGACGCAGCTGTCAACGAAGCAGCCAACGCCGACGCGGTCACCGACCTTGAACTTGGTGACGGCAGAACCGACAGCCGAGACGATGCCGGCAATCTCGTGGCCCGGCACGATCGGGTAAACGGCGTTCTTCCATTCGTTGCGGACGGTGTGGATGTCCGAATGGCAGATGCCGGCGAACTTGATGTCAATCACGACGTCGTCGGGATTGGGATCGCGGCGCTCGAAGGTGAAGGGCGTGAGCGGCTTCGACGCGTCGGTGGCAGCATAGCCTTTTGCAATAGGCATCTGAGACTTCCTTTCGGGGTTCCTGGGTGGATGGCCGGAAAATGCACCGGATCGTCTCTTAGGCGGTAGAGCAATCCTCCGAGCTTTTTGCACGATCCTGCAAAATTGAGGGGATCGCCTATTTCAGGCCGCGCCAACGTGGCCTAGATAGGGATCATTCGCCGGCACGCAGACGAAGGGCCTTTCTCGCATGACCTTGCCGTTCAATCCTTATCATGAAATCGCTTCCATCGCTGCGCGCCATGCGCTCGACGAGGGCGAATTCCGGACGGGTATCGAGAGCTTGCGGATCAGCCGCCGGCATACGCCGAGCATGCCCTGCCACGGCAGCTACCGGCCGTGTATCGCCATTGTTATTCAGGGGGCAAAGAGCCTTCGCCTCGGATCCGATGTCATCAACTACGGTGCTGGCGATTACCTTCTGACATCGCTGGATCTGCCCGTGATCTGGCGCGTGGTCGATGCCAGCGCGGAGGTTCCGCACTTGTGTCTGACGCTCGCCATCAACAGCGAGAAGGTGCTGGACCTGCTCAGCCGCGCGGATATTCCGCGACCGGGAGCGCCGGGGCAGGGTCGCGGGATTGCGGTCAATGTGGCCACGCCGGAGTTTCTGGATGCAACTGTTAGGTTGCTGCGTTTGCTCGATCGTCCAAACGATATCGCGGCGATGGCGCCGCTGATCGAACAGGAGATCCTCTATCGCGTCCTGACCGGTCCGGATGGTGGACGGCTGATCAACATTGCGGTCGCTGACAGCCACGGCAACCGGATCGCGCGCGCTATTGCCTGGCTCCGGCAGAATTTCGCGCGGCCGCTGCGCATCGAGGATCTGGCCGAGCACGTCAGCATGAGCGTGTCGTCCTTCCATCACCATTTCAAATCGATCACCGCCATGACCCCTGTGCAGTATCAGAAGCAGCTGCGGCTGCACGAGGCGCGGCGGTTGATGCTGATCGAGCGTCTGGATGCCGGAACGGCGGGACATCGCGTCGGCTACCAGAGCCCGTCGCAGTTCAGCCGCGAATACAGCCGCGTCTACGGCTTGTCTCCGCTTAGGGACATTGAGGCGGCGCGCGAGCCCGACGGGGTATAAAGACCTCCTCCTGTCGTTCCGGCGGCGCCACTATACGCGATCCGCAGTATCGCGAATTTACCGGCGCGGATCCGTTGAAATTTTGCTATGACGCCGCTTGACGTGCCGAGAGCTTTGCAGCATAAAGCCTGCGAACCGTACCGTACGGTACATATCGGGAGTGAGCAACGTGTCCGTCGAGAGTTTGGAGCCCAGCGAGTTTTCGCCGCGCCAGAACGCCGTTCTGGAACACGCGTTGCGTTTGCTCGTGGATGGCGGCGAAAAGGCGCTGACGACATCGGGCGTTGCCCGTGCGGCAAACTGCTCCAAGGAAAGTCTCTACAAGTGGTTCGGTGATCGCGACGGATTGCTGTCCGCGATGATCGCCTACCAGGCGAGCAAGGTGCGCACCTTCGAGCGCAACGGCGAACGGCTGACCTCGACGAGCCTGCACGACCACCTCGTCATCTTCTCCAGGGATCTGCTCGAGGTTCTCGCCGGCGATGTCTCGCTGGCGCTCAACCGTCTCGCCATCGGCCAGTCGCATCGCGACGGATCCAAGCTCGGCAAGCTTCTCCTGGAGCGGGGTCGCCGCCAGATCGATCGCCGTGCAATGGGGCTGATTGACTCAGGCAAGCGCGCCGGTTTGCTGCGCTTTCATGATGCCGATGAGGCATATCATACGTTTTATGGCCTGATCGTTTCCGATCTGCATGTCCGCATGCTGCTCGGCGAACCCGGCCTCAAGGATACCGCGCGTCAGGCGGAGAAGGCGGTTTCCGCCTTTCTGCGCCTGTATGGCACGGAAAAGGTCTTGGCGGAGATGCCGCTGGTCGGCTGATCCCCACTTACAAAAGTCACAGGACAAGCAAAGGGAAGGACATTCAAATGCGCGTCTATTACGATCGTGATGCAGATCTCAACCTCATCAAGTCAAAGAACGTCGTCATCGTCGGCTACGGTTCCCAGGGTCGCGCACACGCGCTGAACCTGAAGGACAGCGGCCATGCCAACGTCGCCATCGCGCTCAAGGCCGGTTCGCCGACCGTCAAGAAGGCCGAAGCCGACGGCTTCAAGGTCATGACCGTTGCCGAAGCCGCCAAGTGGGGCGACCTCATCATGATGGCAACGCCTGACGAGTTGCAGGCCGACATCTACAAGAGCGAAATTGCCGGCAACATCCGTGACGGCGTTGCAATCGCTTTCGCACACGGCCTCAACGTTCACTTCGGCCTGATCGAGCCGAAGGCTTCGCTCGACGTCGTCATGATCGCGCCGAAGGGCCCGGGCCACACGGTTCGCGGCGAATACCAGAAGGGCGGCGGCGTTCCCTGCCTCGTTGCCGTTCACCAGAACGCTTCGGGCAACGCTCTTGAGCTCGCTCTCTCCTACGCTTGCGGCGTTGGCGGCGGCCGTTCGGGCATCATCGAAACCAACTTCCGCGAAGAGTGCGAAACCGACCTCTTCGGCGAACAGGTCGTTCTCTGCGGCGGTCTCGTCGAGCTGATCCGCGCCGGCTTCGAAACGCTGACGGAAGCTGGCTACGCGCCTGAAATGGCTTACTTCGAGTGCCTGCACGAAGTGAAACTCATCGTCGACCTGATCTATGAAGGCGGTATCGCCAACATGAACTACTCGATCTCGAACACGGCAGAGTGGGGCGAATACGTCACCGGCCCGCGCATCATCACGGCTGAAACCAAGGCTGAAATGAAGCGCGTCCTCAACGACATCCAGACCGGCAAGTTCACGTCCGATTGGATGCAGGAATACAAGGCCGGCGGTTCGCGCTTCAAGGGCATCCGCCGCTTGAACGACGAGCATCCGATCGAGGAAGTCGGCGCCAAGCTGCGCGGCATGATGCCTTGGATCGGCAAGAACAAGCTGGTCGACAAGGCTGTCAACTAAGCGGTTTTGGTACTTTGATTTAAGAGGCCGGGGCGAAAGCTCCGGCCTTTTCCGTTTCCGCGATGCGCGGAGGCTAGATCGACCTGCGCCCGCTGACCGTGTGGTAGAGCCACAGTACGACCACCGCTCCGATGACGGCCACGACAAGGCTGTAGATATTAAGGCCCGTGATGCCGGAGGCGCCGAAAAAGCTGAAGATCACGCCGCCGACAATCGCGCCGACGATGCCGAGGACGATGTCCATCAGCATGCCTGAACCGGTCTTGTTGACGATCTTGCTGCCGATAAAACCCGCAATCAATCCGAGAATAATCCACCCGATCACAGACATGTTGTTTTCCCCTCCTTGATTGGCTGGACAATCCGACCATCTTTCAGCAGGAGCTAAAGTTATCGTGCCGGAATTCAAGGCTCGGCCGGGCCTCATGTTGTGTTTTTGTTCTTCGTTTCAAACAATGCCGAAGGAGGATGACATGGGAATCTTTGATGACGCCGTTCCTGGCGGGAGTATTTCGAAACCGATCATGATCGCGCTCGGCGCGCTTCTCGTCGGCAAGCTGCTTGGCGGTGGCGGCAAGGACGAGGCGCCGCAGGCGCAGCAGCCGAACCAACCGGCCAACAGCGGCGCCGATGATGGCGGATTGCTCGGCAATCTCGGTGGTCTTGCTGGAGGGCTCGGCGGTCTCGGCGGATTGGGCGGGCTGCTTGGCAAGCTCGCGGAAGCCGGGCAGGGCTCGGTTGCCGATTCCTGGGTGAAGCCTGGGCAGAACGAGCCGATCGCACCCGGGAGCCTCGAAAACGCGCTCGGCTCACAGACCATCAGCGATTTGGCGCGACAGGCCGGTATCAGCGAGCAGGAGCTGTTGAACCAACTCTCGAAGGTTTTGCCCGGTGTCGTCGACAAACTGACGCCGCAAGGACAGATCCCGAACCAGGCGCAGATCGCTGCACTGCTGCGCTCCTGATAAGCCATTCAGGCCAATCTCGATGTGGTCGATCCCGTTCTCGGAAGAGAGCGGGATTTATTTTTCACACCGTTTCCTCAACCATCTGAACGGGAAGACAGCGAAATCCGATCACGGTAGCAAACAAATAGGTCAGTAATGTTGACTTATTATTTATTGCGTGGTTCTCTCGTTTAAAGACAAAAAATTACGAGGAAACCCCCATGTTGAATTGGGATAATATTTTTGCAACCCGTTCTTCGCGTATGCGGGCATCGGAAATTCGCGAGCTTTTGAAGCTGCTCGATCGGCCCGATATCATCTCTTTCGCGGGCGGCATTCCGGATCCGGCGCTGTTTCCCGATCAGGAATTCAAGGCGGCCTACGCCGATATCTTCAGCAGCACGGCCGTGAACGCTGCTCTGCAATACTCCGTCAGCGAGGGCTACAAGCCGCTTCGCGAATGGCTGATCAAGCAGATGGCCGCGCTCGGCATTCCCTGCGAGCTCGAGAACGTCTTCATCGTTTCCGGATCGCAGCAGGGGTTGGATTATCTCGGCAAGCTGTTCCTGTCGCCCGGCGATACGGGGCTTGTCACCTGGCCGACCTATCTCGGCGCGCTGCAGGCCTTCAATGCCTATGAGCCGAACTACGATCAGCTGACGCCAAACGGCAACCGGACGCCGGAGTCCTACCGGGCGCAGGCCGAAGCCGCCGGTGGCAAGGTGAAGTTCGCCTATCTCTCCGCCGACTTTTCCAACCCGACCGGCGAGACCGTCGATCAGGCCGGACGGGAAAAGGTCCTGGCGCTTGCCGATGAGCTCGATATCGCCGTGATCGAGGATGGCGCCTACCAGTCGCTTCGCTACGACGGCACGCCGATCGCGCCGATCCTGGCGACGGAAATCGCGAGGAAGGGCAACATCAACAATACCCGCACGATCTACTGCGGCAGCTTCTCGAAGACGCTGGCACCGGGTCTGCGCGTCGGCTTCATCGTCGCCAACGCCCCTGTCATCCGCAAGCTGGTGCTGATGAAGCAAGCAGCCGACCTGCATTCCTCGACGATCAACCAGATGGCGATCGCGCACGTGGCCGAGCGCGGCTTCGATGCTCAGGTTGCCAAGATCAGGTCTGTCTACAGCCACCGCCGCGATGTCATGCTGGCAGCGCTCGAGAAGTATATGCCGGCGGGAACGAGCTGGACCAGGCCGGAAGGGGGAATGTTCATCTGGGTGACGCTGCCTGATGGCATGGACGGCGCCACGCTGCTCGCCAAGTCGCTGGAAACGGCAAAGGTTGCGTTCGTTCCCGGCAAGGCATTCTTCGCCGATGGCTCGGGCGCGAACACTTTCCGCGTCAGCTTCTCCTGCGCCAACGATCAGCTGATCGAGGAGGGCATCAGCCGCCTCGGCGCGTTGATCGAGAGCGAGATCGGCGGCTAACCAAGCCGCCGATGCCTTCGGAACTGATCACCGATTGACGTGCGGGCCTAGCAATTCCAGATCGGCCTCGCTCAGTCTGTCGCTGGCGGTGTTCAGCTGGTGCCAATACGGATAGAGCACGGGTGGCAGGCTGACCACATCAAGCCGCTTGCGCTCGTCTTCCGTCAACTTGAGATCGGCTGCGGCCAGATTATCCTTGAATTGTGCTTCCGTGCGGCCGCCGATGATGACCGAGGTGACGGCCTTGCGGCCGATTAGCCAGGCGAGTGCTACCTGAGCTGCCGATACGCCGCGTTCTTCACCGATCGCCACCAGCGTTTCCACGATGTTCCAGAGCCGGTTTTCATCGCGGATCGGCGGCTCGGTCCAGCCGGCGAACTGACGCGAGCCTTCCGGTGCTGCCTGATTGCGGCGGTGCTTGCCTGACAGCAGTCCGGCGGCAAGCGGACTCCAGACAAGCACGCCGAGGCCCTGGTCGATGCTGATGGGCAGCAGTTCGTATTCCGCATCACGCGCTTCAAGCGTGTAGTGGATCTGCTGGCTGATGAAGCGCTCGCGCTTTTCGCGCTCGCTGACGCCGAGCGCCTTCATGATGTGCCAGCCCGAAAAATTCGAGCAGCCGATATAGCGGACCTTGCCCTGGCGGACGAGCGTGTCGAGCGCCTCCAGGGTTTCCTCGAGAGGCGTCTGCCCGTCCCATTCGTGAAGCTGATAGAGGTCGATGACGTCAGTCTTCATGCGCCGCAGGCTGGCTTCGCAGGCGTTGATCAGGTGATAGCGGGACGAGCCGACATTGTTCGGACCGTCTCCCATCGGGAACCGCGCCTTGGTCGCGATCAGCACGCCGTTCTTGCGTGGCCCACCGATGATTTCCCCCAGGATCTCCTCGCAAACGCCTTGAGAGTAGACGTCAGCTGTGTCGATCAGATTGACGCCGGCGTCGAGGCAGATGTCGACCAGCCTGCGCGCGTCGCTGACTCCGACGTCGCCCACCATCTTGGCCCAGCCTTGGCCACCGAATGTCATCGTGCCCATCGTCACGGTCGAAATCTTGAGGCCGGAGCGGCCGAGAAGGCGGTATTCCATAAGCGTCCTCCAAAAATGCATGACTCAAAACGTGCGCTAGAAGATAGGGGCGGGCGAGGCGGGTCAAGGCATGATCGGTCATCGCCGGCAGGAAGCCGACTGTCACAATCATGTTATCCCTGATGGCTAAGGAACGGCTCTCCCATCATCGAGGACCCACCATGAAGACGATCGTTTCCGCCGCCGCGCTGCTCGCAGCCAGCCTGCTTGCAATTCCGGCATCCGCCGCCAATCTCGTTCTCTACACGAGCCAGCCGAACGAAGATGCGCAGGCGACCGTCGATGGCTTCATGGCTGCCAATCCCGACGTCAAGGTAGACTGGGTCCGCGACGGCACGCCGAAGATCATGGCAAAGCTGCAGGCGGAAATCGAAGCCGGCAATCCGGTTGCCGACGTGCTGCTGATCGCCGACACGGTGACGCTCGAGCGCCTGAAGGAAGCCGGCAAGCTGCTCGCCTACAAGTCGCCGGAAGCCGCAAGCTACGACGCTTCGCTCTACGATGCGGACGGCTACTATTATTCCACGAAGCTGATCACGACAGGCATCGTCTACAACACCTCGGCCGCATTCAAGCCGGCAAGCTGGAAGGACCTGACCAAGGCCGAGGCCAAGGGTCTCGTGACCATGCCAAGCCCGCTGACATCAGGTGCTGCCCTTATCCACGCGCAGACGCTGGCCGGCGTCGACGGCCTCGGCTGGGACTTCTACAAGGATCTGGCGGCCAACGGCGCGATCGCCGCCGGCGGCAACGGTGCGGTTCTCAAGTCGGTCGCGTCGGGCGAGAAGGCCTTTGGCATGGTCGTCGACTACATGCCGATCCGCGAGAAGGCCAAGGGTGCTCCGGTCGAGTTCGTGTTCCCGACGGAAGGCGTTTCCGCCGTAACCGAGCCGGTTGGCATTCTTGCCAGCTCAAAGAATGCCGACGCGGCGAAGAAGTTCGTCGATTACGTACTCTCTGAAAAGGGCCAGGAAGGCTTCCTCAAGCTTGGCTATATCCCGGCCCGCAACGACATGAAGCTGCCTGAAGGCTTCCCGGCTCGCGACACCATCAAGGTGCTGCCGATCAATGCCGCCGAGGCGCTGAAGAATACCGATCAGGACCTCAAGACCTTCTCCGGTATCTACGGCTCCAACTAACAGGCCGCAGACAGCGATATGAATGGATATGTGCGCCCGGGAAACAGCCAGCCAGGCTGGCTGTTTCCCGCCGTTTTCGCGGTCGTTTTGCTTCTCAGCGTGCTGCCGCTTGCGCGTCTCGCGATCGCGGGAATCGCTGCTCTTGCGCGGGGCGGGGCTATGTCCGTGCTCGCCGATCCAGCGCTTTGGTCTGCAACGTACTACACGCTCATCACAGCTGTTCTGGGAACCATCATTTCACTGCTGATCGGATGCAGCTTCGCATTTCTGCTCACGCTTACGAACATTTCCGGCAAAGCCGTAGCCGGCTTTTGCTTCGTGCTGCCGATGATGATCCCGCCCCAGGTAACGGCGCTCGCCTGGGTGCAGATGTCGGGACCATCAAGCCCGCTGCTGAAAGCCCTCCATATCGCTCCGCCGCTTGGAACGCCGCAGCCGCTCTATTCAGTCGGCGGGATTGCTCTTCTCTACGGCGTCCAGCATGCGCCGCTGGTCTATCTTGCCCTGCGCGCCGGCCTGATGTCGCTGCCGCGCGATGGTGTCGAAGCCGCGCGGCTGTCCGGTGCCTCCAGCCTTCGGGTGTTCCTCGATATCATCCTGCCGCTGTCGCTTCCGGGCATCATCGCGGGTGCCGCGATCTCTTTCGTGTCCTGTACCGGCAATTTTGGCATTCCGGCCATCCTCGGAATCCCGGCATCGATCTATACGCTGCCGACCCTGATTTTCACCAAGTTCTCGGCCTTCACGAGCCGGACTTTCGGAGACGTCGCCCTGCTCTCCGCCATGATCGCCCTGATATCGGTCGCCGGTCTTGCCGCTCAGGATCGTGCGCTTCGCGGGCGTGATTATCGCGTGCTCGGTCTGTCGGGCGCAGCCGCCGCCTTCGATCTCGGCAACTGGCGGTTTCTGGCGCTGCCGTTCGTCTGGGTCGTGCTCTTCTTCATGCTCGCGGCTCCTTTCTTTGCGCTTCTGGCGGGGGCGCTCGTTCCGGCTTACGGTGTGCCGCTGACCTTCAAGACGATGTCCTTTTCTGCCTTTTACGAGATCCTGTTTCGCCAGACGGTGACACGCACGGCCTTCGTCAATTCCATATCGCTTTCGGCCGGGGCTGCACTGTGTCTCCTACCGGTGACCATTCTTGCGGCCACTGCACTGACGCGGCGGCGTGACCTGCTCGGACGCTTCGTTTCCAGTGCCATCGAAATTCCCTATTCGCTTCCGGGCATAGTGATCGCCGTGTCCTTCATCCTGGTCTTTGCGGCACCACTGCCGTTCCTGCACGTGACCGTCTACGGAACGATCTGGATCATCTTCATCGCCTACCTCTCGAGCTTCTTCGCCGTCAGCCTGAAGCCCGTCGTCAGCGCCTTCCACCAGCTCGATCCGGCATTGGAGGAGGCGGCAAGGCTATCCGGCGCCGGCTTTTTCCGGCGGCTTTTCGACATCATCGTGCCGCTGGTCGCTCCCGCAGCCGGAGCTTCGGTCATTCTCGTGTTTCTCATCGCGTGCAACGAGCTGACCATCTCGGCTCTTCTCTGGTCAGCAGGCACGCAGACGCTTGGCGTTGCTATCTACAATCTGGATGACAGCGGCAGTTCCGATCTCGCATCGGCGCTCTCCGTCCTGGTCGTCGCAATGGTCGTTTCCATGATGCTTCTTCTCGAACTGCTTGCAAAACGGTTGCCGGCCGGAGTGATCCCATGGCGAAGCTGATCCTCAATCGTCTGGCAAAGGACTTCGGCACCGGCCGGCCGGCCGTGAACGGCTTTTCGCTCGATGTTCGCGAGGGCGGCTTTCTTGCGTTGCTCGGGCCGTCCGGCTGCGGGAAAACGACGGTACTGCGCATGGTGGCAGGGTTCGAGACGCCGACGGACGGGTCGATCCATCTTGGCGAAAGGCTGCTTGCGGACGCCGCGCAATCGCTACCGCCGGAGCGGCGAAACATGGCGATGGTGTTTCAATCCTATGCGCTCTGGCCGCATATGAGCGTTGCCGACAATGTCGGCTATCCGCTGAAGGTGCGTGGTATCAAGGGCGATGCCTATCGTCGGAAGGTTGAAGAGGCGCTGGCGGCCGTCCGGCTGGAAGCCTATGCCGACCGACGCCCCGCCAATCTTTCCGGCGGCCAACGCCAGCGGGTTGCGCTGGCGCGCTGCCTGGTGACCTCGCCCGATGTCGTGCTGCTCGACGAACCGCTCGCCAATCTCGACCGGCACCTGAAGCAGGAGATGGAAGAGACTTTCCGCGAGTTCCATCAGCGGTCCGGCGCGACGATGATCTATGTCACGCACGACCAGAGCGAGGCGATGGCGCTGGCAACGGATGTTGCCGTCATGTCGGAGGGCAAGCTTTTGCAGGTCGCGTCGCCGGCGGAGATCTATGCGCGGCCGGAGGGGCGCATCGTCGGCGGGTTGATCGGACGCGGCGCCATCCTGTCCGTCAATTGCTCTATGGAGGCGAACCGGCAGCTTACCTGGGACCGAATCGCGCCGCTTCTGGCGGGTGCCGACGGCCCGCCGGCTGAGATCCTTGTCCGTCAGGAAGACGTTATGATCGGCGGGGAGGGTGTGCCCGCGAGGGTCGTTTCGTCCCTTTACGAGGGGGAGCGCTACGCCGCGAAGCTCGCGCTGGCGGATAGCCAGATTGTCAGGGCTTTCAGCCGCACGCCTGTCAGTGTCGGGGAAAGCATGAATGTCGTCATCCGCAGCGCCTGGCGACTGTGATTGGATCAACGGGCTTTTCCGGCGCGATTTTCGCCTCTACTAATGGTGCCCGATCAACCGGAAATGTCTGATGTCGCTTCGTATTGCCACCTTCAATGTCGAAAACCTGATGACGCGTTTCGACTTCACCGGCTTCCGCAATCAGCTGCGTCAGGATCGTGTCATCAAGCTCTTCGACGTGAAGAGCGAAGGCGTCTACCAGCAGCTTGAGCAGGCGCGCGTCATTGCGTCGACCGACGATACGCGCCAGATGACGGCTCTGGCGGTCGCTGATGCCGATGCCGACATCCTTTGCCTGCAGGAGGTCGACAACATGGAGGCCCTGCAGGCATTCGAATACAACTATCTGTTTCGCATGGTCGGTAACGGATACCGGCAGAAATATCTCGTCGAAGGAAACGACAGCAGAGGCATAGATGTCGCGGTGCTGATGCGCGAGGAGACGCGGGACGGGCGCAAGATCGAGCTGCAGGAGATCAAGAGCCACGCGATGCTGACCTATCGCGACCTCGGGCTTTTCAACGATGAACTGGCGCGAACGAATCGCATCGACGACAAGATCTTCAAGCGTGATTGCCTCCAACTCGATCTTTTGGTCGGCGGCGTGCCGCTATCGCTTTTCGTCGTGCATCTGAAATCGATGGACGGGCCTCGGATCGACGGCGTCGACAGCCGGCATGGCACCATGCCGGTGCGCCGTGGGGAAACCGAAGCAATGCGGCGTATCATCGAGGATCGCTTCGCGGGTGAGGCGGATCAACGGTTCGTCATTTGCGGCGACATGAACGACTATCAGGAGCGTGTCAACGTCATCGGGCGGCGCCGAACCGGTTACCGTTTCGAATATCGGCAGGAGGCGGAAAGCGCGCTCGACGTTTTCAGCCGAGACGGCTTTGCCGAAAACGTCGTTCGGCGGCGGGAGCCACTCGACCGATGGACGCTCTATCACGCGCGCGGCCCCGAGGAACAATGGCTTTGCCAGCTCGATTACCTCTGGCTGTCGCCGTTCCTGGCGAGCCGCAACGCCGGGCGGTTGCCCGAGATCATCCGGCACGGGCAGCCATTCCGCACCGTCTTTCCGCCGGGGCAGGAGGTCGAGCGTTATCCGCGCACCGGTTGGGACCGGCCGAAGGCATCCGACCACTGCCCTGTCGTCATGGAGATCGATCTGGTATGAGCATGCATTATTCCGAGGATTTCATTGGCTGGCCCGAGGAGCGGGTGGTGTTTCCACTTGCCGATCTCGAACTGCGCGTGCTGCCGGGGGTCATCCGTTCTATCTGGCGGAACGCGATGCCATCGCCGAAAACTGGACGAAGGAAGTCGCGGCCAATCCGGCGCTCTTTGATGGTCGCATGCTTTTCCAGAAGCGGCTGGAGTTGCGCGATGGCAAACTGCTTGGCGCGAGCCACATCGTTCCATTTTCGACCTTCATGTGGTGGCGACGGCAGGAGAACCGGCACGGAGGGGTGCATCTATTCGCCTATCCAGTGCTTGCGACGTCCGATGATGCTCTCGTTGCGATCCGCATGGGGGCGCATACGGCCAATCCAGGTCAGGTCTATTTTGCCGCCGGCTCGTTCGAGCCCGAGGACGTCGTCGACGGATATTGCGACGTCGAGGCGAACATGCGCCGCGAGGTGCTTGAAGAGACAGGCTTCGATCTTTCCGACGCACAAGCGGATGACGGTTATTTCGCGGTTCGCAATCGGCGGGTCGTGACACTGCTCAAGGTGTTCCGCTTCGATCTTGCCGCGGACGAGGTGATCGAGAAGATCCAGGCGCATATGGTTGTCGCCGACGACAAGGAAATCGCCGGGGCTGTGGCCATCCGGTCGGCGGACCCGAAGGCCCACCCCTACAACATCGCCATGCTGCCTGTCATCGAATGGTACTTCGGCCAGAAGGTGAACAGGTAACGGCTTGCGCTTGATCTCGTGCTCGGGCAGTTTGGCGGCACGAGGATCGATACGAGGAGGCCGATGTGGCGCGCAGCTACAGCGTCTATGACGTGTTCACCGACCGCAAGCTGGCAGGCAATCCGCTGGCAGTCATCTTCGATGGAGACGATCTCAGCGATGATGCCATGCAGGCTATCGCCAAGGAGATGAACCTGTCGGAGACGGTCTTCGTCCGCCTCTCCGAGAATCCCGCCTACACAGCCCGCATCCGGATCTTCACGCCAGGGCGCGAGCTGCCGTTTGCAGGACATCCAACCGTCGGGACGGCGATCGCGCTTGCCGAGCGGGCACAGTTCGGCACGCCTCTCGATAGCGTCTGTGTTCTGGAAGAAAACATCGGCCCGATCCGATGTGCGGTGAAGCTCAGCGTCGAGGGCGCAAGCTTTGCGGAATTCGACCTGCCGCGCAAGTCGCAGCAAATCAACATGCCGCTCGACAAGATGGGGATCGCCAACGCGCTGTCGCTGAAGCAGACCGAGATCGGCTTCGAGAATCACGTTCCCTCGCTCTGGACTGCGGGGGTCGCCTTCCTGTTGATCCCGGTACACGACGTCGGCGCCGTTCAGCGTTTGGAGTTCGATCCGCAGCTATGGGAGGCGACAGTGCCCTTCGTCGATGGGTCGCTGGCTTCCGCCTATATCTACTGCCGCGGCGGCGTGAACCATGTGGCGAAGTTTCATGCGCGCATGTTTGCAAGCGGCATGGGGATCGTCGAGGATCCGGCGACGGGCTCTGCGGCCGCCGCGTTGTCCGGCGCCATCCACCATTTCGACAGGCTGACGGATGGACACCACGGCGTGCTGATAGAGCAGGGCGTTGAGATGGGCCGACCGTCGTTTATTCATCTGCACATGGATATCGAAGGCGGGGCGATCGCAAATGCCCGGATTGGCGGGCAAGCAGTGCGTCTGGCGAGCGGTACGCTGGACCTTTGATTTCATTGCATTTCAGCCATGCACAAAAAAATCCCGCATTCGCGAAAGAATTTTCGGAAGGGCGCTAGACAAGCCGAACGATCCTGTTTATACGCCCTCTCACACCACGCAACACAGCGCGGACGGGTGATTAGCTCAGTTGGTAGAGCAGCTGACTCTTAATCAGCGGGTCGTAGGTTCGAGCCCTACATCACCCACCATTTTCTCCTAGAAAACAAATTCTTACGCTGATTGTCGGATGTAGGCCCTGCAGGGCCTCAGACGCTCAGTCTAACGTTACGTGAAGCTCGAAATCGCCCCTTGTTGCGTCGCGTCGCGGCGTCGTGATTCGGCACTGCCAGCGGCACTGACGCCGCTGCATTTCTTCGGTCCAAGAGTGCGTCTCGAGCCTGCGAGAAGCGCCCCGGGCTGTTAGTAGATACCCGTCTAGACGGGTACCCGGGAGGCCTGCTTCTCTGCTTCCGCAACGTGAAGTGCGCTTTCCGACTTTCCCTTCAGTGAGCGAATGCAGAACAGCGCGTAGACGATGAGTGGCAGGCAGACGAGATAGGCTGTCTTGATGCCCGCATGCTCAGCGATGACGCCAAGCAGCGGCGGGGCGAGGAAGAACACCACGAAGGACATCTGGCCAAGCGCTGCCACGTTCACATGTGCAGGGCGATCCGTCCGCTGGGCGGCCGCCGAGACGGCAAGCGGATAGACAGCGCTGCAGCCGGCGCCCATGAGCGAAAAGCCGATCAGGGCGACGTAAGGGTAAGGGGCGGCCCAGACCGCTATCACGCCGACCGCTGCGAGGATGAGCAGGACGGCGGCGACGGCGCGGGCGCCGTAGCGGTCGACCTGCGGATCGACGAAGAGCCGCGCGCCTGCCATGAAGAAGGTGAAAAGCGTCAGGCCCAGGCCGCCGACGAAGGGCTCCGAGGCGAAAACGTCGCGCATGTAGATCGCCGACCAGTCGATGCCGGCGCCTTCGACGAGGAAGGCCGCGATGCCGATGACGCAGAGCGGCAGCAGCCCCCAGGTCGGCAGAGCAATCAGCGGCGCCTTCTGCTCCTCGTGTTCGGGCCGCTCCGGCGCGTTCTTCATGCCTGAAATCGCCCAGATGCCGACGATAGCGACGAAGGTGAAGGTCAGGAGGAGATGGAGCTGCATCGAAATCCCCGCCTGCCTTATGCCTGAGGCCACGAACGCGGTCAGGAAGAAGCCGAGGCTCCAGAAGCCGTGTGCGCGGTTCATTACCCCACGCCCCAGTTGCGCCTCGATGCGGTCGATCTCGACATTGAGATTTATTTCGAGCGCGCCAGCCAGGAGGCCTTCCAGGATGAGGATCAGGAAAACCAGCGGTGCGCTTGCCAGCCATGGAATCGTGGCGAGCAGGGCGGAGGTTCCAAGCACGGTGATGAACGCGGTCGTGCGGGCGCCGAGGCGGGCAATGATGCGTGATGCGAATGTCAACGAGATCAACGCGCCGATCGCAGCCCCAATGAGCGTCAGTCCAAGTTCGGAGCGATCGACCCCAAGCGAGCTCTGCAGGTCGGGCATGCGGGCGAGGAGGGCACCCATGGACACCGCAAACAGGAAAAAGCAGATATAGATGCGGTGTTGCGGCGCAAGTCTCATGATGTCCCCCCGGAATGCTCAGGCTACGTGCCTGAAGATACTTTGTAGGTTTGAGATCTGCCGGACACAACCCCGGAGCGATTTCTTATTGATAATTGCCGATCGCTAATATCGCTAAAGTTTATAAAACCGCGAATCTGGTCGCCGGCTGCAACCGCTTGCTCGCAGCGTGGGGTTCGGTAATGTCAGCAATGCAACACTGCATCCGTTAGCGAGAGCATCATGAGATTGTCGGCCTGTATTGAATGGTTGTTTGCCGCCGAGGCGGAGAATTTTGCCGATCGAATTCGGCTCGCCCACAAGAGTGGCGTCGAGGCTGTCGAGTTCTGGAAATGGACGAACAAGGATATCGGCAGCATCGAGTGGGCGCTGAACGAGACCGGCATGGAACTCAGCAGCTTCGTTGCGGAGCCGATGATCCCGTTGACCGACATTGCCAACAGGGCGGCCTTCCTGGAGGGCCTGAAGCGCTCTGTGGAGATCGCCCGACGTCTTGGCGCCCATACGCTGATTGCGCAGGCCGGCGACGACCTTGCGGGAAAAACGAGGGAGGAGCAGCGCGATGCGCTTGTCACCACACTGTCGGCCGCCGGCGAAGTCCTGGAGGGCAGCGGCGTGCGGCTCGGTGTCGAACCACTGAACACGCTGATCGACCATGTGGGCTATTTTCTTCCATCGACTGTCGAAGGGCTCGAGATCGCAAGGGAAACCGGGCGGCCTGAAATCGGCATTGTCTACGATGTGTATCATTCTGCCGTGATGGGCGAGGATACGCCAACTGTTATCGGCGACGACATCGGCCGCGTCTTCCACGTTCACGTTGCGGACCATCCGGGCCGAAATGAGCCCGGTCGCGGCAACGTCGATCTCAGACATCGCGTCAACTGGCTTGTTGGCGCCGGATACACGGGCGCGATCGGATTGGAATATCGCCCACTGGCATCGAGCGCCGAGACGATCGCCACCGTCCGCGCGATTCTCGAATAAACGTCCGCCTCCCGCCAATCGTCGCCGTCGGCATTCCATTCGCCGTCGGAGATACCATCTAAGAGCTAGACCTAATATCGATCTCATACTGCAAGGTCGCTCCCGCGACCGTTTTTGGAGTTTTGCAATGCAATCCCAGACGAGCCTTGTTCTGGAAGACGACAGCCCGCGTGGCGGCATCTGGCCGAAGCGCCGGCGGCAGATTCTCGACTGGCTGATCAACGACACCCGCAACGAACGTTTCATCGACAACCTGCTTGTCCAGATGTGTGAAAAACTGCGCGCACAGGACGTTCCCGTGGCACGCGCGACGATGCATTTTCGAACGCACCATCCGCAGTGGCTGGGTGCCCGCATCCTCTGGACCACGGGGATGACGGAAGCGAAGATCGCCACCTTCGGTTACGGCATCGAGAACACGCCGCAATTTCTGAAGAGCCCGGTCAACGAAATCTTCAGTGGCGCCAACGAGGTGCGCAAGAACCTCGAGGCGATGCGCGACGGCGACGGCCACCACGAATTCTATGATGAGCTGAGGCGCGAAGGGCTCACCGAATATCTGGCCTGGCCGATGGATCATACGCTTGGCAAGCGGCATATCGTTACCTTTTCCAGCGACCAGCCGGGCGGCTTTTCGGACGAGGATGTCGAATTCCTGCGGGATCTCCTGCCGGCGCTGACGCTGGTGACCGAGATTCGCCTCAAGAACATCCTCGCGCGGACCCTGCTGCAAACCTATGTCGGCCCGCATGCAAGCGAGCAGATCCTTGCGGGGGCAACGACACGCGGCAGCGGCGCCACGGTCGGCGCGGCGATCCTGATCTGCGACCTGCGCGATTTCACGACGATCTCGGACCAGTGGCCGCGAGACGACGTCATCGAATTGCTCAACGCCTACTTCGACGCGATGTCGGAGCCCATCGAGCGGCATGGCGGCGAGATCCTGAAATTCATGGGTGACGGCATGCTGGCGATCTTTCCGCTCAGCAATCCGGATGCCTGTCGGAACCTGCTTTCGGCGATCCGCGAGGCTGAGGGCGCCATGCGGGACCTCAACATACAAAACGAACGGGATGGTCGCGAGGTTCTCCGCTTCGGCATCGGCGTGCATGTGGGGGACGTGATGTACGGCAATATCGGCTCGCGCCGGCGTCTTGATTTCACCGTCATCGGCCCCGCGGTCAACGTCGCGTCGCGGCTGGAGAGTCTCACCAAGGAAATCAAGCGGCCGGTGTTGTTCTCGCGCGCATTCGTGGAGATGGCCGGCTGCGGCGCCGCGATGGAAAGCCTCGGCACCTTTCCGCTGCGGGGCCTCGGCGAGCCTGTTGACGTCTATGCCTTTCCGGTTGAATGAGCTGACGAGTGCCGCGGTTTCCGGCTGACCGGATGCTCGCGGCATCTGTTGCTGAAGAGGATGCTGTGGTCACGCAGGCGCTGCGATCTAGGGCTTAGGTCCATCTTACGATTGGGCATTTGCCGATGGTATGGTCAACTGTCCGGCGTCAACGGATAGGGAAGGCCTCAGCAGGAGCCTACGCTCCCCTCCTGATGAGGCTTTTCTTGATCAGCGTAGCGAACTCTCCGGCACCTCCACGCAAGGAGTGGACCGGATCTCTCGCCAAGGCCGAAATGGCCTTGGAAGGGCTGAGCCGGCCCATCGCTTCGATGTCGCGCCCGATTATTGTGCCGACACGGTCACCGTCTCGTCAGAGACCGTGGGTTCCGTCGATGTCACCGGATCGACGGGTGTTACCGGATCGGTCGGGATGACCGGGTCGGTGGGCGTTACGAGATCGCCAGGCGTGACCGGATCGGTTGGCTCTATTGGCGCGGTGGGCTTCAGCGTGGCCCTGATCTGATCGATCTTTCCCTCGGCATCACCAACGCCCAGGATCGACTTCGCCTTATCGAGGGCGGCCGGGCTGACCTCGCCCGTCTTTGTTGCCGACGCCAGTGCCTCTTCCAATGCTTCGTCTCCGAGAACCGGATCGTCCTCGGACGGCTCGGTGCCGTTGTCGAGTTCGTATTGCGCATAAGCCACGGCGTAGGCCGAAATCGCCGCCATCTTGGGATCGGACGTGTGCAGATAGGCTCTGTAGTTGCGGTTGAGCGAGTTCAGGCCGGCAAGCTCCGCGGGAGCCTTCCTTTCCTTGGTGGCAACGGCCGTGGCTTTGTCATCCTTGGCGGATTGAGACTTTTTGCCCGCCTCGCTCGATTTTCCCGCCGCGTTCGGCTTGCCTTTCGATGCGCTACCGTTGGAATTCGAGTTGCCGCGTGTTGAACTCGCGCTGGAGTTACCGCCATGAGCGCCGCTGTTGCCGTGGCTGCCGCCGCTGTTGCCACCACCGTTGCCGCCGCCATTTCCACCGCCGTTGCCGCCACCATTGCCGTCCTTTGCCATCGCAACGGTGTCGAAACCGGCGATCGCCAGGGGGCTTGTGGCTGCAGTGAGAGAAAGCACGGCCATGGAAGCCAGGGTGGTGATGCGCATCGTTTCCTCCGAGGTGAGCCGCCGACCCGACGGCTTTTGATCGTTCAAGGTGATTCCGACGCTATAGGATGGCCGCCGATCGGACATCGGACGGAGGTCTGATGCGGATCGGACAAAGGGCCGGGGTCTCCGTTCAACGTTAACGCTTGGCAAATGCCGGCCGCGACCTCGGGTAAACAGGAGTGACGTCCCGGAACCGAGCGCCGCGCGTCGGCCTGATTCAGCGGAAAGCGTCAGGGGAGGATGAAATCGCCACCTTGACCGCAGGACGACACGCCGGAGCTATCGCGTGAGCCGGCGCATTGATAGCCCTTTGCTGCGTTCACCAGGATTGGTCGCATGGATGCGTCACGAAATAAGGACCTTCGATCCTTGGCAACGGACCGGTTTGGGCCGGTAGCGGTCATTGCCCAGCCGTTACGATCGATGCGCGCGTCGACTGTCCTTCGAGCCAATCAGGCCGCCCAACCTTATGAGAGCCATCGTCTATTGCGCCTTGATTGCTGCATGGATTGCTTCGGCGGCCTCGGAAAGCTTGTTTGCCTCGTCGTTCGGCTGGCTGTTGGTCTGCACGGCGATCAGAATGCCATCCTTCTCGTACCACACATAAAGAGTGCGATAGCCCAGGGTCATGCCCTGATAGAACCACGCCGGGCCGCCCGGTATCATGCCCTGCACGAGACCGAGGGCAAAGCCCTGAGGATGCTCCTCGCTGATCTCGGTGATCGGTTCACCTGTCTTGGTCGAAACCATCGACATCCATTCGGCTTGTTGCTTCGGCGGCACGACACGGCCTTCGAATACGGCGCGCATCCAGCGGGTAACATCGCGCGCGTTGGAGATAGCGCCGCCCGCGGCCTGCGCCCAGGAGGTGCTGTCTTCACGCACGTCGCGACCGATCATCGGCTTGTTCCAACTTTCCTTGCAGTCGGGCGGCTGGTACTCGGCGCAAGCGGTGTTTTCGAAATAGCCGTGCGCCAACCGGGCGATCACTTCCGGTGGGTAGGTCCCTGGAGAGTAGAAGGTGGAGTGGAGGCCGTGCGGCTGAATGACGAGTTCGCGGACAAGCTCCTGATAGGGTTTGCCCGTCGCTTTGGCTGCGATCAAGCCGGCGAGTATGTAGTTGGTGTTGGAGTAGTGGTACCCTTCAGTCACCGGCAGGTTGTTGCTACCGTCAGGATAGGCCGCGGCGATCAGTTCTTCCGCGGTTAAGTCGCGTTTCGGCTGCTCTACCCAGCTACGCGAGATGAATTCGGTCTCAGAATAATTCGGGATACCACTGGTCATATCGAGAAGGCGGCGGATGCTAACGCTGCCCCAGGCGGGATATTGCGGCAACCACTTTCCAACCGGGTCATCGATGGAGAGGAGGCCTTGGGCTTCCAGTTTCAGGATCACTGCGGCAGCGAAGGATTTCGAAGTGCTACCCATGGCGAAGAGGGTATTCTGGTCTACCGGCGGATCGTCATCGGCTCTTCCGGTCTTGCCTGCAAAGGCTTCGATGTTCGGGCCTGGTGCGCCGAGGCTGACATAGGCGGCGATGCCGGTGACACCCTCGACCGGTGAGCGTTCCGCAAGCCAAGTGTCCAGCGCTTTCTGTACGCGCTGAGTTTGCGTAGGCGTTTCGCTGGCAAGCGCCGTGCCCGTGACAAAAAGGACGATCGCTGCCGCGATTCCTCGACATCTAGCCAGTTCCATTATCGCGCCGCCCCCTCCGGGAAAGTAGCCATTCCTTGAAATGAACATGACGGATCGGGAATAAAATACTGGCCGAACTAGCAAAACGCTGTGGGCCGGGGATGCTGGTGACCAATAGACACTACAACTGATAGGCGGTCAATTGGGAGGAATTCTCGACCTCCCGCGGGCCAATGACAAAATGAATATGGCCACGACCGCTTGGGGGGCAAAGCCACCGTTCGACCATAATGCCGAAAGCGGCCATTGATGGGCGCCTGCTTCGCACAAAGAAGGCACGTGTCGTCGTTGCCAGGCTTCTAACGCTTCGAACTCCAGCGATTGCACGGTGAACATGGCAAGCGGTGCCGTGGCGTGATAGGTGTTTGGACTTGGATCAAGCCCAGCATTCATCTCAGCGCCTTACAAGGACAAATGCCATGGGAGACCAGAAGCGCCCGCTGCAAGCGGGCGAACACGCGCCCGCCTTCGCGCTTCCGTCGGCTAATCAAGACGGAACGGTTTCTCTCGCGAGCTTGCGCGGTCATCCTTTTCTGATCGCCTTCTTCCGCGGCTTGCACTGCCCGTTTTGTCGACGTCAGGTGGGGCAACTCGGTCGTCTACAGCCTGCCTTGCGCGCTGCGGGGGTGGAAACGGTTGCCGTGATCAACACGCCGGTGGAGCGCGCCCGCATTTATTTCGAGCACCGGCCGTCGCCGGCATTGCTCCTCTGTGACCAGGATTGCTCCGCGCACCGGGCCTTCGGCGTGCCGTATGGCGAATTTCTGCCAGAGGATAGCGACGAGAAGCCGGCGTGGCCTTATCAGGCAAGCATGGCGCAGTTCGAGGCCGCTCGCATCAACCCGACCGGCGAACTGCCGGAAGCGCTACACCCCATGGCGGCCAATGTGCTGCTCAACGCCCGAGACGGTTTCGAGCTTACGGACGTTGATCATGCCGTCTTCGCTAGCCACCCGACACAGCTTGTCGGGCACTTTCTCATCGACGGCGATGGCATTGTTCGCTGGGCGCAAATCGAAGCACGCGACGGGCCCGACGGCCTCTGCATCTTTCCAAACGCGGCGGACATACTTGCCGCTGCCGGTAGTCTTCAACGCTGAAGGCTTGGAGTTCCGGCATTGGGAGGCGGGACGACGGCACGTAATTCCGGGGGCGCGTATCAGGTGAATTTCATACGGAAGGGTGCGTACATCTCATTCTGTACGCGTTTCTCTGTTCGGAGCTAAAAGCTGAAAGAGATCAACGAAGTGGCACGCCCTAGGGGAGTCGAACCCCTCTTCCCAGAATGAAAATCTGGTGTCCTAACCGATAGACGAAGGGCGCTTCCTTCGTGGTGGCGCCCTTATAGTCAGGCCTTCTGAATCCCGCAAGCGGCAATTTCGGTTTTTCTACAAAAAAATGACAGATTATTTTTTCGGACTGTGGATAGCCATTCCTGACGGCGAATCAAGCCGCTAGGCGTAACTGTTCGCGCGCCTTCGAGGTGCGTTGCGTTGAGTCAGATTGCTTTAGGTGAGGGCGTTCAGAGCGCTCGGGCAACGACATCGGGCGCAGAGCGCCGGCCGCAGCCCCAGTTCCAGTCGCGGTTCTTGCCGGTGTCGACGTGGACGGAATCCGTGTGGCAGTAGGTGCCGACGCCGCCCCTGTCGGGCATCGAGCGGATGAAGCTCGCGACATCCCACTTGGAGATGCCGTCGACCTTGATGTCGGCCGCGTCGCAGGTCTTGTGCATCGATTCCTCGGCGCCCCCGACCATGCGATTGTGCTCGGGATCGCGATAGCCCGATGTGACGAGGACGGGCTTCCCGAAGTGGGTCTCCACCGCCTTGATGACGTTCATCAGGTTTGGCTTGAAACAGGCGACCTCGACCTTGTCGTTCTGGATATGAAGGCCGTTCGGCGCGATGCGCGTCATGCCCGGCAGCGATGCCTTCTGCAACAGGCCGGACAGGCTGCCGAGCAGGTTCTGCTTTGGCGAGCTGTAGAGCGCGTTCATCGTCTGGCCCGGCAGGGCGCCGGTCGCGAGCGACGCCGTCTGGGTCGGGTCGATCCGCGTGCTGGTGTTCTGCGAGGATTGTTGCGGAAGCAGTACCTGGCCCTGTTGGCCCTGGTCGACAGGGACCTGGCTGCTGTAGACGCTTGATCGTGCCGGGCTGACGCCGACGGGCGCATAAACCGCGCCGCCATCCTGCTGCAGGACCGTCGACGTCGAGTTGATCTGCGGCGGCCGGCGGGTGGAGAAGATACTCATCGCCTGGGCGTTTATTCCCGTCGACTGCAGGGCGAGGCCGCCGATGTTGGCGGGAGCCGTGGCGGCCGAGCCTGGAGCCATCTGCTGCTGAGACACTGGCGCCTGTGCTTGCGCCTGCGCACCCGAAACGTTGGCAACCTGTGGATCCTGATAGGTCGTCCTGGCGGTCGCGTTCGCCGCCGCAGCCGGGGCGGCCGGTGCCGCTGCAACCGGAACGGCTGCGTCGGCAGCGACGTCGGCCGTCTTCTTGTCGGATACGCAGCCGGCGAGGGCCAGCGCAGAAGCGGTCAAGAGAAGGACAGCCCCAAGGGGCATGCGCTTTTCCAAGGCGTACAAGCGAGCATTCTCCAATAAGGGGGGCAGATTCGGGCTGAAAACCGCGCAAATTGCCCACGAGTCGGCTGGAGAGTGCCCGCGAGGGTGGGCTGCGGCAAGCGCGATCCGGGCACGCCCGCCCGAAATCGAAAAAGCCGCAAGCCTCGCAAAAGCCTCGGCTTACCAGGCGCCGGTATTGGCCATCGACGACCACGGCTCGGCCGCGGGAAGGCTGCCGCCCTTCTGCAGGATTTCGATGGAGATGCCGTCCGGCGAGCGGACAAAAGCCATGTGACCGTCGCGCGGCGGGCGGTTGATGATTATGCCGTTGTCCATCAGCTTCTGGCAGATCGCATAGATGTCGTCGACCTCGTATGCCAGATGGCCGAAATTGCGGCCGCCGGTGTAGTCTTCCGTGTCCCAGTTATAGGTCAGCTCCAGGCAGGGAGCGCCCTTTGCCTGGGCGTCGCCCTTGTCGCCGGGAGCGGCCAGAAAAACGAGCGTGAAGCGCCCCTTTTCGTTGTCGGTGCGGCGAACTTCCTCGAGCCCGAACAGCGTCGTGTAGAAGTGCAGCGAGGCGTCCAGATTCTTCACGCGGACCATGGTGTGGAGATAGCGCATTTATGTTTCCTCTCTGAAATGCAGGTTGATTTCTAATGTGTCCGGCCGCCAGTTTCAGGCAAGGCTGCGGGATAAGATTGGCAACTGGGAATAATCGAAAAGTAGGACTTGCGCTAATCCGTTACCAACATGTTAATCTCGATCTCAAGAATCAGTTAACCGTAACAGTGTGACGCGTATTGAGGGGCTGGCGAAATGGCTGACAGAATTTCATCGAAGGAATTCACCGACCTCGATCAACTCGCGGGGGAAGCGGTCGACCTCATTGAAATCACTGGGATTGTCAAGTGGTTTGACGTTGCGAAGGGCTTTGGTTTCATCGTTCCTGACAACGGAATGCAGGATGTTTTGCTGCACGTAACGTGCTTGCGACGCGATGGATATCAGACAATTCTGGAAGGAACGCGGATCGTCGCGCTCATCCAGCGACGTGAACGCGGCTATCAGGCGTTCAAAATTCTTTCCATGGATCAGTCAACAGCGGTACATCCTTCGCAGCTGCCTCCGGTGCGTACCCACGTGCAGGTAACGCCCACAAGCGGCCTCGAGCGTGCCCTGGTGAAGTGGTTCAACCGCACCAAGGGCTTCGGCTTCCTGACGCGCGGCGAGGGCACCGAGGACATCTTCATTCACATGGAAACGCTTCGTCGTTTCGGGCTTACGGAGCTGCGTCCGGGGCAGGTCGTTCTGGTTCGCTACGGCGACGGCGACAAGGGCCTGATGGCGGCGGAAATCCACCCCGACAATCCGAGCCCCGTGAGCCGTGCACACTGATGCCGATGTCATTCAGTCATATCGCGAAAGGCGCCCTCGTGGCGCTTTTTTTGATGGTTGCCCCGGCGGTGTTCGCGCAGCAGCCGGTCCAGTTCGACACTGAACCGCTGATCATTCAGACGGCGGCGGGCAAGAGGCTGAACTTCACCGTCGAGATCGCCGATACCAACGAGCAGCGCCAGCGCGGGCTGATGTACCGCAAGGAGATGGCCGAAGACGCCGGCATGATCTTCGACTTCGGGACCTCGCGGCGTGTGCAGATGTGGATGGAGAATACCATCCTGCCTCTCGACATGCTGTTCGTGGACGCCGCAGGCGTCATTCGCGGCATCAAGCAGAATGCGGTTCCCTATTCCGAGGACATCATCGATTCGGTCACCGCGGTGAAATATGTCGTCGAACTCAACGCGGGCGTCACCGCAAAGCTCGGAATCAAGCCGGGCGACCGCATGCTGAGCGCCACGACCACCAGGAAGAAGTGAACCGCCCGCGCATGTGGCTGGTCTGATCCAGTCGCCCGGCCTCGGTTCACGCCTTGCGCCATCCATCGTTTCCGGCTTTATCGGCGCGATGTCATCGCAGTCTTTGCGATGTGGCGAACTGGCTTGCGAGGAAAAGATGTCGAATAGTTCCGCGGCTGCCCTGCTCGGCGGCTTTACCGGTCGGGAAAGGCTCGTTGCCCAGCTGATGTTCATCGTCGAGGCCGAGAAGCTGAAGACGGTTCTGCGCAGGACGAGGCTGCTCGACCGCTCGCGGGTGGAGAACGATGCCGAGCATACCTGGGAGCTCGCCCTGATGGCCTCCATCCTGGCGGAGCACTCGAGAGAGCCGATCGATCTTGCGAAGGTGCTGAAGATGCTCCTGATCCACGACGTCGTCGAGATCGATGCCGGGGATACGTTCGCCTTTGACAAAAGCGCGGTGCTCGATCAGGCGGAGCGCGAATTGCTGGCCGCCGAGCGGATATTCAGCCTGCTTCCTGACGACCAGACGCTGGAGTACCGCCAGCTCTGGGACGAATTCGAGGCGAAGGAGACCAGCGAGGCCCGATTCGCGAATGCGATGGACCGGCTGCAGCCGACGCTGCATAACTTCCTGACCGATGGCGGAACATGGCGCACGCCGGGCGTGACGATCGAAGACGTCAACCGGCGCGTCGCGCCGATCGCCAAGGCGTCCGGTTCGCTCGGCGATTTCATCGACGAGTTGCTTGATATTGCGATTCGCGAGGGGTTCATTGCCGTAACGTGAACCCGCGGCAGTGATGTGTTTTCCCGGGCATCGGGTTCCGGTGAGGCAATTGGCGGAGACAATCTCCATGATAACCGATCCCAAGCAGCATTGGGAAAATGTCTATGCGACAAAGTCGGAGACCGATGTCAGCTGGTTTCAGGACAGCGCGACACCATCCCTCGAATTGATCGCGCTGACGGGCGCGCGACCCGGCAATGCCATTATCGACGTCGGCGGAGGAGCGGCGCGCCTGGTCGACGGTCTCCTGCAGGCAGGTTTCGAGGATCTGACCGTACTCGACCTCTCCCGATCCGCCCTCGATGCGGCAAGGCATCGTCTTGGCCGGAAGGGGCAGGGCGTTCACTGGATCGACGCCGACGCCACGCAATGGCGCCCCGAAAGACATTACGACGTCTGGCATGATCGCGCGGCATTTCATTTCTTGACCGAATCGCTCGATCAGAACGCCTATATCGAAAGCCTGAAGCAGGCGCTGACGATCGGCGGTCACCTGATTCTGGGAACGTTTGCGCTCGACGGCCCGGAAAAATGCAGTGGTCTACCGGTCGCGCGCCATGATGCCGAAAGCCTTTCGACGCTGCTTGGGCCAGGATTTTCGTTGATCGACCATCGCCGTCACGAACACCAGACGCCCTGGGGCAGCACCCAGCGGTTCCAGTTCAGCACATTCCGACGGGCGTCTTAGGTTGGTTGAGTGCCAGTGCTCTCCGGCGAGGTGCGGTCATCTCGTGGACGCATCTTGTGTGCCGGACGTGGCTTCTGCGCCGACGCCTCAATATACTTCACTGTTGCGGATCGTGACCGGTTGTCGGCCTATGTTCAGACTGAAGTGAGCGCGATCGGCTTGCCGTAAGCAGTGGGCCGCGCCGAAGAATACGAAGAGATCCAAGTCTAGCAAATGTAATACTTAACCGATGCGCTCCGACGGGGCTGACCGCTTCGTCGCTGCCTCAACCGCATAGATCAACATCGTCACGTCTGCAGGATAATGCGTGACCGTGCTTCACTGTTGCGGTTCCAGCTCGAGTTGTGGTGCCCAACTGGCCCGATCATGACTCAGAGGCTGTTCCAAGTCGCAATGAGTCGATTAAAAGACTCGCCTTTTGCGGGGTTGTGATTTTATGATCCGGCATCCGTGAGGTGTGGGGGATGTCATGAAGGTGTTTTTTATAGCGTTGATGGGGTTTGTTGGCGCGGTGATCGGCGATGCGTCTGCGCAAGAAGGGCCAGGCACCCGCGCCGTCTGTGGACCAGACCAAGCTGTATGTTCAGAGGACAGCAAATTCCCGATGATATGTCCGGGCGGACAGGGGGTTTGTTATGGAGATCCTTTAAAAATATGCCACCCTCCTAGTTTTCCTTGCCCGACTTACCCGAAGGAGAAAGGGAAGTCTAAATAGGCATAAAACCAAGGAACGGATTTTTATTGCAGATAGGCTACGACCAAGTGCCGTCCGGGACCGAACTGGCTCGCCGATCTTCGGCGGGCATTGCCAACATTCGTTTTGCTACGAACCTTGTAACACAAACCTGGACGAGCCCAACAAATGAGCTTCTTCAGCGTTCTCAAAGGGAAAGGCGATGGTCGGAGTGGAGAGATTCGAACTCCCGACCCTCTGGTCCCAAACCAGATGCGCTACCAGACTGCGCTACACTCCGTTGCCAACGAGGAGGGCAATACACGGTTCGATCGCAGGCTGCAATAACTAAAATCGTCAATCCAATGCAGGTTCATTTCGGCGCGTTCAGGTTACTGTCAGGAAAGGGTGGCATGCGGCTCTTTTATGGTGCGGACCGTTGCGAGTCCGCGCGCCCTTAATCGGAGCAGCATATTGGACGATTCTCATGAGCCGGCTTCCGGTCGGAGCCTGCGCCCGCGCATCGGCAGTGTCACCCTCTCGGTCCTGACCGCCCTTTATATCCTGATCGTTGCCAACCATACCTTTTGGACGCGCGCGTTCGATTACATGTCGACCAAGCCCATGGCCTTCGCGGCGTTCGTCGTCGGTATCACGGCCATCACGATCGCGGCGATGACGACGTTCTCGGTCAAGTATCTCATCAAGCCGGCCCTGATCTTCTTTATCATGGTGTCGGTTCTCGCGGCATGGTTCACGGACCAGTTCGGCGTCATCATCGACAAGGAGATGATCCGCAACGCCGCCGTGACGACGCAGGCCGAGTCGGCGCATCTGATCACGCAGGCCTTCCTTCTGCACATCCTGATCAAGGGAGTTCTGCCGTCGCTGTTCATTCTGTGGGTGCGGGTTGTCCACAAGCCGTTCCTGAGGAAATTCGTCTGGAACATGGCTGTCATCATTCCCTGTCTTGCAATCTTCGTCGGCGCCGCGCTCAGCTTTTCGCAGACCTTTGCGGCTGTCGGGCGGATGCACAAGGACGTCATGCTGACGCTCAATCCGTTCCTGCCGATCAGCAGCGCGACGCGCTATGCCTTTGCCTCCGAGGAGGATCGCAACATCGTGCGCCGTCCGCTCGGCACCGACGCGCACCAGCGCACGGCGAGCGCGAACGGTAAGCCGCGCGTGACTATCATCGTCACCGGCGAGACTGCGCGCGCCCAGAATTTCTCGCTCGGCGGCTATGCACGCGAAACCAATCCGGAGATGAAGGCGAGGGGTGTCATCTACTTCTCGAACGCAACAAGCTGCGGAACCGCCACGGCTGTTTCCCTGCCGTGCATGTACTCCGTCTATCCGCGCAAGGAATATACCCATCGCAAGGGCCTGGAGACCGACAACCTGACCGATATTCTCGGTCATGCGAAGGTGAACGTCGAATGGTGGGACAACGATACCGGCAGCTACGGCGTCGCCAACCGTATCCCCTATCGCTTCCTGCCTGACAGCGCCGACCCGCGCTACTGCACGGATGGCGAATGTCTCGATACGATCCTGCTCGACAAGCTGGACGAGTGGCTTGCAGACGTCAAAACCGACAGCGTCCTCGTCCTGCATCAGCTCGGCAGCCACGGACCAGCCTACTATCGCCGCTACCCCGACGATTTCCGACGCTTCACGCCGGATTGCCGCACGGGTGAGTTCGGCTCGTGCAAGCCCGAGGAGATCGTCAATGCCTACGACAACACGATCCTCTACACCGATCACGTCGTCGCCAAGGTCATCGACACGCTGAAAGAGCACGGCAGCTCGGTCTCAGCTTCGATGCTCTACGTCTCCGACCATGGCGAGTCGCTCGGCGAGAACGGCCTCTATCTGCACGGTGCGCCCTATATCATCGCACCGGCAGAGCAGACCCGCGTTCCGATCGTTGCGTGGTTCGCGCCGGATTTCAGCGCCGCGTCGGGGATCGATACGGCGTGCATGGCGGCGCGTGCGGCGGAGCCTGCCTCGCATGACAACTTCTTCCACAGCGTGCTTGGCCTGATGGACATCGCAACCAGCATCTATGATCCGAAGTTGGATCTCTTTGCCCCTTGCCGCAAAGCAGCCGACGCGATTGCATCAGCTGCGCAGAAGGGCTGATCCGACAGAGTTTTGTAGCCGCGGGTTTTTTCTTGAAACCGAAAGGATTCGCGGCTAAGCAAAATTCATCTTTTCATGTGATCGTACATGAAAGTCGCCCCGTCCCGGGGCGATCGGTTTGAATGCGAAAGCCCAATTTCGGAGGCGTTGCAGCAATGTCTGCCAAGATCTACCGTCCAGCCAAGACCGCCATGCAGTCCGGTAAGGCCAAGACTCATCTCTGGGTCCTCGAATTCGATCAGGTGACGCCGCGCACGATCGATCCTATCATGGGCTACACGTCGTCATCAGACATGCGCCAGCAGCTCAAGCTGACGTTCGAGACGCAGGAACTGGCGGAAGCCTACGCCAAGCGCAACGGCATCGACTACCGTGTGATCGCCCCGAAGGATCCGCAGCGCCAGACGGTAGCGTATCCCGACAATTTCCGTTATACGCGGACGCAGCCCTGGACGCACTGATTAGCGTTCGCGGATAGAGATGCATTCGGTGCGGTGACGCGCCGATATCAGGCCCCTTAGCTCAGCTGGATAGAGCACCTGCCTTCTAAGCAGGTTGTCGCAGGTTCGATTCCTGCAGGGGTCGCCAACAAATTCAATGGCTTGCGGATGCTCTCGGCATTGTAATCAGGCGCCACCTACAGCGTTTTGGATGCCGTTTACAGAAAACATCCCCTTAGTCTTCTCCTCCATTCTTAGAGCGCGCTTCTGCAAAAGAGGCATTCATCCGATTCTGGCCTATATAAACGTTCTGACGCCGAACAGCGGCGGCGCGTTGCCGATGTTGCTGCAAGGTTAGAGCCTGCTCTGCAGGCGGTCGGGAAATCAGGAGCCGAAGGATGAGTTATACGTTTGCGATCGGGGATATCCACGGCTGCGTTGGTCCGCTCAAGCGTATGATCAGCCGGGTCGAAGCCTACGCTGCGGAGGGAACGATTGTGTTTCTCGGGGACTATGTCGATCGCGGTCCTGACAGCAAGGCCGTCATCGATATGCTGATGGATGCGGCTCCCGCGGGCTGGCGCTGGATCGCCCTCAAGGGCAATCACGAAGACATGATGGTCGGCGCCTGCGACGGAACTCAGGATGAAAGCTGGTGGCTCGGAAACGGCGGCTTGGAAACCCGCAGGTCCTTCGGCGGCGACATTCCCGCCGATCGCCTCGACTGGGCGAGGGCCCTGCCGCTCTTTTACCAGGACGAGCATCGGATCTTCGTTCATGGCGGCGTTCACGAAGGTGTCTATTTCGAGGATCAGTCGCCTGACGATTTCATGTGGACGCGCTTCGCGCCGGGGTATTCGAGCGAATATTGGGGCAAGCACCTGGTCCATGGCCATACGCCCTCGCCGAAGAACCCGCTGACGACAGGCAATCGGACGAACCTCGATAGCGGCTGCGTCTTCGGGCAGAAGCTCTCCTGTGCCGTTTTCAACGACAGCCTTCCCGGCGGTCCGATCGAGTTCATCGAGGTGGCGGCCTGAGGGCGGTTTGTTGCGGACGGGATGGTGTGAAGCGCCTGTCGGGGTTGGAGTTTTCCATTTATTTCCGTTTCTTTGAGGCGTGCCCCTCGCAACCGTCTGATCGCGCGACTAGATTGTCGTTAGCGGCGAGACTGCCCGGGTAAGGAGAATCATAGATGAGAAGGTTTCTGGCATTCGCTGCTGCCGGCATGATGATCGGGCTATCGGCATTGGCGTCGGCATGCGCGACCCCTCCGAATTCGATGGGATCGGCTTCCGGCTACTATCCTGGCGATTCCATGAATCGTGCCTGCCTTGATGGGTTCAGGCCCAGCGACAACCGGTCGTGTAGCTATTAATTTTCTGCACTGGGTCGCCGTCTCTGACGGTGCGCGCTAAGCTTTTTGACGAAATGACGGCGGAATTTCCGCTGTGCCGTGCCGCCGCTGCATAGGTGGTATTCGCGTGATTTGCGTCGCTTCGCCTTGTCACTGCCCAGGTTGACGCCTATCTCCGCGCCATACGATCCGTGCGGCCAGAACCGCCGATCTCATTCCACAAGAAGCCAACCTTGCGCAGGCATCGGCCGCGGCAACAACGCCGTGTGACGATCTGCTGCGGACGAAAGGACGCATGACGATGGAAACTGCTAAGACACTTCTGGAAATGAGCATCCGCGAGCGCAGACAGTTCTTTGCGACCGTTGCCGATGCGCTTGAAGCGCGGGCGAGCGAGGCCTTCTCTGATGGCAACATCCGCTTTGCCGCGAACTCGATGAATCTTGCCCTGGCAATTCGGGGAAATGCCGTTGAGCTCTCGACGACGAATTTAAAGGCCGCCGAAATCCTGCTGCAGCAGGGGATCAATCTTGTCGATCAGTTCCAGAACGACAAAGCTCCGTCACACACCCTCCATTAGTCTCAGACCGATCCAGCAGAATGTCTCCTTTCGGTGACTTAACGCTATGGCATCAGGCCCTGGCGGACGGCTGGACATCACTGTCGATTCTCTCCAACCTGCTTTCAGCGCGCCCACGTCGTCGCGGCGCGATAACAATGGGAACGAGAGAACGATGGTCGACAGGTTGAAGGGCAAGATTGCAATCATTTCCGGCGGGGCGACCGGAATGGGCGGGGCGGCATCGAGGCTTTTTGCAGCCGAGGGCGCCAAGGTTGCGGTAATCGATCGCAACGAGGCGGCGTCGCTCGAGACCGTCGAGGCCATCCGCGCCGCGGGCGGCACCGCCGACTATTGGGTCGCCGATGTTTCCGACGAGGCACAGGTCATTGCGGCGGCGAAGGGGGTCGAGGAGCGCTTCGGCGCGGTCACGGTGCTCTTCAATCACGCCGGCACAATCGTCATCAAGCCGTTCCTCGAAACGACGCTCGAGGAGTGGGAGTGGCTGCACGCCGTCAACGTGCGATCGATGTTCCTGATGACGCGGGCAGTGCTTCCCGGAATGATCTCCGCCGGCGGCGGCTCGATCGTCTGCACCTCGTCGATCTCCGCGGTGGCGGCGACGCCGATGGAAGTGCTTTACGACACCACCAAGGGCGCCGTGCATATGTTCGCGCGCGCGATCGGGGTTGAATTCCGAGACCGCAACATTCGCTGCAATGCGGTCTGCCCGGGCTTTATCCGTACGCCGCACGGTCTGCGTGAGGTCAACGAGTTGCAGGCGCTCGGCGTCGACGTTTCGGATGCCGCGATTGCGGCGCAGCAGGGTCGCATCGGCGAACCCGAGGACGTGGCGCGCGCCGCGCTCTATCTGGCCAGCGACGAGTCGATGTTCGTCAATGGCGCGCATCTCTTTGTCGATAACGGCTTCACGGCGATCTGATCCGAGGATTGCTGTCGGGAAAATGAAAAGGCCGAGATGCTGATCTCGGCCTTTTCTGCTTTCTATCCAGATCGTGCCCGCTTAGCGGCTAGCCTTTGCGGTGTGGCGACGACCCTTGCCGATATCGGGCAGGAAGATGGTCAGCAGCCCGAGCAGCGGCAGGTAGGAGCAAATGCGGTAGACAAACTCGATCCCCATATGATCCGCCACCATGCCGAGACCCGCAGCGCCGATGCCGCCGATGCCGAAGGCAAAGCCGAAGAACAGGCCGGCGATCATGCCGACGCGACCGGGTACCAGCTCCTGGGCGAAAACGACGATCGCCGAGAAGGCCGAGGCGAGGATCACACCGATCAGGAACGTCAGGAAGATCGTCCAGGTGTAGTCGGCGTAAGGCAGCGCCAGCGTGAAGGGCAGGGCACCGAGGATCGAGAACCAGATCACGAACTTCGTGCCGAACCAGTCGACGACAGGCCCGCCGGCGACAGTGCCGATGGCAACGGCGCCGAGGAACACGAAGAGCAGAATCTGAGCCTGCTGAACCGAAACACCGAAGCGCTCGATCATGTAGAAGGTGTAGTAGCTCGAAAGGCTCGTCATGTAGAGGTACTTCGAGACAACCAGCAGCGCCAAGACGGCGATCGCGGTGATGACCTTCTTGCGCGGCAGCTGGACTGCGGCTGTTGGGGCCTTGCGGCCGGCGTTGCTCTTGCGGTGTTCGGCATACCAGGCGCCGACGCGCCACAGGATGATCATGCCGGTCAGGGCCGCCAGCGAGAACCACGCGACGCTGTGCTGGCCGCGCGGCAGTACGATGAACGCCGCCAGCAGCGGGCCGATCGCCGAGCCGAAATTGCCACCCACCTGAAACAGCGACTGCGCGAGGCCGTGACGTCCGCCGGATGCCAGCCGGGCGACACGCGAGGACTCCGGATGAAACACGGCCGAGCCGAGACCGACGACGCCGGCGCCGACCAGCAGCACCCAGTAGGCATGCGCATAGGCCAGCAGCACCAGGCCGATCAGCGTGAAGCCCATGCCGATGGAAAGCGAATAGGGCAACGGGCGCTTGTCGGTGTAGATGCCGATCAGCGGCTGTAGAAGTGACGCAGTGACCTGGAACACGAGGCCAAGGAAGCCGATCTGCGTGAAATCGAGGCCGTAGCCTTCCTTGATCATCGGATAAAGCGCCGGGATCAGCGACTGCATGGTGTCGTTGAGGAGGTGGCAGAAGCTCACCGCCATGATGATCCCGAAAACCGTCTGTTCCGCAGAGTGTTTCCCTGCCGTCATTGCGTTGTCTGTCACGATTCTACTCCGTCGTTTGACGGTCTGGAGATAGCCGACTTGTCGTCGTCCCGCTTTCGTGTTTTGGTCTGGTTATTTCGCGAGTGGGCCAAAATGACGAAAATGAGACAGACACCAGCGGCGAGCCAGCTGGCCGAACTTCATGTCGAGCGGCTGGCGGCGATCGAGGCGGCGTCGGGGCCCGTCTATGCGATCCCGTCGGAATATCCTGCCGGCTATCATGTGAAGCCGCACAACCATAGCCGGGCGCAGTTCGTCTACGCCCGCGCAGGGGTGGTGATGGTCTCGTCGGTGCAGGGGCGGTGGATGGTTCCGCCGCAGCATGCGCTGTGGATCCCGGCCGGGCTCGTCCACACCGTCGACATGCTGGGGGAGGTTTCCATGCTCTCCGCCTATGTGTTGCCCGATGTGCTTAGCGATCCTCCGTCCGCCATCCGCGTCGTCGCCGTCTCGGATCTTGCCCGTGCCCTGATTATCGAGGCGGTCGCGCCCGTAGCAGAAGCCAGGACCGGGCGCCGGGAGCTTGTCATGGCCCTCTTGCTGGAAGAGGTGCTCCGGCTGCCCGATCGTCCGCTCGGGCTGCCTTTCCCATCCGATCAGAGGCTGGCCAACCTCTGTCGCGGTTTTCTCGACAATCCGAGCGCCCGGCTTGTCATCGACGACTGGGCCGAGCGGCTTGCGATGAGTCGTCGCGCCTTCACCCGCTTCTTTCGGAAGGAGACGGGAATCAGCCTCTCGACATGGCGTCAGCAGGCGGCGGTCTTCACGGCGCTGCCGCGTCTTGCAGGCGGAGAAACGGTCACCGCTGTAGCGCTCGATCTTGGCTACGACAGCGTTGCTGCGTTTACGACGATGTTCCGGCGGATGCTCGGCGCAGCGCCCCGCTCCTACTTCAAGACCGGTGAGCAGTCCTCCTCATAAGCGCTTTCGTTTGACATTCGTTTTGTTTTCGTTTTATGTGTGGCGACTTTCAAATGCCGCAGGCGTTTGTCATTATTAGTTCCAGGCTCGGAGGAATACGTGGGCCAGCACGTTCATGATCTTTTCGTTATCGGCGGCGGCATAAATGGCTGTGGTATTGCCCGGGACGCGGCGGGGCGCGGCTATTCCGTGGCGCTTGCGGAGATGAATGATTTTGCCTCCGGCACTTCATCCGGCGCGACGAAACTGATCCATGGCGGCTTGCGCTATCTCGAGCACTACGAGTTTCGGTTGGTGCGCGAAGCGCTGATGGAGCGCGAGGTCCTCTGGGCGATGGCGCCGCATATCATCTGGCCGATGCGCTTCGTTCTGCCGTACCACAAGGGCGGCATTCGTCCTGCGTGGCTGATCCGACTCGGTCTCTTCCTCTACGATCATCTGGGCGGTCGCAAGCTTTTGCCTGCCACCGCAGTGCTCGACATGCGCCGCGATGCAGCGGCAAAGCCGCTGAAATCGCTGTTTACGAAGGCCTTCGAGTATTCGGACGGCTGGGTGGACGATGCGCGCATGGTCGTACTCAACGCGCGCGATGCCGCCGATCGTGGCGCGCTCATCATGCCGCGCACGAAGGTCACCTCGGCTCGCCGCGAGGGCGATCTCTGGTCGATTGAAACCGTCGATGCACTCAGCGGTGTGCAGACGACACACAAGGCGCGGATGTTGGTGAACGCCGCCGGTCCATGGGTCGACCATGTCATCCGCGAAGCCTTTGGCCAGCATGAGGCGCGTCACGTGCGGCTTGTTCAGGGCAGCCACATCATCGTCAGGAAGAAATTCGATGGGCCGCGCGCCTATTTCTTCCAGAATCCTGACAACCGCATCATCTTTGCGATCCCTTATGAGCAGGACTTCACGCTGATCGGTACGACGGACCGGGATTATGCCGGTAACCCGCGCGATGTGAAGATTTCCGAAGAAGAGATTGCCTACCTCTGCGGCGCCGCCAGTGAATACTTCAAGGAACCCGTGCGCTCCGAGGATATCGTCTGGACTTATTCGGCTGTTCGCCCGTTGTTCGACGACGGCGCCTCCAAGGCCCAGGAAGCGACGCGCGATTATGTGCTGAAGATCGAAGGCGAGGGCAGCGGTGCGCCGCTTCTTAACGTGTTCGGCGGCAAGCTGACCACCTATCGCCGGCTTGCCGAGCACGCCCTGGAGAAGATTGCCGGCGCCATCGGGGCGAAGGGTGGTTCCTGGACCGCCGGCAGTCACCTGCCGGGCGGCGATTTTCCGGCGACCGGCTATGATGCCGAGGTCGCGAAACTGAAGACCGCCTATCCATTTCTCACCGAACCGCACGCCGGCCGTCTCGTTCGTCGCTACGGGACGAGGGCGGCCATGCTGCTCGGCGCCTCCTCGCGGACGGAAGACCTCGGATATTGCTTCGGAGCCGATCTTTACGAGGTCGAGGTTCGCTATCTCATCGATCACGAATGGGCGAAGACGGCGGATGATATCCTCTGGCGACGCACCAAGGACGGCCTACGCCTCACCAAAGAGCAGGCCGCAATACTGGCGGATCACATGGCCGGGCGGCCCGCGCTGATGGCGGGCTGAGTTCTATCGATTCCGTCGCGAGAACGTCTGGCCGCTAAGGGACCTCATGACCTTTCACCCGCTCAAGCGGGTGGATACTGTCTGCTTACGTCCCGCTCCCTTATAGGTAACTGGTCCCGTGTGCCAATAGGCTTGATGCTGATGGCTTGACCTGTGGCGGCATCACTGATTGCTAGGCGCGAATACGCCGAATTTCTCTGACAGCCGACACGGGGACGGAAATACACCATGTTTTTGACCGAGCAGGAACTCCAGCGGATCACAGCATTTCGGCAGGAACTTCACCGATACCCCGAGGTGTCGGGCGACGAGCGCGAAACCGCGGGACGGGTAAAGCAGGCACTGCTTGAAACATGTCCCGACGAGCTGATCGAGGCGCTAGGCGGGCACGGGGTTGCGGCTGTTTATGCAGGTGCAGCCGATGGGCCGACCGTCCTCGTCCGCGCGGAATTGGACGGCCTGCCGATTGAAGAAATCTCGGATGTGCCGCATCGCTCACTTGTCTCCGACAAGGGACATCTCTGCGGCCATGACGGCCACATGGCGATATTGCTTGCGTTGGCGGCCGGTCTTGCGAAGAGAGGACCCGAGAGGGGCCGCGTGGTCCTGCTTTTCCAGCCGGCGGAGGAGAATGGCGCAGGAGCGGCCGCGGTCCTTTCCGATCCGGCCTTTGCCGCGTTGCGGCCTGATCTCTCCCTATCGCTGCACAATTTTCCGGGGGCGGCGCTGGGCCACGTGCTTCTGCGCGAGGGACCCGTGAACTGTGCGTCTCGCGGGATGAAAGTCATCCTTCGCGGCAAGACCTCGCACGCGTCCTATCCGGAGGATGGGATTGCTCCGACCTTTGCTCTGGGACGCCTGCTGAGCGGCCTGACCGCGCTCGGCAACAACGCGCCGCTTGGTCCCGACTATACGCTTGTGACCGTGACCCATGCCCGGCTCGGCGAGCCGGCCTTCGGGATCAGTCCCGGCTACGCAGAAATCTGGGCGACGTTGAGAACGCTGACCGACGACAAGATGGCGGAACTCGTCGAGGCTGCCGAGCGGCTTGCCGGCGAGGAGGCGCGTGTTACTGGCTTGCAGCTCGAGATCAGTTACGAGGATGTCTTCCGGCAATGCTTCAATTCACCTGAGGCGACGGCCGTTCTCAATCAGGCACTTGCGGACGAAGGTGTGAGCGTCGAGAGCGAGAGCGCGCTGTTGCCGATGAAGGCATCCGAGGATTTCGGGCTCTTCCGGACGGTGGCACCGTCCGCGATGTTCTTTCTCGGTGCCGGCGAAGGCCATCCGCGCCTGCACAACCCGGACTATGATTTTCCCGATGCGCTGATTTCGATCGGCGCGCGGATATTCATGCGCGCCATCAGAAACACGCTTGGATGAGAAGCCCAATGAAATCCAGCTGCATCCTACCGCTAAAGGTGCGATTGCATCGCTCTCCCTCGCGATCGAAAATTGTGCTGTCGATCGAGTTTCGAGAGGATAGCCGACGTGGACACGCCCTTGCCGTCTAGCCAGCGACTGGCTCGCACGCCGCAGGTCCGGCGGTGGCTGAAGAATTGCGCGCTGATGGTTCTTGGCCTCGCCGTCGCGGGATCGAGCAGCCCGCCGACAAATGCGGGTCTTGCCAAATTCGAAGCCCTTTACTCCGATCCGTTGCCGGCGCCTCGCGGACCACTGCGGGTCTTCCACCTCGGACATAGCCTGGTTGGAAGAGACATGCCAGCCATGCTTGCCGAACTGGCGCCGAAGGGGCATGCCTATGAAAGCCAGCTCGGTTGGGGCACTCCACTGAAAGATCATTGGGGACCAAGCGACCGCATCAACGGATTTGCCGCCGAGAACAACCATCCTCGCTATCGTGATGCGCGGCAGGCCCTGCAGAGCGGCGATTACGACGTATTCGTGATGACCGAGATGGTCGAGATCCGTGACGCCATCCGCTATTTCGACAGTCCCGAATATGTGCGCCGTTGGGCCGATCTGGCGCGCAAATCGAGGCCGGATATCCGCATCTATCTCTACGAGACATGGAGCCAGCTCGACGATCCCGAGGGCTGGCTGCAGCGGCTCGACGCGGATCCCGGTCGATACTGGGAAGGTGAAATTCTGCTGCAGGCGGGCGTACCGACGGGAGGCGAACGCCCCATCTACGTTATCCCGGCTGGCCGCGTGATGGCACGCGTGGCGCGGGCAATCGAGGCCGGCGAGATCGAGGGTCTATCCAAGCGCGAAGAACTGTTCCGCGTCGACAAGCTCGGCAAGCGGGACATGATCCATTTCAACGATTACGGCGCCTATATGGTCGCGCTGACACACTATGCGGTGCTCTATCAATGCAGTCCCGAGGGTTTGCCCTACGAGCTTCGGCGCGGTGACGGGACGCCGGCCGCGTCCCTGACGGCAGCGGCGGCGTTGCGGATGCAGCAGCTCGTCTGGGATGTCGTGACGAAGATACCGCAGACGGGTATTGCCCCCGGTGCCGCCAGGGGCGAGCGCGAGGCCGCCGCCTGCCGCGCCAAGCTGACGGCTGTGCGGTAGGGAGTGCAGAGGCGTTCCGCCCCGCGCGCAGCGCGGCCGGTAGTGGCAGAGTTGGCAGTCGTCAATTCTCGGCCGCTCGATGCGCATTGCTCTCGTGCGTTTTTGCCGCTCAAAGTTGAGCTGGAACTGATCGACACCTCGCCGGAATTGCGCAATAGTCAGTTGGCAAAGCCCGGCGGGCGCTTCGCGCTATCGGTCGGGATGCCTGATATTTCGACATTTAAAGGCAACGGGATCATCATGTTCGCGCAAGACCTTATGAATACGAACCTCACGACCATCAGCTCCGACAGCAGCGTGCATCAGGCGATCGACCTGATGGTGGCAAAGGACATCAGCGGTCTGCCTGTGGTCGACAACGACGGCAATCTTTGCGGCATGCTCACCGAAGGCGATCTGATGCGCCGCATCGAATTCGGAAGCGGAAGACATTTGGGAACGCAGGGTCAAGCGACCTCGCTTGTCGACTACGACACCTATATTCGCAGCCACAGCTGGCGGGTCTCTGATCTCATGACATCCAACCTCGTCAGCGTCGCCCCGAATGCGCCGGCAGCGGCCGTGGCCGAGGCGATGTTTGCGCACAAGATCAAGCGGGTCCCTGTCGTCGAGGGCACGCGCCTTCTCGGCATCATCAGTCGCGTGGACCTGCTGAAGGGGATCGCCGGCGTTCCCGCAAACAGCGTCGCGAGCGGCGACGATGCCCTGTGTCGCGCCATTCGTGCGCGATTGCAGGCAGACCTCGGTCTCGACGGTGACCGCATCAAGGTATCGGTGGAGGATTCCCGGGCCATTCTCGAGGGAACCGTCTCGAGCGAACTGGAGCGCCGGGCTATACGCGTGCTGGTCGAGAATGTGCGCGGTGTTGCCGGCTTCATCGACCGGCTGAGCGTCGCGGCCTGACGGCTGCTCATCAGGGCTTTCGCAAAATCCGTTTGGCATGCGTCGCCATCACGCGTTCTTCGTTCGTCGGAATGACCAGGACCTTGAAATCTCCAAGGAAACGCAGGCGATCGAGGATCGCCTGCCGTACGGGCGCGGCGTGTTCGCCGATACCGCCGGTAAAGATGATGCCGTCTATGCCACCCATCGAAACGGCCATGACCGCGGCGAATTGCGCGGCCTTCAACGCGAAGTAGTCGAGCGCGAAGGCGGCATTTTCATCGTTGCTTGCCAACAGCTGCTCGACATCGCTTGTCATACCGGAAAGCCCCTTCAATCCGGATTGCTCGTAAAGCGTCTCCTGGATGTTCTCGGCACCGAGGCCGAGATCGTGAAGCATGTAGATCACCGCGCCGGGGTCGATCGAGCCGCTGCGTGTTCCCATCGGCAGCCCGTCGAGGGCCGTCATGCTCATCGTCGTGTCGATGCTGACGCCACCCTTCATCGCGCAGAGGCTGGCACCGTTCCCGAGGTGGCCGACGACGACGCGGCCTCGATGCAAATCCGGATGCTTTTCCGCCAGTACGCCCGAGATCCACTCGTAGGAAAGGCCGTGAAAGCCGTAGCGACGAATGCCCTTGCCGCGGAGATCGCTCGGCAACGCAAAGCTGCTTATCAGGTCATCGTGGCCGGCATGAAATGCCGTGTCGAAGCAGGCGATGTCCTGGGCATCGCCAGCCAGTTTCGCCGATGCGGCAATGCCGGCGAGATTATGGGGCTGATGCAGCGGTGCCAGGGGTATGAGTGCTTCGAGACGGCGCATGACATCAGGCGTGACGACGACCGGCTCGGTAAATTCTTGGCCGCCGTGAACCACGCGGTGGACGACGGCGAGCGTATGCCAGTTTTCGCTATGCGCGCTCATCAGGTCCACGACGGCGCGAAGTGCGGCGTCATGATCTGTGTCGTCAGGCAAGGCGGTTTCGGTCTTCTTCCCGCCGGGCAGATCGGCGCGAAGCCTGGGGTCGGTGCCGATCCCGGTGATCTTGCCACGCAGGAGAACCTCGAGGTTCTCTTCGCGGAATACCTGAAACTTCAGGCTCGATGAACCGGTATTGAGAACAAGCAAAGTATCGATCATGGATGTCTGCCGATATCGTTCGAAACGGGAGGCAAGCCGGTCACCATGGCGACCGGCCATACAGCTTAGACGCATGGCGCTCTACGCATCAGGCCTGATGCGTAGATTCAATAAGATAGAGCGTCCTTGTGCGCCCTCACGAGCGCACGGCGCTCTAGCGCTTCCATTTCCAATCTCGAACTTCCGGCATGTCCTCACCGTATTCGCGGACATAGGCGTGATGCTCGACGAGCTTCGCCCTCAGCTTGTCGAGCGCTGCGGCCGCCTTGTCCTTGAGGCCCGGGATACGTTCGATCGCCTCGATCGCCAGATGGAAGCGATCGAGTTCGTTCAGCACCGTCATGTCGAAGGGCGTCGTGGTCGTTCCTTCCTCGATATAGCCGCGAACATGGATATTGCGGTGGTTCGTTCGCCGGTAGGTCAGACGGTGTATGAGGTATGGATAGCCGTGGAAGGCGAAGATGACCGGTCGGTCGACGGTGAAAAGCCGATCGAACTCCTCATCGGTAAAGCCGTGCGGATGCTGCTCTTTCGATTGCAGCGTCATCAGGTCGACGACGTTGACCACGCGAATCCGCAGGTCCGGGACGAGCTCGCGCAACAGATCGACCGCAGCCATGGTTTCCAGCGTCGGCACATCGCCGGCGCAGGCCATGACGACGTCAGGCGAAAGGACGTTGTCGTCGTTTCCTGCCCACTCCCAGGCACCGGCACCGGCCTCGCAGTGGCGGATCGCCTCATCCATCGACAGCCACAGCGGCTCCGGCTGCTTGCCGGCGACGATGACATTGACGCGATCGTAGGTCCGCAGGCAGTGGTCGCCGACCCAGAGAAGCGTGTTGGCATCCGGCGGGAAATAGACGCGGACGATATCGGCCTTCTTGTTGACGACGTGGTCGACGAAGCCCGGATCCTGATGGCTGAAGCCGTTGTGGTCCTGCCGCCAGACGTGCGAGGTCAGAAGATAGTTGAGCGACGATATCGGTTTGCGCCATTCAAGGTCGCGGGTCACCTTCAGCCATTTGGCATGCTGGTTAAACATCGAATCGACGATGTGGATGAAGGCCTCGTAGCAGGAGAAGAAGCCGTGGCGCCCGGTCAGCAGGTAGCCCTCCAGCCAGCCTTGGCAGAGATGTTCGCTCAGAACCTCCATCACCCTGCCATCGCTTCCGAGACCGACGTCGTAGGGCTTGATCTCCTCCATCCAGACGCGGTCGGTGACCTCGAAGACGGCGCCGAGCCTGTTCGATGCGGTCTCGTCCGGGCCGAATATGCGGAAGTTCGCCGTCGCGTCGTTCAGCTTCAGCGTGTCGCGCAGATAGTTGCCGAGCACGGCGGTTGCCTGGACCTCGGGCTCGCCGCGTGAGATCATTTTCACCTCGTAGTCTCGAATGCTTGGAACGACGAGTTCCTTGCGGAGCAGCCCGCCATTGGCGTGAGGGCTGGCGCTCATCCGCTTGTTGCCGGTGGCGGTAAGCGCCCGCAGTTCCGGTTGCAGACGACCGGATGCGTCGAAGAGCTCGTCCGGCCGGTAGCTGCGCATCCAGTCCTCCAGTATCCGCCGGTGGCCGTCGTCGCCGCGGCAGTTAGAGACCGGAACCTGATGGGATCGCCAGAAACCCTCGACCTTCAGACCGTCGACCTCTTTCGGGCCGGTCCAGCCCTTTGGGCTCCTCATGACGATCATCGGCCAGCGCGGCATTCCGCTTTGGCCCTTGCCGGAGCGGGCCTCCTGCTGGATCGTCCGGATGCGGTCGAAGACCGTGTCGAATGTCGTCGCCATCGTGCGATGCATCTCGGTCGGGTCGCTTCCTTCGACGAAATACGGCTCATAGCCATAACCTAGGAAGAGGTGGCGAAGATCCTCGTCGCTGTCACGGCCAAGCACAGTCGGGTTGGCGATCTTATAGCCGTTGAGGTGCAGGATCGGCAGCACCGCGCCGTCGCGGGCCGGATTCAGGAACTTGTTCGACTGCCAGCTGGCAGCCAGCGGCCCCGTTTCGGCTTCGCCATCGCCAACGACGCAGGCGACGATCAGATCGGGATTGTCGAAGGCCGCGCCATAGGCGTGAACGAGCGCGTAGCCAAGCTCGCCGCCTTCATGGATCGATCCGGGTGTTTCCGGCGCGACGTGGCTTGGAATACCGCCCGGAAAGGAGAACTGGCGGAACAGCTTGCGCATCCCGTCAATATCCTCGGAGATATCGGGATAGACCTCGCTGTATGTGCCTTCCAGATAGGTATTGGCAACGATGCCGGGACCGCCATGACCCGGACCGCAGACATAGATGATATCGAGCGCGCGGGCGCGGATGATGCGGTTCAGATGCGCATAGATGAAGTTCAGGCCGGGTGTCGTTCCCCAATGGCCAAGCAGCCGCGGCTTGATGTGCTGAGGTTGGAGCGGCTCGCGGAGCAGGGGATTGTCCAGCAGATAGATCTGGCCGACGGAGAGGTAGTTCGCAGCCCGCCAATAGCGATCGAGCAGGGCAAGTTCGGCGTTGTCGATCTTCGAGTCTGTTGATGAAAGCGGATCGTGTTCCAAGGTAATTCTCCTTGTCTCGCAATAAACAATCTCGGTGGAAGCTCGGGTGGCTCTTCGATCCTCGGCCGCAGGTTGATCGGAGCGGAATATGGTGCGGCCCCGTGTTAGTCCTCGCGGTGTTGCGGCTGCTCCCTTGGGTTCCTCGTTGTGCCAGCGTCGGCAGGTTGGCGGCATCGCCAATCGCTGTCAAATTGTTCCGTGTCGCAATTTCGCGCATGACGCGTTTTTTGCAGCCTGTCGGACGCGGTTTGAGCGTTTTTGTCTTTCCTGCCTGCGATTATCGCTCTATCTACGGCTGGTCGGCTCGGAGGCAATCTCCCGCTTCGCCGGCTTCGAATTTCTTGCATTCCTCGTTGGCAGTTTCATGACCGCGGTTGAGACGATCGATAAGACAGACGATGCGCAGGCAGCGCGTCGGGCGAAGATAGTGGCGCTCGTCGTCGCCGTTTCCTTCTTCATGCAGATCCTGGACGGAACGATCGTCACGACATCGCTGCCACAGATGGCCGCGAGTTTTGGCGTGCAGCCGGTATCGATGAGCATCGGCATTACCGTGTACATGCTGACCATGGCGGCGTTCATCCCGTTGTCCGGATGGCTTGGCGACCGTTACGGCGCGCGTCGCGTCTTCATGGCGTCGATCGCCGTATTCACGCTGGCGTCGCTGTTTTGCGGCCTTTCACACGGCCTGACCGAGTTCGTCGTTGCGCGCGCCGTCCAGGGTGCCGGGAGCGCCTTGATGACGCCGATTGGGCGCATCATCGTTCTCAAGAACGCACGCAAATCCGAGTTGGTGCAGGCGATCGCACTCATCACCTGGCCGGCACTCACTGCTCCGGTCGTCGGCCCGCTGCTTGGAAGCTTCATCACGACCTATGCCAGCTGGCATTGGAATTTCCTGATCAACCTGCCGATCGGCATTCTGGGCATGGCGCTGGTGTGGCGTTTCGTTCCCGAGCAAAGGGAAGAGAATGCCGGCAGGCTCGATGTCCGCGGGTTCGTCCTGAGTGCCGCAGGATTGACGTTGCTTCTCGCCGCGCTGGAGCTTTCAGTGAAATGGGATGGTGGCCTCGCGCCCATTGCCCTGATGCTGGTCGCGGGCATCATTCTCTCCGTGATGGCGACCCGACATTTCCTGAGGGTGGCCAATCCGTTGCTCGATCTCTCGGCTTTCAAGGTCCACACCTATGCAGTCTCAACCTTGTCGGCCGGTACCGCGAGCCGTGTCGCGATCAATGCGACGCCGTTTCTCCTGCCGCTGCTCTTCCAGCTTGGCTTCGGCCTGAGCTCGATCGAAGCGGGCGCCTATCTGCTCGTCTATTTCCTCGGCAATCTCGGCATGAAGGCGGTCACGACGCCTCTACTGGCCAAGCTCGGTTTTCGCACGGTGCTGTTTTTCAACGGCATGATTGCGGCGCTGTCGATCATGGGCTGCGGTTTCCTGACGCCCGAGACACCGCGTGTCGTGACCTACGCCTTGCTTCTTGTCGCCGGCCTGTCGCGCTCCATGGAGTTCACGGCGCTGAACACGCTCGCTTTCGCTGATATCAACCCGGCGCAGCGCAGCTCGGCCTCGACGCTGTCGAGCATGCTTCAGCAGGTATCGATGCTGCTGGGTGTTGCAATCGCTGCCGCCGTACTTAATGTTTCGGTTTCGCTGCGTGGTCTGGAAGGTCCTGGCCTCATCGATTTCCGGCTGGCTTTCGTCGTGATTGGGGCGATCGGGATCCTTTCTTCTTTCCGATTCTTGCAATTGGCGCGCGATGCAGGGGCGGAGGTTTCAGGCCATAAGCGCGGTTAAGGCCCGGTTCGCCTTTCTGTCGCCTTTCTCCTATGAAAAGCAGGCGCTCACTCTGAAAAACAGACCCAGGCGGGGACATTTTGCGGCTGACAAACATTCTCGTTCGGAGCTTTTTCTTTCTCGCGGTGGCTGCGGCCGGCGCGGGCCTTATCCACGCGCAGACGCTACAGCCGCAACCTGCGCCGTCTCAGACCCAGCAACAGCAGCCGGTTGAGGCGGGCAAGCTTGCTAGCACAGCGGTCGAGCAGGCGGCGAAGGATCTGGAAAAGGCCAAGGCTGATCTCGCTTCGCTGCAGAGCGCCGTCAAGCAAGCATCCGACGATGATGACGCGCTCGTTGCGAGCGCCGGCAAGGCGGATCAGCTGAACCGTTCCCTCGTCGCGATCTCCGGCGGTTTCGGTCCGAGGCTGGATCAAATCAAGGCACGTCTCGCCGAACTCGGCGAACCTCCCAAGGAAGGTCAGCCACCCGAGGCTGAGATCGTCACGACCGAGCGCAATGCCCTGACGGCGGAGCGGGCGCAGATCAATGCGATCACCGGCGATACCGATAATCTGACGGCAGCAATCGGCAAGCTCGTGAATGAGGTCGCGCAGCTTCGCAGGACGCTTTTTGCCGACACGCTGCTGCGCCGCACGGATATTTCCGTATCGGTCCTCGAAGATGCCGCAAGCGCGTTCACGCAGGAGTGGACGGCGTTTTCGCAGGCTCTGGCGAGCTGGCTCGGCTTTGTTCTGAAATTCAAGAGCATGGCCTTTCTCGCCGCGATCTTCATGTCGCTGGCGACGGCCCTCATCCTTCTGTCTGGTGGCTATCGGTTCTTCGGCCGATATCTCCAGCGCAAGGAAACCAACGAGCAGCCGTCCTATATAAGCCGTCTGTCCATCGCCTTCTGGTCGACACTGATCAGAAGCTTCTCGCTCGCGGCGCTGCTGGTATCGTCCTACTTCTTCCTCAGCAGTTTCAACGTCCTGCGGCCTGATATCGCGCCCGTCATCGCTTCGCTCTTTGCCTCGATCGGCCTCGTCTATTTCGTTCGCCGCTTCACGAATGCAGTGTTCGCGCCGGCCGAGCCGCACTGGCGCCTGGTCAAGCTCTCCAACCGCGGGGCAAGCTCGCTCGGTGCGTGCCTGCTCGCCATGGCCGTCGTTCATGCTCTCGATTACTTCCTCGGCAGCATCAGCGAGGCGATGGGCTCTCCGCTGGTACTGACGGTCGTGCGAAGCCTCGTGGCTGCGCTGATCATAGGATTGATCCTCATCGCGGCGTCGTTCGGCCGACCGATGCTGGCGCGAGACGGCGACCCCGATGCGCCAGGACGCCATTGGCCGCGCGGGATGGCGATCATTCTGCGTGTGCTCGGAGCCGGGCTGATCATCGCGGCGGTGACCGGCTATGTGGGCCTGGCGCGCTTCGTGGCGTCGCAGTTGATTGTCACCGGAGCGGTCGGGGTCACGACCTATATCGGGCTGTTGTCCGGCAAGGCGATCTCGCGGACGGAGACATTCGGCGACACGATGCCCGGGCGATTCCTGGCGCGGCGCTTCAAGCTCGGGCCTGTGGCCGTCGATCAGGTCGGGCTGCTCGTCGGCTTCCTGATCTATGGCGTAGCGCTTGCAACCGGAATTCCGCTGATCCTGCTGCTCTGGGGCTTCCACGTTCAGGATCTCGTGCTGATTACCTACCGGCTGTTCACCGAAGTGCGGCTTGGCGGGATCACGATTTCCCTGCTTGGTATCGTGACCGGCATCGTGCTGTTCGCTTTCGGCTATCTGATGACGCGCTGGGTGCAGCGCTGGCTCGATGGCAACGTCATGGCGCGGAGCCATGTCGACCTCGGCGTGCGCAACTCGGTCAAGACGGGTATCGGCTATCTCGGTGTCGGCATTGCGGCCCTGATCGGCGTGTCGGCTGCCGGCATCGACCTTTCGAGCTTTGCGCTCTTCGCGTCGGCACTGTCGGTCGGTATCGGTTTCGGCCTGCAGAACATCGTCTCGAACTTTGTTTCCGGTCTCATTCTTCTGGTCGAGCGGCCGTTCAAGGTTGGCGACCATGTCGTATCAGGTACCGCGGAAGGTATCGTGAAGCGCATCTCCGTGCGCGCGACCGAGATCGAGACGTTCCGCAAGCAGTCGATCATCGTTCCGAATTCGGAGCTCATCAACGCGCAGGTCGGCAACTGGACGCACCGCAACAGGATGGGGCGCTCGGAGATTCCGGTCTCAGTGAGTTACCATTCCGACCCGCAAGCGGTGATGGATATCCTGCTGGAACTCGTCAATGCGGTGCCGCTGGTCCTGCGCAATCCCGAGCCGCATGTCGAATTCCTGCGCTTCGGGCCGTATTCGCTCGATTTCGAACTGCGCTTCATGCTGGCCGACATGGGCGATGGCATGAAGGTTCGCAACGACCTGCGCATTGCGATCCTGAAGCGCTTCCGCGCCGAGGGCATTGAAATCCCGTTGCCGCAGAGCGACGTCGTATTCCACCGTCAGCCCGATGTGATCGGCGCGGAGCCGGCGGTTGCCGATATCGAGAAGCCGGAACCGGAAGCGGAAATCGACGAGGACGATGGTCGCGTTCGCCGGCTGCGGAGCAAGACGGCCGATGGAAACGCCAAGAGCTGATGGCTGCCGGGCTTTTCGACTAGCATAGTATTTTAAGCATGTTTCGAAGAAACCGGCGGCGGCCCTTGTCGGCGCGGGTTTGGCGCGCGTTCCGCGAGCATCAATTAATACTTATTCAAGCCGCCTGCTTTACCGATTTGGGACGGGACAGGAGCTTTATCAAAAGGTTTGGAAATGTCGTTTCTGGGAATTTCGGGCATGCAGTACTCCGCCAGCATGTTTGCCGATGCACGCATTGTTCTTGCTGAAGATTCGAACGTTTTCACGTCGATGGTCAGCAAGCGATTGAAGGAACTCTTCAATATCGACGTGGAGATCTGCAGGAATTTCGAGGAGTTGCAGCTCTGCTACGACAAGTCTTCCCATCCGATTACACTTGCGGTTTCGAACATCAACTTGCCGGGCGCCGAGAATGGCGAGGCGCTTGAATATCTCGTGGACCTGAGCATCCCGACCATCGTCTTTACCGGTACCTTCCAGGAAGGCATGCGCGACAAGCTGATGGCGAAGGACATTGTCGACTATATCCTCAAGGACAACGTCTTTGCTGTCGATATGCTCGCTGAAGCAATCTGCCGCTTCCTCACCAACCACCGCCATCACGTATTGATCGTCGACGACAGCCCGACGGCGCGTGCGCTGTTGTCCAGCCGCCTCAAGCGCTACAATTTCCGGGTCAGCACGGCTGAGAACGGCGCCAAGGCGCTTGAGACGCTGAAGGCCAATCGCGACATCGGCCTGATGGTCACCGATTACAACATGCCCGACATCGACGGCTTCGAACTGACGCGACGCATTCGCGCCAGCATCGGCTCGCATGAGTTGCGGATCATCGGCGTCTCGTCGTCATCCAACCGGCTGTTGTCGGCGCGATTCCTCAAGGCTGGCGGCAACGACTTCATGTTGCGTCCGTTTATCGACGAAGAATTCTACTGCCGCGTCAATCAAAACCTGGATACTCTTCTGCAGATTCAGCAGATGCACAAGCAGCGTGCGGTCGCCTAATCCGCCGATTTCTTCCGAAAATCTTCAAACTAGCCGCGTGTCCGCAAGGACAGGCGGCTTTTTCATTGCGATGCGCAGTTACGACTGTGCAATGGCGAACCGGCGCCTCGATATTTCTACAATTGTAGGTAATGCGCCGGTCCGGCCGCTTCACCTAAGGGCACCTGTAAGTTATCGTCTATGAAAGCTGGTCGTTTTTCCCGATTCGGGGGCGAACCAAGCGCGGGGCGGGATTGGATGACGTTTCAATCGGAGAGCGATCGGGGAGGCGCGGGGCCACGTTTCGGTGCGCCGACGATACTCTTGGTTGAGGATTCTCGCATGTTTGCGACAGTTCTCGCTCATCGCTTCCACGCAGAGTTGGGTCTCAACGTCAAAGTCTGTTCGACCTTGAAGAGCATGAGCGATGTTATCGCCCATGACCATCACGGTTTCATCATGGCCGTGCTTGATCTGAACCTGCCTGACTCGCCCTACGGCGAGGCACTGGACTGCGCGATCGCGCATGGCATCCCGACAATCGTCTTCACGGGCACCTTCGATCTCAAGACCCGCAGCAAGATCATGGAGCGCAGGGTCGTCGACTATGTGGTCAAGGACGGCGAGTTTGCGCTCGACAATATCGTCGCGGCCGTGCGCCGCGCCCTGGCGAACCGGAAGACACGTGTTCTCGTCGTCGACGATGTCAGGTCTGCCCGCGAAACGCTGACGAGCCTGCTGCAGTCGCAGCAGTATATGGTGGTTGAGACGAGCAGCGGCGAAGAAGCCATGGCGGCGCTGCAGACTTACGGCGATATCGAGCTTGTCATAACCGATCACCACATGCCCGACATGACCGGCTACGAGCTCACGCGCAAGATCAGGCGCCGCTTTGGTTCCGACCGGCTGCGGATCATCGGAGTATCGTCCTCCGACGACCGTATGCTCTCGGCGTCTTTCCTGAAGGCAGGCGCATCAGATTTCATCTACCGGCCGTTCGTGGCCGAGGAGCTCCAGTGCCGGGTTGCCAACAACGTCGAAACGCTGACACAGCTCAAGCAGCTGCGGGCGGCAGCGGCCTGCGACTACCTCACGGGTCTCTATAACAGGCGATATTTCTACGAGCTCGGGCCGAAGATCGTCACCGATTGTCTGCGGCAGAAGGCCGTGAGTTCGGTCGCGATCATGGATATCGATCATTTCAAGCGGCTGAACGACACCTATGGCCACGAGATCGGCGACAAGGTTCTGACGGCGGTGGCGCGGCGTCTCGCCACGATATTCGAGGGAAGCGACAATCTGCTGTCGCGTCTCGGTGGCGAGGAATTCGCCATTCTCTTTCCGATGCTGGATTCCAGCGCGGCAACCAAACTCTGCGACGAGATACGGTCCGATATTTCGCGCCTGAAGGTGACGGCGGATGACGAAGATCTGTCAGTGACGGTATCGATCGGCGTGGCCGAGATTTCGGACTACGAGACGTTCGACAACTATCTGAATGCGGCCGATCAGTTTCTCTACATGGCGAAGCACAAGGGTCGGAATCTGGTCTTCTCGGATGTGAAGCTGACAGGCGAAGCGGCGCAGTAGCCGCTCCGCCTTTTGTAAATCAGGCCGCGATCGCCTGGCGAGCCGTCGCCATCGTCATCTTGCGCTCGGCGCGCTCCTGCTGCGGCGAGCGCTGGTAGAGTTCGCGATAACACTTCGAGAAGTGCGAGGCCGAGACGAAGCCACAGGCCACGGCTACTTCCACCACCGGCATCGACGACTGCACCAGCAGATGGCGCGCGCGGTCAAGGCGGATCTCGAGGTAGTAGCGGGCAGGGGAACGACCCATTTCCTGGCGGAAGAGGCGCTCGATCTGGCGGCGCGACAGGCCGGCACCATCGGCGATTTCAAGCAATGACAGCGGCTCGGCGAGATTGCCTTCCATCAGTTCGATGATGGAGAGCACCTTGCCGTTCTGGACACCTAGGCGAGCGCGCAGCGGCAGGCGCTGGCGATCGTGCGGGCTGCGGACGCGGTCGGTCAGATGCTGCTCGCAGACGCGATTGACTAGCGTCTCGCCGAAATCCTGGCCGATCAGGTTCAGCATCATGTCGAGCGAGGCCGTGCCACCGGCACAGGTGTAGAGGTTGCTGTCGACCTCGTAGAGATCGGCGTAGACTTCGGCCTGCGGGAAAGCCTCGGAAAAGCCCGGCAGGTTTTCCCAGTGGATCGCACAGCGCTTGCCGTTCAGGAGACCAGCCTGGGCAAGCACATGTGCGCCCGTACAGAGACTGCCGACGGCGACGCCGCGGTTGTAGGACTCGCGTAGCCACGCATTGACGGATTTGTTGTTGAATTCTTCGACATCGATGCCGGAACAGACGAGCACCATGCTCGGCCGGTTCTCGCCGCCCAGATTGCGACGTTCGTCTGCAAGCGAGGTGTTAGCTTCCACGCCGATGCCGCAGGAGGAATAGACCTTCTCGCCATCGACGGAGGTCAGACGCCATGTGTAGGCCTGGTAACCCAGCATGCGATTTGCAATCCGCAGCGTATCGATCGCCGCGGAGAAGGGCAGCATGGTAAACTGGGGAACCATGAAGAAGACGAGAGAGCGTTTTTTATGCAGCATCTTGTTCATGAGGCAAATCCGTAAACGAGGGCGAATGCTCTATTCGTTGCTTGGAATGCGTCCCTTCGATATTCTAAAAGCGACATTGGCATAGATATCTGCGGCCGCAAAGAGTAAATTTGCGACATTGCCAGGCTTGATGTTTGTCAATTGATGATCGGAGCGGACATTTGTCGCGCCGATACTGCTGGCGCTAATAGATGTCTATGAAATTCAAGATTAAATTGAGGGTGGCTAAAATAGTGAAGGCGGCGCTGGCAAGAAGCCGGCAGCCGCCTTCATCCTGGGAGGTATGTCGCATCCATTACATCGCCTTGCGCTCGTCCGTTTCATCAGCGGACGGCCAACCGATGTCCTTGCGAACGTCGAACGGCATGGATTCGATTTCGCGGGCTGCCTGCCACTGGTGCCAAGCGCGAGCCAGCTTGCGGGCATAGCTTGATATCTGCGGATAGAGTTCCGAATGGGAGGCCTTGCTTTCCCTTAAGGTGATGGTGGTCATGTCGGCTTTCCTTTTCTCTTCGCACGACGGTTAAGAACCTGACCACTGATATGGGCTCTTCGTGTCCATCAATCAAACGAATAGGATTTATGGATATCATCAAAGATTTTGAATGGACCTGTCGCGGGTCGACAGGCCGATAGATCAACGTTGGTATAGGCTCAGTTCAAAATTATCTTTTCGTCGAAAAATCTCATACACCCTAGGGATTACCGCATTGTTCTCCCTGAAGTTTCTTCGAGTTGGAGCCAGATAAATTCGAGGCGATTTCGCAAAATGTCTCCATCTGTTTGGTTCCGAAACGTCGCTCTAAGGCTGCTTTTGACGATTTCACGTATCCCTGAATCGTTTTTTTCAGTGCCGCTAGGAGTCTCTTCATGTGTCCGGACCAACTAAATGCAATTCTGTCCGGAAATGCGGTGCCCTATGTCCAACCGACCAGTGGTTGCCAAGCTGATCGCGAAGCGTGGTAGGATGTGCCTTGGACCTGGCTTTGGCGCGGTCGTCCGACCGGAGCCTTTGTCCGCACCAATGAAATGGAATTCTGAATCGAAAAGATCGGAATTCTAGCCAGGCTAGTCGAAACCGGGCCAAGACGCGTGAGTGGTCACCTGAGGGCAACGGTGACCTGATGGTGATCAGGACCTGAGACCCCGTCGCTTACTGCCGAGGAGCCAGATGCTCGTCATCGTACTGGTGGGTAAGAAACTTCGTGTGAATTACCCAACCAGTCGACCCGGTGGGGGGTGTAAAGGTCACGCCTTTACTCGCGTAGTGCCGAACGAGCTTCTCAACGCTCGCAATTCCAGCCGTACCGTTTTCAGCCATGTAGATCGTTCTGGAGCTCACGCCGGAATCGTTGCTCACCTCGATCTGGGTTTGACCGACGATGAGGCGAGCGGCTGTGAGGAGGCGGGAAGGCGGTCTCATAGGGACTGAGTGTCACCAAATCCTTCGGCAATCAAACGATAGTTGACAATTGCTGATTCGACGCAAATAAATGCGATAAATAAGATTCGAATTACTGAAGATCAGATATTCGATTCTACCAGATCGAATCGTAGCCGACAGGGAAAGCGCGTGAACACCTTTCAATGGATAGATAGCCAAACGACCGAGCGCCTGCTCGAGGACATTCACCGGGCGAACGCAGGTGAATTCGAAATGATTGATATTGCCAATGCGCCGCTGCTTGACGGCTACAAAGCAGTTGTCGGACATGCATACGCGCTTTCGGGGATCGTTAGCGGCCATCCACGTCTACGGGAGGGCAAGGAGATCGTGACAAGCCAACTGTTCTTCCTGGACGCGGAACGTGGCATCGCGAGGACGATGAACCGTTGGTATCGCCTGGCCGGGCGCGCTCGGGGCAGGGGGAACTGAAATGCAGTTCGTCGACGCCAAGACCCGAAACCAAAAGCTTTCAAAGGATTCAGGCATGTTCCTAGCTGGCTGTGGTTTGGTTCGTGCTACGAAAGCGATCGGCCGATTACGGTATGGCGTCAGTGGCTTCCTCGTCTTCGTTGTTCCCCCAGGATATCGCACTGAGGAGTACGAGGCCGCCGCATTAGCAATTCTGGGCACCCTACGCGATCGATGGGCCGATGACTGGGTCGACAAGGATATCCGGGTGCGCCTGGCGAACCCGGTTCGGAAAAAGGGGGCTCCACACAGGCCAGCATCGATTTTCGATCTCAAGGGTCTCGATATTCTTATCGCAAGAGATATTGCCGAGGTTCCGAAAGACGTGCGCTTTGCGGCGATGGCTGTCTTGTTCGTCGAGCCGCCAACGGCGCAGCACATCAACGCTGCCCGGCGCATTTCGGGGAAGGCGCCGTTGTCAGACGTCGTCCTGTCAGGGGTAGTCAATCGTCCCCAAAATGTTGTCCTTGCGGCGGTTCTGAAACCGAGTTTCGACGAAGATGGGATTCAAGAAATTGACGATTTCGAGAGGTTGGGCTCGGTTGGTCCCAGTCTTTTCGAATTGCCTGGCTACGACGAGGTCAAGCCTTGGGCCAGGGACTTGGTCGAGAATGTATCGCGCTGGCGTCAACGGACATTGGAATGGAAGCTCGCCCGGGCCAGCGTTCTAGTTTCGGGACTGCCCGGGACAGGCAAGACTCTATTCGCTTCCGCACTTGCGACCGCCCTTGGGATGAGGCTGGTTTCCACAACGGTCGGCGCCTGGCAATCGACAGGCACGCTGGACGACATGTTGGCGGCCATGCGAAAGACTTTCGACGACGTGAATGATGGAAAGGGGGCCGTCCTTTTTATCGACGAAATTGACGCGATTGGCACCAGACTGTCGCGACCGTCAGGCCATCATGGCGATCAGTATTGGCAGGTCGTCGTGACAGATTTCCTGACCCTCCTGTCAGGCCTAGGGGAAGGCATCGTCGTGGTGGGTGCCACGAACTATCCTGATTGGATTGACCCGGCGATTTTGCGGGCCGGAAGGATCGACGATCACTTCGAGCTTTCGCTACCGGATAGGCTGACGAGGGCAAAGATCCTGAACCACCATGCTGGGGGCTCACTGCCGCTCGAATCCTTGATTGATATTGCAGAGGAACTCGACGGGAAGGCCGGTGCAGATCTTGAACGCTTGGTTGGGAAAGCACTAAACGCGGCAAGGAATGAAGGTCGAGACATTGAGCTAAGCGATCTGGAAGCTCAGCTTCCGGAAAAGCTGCTCTATACGTCCCAGCAGTTGCTCAGGCTAGCGGCCCACGAGGTCGGGCATGCGCTGGCTGCACTAGCGCTCGGACATGCGGCCAGTGCGACAATCGAGATCAAGGACAGTTTCGATCCTAGCTTGGACGGATTCCTTGGTGGGAAGACGACATTCGATCTGGTCCCGGATTATTTCCCAACCACTACGACTTTGCGCAACCGAATAGCGGTGAGTCTTTCCGGGATGGCTGCGGAGGTTGCGGTGTTTGGAGACCCGTCCATCGGCTCTGGCGGCACGATTGGCAGCGACATCGAACGAGCAACCGCTGTCGCTCGGCGGATGATCGGATCTTACGGTTTGGGCAAGACGCCTGTCTTCATGGGCACCGTCAAGGAACTCGCCAGCAAGCCGTTGCCCGAACGACTGGAAGTCGAGGTCTCGCAAATTCTCGACGAGGAGTACGAGCGCGTACTTTCAATGATGATGGACGGACGCGATCGAATCCTTGCGCTGGCAGCCGATGTGGTGACCCATCGCATCATGAAGATTGAGCGCAGTGGAGTGGCGGAGGCGGCATAAGCTGAACCGCCAGAGAGGCTGTTTCACCTTGACCGCTGGGGGACCTGGCTCTCCCCTTGGTGAGTTTGCACGCAAGCCTGTGTGAGGGCCATATGTCACGCGATGAAAAGAACAATGAGGGCAAACCTGGCAACGTCGGCCCGATCAAGAAATCGGAGAAGGGCATAGAAACGATTGGAGAGGCACCGTCGAAAGCAGGATTCGGGTCCACCATGGTCGGGCGCAAAGTCGTCGGCCAAGGCAAGCGCAGAGAAACCCTTAAGAGGTGGCGTAAAGAGCAGGATTAGCCAATTTCCTTTGGCCTGGGTCGATCGATCCGGCCCTTGCGCGCCGGATCGATCCGGGCGTTCATAGCGGTACTTGCTATAGGACTCAGTGCGGCAGCCTCCGTCGGTAGCCTTACCGATACAAGTAGTATCGATGATTGTGAAAACCATATCATGAACACCAACAACCTAAGTTTTCATGTCGAGCCAGTTCTCTTTGATTGAATCCATCTGTCCATGCTCTTCGTTGCTTCTGTCGCTCCGAGCTGTGCTCTACGAAATATGCTGCTCCCAGAAATCGAGGTCGTCGGGCTCCATCGAGATGCCTTGTGCCTCCTTGCTCTTCACGAATTCTTGGGCTTCCGGACTCTCTAGGAATTCCTCCAGCTCCTTCATGGCACTCGCTACTCGCTTCAGCTTGGTGCCTTTCCAGAGGAAATCATGTGGCACATCGGGATCGGCCAAGTTGTATTGGATGGCGGCTTCCATGTCTGCCTTTTGCTGCTGGTCTCGGGGGTCGATTGTAGCTGCCTTACCATAGCGATCCATCAGCACGTTGCTCCTATAGAACCAGATCGAAATCTTGGGCCGCGCTCTTGAAACGTTTTCGATGAGCTCATCGAAGCGCGCCTCGGCGTCGAAGCCGGACTTCTTCTGCATGATTGCCTTTACTGCAGCCGGATCCTTCGCCGCCTTGAGTTCTTCGATAGTTTCGTTGGCCGCCTGGTACTCTTCTTCGAGATTGGAATACTGCTGCCGAAGTTCCTCCAACTCCTGCTTGACGGACTCGTGGTCTGCGGCGGTGACACTCGTCGGCTTGGCGATGCTCTTGAGGAGTCTGCCGAGGTCAGCTTTCCAAGCAGTGCGCTTCCTCTCCCAATCGTGTTCGGAACGGGGCTCCAGGACGATGCCCGTCTCCTTTATTTTCGCCCGTAGATCAATGAGCTTTGCGTGGTCGTCGATCTTCCAGCCCTGCTTCAACCCGAGCGTGCTGGCGATCACGTTGAACTGCACCGGAGGGACCACGATCGGAAGTGGGTTAAGCGAAATCGCCCATGCTGCTCCCACCTCCATCAGGCAGAACCAGCTCTCCATGTAACGGGGCGTCATGAGAAGAATGACTAACTTGGGCTTCTGAATCTGATCCTTCATGTATTTGTTGAAGTCGTCACCAAGAGGGATTCCATGCCCATCCACGCTCGAGCAGAAAATGGCATTAGAGGGCACACCAATTGCCTCCTTCAGGAAGGTGACGAGCTTCTCGGCGAGAGCCTTGTCCGCAACGGCGTGGCTGATGAAGATGTCTGCCATTTTCCTACTCCGTAAGTGGAATCCATCTATCCGCCACCTCCGCGATTCGACAAGCGATAGTCTGATGGGAGACCTTGGACTTCCCTGGCGAGGTGAGCCACGCTTCCTACAAGGGGCTGTGCAAAATCGAGGATAGCGCCGCTGTCTACGAACTCGAGTGGTAACCGCCTAGAGCCGCCGTTTCAGAAGGGTGCGTCTTCATCATCTCCATGGTAATATTCTTCATGGGGAACAGAGTGGAATGTCGCGCTCTGCACCTTGTGATCCCCAACGCTTCCGTCCTTGAACCGCATGCGCGGCGCAATGCTCGGGGAACGGAAGCGGGGCAGAGACGAGAGAAGACCGTCGAAGGGCTCCCCGTAGGATGTCGTTTTCGCTTTGGCTTGAACTGGCATGGCTTCGATGGCGCAGGCCTCTCCGAGAATTACAATGTTCTTGCCTTCCGGGCGTTGTGCTGACCGATAGATGATCGCTTCGATACGGTGTTTGGAGCCGTTAACGTGAAAGTCGTGGTGGTTGAGCAGATACTCGGCGACTGCTTGAGTGGGAATGTAGTCCAGGTGCTCATCGTTCCGGGAGATCGGGCGGGCAATCTCGACCATGAAGCGCTGCATGAAACGCCACTGCGCTGTGCGCCTGATATGATCCTTGGAGAAGAGGTTTGGCTCCTTGAAGCCTCCCGAAAAGCGCGTCGTGTCGAGAACCCACAACGGTTCGATGATGTCGAACTGCGCCGATACGATCACGTCCCCTACAGTCGGACGCATCTCCGCGATGCAGGTTTCGAGGTCAAAGCCGGCGTAGAGCGCTCCAATGCCAGAAGGGTTCATTCGACCCGGACGACGAAGCCGAGAGGGCGGTGGCCCCATGTTTGCGGGGATGTCTTCCCTGATTTGCTTGCGAGCCTCGGGGTCGCCGACATTTCTCACGCGGTATACAGTTGCCTGTTCCGATCCGGGCTGGATGGCGTACACCGGGTTGGCTCGCTGGAGGTCCCGCTGCAGGTGTACACGGTCGAAAATCTTGAAGAGCAGTTCCTTGGCTTTCGAATTGAAGAAGCGCTGCCCGTGCACGATGCTTTGGCAGAACTCGTCCCATAGATAGCTGTGCCCGTTGAATGCGTCGTAGGTGCGTTGGTACGCGACCTCACTGGAATAGAATGGATCCTCTCCGTCGGGTGCCCAGTAAGGATCGTCTTCGATCAACTGGTCTGCAATTGCAGAGACGACGCCGTCGAGATCAGCGCCCGTCAACCCGTACAGCACGCCCTGCAGGTCTTCGCCGTCTTGCTCGTCGTAGAACGAGTTGTAGCGGCCGAGGCTGTAGTTGTTGCGGAAGACCTCGTCTATGATCTCGGCGACTGCCTTGACAGGAATTCCCTTCAGGTTGGGATGGAACGTGCAGCGATCATCCGGAAAGTTGGGTCGGATCTCAACGAGGCGCTGCTGGAGCCCCTTATTGGAGAAGCAGCGCGGACACAAAAGGGTCAAGGATGGACCTCATTCAGGATTGAAGAAACGGATGACAAGCGTTCGGTCGTGACCATGAGCCAGCGGATGACCACAGGTCGGATCGTCAAGTTTAGCTTCCTCGCGCCATTCGGCCGGGGCGTGGCACGACCACGGCCGCGGCGATGCCCCTGATTTTCTCGAGGCCGGACTGAAGTTCGTGATGCTGTTCGGTATGCGCGGAATCGTCCCAGACGAATGCCACTATACGGTCGAATCCTGTTGCGGCGCTCAGGTAGAGAGAGGCGTCGGCCGCGACTTCGTCGATGACCTTGGCGAAGTCAGACTGCGAACCGCCGCGCATGAATTTCACCTCGATGATGGTGCGAAGCGATGGCACGGCGAGATCGACCCTCGGGCGCTTGTGCCCCACCGACGGGAGATTTTCTTCGTCTTCGAGATCCGGGAAAATTGGCGCGAGTATTGTCCACAGCAAAGCCTGGACATGGTACTCGTTTTCGATATGCCACACGGCCACCTGAGATCGTGCCGTTCGCGGCTTTGCTTCGAAAGGCCAATGCTTCATCGCCCGGGGAACACCGCGCAATGCGAGCAGCAGATCCCCGAAGTCGGGCGAGGCGATCCTGACATGGGTGCTTCTTGCCACCACTCCGTCGAAAGCGGCGATACGCACTGCCAGATGATCGAGTCCCAGTCCGGGGGCGGGGACACGGGAGGCGATTTCCCAAGCGTCCGCCGCCATGGCGTCCGTGGGGACTCCAATGCCGCGCAGCGAAAGCGCGAAGGCCAGATCCTGAGGGTAGAGGCCCGGAAGCGGGACGTCGAGTAGGTGTCGTGCTGCGGAAACGAATCCCAGGTTCCAGAAATCGTCTTCCACCTCCACCGCCGACCTCGCGAGAAGTTCGGCCAGCCATTTTCGGTCAGTCATGTCTCTGGCGGCGAATGAGATGCCGAGGAGGGCGACGCCGTCTACCTCGACCCGGAGTGGGCGGCCCGGACTGAAAAATCGCCTGCCCGAAAACTGGACCAACTCGGATTTCAGTCGGCTCTCCTGGTTATCGGTCAGCCAGCCGCCAGCCTTCCCATAACCCAGCGCTGCAATCTGCTCCGGCAGCGTGTTCTGGGCGAGACCTTCGGCAGCGGCTGCGATTTCTGTGGCCAGACGCGCAGCGTCGCCAAGTATCCATCCGGAAAAAGCGCGCAAATGGACGGCGCCGGCGCTGCTTTCTAACTCTCGCTCGAGTTCATGGCGTATGATACCGAGATCGATCATCGTCAGAGAAACCAAGGCTTGTGACCGATTGCTCCGAACGTCACCGCATCCGGATCCCAGTCCTTCACGGAAGCCAAACCTGCCAGTCGTTGAGCAATGAGATCTGAGTATCGGATCGTTATCGGGAATGGCTCGGGAGAAAGCATGCGCCATGAATGGGCGGAGAAGGCGAACGCCTGTCGGGACAGGTACATCATGTCCTTGAAGGTCGACTTCGGATGGAGCTTGATCAACGCGGGCCGGGGCATCCCATCGGTTGCCTGCTTCAGTTCCGAAGCTCCTGCGAACACGACGAGGGACTCATACTCGCTGAGGCGGAGGTGAAGCTGGCGGGCGGGGCCGAGAACACCCTTCCAGCCGCCGCGCGCGGGCAATCCCTTCTGGCTATGGTCGAAGACAACAAAGGGATGATCCGGCGCGATGTGAAGATATGCGGCCGTGACGTTCCCGAGCCCGAGATCACCCGTGAGGGCGTCTATCGCCTCTATCTCAGAATCCTTGAAGGGCTTGAACGAGTGGAAGACTAGGCGGACCTTGTCCGTGCTTCGCCAATTGTCGTCGGCTCGGACGGTCTCGATGGTGCGCTTGAGGGTTTTTCGAAGCTCGCCGGGATACTCCCCGTATGCAACGGCCGCGGTTCGGTCGCTGAGCAGGTAGCTGCCGTCGCTGGAGAACACCGTCGTGATGCCTACGTGGCGTGTTTGCGGGCCGAGACGGCTCTCGGAGCTGGCACTCGAGCCCAGTCCTATGACCAGCTCGTGCGCGACCGTCTGGCTTGCCGCGAGGAGCCACGGTGTTCCACCCAGCTTCGCATAGGTCGCCAGACTGAGGTGGTTCATCGAGAAAACGAGCTCGCTGTCGGGAAACGACATCGTTTCCAGCCTGACGCTTTGGACAGGCACATTTCGTCTCAGAAAGATGGACTTGGTCGTGTAGTAGGGGTTTGAGCCGTCCGCGAGAGACTTGAACTCCTCCTCGATCTGCACGATCGCTAGGTCCCACTCGAATCCTCCGTCGCGGGCGCGGTCGAGTGCCTCGCGGCTTGCCTTCGCGTAGGCCTCGTCGGAAGTTCCATCTGCGAGGAAGTAATGGACCGTCGGCTTGTTGAGGCGAAACCGCTTGATGAAGCCGTCGCCGTACCGCGCGAAATTTTTTCCTTCCTGCATGACCTTCGGCATGCCGTCCAAAAACTTGGCAATGAATTCGTCCACGCGGCCTTCGAGCTGAGATTGGCAGACGATCGCGATCTTCAAGCTCTTCGGAGCGAAGACCTTCTCGTCGTACGGGCCATGGGTCTTGAGTCCGCGCTCCGCCCAGTCGTCCTTCCGGCTGCCGCTCGGATCGAACAGCAGTGATGGCTTCTCGATCAGTTCCCGGGCAGGGAAAAGTCTTGCGCTGGAACCGAGGAGCGGATGCACCACGAAATGCGATCCCGGAGCTGCTGCCGGCCTCTTGTCCCGGATGTACTGAACGATCTCCGTGATGTGCCGCAGCTTGCCCGGACCGGATACGAGGTCCTGCGACGCCTGACGTGATTTTTCCAGCACGGGCTCCCCTTCGCGTCCAAGCGCCTTCCGGACGCAGGACTCGAATGTCTCTGTGCGCGGCTCCAGGAAGGCCAGTTTTGTCGCCACTCGATCGAACCCAGCTTCATGGTCATCGAGGACAAGCTCGTCGCCCTCGATGTCGCGGACACGACCGACCAGCTTCCTCTTCGGCATAATGCGCGGATCGATGGCGGGGAGTTCGACCGAGACGTATCTGCCGACGATCGGCATCCCGGCGTCGATCAGAATGTCGCACGTTGCGGTGATAAACGATTTTGCGCGGACATCGCAGGCGAGTCCGTAGATCCTTCTGCCGTCGACGGATATGTGCCGGGTGTGGATTTCCGTTACGGACACACGTTGCAGCCAGTCGGGAAGATTCGCATGCTCGATTAGCGGAACCCTGGCGCCGAGGAGCTTCAAGGGGTTCTGCGAAAGCATCGGACGCCTCCCCAGGAGCTGGATCAGCGACTCCTGCAGAAGCATGGGCCAGTATTGCTGGTTGCGCTTCAGATCGATCGTTTCCTGCACGTTTCCGAGCGGCGAGCCTTCGGGGGTTATCGGGATGTCGACCATGCTGTCGGCGCCGTCGCGCCGAAACAGATGAGTGTCCCGAAAGTCGGCGCGGAGCTCTGCAAGCCGATCCTTGTCGTATTTCTGTCGGCCAGCCAGTATCTCGCAGTCGCCTTCAACGGATACCGGAGCAAAATTTATCGAAAGAGCCATTTATTCTGCCGATGATACAGATTCGCTGGAACCGATTGTATCGACGCAACGTATGCTCGCAATCGAAAGCGCCGGGTAATCCCCTAAGTTCGTCGGAGCGCGCCCCAGCGGGACCGGCATCAAGGTTCACTTGCCGAGCAGTCAGCCCAGAAACCCCTTGCGTGCTGGCGCTTTATGGCCCGGCGCGGCGGCGACAGGCCGCTCCGGTTGAACCGACCCAACTGGAGCAGGTGCCGCGAGACGATCGACGTCCGGCGGGAGTCGAGGGCTTCTGCCATCTCTTTCACCAGCGTGCCCGCAAGGAGTCGGGCGGGATGCGAGAGAACGACTCGTAGCACTCCTTCGCAAGGCCCGGATCTCGTTGGTGCGTTCATGGGCGACAACGACGAGGCGCCTCGCGGCAGGTGGCGCTCACAGGTTTTCCCTCGCGCTGCTCCGATTTTCATTGCGGCTCGCGACAATCCAAATAACATCATCTATGATGCAAAAGTAATCATTGCGGAAGGCCAAAATGACGAAGCGTGTGACTGTAAAGGACGTTGCGAAGCAGGCCGGACTGAGCGCAACCACTGTTGACCGGGCGCTGAACGGTCGATTTAAGGTGAGGCCGGAGACCCTGCGCCGGATCGCCGAAGCAGCGCAGGCTGTTGGCTTTCACGGACAACGTCTTGTCGAGGAGCGGCTGCGCGAAGACTTGCCCGTCTGCAAGTTAGGGTTTCTGCTCCTTGATGGCGCACATTTTTCGTTCAATCGTGGGCTGGGTGCAAGGATCGAGCATGAAGTGCGCAGCCTAACTGATGCGCGAGGGCAGGCCGTTGTACGTTATGTCCCCTGGGCCGATGCCGGTGCAATCGCAAAGCGCCTGCTGGAGCTTGGAGAAAGCGTACAGGCTATCGCTGCCATCTGCATTGATCACCCGCTCGTCACCTCCGCAGTAGCAACTTTGAAAACCCAGGGGGTCCCCGTCTTTTCGCTGCTGTCCGATTTCGCCGCAGGCGTGCGAGAAGGGTATGTAGGCCTCAACAATCGTAAGGCCGGGCGCGCCGGCGGTTGGTTCGTGGCGCGCATGGCGACGCGACCAGGCAAGGTTTCGGTGATGGTGGGCAGCAACCGTTTCCACGGGCATGAGATGCGCGAGATCGGCTTCAGGTCTTTGTTGCGCGAGCGTGCACCACATCTGGAGGTCATTGACACAGTGGTGAATCCCGGTTCCGAGGCAGCCGCCTACGATGCGACGAAGGCGCTTCTTGCTCGCTATCCAGATCTGGTCGCCATCAACGTCGCGGGCTTCGGTCCGGAAGGCGTCATCGAGGCAGTTCGCGAGAGCAGCAAGGCCCGCGAGATCATCCTCATTTGCAACGAGGCCACTGCGGAATCCACCGAGGCCCTCGCCGAAGAGGTGGTGACGCTGGTGATCGATACGCCGCTTGATCCGATGTGCCGCGACGTAGTGACGCTGATGCGGGAGTCGCTGCAGTCGAGTGGCGGACAGGGCCAGCACTTCATTCAGTTTAACCTACTGACGCCGGAAAGCCTCTAACGGAAATTCGTCACAAATGACGCAATCGGCATCATTAAATTAGATATGGTTTGACAAAAAACCACTATACTTGCCTATATTCTCTTCACGAGGAGCCGGTGCGTCCGGAATCGTGGAGGATCTGATCATGATGGCAAGCGTTGCCGGCGAGAGGCCGGTTCGCGAACTCATGCCCATCGGCGACCGAACACAGCCGTTTCTGCGTATCGACGGGGTGCGAAAGTCGTTTGGACCAGTGCGGGTCTTGCGTGACATTTCCTTTTCGCTGCAGTCCGGCGAAGTTCTCGCACTGCTCGGTGAAAATGGCGCCGGAAAGTCGACGCTTAAGAACATTCTTTCCGGCCTGGTGACCCCGGATGAGGGAACCATCACCATTGCTGGAAGGGAATTTTCGACGCTGACGCCCGCTGATATCGATAATCTTGGCTTCGGCACGATCCATCAGGAACTAAGTCTCTTCGACAATCTGAGCGTGGCAGAAAACATCCACATGCCGCATCTCCGGGAAAAAGGCGGCCTCGTGGATTGGAAGGGCCTCGAGGACGGTGCGCGTCGTCTCCTGCATGAGCAGCTTGGAACGACGATCGATCTGGCAAGCCCTGCCGGAGAACTCACCCTTGGTGAGCGCCAAATGGTGGAGATCGCCAAGGCGATGAGGCGGGCGACCAAGCTGCTGATCCTCGACGAGCCGACGACCTGCCTCAGCCTGCCTGAGCGCGAAAAGCTTTTCACTGTGACGCGCCGATTGCGCGAGCGGGGCTTCGCGATCATCTACATCACGCACTTCCTTGAGGAGGTCTATGCCCTCGCCGACAGCGTGGTGATACTGCGGGACGGCGTCGTTGCCGATGCAGGAAAGCCTGGCGACTTTTCACGCGACCGTATCGCGCAGGCCATGGTGGGCCGAAAGGTGGCGGCGATGGAGATCGCCGTGCCGTCCGTGCCTAAGGATGCGCCCATTGCGCTACGCCTCGAAGAGGTTGGCGACGGTGGGCTAGTGAAGGATATTTCGCTGGAACTACGCGAGGGCGAGATACTAGGTATCGCGGGCTTAATGGGCTCAGGCCGGACGGAACTGGCCGAAACCATATGCGGCTTCCGCAAGGGTGTCGGCCGCGTAACGCTCGGCGGCGTCGATTTCTCTGAGCGCTCCCCGCGCGCTGCGATCGACCGTGGTTTGGTGCTCGTGTCTGAAGACAGGCGCCGGGACCAAGCCTTTCTCAACCATTCGGTCCTCGCCAATGTCAGCGCCGCCAATCTGCGGGCGCTGGCTGGTCGGTTAATCGGCTGGTTGGACTTTCGGCGCGAGAAACAAGACGTGGAGCGCATTGCCGAGGAGTTCGTCGTTCAGCCGCGGCGGCTCGAAACAGCGATGGTCAACTTGTCCGGCGGAAACCAGCAGAAGGCCATTCTCGGACGCTGGCTGTCGCGCCAGCCGAAGGTCGCGGTTCTCGACGAGCCGACGAAGGGTGTGGATATCGGAGCGCGCGCGGCGGTTCACCAGATCGTCGTCGACAGGGCGGTTGATCGCATGGCATTCATTCTAATTTCGTCCGACATCCCCGAGCTTCTGGCAATATCTCACCGCATCGCGATCCTTCACAAAGGGCGGCTTGCCGGCATTCTGCCGCGCGAGGCATTCGATGCAGGTCGCATCCTCGGCATTGCTTCCACGGGAGTCGTAGGATGAGACGGCGCAACCTTCAAAAGATGCAGATCCTCGTTCTCGGGGCGGTGCTTGTGGCGATCTCGATGCTTTTCGCCCAGCGCTCGGCAGGCTTCGCCGACTGGGGCAATGTGCGCAATATCCTGCTTGATGCTTCCCCGACCATGATCTGCGCCGTCGCGATGACCTTCATCGTCATCACGCGTGGCATCGATCTATCGATTGGCTCCGTCAGCAACATGGCGCTAGCTGCGGCGGTAGTTGCAACCGGGACCGCCGCCGGGTTGTCAGCCGCCGTCGCCTATCCAGTAGCGCTCGCGGTCGGCGCGTTTGCTGGGTTTGTCAATGGCGCAATCGTCGTGTGGGTCCGAATCAATCCGCTGATCGCCACGCTCGGCACCCTGACGCTTTTCCGGGGCATCGGCCTACACCTGACGGGGGCGACGCTACATCCCATCGAGGGGCCGCTGACGTTGCTCGGCAGGACGCAGGTCTTCGGGATCGGCCTGCCTATCTGGCTGGCGGTGGTGGCAGTCCTCTGCGGGGCGGTGGTCCTCGGCCAGACGGTCGCCGGCCGCCACCTGCTGGCGCTAGGGGATTCTCCCCGTTCGGCGCGCGAAACGGGCATTGCCGGAAACCGACTGCTTCTCGCGATCTACACGATCGCTGGTTTAACCGGGGCGGTCGCGGGCCTCATCGTCGTCGGTCGAGTCGGCGTGCTCACCTCGGAACTCGGCTTCGGCTTCGAATTCACGGTCATCACGGCCGTCGTTCTCGGTGGGACCAGCCTTTTCGGCGGGCGCGGCACCATTCTTGGCTCGGCGCTCGGAGCGATCCTGCTCACGACGATCCAGAACGGGCTCAATCTCATGGGGTCCGATCCTTACTACTACGACGTGGTGCGGGGGGCCGTGCTCATGGCGGCCGTCTCCACCGATACGATTATGACGCGCTTCGCTCAACGAGCCTGACCGTCACAGCTCGTCATTTGCAACGCCGCAGGCTGTTCGCGGCACCAAGGGAGAGAGAAATGAAACGTATTGCACTATCGTTCGCCGCTCTGCTGGCTGCGAGCACCATCGCCATCCCTTCGAGCGCCGCTGACCTGACCATCGGTCTCTCGTTCGATAAAGTCGAACCTTTCCGCGAGGTGCAGATCGGCGCTTTGAAAGCTGCGGCCGAGAAGATGGGCGCGGCTGTAAAGGTCGCCAATGCCGACAAAGACGCCCAGCGTCAGGCCTCCCAGGTCGACACGTTCATTTCTGATGGGGTAGGCGCGATCATCGCGATCCCGTGGGACATCGAGGCGGCGGTCACGCTGGCGCAGGTTGCTCAGACCTCCAGCATTCCATTTATCACCATGGACCAGGCCCCTGCAGATCTTTCGGCCGTCACCTATCATGTCGGCGGCGACCCTTGCGCTGACGGTCGCACGGCGGGTGAGTTCTTCGTCAAGGCTGCGGGCGGCAAGCCCTTCAAGCTCGTCGAAATACAGGGTGGTCTCGCCAACGACAACGGCATCCGCCGCTCGTCATGCCTCAACGAGGCGCTGAAGGCTGCGCCGAACATCACTGTCGTCGCGCAGGTGCCGACCGATTGGAGCACGGAAAAGGCGATGATCGGCGTGCAGAACGCCCTTCAAGAACATCCCGACCTCAATGGCGTGTACCAGCCATGGAACGACGGTCTACAGGGCGTCTTCTCGGCATTGGAGGCCAAGGGGCGGCTCAAGAAAGTAGGCGATCCGCAGCATGTCGTCGTGGTCTCGATCGACGGACTTCCCTCCGGTTGCCGTGCAGTCCGGGACGGCTTCCTCGACCTCGATATCGCAACACCTATCGCCGAAATGGCGGATCGGGCGGTCAGTGCGGCGCTAAAGGCCGTGAAGGGCGAGGGGGTCGAGCCGAAGTCCGAGTTTCTGCCCGGCATCGCCTATGGGCCGTCGGACGTGGAAGCGAAGGCTGCCGGTCTCTCCGGTTGCAAGGGATAAATATCCGGCAGGGGCGGAGACGCGGATCATGCTGAACGAAATGTTGAGAGGTGGACAGGAGGACGGGGCGGGTCCGCGCCGTCTGGGGAGCGCGCTGGCGCACACGGTCGCCGCAACGCCGATGCTTCCCGTGCTCGTGATCGCCGTTGCCACCTTGATGATGGTGGCTCCCGGTTTCCTGGGAGCCGCCAATCTCCAGAACATGGCGTGGTTGTTCGGTCCGTTGCTGATCTCGGCGCTCGGCATCACCTTTGTGTTCTTGGTAGGCGGGATCGACTTGTCGATAGGCTCCACCCTCAGCCTTGCGACGGTCGCGACAGCTTGGACGATGCGCGAGACCGGGCTCATCTGGCCAGGCATTGCGGCGGGAATGGCGATCGGTGCTGCGGTTGGCCTCATCAACGGTCTCGCAGTCGCGGTGCTGCGCTTTCCTGCCTTCGTCCACACCTTCGGAATGCTGCTGATCCTGCGAGCGTTCGCAATGCTGTGGACCGGTGGAGCCTCCTTGGGACGCCTGCCGATCGAGGTGCTGCGCTCTGGGCGAGGAAGCCTGTTTGGCATTCCCAACCTGCTCCTGATCGGTCTCGCCACCATGCTGTTTGCGCATATCCTTTTGACGCGCCTGAGGCTCGGTCGAGAAACCTTCCTCGTCGGTGCCAACGAACGAGCGGCTATTTACAACGGATTGCGGGTCGGCTGGGTCAAATTCGCCGCCTACGCGCTCTGCGGTCTATGCTCGGGTCTGGCGGGAGTGACGGTTGTGCTGCGCCTCGGTTCCGGCGGACCGGTACTCGGCGACAACGTGCTCCTGATGGCGATTGCCGCCGTCGTGCTCGGCGGCACCAGCATCATGGGGGGAGAAGGCAGCGCCTGGAAGACCCTGACTGGCGTTGCGGTCATCGTCCTCCTCGACAAGGGGCTCAATCTCATTGGCCTCAGTTTCTACGATCAGGCGATCGTGCTCGGGGCCGTCATCATATTTGGAAGCGCGCTGAGCCAGTTGGTAAATGCGCGGCTTGTCGGAGGCCGCAAGGCCTGATTGGAAAGGACAGGGTTCTCATGACACTCGCACACTGGCAGCGGCGGCGGCTTCGTCTAGGCATGGTCGGCGGCGGCATTGGCGGCAATATAGGGAGTGCGCATCGCACGGCTGCCCTAATGGACGGACGCTGGGACGTCGTTGCGGGCGTCCTGTCGCGCGATGCCGTACGCGGCCGGCAATCCGCAGCGCTTTGGCAGATCGATCCGGCCCGGTCCTATGAAACAGTCGAGACGATGGCGGCGGCAGAAAAAGCGCGTGAGGATGGGATAGACGCGGTGGCGATCTGCACGCCGAATGCGGATCACTATCCGAGCGCGATGGCCTTTCTCAAGGCAGGCATCCATGTGATCTGCGACAAGCCGCTGACGACTGTCGTTGCCCTGGCTGACGAGCTTGCAGCGACGGCGCGCGCGAAGAACGTGATTTTCGCAGTCACGCACACCTATTCCGGCTATCCCATGGTGCGCGCAGCTCGCGAGATGATTGCAGCGGCTCGCCTTGGAACGATCCGCAGCGTGGCGGTGGAATATGCATCTGAGTATCAGGTTGAAGGTGCTGAAGGGTGGCAGAACGATCCCCAGCTTTCTGGCCCGCTTGGTATCGTCGCTGGCACAGGAACCCATGCACATCACCTCGCGGAATTCGTGACAGGCCTTCGTGTAAGACAGCTTTCGGCGGATCTCTCCACGCTAGTGCCCGGCAACCGGCTCGAAGACCACGCCAGCATGCATCTGAGATTTTCCAATGGGGCGCGGGGCTATCTCTGGAACACCACGCTGGCGCCAGGCAATGCAAATGGTCTATCGATCCGTGTTTATGGTGACAAAGGAGGCATCGCCTGGCATCAGGAGCGCCCGGAAACGCTGGCCTTCACGCCGACCCGCGGCGTGACGCGGCTGATTACACGCGGGAGCGAAGAGGCAGGTGACGCGGCGGGGCGGGTAACGCGCGTTCCGGCCGGACATCCTGAAGGTTATCTGGAAGCCTTTGCCAACCTCTACTGCGGAATCGCGGATGCGATTGCGGCGCACCAAGACGGCACATTGAGCGGAACGTTCGATTTCCCGACTGTTGAGGATGGTGCGCGGGGCGTTCGGTTCATGCATGCGGCATTGCGGTCGGCTCGTGACGGGTCACGCTTCGTCCCGCTTGAGGACTCGTAGGAAGGATTCGCTACTGTGACGGCTTCAGGGCCCGGCGATCATTTTGAGGCGGGCGCCCTGCAGCGCGTCGCCCATATGTTGTCCTCTGATTCGGCATGACAATTATCGTCTGCAACTGTCGAGCACCATCGCCTTGCCCCCTCAAATATTTGCTGCCGTGTGAATTTCGAAGGGAAGAATGTTGTGCGAAACGGTCGGCGTCCGGTGCGTATCGAGCGCTTCCGCCATGGCACGCACCAGAGTGTCAGCGAGGAGGCGGGCGGGATGCGAGAGAACGACCTTGATGATGCCCTCAGCCAGTCCGGCTCGGGTCTCGTTGGTTAGTTCATGAGCGACGACGACGAGCCTCTTTGCCGCGGGACCTCCATCCTCGCGGAGCGCCCGCATTACTCCCGTAACTCCGCCGCCAGCCACGTAGAGCCCGACCCAGTTCTCTTCAGATTTGAGCAGGCCCCGCGTCAACTCATACGCGATGTCCGGCTCCTCCTGGGTGCCAAGCGTCTCCATCATCTGGAATTCCCTCTGGCTCTCGCGAAAATAGGAGCGGAACCCCATCTCGCAAAGCTCCTGTGAAAGGTAGCGGTGGCTCCCTACGAATACGGCAACCTTGCCAGGCCTCGGATTCACATTGTCGATGAACCAGGCAGCCGTCCGGCCCTTCTTGACACAGTCATTGCCAACGTAGCCTGCGCGACCTCGCGCCGTCAGGTCAGAGATCATCGTGAATACCGGGATCCCCTCGTTCTCAAGCCCGTCCACCGCGTGATTGATTTGCGGATGATCGGAAGTGATGATTCCTACGGCATCAGCATCCCGGCTCATTGCTAGCAAAGCGTCCGCGGTGTTCTCCGGGGCAAGCTCGTCGACGAACCGAACGATGGCGCGTCCATGGGCGTCAGGAAATGCCTCCACCGCCTTTGTGAGGACCTCCGCCCACATCTGGTAGAGCTTACGGTGAGACTGCTTCAGGAGGAAGCCAAACTTGATGATGGGTTTATCATTCTCAAGCCGCTTCTTGATGGCAGTCACGCCGTGAAAGCCGATTCTCTCTGCCGCTGACAGTACGCGCTCGGCTGTCTGCGGTCTGACGGGGTCGCGACCATTCAGTACGCGATCAACCGTTGAGACTCCTACGTTTGCCGCCTTCGCAAGGTCGGCGATCGTCGGTCGGGTCATTCGAATTCTCCCATTAATGAAAGCCAATCTGAGAGATTTTGAGAGAAAAGTCCAGTGTCAAATTGACAGAAACGCCCAAAATATGGTGTTCTCCATGCCGCTGGAGGAGCATTCAGTAATCAAGAAACGTCGGGAACGGCGAACGTTTTGGGAGGAGGGGCTATGCCCGCGGCCAACGCATCAGTGCGCCCAGTGGGGAGCGCGAACGAGCATCTTTCTGGATCGCAGTCACTGGTCTTGGAGATGCGCAATATCACAAAGGCGTTTCCTGGCGTGCTTGCCCTGGATGGCATGAACCTGAAGGTTCGGCCTGGCACCGTGCACGTTCTCGTCGGAGAGAACGGTGCCGGAAAATCGACGCTGATGAAGATCCTCAGCGGAACCTACACAATTGATGGCGGCGAGATAATATTCAAGGGCGAGACCTTGAGCGCGCAGGATACGTCTGCCGCGCTCGAGCGCGGGATCTCCATGATCCACCAGGAGCTCAGCCCCGTTCTCGACATGACAATCGCTGAAAACATCTTCCTTGGCCGCGAGCCGGCGATGTCCGAGAAGGGAGTCTTCTCGCGTTTCGTAGATTTCTCCAAGATGAACGCGGACACGAAGGCACTTCTCGACCGTCTGGGCCTCAAGTATGCGCCGGAGACAAAGATGCGCGATCTATCGATCGCGGCGATGCAGCTAATCGAAATAGTCAAGGCGATCTCGCGCCAGGCTTCGCTTGTCATCATGGACGAGCCGACGTCGGCGATCAGCGACACAGAGGTCGCGATGCTGTTCCGGCAGATCGCGGACCTGAAGGCAGCCGGCGTAGCCATCATCTACATCACCCATAAAATGGATGAAATCTTCCAGATCGCCGATGACATCACTGTCATGCGCGACGGACAGTTCATCGCAGCCGCGCCTGCGAGTGAGTACGACGAGACGAAGCTTATCTCCCAGATGGTTGGGCGAACGATTTCGAGCATCTTCCCCAAGGAAGAAGTGCCTATCGGAGATGTTGTACTGTCTGTCGACAGCCTCTCCCGGGAAGGCACTTTCGAGGACGTCAGCTTCAACGTTCGCGCGGGTGAAATAGTTGGCCTCTCTGGCTTGATCGGAGCAGGGCGGACAGAAGTTGCGCGTGTCATATTCGGCCTCGATGCTGCCAGCGGTGGTTCGGTCAGGCTCAACGGCGAGGTACTCAAGCTTAGGTCGCCGAAGGATGCGATCTCGCATGGGATCGCAATGGTGTCTGAAGATCGCAAGGCGGAGGGTCTCGTGCTCTGCCGCTCCGTCGGCGAAAACATCTCGCTGGCAAATCTCAAAAAATTCACTGCGGGGCTCTTTGTCAGCGAGCGCCAGGAGGAGTCGGCCGCGCAGCGTATGATCAAGATGCTGCAAATCAAGACACCCAATACCGACATGATCGTCGAGAACCTCAGCGGTGGCAACCAACAGAAGATCGTGATTGCCAAATGGCTCCTTGGGGATCTCAAGCTTCTCATTCTTGATGAGCCGACCCGCGGTATCGACGTCGGCTCGAAATCTGAAATTCATCGCCTGATGACTGACTTCGCCCGTCAGGGCCTGGCGATCATCATGATCTCGTCCGAGCTTCCGGAAATCCTCGGCATGAGCGACCGCGTGGTCGTGATGGCCGAGGGACGGGTCGCGGGCGAACTGACAAGAAGCGAGGCCAATCAGGAAAGCATTATGCGCCTTGCAACGGGAGGACACTAATGAACACCGAACCCATGGCTGCGGGCGCACCCGCCAAAGTAAGCTCGAAATCGAGTGGCATGGACTTTGCTGCGATCTATCGCAAGTACGGGACAATTCTGATTTTTGTCGGGATCTGTATCCTGGCCTCGCTTCTGAGCCCAACGTTCCTTACTGAAGCCAACCTCACCAACGTCCTGCGTCAGGTCGTGGTCGTCAGCTTGCTGGCATGTGGGGTCACGTTCATCATCATCCTAGGGCACATCGACGTGTCCCTCGGATCCGTGCTTGCGCTATGTGGCGTCATTGCCGCCAGCGTCATGGCGATGTCCGGAAGCATCATTCTCGCCGTCGTAGCAGGTGTTACAGTCGGCATCATCACCGGGATCATCAACGGCTTCGTCATCACCTTCTTCCGCATCCCGTCATTCATCATGACGCTCGCGATGACGACGGTGGCACGCGGCGCGGTGCTTCTCTACACGGGCGGCTCTCCGGTGACTGGCCTTGGTGATTTCAAGGTGATCGGGCAGGGATCCATTGGACCCGTACCGATCTCCGTCCTCATCCTCGCCGTGCTGGTCGTGGTGTCGTGGATCCTGCTGAACAAGACGAAGTTTGGCCGCTATGTCTACGCTGTCGGCGGCAATGAGCGGGCGGCACGTGCCTCGGGCATCAATCCGGACAGCATCATCGTCAAGGCGTTCATCTTCAATGGCATTCTCTGCGCTGTCGCTGGTATTGTTCTGATGTCGCGCATCAATTCCGGCCAGCCCGCAGGTGGCGTGGGCTACGAGTTCGACGCAATCACCGCAGTCGTTGTCGGCGGCACAAGCCTGATGGGCGGCACGGGTACGATCACCGGCACGATCATCGGCGCGATGATCATCGGCGTCATCAACAACATCCTCAATCTCATGAACGTCAGCTCGTACTGGCAGCAGATCATCAAGGGACTGATCATCGCGGTCGCCGTCATCCTTGATGTTTGGACGAAATCGGCCCGCAGCAAAAAGAAGGCCTGACTCAAAAGTTCCCGCGCGAAGCGAACGCGCTCGCGCGAAGGACCAACTGTGTGTGTGTCGGCGCGATGGCGCCGGATCGAAGCAACCTTTTGAACTACCAACGGGAGGAGACCCCAAATGAAAATGATCGCAAAGCTCGCACTCGCCTGCGCCGTATCCGCCGCGGCACTGTCCGCATCCGCCGCCTTTGCCGCCGACAAGTTCGTCGTGGGCTATGCCAACATGGCCGACACTGACGTCTTCGTCATGGCTCGCAAGAACGCCTTCATCGAGGCTGCGAAGTCCGATCCTGATGTCGATATCAAGTTCACCGACGCCAACAACGACGCCAGCAAGCAGCTTGATCAGATCGACAACCTGATCGCCCAGAAGGTCAATGTGATCCTGGTTGTCCCGGTCGACTACGAGGGTATCGTTCCCGGTGTCGAAAAGGCGAACGAGGCGGGGATTCCGGTGATTGCGCTCGGCATCCAGTCGGCTGGCGGCAAGTACACTTTCGTAGGCTCGAAGAACATCGACGCCGGCAAGATGCAGGCCGAGTACATGAAGGCCAATCTGCCGAAGGATGCGCAGATCCTCTACCTGCAGGGCACGCCCGGCCTCTACCACTCGCAGGAGCGCCTCAAAGGCTTCGAGGACAATCTCGGCCGTCCTGACGTCAAGATCCTCGCCAACCTCTCCGGCAACTACGACCGCGCCGAAGGAATGAAGGTCACCGAGGACTGGATCCAGAGCTTCCCGAAGTTCGACGCCATCATTGCTGCCAATGACCAGATGGCCCTTGGTGCCCGTGAAGCCCTTCAGGGCGCCGATCGCCTGAAAGGCGTGATGATCTCGGGTGTCGATGGCGTTCCGGACGCGCTCAACGCCATCAAGGCCGGTGAGATGTCGCAGACCATCTTCCAGAACGCGGGCGGCCAGGCGAAGGCGGCCTTCGAAGTGGTCGAGAGCATCAAGAAGGGTGAGACGCCTCCGGCCGAGAAGCTCGTGCCGTTCGAGTCCATCACCAAGGACAATGTCGACCAGTACATGAAGAAGTAATTCCTCCCGAGATGCGTGTCGGGGCTGCGGTCCCGGCACGCGCACCCAATGCAACTGAATATCCTGGAGCTCATGAAATGATGCGCTTAAGCCTGGTAACCGACATTCTCGGATACCTTCCCTTCGAAGAGATGCTTGATACGGTCTCGAAGCTCGGCTTCGAATCTGTCGAGCTAGGATGCGGAAACTGGTCCAAGGCTCCGCACCTGCGCCTCGACGAGCTCCTTGAAAGCGAACAGGCCCGGACTGACTACCTGGCGGCTCTCGACCGCCGAGGCCTGACGATTTCCGCTTTGAATTGCTCCGGCAACCAGCTCCATCCCGGCGCAAGCGGCGCGGAGCATCGCGCCGTCGTCGAGAAAACCTTCCGGCTTGCCGAAAAGCTCGGCGTGAAGACCGTCGTCATGATGTCGGGCTGCCCGGGCGGCACGCCGAAGGACGACCTGCCAAACTGGATCACCCACGTCATCCTCCCGGAGCAGGTCGAAGCCCTCGACTATCAATGGAACGGTGTGCTGATCCCATATTTCCAGAAGGCTGGTGAGTTGGCCAAGGACTGCGGCATCCGTGTCGCGATCGAAAACCTTGGCGCTACGATGATCCACAACCCGGCCAACATGCTGCGGCTGCGGGAGCACGTCGATCCCGTCATCGGCATGAACTTCGACCCCAGCCACCACATGTGGATGGGCGGTGACCCGATCGCGGCCGTTCGCCTGCTAGGCGATGCCATCCATTACATGCATGCCAAGGACGTTCGGCTGGAGCGCACGCTCGCGGAGGCCAATGGCCTGATCGACACCTACTGGATCAACGACATTGCCAAGCGTTCGTGGAACTACGTTGCGCTCGGGCACGGCCACGACGTTCAGTGGTGGAAGGAATTCTTCGCGGTTGCCAGGATGGTCGGCTACGACGGACCGGTCAGCCTCGAAATGGAAGACGCCGGAATGGATCCGCTCCTTGGCGTCAAGAAATCACTCACGACACTGAAGCTCGCACTCCCACGTGACTTCGACTGACATCCCCCATCAGGAACAAGCCCATGACCCTCAAGATCGGTGTTATCGGAACTGGCGCGATCGGCCAGGAGCACATCCAGCGCCTCCACCACAAGCTGGTTGGTTCAACTGTCGTCGCTGTAAATGACATCAACAAAGCCCAGGCGGAGGAGGTTGCCAAGCGCCTGACCCCCGCTGCGAAAGTCTTCGAGAACGGCCACGATCTCGTCGCCGATCCCAACGTCGATGCCATCGTCGTCACGTCATGGGGCCCGACGCATGAAGAATTTGTTCTCTCGTCGATCGCTGCTGGCAAGCCCGTCTTCTGCGAGAAGCCGCTGGCGACAACTGCCGAGGCCTGCCTCAACATCGTCAATGCGGAAATTGCCAGCGGACGCCAGCTTGTCCAGGTCGGCTTCATGCGCCGTTACGACAAGAGCTACCGTCTCCTGAAGGAGCAGATCACCAACGGCAATCTCGGCGAGCCGCTGATGGTGCATTGCGCCCACCGCAATCCGAGCGTTCCTGAGGTCTATGCGGGCGACATGGCCATCACGGACTCCTTCCCACACGAGATCGACGTGCTGCGCTGGCTGCTGGACGACGACTACGTGTCCGCCCAGGTCATCATGCCCCGCAAGACCAAGCACACGCGCAAGGATCTCGATGACCCCCACATGATCTTGCTCGAGACGAAGAAGGGCGTCCGGATCGACGTCGAAGTCTTCGTCAACTGCCCCTATGGCTACGACATTCAGTGCCAGGTCGTCGGCGAGGATGGGATCGGCTATCTGCCGGAACCGATGAGCGTGCTCCTTCGCAAGGACGCCAAGCTCAGCCACGAGATCCTGCAGGATTGGAAGCTTCGCTTCATCGACAGCTACGATGTCGAACTCCAGGAATGGATCGAGTCCGTCAAGGCTGGCGTCGTGCGCGGCCCGACGGCGTGGGACGGCTACTTTGCTTCCGTCACCGCAGACGCATGCGTCGAGGCGAAGCATTCCGGCAAGATCGTCCCAATCAGGATCGGGGAGCGGCCGTCGTTCTATGCGCCGACCGCGCTGAAGCCAGCCGCCTAACGGAAAATCGAGGAGGAGGAAGCCATGAAAATCGCTCTCGACCCGCATATGCATCGGCATCTGCCATTGAATGAACTCTGCCGAAAGGCTGCCGAGCTCGGCTACGACTATATCGAGGTCTCGCCGCGCGACGACCTGCTTCCCTGGTGGGTTCGCCCGCGTGCCCACAAGGAACGTGTCGCGGAATTCAAGAAGGCGCTCAAGGACCATGGCGTCCAAGTGGCCTCCCTGTTGCCCATGTATCGCTGGGCAAGTCCGCATGAAGACGAGCGTAAAGCCGCGGTCGGCTATTGGAAGGAAGCCATCCAACTCGCGGTCGACCTCGGCGTCGACACGATGAACTCCGAATTCGGCCGCGGGCCGTCCCCCGACCGCGGTCATCGGTCGAACTGCTGCGGTGGCCATTTCACCCATGAGCACAGCGAAGCTGCATGGTGGCGCTCGATCGAGGAACTGGTTCCCGTATTTGAGAAAGAGGGCGTCACGCTCAACATGGAGCCGCATCCGGAAGACTGGTGCGAGACGCTCCACCCGGCGATCGACATGCTGAAGACCATCGGCTCGAACAACGTCAAGTTCCTCTACTGCGCGCCGCACACCTTCTACTTCGGCGAGGACATGTCGAGGATGATCCGGGACGCGGGACCGCTGATCAATCACGTCCACGTTGCCGACACCTATAACCACCGGGCATCGTCTGGCCTGCGCTATATCATCAACCCGCCAGGCGCGAAGGTCACCATCCATCAGCACATGGACATGGGGCAGGGTGAGATCAACTGGGATGTCTTCTTCTCATCGCTCGCCGAAGTCGGCTTCGACGGGGTCGTGACGGCGTGTGTCTTCGGCTGGGAAGACCGAGCGGATGCATCTGGAAAGTTCATGCGATCGGAGATCCAGAAATACGTCGACAAGTATTTCTCTCCGAGAGGGTAGCGATCCTTCTGAGAAAGCCTGCAATTTGCCTGTCCCCAGGCAAACGCGCGGTGCCGGATAGACGTAGGATCGGCTTCGATTTCGAAGCCGATCTTCTTTGGGAAGCCGCAGACAATATGCGGACAAATCAGCCGAGAATAAAATGCGCACCAGATTTCCAATCCTTATCGGGACTCTCAATCGAAAGCTTCCGCTGTTCGCTGAGGCTTCGTGTGCGGGTCCAGGGTTGGCGTCCGGATGGTTCGACACCGAGAACCTGTCGCTTGAGATTGCCGATGAGGAAAATCATATTGACAACCCGTCCTTCTTGCGCGCTCACCCGACACTTCCGTTCGTCTTCGCAACAAGCGAAGTGCACGACTGGCACGAAGGCGTGATTTCGAGCATTCAAGTCGATCCACGGGATCTGAAACTGACCTACCGGAACAAGCAAGCCGCCCTTGGCAGTTGTACCGCGCACTGCAGCGTCGATGGGAGCGGAGGATACCTCCTCGTCACCAACTTTATGATCGGAAATCGACCAGTGCAGCCGGGCATGGGAGTCGTCAGTTTTGCGATCAGGGAGGATGGGTCATTGGGTGCGCCTGTCTCAGCACTCAAATTCTCGGGGAGTGGCCCGGTCGAAGGGCGTCAGGATCGCAGTCATCCACACTGCATTTTTACGACTCCGGACAACAGGCATGTGATCGTAGCCGATCTTGGGACCGACAGCATGCTAACAATTCCCTTCGACGAGACGACGGGGTTGCTTGACGAGACTTCGATCAGCCGATGCGCTGTGCCTGCGGGTTCCGGGCCACGGCACTTCATCCGTCATCCACGTGCCCCGCACATCTATCTGATCAACGAGGTTTCGGGGACCATCGACTGGTTCGATGTCAAGCCGGACGGAGAGCTCTCGCTTCGTGGCACGCTCAGTGCTCGTGAAGATGGAGCAAAGGGACGAAACGACAGCTCCGATCTGCAGATTACGTCGGATGGCCGCTATCTTTACGCAGCCAACCGCGGCGACGACACGATCGCGCAATTCCGCATTGGGCCGAATGGAGAGCCTGTACTTTCAGGGCATATACACGCGCATGGCCGCTGCCCGCGCAACCTCGCAATAACGCCGGACGATCGGCTACTGCTCGTCTCCAATCAATACAGCGACAACATCGCGGCATTCACCATCGAACCTGAGAGCGGTGTTCTGGTGCACAGGAAGAATATCGAGTTCGGCTCGCCGATGTCGGTCGTCTTTCCAACCTGGGCGGGATTGACCCCAGCCTGAAATCGTCAGGTCAGACGAGCAAAATTGGCCGCTGCGCACCAGCAACAATGCGGGCGCGAGACCTTTGAGGAGGGCAATATGCGTATAGGGCTTGTGGGATATGGAACGGGCGGTCGGCATTTCCATGCGCCGTTTATCGCAGCGGCGCGAGGCGTAGATTTGGCCGGAGTCGTTGCGAGAGCACCGGAGACTGTCGCGCGGGTGCAGGCAGACCTTCCTGGGGTTGCCATCTATCCAAGCCTCGAGGCGATGATTGCTGCGGGGGGATCGATGCGGTGACGATCACGACGCCGCCGCAGACCCGGCGTGAGCTTGTGCTCGAGGCGGTGGCGGCTGGCTTACATGTGGTTGCTGACAAGCCGTTCGCTCCGAGTGCGCAGGCGGGCCGCGAACTGGACGAGGCAGCTAAGAAGAAAGGGGTGGTGCTAGGCGTGTTTCACAACCGCCGCTTCGACGCGGATGTGCTCACGTTGAAAGGGGTTCTCCAGTCGGGGAAGCTCGGAAAGCTATGGCGTCTCCATTCGCGCATGGACCTCGATGACCCGGCGACCCTCGAAGCGGGGCCGACTGGGGGCCTTCTTCGAGATCTCGGCAGTCACCTCGTTGACCAGATGATTTGGCTGCTCGGTCCGGTACGTTCTGTCACTGCCAATTGGGATCAAGTGGAACGGCCCGAAGGCACGACTGACGCGGGCTTTGTAGTTTCGCTCAAACACAAATCGGGCGCATCCGCCCACATATCTGCAAGCAAGCTCAACCGACTGGCGGTGAAGGAATTCCGTGCCTATGGCGCTGCTGGCAGCTTCGTTTCGTCGGGCACTGACGTTCAGGCTCAGGCGATATTTGCCGGGAAGCGTCCACTCGAAGACCTCACGGCCTGGGGATACGAGCGGCCCGAACTATGGGGCGTCCTGCGAACCAGCGATGGCGAAGAGCGTGTTCCGTCGGCGCAGGGGCGCTATCACGCCTACTATGAGCAATTTGCTGAGGCCGTCGCAACCCGAGGGCAGCCCCCTGTTACGGCAGAGGAAGCGATTTCCGTTCTTGCTGTTCTCGACGCCGCGCGCGCGAGCGCAATAGAAGGCCGTACGATCGATGTCGGATAGAATTCGCATCTCGGGTGAAGGCGGGGTTGCGTCGGTCCTCCAGTGGCGTCCGGGCTTGGCCGATCTGCAGGTCATCGCTGCCGCGCTTCTTGCGGGAAGCGGCTGGATCTTCTCGACGAACGCCCTGAAAGAACTGCCACCCCTGTTCTTCATCGGTAGTCGGTTTCTCCTCGCTGGCGTCCTGATCGGCGCCTTCGCGCGGATGCCAAGCGGAGGATGGAAACTCCGGGAACTGGGCTATCTCGCGCTCGCGGCAGTAGCGTTGGCGCTTTCGATGACTGGCTGGATCGTCGCACTTGCCCATACCGCGCACATCGGTGTTGCCGCATTTATCACGGCAACCGGCAACCTGATTGTCCCTCTCGTCGGCGCCGTAATGTTCAGATGGCGATTGCCACCGGGCTTTCTGGCATCGGCGGCACTTGCCCTGGTGGGGCTGTCATTCCTCTTCCTCGATCGCTCATCTGCTTTCGACGCAAGTCACTTTATTTTCCTCGGGTCCGCCCTGCTGTGGGCCTTGAACATCGCTCTCGTGAAGAACACCAAGGCACAGATGGGCATCGCCGGCTTGACCGCGACGCAACTCATCATCTCCGGCGCCATCATTCTCGGGGCATCCTGGCTTGTCGAGACACCACCATCCATGCCGCCATCCCTTGCTGCTTCGGGGTGGTTCCTGGCAAGCGTGGTACTCTCGACCTGCGCACGTTTCGTGCTGCAATTCCGCGGTCAGCAATCCCTTCCTCCGGGCCGGGCAGCAACCCTGATGGCCTTCGAGCCGATCTGGGCGATGACGCTGACTGTTGCCTTGTTCGGAGCATCGATCTCAGTTGCTCAGGCAGTCGGATGCGCGGTCATCTTTTTCGCGATTGCGCGAGAAGTCTCAAGATCTGCCGATGTCGCCGCGGCGACCTCGGCCACGTCGAAAATGCATCCCAAGCACATTAATACGAAGGACTGACCGGATGAAAAAGCCGCTGGACGTGATCACAATCGGGCGCTCGAGCGTCGACCTCTATGGCGCCCAAATCGGAGGGCGACTCGAGGACATGGGGTCGTTCAACAAGTATATCGGCGGGAGCCCGACGAACATAGCGTGCGGTGCCGCGCGCCTTGGGCTGAAGAGCGCGGTCATCACCCGCGTCGGCGACGAACACATGGGGCGGTTCATTCGCGAGCAGCTCGCACGTGAGGGCGTGGCGACCGATGGCGTGGTGACTGACCCTGACCGCCTGACTGCGCTGGTCATTCTCGGGATTCGCGACGAGGACCATTTCCCGCTGATTTTCTACCGTGAGAACTGCGCTGACATGGCTCTGTCGGAATCCGATATCGATGAGGACTTTATCGGCAAGGCACGAGCCCTTGTCGTCACTGGGACGCACCTATCGAATCCACGCACCGAGGCCGCGGTGATGAAGGCCATCAATCTTGCGCGCAAGCACGGTGCCAAGACCGCGCTCGACATTGACTATCGTCCCAATCTCTGGGGCGTTGCGGGGCACGGCGATGGCGAGAGCCGATTTGTTGAGAGCGCTGCTGTCACGGCGAAACTGCAGTCGACCCTCCATCTCTTCGACCTGATCGTCGGCACCGAGGAAGAGTTCCACATCGCTGGCGGATCGACAAATACCATTGAGGCGCTGAGAGCCGTGCGGAATTCTTCTGACGCGGTATTGGTATGCAAGCGCGGCGCCAAGGGTGCGGTAGCTATTGAAGACTGGGTCCCGAACAATCTTGACGACGCACAGAAGGGGCCGGGATTCCCGATCGAGGTGTTCAATGTCCTCGGCGCCGGAGACGGCTTCTTTTCCGGTCTCCTCAAGGGATGGCTCGACAGCGAGTCATGGCCCAAGGCTCTCGAGTATGCGAACGCATGCGGTGCCTTCGCAGTGAGCCGCCACGGATGCACGCCTGCCTATCCAAGCCTCGATGAGCTGCACTTCTTCCTGAAGCGAGGCATCAAGCGACCGGACCTCCGAAACGATCAGGAACTGGAGCAGATCCACTGGGCGACGAACCGTAGCATGGACTGGTCGACGATGCGCGTATTTGCGTTCGATCATCGCGTGCAACTAGAGCAGATGGATGGATTCACGCTCGCGAAGGGCGGCGCTTTCAAAGAGCTTTGCCTGCAAGCCGCTCTCCAGGTCCAAGGTGGTCGGCCGGGATACGGAATCCTTTGTGACAACCGCATAGGGCGCGACGCCTTGCATGCGGCCTCAGGTTCAGGCCTCTGGATCGGGCGGCCGTGCGAATGGCCGGCTTCGCGTCCGCTGACACTGGAACCGGAACTCGGACTGGACTGTGGCGGTCTGGAAGAATGGGCGCGCGAGAACGTGGTCAAGGTTCTCTGCTTCTGCCATCCCTCCGACAGCCAGGAAGTCCGCGCCAAGCAGGAGGAGACGGTGAAGCGGCTCTTCCAGGCCTCGCGCCGGAACGGACTTGAGTTCCTGCTCGAGATCATCCCTTCGAAGGTTGGCGCCGTCGACGACGATACGAACGCCACCCTTATCAGGCAGTTCTACGATATCGGCGTCTATCCGGACTGGTGGAAGCTTGAGCCGATGACGAACGCTACGGCATGGCGGAAGGCCATCGCCGCAATCGAGGAAAACGACCCGAATACGAGAGGCATCGTAGTGCTCGGCCTCGACGCTCCGGAAGCCGAGCTCGCAGCATCATTCAGGGTCGCCGCAGCCTTTGATCTGGTGAAAGGCTTTGCAGTAGGACGGACAATTTTCGGCGATGTCGCACGCAGATGGATGAAGGGAGAGCTCGACGACAGTCGCGCGATCTCCGAAATGGCTGGCCGCTTCGAGAGCCTGTGCCGCATCTGGGACGAAGCACGCTGGACCGCAAAGGAGAAGTGAGATGTCGACAATTCGTTTGACCGCCGCTCAGGCAATGGTGCGCTGGCTGTCCGTTCAGATGACGGAAGAGGGAGAGAGATTCATCGAGGGCGTCTGGGCGATCTTCGGGCACGGCAATGTGGCTGGTCTCGGCGAAGCGCTCCACGGCATCGGTGACGCGCTTCCGACATGGCGCGGCCAGAATGAGCAGGGGATGGCCCACACCGCGATCGCCTACGCCAAGGCAAAGAAGAGACGGCGTGCCCACGCGATCACGTCGTCGATCGGTCCCGGCGCCACGAACATGGTGACGGCCGCTGCGCTCGCGCATGTGAACCGCCTTCCAGTCCTTCTCATTCCTGGTGACGTGTTCGCGAACCGCCGGCCGGATCCGGTTCTGCAGCAGATCGAGGACTTCGAGGACGGAAGCATGTCCGTGAACGATTGCTTCCGTCCAGTCAGCAAGTATTTCGACAGGATCGTGCGGCCCGAACAACTTCTCACCGCGCTGCCACGCGCCATGCGAACCCTGACCGACCCGGCATCTTGCGGACCTGTGACACTCGCGTTCTGCCAGGACGTTCAGGCAGAGGCATACGACTATCCGGAATCGTTCTTTGAGCCGACGACGTGGTACATCCGGCGTCCCGAGCCGGACCAGCGAGAAGTCGCCCACGTCGTCGAGATGATCAGAAAGGCGCAGAAGCCTGTGCTGATCTGCGGCGGTGGCGTGATCTATTCGGAGGCCGAGGAAGCACTCGCCCAGTTTGCCACCAAGCACGGAATTCCGGTCGTGGAAACGCAGGCTGGAAAGTCGGCTTTGCCTCAGGCACATGCGATGAACTATGGGGCGGCGGGCGTGGACGGATCCGCTGCAGCCAACCAGGTCTGCGAGGCCGCCGATCTGGTATTGGGTGTCGGTACGAGATTCCAGGATTTCACGACGGGTTCGTGGGCTCTCTTCCGCAATCCGTCGAGATCGCTCGTATCCATCAACATCCAACCCTACGACGCCCACAAGCATGGCGCGGCCAGCCTCGTCGGGGATGCCAAATCGTCTCTGGAGCGGATTTCCGAGGCGTTGGGCGAGTATCGGTCGGGATCATTCGATCCTAAGTCACGCACCGACTGGCTGGCGCGTGTGGACGCCCATTGTGCCGCTCCGGAAGTGGATGGCGGAAACGTGCTGCCAACCGATGCCCAGGTGATCGGCGCCGTACAGCGCGTCTCGACTGAGCGCACGATCGCGATGTGTGCGGCCGGAACGATGCCGGGCGCGTTGAAGCTACTCTGGCAGCCAGCGCAGGGCGGATACCACATGGAATACGGATATTCCTGCATGGGCTACGAACTGGCTGGCGCAATGGGGATCAAGCTCGCACTGCCGGATCGCGAGGTCGTGTGCTTTGTCGGCGATGGCAGCTACATGATGATGAATTCGGAGCTAGCGACGGCGGCCATGCGGCGGATCCCATTTACCGTCGTGCTGACCGACAACCGCGGCTACGGCTGCATCAACCGTCTGCAGATCGCCTGCGGGGGCGAAGAGTTCAACAACATGTACAAGGACTGCAACGTCGAGGAGCAGCCAGAGATCGACTTCGTCGCTCATGCGTCTGCGATGGGCGTCCACGCGGTGAAGGCGAAGAGCATATCCGATCTCGAATCGCAGATCATCACCGCCAGAGGCCGCGATCGACCGTCGGTTATCGTCATCGACACAGACGCCGTGCCAGGGCCTGGCGAGGGTGGCGGTGGCTTCTGGTGGGACGTTGCCGTTCCCGAGGTTGGGACCTCCGAGAAGCTCAATGCCGCGAGGACGGAGTATGTCCGAAATCGCGATTTCCAGAAACTTGTGAACTGAGGATCTGACATGTCACATCTTCAAAGGAAGGCATTCGGAAGCCATGGGAAGGTGCACGAGATCACGCCGCAGTCCGCTGGTTGGCGCTTTGTGGGGTTCTCGCTCTACCGCATCCGCGAGGGCGAACGGATTTCGGAGGAAACCGGGGATCGCGAGGTCATCCTGGTCATGGTGGAAGGGAAGGCATCGTTCGTTGCTGCGGAGAAGAACTGGGGCGTGCTCGGCGAACGCATGAGCGTCTTCGAGAAGACACCGCCGCATTGCCTTTATGTCCCCAACGCCAGCTCCTGGGAAGCTGTTGCCGCGACCGACTGCGTCATTGCTGTCTGCTCGGCCCCGGGAAGGCGCGGGCATCCCGCCCGCCGCATTGGTCCGGACGGGATCTCGCTTGCAGAGCGGGGTAAGGGCACCAATACGCGGTATGTGAACAACATCGCCATGGAGAACGAGGACTACTGCGACTCGCTGCTCGTAACCGAGGTGTTCACTCCCGCAGGCCATTGGTCGAGTTATCCCTCGCACCGCCATGACGAGGATGACTTTCCACGGATCACCTATCTGGAGGAAACCTACTATCACCGGCTGAATCCTGCGGAAGGATTTGGGATACAGCGCGTCTATACCGACGATGGTCAGCTCGACGAGACCATGGCCGTCGCCGATGGCGATGTTGTGCTCGTTCCTCGCGGGCACCATCCCTGCGGAGCCCCGTATGGGTTCGAAATGTACTACCTGAACGTGATGGCGGGGCCACTGAGAAAATGGCGCTTCGTAGCTGCTCCGGAAGTGGAGTGGATCATGAAGCGGGACGCATGACACGCAAGCTGGGAGAGACGAAATGCCCCTGATGAAAATCCATGTCCTCAAAGGGCGGACCAATACGGAAATCGAAGAACTTCTCGAGGCCATTCACGACGCGATGGTGCGGGCGTTCAAGGTTCCGGAGAGGGATCTGTACCAGATTCTGACTGAACACGAACGAACGCACATGCGCGCTCTTGATACCGGTCTCGACATTCCGAGAACGGACAAATTCGTGATGATTGAGGTTGTCACCCGTCCGCGTTCACGGGCCGAGAAAATCGATTTCTATGAGGGCCTGTGTCGTGAGCTTTCCGAGCGGTGCGGCATCGGGTCGTCGGATGTCATGATCTCGATGGTCGAGAACACGGACGAAGACTGGTCCTTCGGTCTCGGCCGCGCGCAGTTCGTCACGGGCGAGCTCGCATCGCATCGGCACGGTCAGTAGACCGCCGCCACGACGGGAACACCGCGTCCCTGATTGATTGAGTAGCATCTTGGCTCGCTACTCGCGCGCAGGGACATATTTGCCTCTGCGAGGAAGAAGGATGAAGAGGCGTCACGCGACTGGATCACGCCGTCTCGCTGGATCGACAGTAGTCGGGGAAGTTCAGAAACCTTCACGACCCCGGAATCGAGCAAACAACTACTGGGTTAGTTTCCTGTCATTAAAGTCCGCAATGCGAGCAATGAAAGCCGCGTAAAACGGTTTAAATTTCACGATATGAAATCGATTTTATATTGTGAAAAATGCCTTGACCATGCGAATTTGGCGTGTAACCTCGCCTCAAATTGGTGAGGAAAAATCGTGCAAACGAATTCGGTTTTGGGAGAGGCGAAGTCTCGGAGTACATCCGACGATTCCGCAGGAACAATTGTCCAGTCTGTCGACAGGGCGCTGATGATACTCGACATTATTGCTGCCGCTGGCGGCGTAGAAACTCTGAACAACATAAGCTCTACATCGGGACTTAATGTTTCTACTTGCCATCACCTGATAAACACGCTCAGCAAGCGGAACTATGTGGTTCGCGCTGAGGGTCGGGGAGCTTATGCGCTCGGTCCGCAGGTAAAGGTGATCGCCAGCAGCTTCAACAGCGAGGATGACCTTCTTCGTCGGGCTGAGCCGTGGATCGATCGGATCAACGAAGTCACAGGTGAGACGGTTCACCTCGCGATGATGCAGGGAGACGATCTGGTTACGCTCGTCAAGCGTGATGCGCGTCACGCCGTCCGGGTTGATTCCGGGATGATCGGCAAGTCGGCCGCAGCGCACGCGACCGCGACCGGGAAGGCGCTACTCGCCTGGATGTCGGAGACAGAGGTCAACCGTGTCTTGGCGGCAAAGGGAATGCGTTCGTTCACCCCGAAAACCATTGTCGATGCGCAGGCGTTGTTCGCGGATCTCGAGAACGTCAGAAAGGTCGGCTTCTCGATCGACCATGAAGAGTTTCAGCCGCACGTCGTCTGCATCGGGGCTGCGATTGTTTCCGGCGGCAAGGCGGTAGCGTCGCTCAGCGCCTCGACCCCCATCATGCGTGCCGATGAGGAGCATCTAGGATTAATTCGAGACGAGGTCATGGCCGCCGCACAGGCGCTTTCGCTATTCAACGGAGCGCATAATGACTGATCAGCACGGATCGACGTTGCACCCGTCCATAATGGGCAAGGCATTTCAATCTCAATCACGGGGTCACGAATTGAGCCAGCAGCAGCAAGACTTCTACCCCGACGTTCGGGCAAGAGCACGGACCATCGCCAAGTGTGGCGGGATCAACCAGGCGCTCGTCAGCGGCATGCTTCCAGAGATTCTCGATCTGACACTTTCGGAAGCGATGGTGCTAGGTCTTCTGCGGCAGGGTGTCCGCAAGTATTTGGCCATCTTCGGTCATGGATCGACGGATCTCGCCGAAGTGCTGCGGGTCTATGAGGAAGAAGGCGTGACACGCACGTACAACTTCCGCAACGAGGTTGCCATGGCGCATGCGGCGACGGCGCTTCGCTGGCAGTACGGCGAGATCGCTGCCGTTGTCACGTCGATCGGTCCCGGCGCATTGCAGGCGATGGCCGGATCCCTTGCCGCGGCATCGAACGGTCTCGGCGTCTACCATATCTACGGCGACGAAACGACCTTCGGCGAGGGCTATAATATGCAGCAGGTTCCGAAGGACGAGCAGGGCATATTCGGCAACATCACTGCGTTGATGGGGCGCTCCTATGTCCTTCACACTCCACAGGCGCTGAGGGAGGCGCTCCGCCGTGGGTCCGTCTGTGTCCACCACCCATATCGGGCAGGACCGTTCTACCTTCTCGCGCCAATCAACGTTCAGCCGATGGTTGCCAGATTCAACATCTCCGCGATGCCGGAAAAGCCCGAGTTGCCGATTGTCGCTCCGTCGCAGGCATCGCCCTACGCAGAGGCTGCCAAGCTGATCTCGCAGGCCAGCAAGGTTGTCATCAAGGCGGGCGGCGGGGCGCGTGGAACCGACGATGCCATCCGCAGACTGGCCCAGGCGGCCGGGGCCGTTGTCGTTCTGTCGCCCGGTTCTACCGGAGTTCTCCGAGATGACGATCCTCGCAATATGCATGTCGGCGGATCCAAGGGCTCCATCAGTGGCAACTTTGCCATGTCAGAAGCCGACCTGCTGATATCGGTCGGGTCGCGTTCTGTCTGCCAGGCGGATTGCTCGGGGATCGGATATCCGCGTGTTCAGCAGGTTATCAATGTCAACGGCGACGTGGCGAACGCACTTCACTACAATCGGACGGTTCCACTCACGGGAGATATCCGGGCGGTGGTCGATCGCTTGGTTGACGCGCTGGAGGCTCTCAGCGAAGGCAACGAAGCAAAAGCTGAATGGCTGCAGGCCTGCGCGCGCAAAAAGGGCGAATGGCTGGACTATCGTTCGCAGCGCTATGCCGCACGGGATATGGTCGACAGGGTCTGGAAAGTCGATGTTCTAACGCAGCCGGCTGCGATCAAGATGGTCTGCGATTTCGCAAAGCATATCGACGCCGCGAAGTTCTTCGACGCGGGCGACGTCCAGGCCAACGGGTTCCAGATCGTCGAGGACGACACCAGCGGCGATACCTACACCGAAACTGGCGCATCGTTCATGGGATTTGCCGCCAGCGCCCTGTTGGCATCGGGGATCGCGGAGACTCCCCGTTACTCGATCGCATTCAGCGGTGACGGCTCCTTCATGATGAATCCCCAGGTTCTGATCGATGCCGTGGAACATGGTGTGAAAGGGATGCTGGTCATCTTTGACAACCGAAGGATGGCTGCGATCAGCAGCTTGCAGCACGCTCAGTACGGCATCGATTTCAAGACCAACGACTCCGTCGAGGTCGACTACGTCGCCATGGCCGGATCGGTGAAGGGCGTGCTGGCTGTACATGGCGGAACTACCGCCGAAACATTGCTCGACGCATTGGATCGGGCGCACGCCCATCCTGGCCTATCAGTCGTCCACGTACCGGTCTTCAGTGGCGATAACGCGCTTTCCGGACTTGGGGCGTGGGGAAGTTGGAACGTCGGCAGTTGGGTTGGCGACGTTCAGGAGAAATGGATGAAGCAAAGCCTCTAAAGGTCTGCTGCTTCACGAGAATTCAACAAGGTGAGTTTTCCAGGCCTGGCGGTGGATGCCCGGCCGACGGCGAAGCTTTGCCCGGATGTGGATATCGGAAATGAACCTGTATCGAGACTTGGGACTATTCATCGATGGACGCTGGTCCGGCTCACCGGAAGGGGCTGGGCGGTCCGTGTTCGATCCTGCATCGGAAGAGACCGTCGGACATATTCCGGACGCGACTGCTGAGGATCTTGATGCCGCGCTGGCTGCAGCGGAGAGAGGGTTCGAAATCTGGCGCCGAACGCCCGCTTGGGAACGGTCGAAATGTCTGCGCAAGGTCTCCGACCTCATTCGCGAGCGCATCGACGCCGTCGCGACAATCATGGTCGAGGAGACGGCCAAGCCCCGAGCGGAAGCGATCGGCGAGTGGAATGCGACCGCCGATCAGTTCGAATGGTATGCGGAAGAGGCGAAGAGGGTCTACGGCCACAGCCTCGACGGCCGCCAGCAGGGTGTGCGGCTGAATGTGATCTTCCAGCCTGTCGGTGTTGTAGCAGCGTTCTCGGCCTGGAATTTTCCGGCGCTGCTGCCAGCGCGAAAGGTTGCTGCGGCTCTCGCGGCAGGCTGCTCAATAATCCTGAAGCCCGCGAGTGAGGCCCCCGGCTGTTCGATGGCGATCGTCAAGGCCTGCGAGGATGCCGGAGTCCCGGCCGGCGTGGTGAATCTTGTGACTGGCGACTCCGCCGCGATCTCGAAGCATCTGATTGGTTCGCCGATCGTCCGGAAGATCTCGCTGACGGGGTCCGTGCCCGTAGGAAAGCACTTGATGCATCTTGCCGCCCAGGGGATGAAGAAGGTGTCGATGGAACTTGGCGGGCACGCACCCGTCATAGTGTTTCCGGATGCCGATCCCGCGAGGCTGCGAGACTGTGCGCCGCCGCGAAATTCCGCAATGCAGGCCAAGTCTGCATCTCGCCTAGTAGGTTCTACGTTCACCAGTCGATCTATGAGCCGTTCTCGAAAACTTTTGCTGACGTTGCACGCTCGCTGTCTTTGGGACACGGTCGCGACGCCGCCGTGACGATGGGACCAATGGCGAGCCGCCGCGGGCAAGACGGCGCGAAGGAACTGGTGCGAGACGCACTCGAACGCGGCGCAAAGCTGCTCGCAGGCGGAAACCCGCCTCAGGCATTCAATCGAGGGTTCTTCTTTGAACCCACAGTTCTCGGCGACGTGCCGGACACTGCCAAGATCATGACGGATGAGCCTTTCGCTCCAATCGCGCCGCTTACGAGCTTCACCGACTACGACGAGGTGATCAAGAGGGCAAACGGTCTGCCGTTCGGCCTGGCGGGCTACGTCTTCTCGAAGGACCTCGCACTGTCGACGCGAGCCGCCGAAGACCTGGAAACCGGAATGGTGGGGGTCAACGACATGCTGCTGGCCACGGCGGAGGCGCCTTTCGGAGGCGTGAAGGAGAGTGGCATGGGCCGCGAGGGAGGGATGCTTGGTATCCGCGACTACCTCGAGGCGAAATACATCAAGACGAAGCATGGCTGACGGGAAGTGATTGAAATGACTGACGAGACACGCGGCCTGCGAAACGGCCTTACAAACTACGGCGACCGTGACTTCTCGCTGTATCTCCGGCGCTCATTCGCGCAGTCGATGGGTATCTCCCGCACCCTGCTGGACAAGCCCGTGGTCGGCATCGCGTATACACCGAGCGGGTTCAACAACTGTCATCGCCACTTTCCGGAACTGCTGGAAGCCGTGAAGCGTGGGGTCCTTGCTGCCGGAGCGCTTCCTCTGGAGTTTCCGACGGTCTCCCTCGGCGAAGGGTTTCTGTTTCCGACCAGCCTTCGCTTCCGCAATCTCATGGCCATGGACACTGAAGAGATGATCAGGGCCCAGCCCATGGATTCAGTTGTTCTGATGGGCGGATGCGACAAGACCGTGCCTGCCCAGCTCATGGGCGCGTTGTCCGCCAACCTTCCGGCGGTGCAGCTCGTCGGCGGCCCGATGATGACGGGGAGGTATCAGGGCGAGCGCTTGGGAGCTTGCACGGACTGCCGACGTTTCTGGGGTCGGTTCCGGGCCGGCGATATCGGCAGACAACAGATTGACGAAGTCGAGAACAATCTCGCCACGACCTCCGGCACCTGCGCGGTTATGGGCACGGCATCGACGATGGCGTGCATCACTGAGGCGCTCGGCATGCTGCTGCCCGGCACCGCCGCCATTCCTGCGGTTCACGCGGATCGCCTCCGTGCCGCCGAAGAGACAGGTCGTCTTGCGGTTTCCCTAATCGGCTCGGACCGGACGCCCGACAAGATCATAACCAACGAGTCCCTGGAGAACGCAATCCGGGTGTTGCTCGCCCTTGGTGGCTCGACGAACGCCATCATCCATCTGACCGCGATTGCGGGCCGGGCTGGTGTTCCCGTGTCGCTGAAGAGGCTGAACGAGCTTTCGGAAACCACCCCAGTCCTGGTCAATCTGAAGCCGAGCGGATCCAACTACATGGAAGATTTCCATGCCGCCGGGGGGATGGGCGCCGTACTTCGCGAACTGCGTCCGCTGCTTCACCTGGACTGCCTTACAATCACCGGAGAGACGCTGCGCGAGCGGCTTGACGCCACGGAAGGCTGGGTTGGGCGAGACGTGATAGCTCCACTCGATAAGCCATTGGAAGAAAAAGGAGGCCTGGTTGCGCTGTTCGGCAATCTCGCCCCACAGGGTGCAATCCTCAAGCGCTCTGCGGCAGACAGGACGTTGTTTGAGAAGACGGGCCGCGCGGTCGTATTCACGTCGCTCCAGGACCTCGCTGCCCGCATCGATGATCCGGACCTTGACGTAACTGCGGACGACTTCCTTGTCCTGCAGAACGCTGGCCCGCACAGCGACTCCGGAATGCCAGAGGCTGGCTACCTGCCGATACCGAAGAAGCTCGCGGCTCAGGGTGTCAAGGACATCGTCCGGATTTCCGACGCCAGGATGAGTGGTACGGCGTTCGGGACAATTGTTCTTCACGTCACTCCGGACGCGGCCTCTGGCGGACCGCTCGGTCTAGTTCGCTCTGGCGATCAAATCCGTCTTTCGGTCGAAGGCAAATCAATCGAACTGCTCGTAAGCGACGATGAGCTTGCGCAGCGCATGGCCCAGCGTCCTGACGACGTTAAGCCCCGGCGCCGGGGTTACGACAAGCTTTATGCGGACCACGTCACCGGGGCTGACGCCGGATGCGACTTCGACTTCATGCAACAGCTTCCACACGATCACGAACACTGCTGAGGACCTTTAGACAGGTCGAAGCTCGACAAGCTACCAAGGAGGAAATTTCTGAAATGACTGCTCAAGTAAAAAAGGCCGGTTTCGTCGGCATCGGCAACATCGGCACGCCGATGGTACTCTCGCTGCTGCGCGGCGGCTTCGACGTCGTCGTCCGTGACCTTCGCCGTGAAGCCGCGAAGGAGGTTCTGGATGCCGGCGCCTCGTTCGCTTCGTCGAACAAGGAACTGGCCGACGCCTGCGATCTCATCGGGGTTGCCGTCGTCAATGACGCCCAGACACGTTCCCTCCTGCTTGGCGAGGATGCGCTCCTTGATGTCATGAAGCCGGGATCGATGATCGTTCTGCACTCGACGATCCTTCCGGCAACGGTGAAGGAGATGGGTGCTGAGGCGAAGAAGCGTGGCATCCAACTCGTCGATGCCCAGCTCAGTGGTGGCGATCTTCGCGCCCGTAAGGGTGACCTTGCGTTCATGGTCGGAGGCGCAGCCGAGGAGTTCGAGCGTGCGAAGGTCTACCTGGATCCAATGGCGCGCAGATCCGAGCACATGGGTGAACTCGGCGCAGGCGCCGCAACGAAGATTTCCATTCAGATGATGACCTTCGGCAACTGGGTGGCTGCGATGGAGTCCATGAAACTCGCGGGCGCGATGGGGCTCGACGAGAAGAAGCTCGCTGACTTCGCGACTGCCACCACGGCGGATTCCTGGGTCGCCCAGACATGGGGCAACTACGATCGGCTCCTTCGCGAGCATCGACTGAACGGAAGCGAGGATCTGTTCCGGCTCTTCGACAAGGATCTCTTCAACGCCGTGGCACTGGGCCGCGAGATGGGGATCCTGCTGCCATCGACCGCGGTTGGCAGCCAGGTTCTCGCACAGCTCGCCAAGGAACGCCTCGCGCGGCCAATCTGATCTCCACGAACAAAAGAAACAGTATTCGAAAGGCAGGGCAATGTCTGAAGTAGTTGTTCGCAAGGCGCAGATCTCCCGCGAGTACGCGGCCAAGATGATCGAGCGCGCCCTGGAGCGGGCCAAGGAACTCGAAAAGAACGTATCGATCGCGGTTGTCGACGATGGTGGATATCTGGTCGCCTTCGCCCGGATGGATGCGGCCAATCCTTCCAGTGTCAAGATCGCTCTCGACAAGGCGTTCACCGCAGCAACAACACGGATCGCGACGCACAAATGGTTCGAGATCCTTGAGAACGACGCACCTCTGCGCGCTGGCGCGGCGATCGGTGTCGAGCGTCTGATCGTGTTCGGCGGCGGCCAGCCGATCCTGCATGAGGGGGCGGTCGTCGGTGCGATCGGCGTGAGCGGTGGTCACTGGACCGGAGACACAGACATCGGATCGGCAGCACTCGGCATCCTCGAAAATGCCTGATCGCAGGCGCGCGGCCTTGCCGGGTCGCGCGCCCCTCAAAAATTAGGGAGGAAATGACATGTTCCGGACATCCTTTCACACGGGCTTCATGGTCGGCTACTCGGCGAGCGATGCCGTACGGATCATCCGCGATCACGGCTACGACGCAGTCGAGCTAAACGCGGAGACGCTGCCTTGGGCCCAGGCCCATATCGGTCCTGAAACCTCCGCGAGCGAGCGTGGAGAGCTGGCGAAGCTGGGACCGTTCGCGGCCATCAGCGCACACAATTCCGATTTCGGTCTGAAGGACGAGGCCCGCAGGCTTGCCGCCGTCGACTGGACCCTGAAGCTCATTGAACAGGCACCGGACTACGGGGTTTCGACGGTCCACGTGATACCCGGAAACGATGCGGAGCTGGAGTCACTGTATGCTTCACTGAGCGCTGCAGTCGAGGCCGCTGAAAAGCACGGCGTGACGCTGGGCCTTGAGCCAATCGTCGGCCAGAGGATTGGCACGACCTCGGGAACGATTGATGCGTTGAAGCGCGTGCCCGGCCTTCGGGTCAATTTCGATCCCTCACATCTCCAGATAATGGAACACGATATTCCGGGCGCGATCCGCACTCTGGGCGACCACGCCTGCCATGTTCACATCAAGGATGCGATTGGCGTTCCGGACAAGTGGGCATTCGTCAAGCTCGGTGCCGGAGACATCGACTTCGTCGATATGTTTCGGGTGCTCAAGGAGAAGTCCTTCAATGGCTACGTGTCGGTCGAGCACGAGAGCCACTACTTCTCCGACGACAAGCGCGGCGTCGAGCAGGTTCTCGCCGAAAGCCTTGCCTTCATCCGTGCGGCCGAGAAGCAAGCCGAGGCGGGTTGATATGGACTACACGCTTCAATTCGACTTCAGCTACGATGACTGGATGATGCTACTGGATGGGGCATCGCGAACGATCGTCTTCTCGATCGGTAGCATGGCCATCGGGCTCGCGGTCGGCATCGCCTGTGCCATTGCACGTGTCAGCGGAGGAGGGCTCGCAAGGGCAGTTGCCGGAACCTACGTCGAGTTCATCCGCAACACGCCAATCCTGGTCCAACTCCTGCTTATCTACTTCGGCCTTCCGAGCCTCGGTCTGAGACTTTCCGCAGATACCGCGGCCATGATTGCGTTGATCTTCAACTTCGGCGCCTATGCGGCTGAGATTGTCCGCGCGGGTATCGAGGCGATGCCACGCGGTCAGATTGAAGCGGCACAGTCCCTCGGAATGACCCGTTGGGAGATCTACCGCTACATCGTCATCCTGCCCGCGATCGAGCGAGTGTATCCTGCCCTTGCAAGCCAGTTTACTCTGCTCATGCTCGGCTCAAGCATCATCTCGGCAATCGGCGCCAGTGAGCTGACTTCCGCAGCGAATTCGGTTCAGTCGCAGAACTTCAGAAGCTTCGAGGTCTATCTCGTCGCAGGCGGGATGTATCTCGTACTGACCCTGTTGATGCGTTTCCTCTTCTCGAACTTGGCATTGCTCCTGTTCCCGCGTCGTCGCGTGATCGGGGTGGCGACGCAGCAGGTGGCCTGACATGAGAGAGTTCTCCTTTCTTGACGTATGGCAGCTTATCCAGGCCGCAGAATGGACCGTCATTCTTTCGCTTCTGGCATTCATCGGAGGCGGTCTTGTCGGCGTCGCCATCACACTGATGCGGATCTCGCGGATATCAATCGTAAGGCGGATTGCGCAGCTTTACATCCTCGTGCTCCAGGGCACCCCTCTGCTGATCCAGATCTTCCTCGCCTACTTCGGTCTTGCGCTGCTTGGGATCGATCTGCCGCCCATCGTCGCGGCCGCCATCGCCCTGACTGCTTACGCGAGCGCGTTCTTCGGAGAGATCTGGCGGGGTGCCGTGGAATCTATTCCGAAGCCGCAGTGGGAAGGGTCGGCATCGCTTGGCCTTACTCGCTTCGAGCAGATTAGGTACGTGATCGCGCCCCAGGCGATGCGCGTCGCACTGCCACCCACGGTCGGGTTCGCGGTCCAGATCGTGAAGAACACCTCGCTGGCAGCGATAATCGGCCTGACCGAGGTCACCCGTATCGCCCAGTTCATCAACAACGTCCTCATCGACCCGATCACGATCTTCGGGACCGCAGCCGCGATCTACTTCGCGCTCTGCTTCCCCCTTTCCGTGCTCAGTCGCTATTTCGAACGGAGGCTCCATGTCGATCGTCCAAGTTTCAAAAGTTTCTAAGAGCTACGGTGCTGTAAAAGTGCTGCACGACGTCTCCTTCGACGTCGATCGCGGAAACGTCGTCGTGCTCATCGGTCGCTCGGGATCCGGAAAGAGCACCATCCTTCGTTGCCTCAACGGGCTCGAAACATTCTCGTCCGGAGAAATTCAGATCGCCGGCCACATGCTCAGCGAGGCGAAAAAGGATCTCCGCGCCCTTCGCCAGGATGTCGGGATCGTGTTCCAACACTACAACCTCTTCCCCCACCTCACCGTGGAGAAGAACATCACACTTGCCCTCAAGGTCGTGAAGGCGATGCCGGACCACGAGGCCCGCGAGATCGCGGAACGTGTGCTGGCCCAGGTCGGCTTGTCGGAAAAGCTCCGATCCTATCCCGAGCAATTGTCGGGCGGTCAGCAGCAACGCGTCGCCATCGCCCGGTCGCTGGCGATGTCGCCCAAGGTGATGCTGTTCGACGAGGTGACGTCTGCACTCGATCCCGAACTCAAGGAAGAGGTTCTGAAGGTCGTGGAAGAACTCGCGCAGCAGGGCATGACAATGCTCATGGTCACCCACGAAATGAACTTCGCGAGACACGTGGCCGACAAAGTCATCTTCATGCATGGCGGGCGAATCCATGAAGCGGGCGCGGCGGACGAGCTGTTCGCCAACCCGCAGACGCCGGAACTCCGCCAATTCGTCTCCAGCAGGGTCATCTAGGTGGACCCATAGTCATGGCAGCCGCCGGAGCGTCCGGCATTTCAAGAGGAGGAACTAGAATGATGAAGTTGCTTAAGGTACTCGGGCTTTCAATGGCGGTCATGTCCGCCATGACGCTCGCGGCGAAGGCACAATCGGTCGAGGACATCAAAGCCCGTGGGAAGGTGCTGGTGGCGATGGACCTCGGTTCTCCGCCCTATGCATTCACCGACGCCAACCAGCAGCCGCAGGGTTCCGACATCGAGACTGCGAAGCTCCTCGCTGCCGACATGGGCGTCGAGCTGCAGATTGTCCCAACGAATGGGCAGGGCCGAATCCCTGCGTTGCTGTCCAAGAAGGCCGACCTCGTTATCGCGACTTTCAGCTACACGCCGGAAAGGGCCAAAACCGTCGCGTTCTCGGATCCGTATTCCTTCACGCGTTCAGTCATCTTCGCCGAGAAAGGCGCCAAGATTTCCAGCCTCGACGACCTGGTTGGAAAGAAGACGGGCGTGGCGCGCGGCACAACTCCGGACGTACAGCTCGGGAAGCTGTTGCCGAAGGGCGCCGACATTGTCCGCTACGACGACGACGCCACCACCATTGCGGCTCTCGCGTCGGGACAGATCGACGCGCTTGGCACTGCTGACAACCGTTTCCTGACACTGGAGGAGCGTTTTCCGGGCCGCTTCGAAATCAAGTATCAAGTCGACAAGTATTACCTGGGGATCGGGTTGCGGCTCGGGAATCAGGATCTTCTCGACTATCTGAACAAGTGGGTCGCTGCCAACATGCAGAACGGCAAGCTTCCCGATATCTATCAGAAATGGCTCAAGCAGCCGCTGCCGAAGCTTCCGAAAATATCCGAAATAGGGGGCTGATTGAAGTCGCCGGTAACGCGATGGGGAGAGCGCAAGCTCTCCTCAGTTCGTTTCGGGGCACCTATCGACTTGGCGAACGATGGCTCGGCAGGGCAAACTGGTTCTGCCTGCGCCCGCCATGCGGTCGTAGAGGTCGGCCGCGTGAAAGCGGACTAGCTCCACGGCGTTATGTCTCCTGCGCGCCTATAGCGGTCATACTGCCAGCCTATGCTGCCGGATCTACCGCATACCGCAGATCCGTCAGATGGTCGTCGCGGGCGACCAGATTGCGCCTCGTCAGCCATCCATGCCCCCAGTCGCGGAGACCGAGCAGGATCGGTGCAAGTGTGCGCCCTTCCTCGGTGATCGAGTATTCCACCTTCGGCGGAATGACCGCGAAAACCTTTCGCTCGACAAGGCCATCCTCTTCGAGCTCGCGGAGCTGCTTGATCAGCAGGCGCTGCGAACAATCGCCAAGCTCGCGCTTCAGGGCGTTGAACCGCAGTGTTCCCTTGAGCAGGTGATAGAGGATCATGCCCTTCCATTTGCCACTGATGAGATTGAGGGCCGCATACATCGTGCAGCCCGGCACCTCGTCGTAGTTCCTATCCTTGTTCATGTTCGGCTCTCTTACAGTATACTTTTGATCACTATATGCTTTTTATTACCGTATTTTCAATCTGGCCACCATTCGCCAAATGCATGCGACCCGCTGCGAACTGCCTGACGCAGCTGAAACCATGTGAAGGAGAATGAGCATGACCAGAGTTATACGTTTCCACGAATACGGCGAGCCTGATGTGCTGCGCATCGATGACGTGGAGGTCTCGCAGCCCTCAGCGGATGAAATCCAGATTGCCGTGCGGGCAATCGGCCTCAATCGGGCAGAGGTCATGTTCCGGCGACATGCCTATCTTCAGGAAGCCGTGTTTCCTTCCACCCTCGGCTATGAGGCCGCAGGAACGGTCCGGGCGTTCGGGGCAGGCGTTGGCGGATTCGCGGAGGGCGATGCCGTCAGTGTCATTCCGACCTTGGATATGGCACGTTGGGGCACTTACGGCGAGGTCGTCAACATCCCGGCGCGACACGTCGTAAAGCACCCGGAAAACCTGTCGTTCGAACAGGCCGCTGCATCCTGGATGCAGTATGTGACGGCCTGGGGTGCATTGATCGAACAGGCAAGACTGTCTACGAAGGACTTTGTCGTCGTATCCGCGGCGTCGAGCAGCGTCGGCATCGCCGCATTCCAGATCGCCCGTAGTGTCGGGGCCACGGTGATCGCCACTACGCGAACGAGCGCCAAGGCCGAAGCGCTCCGCGACGCTGGTGCCCATCACGTCATCGCGACAGCGGAAGAGGATTTGCCCGCGCGTGTCATGGAGATCACCGAAGGCAAGGGAGCGCGCGTCGTATTCGATCCCATCGGCGGACCGGCGATCGCCCAGCTTGCCGACTGCATGTCAGTGGGAGGCATACTGCTGGAATACGGCGCTCTCAGTGCAGACGAAGGTCCTTTCCCGCAATTTGCCGTTCTCGGCAAGAGCCTGACATTGAAAGGCTATCTCTACACGGAGATCGTCTCGGACAATGCGATCCTTGATCGCGCGAAGGCCTTCATTAATGACGGGCTGCGATCGGGGGCGCTCGATCCTCTCATCGCCCGCACATTCGCGTTCGAGCAGATCCAAGAGGCTACCCGCTTCCTTGAAAGCAACGAACAGATCGGCAAGATCGTCGTGACGCTATGAACGAGCGTTCGGCCCGTGCCGGGACCATCAGCACGGGTCGGATACGATGTTCGCGTAAGGCAGATCCCAGACCTTTGCGGTAAGAATTCTGGTGTCCGCTTTCCGTGTTGGATGTCCTAGCAGCCGACGGCCGACCATCGGCCCCAAAGCGGTCACGTGTCACGAGGCGTGACCACACCGGTTCTGGCGCAAACCAGACAAATCATCTCGGCCCGAAGCTTATTGTCGCTCCACCATGATCACCTGGATTAGGCCACCCTTTTGACCCGGGCAAATAGTCCTGCACGCTGGTCACCGCTGCAATCCTTGCCCCTACGGACATGACACCTTCAAGAACACCATCGATCCAAGCGGCGTTCTCGTCTTCGTCTGCGAAATCGCGCGCGTGACGCTGCACCTCTCCACCGAGCTTTCCAGCACGAATGCCTTGCTGCTTGCCGATCTCGTACCAGCTCAGATTTGTTTGACTCTCATTTGTCATGTCGTTGCCTCAAGAGTGAAGGGCACTGTTATTGAATTCCTGGCAGTGGCTCCACTGGCACAGGCTGACAGCGACGCTTTGCTTCGGCGACGGCCTCGTCCATCGCCTGCTCAATGAGAAAGCATAGCAGTTCCGCACCCGGTTCGTTGTCGGCAACGTCGCGCGCAACCCTCAAGGACTCGATGAGCTTTGATATCTCCTTGTCCGACATAGCAGACCCGTCCTAGCTTTCGATCTCATAGATTTTCGCATTGTCCTGAACCTCTCGCAAACCTTTGTAGGAGGCCGCCCGGAGCTTCCGGTCGTGTGTCCAGGCACGGTATTCGATTTCAGCGATCAGGGTTGGCTGTACCCAGACGAGGTACTTTCCCCGACCCGTGTAGCCGACCGCTGGCCGCTTCCTTTTCAGGCGATCGAGCATTTTGCGGAGCTGTTCGGCGTTCTGCTCATTGAAGCCTGTTCCGACCGAGCCGACGTAGACGAAGTCGTTCCCCCTACGGGCGGCAAGGACAAGACTGCCGATTCCGGCGCGCGCAACGCCGGACGCCTCGTAGCCGACGATGATGAAACTATCGCTCATCGTGGTCTTCACTTTAATCCAGTCGCAGGTGCGTCCGGAGGTGTAGGTGCTGTCCTTGTTCTTGGCGACAATTCCTTCGAGACCATGCTCCCGGGCGGCGTGGACGATTTCGGTGCCGTCGCCGTCGATTTCCTCCGACAGTCGAACAGCACCGTCTTCGTCGCGCAGCAAGGATTCGAGAAAGTGCCGCCGCGCCGACAGTTCCAGGCTGCGAATGTCGTGACCATCGAAATAGAGAAGGTCGAACGCCATCATCATCGCGACGTCCGACGACTTCTTTCCTAGCCGACCGCCAAGCGATTGCTGCAGCCTACCGAAATCCGGCCGCCCGAGTTCATCGAGCACGACCGCCTCGCCATCGATGACTGCGGTTCCGACGCCGAGCCGCTTGACGCTGTCCTCAATCGCGGGAAACCGATGTGTCCAGTCGTGGCCGCCACGCGTCAGGATTCGCACCCGGCCATTTTCGAGGTGGACACAGATACGGTAGCCGTCCCACTTGACCTCGAAGGTCCATTCGTCGCCCCGAGGCGGCTTCGCCTTGCTGAGGGCTAGGCAGGGCTCGACGCGCGACGGCATTGGATCGAGGGGAAGGCGCGGCTGCGACGGGTCGCGCGGTTTCCGAGGCCTGCTGCGAAGCGGTTCCTCGGGTGCGACTAGCGGCTGAGAACGCGGAGACTTTGCCATTCCTTCATTACGCCAGAGAAGATCGGTTGAATCCACTCCGTCTTTCGGTTGTAGACCCGAGGCTTAGATTGGTCAGAGCACCATCGGCGCGTCGAGGCGCTCGCCAGTCTTGCTGATTATGGTGGAGCCGTAGGGTTCTCGCGACGAGATCATGATGCGATCGTTCGGAAGCGGCCTGGCAAGGTGCTTGGCTTCATCCCAGGGAGCGTTCATCCAGATTTCAGTCTCCTCACGAGACTGCAAGAGGACCGGCATTGCCTTTTCATGGATCGGTCGGACGACATCGTTCGGTTCGGTCGTCAGGATCGCGTATAGATCGTCGGTGGTCAGGCCGTCCTTCACCTTGCGGACGCTCTTCCACCCAGGCACCCACAGGCCCGCGAAGAACATGAGCGGTTTGTCGGGAGCGGCCGAGAACCAGGCGTTCGGGGTCTTGCCACCGTCCTCCTTGCTGGCCGGGTCGGGTTCGGCGAAGGTGGTCACGGGGACGAGACATCGGTGCTCGGCGCCGAACCATCGCTTCCAGTGAGGCAGGGCCAGGTTCCGGATGTTCGTTACGCCACCGTCAGGCTCCATCCGGAGCAGTTGGTCCATGTCCACCGGAAGGCCCTTCTTCCTCAGCTTTTCAGCGCGGGTTTCCGCTGCCTTCCTCTGCACGTAGATTGGGGAGGGCATGCCCCAGCGGCAGTTCGCGAGCTGCCGCTTGCCATCGGCGGCGTTTCGGATGACCGGTGCCCACTGGTCGGGATTGATCTGGTAGGCCGGCATCAGATTGATCAGGCTTTCGGCATCCTGCGCCCATTTGTTGGCCCAGTCGCGATCATCCATGCGGTAGAGGTTGCACATGCCAGCTCCCTTGCCCTCATCCGGGTGAGGCAAGGTAGCGGACCAGTTGGAGGCTATCAACATGGACTAGGGGATGGTCTCGGCTTATCGACAGACCGCATTGCATTGTGCGGCGCTGCCTCCTCTTAAGGTTTCTTGCCCGCCCCTCGTAGCTTTGATAATTTCGCGGCCTGCAAAACGAAGTAGATCGCAGAAGCCGCCGCGGCCATATATCAACAGCGGCGAATATGTTCTGTCGTTCGGGAAGGAATTCTCGGGGTTCAAGTGTCGCTCGCATGTTTTGCAATGATGCTACCAGAGTTGCAGCGATAGTAATTTGATGAATTTCTAATGTGATTGTTGGAGGCATTACGTATGAGGCCGACTACGATTTGCGGAGCAATCATCATCGGGACCGCGTCACTGCTGTCACTCGGCGTGCTTCCGATCCTCCTTGGCGGGTTGAATGATGCGGGCCTGTTGAGCAAGGCAGGCATCGGCCAAGCGGCCACCCTCGAATTGTTCGGTCTGACATTGGGCGCAACTGTTGGTGGCTACTGGATGGCGCGTGGCGTCATGCGCCTAAAGACCGCAGCGACAGCGCTCGGATTGGTGGCGGTCAATGTTGCGAACGCACACGCTGAAACAACATCCGCCGTATTGCTCGACCGGGCCGTCGCAGGCCTCCTCGCAGGACTTCTTTTTGGAGCCGCGAACGCGATCATCGTGCGTTCGAAGAATCCCGATCGCCTCACCGGGATCCTCTGTGGCGCATCTGTGCTGCCCCAGATTGGACTTGCCTATCTCTTTCCTGTTCTCTTGATACCAAGGTTCGGTGTTGCCGCGGCGCTTTACGCGCTCGCCGCTGGAGCGCTGATCGCGGCACTCTTCGCTGTCACGCTGATCGACAAGGTGAGTGTCCTGGAGCGCGGGGAACGAACGGGAATTCGTTTCAGCGGAACCGTAATGTTTTTCGGGGGCGCAACAGTCCTTCAAGCCGCGGGACTTGGTGCGGCTTGGACCTATATCGAGCGCGTTGCAACTCAGCACGGTCTTGGCCCGTCTGTGATCGGCCTGGCTTTCTCCGCCAGTCTCGCCTGCCAGGTGGCCGCTTCGTGGCTCTCGGCATGGCTCGTTCCGAATGCAGCAAAATGGCCGAGCCTTTTGATGCTTGTGCTGGCACAGGCAGGTTTCATCGCGCTCGCCATCCTTACCGATGCACCGATGGCGTTCATAGCTTCGATCTGCATCTTTGCCAGCGCCTCATGTGCCCTGCAAGCCTTCCAGATGGCGGAGATCGTCAGGCTCGACACCACCCGGCGGGCGGCCGTGTTGATCTTGCCGACAATCCTGTTTGGTAACGGGTTAGGGCCATTGGTCGCATCCTTCGCGACGACAGAAACCAACGTCCTCGGCGGCGGCTGGGCCGCAGTCGCAATGACTGCACTGTCTTTCCTTCTCTATTCTTCGGTAGCCTTCAGGTCGGCAGGGCAGACGAGGAGCTCTCTGCTCGGAGCGGATACGCGCTGACGCAAGCGCTTGTCAGCAGATGGCCAGCAGTTCCGCCGCGTATGCGATGTCTGCGTTCGCTCGCGAGTCTGGATAGCGGTCCATGATCGGCTCCAGAAGCAAGCGGGCGGCGGCAGCTTGCTGTTGCCGAACTTTAAGGTTGGCGAGACTCAAAGTAGCGCGTATTTCCCACGCGACGGCACCTTGCGACAGCGATACCGAGTGGGCCTTTGAATAGAGCCTCTCAGCCTCCTCCGTCCGTCCGGCAGCAAGGTGATGTTCGCCGGCGGCGCGGAAATGTTCCGCCGCGCACCAGTGTCGCGGCATAGCCTCGATCCGCTGGAGATCGATGGGCCTGTGAAATGCACAGTGAATGCTCGTCATAACATCTGCATGGGAGGGTACATGCGGTGTCCAATCAATCGGTCCGGCGCCAAACGACCTTCCGCCATTCCGAAGGCGGTCCATCGCATCGCGCATACTTGGAACGTACCTGGCCCATCCAGGAATACTGTATTCGATCGCCAGATCTTCGAAGAGCTTCGCGCTGGCCGCCGCTCGGTCAAAGGCGCCCGCCCACAGATAGACGCTCACGCCGCCGCCCCATGCAACCCATGATATCGTAGGAGCGTGACCGCCCCGATCGCGGAGCGGTGAGCCTCCTCCACTTCCTCTAGGCTTCGTTCGAAATCGCCGCGGATCCAAAGCACGCGCGAGCGGAGAACTTGAATGTTCGACGTGTAATCAGTCGCGACGGGAGGGGGAGACATCATTGACTTGGCGACGGTCATCGCCCGCTCACATTCGCCCAGCGCCGCGGCGAAGTCGGAGCAGTAGTATTTGGCAAAGCCGTTGAGATAGTGCGCCGTGTGAAGGAAGTCAGCGCTCTGAGTCTGTTGCGCGAATTCGAAGACTTCAGAGCCGTAGCGCTCCATCTTCGCTACATTCGCGGCCGTTACGGCCGCACTGGTGAGTGTCACGAGTGCGTTCATGCGCTGCTCAGGTGCGTTCAACCGTTTCGAGAGATCCAGAGATCGCAATGCAGCAGTCTCGATGTGGTCGAGAAAGTTCAATGGATGAACAGGCTGTGTATCGAGAAGGATCTGCGCCGTGACATCGCAGACGAGCATCTCCAACCGGAGGCTCTCTTCGTCCCGCACATCCGCAGATATTGTGCGGAGGGTCTCGGCCGAGCGGTTTACATACTCCGCCTTTATGTTGAGGGACTGGCAGAGACCAATTGCCGCTGCCATCAGCTTCAGTGCCGTTCGCCAGTCGCCGTTCCGCACTGACCAGTCATGTGCCGCGCGCCAATCATCCAGGATACCGCCATGGCTCCTCTTAAGATGCCCGGAGACATCTTCCCGCCCGTTGATCGCCGCCAATCGGCGCAGTGTATGATCAACGAAGCGCGCATAGACGACGGAAGCCTCTTCGCTTTCCAGAAGCTTCAGCCTCGCGTAGACGCGCATCGTCTCAAGGAACCTGAAGGAAGCTGCCTCTCCTCCGAAGTCGACGGTGATGAGTGACTTTGCCCTGAGGTTCGCCAATGCCTCCTGAACTGCCGTGGCGGTCACCGTTTCCGTGCTGGCGACTACCTGTGCGTCGTCCGCCGAGAACCGTCCGGGAAACACGCCAAGGCGGCGCATCACAGCAGCTTCGACCTCGTTCAGAGCGTCATAGCTCCAGTCGATCGCCGCCTGGAGCGTCCGGTGCTTCGGCAGGGCTGTGCGGGTCCCGCGGGTCAGCACCGTGAAGCGGTCGTCGAGCCGACGAGCCAGTTCGGGGATGGTCATGGAATCGCTGGTGGCTGCGGCGAGTTCGATCGCAAGTGGACTTCCATCGAGGCGGCGGCAGACTTCTCCAAGAAGGGACGCATCTGCGTCGTCCAGAGCGAATACACCCGACCTTCGGCTCGCAGCTTCCACGAACATCTGCACGGCCGCGTAGCCCATGGCTGCTTGAGCCGTCAGCGCGGTCCCTGCCGGCGGACAGGCAAGGGGATGCAAGGGAAACACCTGCTCGCCGGGAACCCGCAGCGGCTCTCGGCTGGTGGCCAGGATCGCAATACCTTCGCTCTTGCTCGTCAGCCTTGCGACGATGGCTGCAACGTCGCCGACGACGTGTTCGCAATTATCGAAGACAAGCAGCATTGTCCTGCCTCGGAGGGCACGCTCGATATGAGCGACGACATCGTTTGGAGACCCCTCCAACTCGAGCGCTTCAAAAACGCATACCGCCACCTGCAGCGATGACACGGACGTGGAGAAATCGACGAAGACGCACTCGGTATGAACATAGCTGGCTGGCTCCGCAATAGCTGCCAGCGCCAGCGCGGTCTTGCCGATGCCTCCCGCTCCGACGATCGTCACGATGCGATGTGTGGTGATCGCGTCGCCGAGACCAGTCAGGGCCTCGCTTCTGCCGAACAGGGTGCTGAGCTGTCTAGGAACGCGGGAAGGAGGCGGACGGGGAGCTTCACTCGCGCGGTCCGCTGACACGGGACCCGCGAATACATATCCCTCACGCGGTACCGTGGCGATGTCGAATGCATCGTCGGGTCCGCCGGAGATGGCCTTGCGCAACGCTACGATATGTACCCGAAGGTTTACGTCCGCGACCTGCAGGCCCGACCAGGCGGCGGTCAATAGTTCCTGCTGGCTGACGACTTCACCCGGCCGTTCAAGCAGCGCCATGAGCACCCGGCATGCCCGCGCGCCGACATTCAGGCGATTTCCATCGCGTCGCAGCTCGAGCCGCACTGGGTCGAGCTCAAAAGGGCCGAAAGTGAACCGTTCCACCGACACGACTGGCTCCGCGAGAAGGCCTTGTAGATACCCGAAGACCCCATAAGCGGCAAGTCTAGTGCCTCTTCGGCCAAGGTGTCCGAAAGCCTGTTGCGTCGCCTTAACAACTCTTAACAGCTACCAACTTGAACCTCCCACCCTCCGGATCGACACTCCGTCCATCGAAAAAGAACGGACGGATGGGAGGTTTGCCAATGCCGATTTCGGCTCACAACGCGCAGGCGATCATCGATCACGCTGAGACCAAGGCCCGGGAAATGGGCCTTGCCGCAATCATCGCCATTCTGGACGAGGGCGGGCACCTGAAAGCCTTTCACCGCATGGACGGCGCAGTGCTCGGATCGATCGACATCGCGATGCGGAAGGCTCGGACCGCCGTGCTCTTCCAATGCAACAGCGAGGATGTTTGGGACTATCTGAAGCCCGGCGCTCCCGCGCCCCATCTGGAATTGAGCAACGGCGGGCTGGCACCCTACGCGGGCGGCATAGCGCTCAAATGTCCCAATGGCGGTCTGGCCGGGTCGCTCGGCGTCTCTGGCGGAACCATCGAGCAGGACACCAAGATCGCCAAGGCTGGGCTCGCAGCCTTCGAGGCGACACTCCGCTGACCATTAACTCGCGAGCACGAAGGGAGAATGACATGGGAAAGACAATCCTCATTACTGGCGGCGGATCAGGCTTCGGCAAGGCCGCTGCAATCGGAATGGCCAGAAACGGTCACAACATCATCGCAACCTGCCAGGTTTCCCCGATGGTTACGGCCATGCGCGAGGAAGTGACAAAGCTGGATCTCGGCAGACGCATCCGCGTCGAGCGCCTGGACCTCACGGATCCTTACGACATCAAGCAGGCGCAAGGATGGGACTTCGACGTCCTCTGGAATAATGCGGGGCAGGGTGAACCAGGTCCCGTTTGGGAAATCCCCGTCGACATAGTTCGCCGCAACTTCGAAATGAATGTCTTCCTTCCGCTGACACTCACGCAGGGTGTAATCCAGCGCTGGATCCGCGAAGGAAAGCATCATGGCAAGAAGGTGGTGTTCACCTCCTCGATGGGCGGCCTTTTCACGCCGGCGAATTGGGGGACATACGTCTCGACCAAGCACGCGCTCGAATCCATCGCTGAAGCGCTGCAGCAGGAACTTGCCGCCTATGGTATCAAGATCCAGACCATCAATCCCGGCGCCTACTACACCGGCTACAACGAGACGATGGCCGACAATCCGTTCCGGTGGATGGATGACAGCAAGAACTTCACGAAGCGCGCCGATCTCAGGAAGGGATTCGACGACTTCTTCGCGACACCGGAGGGCAAGATGGATGCCCAAGAAATGATCGATCGCATGATCGAGATCGTTCCGGCCGATACGGGCAAGTTCCGCAATGTCTGCCCGAAGGTGATTGAGGACATGTTGAAGGATCACCAGCTCAAGGCCTGGGAAGCCCAGATCTAAGCTGCAGTAAGGCGGCGTTGCCCCCGCCGCTCACCTCCGCCGCCGGGATAGGCCCCGGTGGCAGGCAACTTGTTCACAAGGAGTTCTGAGATGAGCAACAGCAAATCATTGGTGGCAACTCTGCGAGGTATCGCATGTGCGGCCTCTATTTCACTGTGCATGGCTGCCGGAGGCGCGGTCGCGGCCGACGAGGTCGCAAACAAGGCGACCGTGCAGAAGGCGTTCGATGCATGGGCCGCGGGCACCGGAAGCCCGTATGATCTCCTGGCCGACAACGTCACTTGGACGATCACGGGCAATTCGGCCGCTTCCAAGTCCTATGGCAGTCGGGATGCCTTCATCAACGAGGTCATCAAACCGTTCAACGCTCGCATGAGCGTCGGTCTCAAGCCGACGATCCGGAACATGTATGCCGACGGCGACACCGTCATCGTGTTCTTCGACGCAGCCGGAACCGCGAAGGATGGCCAGCCATACAAGAACACCTATGCCTGGTTCCTCGATCTCGATGGCGGCAAGATCGTGAAAGCATCGGCATTCTTCGACAGTATCGCCTTCGACAAGCTCTGGGCGCTGCCTGCTGCCTCCGAATAGGAAAAGGACACCGAGATGAAGACCTGGTTCATAACCGGAGCATCGCGCGGGTTCGGCGCCCGCATTGCGCAGCTTGCTCTTGAACGCGGTGACAACGTTGTCGCCACCGCCCGCAGCGCAGGATCGGTCACGGAGAAGCTCGGAGAGCGGCGCAACCTTCTCGCAGCCGCGCTGGACGTGACGAACGAGGAGCAGGCGCGGGACGCTGCCCGTCAGGCAGTCGAGCGGTTCGGTGCTATCGACGTGCTGCTGAACAATGCAGGATTCGGCCTCATCGGGGCAGTCGAGGAAGCCTCGGCAGAGGAGGTCGAACGGCTCTACCGCACAAACGTCTTCGGTCTGCTGACGGTGACGCGTGCAGTGCTCCCGCAGATGCGATCGCAGAGGTTCGGTCGCATCCTCAACGTCTCGTCGATCGGTGGCTACCGCGCGGGTGCAGGATTCGGTGTCTACTGTTCGACGAAGTTTGCGGTCGAGGGGCTGTCGGAGGCGCTTCACGCGGAACTGGAACCGCTTGGAATCCATGTGACCGTGATCGAACCGGGCTATTTCCGGACGGACTTCCTTGATCCCAGCTCGTTGTCGTCGAGCGGCAACCGGATCTCTGACTATGACGGAACCGCAGGTGCGGTCCGCGAGCATGCGTCTTCGCTGAACCACAACCAGCCCGGCGACCCGGAGAAGTTTGCCCGGCAGATCGTGGCCTTCGCCGATGTCGCGCAGCCACCTGTGCGCATGCCGTTCGGTAGCGACACGGTTGCTGCGATCGAAGCGAAGCACTTGTCCGACGGGGACATCATCAAGCGGTGGCGAGAGGTCTCGGTCTCCACCGACTTTTGAAGAAGGTGCACCGCGTTCCCGATGTTGCGTTTTAGGCGGTGCCGTCCTTTGATGTAACGCGTTGGCCCGGGGAGACATATGGACGGCACCCATCTCTTTGAACTCGTGATCGCAATGTTTCTTGCGATCATTGCGCTCCACTATCTCGCTCACCGCCTGGGACTACCTCCGTCTGTGGCGCTGCTTGCGGGTGGTGCCATGCTGGCCTTCGTCCCGGGATACCCGCGATCACGGTCGATCCCGAACTCGTGCTGGTCATTTTCCTTCCGCCTCTTCTTTTCGATGGCGCCTGGACCATTGCCGTCGACAGGCTGAAGCGACACATGTTCGGCATCGCCTCGCTCGCCGTCGGGGCGGTGCTCTTCACAACCGTTGTCGTTGCAGTTGTCGCCCATCTGTTGATGCCGTCCTTGCCTTGGGCGGCCTGCGCCGCGCTCGGAGCCATCGTCTCACCACCGGATGCAGTGGCCGCCCGTGCGATTCTCGAACACGTACGCCTGCCGCGCCGCCTTCAGATCCTGCTTGAAGGCGAGAGCCTGCTGAATGATGCGAGCGGACTTGTCCTCTTCCGCTTTGCCGTCGCAGCGACAGCGACTGGAGCATTCAGTACGGTCAGCGCAGTTGGGACGTTCGTTGTGCTTGCCGCAGGCGGTGCTTTGCTGGGGGGCGTGCTTGGCTTCGCATGGGTCAAGCTAGTCCGGCGACTTCGCGACGACTATCTCATGATCGCGGCAACCACGCTGCTCTGCTGGATCGCATATCTATTGGGGGAACAACTCCATGTGTCTGGTGTGATCGCCACTGTGACAGCGGGTCTTATAGCCTCATGGCACCAGCACACCCGTCATGTCAGCGGGGACACGCATGCGCGGTACGTCGTTCTGGACGGTACTGGTTTTCCTCATGGAGGCGATGGTCTTCATCCTCATCGGTCTTTCTCTGCGCGACATCGTCGAGCGCGGTGGCGGCTTCATCGCGATGATCGAGACCATGACGTTCCCGTCGCTCGCGATCCTCATCGCACTCATTGCGGCTCGCTTCATCTGGGTCTTCGGCTCTGATCTCGTAATAAAGCTCGCAAACGGCCTGGGTCTTGCCGATCCGTTCCGATGGGGCGGGGGCGGCGACAGTTCTAGGCTGGGCGGGCGTACGCGGGGTGGTCACCCTTGCGCTAGCTTTGAGCTTGCCAGACGACTTTCCCGGGCGCGACTTTATCCTCGTCATTTCGTTCGCCGTGATCATGGGGACAGTACTCCTGCAGGGAACGACGCTTGGTGCCGTGATCTCCTGGGCAGGTTTGGGAGAGGCCGAAGCCGAACGCGCACCAATGACGATGAGCCAGGCCGAAGCGGCAATGGCGCAGGTTCAGTTCGTGAAGGTGAAGGATCTCGCATACGACCATGAGGGCACTCTGATCCATCCTCAATTGCTGGCAAGATACGAACGTCGAGCGACCGCAATCATCGACTACGCGGAGAGAACCGAGGATTATGCGCCGATGCTTCATGCTCACTTCGATGTCGTGCTGGAGGCGGTCGCTGTTGGCCGGAGCGAACTCATACGCCTGCATCGTGTCGGGCAGATTGATGACGAGACACTCCGGGAACTCGAGCGGGATCTCGACCTGGAGGAACTGAGTGCCATCTCAGCGAAGGCATGATCCGAAGTCACACAGACTACTGGGTAGGGATCTATCTAGGTTTTGATCTCATAAATCGCTGCGTTGTCCTGAATGGGTACGGGAAGCAATTCTTCGATCGTATGGCTATGTTCCCGGTGGCTCTCGCGGCAGCCCGCTTGCCTAAGTTGGCTTCCTCGTAGAGCCTTCGCACCAGGCGATTTGTGGGGCGACTTCGGCACGTTACCAGTGCACTGCGGATATCGAATGCAGCCGAGAAAGTTGCCGTAGCGACCAGAACGATCAACGAGCCCACCATCGTTGCATATGGGGCAAGAAGAGCACGCTCCTCCACGCAAGCGCCCATAGGCCCTCGAAGAACATGAGCGGCTTGTCGGGGGCGGCCGAGAACCAGGCGCTCGGGTTTTGCCGCCGTCCTCTCAGAACGGGAGCGGATCCGGAATGTTCTCCGGTCCATACAGCACCGTGGGAATTTCGGCGTTGACTGGCATCAGCGACGTACCGTCTCCGTAAGAAAAGTGTCTGAGCAGCAGATTGATAGCCTTCCACACCTGAAGTTCGGGGCTCTGATCGATGGTAATCGACATCAAGCCCTCTCGAAGAAAGGCGGCTGTGTTCCGAGTGAGTTCGTGGCCAACAAAAACGGGCCGGACCTCAAGTATATTCGCCCGGATGGCGTTTGCCACCGCGATGTTTGCCGCGCCCACGTTGTAGACAGCTACGGCATCGGCCTGTCTCTTGAAGGCAGCTCGCAACCCGAGTTCGGACTTGTCTCTGTTATCAAGCCCCTCAACCACCTCTGTGACGTTCCAAGAGTCTGTGTTGCCCTGCAGGAAATCCACGAAGCCCCTAACTCGGTCCGCGTGTGACTGGAATCCGAGGTGGTTGCAGAGGATTACGATCGGGCCTGGCCGCCGGCCCATTCGGGTAAGAAAGTATCCTGCCGAGCGCCCGGCCTTGTAGTGATCTGTGCCCGCGTATCCGATCCTGGCAGAGTTCGGGACGTCAGAAATCACAGTGACAACTGGGACATCTCGTGCGCTCAAACCATCGACCGCTTTATGAACCAGAGGATGATCGGGCATGTAGGAGACGACGGCGTCGCACGTGGTCTTGCTTAGAGCTTTCGCGATCGTCTCCGGACGTTCATCGTCGAGGATAGTGTGATGGATTACGATCGACCGATCGATTGAAGTGGCAAGGCGCCGAAATTCGAAACCCATCCGCGCGATGAGGGGAAGCTCCGGTCGAGCCAGTATGACATCGATCCTGATCAGTCGTCGGTGAGCTTGCGGCAGCAGTCGCCGGATCCCGAGTTCCTTGGCTGCCTCCAGGACACGTTTGCTAATATCTTCGCTAACGTTGCCGCGATCATTCAGGACGCGATCTACCGTTGCTGTTCCCACCCCTGCAAGTCTAGCCACTTGCGTAAGTGTCACTCTACTGCGCTTAGCATCAGCCATTTTATTTCATCCCGGCGGCAGACTTGCTTACGTGGAAAGCAGCGCCTTCTCCCCATGTCTTGGAGGATCACTACATGTAAGCTGATTGAAATCAATCAGCCTCATTGTGGAATGTTTATTCCGTTCTTGTACGAATGTTTCATCAAGCAGGTTTGCGTTGGGAGGACGCGCCTGGGTTACGGGTAACATCTCATGTTCGCGGGAGGCGAAATGTCTGTTCGGGTTGCTGTCATTGGCGCGGGCATTATGGGCGCTGACCACGCACGCATCGTTGCCCAGGATATCGGTGGAGCTGTTTTGCAGGTGGTTTGTGACGCGTCGCGTGACCGTGCTAAGTCGGTCGCTGACGAGTGTGGCGCACTGGACGTTTCCACTGATCCCCGCGATGTCATTCGTCGAGACGATGTTGACGCAATCCTCGTCGCCAGCCCTGACGAAACGCATGCTTCGCTGTGTCTGGCGTCGATCGACGCGGGGAAGCCCGTCCTTTGTGAGAAGCCTTTGTCGCAAAGCCCGGAAGAGTGTCGCAGCGTTGTCGATGCCGAGGTTTCGCGAGGCATCCGAACTGTCCAGCTCGGCTTCATGCGTCGGTTCGATCCTTCCTATCAGGCTATGTGCGCCGCCCTGAACGGTGGCAGGGTCGGCCGCCCGCTGATCATGCACAACTGTCACAGAAGCGTTCGCGTGCCTGCCAACTTCACCGGGCAGATGTCGATCACGAACGCGGCGCCGCATGAGTTCGACGTTATCAGGTCAATACTCGGCACGGACTACAAGGCGATCACGGTCTTCCAGCCCAGTTCGTCCGATGCGTCGACTACTGGAGCGTTCGTGTTCATGGTTCTGGAGACCACTTCTGGACAGCTCGCCAGTATCGAAGTCCACAACAACGCGTCCTACGGCTATGATATCCGCGGCGAACTCGTTGGCGACGAAGGATCGGTATCGCTCAGCGCTCCGGTTGATGCTCGTTATAACAGCGGGCTGTCATCCTTCGAGCGGTATCCGGAAGATTGGAGGCTACGGTTTTCGGAGGCCTATCGCCTACAGAACAAGGCATTCGTCGATTTCGTGCGGACCGGTCGGCCGTCTGCCATCGCTGCCAGCGCGTGGGATGGATATTACGCGACGGTCGTTGCTCAGGCGGCGCTGCGAGGCCTGTCGGAAAGAGTGCGTGTGGAGATCGAAACGCCATCAAAACCGACGCTTTACCAATAGCTTTCGTGCAAGAGAAAATTTCGAGGAGATACCACGTGACTGCCGATATCAGCTTCGCCCTCAACCACATCACCGCTCCCAGGCTGAGCAGCCGCGAGTTTATCGACCTTGCAGCCCGGCTTGGCTGCAAGGGCGTCGAACTGCGCAACGACCTCGCTGACAAGGAGTTGACCACGAGGGTGTTCTTCGATGGTGAAGCACCTGCGGCCATCGGTGCATATGCACGCGACCGCGGCCTGAAGCTCCTGGGTCTTTCGGAGGCGTATGGGTTCAATCGCTGGTCCGCGGCGATGAAGGAAAAGATCGCGCTGCTCATCGAACAGGCCAAGGCGTCCGGTGCTGAGACCATCAGTCTGATCCCGAGCAATGACGGGCGCCAGGAGCCAGACGAAAAGCGGCTGGCCGATCTTCGTCATGCCCTGTCCGAAGTTCTTCCGCTGTTGCGGTCGGCCGGATTGAAGGCTCTCGTCGAGCCGCTCGGTTTCACGACATCGTCGCTACGTCTAAAGCGCGAGGCGGTCGACACCATCGCGGCCGTTGGCGGCAACGATCACTTCCGGCTCGTCCACGACACGTTTCATCACTTTCTGGCAGGCGAAACCGAGTACTTCCCGGAGATGACCGGGATTGTGCACATTTCGGGCGTCGTCGATCCTACGGTAGCGCCCGATGCCATGCAGGACGGTCACCGTATCCTCGTCGACGACCGTGACCGCCTCGACAATATCGCGCAGATCCGCGCACTCGAGGCGCTCGGCTACAAAGGCGCCTATTCCTTCGAACCTTTCGCGCCATCCGTACACGCGGACCCGCATCTCGAAGACAGTGTTCGCAAGAGCTTCCAGTTTATCAGCGAAGCAGTAGCAAACGAGCTTGCATGACAATAGCGGCCGGAAGGACGGCCGCGAGACAAGGGCGTTGGACGCCCGACACTGAAGGCGGCGCCTCGGACAACTAACCGACGCGCCCATCATCGGGGAGGAGGAAATCCCATGGCAAACCAAACCCTTTCGGTAGGGCAGAAGATCACAGCAGAGAAACCGCAGGCTGCCCCTAGCGGCTCAACGTTGGGCAACCTGTTGCGCCGCCCTGAGGCGGGAGCGCTTCTAGGGCTGGTCGCCGTATTGCTGTTCTTCGTCATTTTCGGCAGCACCAAGTTCTTGGAGCCGTCCGGAGCCGCAAGCTGGCTGAACGTCGCCTGTAACCTCGGCATCATCGCGATTCCAGTTGGTCTGCTGATGATCGCAGGTGAACTAGACATCTCGATCGGCGCCATGATCCCAGCCGGGTCGATGACAGTCGCGATCCTTTCCGGCCACTACGGGCTTCCGATCTGGGTCGGCATAGTTGGCTCGCTGAGCGTCGGTCTCGTGGTGGGCCTTATCAACGGCTACATCGCGATCCGCACCGCCGTGCCATCCCTGATCATCACGCTCGGAACACTCTTCGCGATGCAGGGGATAGTGCTCGGCGTGTCCGTTCTGATTACTGGAACGACGAGCGTTCCGGTGAATGCCGATCCGATTGCCAAGTTTCTGTTCGGCCAATTCATCGGTGGCACCTTCCAGAACATCATCCTGTGGTGGCTCGGCCTGACTGCAGTTTACATCTTCTTCGTCCACTTCTCACGCTACGGGAACTGGATCTTCGCTATGGGCGGCGACCGGGTCAGTGCCCGCAACGCAGGTATCCCGACTGAGAAGCTGACGGTCTTTCTCTTCGTGCTGTCTTCGGTCAGCGCTTCGTTCGTCGGCATGTGCCAGGCGATCCTGTTCAATTCCGCTCAGGTTTCGGCCGGGATGACCTACATCTTCAACTCGATCATCGCGGTGGTCGTAGGCGGCGTGCTCCTGACTGGCGGGTTCGGGTCGATTGTTGGCATCTTCTTCGGAACGCTGACCTTTGCGATCGTGAACCAGGGCATCTACTTCACCGATTTCGACCGCAATTGGTCGAGCTTGATTATTGGCGTGATGCTGCTCGGCGCGGTGTTGATGAACAACACATTCCGCCGCATGGCCCTGACCCTCAAGAAGAAGTGAGCTTCACCATGACCACACCAGTTCTCGAACTTCGTGGAGTGAACAAGTCCTTCGGGCCGATCGATGTCCTCCACAACATCTCGCTCAAAGTCCACGCAGGCGAAGTCCTCTGTCTGCTCGGAGACAACGGCGCGGGCAAAAGTACTCTCATTAAGACGCTCGCGGGCGTTTACCGACCGAACACTGGCGAAATCCACATGGATGGATCTGCGGTTCAGTTCGCAAGCCCGCGCGAGGCGGCAGATCGCGGGATCCAGACCGTGCACCAGTTCGGTGGCACATTTCCGCTGATGAGCATCGGCCGATCGTTCTTCGTCGGTGCCGAGCCGACGAGACGCTGGGGGCCGTTCACCATCTACGACCGTCGTCGGGCGAACGACATTGCCGTCAAGGCGGTCCAGGAGTTCGGGATCACGCGCATCGATGATGGAGACCGACTCGTCGGTGGTCTCTCGGGCGGCGAAAGGCAGTCGCTCGCCATCGCACGTGCCGTGCATTTCGGCGCCCGTGTCCTTATACTCGACGAGCCCACGGCGGCGCTTGGCGTCAAGGAAGCCGCGCACGTGCTCCGCATCATTCTCGAGGCCCGCAAACGCGGCCTTGCCGTCATCTTCATCACCCATCAGGTCATTCACGCATTGACTGTGGGCGACCACTTCGCGGTGCTGATCCGCGGCGAGGTTGCTGCGGATTTCCGGCGCGGCGAACGGACGCGTGAGGAGATCACCGACCTTATGGCGGGTGGCGAGCAGATGGCGGAACTCGAAGCGGAAATCGAGGCGCACCAGAGAGACATCGCCTCGGCCGCCGTCGCCTAGAACATCCCCAGTGCAAAGTTCGCAGATCTGACGAGGTCGGGTTTAAGGCCGACCTCGTTACGCTGGGGCTCGCCCTGATGAGGGCGGGATCCTACTCGGGTGACATTCTTCAAAAGCTGATTGTTTTGCATCAGCGACAATCTTGAACGGCCCCGGTGCTCGATGAATGTTTGCTTCACGAACAACCGGACGGATTTCGGGCAGGGAGGAGAGCCAGCCACAGCCGATCGGCGAAACATCAGGAATTGCTCCGGAAATTGCAGTGCGATGCTTTTCCGGGACCCGGACTGGCCAAGGGCAATTTAAGTCAGTCGAAGTATATCATCACCGAACCTGGAGGAGGAACTGATGATCAATTTCCAACGCATTCTCAAGGGCACCGTGGTTGCCGCCGTTCTTCTCGGAACAGCAGTTTCTGCAAGTGCTGCCAACATCGCCATCGTCGGCGGCAAGGCCGACGATCCGTTCTTCGCGATCGTCAAGCGTGGCATTGATGACGCTGCCAAGCTCGTGCAGGCTCGCGGCGGCACCGTGAACTACCTCGCGCTGCAGACCTATGACAACATCGGCCCTGATGCCGCTCAGCTTATTCGCACGGCTGTCAGCCAGGGCGTCGACGGCATCGCCGCGCCGAACTGGGTGCCGGACGCTCAGGATGAAGCCTACAAGGCAGCCAAGGCCGCCGGAATCCCGATCCTGCTCTACAATTCCGGCGGCACTGATAAGTCCAAGGAACTCGGCAGCATCAACTACATCGGCACCGAAGACTTGGTCGCGGGCCAGGCGGCCGGAAAGTATCTCGCGGAGCATAAGGCGAAGAACGTTCTCTGTGTGAACACGGTACCGGGTGCGGCGAACCTTGAAGCACGATGCAAGGGAATCATCGACGAGGTCACCAAGGCAGGTTCGAAGGCCACACAGCTTCCGTTGCCCGCCACGAGCTTCGGCGACAAGACCGCCGTTTCGGAAGCGATCAAGGCTACGCTCATGAAGGATGACGCGATCGATGCCGTGGTAACCATGGGCAACCAGGACGCCGACAGCGCGGCGATCGCGATTCAGCAGGCGAATGCGGTCGAGCGCGTGAAGCTAGGGTCTTTCAATACCGACAAGGCGATGCTTGACCGCATCAAGACCGGAACGCAGATGTTCGCGGTCGATCAGCAGGGCTATCTGCAGGGTTACCTGTCAGTTTTCATGCTCGCCTCATATGTCGATTACGCGATGGAGTCACCGACGGTTCCGATCCTCACCGGTCCTGCTATCGTCGACTCTTCGAACGTCGAAGCGACCCTGAAGGGCGTCGAAGCAGGCGTACGCTAATACACTCGAAAGTTCGAAAGCTGCTCTGCTTCCTGCGGGGCAGCTTTTCTATTTCAGCTATATCGCAAAGGAGGACGACGATGGGTGGCTATAGCAATCCGGCGACACAGAGGCCGTTGAGGCTTGGAATGGTGGGCGGGGGCAGAGGTTCCCTGATCGGCGGACCGCATCGCTTGGCAGCGAGGCTCGACGGAAACTACACGCTCTCCGCGGGAGCCTTTTCGTCCAACCCGGAGATATCGAAAGCCTCGGGTGCCGATCTCGGCATCGACCCGGCGCGCTGCTACGGCGACTTCTCCGAGATGGCGAGGGCAGAAGCTGCCCGTGAGGATGGCATCGAAGTCGTCTCGATCGTCACGCCCAATCACTTGCACGCGCCCGCCGCCAAGGCGTTCCTCGCAGCCGGGATCCACGTGATCTGCGACAAGCCGCTGACGGCTTCGCTCGAGGAGGCCATCGCTCTGAAGCAAGCGGTCGACGCATCGGGCAAGATGTTCTTCCTGACGCACAACTATTCCGCCTACGCGATGGTCAGGCAGGCCAGGCAAATGGTCGCCACAGGCGAGCTCGGCGAGATAAGATCGGTACAGGTCGAATACCCATCAGGCTGGATGGCCGAAGCGGTCGAGAAAACTTCCAACAAGCAGGCCTCGTGGCGTACGGACCCGTCTCAAGCAGGCGCGGGCGTCATTGCCGACATCGGCACCCACGCCTGGCATCTCGCGCGAACTGTCTCAGGGTTGGAGCTGGACGAGCTCTCTGCTGATCTTGCGTCGCTTGTTGAAGGCCGTCGGGTCGATGATCATGCGCAAGTTCTTCTTCGGTTCGCCGGCGGTGCGCGCGGGATTCTGTGGGTTAGCGGGATCGCGCTCGGTCCTGAAAACGGCCTGAGAATTCGGATCTTTGGCTCCCTTGGCGGCCTCGAGTGGTCGCAGATGGATCCCGATGCGCTCCTTCACTCGCCGCTTGGAAAGCCTCGACAAATCATTCAGAGGGCCGCGGCGGGAACGTCGCCGTACGCCCAGCGTCTGAGCCGGATTCCCGCGGGGCATCCGGAAGGTTATTTCGAGGCCTTTGGCAATGTCTATCGAGATGCCGCAGCGGCGATCCGTGGCGGATGCACGTCCGGCCTCGCGGATCCGGTCTTCGCAACGGTCGATGACGGCGTCGATGGGATGCAGTTCATCGAGGCCTGTCTGGCGTCGTCGGCATCAAACGCAGCGTGGATCAACTTCAACTCCAAGCGCTGAGACCACTCCAGGACGACAGGACAAAAAGAAGGCCGCGGTTATCGCGGCCTTCTTTGCATGTCGAAGCCAATCGGGGCCGATCAGTTCTGCTCGGCGGCGCCCCGGTTCATCTTCTCGACCTTCTTCTTGTATCGCTCCTGCATCATGCGGTCGCCATCCTTGGTGCCGTCGTGCCAGGTGCCGATCCACTTGTCGATCGGCAGCATGCCGTCGGCATAGTTCACCTCGAAATACTTGTGGTGGAGGTAGTGGGCATAGGCATGCGTATCCACGGCACCTTCCTGTCCGGCCTCCACCTTGTCGAAGCCGACGTGCCCGATCACGGCGCCTGTTCCGGTGATCTGCAGGTGGTAGAGAACGAGTAACGGATGCGACGGGATCACCAGATGGATCAGGACATCGGACCAGTAGAGCAGATGCTCGACAGGATGCATCGACAGCGCAGACCACGGGCTCGGGTTGACCGAGTTGTGATGCACCGAGTGAACCCATTTATAGAGGATCGGCACGTGGATCAGGCGGTGAATGCAGAAGAAGTGGACCTCGTGTATCAGCGGCAGCACCAGGGCGAAGGTGGCCAGCCAGATTGGGTGGTCGCCGAGGACCACCCAAGGCCCGTATCCGTTCGCCCAGCACCAGAGCATGAGGACCTCATAGGCGGTCCAGATCGGCAGGCCTGTTCCGAATGTGCGCAGCGCGTTATCGACAGACTGGCTCTTGAACCAGAACACGCTCGACGGCTGTTCGGATGGAAACTTGCCATTGAACTTGAAACGGTTGCCCTGCGCGCGCCTGATGTAGAGGTGCAGCTCAAGCGCGCCGTATAGCGCCAGGATAAGCGCGGAATTACGGAGGAGGAGCAGGAGCGGCCAGTCCCAGCTCAAGGTCTGCAAGGTCTCCCGGCTTGGCGTGAGAAAGAACCAGAACAGGGCGCCCACGGCCATAAACGTGACATTCCATGGGAAGAAGTAGGCGGGCAACCATTTAAGGACGCGAATCGGGCTCCACGGGAAGTCGAGGAGCGGACCCACCTTCAATGGGTCCTTCGGACGCCAATCGCCGCGCTTGTCGCGCGTACCGTATTCAAGATCATTCATTTCTCTCTCCCTAGGCTATAGCGAATTCTTCGGTTGCGCAGCACATGCGGTAGGCGTTCAAGCATCGGTCGCCATAGCTGCCAGTCTCACGGCAATCTCCTCGACGAGCCGTGACCCTTCTGAAAGGTTTGCGTTGCGGGGATCGGCACCGATCACGCCCCAGAGCGGGCTGGCGGGATCATGACGGTCGCGCCTGTCGTCTCCCGACTCGATATCCGGCAGAGCGCTAAGATCGATCGTGTCCGGATGCAGACCCGCGAGGAGCGTCGTCTCGAACTTCCCAGCGTGATCCGGCGGAAAGCCAACGACATCGAAACGGTTGACTGCTGTCGCCACGACGGAAATCCCGAGGTGCCCACTCGCTTCGGCCGCTAGCCGATCGATCATTTCCAACTGCCCATCGGCGAAGTGGCCGGAGAACAGCACCGCGCGGCGAACGCCAAGTGTGGCGAGCCTGCTGAAGGTCTTGCGCAGTAGCACTTCGAGTTCTTCGGAGCCTTCCATCATTACGGTCCAGGGATACTCCCCGTGATCGCCACCAGTGCCGTAGTAGAGGGTGGGCCAAACGAGCCCTCCGGTCTTTTCCGCTGCCTTGCTGCAGATGCCGTATGCCGTCAGCGCGTCGAGCCCGACAGGAAGATGTTCGCAATGCCATTCGATGGTGCCGAGAGGCAGGTAGACGAGAGACCGTGCCTCGAATGCCGCCCGGATTTGCGATGGCCGAAGCAGTTCGATCGCTTGGGTCATCGGTAGTAATTCCTGACCCAGGTGTGAGAGCGCAGCCGCTCGATCAGCTCTTCAGGAAGCCTGCTGCCATCAGAACAGTCGATGTTCATGTCGACATGACGGATCGAACTCATGCCGGGAATAATGACGCTGACGGCATCGTGCGACAGTACGTAACGCATCGCGACTTCTGCCAGTGCACCATGACCGTCGCCAATCTCGGCCTTCAGCGCTTCGAGGCGCCTCAGGGTCTCCGCAAAGCGGTCGCCTTTGAACATGTCGTGCTGCTGCGAGCCCGGCTTCCACCCAGCATAGGTGTCGGCGGTCCATTTCCCGCTGAGCGAGCCGCTGTCGAGCGGCACGCGAGCAATGATTGCCGTCCCGGTTTCCTTGGCGGCCGGAAGCAGTCGCTCGCGGGCGGGCTGCTCGAACATGTTGAAGATGACCTGCTGTGATGCCACTAGGCCAAGCTTCGCGGCATCAACGCCTTCGTCGGGTTCGTTATCGCGCAATGAGATGCCGATCTGATCGATCTTGCCCTGCACCCGGAGATCGTTGAGCGTTTCCAGCCAGTCGAGTTCCACGTGGCCTGCGGGACCCCAGGAGTGTAGCTGATAGAGATCGATGCGCTCGACACCTAGGCGCGTCAGCGAGTTCTCGACGTTCTCGCGAAGGTGCCACGATGGGAAACGCCCTCGAACCGGAGGATTGCGATTCTTGGGATCCGGCCAGACTGTCGGCTGAACCTTGGTGGCGACGTATATCTTTCCGCCCTTCCATTCGCGAAGCGCGCGCCCGACAACTTCCTCCGAATGCCCGTTGCCATAAAGCTGTGCAGTGTCGACGAAGTTGATGCCGCGCTCGAACGCATGAAGAAGCGTCTTCACCGAAGCGTCGTCGTCCATGTCGCCCCAGGCGCCGCCGAGCTGCCAGCCGCCAAAGCCGATTTCCGAAACTTTCCAGCCAGTTCGGCCGAATTCACGATACTGCACCTGTGTCCTCCCACGGCAACAACCAAGTCATATTCTGGACGCAGGAGGATCGATCTGAAGACGAGATCAGGATGCATCGATCTCCTATTTCCGGCAGCATCTGAACTACCACGTATCACCCGGCGGGACGGGTGCAGGACTGATTGATTTCAATCACTGCCCTGCCGTCGGCAATAAAAAGCCCCCGGCTCAGGGACCGGGGGCGGGGCACGCTGCTTGGGAGGCAGTTATCTATTGTTGGTGTTGTGCCCTCAGACACTGACCCGTCGGCCGCTGCGCACGCTCTCGACGGCAGCGTCTGCCAGTGCAAGGGCCGCAAGCCCGTCGTGGCCGGACGGAGAGATCTTGGCGCCCTTCTCGATGGCGTCGATGAAGCTCGCGATCTCGTTAGCATAGGCCTCGGTGTAGCGGGTCATGAAGAAGTCATGCAGGGGCGGGCGAGTATAGCCGTCGCCGTTGGCGACTTCGATCGAAACCGGGCGCTGGTTCTCGGCCGACACCATTCCCTTCGATCCATGAACTTCGATGCGCTGGTCGTATCCGTAGGTCGCGCGGCGGGAGTTCGAGATCATTGCCTGCTTGCCGGATTTGGTCTGCAGCAAAACCGAAACGCTGTCGAAGTCGCCAGCTTCGCCGATCGCGCTGTCGACCAGGACGGCGGCGGTCGCCAGCACAGAAACCGGATCTTCGCCGAGCAGGAAGCGGGCCATGTCGAAATCATGGATCGTCATGTCGCGGAAGATGCCGCCGGAGCGCTTGATGTAGTCGATGGGCGGTGCGCCGGGATCGCGTGACGTGATTGTCACCATTTCGACGTCGCCGATCTTGCCCTCGTCGATTACCTTGCGAACTGCGACGAAGTGCGGGTCGAAGCGGCGGTTGAAGCCAACCATCAGCTTTGCCTTGGTCTCGTTCACTACCTTGATACAGGCCTCGACGCGGTCGACGTCGAGATCGACGGGCTTCTCGCAAAAGATCGCCTTTCCGGCGCGGGCGAAACGTTCGATCAGATCCGCATGGGTATCGGTCGGCGTGCAGATGACGACGGCGTCGATGTCCTTGGCGGTTTCAATTGCTTCGATCGTGCGGACCTCGCAGCCATATGCGGTGGCAATGGCATCCGCTGCCTGCGGAAACGCGTCGGCAACGGCGACCAGCCTTGCGTTCGGATTGCTGGTGACGGCCCTAGCGTGCACCTTGCCGATGCGGCCGGCGCCGAGAAGACCAAATCTTACAGTCATGAAACCCTCCCTGGGTACTAGAGACGAAAATATGTGCCGCGGCGTGGTTATCGCGGCAGGATAGATTTGAGTTTGAAGCTGGGATCCGAGAGGTGGTCTGGATCCGGCTCCGCGCGGGCGGCAATGAGCATTTCCGAGAGTTTCATGTCTCTTGCGATACTGTTCCCAACTCCGATACCGCTGGCGGCAAGTAGGCGACCATCGGCGCCAAGGTGAAAGATGATCCGGGAACCGTCTTCATAGTTCCGCACGACGCTGCGCTCGGAGCCGTCTGCAAGTCCTGCGACCTGAAGCGTCAGATCGTACTGATCGGACCACATCCAAGGAACCGAGGCCAAGGTATCCGGTTTGCCGAGAAGCATCTTCGCGGCATGGATCCCCTGGTCCTGCGTGTTTCGCCAGCTTTCCAATCGTACACGACGTCCGTCGTAGATTGCCGAAGGAAACGAGCAGCAGTCGCCCGCTGCGTAAATATTGGCGGCCGAGGTCTCCAGGAGTTCGTTCACCGCGATGCCATTGTCGATCACCAGACCAGCGGCCTCGGCAAGCTGCGTGTTGGGAACGACGCCTATGCCGACCACCAGAGAGTCCGCAGTCAGCGTTCTGCCATCCGCCAGCTCGACTTCGACGGCGTCGTCGGTCTCGCGAACGGCCTCAATCTGAATCCCGCATTCAAATCGGACACCTTCCTGGCGATGTCGTTCCACCAACGTGTCGGCAATGGTTTGGGGCACTCCTCTGGTCAATACCCTGGACTGCGTCTCGAGGATGACCACTTCGGTTCCTGCGGCCCGCGCCATGGCTCCCACTTCGAGGCCAATGAAGCCGCCGCCGACAATGATTGTCCTGCGGGTCGGGCCTAGAAGGCACTTGATGCCAAGCGCGTGCTCGAATGTCCTCATTGGAAGGATGCGCTTGCTCGCCGGAGATATGCCTCGAAGCATCCTCGGCGTCGCGCCCGTCGTCAGAAGAAGCTTGTCATACTTGATCGGGTCGCCTTCAGCGAAATGTACTAGCTGGAGATCGGGATCGATGCGGGTCACCGTGCATGAAGTCCGAAGGTCAATCCGCTCGGAAGCGTATTTGTCCCGGGGCGCTACGACGACGGGCGCGCTTGCACCCTGAGACTTGGAAAGTGGCGGCCGCTCGTAGGGCGGGTGCGCTTCCGAGCCAATGAGAGTTATCGGCTCCTCGTATCCATATTCGCGCAGCACGAACGCGGCACGCGCGCCACACTCGCCAGCGCCAATGATCACAATCCCGGCGTTCATCGTCAGGCGACCTTGATGAAGACGGCCTCGCCTTCGACCTTCACTGGATAGGTTTTCAGATTAATGCAGACCGGAGCTCCAACGGCTTCGCCCGTCTTGTAGTCGAAGCGCCCGTTGTGCTTGGGACACTCGATGGTGTCGTCCATGACGAGACCATCGGCGAGATGGATCTTCTCGTGGGTGCAGAGGCCGTCCGTCGCGTGGAAAGTGTCTTCCGGACTCCTGTAGATCGCATATGTCTTTCCACCGTAGTCAAACCGGATCACGTCCTCCTCATCGATTGCATCCTTGGCGCAAACTTCAATCCAGCTATCTGCCATGTTTTCCTCCCGGCACGTTCGCTTAATTCCATACCGGAAAGGAGGACGGCATCACTCACCCAACCTGATGGTTTTGCATCAACGATGGCGCCACTGGTCACGCATTCACCCGGACCTCGTTCTCGCACGCCACCAAGGGACTGGACGCTCTCCAGATTTCAGGCGACCACTGACTGATTGCTTTCAATCAGCCAGCGGGTAGATCGATTGCATGCCACTGGGGATAGTTTCGACGTTCGCCACAGGTCGCGACGACCATCGAAGCCAGAGATCGAAACATGCTCGGGGATAGCCAATTGCTGCCGCCACGCAGTGTAGAGCAACTGAAAAACCTGGTCGTCACCAGACAAGCCGGGTTCTCGACAACATTGAAGACAGTTCTGGAGCTCGGTTTTACTCAGCCCGAGTTGATCGCCTTTGGAACCAAGGCCTCCTTAGGCAGCCACTGCCGCCTCTCACAGTCCGCGATTTCCAGGGCGTTGACGAGCCTTGGCTTTCGATCCTTCAGGGAGTTTCGCGAGATGTTCCGTGTGTATATGCTGGAAAGATCACGCCAATCTAAGGGCGAAAACGCGGGGATTAGACAAATCGGAGTCCATTGATCACTGAGAGCCTAGAGCATCAGCGCGAGCTGTGTCGTGCTCCCATCCGTCTGGCGTTCTAGCGAGGACAGCGTCACGCCAAGCAGGCGAACGCCCTTCCGGGTCGGAAACACCGCTTCCAAAAGGTTAGAGATCGTTTCCTCGATCGCCTCAGGCGACCGGAATCCTTGGGCCGTACTTTTCGCACGCGTGATCTGCGTGAAGTCGGCATACTTCACCTTGAGGGTGACGGTCTTGCCTCTGATGTTGTTCGCTTCGCAATAGCGCCAGACCTTGGCAATCAAAGGATTGAGTCCTTCCAGCGCGGGCGCGTAGTCGTAAAGGTCCTGCGCGAACGTGTCTTCCGCTCCGATCGACTTTCGCACCCTGTTCGGTTTGACCTGGCGGTCCTCTATCCCGCGGGCGATGCCGTAGAAGTAAGGCCCCGACTTTCCGAAGTGCTGGACCAGGAACTCAATGTCCTTCTCCCGGAGATCGGCTCCCGTTTCGATGCCGAGACGGTGCATCTTCTCGGCGGTCGCCGGTCCGACCCCGTGGAACTTCTTCACTGGGAGTTGAGCCACAAATGCCGCGCCGTTCTTCGGCGTGATGACCGCCTGTCCGTTGGGCTTGTTGAGATCGCTCGCCGTCTTGGCGAGGAACTTGTTGTATGAGATTCCGGCGGATGCATTGAGCCCGGTCACGGCCTTGATCTTGGCGCGGATTTCCAAAGCAATCTCGGTTGCGATCTCCATTCCCTTGAGGTTTTCCGTGACGTCGAGATAAGCCTCGTCGAGCGACAGCGGCTCGATCATGGGAGTGTATTCAGCGAAGATTTCCCTGATCTGCGCAGACACGGCCCTGTAGACGTCGAAGCGCGGCGTGACGAAGATGAGATCAGGGCATTTCCGCTTTGCCGTCACCGATGGCATTGCCGAATGGACACCAAACGTGCGTGCCTCATAGCTTGCTGCCGCAACAACCCCACGCGCCGCCGAACCGCCAACGGCGACTGGCTTGCCACGAAGCTCGGGATTGTCGCGCTGCTCGACTGAGGCGTAGAAGGCGTCCATGTCGATATGGATGATCTTGCGTATCCGCGCCGATGAAGCGATTTCGGCAGGATCACTCATTGCCGACATCCATATCCAGGAAACGCGCCTGGCAACGGTCGATACTGTCTGCGCAATTCATCCTGGAGCAGCCGACAGTCAGTCGTCGCCGGAGCTGCCGGAGAGGCAGGCTCGCTCCAAACTGTCTCACCACCACCTTCCGATCGAGATCGGTCCGGCGATCGCAGATGTCGCATTCCAGGGCGATGATTGGAGCCCGATGTTGTCGCACAGTTATCTGATCGCAGGAATTTTTTCTCATCCGTAAGATATCATACGCCCTGTGGATCGACCGCGGCTAACGCTTTGAATTCCCTCATGGATCAGCAGATTGTGGTGCTGTGGATGGCCTGTGTGATCAAAATCCACCCGAAACGCGCCCGTTGACTCGAAATCCAGAAAGGAACAAATGTAGAACATACTCGCTTTTGAACGAGATGGAACCCTTGAATTGACGAAGGCCACAGATGGCGCAATCCGGCGCAAACCCCGTCATCACCGAACTTCGGGAACGCATTTCGCATCTCGAAGGCGGAGTGTCACGCCGGACGCAGACCTTGCCATTTGGCATCTCGGAAATCGATGAGCATCTGCCCGGTGGCGGCTTGTCTTATGGAGCCTTGCATGAGTTCGCTGGCGGTGCAGCGGGCACCGTCGATGGTGCGGCCGCAGCGCTCTTTGCGGCTGGAGTGGCGGCGCGCACCAAGGGCAAGGTGATCTGGTGCCTGACGCGGCCGGACCTGTTCTTTCCGGCATTGGCCCAGGCAGGTCTTCACCCGGACAGGGTGATCTTCGTCGAGGCCGATAGGGAAGAGGACGTGCTTGCGTCCATGGAGGAGGCGCTGTCATTCGGCGGGCTCGGCGCCGTCGTGGCGGAACTGGTCCGCCTCCCGATGACAGCATCGCGACGGCTGCAGCTTGCGGCCGAGAAGACCGGAACGATGGGGCTCGTCGTCCGGCGATGGCGGCGGCAAACGGAGGCCAGCGATTTCGGCCAGCCAACCGCGTCGTCGACACGATGGCGCGTCAGCGTGTTGCCGTCGGAAGCACTTCCGGTTCCAGGTGTCGGCCGGGCGCGGTGGCTTCTTGAGCTGATGAGAGTGAAAGCGGGCGAGTGCGCTGAGTTTGAGGTTGGAGCGTGTAATGCCGCGGGTCGTATCGATCTTTCTACCGGATTTGTCGACCGACAGGATAAGGCGGGCCGATCCGTCCATTCCCGTTGAGCAGGCAATCGCGGTTATTGCCCGGAGCGGTTCCAAGCGCTGGGTGTCGGCTGCCGACGCCGCGGCGAGGAAGGCGGGAGTCCATGTCGGCATGCCGGCAGCCAAGGCGCAGGCGTTGTTTCGCGGTCTGATGCTTGTCGATGCGGACGCAGTATTGGACACTAATGCCCTCGAACGCATTACGCTCTGGGCGCTGACGCAGTACTCGCCGATCGTTGCCGTCGATCCGCCGGATGGCATCGTCATGGACACCGAAGGTGCCGATCACCTTCAGGGTGGCGAACAGATGATGATCACGGCGATCGCCAACCGCTTTAGGGCCAAGGGCCTCACTGCTCGGGTGGCGATCGCCGATACCTGGGGAGCCGCTCATGCCTGCGCCCGTGCGATCGAGCGGGAGACCGTCATCGTTCCGCGCGGGGAAACCGTCCGCGCGGTGGAACAGCTTCCGATCCATTTGCTTCGGCTTCCAGATCAGATCGTTGTCGATCTCAGGACGCTGGGATTCAAGACCATCGGCGAACTATCCGCAACGCCGCGCGCGCCGCTGACGTTGCGGTTCGGCCCCGAGATCGGCCGCCGTCTCGACCAGATGTATGCGCGTCTCGCAGAGCCGATCGAACCCGTCAGGAGTCCGGAACTGATCGAGGTATCGCGCGCCTTCGCCGAGCCGATCGGTGCGGCGGAGACGATCAACAAGTACGTTGGGCGACTGGTGACGCAGCTCGTGTCAGAACTCCAGCGAAAGGGACTTGGCGTGCGCAGGACCGACCTGATCGTAGAGAAGGTCGACGGAGCCAGGCAGGCAATCCGCGCAGGGACTGCCAAACCCGCCCGGGATGTTGCCTGGCTGACGAAACTCTTCCGTGACAGAACGGAGAAGATCGAGCCTGGCTTTGGGATCGAAAGGCTTTCCCTCGTTGCCATCGTGACGCAGCCTCTTGAGGAGGAGCAGCGGTCCTCTTCTCTGGTTGAAGAGGACACCACCGACATCACGCCGCTGATCGATGTGTTCGGGAACCGTGGGCAACGCGTCTACCGGGTTGCGCCTTTCGCCTCCGACGTCCCCGAACGCAGCGTGCAAAGGATCGCAGCCGCCGCCACAGAGCGCGACGCGAACTGGGTCCATCATTGGCCGCGGCCCGTACGCCTTCTCCACAAGCCCGACCCGATCGACGCCATCGCGCTCATGCCGGACAAGCCACCCGTCAGTATCACCTGGCGCGGCAAGCGCCACAGGATCGCTCGCGCCGACGGTCCGGAGCGAGTCTTCGGCGAGTGGTGGAAGCGCGACAGCGAGCTGGAGGCTGTTCGCGACTACTTCGTGGTCGAAGACGAACGCGGCCAGCGGCTCTGGGTTTTCCGCTCCGGGGACGGTGTCGATCCGGAGACCGGATCGCATCGCTGGTTCATACACGGGATATTCGCATGAAGTATGCCGAACTCCAGGTGACCACGCATTTCAGTTTCCTGAGGGGCGCCTCCTCGGCCGACGAACTGTTCGCAACCGCCAAGGAACTCGGCATCGAAGCAATCGGGGTCGTTGACCGCAACAGCCTTGCAGGCGTCGTCCGTGCTCTCGAAGCGTCTCGCGCGACGGGCCTGCGTCTTGTCGTCGGATGCCGCCTCGACCTTCAGGATGGCATGTCGATCCTGGTCTACCCGACAGATAGGGCGGCATACTCTCGGCTGACGCGGCTACTGACGTTGGGGAAGAGCCGAGGCGGCAAGGCGAGCTGCATCCTGACGCTTGAGGATGTCGCGCACTACGCGGACGGCCTGATTGGAATCCTCGTGCCTGACTTGGCCGACGAGACCTGTGCCATCCGGCTCCGGAGGATGACTGACCTCTTCGGCGACAGGGCCTATGTCTCGCTCTGTCTCAGGCGGCGTCCGAACGACCAGTTGCGGCTTCATGAGATTTCAAACATGGCAGCCCGCTTCAAAATCCGAACGGTCGTCACCAACGATGTCTTGTTTCACGAGCCGGGTCGCCGGCACCTCCAGGATGTCGTCACCTGCATCCGCAACAACACGACGATCGACGATGTCGGCTTCGAACGCGAGCGGCATGCCGACCGTTACCTGAAGCCGCCGGAAGAGATCGAGCGGCTGTTTCCTCGTTACAAGGATGCGATTGCCCGGACGATGGAGATCGTCTCCCGCTGCCGCTTCAGCCTTGAGGAGCTGACCTACCAGTATCCGGAAGAGGCGATCGTTTCCGGCATGGATGCTCAGCAATCACTTGAACACTATGTCCGTGAATGCATTCCGATCCGCTACCCCGAAGGGTTGCCGCGAAAGGTGCTCAAGGTCGTCAAGCATGAACTCGACCTGATCCGGTCGATGAAGTACGCGCCGTATTTCCTGACAGTCTTCAGCATCGTCCGCTTCGCGCGTTCGCAAGGCATTCTCTGCCAGGGCAGGGGATCGGCAGCCAATTCGGCCGTTTGCTACATCCTCGGGATTACCTCGATCGATCCGGAAACCAACGATCTCCTCTTCGAGCGGTTCATTTCCCAGGAGCGCGACGAGCCGCCGGATATCGACGTCGACTTCGAGCACGAACGACGCGAGGAAGTCATCCAGTGGATCTACAAGACCTATGGCCATGACAAGGCAGCACTTTGCTCGACCGTCACCCGCTATCGCGCCAAGGGGGCGATCCGGGACGTCGGTAAGGCCCTTGGCCTGCCAGAAGACATCATCAAGGCGCTGTCATCGGGCATGTGGTCGTGGTCCGAGGAAATGGTCAGCGACCGCAAGGTTCGTGAGCAAGGCCTCAATCCGGATGACCGCCGTCTTGCATTGACGCTGAAGCTTGCGCAGCAGTTGATGGGCGCTCCACGCCATCTTGGCCAGCACCCGGGCGGCTTCGTGCTCACCCATGACAGGCTCGATGACCTCGTTCCGATCGAGCCTGCGTCCATGAAAGATCGCCAGGTGATCGAATGGGATAAGGACGATATCGAGGCGCTCAAGTTCATGAAGGTCGATGTCCTGGCGCTCGGCATGCTGACCTGCATGTCGAAGGCCTTCGATCTGATCCGCGAGCACAAGAACGAGAACCTCGATCTTGCAGGCATCCCGCAGGAAGACCCCGCCACCTATGCGATGATCCGCAAGGCCGATACGCTGGGTACTTTCCAGATCGAATCCCGCGCCCAGATGGCGATGCTGCCGCGGATGAAGCCAAGGACCTTCTATGATCTCGTGATCCAGGTCGCGATCGTCCGTCCGGGACCAATCCAGGGCGATATGGTGCACCCGTTTCTCAGGCGACGGGAGGGTAAGGAAGTGGTCGAGTACCCGACACCCGAACTCGAAGCCGTCCTCGGCAAGACGCTCGGCGTTCCGCTCTTCCAGGAGAGCGCCATGAAGGTCGCGATGGTCTGTGCCGGGTTCACCGGCGGCGAGGCGGATCAGCTCCGCAAATCCATGGCGACCTTCAAATTCACCGGCGGCGTGTCGCGCTTCAAGGACAAGCTGGTCTCAGGGATGATCAAGAACGGATACTCGCCCGAGTTCGCCGAGAAGACCTTCAGCCAGCTCGAAGGATTCGGTTCGTACGGCTTTCCGGAGTCGCATGCCGCGTCCTTCGCGCTCATCGCCTATGCCAGCAACTTCGTGAAATGCCATTTTCCCGATGCCTTCTGTGCAGCACTCCTGAACTCGCAGCCGATGGGCTTTTATGCGCCAGCCCAGATCGTCGGCGATGCCCGAGCGCATGGGGTCGATGTCCGACCCGTCTGCATCAACCAGTCGCGGTGGGACTGCACGCTGGAACGCATCGGCAATACAGGCCGACATGCCGTTCGTCTCGGGATGCGGCTGGTGAAGGGATTGGCCGTTGCCGACGCCGCGCGCATTGTCGCCGCAAGGATGAATACATCGTTTGAGTCCGTGGACGATGTCTGGCGACGATCGAACGTTCCGACTGAAGCACTGGTGCAGTTGACCAAGGCTGACGCGTTTCTGCCCTCGCTCGGGCTGGAGCGGCGGGATGCCATATGGGCGATCAAGGCGCTTCGCGACGAGCCGCTGCCGCTGTTTGCCGCAGCTTCAGAGCGCGAGGCCAAGGCGATTGCGGAACAGCAGGAGCCGGAAGTGTCCCTTCGCCAAATGACGCCGGGGCACAATGTCATTCAGGACTACGGTCATGTCGGCCTGACACTCCGGGATCATCCCATGGCGTTCCTTCGGCGGGACTTGAGCGAGCGCCGCATCGTCACATGTCAGGATGCAATGAATGCGCGTGATGGCCAGTGGCTGATGACGGCGGGACTTGTGTTGGTCCGCCAGAAACCAGGCTCCGCCAAGGGGGTGATGTTCATGACGATCGAAGACGAGACGGGACCCGCAAATGTCGTGGTCTGGCCGACCCTGTTCGAGCGGCGACGACGCGTTGTTCTCGGGGCGTCGATGATGTCGATCAGCGGAAGGATTCAACGCGAGGGCGACGTCGTGCATCTTGTTGCGCAGCAACTTTTCGATCTCTCGGACGATCTCTCAAGTCTTGCCGATCGCGATGGGAAATTCCGGTTGCCGACCGGGCGGGGGGACGAGTTCGCTCACGGCGCGCCGGGCGCTCCGGATTCGAGAGACCGGGCAACGGCAAAGGCCCGTGACATATTCATACCCGATCTGCACATTGATACGCTGAAATTGAAGAGCAGGAACTTTCACTAGCGCCGCTAGAAGCGACCGATCGCTCGTTGGCTCCCGGTTTCTGTCCTCGGTAGCAAGGGCTCGATCGTGCGGTGGATCGCTGCTAGACTTGATCCCGCAACCGCATGCACCGAGAGCGTCAGGCTGAGCCTGTTTGCAGTTCCATTATGCTCACTTCACTATCATTCCCCATGGGCTCGCTCTCTGTGTGGTCTGTGCTCGGAACCGTCAATGCGCGATTGGGCCTGAAATTAATGGCGGCTGAACAAGATTGGCGTCGTGGTCCACGGTTTCGCGAGAGCTGAATTTTGAGTCCTATTGCATAAGGATTCGCAGGCGACATCGCACGAAGCCGTGCAAGGACACTACGGAATCTTTTAGTCTACTTAAAAGGACTCGCATTCCGTTTTGAAGAATTGAGTCCTTTCTAACGGAACGTCAGTCCACTGCGCTGCGGCGTCATAAAGGATTGGTTGGTGTTTGCGGAGCGGAGGTGTGCGCGCAGGGCGCTCAGGTGGGTATGGGCTCGCTCGCCAGCCAGTACCCGCCGCCGGTGGACGTGAACTCCGGGGTGTTCCACATGATTTTGGTGATCGCCGCCAACGCGTCATGGGCAGGCAGCTCGATGCCCGCGCCTTGGAGTTCTCTTAGCAGTTCAACTCGGTTGAGTGGTCGATTGACGCGCTTCAGTATGCGGTAAACCTCCTGGCGGACGCGATAAGCCATGCTTGTGCGTCTCTTTCGATGCCTGGTGCCCAAAGTTTCTGGTATCGTGACGCTTGCCTCTTCACGTTGCTTGCCTATTGCTGCCGCGCGCTTGAGGTGTTCATCGCGAGCGTTAAGCTCGCTAAGGGCTTCCTGTATCTCTCTCACGGCGTCCTGCGCGGCTTTCATCTTGTCCTGCAGTCGGGCGCGCTCAGCTTCCGTAATCCGGATCGCCTTTTTAATAGCGTCGTAGGAGTTGGCGCTATGCAGGAGGTCGGTCTCGCCTCTGTCGATCTCGGATCCGCCAGTTGCTCGGTCTAACGATGCTAACCCTCGCATTTCTCCACCTTGTTGGACTCTTATCGGAATTCACTCTACCATTCTTAGTGGAAGGTGAGTCGCGTTCCGATAAATCACCGTAGTAGCCCATTTTACAATATTTGGGCGGACGCGCCAGTCGAGTGATTAACCGTTAACACCGTTTGGGGAGCTGACATGGATACGCGGTTGGAGAGGGTCAAGATCGATTTGGGTGAAGGTTGCTGCATGTACCGCGCCAGGGACGGAGGCCCCATCCGCTTCGGGGCCAACGGACGGAAGCGCAACGCCACGCACATATACAACTCGGCTAAAGTGGTAAATCACATCCTGCCGGCAGAGTCTGATGCTGAATTTCAGGTCATGCAGTTGCTGGATCTGTCTACCAGTGCACTGACCTATATGGCCCAGCCTCACACGCTGGTGTTCCCGAGAATAGGACGCAGGGGGAAATGGAGATACACCAGCGACCTGGAAGTGATTGTGCCCCGCTGGTTCGTTCGTCAGCTCGAAGATGGTGTCCCATTCGCGATCGCCGCTCTGAAAATGCCCCAGCGCCGTGCGGCGGCTGACGATCTTGTTCGATTGGTTCTGGAGGTCAAGGGGGCTTCGAAATACCTTGATCTCGGCCGCCTTGGCGATGGCCCGGAGGATATCGCTAGAGCTCAGAAGCGGGCTGCCGAAAAGAAGGACTATGAAGCCAAACTCCAGCGCGCGAACGAGATCTATCGGGCGCATGGCTACTACTTTCACATAGTGGAGGAAATGCGTGACCTCCGCCCCTTTGATCTGCGCCACCTGCCCAGCATCCTGATGGACGACACCGCGAGGGTCCCGCGGCGGTTGTCGGAACTCGCCTGGAGATATCTCCGGCGCTGTGACGGAGTGACAACCTATGCTGAGATGATTGAGGTGTTAGGCGGAGGTCCGACGGGACGGGAGGCAGCAAACTGCCTCCATGCGAAAGGTCACATCTGGATTGATCTATCCCAGAACCCGCGTCCTTTCACAAAGGTTGCCATGCCCCCATTGCTCGGCAGCAGGCAGAGTCTTCTGGCGATGATGGCCCATGAGGAGGCGTAGAATGGTCGATTCGAAAGCCCAGAATGAACGCGCGTTCAGGCTGCCACCCATGTGCATCGAGCCAACCTGCGCCGCTTCAAAGGGACTGGTGTTCGAGAACTCGGACGGGAGCTCCCTGTGGTACTTGCGGTGTGGCACGGACATCTGCATGCGCTGCTTGGGGAAGGCCGTATTGGAGCTCTGTGATCGCGAGGGAAAGTGAGAATGCTATCTCCAACCGACGCCAGCTTCGGCGGGACGTATGCCTTCAAGTTCAAGCCAGGGAGGTTCCCTGCAACTGTCGTCGAGCCAAAGTCGCGTGGCGACCTGATCCTCCACAGAACGAACAAGAGCCGCTGCTGGCTCGTCGACCGGAAGAACTACAATTTCATGTGGTGCCGAGAAGACGTGATGCCGGGCGGTACGGAAGTCGGATGCCGCATTCAGCGGTTCGAAGAGCGGGGCGCCCTCGGACCATGATGCTCGATTCAAAATCTGGACAGACATATCTCTTCAAGCTGCCGTTCGAGACCCTCAAGGGGAAGTTCGTCAAGTTGAAGGAAGGCGGGGTATTGGTGTTCGAGAGAGCTGTCGATCGCCGCCGTTGGTGCGTCCGAGTTGAGCGCTACATCAGTGTGTGGTGTTGCGGAAATGCTGTAAGACTTTCCCGCGGAGAGGAAGCATAGGAATGCTCCATCCGATAGACGCCAACCCCGGCGAGACATATTACTTCAAGCTCAAGTCCGAAAGCTTTAGTGCGACCTTCGTCAAGACGAAGCCGAACGGCGATTTGGTTTTCGAGAGAACGGACAAGAGCGGTCGCTGGCACATCGACCGGAAGAGCTACCTTTTCATGCGATGCCGAGGCGGGGCGGTGAGGGTCTCCGCGGAAGATGCACTGCTCACTGAGCAGTTCGTCGTTGAGCCGGGCGCCTTCGAGCCGATTATGCCCGGGGACACCAAGCAGGTGCGGGCTCGGAAGACGCGCTACTTCAAGGCAACGATTCAGCATTACTATGTCAGTTGCATGGACGAGTACTCCATCTCTGCATCACACCCAGCACTCAAGGCCTTCCTCGAGGAACACAAGCCAACCCACGACAAGCTATTTGGCGACGAAACAGACGTGCCCGGCACCTCCACCTTGATCGCACTCGCGAGAGAGTGTGGCGAAAAGCACTTCCGGCCGTTTGCCTGCTTCCTCAACGGTAGCGGAGGCGATCGGAGGTCGGGGAAGTGGAACGACTTCGTGCGCGCGCACCGAGCGGCGATGGTCACGTGGTACTGGAGTCCCCACGCTCCGACTTTTGGCGCGGTCAAGGCTTGGTTTAACGGGGAGGTCGCGAAAGAGCGCGAGCGAAGACTTGCACTGGCGGCAGGGGACCCTGTCGGAGACGAGATGCGTCAACTGGCTGGTGGCCATAAGACCTCGAGGGTGTTAGCGGCACCTAGATATGTGCCGCACTTAGGGGACCTATCCGTCCCCGGCGATGAAATCGATGCGGGTTTTGATACGCCTTGTGATGGCACCCTCCATAACTGGATCAATCGAGAAGCCAGTCTTGCGAATATTGCTAGGCGCGAGGGCCGAACGGTTGCCAACAGGCAGATCGAGGCGATCAACCCCCACGTCCAGACCCTAAGGCCTCTCGAATGCACCGTTATGGATCACACGCAGATCGACCTGCATGTAATAGTCCTAGATGCGAACGGGAAGGTCGTGGGAGAGACCTTCCGGCCCTGGTTGATTGTCGTTATGGACGTGCATACCAGAATGGTCCTCTCCGCAAGGTTGTCGATCGAGGCGCCGTCCCTATTCACACTCTACGGAGGACTGAAGGAAAGCCTGAGGCCGAAAGATTTCCTGCAGCATCTCAACACGGAGAAAGCGCTCTACTGGGCGCTGGACGGTTTTGGCAAATTCAGGAGAATGCTTGTCGACAACGATCTGGCTAACATAGGTCGTTCAATGCGGGCTACGGCTTCGAGCGTGGGGCTCAATGTTTCGTTCGCGCCCGTCAAAACGCCGACGTACAAATCTATCGTTGAGCGATTCTTCAAAACGCTGAATTTGAGGCTTTGGCACGAGGCAGATGGCGGAGTGCCCGAAAAGCCTGGCGTCTCCGACAAGGATCCACGGAAGAAGGCGCGTTTCACACTTCCGGAAGCGCAGGAGATGCTCTGGAACTATATTATCACGGATTACCATCTCGCTGTGCATGATGACCTGGGCGTTCCCCCCGCCTTAGAATGGATGAACTCCTTCGCCGACTACAAAAGGCCGTTGGTCGATGACATGAACGTTGTCGAGAATGCGTTCGGGAGGTCTGCGGTACGGACAATGACAACGTCCGGAATCCAGTACAGGAATGAGGATTTCTGGCACCAGGATCTCATCACGCTACTGTTGGACGAACTGTGTCGATTTTCGAACAATCCCCGAGGGACGCGGGCGAAAAACAACACCCGTAGCGTCTTAATGGAACTGGTCGAACACACGGACAGATCCAGGATCGGAGTCTATCACCCAGGCCGAGGCACATACATTGAGGTCCCAAATGCGAAGCCGGGTAATACCGGCCCTTACGAAGACAACGTGGAAGAACGAAGGAAAAAGAACGAAGCGACGGAAGCATTCTTTCCGCGGAACAAGCATGCCATCAATCGTGCAGCGATCGTCGCGCACCTTACCGAGGGGCCGACGCCGATTGTCGATATGTCGCCTACCTCGTCGAGCCCTGGGCAACCGGTCTCCAACGGGAACGATGGCCGCAGTTCCTCGCACGAACTGCCTATCCACAAGCGTGATCAGATCGTCATTCAGAGGTCAGGTCAGAGTAGAGGCAAGAGGGCTGCTTCAAAGAAGGCCGACAAACGGCAAGAGGATGTAGTCTATTCCGTCGAAGCCGTCCCCCTTGCCATGGCGCTGGTTCCGGATACCAGCGAGGCTGCCGAGAACCTCATTCCGGCTTCCGCTCCTTCGCGGTTCAAGGTTGCAGACAAGGAATCATACTTTGAGCGAATGAAGCGTGAACTGAAAGTGTCACGTGATTAATCGTGTTTTCGGATCGGAGGCTTTGTGATGACTGGACGGGTTTCAAACGGGGTAATTCGCTCCCTTTTCAAGGAGTGGATAGTACTCCATTCCAAAGCTGATGCGGCAATGGAATTTTTGGACGAGCTGAGGGAAGCTCGACGGCATTCACGCTGGGATACGGAGGCATCTGGCGCTTCCCTCTTTTCAGCATCGCACTGCGGAAAGTCACACATTATCAACAAAATATACTTCTCTCGCAGGATCCTTCCAGAGCTACGGAAAGATGGCATTTTCCATGAAGGTATTTCGGACGGTGCAGTAAAGAAGCTTCAACGGAGGTTCCTATACGTCAAAGTACCGGAGAAACCTAACATTGGCGACTTCGGCACTAATCTGCTCAGGGTCGTCCACGATCCATTCTATCAAAAGCGAGAGAAGGTTCTGGATCGGATTCGCCGAGCCGAAGATATCATGAACAATCCCGATGACCTCACGGAACTTCTTGCTCTCGATAATTTTGATCAACTGTCCAGGAAGGCCGACCGCCAGACGATGAAGGAGGCCTCTGAGGTGCAAGATGTTGTGAAGACCATGATGGAGAATGGAATACCGATAGTCTTTACAGGATTATACAATGCGCATGCAGCCCTAAACAACATGCAGATCAAAAACAGGGTGATGGAACTCGACATCATGCCGTTTAGGTTTGAGAAAGACCTCGAGGAATTTTGCAAGTATGTCGCCGGTATAGAGCTGCTAATGATCGAGAATTGTATTTTCGATGTGCCAAGCGGATTGTACGAGGATGATCTACTAATAAGATTATACTATGCATCACAGGGGCGCATTGGCGTTCTTTCCAATCTTATCAGAGATGCAGCAAAGCTTGCCTCGACTGAAAAATGCCAACGGATCGAACGTATTCATCTTCAGAAGGCTGTTGACGACTATCCGCTTAAAAAAGGGATATGCGAGTACAATCCGTTCCTGATCGACAAAGACAAGAAAATTGAAATTGACTGCAAGACGCGAGTGGCTGCTGACGAGAAATTATACGACAAGCGGTATATGGAGTACTTCCAATAATGCCACTGTCGAACCAGGATGACGAGCAGTGCTCCGACACGGGCTTTTGGGCGAGGCGGCTTTCGTTACTGGGAAAAGTACTGCCTGTGATGACGGATCTTCGACCGGGGGAGCACCTCCAGGGTGCGATCCTTCGAGCCGCGACTAGCAACGGACTTTTCAGCACAGATCCGGTGGTTGGACTTGCGGGAACTTCTACGTTCCGACGGCTCTCGGCGTTCACCACGCTGGAGGACAGCGCCGAAATTGAACGGTTGGTGGATGTCTTAGGCATTAAGCCAGCGTCGAAACGTTTACAGGAGGTGCTGAAAGCCCCAGGTGCCCGAACAAGGGAGCACGTCTCATTTTTCGGACATGTAATCCGACGCGCTCACATTTCGCCTCGCCGTCGAGTGTCTCCAAGGGCTCTCGCAGCTCAAGGTTATCAGAGGGCAATTTGGTCCCTTTGGCCTCTCGGCTTCGATCCGGGCACTAGGGAAATGCTTCTCTGCCATTGTCCAGTCTGTGAAATGGCGCTGGGGTGGTCCAAAACTGTGGGTGTCGTTTACTGCGAGTGGTGTCCTAATCGGACAGTTGACCTACGGGACTTTCCCCAGCCGGTGGTGCAGCCGGAAGACGGCGAGGCTTTCGAATTTGTTGGCGACCTCGTGAACCCGGAAGTGGCTGATATTGAGTTTTCCAAGTGGAAGTTGTCGGCCCTTGGCAACGCATCGCGCGGCGACCTGTTTCAACTGGTCGTCAAGATAGCTTCAGAATCCCAACGGGTGGAATCCGGAATTGTTTCACCGTCAATCCAGTTCAAACATCTCGAGCGGGCAGGTAGGGCGGTTCTTGGATGGCCGAAGTCCTTCGTTGCGCTTGCTGAGACGACTGTTCCAGGAGAGCGAACGGTAGGTGCCAGCGTGAAAGAGCAGCCTCTATGGCGCCTTAGATACGATCCGACCATAACTGCCGACATTCGGCGGCAAATGAAGATGATGCACCACGCCAGCCGGAATCGCAGCGTTGCCACCAGTTCCGGTGCCGCCCCAGGCGAAAAATCAAGAGAGTGGGTTTCCGTCCCGTGCTGTCCATTGCGGTCGCCTCGGGTAGAGTTGCAACGTCTCATAGGAGGACACCACCGTCGTTGCGAGGGGAGCGACGTTGACACCAAGATAAAGGTGCTGCGGAACATGCAAGAAGTCCAGAATATGTCGCTCTTGTTAGGATTGCCCGTCTTCGATGTTTATGAGCTTTACAGGGAGGGCCTCCTTCCTGAGCTTCAGGCGGGCCTTACCGGCTGCGGGTTCCCGGAGCCATCGTGCGAAGCGGAAGTGACCATTCGGCAGATAATGGGCACGGTTCCTATCACGGATTGTGCACGCAACAGTACAAGGCTTTCATCCTTGCGTTTCGCATTGGATCTTCAATTGTCGATACCATGGTCTAGCATTTTCAATGCGATCTCGAAGAGGCCCGTCCCCCTATCTCGCACTCGACCCAGTGGGCGCGGAGTCGCACACGACCTTTATCTCAACGACTCCGCGGCGACAGATGATGCCCTTGACTGCTCGCCGAAGGGGAGGCTGCCTTCGAGTTTGTCGCTTACGCAAAACGAACTCGCGATGTCGATGGGAAAATCAAGATCTATGGCGGCCAGGTTTGTGGAACTCACGGGTATTGCGAATGAGTTGACGTTCGGTCGGGTCCGCGAGGAGCGTCGCAGATGGATCACCAGTTTCGAACTTCGAATACTATTGAAGCGCAGTGGGCTCGATCCACAGGAGGCGATTGAGGATCTTCGTAGGTCGAATGTCACCGTCAGAGCTGGAAACGGCATCTTCCTATGGGCGAGAGCAGACACAATGGCACACGTTGGCCTTCAGCAGAGAAGTCGTAATCTAGGATCATAGGCTTCGGCTGCGTCAGGTGCGCCGATTTGATTTCTCGCTCCCCCGGGGAGAGACGTTGTTGAAAGTGTGTCGCGGGTTGTGTCGACATGCGCGTTTGCGCAATTTCGCTCGAGCGCGTGTGCCAAAAGGGCCGCCTCGGAAGTTTGATACGTTGTTCGTTGTTGGCGGCACTCTCTTTGAGAGTTGCTGCGGATCGATGGCTTAGTACATGTCAATTGAATTCGGCGCGCGGTTTCTCCTCATGAACTCAGAACGACTAAAATGTACGGCGATTCAAGAATTCAGATCACACCACTCATCGCAAAACGCCTGATCGGCCTGATCGGCGTAAGACTCGCGATACCAGTCGCACCCTTGCCAGGGGAGGGTATCGCCGATCTGATCTTCCGAGCGGCATCGGTGAACAGTCTGCCAACGACAAATCGATTCTTTCCGAGACTCAAGCGGCCGCTCTCTCACAATTTGCTAGCGATGTCCTCTTTTGACTTTGCTCCGATAGCGGACAAACTCGGTTGCCCACACGGAGTGGTCGATCTGAATCCTTTGGAGTACACTAGGGCCGCGCCAGGAATTAAGGGCGGGAAGGGGTCATTCAATTTCTTCGGCGCGAGGTTACCAACGAAACAGCTTATAAAACACCGTCGTGTCGCGCCTGGGGCGTTGTCGAAATCTAACCACTCTAAGGCCGTATGGCATATTAGTGCTTTGACGTTCGATCCGGAAAGTCATGAGCGACTTCTTGAGTATTGTCCGGCCTGTGACCAGATCCTCGACTTCTGGCACCCCTGCGGGGTTTCGCGTTGCTCGCACTGCGGACCAAGACTGGATCTTCGCGATTTCCCGCAAGCCCGTGTCGACAGTGGCGACGAGCATGCGCTCCGCTTTGTGACGGGGCTAATTGATCCTGAAGCAAAGGGCTCCTTCTTTCAACGGCACGATGACATTTGTCGATTGAACCCGGGTGAGGTCTTTATGCTCTGTGTAGTCATCGCAGCGATCCTGGATGGCCATGCGGGACCCACCGAGCACAGCAGATGCTTAACGGGAGTTTCGGTTTCGCCACGTAACCTTGCTCTGTCTGGGAGAGCTGTAATGCAATGGCCACACGGTATCGCCTCGCTCGGCGAAAGGTTGACGGAGGCTCCCATTTTCCGGGGCAAATCCTTCGATCGGCATCCGCTTGAAGCGCTGTTGCGTCAAACCAAGATTTTCAATGTCGGCACCATAGCGAGCTTGAGGAGCGGGCTTCTGCTTCCGTCAGTTCATGCTGCATCGCTCGGCGGCGCTCCCGCTTCAGTTCCGTCTAAGGCTTCGCTGTTCAAACTTCAAAAATATGCGAAGCGGTCGCCAGCAGTTCACAAAATGAGCCAGGAGACGGGGATCCCGCGGGGCGTATTGTTTGAATGCTTCCTGGCTAGAAGCTTACCATGTCCCGATCAAGAACTTGCTAACGCCATAGGCGGCTCGGAGAAGGAGGCAGGACATTTCAACGACCTTTTTCGGCCACAACGGAGAGGGAGGTCCGCCGGTCTTTCAATCAGGGGTACCGTTTCCGCGCTCTATCGCGGATCCGCTAATCCCTGGCCATTGGTTTTCCATGCTCTCCAAAATAATGAGTTACCAGTAACGAGAATACGGTCGCGGATATGGCTCGACGGCTTACGTGTTCAAGATTTTGTTCCATGGATCGACTTTTGCCGCGCACTTCCTACTAGCTCAGAGGCTCCGGATTACCCGATTGATCTCGAAGAAGTGGGATTTCATTTGGACCTATCTAGGAGCACAGTCACTGCTAAGCTACGTCCATTTCATCGTGCGGGCGAACTTGCGACGCTACGCCGACTTCAAAGGTTCCGGGACAATTTTGTTTCGATACGGGAAGTTTACAATCGACTTATTATTCTTGGATGGCCGCGCGCTGAGTCGAAACTGGCTGGGATCCTTGACAGTGCCGGAGTCCGTTGCTGCCAAGAACAGCAATCGTATCGCCTCAGGTCAGACGTCGAGGATTTTCTACAACATCTATGCTCTGAAACCTCGGACTGATCGGAACCCGAGAATCAAAAATGCTAAATTCGCTGACTCAAAATTTTCGCAACTGCCTATAAAATCAATGGCTGTCCAGAATCGTTTTGAATTGATCCTATAGTTGGATGTCCGGACAAACGAAATGAAACTCTGAATCCGTCTTCTTCCGAACGAAACAGGATGAGGTGCACCGGTGCTTGGCGACCGCGTGTCTCCGCTGGGCGGCGGCAGGACACACGCGAGGAATGGTCGGCTCAACGTTCTCATGGCCTTGGTCACTCGTACTCACTCACGCTGCGGAGATTCGCTGCGCATTTCGCCGATTATGTCCGCCCGTTGTTCAGTGCCAACCTGCGATAGTCGCAATTGCCTTGTCGATTTGATCAACGGGCGCATATCCGTTGACGACCATGTGAATTCGCCCGTCCTTTCTCAAGAAGAGAGCCGGAAAGCCACTAATTCCCATCTCCCGGGTTAGCGCAAAGTCTGCCGCGGCTTCGTCTATCGTGCTCTTGAGTTTCCAGGTATTCCAGAACTCTTCGATGGAAACCGGATCCAGATCTGTGCTGAGTGCCCGCGAGCCTATCTCGGCGAGGACCATGCCATCTGTGGTGTCAGCCGCTTCTACATAGAAGGCGTGCTGGTATGCACGAAGGACTTTGAAGAGATCGGCGTCCGGCCGAAGGATTCGGGCGGCAACGACGGCGCGGCAGACTGGCTCTGTGTCGTATACGAAGCCAACCCGTTGAAGCAGTCCATCTCGGTTGAATGGCGCGCCACTGGCTTGCTCGACTCTATCCCAATGTTGAAGTCGGAACTGCTTGCCGGCATCGTCAAGGATGTCCGTTGCGCCTCCGCGCAGCCCGCCGAGGACGATTTGGATCGATGTATGCGGGTGACGCTGAATCAGTCGCCCTAGCTCCTGCGATAACCCATAGCACCATGAGCACATGGGATCGGCGACCAACACAAGTTCCATTTTCGCACCTCAGCTTCCAATCGGTTCGCTCGCCTCCTGTGTCTTTTCCAGAAGACCGCGCCGGCATATCGTTTACGAGCACTTGCTGATGGGGAGAATAAGGATTGAGCGGCATACACTCTGCCGCCGCTCGGCATAATGGCAAGTCGAGCGTGCGGTAGCGAGGCCACGTACACCGATGAGGTGCGTCTGGAGCCGACTGCGACTGGAAGGCGGAGCGTATCGATGTACGCTCCGCCGTTCGTTCAGGATTTTGCCTTGTGGGCGGCGCGGCGTGCCTTCACGCCAGATGCCAGTGTCTCGAGGGTCTGGACGGTCGTCGGCCAGTCGATGCAGCCGTCGGTGACGCTCTGGCCGTAGACGAGCTGCTTTCCGGGGATCAGGTCCTGCCTACCGCCGACAATGTTGCTCTCGACCATCGCGCCGATGATCGCAGAGTTGCCGTCGGCGAGCTGGTCCGCGACGTCCTGCAGGACAGCGGGCTGGTTCTCCGGATTCTTGCGGCTGTTGGCGTGGCTGGCGTCGATCATGATGCGGGGGTCGAGCTTGGCTTCGATGGAGGCAGCAATCGCTGCCGCAACGCTCTCGCGATCATAGTTCGGCTGCTTGCCGCCGCGCAGGATGATGTGGCCATCCTCGTTGCCGCTCGTCGATGCGATCGCTGCGCGTCCGTCCTTCGTGACAGCCGGAAAATGATGCGGCTGCGAGGCGGCCATGATGGCGTCGAGGGCGATACGCACATCGCCTGTCGTGCCATTCTTGAAGCCGATCGCCGAGGAGAGGCCGGAGGCGAGCTCCCTATGAACCTGGCTTTCGGTCGTGCGGGCACCGATGGCACCCCAGCTGACGAGATCGGCAATGTATTGCGGTGTGATCGTGTCGAGAAATTCGCAGCCCGCCGGCAGCTCGAGGTCATTCACGTCGAGCAGCAGCTTGCGGGCTATGCGCAGGCCATCCTCGATCCGGAAGCTGCCGTCGAGACCGGGATCGTTGATCAGGCCCTTCCAACCGACCGTCGTCCGCGGCTTTTCGAAGTAGACGCGCATGACGATCTCCAGGTCGCCCTGCAGTCGGTCGCGCTGTTCCTTGAGCCGCTTGGCGTAGTCGATCGCCGCCACCGGATCGTGGATGGAGCAGGGGCCGACAACGACGAGAAGCCTGTCGTCCTTCTTGGTCAGGATATCATGGATGGCGCTGCGAGCGCCGAGCACCGTCTTGCTGACGGTCTCGTCACGCGGCAGTTCATCGATGATGCGCGCAGGCGAGGAGAGTTCGACGATATTGGTAATGCGCAGATCGTCAGTCGGGTTCGTCACGGTATTGGTCTCCAGGAGGTCATACCGGGCGCATAAAAAAACCGCCAGGTAGACTAGCGGTTGGTCGGATAAAATTGCGTCTTTCTTAGTTACGCACTTTCCCGCTTCCGCACCGAGGCACGGAAATAATAAAATCGGGAAACATATGCGCAAGCGATCGACATGACCGCTTGCTACAGCAATGCGGGCGAGTTGTCACTACCCATCTTCAAACTCGTCCGCAATCAAGCCGCCTCACTGTGCGACCGCACGAAGGTCGAGATCATCGGGAATGTGGCCGGGAAGGCGTGCCACCTGTTTCATCGCGCGCTTGCGGGCAAGGCGAACGCGTTGCTGCGCAAGCAGGTCGAAGAGGCTGTTCCAAAGCGTGCTGAACGTCATTGTCCTACCTCCTGATAGTGGACGTTTTGCTCTACACGTCTGACGGTAGGCCTCGGTTGACTTTCAGACAAACAAAATGATATGGTGCTTCAGATCAAAAAAATTGAAAGATGAGACGATGACGTTCCCCATTCGCCGTCCCATTCCCTTGCTTGACAACGATGTCTTGCGGACCTTCGTGGCCATTGCGGAGACGGGCAATTTTTCGACTGCCGCCGAGGCCGTATTCCGTACGCCGTCAGCGGTCTCCATGCAGATCAAGAAGCTCGAGGAGCAGCTTGGCGCCACGCTTTTCCTGCGCGACGCCCGATCGGTTTCCCTGACGCAGCACGGTGAGCTGCTGCTTTCCTATGCCCGCAACATTCTCGCGCTCTCCAATGAGGCGGTGTCGCGCTTCGTGATGCCCGAGCTCAGCGGCGTCGTTCGTCTCGGTGCGCCGGAGGATATCGGCGAGCGGCTGCTGCCGAGCATCCTTCGAAGCTTCGCCGAGAGTTTTCCGGGTATCATGGTCGATGTCACGATCGACATGAGCCTCGGTTTGCGAAAGCGTCTGGAGGAGCAGAGACTGGACCTCGCGCTTATCAACTGCGCAACGCGGCCGCTGCCAACGGATGGCGAAATCGTCTTTCGGGAGCGTCTGGTCTGGGCGGGGGCGAAATGCGGAACCGCGCATCGGCGCGACCCATTGCCGATCTCCATCTGGGAGGAAGGCTGCATCTGGCGATCCGAAGCGCTTTCGCAACTCGAAAGAATGAAGCGCAGCTATCGCGTTGCGTTTCTGAGCGGCCATACGATGGCACAGCGCGCGGCGGTCATTTCCGATCTCGCGATCGCGCCGCTGCCGCGGTCCTATGTCAGCGACGACATGGCGATCCTCGGAGCGCAGGAGGGCCTGCCGGAACTCGCCTCGTTCGACATTCGCCTGTTGACTGCGTCACAGTTGACGGCGCCGATGCAGGCCGTTGCCGACAGCATTCGCTTTTCCTTCTCCGAGAAGGCCAAGGTGCTGGCAGCCTGACCGTGGGCGACGATGAAACCTTTTTTCGATCAGCGCGTTAAGGGTGCGGCAGCGGCGTCGCTGTTGCCTCGAGGGATCGATTTCATCAAAAAAGGATTGCCACAATGACGACCACGGCCAAAATCGCTGCTGCCTGCATGGTTCTACTCGCCCTGTCTTCCTGCGCCAACACGATACGCGGCGTGGGCAGGGACACTGCCAATGCCGTCAATGCGACGCAGGACGCCGGCCGGTCGGTGGATCGCGCGGCCAAGAAGTAAGACCTGTCAGATCTTTGCCGGCGGATAGGCTCTGCTTAGTCCGCCGGACGAGGTCAGGCCGTTGCGGAATGCGGTGTAGGCCGGGTGCTGGCTCGATTTCGCCAGTTCCATGAGGCGGATCTGGAGGCGTGCCGGGGCAGCCTCGCCGATCCATTTCCCAAGGTTTTCGAGTTTGAGCGAGTTCAGGAACGATGCGCGAGACGCATTGTTCAAATACTGCTCCAGGCCTTCGATCAGGCTGTCGTCCTGTGCCTGGTTTTCGAGCAGCAGCGCAATGTAGGCCTTGTCCTGTTCGGCAAGCGCTGCAAAGCGGGTGGCGATCGTTTCGCGATCGGGGAAGGGTGCTGATGTCATGACGCTTCTCCATGTATTCGACTCGTTTCGGGCCAGCTTATAAGCGAACGTGTCACGTTGCGAAAACCTCCAAGTCGCTGTTGCGGCGAGGCTGATCAGTTTCACGAAAGCTACTGCTGATACTCCGATCATACTTCGGACGGGGACTCCGAGCGCCTGACAGGCGTATCGAGTCGCAGGGCGAAGCTTTCGTATCGCTATTCTTCCAGGGTGAAGCCATGACCGAGCAGATTGTCCCGAACGTTGCAGGAACGCTGACGGACCTTTCCGCCCGACTCCAGACGCTGGAGGAGCAGCTTTCCGCGATTACCCAGAAACTGCAGATTTCCGAGGAAATCCAGGTCGAGACCGTGCAGTTCTTCGTCAATCTGCACAACGAACAGCAGCAGGGCTTTGCCATCTTGCAAGAACAGGTTCGCGCCACCGCCGACCAGTTCGGCGAGGTGACGGTCAATACGATGACGGAACTCAACGAGTCCCTGCAAACCGTTCTTCGCGAATTCGGCACGTTGCTTGTCCGCACCGGCAATGGCCTTCATTCTCAGATCCATCATGTGAAGCAGACCGCCAATCTGGTTCTCAGGAACATTCCCTCGCGCCAGGAGCGCATCCGCTGCCTCTTCCTCGTGCAGTCGGTCACCATGTGGGATGCCTTTGCCGACGTTTATGCGCGGATGGTGGAGGAGCCTCTCTTCGATCCGATCGTCTGCTCGCTCAATGTCAGCCAGCTGGGCTCAGCCAACTTTACCGGCGAGGCGGATGTCAGCGAATTCCTGAAGTCACAGGGGATTCCGCATCTGCGGTTCGGGATGGAGGATTCCTTCGAGGCGCTCGACATCATGAAGAGCCTTCAGCCCGATGTCATCTTCCGCCAGCAGTTCTGGGAGGGTGGCGTTCAGCCGGGCTTCCAGACCGGCGAGATCACCTTCGCGCGCCTCTGCCTCATTCCCTATGCAGCCTTGATCATCCAGACGCATAACGACGGTCCTGAGGGTTCGGACCTCTATTCGCCGGCCTGGTACGATCAGTTCTTCCACCGCATGGCGTGGCGCATCTTCTGCGAGAACGCCGAAATGCGCGAGACATTCCTGAAGCCGCGCCGCCATGACGCCGGCAAGATCGTCGTATCGGGATACCCGAAGTTCGAGAAGCTGCTGAAGGCGAAGGGGCAGGGCCAGTGGCCAATTCCAGAGCGCGGCGAGCGGGCTTATCGCGTGGTATGGGCGCCGCATCACTCGGTGCGCGGCGGCCTTGGCTTCGGCGTGTTCGACCGGATGGCGATGGAAATGCTCGCCTGGGCTCGTTCTCAGCCCGATATCGAATTCGTGCTGAAGCCGCACCCAGCGCTGACCGAAGGGCTTGTGCGGGCGAAGGTGATGACCGAGGAGCAGGCACGCGACTATTTCAAGGCCTGGTCCGCTCTGCCGAACTGCGCGATCTGCGACGGGCTCTACGGCGAATTGTTCGATGCCTCGGATCTGATGATCACGGATGGCATCTCCTTCCTCACGGAATACCCGTTGTTCGACAAGCCGCTTGTTTACTTCGAGTCCGGATGCCACGTCCCGTTCAACGCGCTTGGTCACAAGGCCAATGCCGCATCGCATGTCGTGCGGGATTTCGCTTCGCTGAAATCGGCCGTTCTTTCCTACAAGGGCGGGGCTCCCTGGAAATTCGAGGCGGAACGCGCGGCTCTCAAGGAAGCCTTGTTGCCGGGCGGTCGTTCATCCGTCGACGTTATCATCGAAAACATTGCCGAGGGCATACACAGCGAGCGACAGGCCATTCGCTCGGCCGGTTGAGGAAAACGGTGCTGCGAACTGCTGTCCTTTGGTCAGCTGCGACTTTCATTCTGAGGGGCAAGTTATGAAACGAATTATAACCTTTGGTACGTTCGACGTTCTGCATGTGGGGCACATCCGCATCCTGCAGCGTGCCAAGGCGCTTGGGGATCACCTTACGGTCGGAGTTTCGACGGACGCCCTGAACTTCTCCAAGAAGAGCAAGATGACCGTCTATCCGGAGGATCAGCGCCTCGAGATCATCAGGAGCATCTGCTGGGTCGACGATGTGTTCCTCGAGCACTCGCTCGACTTGAAGGGCGAGTACATCAAGCAGTTCGATGCGGATGTCCTCGTGATGGGTGACGATTGGGTCGGCCGCTTCGACGAGTTCAAGACGCTGTGCGACGTCGTCTACCTGCCGCGCACCGAAGGCATCTCGACGACGATGACGCTCGAAGAAATTCGCCAGTCGGCCTGAACTGCCTCGATATCGATTGCCAGCGGGTCGGCTCGGCCGACCCGCAGTAACTGTCGCGTCCGTAGGCGTGGCTGCACACCAAGGATTGAATAATGAGCTTCGACCCATCTTCCGCGCAGGCAAATCTGGCGGCGTTGAACGACCAGACGATGGCGATCGAATTTGCGTCGATATCCCAGCGTGTGCGCAAGCGCCGGTTGGTGCTCTATTTCGGCAGAGAGACCTTTTCCGATAACACCAAGTATCTCTATCTCAGCGACATTGCTCGCAAGCGTAGTTACGAGGTGATGTGGTGCAGCTTCTCTTCGCAGCTGGTCAGTTCTCTGGCGGCCCGCGGGCTGCCCTGCATCGACCTGTCGCAGAATGTCGACAGGTCGATCGATCTGCTCCTGCATGCCGCCGTTGCCGTCTTCTCGGTCAATCCGAACGAGAGCCTGCGGGGCGCTTATGCATTGAATGCCTGCCTGGCGGGGGCGAAGAAGATCCAGCTCTGGCACGGCATTTCGGTCAAGCATCTGGTGCTCGAACTCATTCCGCATCTGACGCTGCGAAACAGCGAGATACGCCGGCCATTCTACATGGCGTCGCAGACCGATTATGTGCTCAGCACCTCGTCATTCTTCGATCGCTACTGGAGCGGTGTCTTCGGCTGCAAGAATATCCTGCGAGCCGGTTTTCCACGCAACGAAGTCCTGCTTCGACCGATCAAGCCGTTCGACACGATCGGCTGCGAGTACGACATGGATCTCGACATGTCGCTCAGCGCGCGCCGAAAGAATGTCCTCGTCCTGCCGACTTGGCAGCGTGGCCAGGAAACCTATCTGATGACGCCGCGCTTCCTGCAGACGTTGACTGCGATCGCCCAGCGCGAGAACATCAATTTCGTTCTCAAGATGCATCCGATGTACAAGCTTGTGGGCGCCGATACGATACGGCAGGGCGAGGGCTTCACCTTCATCGATGCCGGCGTCGACGTCTATCCGCTGCTACAGCGGTTCGATGCCCTCGTCACCGACTATTCGTCGATCATGTTCGACTTCCTCCTGACCGGGAAGCCGGTGCTGACGCTCGATTTTTCAGACAAGCCGCATCAGAATTTCGAACCCGACTTCTCCCTGGTGCCCGACCTGCCGTACCGCCATGTGTTTACGCCCGATACCTTCATCGAGCAGCTCGGCAAGGCGCTCTACCGCGATGAACTCCGGTCGGAGCGAGCGATCATGGCTTCCACGATCTTCCAGACCGATCCAACGCAGGCCAGCAACCAGATCCTTGAGTTCATCGATCAGCTGGTGGATGAGCGCGAAGCATCCGACGGCGAATTCGTCGTGCACGGTCGCGGCTAGGCGACAGCATCCTTCTATTCACAGAGACGATTTGACCTTGTCAGCGACGTCAGCCGGCACCCAGGTCGTCCAAATGTCCGCATAATTGTGCAGGAAGTAGACCGCCGACGCGCGATTGCTTTCGTGATGGTCGTCCTGCCAGGCAAGCACATCATTGATCGTGCTGTTGTCCCAGGCGCGCTTCTTCAGATAGTCCCAGGCAGGGCCTGCCCGGCCTGCAAATGACTTTGAAACAACCGTGAAGGCGCGGGAAACGGGATAGGAATTCGGCTCCGGTCGGGGGCAGCCAGGGACCGATGTGCAACTGTCCCACGCCGCCTTGTCGTGATTGACGCCGAAACTCAGACGCGTCATGTCGTATTTGCCAAGGATCGCCGTCGGCGCCCAGTAATATCCGAGCCAGCCGACTTTCTTCTCGAACGCGGCTGCAATGGAGTCATCCAGTCCCTGCGGCGAACTCGCGTCGACGAGATGGAATCCGCTCTTGTCGGCGTTCAGCGCCCGGAAAAGATTGGCCGTCGATATCTGGCAATTCCAGCCCGGCGGGCAGTTGTAGACCGCGCCCTGCGTGCCGTCCGGTCCCGGGAACAGATCCGGACGTTTCAATGCATCCTCGACGCTGCGAATGTCGGGATTGGCGTCTGCAATGAACTTCGGGATCCACCAACCTTCGACCGCGCCCTCGGAGAGGATTTCCGCTCCCTGAACGAGGCGACCCTGCCTCACCGCGTCATCGAACTCGATGCGCACGGCGTTGATCCACAGTTCGGAAGCGACATCCGGCTTCCCTGTCTCGTTCATCGAGGTAAAGGTGGGCATGGTGTCGCCCGGGACGATCTCAACCTTGCAGCCGTAGCCGGCTTCCAGGATGATCTTGTCGATATTCGCCGCGATCCCGGCGGATCCCCACTTCATTTCCGCCAGGGAAACATTGCCGCACTCCTCGGCGAACGCGGCTGCCGCAGCAAACAATCCGACAGCAAGCGCGATGGACGCGCCAACAATTCTCATCGCTCGTTCCCGTTCCCGCGCGATTGCTCCGGTAAGGGGCCGTCGGCGCTTTTTCTCTGGTGCTTGAAAATGGCGGCTATGCTGACGCCTTGACATCGAGCCTACGCGCTGACGAACGGAAATCAATCGCTTTCTCGCTATCCGTGCGGAAATACTAAGCGACTGATTTAAAATAGTTAATGACAAGGCCCTAGCGCCATTTTTGGGTGTTGCGCCGGTCGCTGCGGCGGCCTGCGGAAAAAAATCAGGAAATGCGAAATTTCCCTGCGGCGGCATGCCGCACTAACTCTCCGGTAAGAATGTGGCGCTATAAATCGCGGCGTGGCGGGGGACATCCGCTGCTTCTCCGGATCTGGTATTGCGTCCCGGGGAACGTGAGTATCGCCGTGTTTGGGTGATGCGCCAGCGTATTCGGCAGGCCGCGCGATCTTTTGATCGGCGCGGCTTTCGCATTTTTACGGCGATCCGTTGACCATTGTCCGATCCCCGTTGTACGCCCGGAGTGACTTCCGGAGATTGACAATGACCAAGGCCATCATGCTGCAGGGGACCGGCTCGGACGTCGGCAAGACCATGCTCGTCGCTGGCCTCTGCCGTCTTGCCGCGAACCGCGGGATTGCCGTGCGCCCCTTCAAGCCGCAGAACATGTCGAACAACGCGGCTGTCTCCGACGACGGCGGCGAAATCGGCCGGGCTCAATGGCTGCAGGCCATGGCTGCGCGCATCCCGTCCTCGGTTCATATGAACCCCGTCCTGCTGAAGCCGCAGTCGGAAAACGGCAGCCAGATCGTTGTCCAGGGCAAGGTCTGGGGGCAAGCCAAGGGCCGGGATTACCAGAGGCTCAAGCCGCAATTGCTGGGACATGTCCTGGAAAGTTTCGCGACCGTCTCGGAGGGTGCCGACCTCGTGATCGTCGAAGGCGCGGGCTCGCCTTCGGAGATCAACCTGCGTGCCGGCGACATCGCAAACATGGGGTTCGCCACGCGGGCCGGCGTGCCTGTCGTTCTCGTGGGGGATATCGATCGCGGCGGCGTCATCGCGTCGCTGGTGGGGACGCATGGAATCCTGCCTCCCGACGACCGCGCCATGATCACTGGCTATATCATCAACAAGTTCCGTGGCGATATTTCGCTTTTCGATGATGGCATCGACGCGGTCGGGCGGTTCACCGGCTGGCCGTGCTTCGGCGTCGTCCCGTGGCTTAAGGCGGCGTCGCGGCTTCCGGCGGAAGACTCCGTTGCGCTGGAGCGGCTTGTTCGGGGCGAGGCCAAGGCGTTGAAGATCGCCGTGCCCGTGCTGTCGCGGATTGCCAATTTCGACGATCTGGACCCGTTGAAAGCAGAGCCCGATGTGGAACTGCAGTTCGTGCGTGCCGGGGAGCGGCTACCTGCCGATGCGCAGCTGATCGTGCTGCCCGGATCGAAGTCGACGATTGCTGATCTTGCCGATCTGCGCGCTGAAGGATGGGATGACGATATTGCCGCGCACGTCCGTCGCGGTGGACGCGTCATCGGGATCTGTGGCGGCTACCAGATGCTTGGCCGGACTGTCCACGACCCTCATGGGATCGAAGGAACGTCGGTTGAGACGACGGGACTAGGGCTGCTCGATGTCGAGACCGTCATGCAGCCGGAAAAGACCGTTCGCAACAGCTCCGCCATGTCAGTCGAATATGGCGAAAGCCTTTCCGGCTATCAGATCCATCTCGGCACGACGCAGGGCAGGGATTGCAGCCGGCCCTTTGCCATCGTGGATGGCAGCCCGGATGGCGCGACCTCGACCGATGGCCGGGTGACTGGCACTTATCTGCACGGCGCGTTTGGCAGCGACGCGTTCAGAGCGCGCCTGCTTGCGAGCTTCGGCCTGTCAGGGGAGCGGCGTAACTATCGGGCGGGTGTCGAACAGGCACTCGACGATGTGGCCGCCGAGCTTGAATCCCGCCTCGACAAGGAGTGGCTTTCGAGGCTGCTTGGCTAGATTTCGCCCGATATCTCGCGGCGCCGGCGGTCCAGTTCTTCGCTGTAGCGGCGCAACGTATGGGCTTCACTCAACTGCCCGACGACCTTGCGCTCCACGAGATTGTTGACGACGGCGAGCGCTTCGCTTTCCGTCTTGTCGAAAATCGCGGCTGCCTGCTTCGCGTTCATCTGTGGCTGCAGGAAGTCGTTCCGGTAGCGCAGGAAATCGTCCAGCGACTTGCTGGCATCGTCCGTATCGGTAAGGCTGGCGTAAATATCGGGAACGAGAACGAGGCCGACATACTTGCCGTTGTCGTCGACGAGAATGACGCGCTGGGCGGAGCCGATCGGGAACTTGTCCTTGAACGCCTCCAGGGTGGTCCCTGATTTCGCGGTCTTGACATCGGCACGCATGAGCTTGTCGACCGTCAGATTGCGGATCCAGCCGACATCATGGGCGCTGCGAATGCTCTCACCCCTGAGATGGAAGCGCCATGTGGCGAAGGAGTAGCCAAAGGTGCTGCGCACGACCAGCGACGAAGTGATAACGGCTGCCAGAACAAGAGCGGTGATCGGAAAGTCGCCGGTGATTTCAAGCGCAAGAAACGTCATGGTCAGCGGACCGCCGATGACGGCGACGGCAAGCGAACTCATGCCGACAACCGCGTAGATGATGGGTGTCAGCGTGGCATGGGCGAAGTATGGTGCGGAATAGGCAAAGAGTTTGCCGAGAAGCGCGCCCATGAATAGCGACGCGAAGAACAGCCCGCCTCTGAAGCCGGAACCGATGGAGATCGCCGAAGCAAAGGCCTTCAGAACGAACAGGCCCACCAGTACGGGTATGGCGACGTCGCGGCCAAGATTGAGATGCAGTGCGCCATGGCCAGCCGACAGGACCTGCGGTGTAATCAGCGCGAAAATGCCGACGACGATGCCGCCCAGTGCCGGCCGGAGCGGCGGCGCGATCGAGCTCTTGCGCGCCAGTTCCTCGACGAAGGCGACGCCCTGCATGATCAGAATACCGATACCGGCGCAGAAGGCGCCGAGGAGAATGGCCGGGACGTAGTCGGCGGGCATGACGGTTCCGAAGTCGCCGACGTCGATCAGGAAGTCACCGTCGGCGAGCAGCCTTGCCACAACGGTCGAGACAAGCGCGGAGACGACCACCGGCGTCAGGGAGACGATCGTGTAGGAGCCGATGATGAGCTCGAACGCATAGAAGGCGCCCGTCAGCGGGGCGTTGAATGCGGCGGCGATCGCGCCGGCCGCGCCACATCCGACCAGCACGCGAAGGTCCGAGCGGCGCAGTTGCAGCTTGAACCCGAGCTTCGACGCCAGGCCGGCCGCAAGCTGGGTGTAGCCGGCCTCCAGTCCCACCGATGCGCCAAAGCCGTTGGAGATCAGGTTCTGGACGGCGACGAGGATGCTATCGGTCAGCGATAGCCGCCCGCCATGCAGTGCGTTTGCTTCGATCGGGTCGACCATCGGCTTCTTGCGCGTCTTCGCGAGGATGAAGAGCAGCAGGCCCAGAAGCGCACCGCCGCAGACCGGCGCTGTCAGCAGCAAAAGCTTGTTGTCGATCTGCGACGAACTCAGTCTTTCCACGTCGCTGATGCCGAAAATCAGGCTGTGCATCTCGCGCGAGATGAGGCTCATGGCTGTTACCGCCAGGCCGGAAATGACGCCGACGATCGCGCCGGCAATGACCATTCCCATCTCGCTGCGGCGCAAAAGAGCGCGCATGCGCCCGATGTCGAAAAGGGTGTGGAGCAGGCCAAAACGGCGGAAATCGATTTTCAGAAGCATATCAGGAGAACTAGGCGGACGTGGGGCCGATCAAGAGCGATGGGAGGGGGAAGTCAACGGCGCGATCCGCTTGCAACGCAATTGCGGCAAAAGACCGGCATTTGCAACAATAATTTATGACGTAAGTGGCTGATAAAAGACGATAAATTTGGTAGAGATGGTCGTGTTGAGGGCGGATGCGGCAGCGTGTGCGCCTGCTTGCAATTGACTTCACCAAGACCCTTGCCTAACGATGAATTCATAACGGATGGTTCCGGACCGGTTGAATCGGTGCGGATGAAAAGGGAATGTGAAGCGGTGGACCCAATCCGGGCACCGTCATCATAGCCGACCCCGCGACTGTAGAGCGGTCAGGGTTTTCCGTCCGGCGTTGTTTTCGGGTGGCTGACAGACTGCAATGGTGCAGGCGGGCGGCGCGGAAGTGGCGACGGAAAAGTCACTGGCAGTGCATCATGATCAACCAGGGCAGGACGCCTCTGACGTCTACGAATCGTCCGCCTTTTCATGAAATGCAGCCGGGAAGGCGAGGAAAATCCGCTGGCACGATCTGGGGCGACCGGTTTCCGGTCCGCCCCGATCGCGGCCAAGACCCGCGAGCCAGGAGACCTGCCAATCGTGCCGGGCGAGAAGCCCATTCCTGGGCTTGTGCCCGCTGCCAGCACGGAGGTTGTCATGGCTGAACAGAAGAGTTTTCGGCTGCGTCCTGCAGCCATTCCGGTTCCTTGCGGCAGCGTTCCGCAGATCGGATATCACCTGTCATGAGCCAGATATTATCCGGCGCGACCCTCGTTTTGGGTGGCGCGCGGTCAGGAAAATCGCGTTTTGCGGAGCAGCTCGTCGTTTCGAGCGAGCTTGAGCGCCACTATGTGGCGACTGGTCGCGCCTGGGACGAGGAGATGCGCGCGCGGATCGACAAGCACAAGGCCGATCGTGGCGATCTCTGGCATACCCACGAGGAACCACTCGATCTGGTCGGCTGCCTGCGGGCGATCGATGGCGAGGGGCGGGCGATCCTTGTCGATTGCCTGACGCTTTGGGTCACCAATCTGATGATGGAGGAGCGTGACATGGAGGCCGAGTTTGCTTCGCTTGCCGCGTATCTGCCGACGGCGCGTGCGCGTCTCGTCATCGTTTCCAACGAGGTCGGTCTCGGTATCGTTCCTGAGAACCGCATGGCGCGGGATTTCCGGGATCACGCCGGTCGCTTGCATCAAATGATCGCGGCAGAGGCCGCGGACGTGTATTTTATCGCGGCAGGTCTGCCGCTGAAGATGAAGGGTTGAATTCATGAACCAGCAGAAAATCCCGGCGACCGTGATCACCGGCTTCCTCGGCGCCGGCAAGACGACGATGATCCGCAATCTGCTTTCCAACACCAACGGCAAGAAGATCGCGCTTATTATCAACGAGTTCGGCGATCTCGGCGTCGATGGCGACGTGCTGAAGGGCTGCGGCGCGGAGAATTGCACCGAGGATGATATCATCGAGCTGACCAACGGCTGCATCTGCTGCACGGTTGCCGACGATTTCATTCCGACGATGACCAAGCTCCTGGAGCGCGAGCAGCGCCCCGATCATATCGTCATCGAAACCTCAGGCCTCGCGCTGCCGCAGCCGCTCGTTGCCGCCTTCAACTGGCCTGATATCCGTACGCAGGTCACCGTCGATGGCGTCATCACCGTTGTCGATAGCGCGGCTGTCGCCGCCGGGCGCTTTGCTGACGATCACGATGCCGTCGAGGCTCGCCGCGTGGAAGACGAGTCGCTCGACCACGAGAGCCCGATCGAGGAGCTTTTCGAGGATCAGCTGACCTGCGCCGATCTGATCGTGCTCAACAAGACCGATCTTCTCGATACCGCCGGCCTTGGCCGCGTGCGCGATGAGGTTGCATCGCGTATCGCGCGTAAGCCCGTGATGATCGAGGCGCGTAATGGCGAGGTTCCGGCAAGCGTGCTGCTCGGGCTCGGCGTCGGAACCGAAGACGATGTGATCAACCGCAAGTCTCATCATGAACTCGAGCATGAGGATGGTGTTCCCCACGATCACGACGAGTTCGACAGCTTCGTGGTGGAACTCGGCGCTATTGTCGATCCGGCAGCCTTCGTGGATGCCCTGAAGGGCATCATAGGCGAACATGACGTGTTGCGGCTGAAGGGCTTCGTCGATGTCCCCGGCAAGCCGATGCGTCTGCAGTTGCAGGCAGTCGGCAGCCGTATCGACCACTATTTCGATCGCGCCTGGGCGCCCGGCGAAGCGCGCGGTACCCGTCTTGTCGTCATCGGCCTGCACGAGATGGACGAGGCAGCGGTGCGCAAGGCGATCGAAGCGCTGGCATAAGGCAGTCCGATGCATCTGCTTCTGGCACAGCAGGGAACGATCAGCGACGGCGAGGAGGCGATCGATCTCGGTCAGTCTCCCGGCGACGTCCTGTTCCTGTCGGCCGCCGATACCGAGCTTGCCGCGATCGCCGCCGCCTATGACGAAGCGAAAGCCGGATTCTCGCTGCGGCTGGCAAGCCTGATGAGCCTCAAGCATCCGATGTCGGTCGATGCCTATATCGAGCGGACGGCCCGGCAGGCGAAGCTGATCGTTGTCAGGGCGCTGGGTGGCGCAAGCTACTTCCACTATGCGCTGGAGGCGCTTCATGCTGCGGCGGCGCGATCCGGCGCGCTGATTGCTGTGCTGCCGGGAGATTCGAAGCCGGATGCGGGTTTGACGCCGTTTTCGAATGTTCCGCTTGAGGATCTGAATGCGCTTTGGGCCTACCTGATCGAGGGTGGCGACGGCAACTCGCGCGCGTTTCTTGGGTATGCCGGCGCGATGCTGTCAGGTGCGGAGAAACCGGAAGCGGCATCGCCGCTGATGAAGGCCGGCATCTGGTGGCCGGGCAAGGGCGTCGTTGGCGTCGACGAGTGGAAGGCGGCGTGCGGCGAGCGGGTTCGATTCCTGCAGGGGGTGTCACATTTTCCTGTCGTGGCAGTCAGCTTCTATCGTGCGCTCGTGCAGAGCGGCGAGACAAGACCGGTCGAAGCATTGATTGATGCCTTGCTCGCTGAAGGTATCCGACCGCTGCCAGTGTTTGCCTACAGTCTCAAGGATCCGGTGTCGAAGGGCATTCTGGAGAGCGTCTTTAATATCCTTAAGCCTGAGGTAGTGATCAACACGACTGGTTTCGCCGTGTCGGCGCCGGGCGCGGATCGCGAGCCGACCGTTCTCGAGGCCAACGATGCCATCGTGCTGCAGGCGATCTTCTCGGCCTCTTCGCGTGAGGCCTGGGCCGCGTCCTCACAGGGGCTCTCGGCGCGCGATCTCGGCATGAATGTCGCGCTGCCCGAAGTGGACGGCCGAGTACTGTCACGTGCCGTCTCCTTCAAGTCGGCCGCCCGCTACGATGCGAGGGTCGAGGCCAATATCGTCGGCAGCGAACCCGATCTCGAACGGATGCACTATACCGCTCGACTTGCGGCCAATTGGGCGAAGCTGCGCACCACGGCCGCCGGCGAGCGGCGCATCGCGCTTGTCCTTGCGAACTATCCAAACCGTGACGGCAGGCTTGGCAACGGGGTCGGACTGGATACCCCCGCAGGCACGGTCGAGGTACTCAAGGCCATGTGCGCAGCCGGTTATTCGGTTGCAGAGGTGCCTGATGATGGCGATCAACTGATCCGGCGTTTGATGGAAGGGCCGACGAACTCCGGTAGCGATGGAAAGCTTATCCGCGAATCGCTTTCCTTGAGTCGTTACAAAGCCTTCTTCGAAAATCTTCCGAAAAAGATTCAGGATGAGATCGGCGCCCGCTGGGGTGCGGCCGAGGCCGACCCCTATGTGGTGGACGGCGCCTTTGCGCTGCCGTTCATGCGGCTGGGGCAGGTGCTGGTCGGCATTCAGCCGGCACGCGGCTACAACATCGATCCGAAGGAAAGCTACCATTCGCCGGATCTCGTGCCGCCGCACGGCTATCTCGCCTTCTATGCCTTCCTTCGCCATGAGTTCGGCGCTGACGCCGTCATTCACATGGGCAAGCACGGCAATCTGGAATGGCTGCCGGGCAAGGCGCTGGCGCTGTCGGAGGAGTGCTACCCGGAAGCCATCCTCGCCCCATGCCGCATCTCTATCCCTTCATCGTCAACGATCCCGGCGAGGGAACGCAGGCGAAGCGTCGCGCCGGTGCCGTCATCATCGATCACCTGACGCCGCCGCTGACGCGCGCCGAGAGCTACGGGCCGCTGAAGGATCTGGAAGCGCTGGTCGACGAATACTACGAGGCGTCGGGCGGCGATCCGCGCCGCATCCGGCTTCTCAGCAAGCAGATCCTCGATCTCGTCGCAGACATCGGCCTTGATCGCGATGCCGGCATCGACAAGGGGGAGGGTGAGACCGAGGCGTTGAAGAAGCTCGACGCCTATCTCTGCGATCTCAAGGAAATGCAGATCCGCGATGGCCTGCATGTCTTCGGCGTCTCGCCGCAGGGTCGGCTGCTGACGGATCTGACGGTGGCGCTGGCCAGGGTTCCGCGCGGGCTGGGTGAGGGCGGTGACCGCAGCTTGCAGCGGGCGATTGCCGTGGATGCGGGGTTGGGTGATGTTGTCGGGATTATGGGTGACGCAGCGGGTGGGCTACCCCCCTCTGTCCTGCCGGACATCTCCCCCTCAAGGGGGGAGATAGGCTGGGCGCGGGCTCACCACGAGTCGATCTCCCCCCTGAGGGGGAGATGCCCGGCAGGGCAGAGGGGGTATCACTGGTGCAAACCCCTCGTTCGACCCACTCGATTGCGACATGGCCGCCACATGGACAGGGCCACGCCCCGATATCCTTGCGAGCCTCTCGTCTTCCCCCTGGCGCACCCAAGGCGATACCGTCGAGCGAATCGAACTGCTGGCCGCCAAACTCGTTTCCGGCGAAACGCCGTGCCCGACCCTCTGGTCCAAAACCAGAGCCGTTCTGACCGAGATCGAAACGCTGCTCAAGCCTGCCATTCTTGCCTGCGGCGCTGCCGAAATCGAAGGCCTGCTGCGCGGCCTCGACGGCCGTTTCGTGGCGCCGGGACCATCCGGTGCTCCGACACGGGGCCGGCCGGACGTGCTGCCGACCGGACGCAATTTCTACTCGGTCGATAGCCGGGCCGTGCCGACGCCGGCGGCCTATGAGCTCGGGAAGAAGTCCGCAGAGCTGCTGATCCGCCGCTACGTGCAGGATCACGGCGAATGGCCGGTGTCTTTCGGTCTCACGGCCTGGGGAACCTCGAACATGCGGACTGGCGGCGATGATATCGCCCAGGCGCTGGCGCTGATCGGCGTGAAGCCGGTGTGGGACATGACCTCGCGGCGCGTCACCGGCTATGAGATTATTCCGCCCGCACTACTGCGTCGGCCACGCGTCGATGTGACGCTGCGTATCTCCGGCTTCTTCCGCGATGCCTTTCCGGAGCAGATCGCTCTGTTCGACAAGGCAATTCGTGCCGTCGGGGCCCTGGAGGAGGACGCAGCGGACAACCCGATTGCCGAACGTATGCGTGGTGAAGCCGCACGTCTTGAAGCAGCCGGACTGGATGCAGCGCAGGCTGGCCGCCGCGCCGGCTATCGCATCTTCGGTTCGAAGCCTGGAGCCTATGGGGCAGGGTTGCAGGCACTGATCGACGAAAAGGGATGGGAGCGACGCGCCGATCTGGCCGAGGCCTATCTTGTGTGGGGAAGCTATGCTTACGGTGCCGGCGAAGAGGGCCGGGCGGAACGTGGCGTTTTCGAAGAGCGCCTGCGCTCAATCCAGGCGGTCGTGCAGAACCAGGACAATCGCGAGCATGATCTTCTCGATAGCGACGACTATTACCAGTTCGAAGGCGGCATGGCGGCTGCGGCTGAAATGCTCGCGGGCGATCGGCCGTCGATCTATCACAACGATCATTCACGGCCCGAGAAGCCGGTGATCCGTTCGCTGGAGGAAGAGATCGGTCGCGTCGTGCGTGGCCGCGTCGTCAATCCGAAGTGGATCGATGGCGTCATGCGCCATGGCTATAAGGGTGCCTTCGAGATTGCCGCGACCGTCGATTACCTCTTTGCCTTTGCGGCAACCACGGGCGCCGTTGGCAACCATCACTTCGAAGCCGTGTACCAGGCTTTCGTGGTGGATGCTGAGGTCCGCGATTTCATGATCGAGAAGAATCCGGCCGCTTTCACCGAGATGAAGGAGCGGCTGCTGGAGGCGATCGATCGCAGCCTCTGGACACCGCGCAGCAATTCGGCGCGGTTCGACCTTTCAGACACATTCGGCTTGCATCAGGGCAAGCTTGCATCCGGGGACCATTGAGATGACCGACGAAACCACAGAAGCCGCTGGCCACGCCGACGCCCGCCACGCCGAGAAGATGGCGAAGAAGAAGGCCGCCCGCGACAAGATCATGGCCTCAAAGACCGACGAGAAGGGCCTGATCATCGTCCATACTGGCAAGGGCAAGGGCAAGTCGTCGTCCGCCTTCGGAATGATCTTTCGGCACATCGCGCACGGCAAGCCTTCGGCTGTCGTGCAGTTCATCAAGGGCGCGATGTGGACCGGCGAGCGCGATCTGATCGAGAAGCACTTCTCCGATGTCTGCCAGTTCCACACCATGGGCGAGGGTTTCACCTGGGAGACGCAGGATCGCGCCCGCGATGTCGCGGCGGCGGGTGCCGCCTGGGAGAAGGCGAAAGAGCTGATCCGCGACGAGCGCAATTCGATGGTGCTGCTCGACGAGATCAACATCGCGCTTCGCTATGATTACCTCGACATCAACGAGGTGGTGGAGTTCCTGAAGAACGAGAAGCCGTATATGACTCACGTCGTTCTGACGGGTCGCAACGCCAAGGACGAACTGATCGAGATCGCCGATCTCGTCACCGAGATGGAGCTGATCAAGCATCCGTTCCGCTCGGGCATCAAGGGCCAACCGGGCGTGGAGTTCTGATGACGCAGAGCTGGATTTTCTGGGCGGTGCTTTCGGCGGCTTTCGCCGCATTGACGGCGATATTTGCCAAGATCGGCGTCGCCGGGGTCAATTCCGATCTCGCCACCCTGATCCGCACCGTCGTCATCGTCTTCATCATCAGCGCCATTGTCGCGGCTACCGGGCAGTGGCAGCCATTGTCGAGCATCTCAGGCAAGACGTGGCTGTTCCTCTGCCTTTCGGGAGCGGCAACCGGCGCCTCGTGGCTTGCCTATTTTCGCGCGCTGAAAATCGGCGATGCCGCACGTGTCGCCCCGATCGACAAGCTGTCGATCGTCCTTGTCGCGGTCTTCGGCGTCGTCTTTCTCGGCGAGAAGCTGAACCTCATGAACTGGCTCGGCGTGGGCCTGATTGCCGGCGGGGCGCTATTGATCGCTCTGTTCTAGGCAGCACTGCCGACCGTCGCGGATTGGTTCAGATCGCCAGCCAAACGCGGATCGGATTGGTCGGGTCGGCCAGCAGCTTGATCGTGAAGGCGATGCAGACGATCACGAGCAGCGGCTTGATCAGACGCGCGCCGGTGCGCATGGCGAGGCGCGAGCCGAGTTGCGCGCCCATGAACTGGCAGACGCCCATCATCAGGCCGATCTTCCACAGCGTCGCTCCGAAGGAAATGAAGACGACGAGCGCGCCGATGTTCGAGCCGAGATTCAGCATCTTGGTGTGCGCCGTCGCCTTCAGCATGCCGAAGCCGGCAAGCGAGACAAAGGCAAGCATCAGGAACGAGCCCGTGCCCGGCCCGAAGACGCCGTCATAGAAGCCGATTGCCGGGACGAGGGTGAGGCCGAAGACGAAGGGCGTCATGCGCCGGTGTTTGTCGACATCGCCGAGGTTGGGCTTGAAGGCGAAGTAGAGCGCGATCGCGATCAGCAGGACCGGCATGATGCCTCTGAGCACGCTGCCTGGCACGATCGTTGCCAATGCCGCCCCAGCGCTCCGCCCATCACGGCCATCAGCGCCATCGGCAGCTGTTCGCGAAGATCGACATGGCCCTTTCTGGCATAGGCGATCGTCGCCGAGGCGGCGCCGAACACCGACTGCACCTTATTGGTGCCGAGCGTCTGGAGGGGCGGAATGCCTGCGATCAGCATGGCAGGAACGGTAATCAGGCCGCCGCCGCCGGCGATGGAATCGACGAAACCGGCAAAAAATCCCGCTGCTGCCAGCAGGAAAAGAAGATGTGGGGCAATATCGGACAAGGCAACTGACTCTGGAAGGCGAAAAGACGGTGCATGTTGCATTTCCCTTTCCGGGCTGCAATGGCTTGCAGGTCACAGGAAGTCATCATTCGTATCCGCATGAACAAGGTTGAATTCGACGATAGGCGCAGCTTCGTGCTCGGCCTCGGCTGCGAACGCGGGGCCTCGCCGGCTGAGGTGTTGGCGCTCGCCAGGTCTGCCCTGCAGCAGGCCGGGATCACAGCCGATGATATTGCCGCTGTCGCTTCGATTGCAGCGCGCACCGGGGAGCCGGCAATTCTGAACGCGGCGCAGAGCCTTGCCGTACCTGTAATCTTCTTCGAACCGGATGTGCTGGAGCGCGAAACGCCGCGCCTTGCCAACCCTTCCGACATCGTCTTCAAACTCGTCGGCTGCCACGGTGTTGCCGAGTCTGCGGCGCTTGCGGCGGCAGGCGTGACGGCGGCTCTCATCCTGCCGAAAATGAAATCGCCGCATGCGACGGCCGCGATTGCAAAGACGGTGTTGCAGAACGACTAACCGGCGTTATGTTGGCCGGCCTTGCGGCGCCGCGAAGCGGCCCGCAACAACGAAAGCGATAAGGAACATCCATGCATAAGGTCATCTATGATACGGATCCGGGCGTCGACGATGCGATGGCGCTGCTGTTTCTGCATCGTCATCCCGAAATCGACTTGATCGGAATCACGACTGTTTTCGGCAATGCGTCGATCGAGACGACCACGCGCAATGCGCTGTTCCTCAAGCGTGAATGGAATATTGCGGCGCCCGTTGCGAAGGGTGCAAGCGTCACCATCGATCCTTCCCGCAAGGAAGGCATGTGGCCGACCTTCGTGCATGGCGATAACGGCCTCGGCAATATCGACGTGCCGGCGACGATCGATCTGCCGCTCGATCCGCGTCCTGCCTACCGCTTCATCATCGAAACTGTCCGCGCCAATCCGGGCGAGGTGACCCTTGTCGCGGTCGGTCGCATGACCAATCTCGCGCTCGCGCTAAAGGAAGACCCCGAGATTGCCGGCCTCGTCAAGCAGGTCGTCATCATGGGTGGCAATTTCTATGTGCCGGGCAACGTCACCCCCGTTGCTGAAGCCAACATCCATGGCGACCCCGAGGCTGCCGACATCGTCATGACCGCCCCGTGGAAGGTCGTCGTCATCGGTCTCGATGTGACCGCGATCACCACAATGAGCCGTAGCTTCCTCGGCGACATTGCCCGCAGCGGCGACGATGCCGTGAAGCTGCTCAACGATCTTTCGCAGTTCTACATCGATTTCTACAAGCATGCCGTGGAAGACGGCATGATGGTGCATGACAGTTGTGCCAGCGTCTACGTTGTGGCGCCGGAACTGTTCACGTCGGTCACCGGCGCGGTACGTGTCGTTTGCGGCGGTATCGCCGACGGGCAGACGGTTGTGAAGCCCGACGGACGGCGGTTCCCGCCAGGCGATTGGGATGGCTTGCCGAGCCAGATCGTCTGCACCGGAATCCAGTCCGACAAGGTGCTGGATCTCATCCGCACCACGCTCCTGAACGCCTGAGCCACATACTCTTCTCGACAAGGCATTGGCCGAGTCAGGTCAATGCCTTGCCCGCCGATCCTCATGTTCTGAATCCGGTCCTTCATGCCTGGATATTGTTTTGCCGAAGAGGCTGATTTCGTGAAGCCCGTCGGCGTTGACCTCGGGCCGAGGTGGGCATAGATCATCGAAATGATCGAAGCTGCGCTTTCCAACCTTCCCACAATCGAACCCGGCAGCGTCTGGCTGGTTGGCGCCGGCCCCGGTGATCCCGGTTTGTTGACACTTCTGGCGGTAAAGGCGCTCCGCGATGCGGATGTCGTGGTGCACGATGCGCTGGTGGATGAAAACTGCCTGAAGCTCGCGCGTGCGGATGCACTGCTGGAATATGCCGGAAAACGCGGCGGCAAGCCCTCCGCCAAACAGCGCGATATTTCGCTTCGCCTCGTCGAACTGGCGCGGATGGGAAAACGTGTCCTGCGTCTGAAGGGGGGCGATCCGTTCGTTTTCGGAAGAGGCGGGGAAGAGGCGCTGACGCTTGTCGAGCACAATGTTCCGTTCCGCATCGTCCCCGGCATCAGCGCCGGCATTGGTGGACTGGCCTATGCGGGCATTCCGGTCACGCATCGCGACATCAATCATGCTGTAACATTCCTGACCGGACATAACTCTTCCGGTCTGGTTCCGGATGCCATAAACTGGGACGCAATCGGCAAAGGATCGCCGGTTATCGTCATGTACATGGCCATGAAGCATATCGCGGAAATCAGTGCGAACCTGATCGCTGCGGGACGCTCCCCGTTGGAGCCGGTGGCTTTCGTTTGCAACGCGGCGACCGAAAGCCAGCAGGTGCTGGAGACGACGCTTGGGGAGGCTCCCGCTGCGGTGAGGGCATCCGGCCTCGAGCCGCCGGCTATTGTGGTGGTTGGAGAGGTCGTTCGCCTCAGCGGATCGCTTGATTGGCTTGGTGCATTGGCGGGACGCAAGCTGCAACCTGATCCGTTTCGTCAATCGGAGAGCAAGGAGACGGCATGAGTGGTCTATTGATTGCGGCTCCGTCCTCCGGGTCGGGAAAGACGACTGTTACGCTCGGCCTGTTGCGTGCCTTGCGAAAACGCGGCGTAGCGATTGCTCCGGGAAAAGCGGGGCCTGACTATATCGATCCGGCTTTTCACGCGGCCGCCAGTGGCGTCGCCTGTCTGAACTTCGATCCGTGGGCCATGCGACCGGAGCTGATTGCGGCGAATGCGACGCTGCATCGCTCGGGCGACAGGCTGCTCGTCATCGAGGCGATGATGGGATTGTTCGACGGCGCGGCGGACGGTCGGGGGACCGCTGCCGATCTTGCGGCTATGCTCGGCCTTTCCGTGGTTCTCGTGGTCGACGCATCGCATATGTCGCAATCCGTTGCGGCGCTGGTCGCGGGGTTCGCCGGATTCAGGGCGGATGTGAGAGTGGCAGGCGTCATTCTCAACAAGGTCGGCGGCGAGCGGCATGAAATGATGCTCCGCCGCGCGCTCGAAGCGATCCGCATGCCGATCATTGCCGTCGTTCGTCGCGACAATGAGGTTGCCCTGCCGGAACGCCACCTTGGCCTCGTGCAGGCGGGCGAGCATCAGGCGCTCGAGAACTTCATCGAGCATGCTGCCGACGCTGTATCGGAGGCTTGCAATTTCGAGTTTCTGCTCCGCGTGGCACGGCAGGGGCTCAACAAGCCCTCGACGGCAAACATTGCGCGCCTGCCGCCGCTCGGAAGCCGGATCGCCGTTGCCCGCGACATCGCTTTTGCATTCTCCTACGAGCACATGCTTCTCGGCTGGCGTCGGAGAGGGGCGGAGATTACGTTCTTTTCACCGCTCGCCGACGAAGCGCCAGAACGAACCGCCGACGCCATCTATCTGCCGGGCGGCTATCCCGAACTGCATGCAGGCCGGATTGCCGCCGCTTCGACGTTTCGAGCAGGAGTGCTGCGGGCAGCCGAGAGCGGCGTGCGCATTTACGGCGAGTGCGGGGGGTACATGGTGCTTGGCGAGGGGCTGATCGATGCCGGCGGAGAGCGGCACGAGATGCTCGGCCTTCTGCCGTTGGTCACCACCTATCAGGATCGCAAGCGCCATCTCGGCTACCGCCGGGTTTCGCCGCTCAATGGCTCGTTCTTCGAACAGCCGATGACGGCGCACGAGTTTCACTATTCCGCCGTGGCGGCGGAAGGAGAGGCCGAACGGCTTTTCCAGGTGAGAGATGCCCTCGACAATGACCTTGGCAGCGCCGGACTTCAGCGCGGGCAGGTGGCCGGTTCCTACATGCACCTGATCGACCTTGCGAGCGAAGCGGCATGAATGCACCGATCGTCCATGGCGGCGGGATCACGGCTGCCGCATTGCTCTATGGAGGGCAGCCTGAGGACTGGCTGGATCTGTCGACAGGTATCAATCCACACCCGGTCGCGGTGCCTGAGATTTCAGTCCGGGCGTGGCACCGCCTGCCGGATGCGTATCTGGTCGCCGCTGCTCGCGAGGCTGCGCGAGACTATTACCGAAGCGGTACGCTGCTGCCGCTGCCGGTACCCGGGACGCAGTCGGTTATCCAGCTGTTGCCGCGCCTTGTCCGGGCTGGAGCGCGCATCGCGATCCTCGGCCGACTTATGGGGAATATCAACGCGCGTTCGCATCCTCGGGCCATGCGATCGATATGGTCGCGAGCCTCGAAGAGATCGATCAGCGGCATGCCCTGGTCGTCGTCGTCAATCCAAACAATCCAGATGGTAGGACGTTCGAAATAGCTCGGCTTTCGGCGCTAGCCAAACGCATGGCCACATGGGATGGCGTCCTCGTTGTCGACGAGGCCTTTGGCGATTCTGAGCCTCAGAATAGCATCGTTCCGGAGCTTGCCGGGTCTGCGAACGTGGTCGTGTTTCGCTCTTTCGGAAAGTTCTTCGGCCTTGCCGGTCTGAGGCTCGGTTTCATCATTGCGCCGTCAGAGGTTCTCGACAGGTTCGAGGGTTGGCTTGGGCCCTGGGCGGTGTCCGGTCCGGCTCTTTCCGTCGCCGCGTCGCTGCTGCGTTCGGATACGACGGCAATCAGCCAGGCGATTACAGAGCGCAGCCTTGCTTTGCGCCGGACGCTGGAGGCCGGCAGTCTCAAGATTGCCGGCGGAACGCGCCTGTTTTCGCTCGTCGAGCACAATGTCGCCGACCGTTTACACGCACATCTTTGCCAATCCCGGATCCTTGTCCGGAAATTCGACTACGCACCCAACTGGCTTCGCTTCGGGCTTGCTGCCGATGCAGCGGGCGACGCGAGGCTTCTGGAGGCTCTTCAGAGTTATGACGCATGACGTTTGAACTGAATCTTCTCGTCCTGGTCCTTGCGCTGCTTCTCGACCGGATCGTCGGTGATCCGCCCGTTCTATGGGCTCAGGTGCCGCATCCGATCGTACTGTTCGGCCGCGCCATCGGGTGGTTTGAAGGATGGCTTAACGGCAGCACGCTGACGAAGCGGCAAAAGCGACACAACGGTATCCTGTGCATTGTGCTGCTGCTTCTGGCGAGCGCGCTTGTCGGCCTGATCCTCCATTGGTTCTTCGCGTTGTTCGGGCTGGCCGGGATACTGCTCGAGGTGGTCTGTGCGACCGTCTTCTTCGCGCAGAAGAGCCTCGGCGACCACGTCGATGCCGTGGCGGCGGGGCTGAAGGAAGACGGATTGCAGGGCGGGCGGCACGCCGTATCGATGATCGTCGGACGCGACCCCGAAACGTTGGACGAGCCTGCTGTTTGCCGTGCCGCGATCGAAAGCCTTGCCGAGAATTTTTCGGACGGCGTCGTCGCGCCGGCGCTCTGGTATGCTGTTCTCGGCCTGCCCGGGCTTTTCGCCTACAAGATGCTGAACACCGCAGACTCGATGATCGGGCACAAGACGGAGCGCTACCTCGATTTTGGCTGGGCTTCCGCGCGGCTCGACGATCTGGCGAACTGGCCGGCCGCGCGCCTGTCCATCGTGTTGATTGCCGCAGGCGCCTGGCTGCGGCGGGGCAGCGACGCATGCCGGGAGGCATTTCGTATCGCCATGCGCGACGGCGGCCTGCACCGTTCGCCAAATTCCGGTCGCCCGGAAGCGGCGATGGCAGGGGCGCTGAATGTCCAGCTCGCCGGCCCAAGGGTCTATTCCGGGGTTGTCGTCATGGAGCCGATGATCAACGGTGCAGGGCGGGATACGGCAACTGTCGGCGATATCGAGGACGGTCTGTCGGTTTTCTACGCCAGTTGCTCGGTGCTCGCCTTCGTCATTCTGGCCCTCTTCGTCGTGCTTCTGTAGCCGACGTTATCCTCTTGCTTACCATGATCTTTAAGCTCATGTAATTCGTGAGGAAATACGTTCCTTTCCATTGGGTCGTCGAATGAGACGGAGAGGGACGATGAAAACTATACTTGTCGGAGCGGCGGCAATTCTTCTGCTGCAACTATCAGCCGCGGGCGCGAGCGCTGCGACCCTGGTCGCCAAGATCAGTATCGGCGACCAGACCATGACCGTGAGCGAAAACGGCTTCGTGAAATACCATTGGAAGGTCTCGACCGCCCGCCGTGGTTACGTCACTCCGGTGGGGTCCTGGAGTGCCAAGTGGCTTTCCCGCGATCACCGTTCAAAGAAGTATGACGATGCGCCGATGCCCTATGCGGTGTTTTTCAACGGCGGATACGCCGTGCATGCCACGTATGACCTGAAGCGGCTTGGCCGGCCGGCGTCGCATGGCTGCGTTCGCCTTCACCCCGAGAATGCCGCGCAGTTCTTCACCATGACCCGCCAGGCGGGGCTTGCGAACACCCGCGTCGTCATCGCCAATTGATTGCTGACCCAGCTAACGGCACTTGCTCGCGCAGAACGGGCCTGCATGCTGTTTGAGCAACAGTGGAGTTGCAAATTGCGCATTGCAATAGGCGAAGGCATTGGCTTTTGAAATGGATTTGCCTATGAGGGGGTAAATTCTCATCTCAAGAGGTACAGGCGTGACCGCTACATTCGATAAAGTTGCCGACATCATTGCAGAGACGAGCGAGATCGATCGCGACACGATCACGCCGGAAAGCCATACGATCGACGACCTCGGTATCGACAGCCTCGACTTCCTCGATATCGTTTTTGCGATCGACAAGGAATTCGGCATCAAGATCCCGCTCGAAAAGTGGACGCAGGAAGTCAACGAAGGCAAGGTTTCCACGGAGGAATACTTCGTGCTGAAGAACCTCTGTGCCAAGATCGACGAGCTGCGCGCCGCCAAGGCCTGATCGGCACAACCAACTTTTTTATCCGCCCTGCCGCCCTTCATCATGGCGGCCGGGCGGTTTTGTTACTAAGTAGGCCTAGCCGCCGGGTTTGGTGCTCGTGCGGCCGGAGGATCCGATGCTGCTGGAATACTTCCAGATGATTGACCGTATCGAGGCGGTCGACCTTCAAAAAGCAACGCTCAGGGCGCGTTCCGTCGTGCCCGCGAAGAGCCCTGTGTTCGAAGGTCATTTTCCTGGCATGCCGCTTGTACCGGGCGTGCTTCTCATAGAGACGATGGCGCAGGCGTCGGGCATGCTCGTGCTTGCCGCGACCAATTTTGCCGCCATGCCGTTCCTGATGTCCGTCGACGGCGCCAAGATGCGCACGTTCGTCGAGCCTGAAGCCGTACTGGATATCGAGGCTTTTCTCGAACACGACGGATCCGGATTCGCTGTTACCAAGGCGAAGATCACGAGTGGCGGCAAGAAGGTCTGTGATGCGCAGCTCAAGCTCCGCACCATGCCCTTCAGCGAAGTGCCGCTCGGAGATATCGTCAAGAAACGGGCCGGCGAGGTCGGGCTTTTGGATGCGATCGCTGCGCAAGGAGTGAACGGATGAGCAAGGCTCATAATGATGTCGTGATCACAGGCGTCGGCATTGTCACGTGCCAGGGCGTCGGCAAGGATGCGCATGTCGCGCTGCTGACGGCCGGCGAGGCGCCGAAGACGGTTGTCGAAACCGAGAAGTTCAAACCCTACCCGATCCATCCGCTCCCTGAGGTCGATTGGTCGCAACAGATCGCCAAGCGCGGTGACCAGCGACAGATGGAAAACTGGCAGCGTATCGGCGTCTTCGCTGCGGGCCTCGCGCTCGATGATGCCGGTTTCAAGGATAACGCCGAAGCCTGCGGCAGCATGGACATGATCGTTGCTGCCGGCGGCGGCGAGCGCGACATCAACGTCGATACGATCATCGTCGACGAAGGCTTGAAGCGCAACGACCGCGAAGTACTGCTGAACGAGAAGCTGACGACCGAACTGCGTCCGACGCTGTTCCTCGCGCAGCTGTCGAACCTGCTGGCAGGCAACATCTCCATCGTGCACAAGGTGACCGGATCCTCGCGAACCTTCATGGGAGAGGAATCCGCCGGGATCTCAGCCGTTGAGACCGCGTTCTACCGGATCAAGTCCGGAGAGTCGTCGCATGCGCTCGTCGGCGGTGCGTTTTCGGCCGAGCGGCTCGACATGGTCCTTCTCTTCGAAGCAATCGGCTCGCATTCGCGCGATGAATGGAAGCCGCTGTGGTCACGCGACGACGGCGGGATCATTTCGGGATCGCTTGGTGCGTTCCTGGTGCTTGAATCCCGCGCGCACGCCGAAGAGCGCGGCGCGCATATCTACGGGACGATCTCGTCCATCGAAGGCGATCGCGGCAATCGCAACGCCGGTAATTTCGAACGTCGCCTCGAGCGTTTGCTTGAGCCGACGGATGGGCTCGCGTCCGAAAGCACGGCAATCTTTTCCGGCTCCACGGGGATGCCGGAACTCGCACAGCGCGAGAAGGCGGTTCTCGAGCGCCAATTGCCGGGTGCCGCGATCCGCGGTTTCGGCGGCGTCACCGGACACGGCATGGAGGCGCACTTTACCCTCGGGCTCGCACTCGCGGCATTGGCTGTCGACAGCAAGGCCGTCATCCCCCAGTTCGACCCCACCCATGAGAAGCCGATGACCGCGCCGACCAAGGCGGCGATCGTCACCACGGTTGGCCACCAGCGCGGCGAAGGCGTCGCGGTTCTGTCCGCGGAAGCGTGAGGAGAGAGCAATGAAAGATTCTGCTTACAGGGATCATCTCGGGCGCCCCATCGTCGCCGTAACCGGCGTTGGTATCATCACCTCGCTCGGCCAGGGATTGAAGGACAACTGGGCGTCGCTGACCTCGGGCAAATCGGGTATTCACGACATCAACCGGTTCCCGACCGATGGTCTTTCGACGCGCATCGCAGGTACCGTCGATTTCATCGATATCCCGGCTGACAACGCTGTCGAGCGCTCCTATGCGTTTGCGCGCGAGACGACCATCGAAGCGCTTGCGGATGCCGATATTTCCGGCGACTTCAACGGTCCGCTGTTTCTCGCCGCTCCGCCGATCGAGCCCGAATGGAATGCACGTTTTGAACTCGCCGACCGTTCGCCGCCGGCCACTCATCCGGGCGACGCCTATGAGCGTTTCCTGGCGGCGATGCGCCAGCGTCCTGATCCTGTATTCCACGAGGCGGCCCTGTTTGGCGCGATCTCGGAGCGGCTCGCCGACCGGTTCGGCACGCGCGGCCTGCCGGTGACGCTGTCGACGGCTTGTGCTTCGGGTGCAACGGCAATCCAGCTCGGTATCGAGGCGATCCGCCAGGGTCGCACGAACCGCGCTCTGGCTGTGGCCACCGACGGGTCGGTCAGCGCCGAGGCCTTGATCCGCTTTTCGTTGCTTTCGGCCCTGTCGACGCAGAACGACCCGCCGACCAAGGCTTCCAAGCCGTTCAGCAAGGATCGCGATGGCTTCGTCATCGCCGAAGGTGCTGCGACGCTGGTTCTGGAATCTCTAGAGTCAGCCATCGCGCGCGGCGCGAAGATCCTGGGCATCATGAAGGGCGCCGGTGAAAAGGCGGATTCGTTCCACCGCACGCGTTCCTCGCCCGACGGTGGCCCGGCGATCGCAACGATCCGCGCAGCGCTTGCGGATGCGGGCATGAACGAAGACAGCATCGGCTACATCAACGCCCACGGCACATCGACGCCTGAAAACGACAAGATGGAATATGCTTCCATGCTGGCGGTTTTCGGCGAGCGTCTTGCTTCGATCCCGCTATCTTCGAACAAGTCGATGATCGGCCATACGCTGACCGCCGCAGGCGCCGTGGAGGCAGTCTTCTCGCTGCAGACGATGCTGACCGGCACGCTGCCGCCGACGATCAACTACAACACGCCTGATCCGACGATCGTCCTCGATGTCGTGCCGAACAAGAAGCGTGACGGGCAGGCGAACGCGGTGCTGTCGAATTCCTTTGGATTCGGCGGGCAGAACGCCAGCCTTGTCATGGCGCTGGAACCGGCTTAATCGGTTTTCGATCGTAGTTTGAGAAAAAACTGGCGCTGTGTTCGCCGCCCTCGCGGTTGCGAAGCGGGCGCAGCGCCCATTCATAAACTGCGCGTCGGCGTCGGCCGATGCGCTTGCCCAAGGACTTTGCCATGCGCGCTTTGCAACTGATCGACGACCGCAAGCTTGAGATCACCGATCTGCCCGAGCCCGATGCTCCCGCTGCCGGCGAGGTGACGCTGCGCGTCAAGGCCGTCGCCCTGAACCACATCGACGTCTGGGGTTGGCGCGGCATGGCCTTCGCCAAGCGCAAGATGCCGCTGGTCATCGGTGCTGAAGCTTCCGGCGTGGTCGAGGCGATCGGCCCTGGCGTTGCCAATGTCCTGCCGGGGCAGCTGGTTTCGATCTACGGCGCGCGCACCTGCGGTCTCTGCCGCCCGTGCCGCGAGGGCCGAGACAATCTTTGCGAACATGTCTCCGGTGTTCATGGCTTCCATCTCGACGGCTTTGCGCAGGAAAAGGTCAATCTGCCTGCGCGCCTTCTGGTTCCGGCTCCTCCCGGTGTCGATGCGATCGGTGCTGCGCTGGCTCCCGTGACCTTCGGAACTGTCGAGCACATGCTGTTCGATAATGCCAAGCTTGAGCCCGGCGAAACCATTCTCGTGCATGCTGGCGGTTCCGGCATCGGCACGGCTGCCATCCAGCTTGCCAAGAAGATCGGCTGCACCGTCATCACGACTGTCGGCTCCGACGACAAGATCGAGAAGGCCAAGGCGCTTGGCGCAGATCACGTCATCAACTACCGCACCGACCGTTTCGAGGGCGTTGTCCGCAAGCTCACCAAGAAGAAGGGCGTCGATGTTGTTTTTGAACACGTCGGCAAGGACACCTGGGCCGGCTCTATGCTTTGCATGAAGCGTGGCGGCCGCCTCGTTACCTGCGGATCGACGTCAGGTGTTTCGACCGAGATGAACCTGATGATGCTGTTCCAGCAGCAACTGAAGCTGCTCGGTTCGTTCGGTTGCCGCATGGAGAACATGGCGGATGCCATGCAGAAGATGGGCCGCGGGCTGGTGCATCCTGTTATCGACACCGAGGTCAGCTTCGATGATATCGACCGCGCTCTGGAGCGCATGGAATCGCGCCAGATCTTCGGCAAGATCATCCTGAAGATGGACTGAGCCCCTTGAAGCTCTTCATCACCCGCATCGTGCTCAAACTGCAGCATTTCCGCCAGTGGCTGATTGCGCAGGTGATGTTCGGATTCCTGAATTTCCTGAAGCTCTTTCCGGCCGATGGGGCGATCAATTTCATCGATTGGCTGATGCGCAGGATCGGCCCGAAGATGCGTCGGCACAAGCTGATGCTGACCAATCTCCGGAATGCCTTCCCTGAGAAGAGCGACGCTGAAATCAACGAGATCGCGCTTGGAAGCTGGGCCAATATGGGCCGTCTGGCGGCCGAGTACGTGTTCCTGGATCGGCTCTTCGATTTCGACCCCGAGCAATCGAAACCGGGCAGGGTGGAGGTATCGGGCATTCCGATCTTCATCGACCTCCTTGAAAATCCGCGGCCATTCATCGTGTTTGCGGGACACACGGGGAATTTCGAGCTGCTGCCGGTCGCGGGTGCCGCCTTCGGCCTCTACGTGACGGTTCTCTTCCGTCCGCCGAACAACCCTTACGTGGCGCAGAAGGTCTTCGACTTCCGAAGCGCGCGCATGGGCAAGCTCGTGCCGTCGCATGCCGGCTCGTCGTTTGCGCTGGCGCGGCAGCTCGAAGCGGGGCAGGGCGTCGGCGTGCTCGTCGACCAGAAGTTCCAGAAGGGGCTGAAGACCGAGTTCTTCGGACTACCCGTGCAGACCAACCCGCTGCTCGGAAAGCTGGTTCGGCAATTCGGCTGCGAGGTTTATCCGGCCCGATGCATCCGGCTGCCGGGAAATCGCTATCGTCTCGAGATCGAACCGCGCATTGAAATGCCGCGCGATGCCAACGGCAATCTCGATCTCACGGCAACCGCACAGCTTTTGAACGATAAAGTTGAAAGCTGGGTGCGGGAATATCCCGAACAATGGCTCTGGTATCATGATCGCTGGCAGATCAAGCACAGCGTATTCAAGTAAATCCTACATCTTGTCATTGAAAAATACCTGCTGTTGTTCATTGAATATGAACAAGTGTCATGTTACCGCCTCTACTAAGGCGAGCGCTTTTGTGGTTTCGGCTTTAATTTGTCGCAATCCGAGGTTCAGCTGATCTCTGAATGTTCGTCACAGGGTCTGCATCGGGGGCGTCTTGCTAGGGCTTTTTCAAGCGTTTTCGCTGCGCTGCGCGCAGATCAACGAGGCGATACGGCTCGGCGATGACGCGCGAGTCAGCAGCCTCGACCGCCATCTCGACGGGCTGGTCGAGGCGATTATCGGCTGCCGCGCCGAAAACCTGCTTTACATTCACATGCAATTGCAGTTCGTCGGTTGCCTGATCGATCAGTACGCCGATGACAGCGACTATGTGCGAGAGCACGTGAAGCTGCTTTCGCACCTGATGGAGCAGTATTTCGGAACGCCTTCGCCGCAGTGGCGCATGACCGCGCCGGTTCCCGAGCCGATTTCAGTTCCGGGCGCCTATGTTCCGAACACCGACAATGGGAACTTCCTCAACGCGGCCATCCTCGAGGCGATACCCGACCGCGTGGCGGTTCTGACCCGAGACTACCGCTATCTCTATTCGAATGCGGCCAACTCCCACTATCTCGGCAAGAAGCCAATGGAGATGATCGGGCGCCACATCATGGAGTTCATCGGCGAGAAGCGCTTCAATGATTGCGTGAAGGCCAAGCTTGACGCCTGCTTCGGCGGCGAGGGCTCTGAGCATTCCTACGAGCGGAAGAGCAGCGCGCTTGTCGAGGACATGCGCTGCCGCATGTCGCCGCTTAGGGACGCGTCCGGCAGCGTTATCGGCGCGCTGATCATTCTCGAAAAGCGCGGCGCGAAGGCGGTTACGCTCGCCGCCTGATCAGGCACGTGTCCACACCGCGAGCTCATAGCCATCGGGATCGCCGAAATGGAAGCGGCGACCGCCGGGAAAGCCGGTAATCGGTCGGATGATCTTGCCCCCGGCGCTTTCGACGCTGGCAAGCGAGGCCTCGAGATCATCCGCGTAGAGGATCACCAGCGGTCCGCCCGGGCGGGGCTTCTCCAGATTGGTGAACCCTCCGGTCAGCCGGCCGTCGCTGAACTCGCAATAGTTCGGCCCGTAATCCTTGAACTGCCAGCCAAAGGCACGGCCATAAAAGGCCTTCGTCGCTTCGATGTCGGTCACGTTGAACTCGACATAGTCTATCCGTTGCACGTCGCTGATGGTGGTCATCGTGTGTCTCCGTTTTCCGTCAGAGACCTCAGGCTCTCGAGGTCACGTGCGACATGCGCCGCATCCGCTTCGAACTGCTCGTCGGTCATATCAGGGAGGCGTAGCAGCGTGAACATGACGACACAACCATCGCCGTTCGGGACGACGCGCAGGGCGTTGTAGACCCGCAGGCCGCTTTCGATCGTGACTGTGTGATCGATCACGCCGAAGGCATTCTTCGGCACGAAGCTGACCCGCGCCGTACCGAGGACGCCTTCGGCGATCCAGTCGTCGCCGTCGGGTTTCAGGCCGGATGCAAGACCCGACGCCCAAAGCGGCATGTTCACAGGCTCGCTGGCGAAGGCGTAGACGTCCTGCCAGTTGCGGTCGATGGATTGGTGGATAATTCTGACGGGCATTATTGTCATTGTCGTTCTCGCATGGACTGACGGATCGTAACGCTGCCTGCTCGTCCGGTATTGAAGAAAACGGTCATGACGCCTGCGTGGCGGTCGAAGGTGCCGCCTGACGCTGTAGCTCTAACGGCGTCATGCTTGATAGCTCCCGAACGTCGCGGTTCATGTGCGCCTGGTCGCTGTAGCCTACGGTAAAGGCAATCTCGGCAAGCGATGCCGATGGCGATGATCGCAGCAGCGAGAGCAGCCGCTGGAACCGCCTGATGCGCGACAAGGTTTTCGCGCCGTATCCGAAATAGTGACGGCAGCGACGCCGGAGTTGTCGTTCTCCAATGCCGATGTCCGCCAGGAGCCGATCAGTGAGGTCGTCGGTCGAATGTGCGGTCGCGATGCCAAAGGCATGGCGGATATCATCCGGCGGCGGGGAATGTTCTCCCGCCTCCTTTTCCAACACCAGTTGCAGCAGCCGGAGCCTCTCCTGGTTATCACCGCAATCGGAGAGCTGTTGCCCAAGTGTACGCGCCCTCGTTCCCCAGAAATCCTCAAGCGGAACGGACTGCCCGACGATCTCGGACAGCGCTACTCCCAGCCATCCAGCTGCGGATCCGGGCGCAAAGCGAGCCCCGACGACCTCCGCACCCATCGGCATGTCAGGGAACGCGCTTGTGCGATCAGGGCCGGCAACCATGACGCGCCCGGCGATCCAGACAAGGTCGCAATAGCCGTCGGGCACGATCGCAACCCTGCCGCTGGAGGCAATGTTATGCGACCAGAGGCAATGGAAGTGGCCCGCCAGCTGACGCTCCGCGGGCTGCTCGCGGTAGCTGCCGGCGCGCGTTACAAGCGTTGCGGGCGCCTGTCTTTCCTGACTTGCCATCAAACCCTCCCGTTGGGCTTTTGCGGGGATATGGCGCAGTTTGCATTGCGCGCAATACGAGGCCAATTCGAAGCCGAATCGAACTTGCCGTTTGAGCCAGACAGTGCCACAACACCGGTCCAAAATGACTCATCGGAGGTGTATCGTGGAAAAGGCAGAAATCGGGCTTATCGGCCTTGCGGTCATGGGTTCCAACCTGGCGCTCAACATCGCGGAAAAAGGCAACAAGATCGCGGTCTTCAACCGCACTCTCGAAAAGACGGATGAGTTCTACGAGAGCGCCGGCGATCTGAAGAAGCAGATCATTCCCTGCAAGACGATCGAGGAGTTCGTCGAGGCGATCCGCCCGCCGCGCCCGATCATCATCATGATCAAGGCCGGTGAAGCCGTCGACCAGCAGATGGAGCTTCTGCGTCCTTACCTGTCCAAGGGCGACATCATGATCGATGCCGGCAACGCCAATTTCCGCGACACCATCGCCCGCTTCGACCGGCTGAAGAACACCGAACTGACCTTCATCGGCATGGGTGTCTCCGGTGGCGAGGAAGGTGCGCGTCATGGCCCGTCGATCATGGTCGGTGGCACGGAAGAGAGCTGGAAGCGCGTCGAGCCGGTGCTGACCTCGATCGCCGCCAAGTACAAGGGTGACCCGTGCGTTGCCTGGCTTGGCAATGACGGTGCCGGCCACTTCGTCAAGACGATCCACAACGGCATCGAATATGCCGACATGCAGATGATCGCCGAAATCTACGGCATCCTGCGTGACGGCCTCGGCAAGAGCGCCAAGGACATCTCCGGCATCTTCGGCGACTGGAACAAGGGTCGCCTGAACTCCTACCTGATCGAGATCTCCGAGAAGGTTCTGGCCGCAACGGATCCGATCTCCGGCGGCGCGATGGTCGACATGATCCTCGACAAGGCCGGCCAGAAGGGCACCGGCAAGTGGTCGGCGATCGAAGCGCAGAACATGGGCATTCCGGCAACGGCGATTGAAGCGGCGGTTGCCGCCCGCAGCCTGTCGTCGATGAAGACCGAGCGTGAAGCCGCCGAAAAGATCTTCGGCAAGCCGGAATACAAGTTCCCGATCGCCTACGGTCCCGAGCTCGTCAAGGATCTGGAGTTGGCGCTGTTCGCCGCCAAGATCGGCGCTTACGCACAGGGCTTCGCGGTGATGGCGGAAGCCTCGCGCGAGTTCAACTGGTCGCTGCCGATGCCTGTCATCGCCAAGATCTGGCGCGATGGCTGCATCATTCGCTCACAGTTCCTCGATGAGATCACCTCGGCCTTTACGAAGGCGCCTGACGTTGCGAACCTGATCGTGACGCCTGCTTTCTCCGAGATGGTCAAGGAATCGCTGCCAGCGCTGCGTCGCGTCGTCGGCGCTGCGCTTCAGGCGGGCCTGCCGGTTCCGGCGCTCACCTCGGCGCTGACGTACTTCGACGCCTACCGCCAGGGCCGTGGCACTGCCAACCTGATCCAGGCGCAGCGCGACTTCTTCGGCGCCCACGGCTTCGACCGCCTCGACGGCAAGGACTTCCACCACGGCCCATGGGGCAGCGGTGCTGCCACGTTCTAAGGTCGGGGCTTTGAATGACTTAAATAAGCCGGGCCATTGGGTCCGGCTTATCTGTTTGTGGTGAGTGTCGTACTCGCCGACGTTCAGAATTGAATGTCGGCTGCGGGACGGACGAGGATCCTGGCGTTGCCAGCGTCGAAATCGTCGAGCGTTTCATTGTGGTGTGCGACGATATCCGCGAAATCAAGCGTTCCCGAATCGCCTGTCGTGTGGCCGTCGGCAATCAGCGTGACATCGTATCCCAATGAGACCGCACGCCTGACAGTCGTGTCGACGCAGAATTGTGTCATGCAACCGCCGACAATCAGATGCATCACACCTCGCTCCGCAAGCCTGTCCGCAAGATCCGTTTCGAAGAACGAGTCCGAGCTCTTCTTGTGAACGACGGTGTCGCCATCGACCGGGGAAAGCTCAGGCCGGATCGCCCAGCCGTCGGTGTTCATCGCCAGTCGATGCCCGGGCGCCCCGTCGTGCTGAACGAGAACGACCGGTATCCCGGCGCTGCGGGCGTCGGCTCGGAGCGATTGCAGTCGTGAGACGGTGCTATCCAGTGCGGCATCAAGGATCGGCTGGCGCTCGGGCGTGCCTTTCCCCGATAGAATTGCATTCTGAACGTCGATGATCAGCAGCGCCGTTGTCATGGTTGGTCTCTGCATTGGTCGTTGAAGGTCGCCATCTGGTGTGCGGGCGAGCTATTTGCCTTTCCGCGACCAGACGGGTTGGCTGATACTCTGCAGCAATTCAGGCTCGATGCCGTCGATGCGCGCGATGACGGCCTTTGCCATCTCCCGGCCGGCATGCCGGACATCTTCATAGGCGGTAATGATCTCGGGGCGGATCCAGTTGAGGATAGGCGCCGATTCCTTGGAGACCATGTCGACATCGCGGCCCAAGTGTTTACCGGCCGCCTCTATGCCGGCATTGACGGCGATGGCGGCGCTGCCGGCGGAGCAGACGATACCGTCAGGCGCATTTGGCGCACGCATCATTACTTCGACGGCGTTGCGGATTTCTTCGAGCGTATTGTCGATCGTGACGCGCAGCGGCACTTCTTCGGCGCCGTAGTCATGCAGTCCTGTCTGAAAGCCGATGCGCATATGCGTGTAATAGGTCAGCTTGCTTGGCGGCTGGAGAAGGGCGATGCGCTTGCGTCCGCGCCCGACCAGCTTCTCGACGGCCTGATGGGCGAAAGCCTCGTTGTCGAAATCGTGGAAGGGGTGGGTGAGGCCAGCATCGGTGCGCCCGTGCGTGGCAAAGGGCATGTTGTGTTCGGCCAGCAGGCGGACGCGCGGGTCGTCGGGCTCTATGCGTGAGATGATGACGCCGTCAGCCGATCCCGTTTCCAGGATGTAGCGCACCGGCAGCATCGGGTCCTTGCTGTGGGAGTGCGGCGTTACGACGATATGGTAAGGCGTGCCGGTCAGCACTTCCGAGATGCCGAACACCATCTGGCTGCTGAAGCCCATGATCTCCTCGTCGATGCTGAGGACGAGGGCGATGACGTTTGTCTTGCCTGTGCGAAGGCGCACGCCGGCGCGGTTCGGCTGGTAGCCGAGTTGGCGCGCGACCATCCGCACGCGTTCCTTGGTTTCCGCGCCGATATCGGGGGCATCCTTCAAGGCGCGGGAGACCGTCGTCACGCCGAGCCCGGTCATGAAGGCAATCGTTTTCAGTGTCGGCCGTTCCCGAGTGACCTCGGAGGTCGTTCCTCCAAAATTTGCTTTGTTTTCCATGCCTCTAGGCCGTCCTGCGCGATTTGGTCCCGCTTATAGTGTCTTTTGGAAGCGCTGTAAGCCCAAAGAACGCAAAGCGGCTCCTCCCTCAAGGCGCAAAATCTGTAACGATACAGTAGAAATGTCGAGCGGTTTTTTCTCGATGGTGAAATGAGTGCTCTCAATGGTTGAAATCGTCGTTTTTGCTCGGATTTTTTGCGCTTGCGAACAGGAATTTGCAGGATATCTCGATGTTTCGTGAAAAATACCATTTAAAATCAGCATTTTATATTGCTTGTGCGTTTGCTCAGTCGGCTGCTTACGCCTGAGGCGACCTGTTCAAAATGAGTGCTTTTCGACAGGCATTGGTATTAAAGCACAGTCATCGAGAAAATTTTCGAGGGTGGCTGTTGCGCCCCAATATCGATTGAACTAAGTTTTTCCGGCAACGTTTCAGTGAGGGAGGAGAACTCATGAATTTTCGTTTGATGGCGGCTGCGCTCGCCGCTTCCGTCGTGCTGCCGCTCGGTGCGGCGAACGCGACCGATCTTGAAGTCACGCATTGGTGGACATCCGGTGGCGAAGCCGCTGCCGTGGCTGAACTCGCCAAGGCATTCGACGCGACCGGCAACCACTGGGTTGACGGCGCTATCGCCGGTTCCGGCGGCACCGCGCGTCCGATCATGGTCAGCCGCATCACCGGCGGCGATCCGATGGGCGCTACCCAGTTCAACCATGGCCGTCAGGCCGAGGAACTGGTGCAGTCCGGCCTGATGCGCGACCTGACCGATGTCGCCACCGCCGAGCACTGGAAGGACATCATTCGTCCGGCAAGCCTGCTCGACAGCTGCACGATCGACGGCAAGATCTATTGCGCTCCTGTCAATATCCACTCCTGGCAGTGGCTGTGGCTTTCGAACGCTGCCTTCAAGAAGGCCGGCGTCGAAGTGCCGAAGAACTGGGATGAGTTCGTCGCTGCCGCACCGGCACTCGAAAAGGCCGGCATCGTGCCGCTCGCCGTCGGTGGTCAGCCGTGGCAGGCAACAGGCGCGTTCGACGTGCTGTTGGTCGCAATCGCCGGCAAGGATACCTTCTACAAGGTGTTCAAGGACAAGGATGCCGACGTAGCTGCTGGTCCCGAGATCGCTAAGGTCTTCAAGGCTGCAGACGACGCCCGCAAGATGTCGAAGGGCAGCAATGTCCAGGATTGGAACCAGGCAACCAATCTGGTCATCACCGGCAAGGCCGGCGGCCAGATCATGGGTGACTGGGCACAGGGCGAATTCGCGCTGGCCGGCCAGAAGGCTGGCACCGACTACACCTGCCTTCCGGGCCTCGGCGTGAACGAGATCATCTCTACCGGTGGTGATGCCTTCTACTTCCCGAAGCTCAAGGATGAAGCAAAGTCGAAAGCGCAGGACGTACTCGCCAAGACGCTGCTCGACCCCACGACCCAGGTTGCCTTCAACCTGAAGAAGGGCTCGCTGCCGGTTCGCGGCGACGTTGACCTCGCAGCCGCCAACGACTGCATGAAGAAGGGTCTCGAGATCCTGAAAAAGGGCAACGTGATCGAAGGCACCGACCAGCTGCTTTCGGCCGACAGCCAGAAGCAGAAGGAAGACCTCTTCTCGGAGTTCTTCGCCAATCCGTCGATGACGCCTGAAGCTGCCCAGAAGCGCTTCGCTGAAATCATCGGCTCTGCCGACTGATCGTCGCATTCCGATACTGTTGCGGTCCGGCTCCGTTTCGACGGAGCCGGATTTGCCCGGAACTCTCTGAGTGACCCGGCTGCGGCAGTGATCGAGACTGAAATGGACCGATGAGGGCATTCAGTCTCCAGACGGGAGTGAAAAGAGGAGCTGACCGGAGACGGTCCGCGCTCTGGATCACAGAGGACTTGCGATTCAGGAGGAGTCACAATGACGGGTCAAGCGAAAGCAGGCCGGCCAAACCAGTTACTGCGCAATCTGAACTCGAAGATTGCGTCGATCCCCATGATCCTGACCGCCGTGGTCATCTTTCTCGGCGGCACGGTGTGGACGGTGTTCTACTCATTCACCAACTCGAAGCTCCTTCCACGGTTGAGCTTCGTCGGTTTCGACCAGTACAAGCGCCTCTGGGCTGCACCACGCTGGATCGTCTCCATCGAGAATCTTGCCGTCTACGGCGTTCTATCCCTCATCTTCAGCCTCGTCATCGGCTTCACGCTGGCGGCGCTGATGGATCAGAAGATCCGGTTCGAGAATGCGTTCCGGACGATCTTCCTTTATCCCTTCGCGCTGTCCTTCATCGTCACCGGCCTTGTCTGGCAGTGGGTACTCAATCCCGAATTCGGCGTGCAGTCGGTGGTGCGTTCGCTCGGCTGGACGAGCTTCACCTTCGATCCGCTCTATACGCCAAGCATCGTCATCTACGGCGTGCTGATCGCGGCTCTCTGGCAGGGAACGGGCCTTGTCATGTGCCTGATGCTCGCCGGCCTGCGCGGGATCGACGAGGACATCTGGAAGGCCTCGCGCGTCGACGGCATTCCGATGTGGAAGACCTATCTGTTCATTGTCATCCCCATGATGCGTCCCGTCTTCATCACGACGCTCGTGATCATCGCGTCCGGTATCGTCAAGGTCTACGACCTCGTGGTGGCGCAGACGTCGGGTGGACCGGGCATCTCGTCGGAAGTGCCGGCCAAGTATGTCTACGACTACATGTTCCAGGCGCAGAACCTGGGGCAGGGCTTCGCCGCCTCGACCATGATGCTAATCACGGTCGCGATCATCATCATTCCATGGGCTTATCTGGAATTCGGGGGAGGGCGTAAACGTGCCTGATACCATCGCTCTCAAGACCGCCGAGGTCGCACTGGCACCGGTCAAGTCCTTCGACGGACCGAACGGCAAGAAGCCGAAGCGGGTGCTCTCGCCGCGCAACATCATGCTCTACGGCACGCTGTTCGTTGCTGCCGCCTATTACCTGCTGCCGCTCTACGTGATGATCGTCACGTCGCTGAAGGGGATGCCCGAGATTCGTATGGGCAACATCTTCTCGCCGCCGATGGAGATCACCTTCGAGCCGTGGGTGAAGGCCTGGGCGACGGCCTGCACCGGCTTGAACTGCGACGGTCTTTCGCGCGGTTTCTGGAATTCGGTGCGCATCACCGTACCATCCGTCATCGCGTCGATCGCCATTGCCTCGGTCAACGGCTATGCGCTCGCCAACTGGCGCTTCAAGGGCTCGGAACTGTTCTTCTCGATCCTCGTGATAGGGGCGTTCATTCCCTACCAGGTGATGATCTATCCGATCGTCATCGTGCTGCGCGAACTCGGCATCTACGGGACGCTGACCGGGCTGATCATCGTGCACTCGATCTTCGGCATGCCGATCCTGACGCTGCTCTTCCGCAACTACTTCGCGTCGCTGCCGCAGGAGTTGTTCAAGGCCGCGCGTATCGACGGGGCAGGGTTCTGGCAGATCTTCCTGAAGATCATGGTGCCGATGTCGCTGCCGATCTTCGTCGTCGCCATGATCCTGCAGGTCACCGGCATCTGGAACGACTTCCTGTTCGGCGTCGTCTTTACCAGGCCGGAGTACTACCCGATGACCGTGCAGCTCAACAACATCGTCAATTCCGTCCAGGGCGTGAAGGAATACAACGTCAACATGGCCGCAACGATCCTCACGGGTCTGGTGCCGCTCGTTGTCTACTTCGTCTCGGGACGTCTGTTCGTCCGTGGCATTGCCGCCGGCGCAGTGAAAGGCTGATCCATGAATTCGAGCGTTTCCATCAAAGACCTTTCGCTGAACTTCGGTTCTGTCAGCGTCCTCAAGGATCTCAATCTCGAGATCAATGACGGCGAGTTCCTGGTGCTGCTCGGCTCGTCCGGCTGCGGCAAGTCGACCCTGCTCAACTGCATCGCCGGCCTGCTCGATATCAGCGAAGGTCAGATCCACATCAAGGGCAAGAACGTCACCTGGGAAGAGCCCAAGGACCGCGGCATCGGCATGGTGTTCCAGTCCTACGCGCTCTACCCGCAGATGACGGTCGAGAAGAACCTCTCCTTCGGCCTGCAGGTCGCCAATATCCCGCAACAGGAGATCGACAAGCGCGTCGCCCGCGCCTCGGAGATCCTGCAGATCCAGCCACTCCTGAAGCGCAAGCCGGCCGAGCTTTCGGGCGGCCAGCGGCAGCGCGTGGCGATCGGCCGTGCGCTGGTGCGCGATGTCGACGTATTCCTGTTCGACGAGCCGCTGTCGAACCTCGACGCCAAGCTGCGCTCGGAGCTGCGCGTCGAGATCAAGCGGCTGCACCAGTCGCTGAAGAACACGATGATCTACGTCACCCACGACCAGATCGAGGCGCTGACGCTTGCCGACCGCATCGCGATCATGAAGAACGGCATCATCCAGCAGCTCGCCGATCCGACGACGATCTACAACAAGCCGCGCAATCTCTTCGTCGCCGGCTTCATCGGCTCGCCGTCGATGAACTTCCTGCGCGGCGAGATCGCCAAGCGGGGCGATGCCACCGTGTTCACCGCCAACGGCGTCGATTTCAACGTCGATGCCTATGAGGCGAGCGGGCCGCTGCAGGCGGGCCGAAAGGTGACGCTCGGCGTGCGGCCGGAGCATATCAAGGTCAACGAGAATCTCGGCGCCGAAGTGCACGACGCCACCGTCGATATCGAGGAGCCGATGGGCGCCGACAACCTGCTCTGGCTGAAGCATGCCGGCCATACGATGTCGGTGCGCATCAACGGTGCCCGCCGCTTCAGCCCGGGTTCACAGGTCAAGCTCGGCTTCGACATGTCGCTGGCGTCGATCTTCGACGCCGAGACGGAACTGCGCCTCTAGACGACTACGCTGCGGGCGGGGCCGCAAAAGCTCCGCCCGTTCTTCCAATCGGCCTTATCGGCCAACCACATTCGGTCGCAGCCCGGTGACGGGTTCTCCCAAGAGCGGCCTGATCGGACAGTGCTATGACATCCTTGCCCACCAACGGGTTCAACCTCGACCTCTCAGGCTCGTGGAAGCTCACCTCCACGGATGGTGAAATCACCGCGCCGATCACGCTTCCCGGCGACGTGCATTCGGCGCTGCATGCCGCCAAGCTCATTCCCGATCCCTATTTCGGCCGCAACGAAGAGGTCGTGCAGTGGGTGGCGCATCGCGACTGGTCGATCGAGCGCAGCTTCACGGTGTCGGAGCCCGATGGCAACTGGTACCTCGATATCGACTATCTCGACACAGTGGCCGCCGTCTTCATCAACGGCTCGCCGGCGCTCGTCGCCGACAACAGTTTCCGCCGCTACCGCCCCGATGTCAGCAGCCATCTGAAATCCGGCGAGAACATCATCCGCATCGTGCTGCATTCGAGCATCGCGGCGGGTGCGGACCGTCAGGGCAAGCAGCCGTTCTACATTCCTTATTCGACCGGCAACTCGCCGATCCCCAACGGTAACATGCTGCGCAAGCCGCAGTGCCATTTCGGTTGGGACTGGAATATCGCGATTGCACCACTCGGGCTTTACGGCACGATCGCGTTGCGCCGTCTCGACACCGCCCGTATCGAGCACGTCACCACCCAGCAGGTGCACAATCTCGACGGCTCCGTCGATCTCAAGGTCACGGCGACGCTGTTCTCTAAGAACCCCGGCATCGTTCCCGTACATTTCTCGCTCGACGGCGAGCGCGTTCGGCTCGATGTCGGCGTTGGCGCCGGCGAGACCGTCGTCAACCACGTGTTCGAGATCGACAAGCCGCGCCTCTGGTGGCCGGCGGGTAGCGGCGATCAGGCGCTCTATGCGCTGACCGTCGATCTGCCTTCCGATGCGGTCACCAAGCAGATCGGTCTTCGCACCGTCGAGCTCATCACCACACCTGACGCCGCCGGTGCCCGTTTCGCGCTGAAGGTCAACGGCCGCGAGATCTTCTGCCGCGGCGCCAACTGGATCCCGGCCGACGCGCTGTTTTCGCTGTCGTCGCCGGAGAAGACCGAGGACCTGCTGCAATCGGCCAAGTCCGCCAACATGAACATGATCCGCGTCTGGGGCGGCGGGTTCTATGAGCATGATCATTTCTACGATCTCTGCGACCGCCTGGGCCTCATGGTCTGGCAGGACTTCATGTTCGCCTGCAATCTCTATCCCTCGACCGAGGACTTCCTCGACAATGTCGCGCTCGAGGTCGACTATCAGGTTCGCCGCCTGAACTCGCATCCGTCGATTGCGCTCTGGTGCGGTGACAACGAGCTGGTGGGCGCGCTCACCTGGTTCGAGGAATCGCGCAAGGATCGTGACCGCTATCTCGTCTCCTACGACCGCCTCAACCGGGTGATCGAGCAGGCGATGAAGAAGGCTGTGCCGGATGCGATCTGGTGGCCGTCGAGCCCTGCCTCGGGCTATCTCGATTTCGGCGATGCCTGGCATGCCGACGGCTCCGGCGACATGCACTACTGGTCGGTCTGGCACGAGAACAAGTCATTCGACAATTACCGTTCCGTTCGCCCGCGCTTCTGCTCGGAATTCGGCTTCCAGTCCTACACCTCGCTGCCCGTCATCAAGACCTATGCCGATGCCAAGGACATGAACGTCGCGTCGCCGGTCATGGAGCTGCACCAGAAGAACGCCGGTGGCAACGAGCGCATTGCCGGCACGATGTTCCGCTATTTCCGCTTCCCGAAGGATTTCCCGAACTTCGTCTATCTCAGCCAGATCCAGCAGGGTCTCGCGATCAAGACGGCGGTGGAATACTGGCGGTCGCTGAAGCCGCATTGCATGGGCACGATCTACTGGCAGCTCAACGACACCTGGCCTGTGGCGTCGTGGTCGAGCCTTGATTACGGCGGTCGCTGGAAGGCGATGCACTATCTGGTCAAGCGCTTCTTCCAGCCGGTCGCGGTCGCCGCCATCCCATCCGACGACGGCAAGCAGATCCGCTTTTCGCTGGTCAACGACACGCTTGATGATGTCAGCGTCGACCTGTCGATCTCGATCATCGACATGAAGGGCGAGCGCAAGCACCTCAAGGATGTGCAGGCGGTCTGCACGCCCGACGCTGCGGTGACGGCTGCCAGCATCGAGGTGTCCGAGATCCCCTCGGGCACGCTGCTTGCCTGGCGCTTCACGGCATCGAACGGCATGGGCGGCGAGGGGCACTACGTGCACGGCACCTACAAGGCGCTGGAGCTCGAGCCTGCGGGTCTGATGGTTACGCACGAATATGCCGAGGAAGACGGCTCTGTCTGCCTCAACGTCACCGCCAAGGGACTTGCGCTCTTCGTGATGATCGAGACCGACACCGACGGCAAGTATTCCGACAATGCCTTCGATCTGGCGGCGGGCGAGACGCGCCGCATCACCTTCACCCCGGCAAAGCCGCTTACGGGCGGCGCACTACCGGATTTCCGTTTCTACGACCTGCAATCCTGTCAGTCCGTGGATTGATCCTGATTGAAATGAATGGGCACGAGGCCCGAGGAGGATAGTATGACGAAACTGAGTTTCCAGCTTTATAGCGCCCGCAACTTCCAGCCCTATTCGGCGATCTTCGAAAAGCTCGGCAAGGCCGGCTATCAGGAAGTCGAAGGCTTCGGCGGCATCTATGCCGATCTCGACGATGCCGGCCTGAACAGCCTGCGCGCCGAACTCGACAAGAACGGTCTTGTCATGGCGAGCGGCCATTTCAGCCCCGATTTCCTCGACGGTGAAGTCAAGAAGTCGCTGAACATCGCCAAGCTTCTCGGTATGGACTCGATCTATGCGCCGCATCTGGCAGCGGAACAGCGCCCCACCGACGGTGCCGGCTGGTTGGCATTCGGCAAGCGCCTGCAGGAAATGAGCAAGCCCTACAAGGATGCGGGTTACGAGTTCGGCTGGCACAACCACGACTTCGAATTCGTGAAGCTCGCCGACGGTTCGCTGCCGATCGAGCGCATCTTCGAAGGCGCGCCTGACATTTCCTGGGAAGCGGACATCGCCTGGGTCGTTCGTGGCGGCGCGGATCCGTTTGCATGGATCGAAAAGCTCGGCTCGCGCATCACCTCGGCGCACGTCAAGGACATTGCACCGGCTGGCGAGAACAAGAACGAAGACGGCTGGGCGGATGTCGGCCATGGCACGCTTGATTGGGCAAATCTCGTCGCGGCGCTGAAGGGCACCAAGACCAAGCACTACGTCGTCGAGCATGACAATCCGGCCGATGTCGATCGCCTGATCACCCGCTCGATCGCATCCTTCAAGACCTACTGAGGCAAATCATGACCAAGGAACTTGGCGTCGGCATCATCGGATGCGGCAACATCTCCACCACCTACTTCTCGCTGGCCCCGCTCTTCAAGGGCCTCAAGATCGTCGCCTGCGCCGACCTCAATATGCAAGCGGCCGAGGCCCGCGCCGAGGAATACGGCGTCAAGGCGCAGACGATCGACGAGCTTCTCGCCAATGACGAGGTCGACGTCGTCGTCAACCTGACCATCCCGGATGCGCATTTCCCGGTTTCGAAGTCGATCCTTGAAGCCGGCAAGCACGTCTATTCGGAAAAGCCGCTGGTTCTCACCCTCGAGCAGGGTGAGGAGCTGCGTCGCATCGCCAAGGAGAAGAACCTCTCCGTCGGTTGCGCGCCGGACACCTTCCTCGGCGGTGCGCATCAGCTTGCGCGCAAGTTCATCGACGACGGCGGCATCGGCCGCGTCACCTCGGGTGCGTGCTATGTCATGAGCCCGGGCATGGAGATGTGGCATCCGAACCCGGACTTCTTCTTCCTGCCCGGCGGCGGCCCGATCCTCGATCTCGGTCCTTACTACATCGCCAACCTGATCAACCTGATCGGTCCGGTGAAGCGCGTCGGCGCCATGACCTCCATGGCTTCTCCGACCCGTACGATCACCAGCGAGCCACGCAACGGCGAGGTGATCCCGGTGAAGACGCCGACGACGATCCAGGCGATCCTGGAATTCGTCAGCGGTGCGACCGTCACGCTGACGGCAAGCTGGGATGTCTGGTCTCACCGCCACGCCAACATGGAACTCTACGGCACGGAGGGCTCCATCTATGTGCCGGATCCGAACTTCTTCGGCGGCGTCGTAGAGGCCAGCGGCAAGGACAAGGACATCAAGCCGCTCGACGGTTGGGAGCACCCCTTCGGCATCAACAACCAGGAGAGCCCGCAGGGACCGCGCGCCAACTACCGCACCGCCGGCCTTGCCGACATGGCGATGGCGATCATCGAGGGCCGCGATGCGCGTTGCTCGCTCGACCGCACGCTGCACGGTGTCGACGTCATGACGTCGATCCTGAAGTCGGGCGAGGAGGGCCGCTTCATCGAGCTGACGACGACCTGCACGCAGCCGGCCGCACTTGGCATCGAAGAGGCGCAGGCGCTCTTGAAGTAAGTGCCTAAAGGTCTATGGTCCGGCGCGGGCGACGAGCCCGCGCCGCTTCTATACGAGGGATGAATATAATGAGCTGGCAACCGGCTTCCGACCGCTATTCAAAGATGAAGTATAACCGCACGGGCCGCTCCGGCCTGAAGCTGCCGGCCGTTTCGCTTGGCCTCTGGCACAATTTCGGCGGCGACACGCCGCATGACCGCAAGATCGACATGTGCCGCACGGCCTTCGATCTCGGCATCACGCATTTCGACCTCGCCAACAACTACGGTCCGCCGCCCGGCAGCGCCGAAACCGCCTTCGGCGAGATCATGCGCACGGAATTTTCCGGTCTGCGCGACGAACTGATCATCTCGTCCAAGGCTGGCTACGACATGTGGCCGGGTCCTTATGGCGAGTGGGGCAGCCGCAAGTATCTGATCGCGTCCTGCGACCAGAGCCTGAAGCGCATGGGCCTCGACTATGTCGACATCTTCTATTCGCACCGCTTCGACCCGGATACGCCGCTTGAGGAAACCTGCGGTGCGCTCGATCATATCGTTCGTTCGGGCCGTGCGCTCTACGTCGGCATCTCGTCCTACAATTCGCAGCGCACCCGCGAGGCAGCAGCTATCTTGAAGGACCTCGGTACGCCCTGCCTGATCCACCAGCCGAGCTATTCCATGCTCAACCGCTGGGTCGAGGACGACAAGCTGCTCGATACGCTTGACGAGGTCGGCATGGGCTCGATCGTGTTCTCGCCGCTGGCGCAGGGCATGCTGACCACGAAGTATCTCGGCGGTATTCCTGGCGACAGCCGTGCGGCCCAGAACCACTTCCTGAAGAAGGACTTCATCCGTCCGCAGATCATCGACAACATCCGCAAGCTCAACGAGATCGCGGAACGCCGCGGCCAGACGCTGGCGCAGATGGCGATCGCCTGGGTGCTGCGCGGCGACCGCGTGACCTCGGCGCTGATCGGCGCCAGCCGCTCGTCGCAGATCGTCGATTGCGTCAAGGCGCTCGACAATCTCGACTTCACGGCAGAAGAGCTCAAGGAGATCGATGGCTACGCCCGTGAGGCTGACATCAATCTGTGGGCCAAGTCCGCGGAACGCGAGTAACCTGAGCGCCCGGAACGACCTTCCGGGCGTTTTTTGAATGAGTTTTGATGTGCGTGCCGCAAGCTGCGCGCGTATTTCAGGGAGGAGACTTCACCATGATCCGCAACCCTATTCTGCCGGGCTTTAACCCTGACCCATCGATCTGCCGTGTCGGGGATGACTACTACATCGCCACCTCGACATTCGAATGGTATCCCGGCGTCCAGATCCATCATTCGCGCGATCTCGTGAACTGGACGATGGTGCGGCGGCCGCTCGAGCGCCAGTCGCAGCTCGACATGCGCGGTAATCCTGATAGTTGCGGCGTCTGGGCTCCCTGTCTGTCCTACGCCGATGGGCTGTTCTGGCTGGTTTATACCGACGTCAAGCGCTTCGACGGCAACTTCAAGGACGCGCACAACTACATCGTGACTTCGCCAACGGTCGAGGGCGAATGGTCCGAACCGGTCTACGTGAACTCCTCCGGTTTTGACCCGTCGCTGTTCCACGACGATGACGGCCGCAAGTGGTTCCTGAACATGCAGTGGAACCACCGCACCGAAAGCTTCGGCGGCGCGCCGAAGTCGCCTGCGTTCGACGGCATCCTGATGCAGGAATGGGACGCGACGACGAAGTCGCTGAAAGGGCCGATCAAGAACATCTTCGCCGGCAGCCCGCTTGGTCTGGTCGAAGGACCGCATCTCTTCAAGCGCAACGGTTATTACTACCTGACGACTGCCGAGGGCGGCACTGGCTACGATCATGCGGTGACGATGGCGCGTTCGCGCACCATCGACGGTCCCTATGAGATGCATCCGAACAAGCACCTCATCACCGCGAAGGATCATCCGGAAGCGGTTCTGCAGCGGGCAGGGCACGGCCAGTATGTCGAGACGCCTGACGGGCAGGTCTATCACACGCATCTCTGCGGCCGGCCGATGCCGCCGAAGCGCCGCTGCACGCTCGGGCGCGAAACCAGCCTGCAGAAATGCGTCTGGAAGGAGGATGGCTGGCTCTATCTCGAAAATGGCACCACCGTTCCCGATGTCAGCGTGCCGGGACTGGCTGGTGCCGTGCCCGCCGAGAAGCCCATGCGCAGCGAATACAGTTTCGACGGCGGCAGTCTACCTGCCGACTTCCAGTGGCTGCGTACGCCGAAGCCGGAGCGCATCTTCAACCTGACCGACCGGGCAGGGCACTTGCGACTGATCGCGCGCGAAAGCATCGGCTCGTGGTTCGAACAGTCTCTGGTCGCCCGTCGGCAGGAGCATCATAGCTTCCGGGCTGAGACGGTGGTCGAGTTCGACCCCGACACCTACCAGCAGGTCGCCGGCCTGACCCACTATTACAACAGGCACAAGTTCCATGCGATCGGCGTGACCCTGCATGAAAAGCTGGGACGCTGCGTCACGATCTTTTCCTGCGATGGCGATTACCCAAACAGCCGCCTGAGCTTCCCGGCAGGCAGCGGCATCGCCATACCGGCGGAGGGACGCGTGCAGCTCTCCATGGAAATCAGGGACAACGACCTGCAGTTCTTCTGGCAGACGGAAGGCAAGGGGGCGTGGCAGCTGATCGGTCCGGTGCTCGATGCCGGCGTCGTCTCCGATGAAGGCGGGCGCGGCGAGCACGGCTCGTTTACCGGCGCCTTCGCCGGGGTCTTCGCCTTCGATACGTCCGGGCGCGCAAAGACGGCAGATTTCGACTGGTTCAATTACGACGAGCTTTGATCGAGACGCCCGATATCGCCCGGAAACCCGGGCGATATCGCATCTTTTAATTTAGTATATGCTTTTAAGTATTTGTTATAATTACAGAAGTTTAATCTAAGTTTCAGTTTCGGTTCATCTTTTTGGGCCTAGGTTCTGGGCGTGTTCAACACAAAGGAACCTCCCAATGAAAAAGCTCACCACCCTCCTTCTCGCCGCTACCGTGATTGCCGCTCCGCTGCTGGCGACGACCGAAGCGAGCGCCCAGGATCACCGTCGGCCGGTTGTTGTGGAGCGCGATGTTCACGTCAAGAAGTACAAGTGGTCGCGTGGCCACCGCATGACGCCTGCCGAACGCCGCAACATGCGCGACGTGCGCGATTATCATCGCTACCGCCTGTCGCCTCCGCCACGCGGCTATCGCTGGGTGCAGGTCGATCGAGACTTCCTGCTCATCGGTTCGGGCAGCGTGATTGCGAATATCGTCATTCGCTAAGCGCCATGCTTGATATGTGGAGGGGCGGCTTGAATGCCGCCCTTCTGATTCAATCGGGTGTCTGTTTGCGCAGGAACCGTTGCACCGCGGCGGCCACCCGAACCAAGGCTCCTGTCGGAGCTTCCGCTCGTGGTGGCGCAGCCAATTCCTCAATCGGTGGCAGGGGCTCACATTCCTCGCAGTGATAGCGATAGGGTTTCGGAACTTGCGTCGTCACGCCACGCGCTCTTCCCAACTCGCGAAGGGATCCGGCAGCCCGCGCCATTTTTCGGGTACGAAGGTCTGCTCTGGCACAAGGCAGGCATCGAGCTGCCGCCGTATCCAATCCTCGTCCATGGGATCACTGCCTATGAAGACGATTTCCTGCCGGCGGTCGCCCCAGATGGGGTCGAGATAGGGCGATATGGCCGTCAGGAAGCGTTCGTCGTCCGGCCATCGCTCGCGGGGCACAGAGGACCACCAGAGCCCCATCTTGCTCGTCCGCAGCAGCGCCCCGGCCTGGCTGACTTCGCCGACGTGATGCGGGCGCGTCGCGAGCCAGAAGAAACCTTTCGCCCTGACGACGCCAGGCCAGGCGGTATCGAAGAAACGCTGCAGTTTGGCCGGTTCGAAGGGCCGCTTTTCCCGATAGACGAAGGAGCGGATGCCATATTCCTCGGTCTCCGGTACATGGTCGGAAAAGCCATGCAGTTCCTTGTACCAGAGGGGATGCATCTCGGCGCGATCGATGTCGAAGCGTCCCGTTCCCAATACATCGCTGAGGTCGACCTGGCTGAAGTCAGTTTCGACAAGTCTGGCATCGGGATTGAGCCCGACGATGATCTGGCGGGCTGCCTGGCGTTCAGCCGGCGTCGCAGTACCGATCTTGTTGAGGACGATCACATCGGCGAACTCTATCTGCTCGACCAGCAGGTCGATGATCGTCCTGACATCACCATCGCCTGCGGTTTCGCCGCGATCGGCCAGGAAGTCCGCGGACGAATAGTCAGAGAGCAGGTTGGCGGCGTCGACCACCGTGACCATTGTATCGAGTCTGGCGGTGTCGGAGAGGCTTTCGCCGTTCTCGTCGCGGAAATCGAAGGTCGTCGCAACAGGCAGAGGTTCGGCAATTCCCGTCGCTTCGATCAGGAGGTAATCGAAGCGCCCCTGTTCCGCCAGGTGGCGGACTTCCTTCAGCAGATCGTCACGCAGCGTGCAGCAGATGCAGCCGTTCGTCATCTCCACCAGGGCTTCGTCTGTTCGTGACAGGTTGGCGCCACCATCGCGTACCAGGGCGGCGTCGATGTTGACCTCGCTCATGTCATTGACGATCACGGCGACGCGCAAGCCCTGACGGTTTCCGAGGATATGGTTGAGCAGCGTGGTCTTGCCGGCGCCCAGAAAGCCCGACAGCACCGTTACGGGAAGCTTCGTATTCATTGAATGATCCGATATGTTATATAGTTACATTCATTGTGCTGAAAAAGGCGGACTGCGAGGTCCGCCTTCGCCGTGTCTGGCTTAGCTTTCTCTCGAGAGGCAGTCCTTCATGCTGTTGGCAATACCGTGCATGAGGTCGAAATAGAGGTCCGGCCCGGCATCGAGCGTGGCGGCCTCGGGATCGAGGACGCCGGCCTTCGCCTTGGTTCCCTCGATCACGACATCGACCAGTCGCGGCTGGAACTGCGGTTCGGCGAATACGCAGGTGGCGCCGAGTTCACCGACCTTCTTGTGAATCTCCGCAATGCGTTCCGCGCCGGGGATCGTTTCAGGGCTGACGGTGATCGAGCCAGCGACCCGCACGTGATAGCGGTTCTCGAAATACTGGTAGGCGTCGTGGAAGACGATGAACGGCTTGTCCTTGACCGGTGATACGATGCCGGTGATTTCCTTGTCCAGTGCGTCGAGCTTGTCGTCCAGCGTCTTGGCGTTGGCCTGGTAGGTGAGGGCATTGGCGGGGTCGGCTGCGACGAGAGTGGTGGTGATCTCGGCAGCCATGGCCTTGGCATTCTGCGGATCGAGCCAGAGATGCGTGTCGAATGCTCCATGAGCGTGGTCATGATCGGCGTCGGCGTGATCGTGCCCATCGCTGTCATGGTGATCTGCATCGTCGTGGTCGCCGTCATAGTGCGGCTCGAAGGCGCCGCCTTCGCGGAACTTGAGCTTGGTGAGCCCCGGCGCCTTGTCGAGCTCGGCGACGACGGCGTCTGACCCGATCGCCTCCAGAGGCTTCTCCAGAAACGCTTCGAGCCCGGGGCCGACCCAGAACACCACCTTGGCGTTCTGCAGCGCCCGCGCGTTCGATGGCTTCATGTTGTAGGTGTGCGGCGAGGCAGCGCCATCGACGATCAGTTCGGGTGTGCCGACCCCCTGCATGATCGCCGATACCAACGAATGAACAGGCTTGATCGAGGTGACCACGACAGGCGCATCCGCCGTTCTGCCCGCCTCGGCAAAGAAGATGGCGGGGACTGCGAGGGTAAGGGCCATCGCGATTTTCATCGGTGTACTCCGCTTGAATTGCAATTGTAATGTTATTACATCAATTGCGTTATGCTATAACGTGTGCGATAGCAAGTCGCAACAGCACATTCGGAAAAATGATGTTCCCTCCCGCAAATTCCGAAGCCAAGCCATTGGTCTCGCTTTCCAACGTCGGCGTACGCAGAAACGGCCGCTGGCTCGTCCGCGGCGTGGATTTCTCCGTCTCGCGCGGCGAGATTGTCACGCTGATCGGCCCGAACGGCTCGGGCAAGTCGACGACCGTGAAGACGGCGATCGGCGTCTTGAAGCCCGACGAGGGAAAGGTGGAGCGCGCCGGCGGCCTCAAGGTCGGCTATGTGCCGCAGAAACTGGCGATCGACTGGACGCTGCCGCTCACAGTGCGCCGGCTGATGACGCTAACCGGACCGCTGTCGGCCGGTGACATGAACGAGGCGCTCGACGCAGTCGGCCTCTCGCATATGCTGGACGCTGAGGTGCAGCATCTCTCGGGCGGCGAGTTCCAGCGGGCGCTGATGGCGCGCGCCATTGCCCGCAAGCCGGATCTGCTTGTCCTCGACGAGCCGGTGCAGGGTGTCGATTTCTCCGGCGAGATCGCCATCTACGACCTGATCAAGACAATCCGCAACACGACGGGCTGCGGCATCCTCCTCATCTCGCACGACCTCCATGTGGTGATGGCGGCGACCGATACGGTCATCTGCCTCAATGGCCATGTGTGCTGCCGGGGAACGCCACAGGCGGTGACGCAGAGCGCCGAGTATGTGCGCCTGTTTGGCAGCCGCGCCGCGCAGTCGCTGGCCGTCTACAGTCATGACCATGATCATACGCATCTCCCCGATGGCCGCGTGTTGCATGCAGATGGCTCGGTGACGGACCATTGCCACCCTGATGATGGCCATCACCACGATCATGCCGGGCATCACCATGCTGGCCACACTCACACGGCACATGATCATGGTCACGAGCATCATGACCATGCCCACCATCATACGGCCGATGACGGGCACGGGCATAAGCAGCCGGCGGGAGAGCGCCATGTTTGACGATTTCTTCGTCCGCGCCATCCTCGCAGGCGTTGGCCTTGCGCTGACAACCGGCCCGCTCGGCTGCTTCATCATCTGGCGGCGCATGGCTTATTTCGGCGACACGATCTCGCATTCCGCACTGCTCGGCGTCGCGCTGTCGCTGCTGATGCAGTTCAACCTGACGCTCTCGGTCTTCATAGTCGCGGCCGCCGTCTCGATCCTGCTGCTCGTGCTGCAGAAGCGGCAGGCGCTCTCGGCCGATGCGCTGCTCGGCATCCTCTCGCATGCGACGCTGGCGATCGGGCTTGTCATGGTCGCGTTCATGAGCTGGGTGCGCATCGATCTCATCGCCTTCCTGTTCGGCGACATCCTCGCGGTCTCGAAGACGGATATTGTTATGATCTGGGGCGGTGGCATTCTCGTGCTGGCTGCGATCGCCTGGCTTTGGCTGCCGCTTCTCGCCTCCACCGTCAATCCCGAGCTCGCAGAGGCCGAAGGGCTGAAGCCGGAGCGGGCGCGGCTCTTCTTCATGCTGCTGATGGCCGTCGTCATCGCCATTGCCATGAAGATCGTCGGCATCATGCTGATCACCTCGCTGCTGATCATCCCCGCGGCGGCGGCACGGCGCTTCGCTTCTACGCCGGAGGTGATGGCCGTCTTTGCCTCTCTGATCGGTGCCGTCGCGGTTGTCGGCGGGCTGTTTGGCTCCCTGACCTACGACACGCCCTCCGGGCCGTCGATCGTCGTCGCAGCTCTCATTCTCTTCATACTCAGCCTGCTGCCCAAGCTCGGGCGGCGGCAGACGATCACGGAAGGACAAGGCTCATGAGCGCACCGGCACTGACCAAGAACCAGGCTCTGGTCTTCGATGTTCTCGAAAAGGCCGACGGGCCGCTCAGCGCCTACACCATTCTCGACAAGCTGCGCGACCACGGATTTCGCGCGCCGCTGCAGGTCTATCGGGCGCTGGAGAAGCTGCTCGAATACGGCGTCGTGCACCGGCTCGAAAGCATCAATTCCTTCGTCGCCTGCGCCCACCCCGGCGATAACTGCCACAGCCACGGCATCGTCGCCTTTGCGATCTGCGAGAGCTGCGGCCAGGTGATGGAGTTCCACGATCATGAGGTCGACCACCGGCTGATGCACTGGACGAAGGCCAAGAAGTTCAAGGCCGAGAAGACGACGATCGAGATCCGCGGGCAGTGCGAGGCCTGCGCGGCGTAGCGGTTGGCTTCGACAAAGGGCGAGGTGGCTGGCTCGATTAGCTGTGGTGCAGGCTCGCATTTCCGACATCCTACTTTTCTCGTCCACGTTTACGCTTGCTCTTTGCCTTATCGTTGGAAGTCTGATCGGTGTTCTTGGTGCCACTGACGTATTGGATGGCGGCGACCCAGACAAACAGCAATCCAAGAATCTCATCTCTCGTCAGATCTAGCGAGTAGAGAGCGATTAGGAGGTTGAGAAGGTGTGTGGTCATTCCGGTGTCCCTTTTGAAGCGCTGGGCACCTTTTTGCTCGCGTGGCGAATTTGACGCAAAGCACAGGTGTCGGACACATGGTCAAGCACTTTGGGGATCGTTCAGTGCGGAATGAGACGGAATACCTCGCTGTGTTGGAAATCAACAGGTTCAGACTGATTCTGATATGCAGATCTGAATACTCGTCGAGTTAAATGCGGACTTTTGGCGCTATTATTCAGTCAATCCAGCCGCTTTAGATCCCGTGCAAAACGCTGCCAGTTGGCGACATATTTTTCAGCCGCGTGGCTGAGGCCCTTGATTGCATCCGCATCGAGGGTGCGGATGGCGCGGGCCGGCGAGCCGACGATCAGGGAATTGTCGGGAAACTCCTTGCCCTCGGTGATCAGCGCATTGGCGCCGACGAGGCAGTTGTTGCCGATCCTGGCGCCGTTCAGGACCGTGGCGCCCATGCCAACAAGCGAATTATCGCCGATCGTGCAGCCGTGGACGATGGCGTGATGGCCGATGGTGCAGCCTTCGCCGATCGTGACCGGATGTCCGGGATCGGTGTGCAACATTGCGCCTTCCTGGATGTTCGTCGCCGCGCCGACCGTGATCGGCTCGTTGTCGCCGCGCAGCACCGCGCCGAACCAGACGCCGACATCGGCGCCAAGCGAGACCTGACCGATGACATGGGCACCCGGTGCGATCCAGTAGGTGCCGGGTGCCGGCAGATCCGGGGTCAGTCCCCCGAGGGCGTAGACAGGCATGGACGTCTCCTCTCAGGCCACCTTGACCGACAGGGAGGCGACACCGTCAATGCCGCACTCGACGCGGTCGCCTTTGGTCACGGCGCCGACGCCGGCAGGCGTGCCGGTCATGATCACGTCGCCGGGTGCCAGGATGAAGAGCTTCGAGAGTTCGGCGATGATCTCCGGCACCTTCCAGATCATCTGGTTGAGGTCGCCATCCTGGACGCGCTTGCCGTTCAGCTCCAGCCAGATCCGGCCGACCGAGGGATGGCCGAGCTTCGCCGCAGGGACGATCGGCGAAACGGGTGCGGAATATTCGAAAGCCTTGGCGACCTCCCAGGGGCGACCGAGCTTCTTGGCTTCGGCCTGCAGATCGCGACGGGTGAAGTCGATGCCGACGGCGTAGCCGTAGATGCAGTCGAGCGCCTTGTCGGCGGCAATGTTCTGGCCGCCGGCCTTCAGCGCCAGGACGCATTCGACCTCGAAATGCACATCGCTCGAGAGCGGCGGGTAGGGAAATCCTTGCCCGCCGGCAGCAGGTTGTCGGCGTTCTTCTGGAAAAAGAACGGCGGCTCGCGGCTCGGGTCGTGGCCCATCTCGATCGCGTGGTCGGCATAGTTGCGCCCGACGCAGTAGACGCGGCGCACCGGAAAGGCCTCGGCGGTGCCTTCGACGGGAAGAAGGACGGGTTGCGGCAGGGGGATGACGGTCGCGGAAAGGGACATTGCAGGCTCTTGCTGTTCATGACGTCAGGCATCTTAGACGCAAACGCTGCGAGGGGGGAAGCGCGGTTCGTCATCGTCGCGGCGATTTGGCAGCGCATCGCCGCATTGCTGCCCTGCGCCCGGCAAACTGGCATTTCGCCCGCCTTTGCGCTATGAGCGCAGCATGAGCACATCCAATTTCTACGCCGAGGCCCTGACGTCAGGCCAGCCGATCTTCGCCGTTGCGCCGATGATCGACTGGACGGACTTGGCCTGAGATATAGGCCTTCGGAAGGCGTGTCGTACTTCCTGTCGTACCAACTGAAAAGCCACCGGCTGGTGAGACCGGTGGCGCTCTGTGGTGGCTTGGTATAAAAGAGGCCAGCGGGTTTCTCGCTGACCGGCGCGCAAGATCGCGCCCTAAAACTCGTTTCGCTTCAAACTGGTAAAATAGAGCCAGTCGCGGTTGCCGCGGCGGTTGTTGCACTCTTTGCAGGCCGCAGCGAAGTTGTCTCTGTTGTCCCTGCCGCCGTCAGCCTTGCGATGAAGATGTTCTAGCGTTGCGGCTTGGGGACGTGAGCGCTCACGCGGCTCGTAGCTGATCGTCATGAAGCGACGGCAGTAGCAGCACATGCCGCCTTGCCGGTGAAACAGAATTAGCGTGAAGATGCGTCGTGTCTCGGTATTCATCGGTCGCTACCAAGTACTCGCCCCGAACGGTTCGATGCGGTCGATCGGCGCAATACATTGTGATGTCGTAGAGCTCTTTGCCAATGGCTGTCAGCTGGCGGCCAGTAATGACTGCGCGATCGCCGTGGAAATCGACCTGTTGGCCGATGCGAAATTCGAAGGATCTTCTTCTTCCGAGCAAGCTGCGCGGGAGCTGAATTCTTCCTGTGTGGGTCGCTTCTGCAGACATCTGAATTACTCCTCGTTGCGTTTCTGTACCGATGTGTTACACCGTGGAAAGAACTTACTACCACGTAATAACTGTGTCAACACAGTGTAATAACTTTTTTTTACAGGGTAACAATAATGAACCCCGCGCAACTTCGGATGGCTCGTTCGGCGCTCAAGATAGGCGTTCGAGACCTTGCCGCTATGGCTGGTGTCACCACTGCCACCATCACACGCTATGAGAATGAGCGCGGTGGCTTGAATGCCGTGACGCGCGACAAGATAGCGGCCGCGCTAGAGAACGCTGGCGTCTTGTTCATCAAGGATGGCCGCGGTGACGGGGTCATCAAACTGAGCGAGCACGCAATGGCGCGGGCCGAGAGTGAGCAGAAATGAAAACCGCTCTCCCCGTCGGCTTGCTCATTATCCTCACCGTGGCTGTTATCCTTGTGGGCGGCATCCGGATCATCACAATCCCGCCTATGGCCAACACTCCAGAAGGCCGCACGCTCCTGGTGCGCAACCTGCACGGCCATTCCTTGATTGTCAGTGCTGACCGGATCTGCGGAAAGGATGTGACGCCGGGTTGTCGCGCCGGCGCCCTGGCTGGCCTCGCGGCGGAAGCGCAGGTTGTCCTGCGGCTCCCGCACTTCCCGCCGCTGGATGCACTGGCCGGCAGCTAGGCAGCAACCGCACACGGCGGCTTCATGCCGAGATTGTCTAGCACGTCGGCAGTGTAGGTCAGAATGCTGTCCGGCCCTATGGTGCAGACGTTGGTGAAGCCGCCAACCACGCTGTTGTTCTCGGCCTGGTGCCGAACAAGATCGATCATCTTCCCGACGGGGTCAGCTGCGAACGCGTCGAACACGGAATGCTCCACCACAGGCGTAACAAGTACACCGCGCTCGATGTCCTCGATTTTCCCGTCGGTGTTAGCCTTGGAGATGATAAAAGCGGCTGGTCCTTCCTCGCTCCAGCCGGCAACCACTACTTCGGTGTCGTCGATGCCGAGCGTGCTGTAGTGGGCGGCCATGAATGCACGCGCCGACTCGTAATCAAATGCGTGGGTGGCAATTGTGCTGGCGACATTGCCAAGCGCGCTTAGCTTCCCGCGGGTTGCAACGGCTACTCTCATATGAGGGATAGGGATCACCTTTGCGGCGTTGAAGTCATGGCCAATGTTGGCAGGCATGCCGGCCTTGCTGTCGGTGATGATTGAAACATCCGTCTCGCGGACGATTATGTTAATTGCGGTCAAAGTTGAATTCCTTTCGTGATGGCTGATACGGCGATTGCGCCAACTACTTTTGCAATACCCAATGCAGTTCCAGCGCCGAAAATGGGCGAAAAGAGCGCTGTAAAAAGCGGGCTGAAAATGGGATCCTGATTGACTTGGGAGTACATGCTGCCGGGCTGCGCTAGCCCGTACTGCCAAAGGCGCATTTGATGATGATGTGACATTCCCTATCCCTTCTGGGCACTCCATTGATCTTGCATCTGGCCGAACCCGCCGCGGCGCATTCTTTCATTCTGCTCGGCTAGCGCCTCACCGACGCCTTGCTTGACCAGCATTCGGACGTGGTCATCGCCGTTGGCGCCGGAGACGTTGACGTTGAGCGTGCTGGCGTTATTGACGGTGGATGCTCCGCCACTCCCTTTAAGCGACGGCGCCACTGGGGCAGTGATCAGTTTGTGGTTCGGGATTACCTGCGCGCCTTGCGGCAGGTTCACAATTTCCGGACCCCGCTCGCCGACGACACTGAGGCCGCCGCGCCAATTGTCGGTGCCGTTGGCATTCTTGCCGATACCGGAAAAGATACTGCTGAAGAGACCACCCAGTAGCCCGCCGCCCGCCTTCACTGTGCCACCACCGAAGAGCTGATCAAGAGCGGAACTCAGCATTGTGTCAGCTACACGAGCCAAGGCGTTGCGGAGAGCGTCGGCTGCCGAAACGCCATGGATAAGGTCAGAAACAAAGCCTCCGACAATTTCCTTGCCGGCGTTGGCCAGTTCCGCAGCTTTCTGTGCCGCTTCCTCTTGGCTCTTGCCGAGCTGGCGCGTCCGGGCCTCGGCTTCGGCCATATTCGCCGCAAGTTCCTTGAGGCTGTTGACCTGTGCGGGGTTTAGCTGAATTCCGGCTTCCTTGGCGGCATTTAGCAGTTCCTGCTCATACCGAAGCTTCGCAGCCGCCTGTTCGGTCATCCCGAGAGCGTCGGCCTCCAATCCCTGCTCAGCGACGAACTGTTGAGCCTTGGCGATAATGTCATCATAGGCTTTCCCGCGGGCTTCCAGATCCTTGGTCTTGTCGGCCACGTCCTTCGACCGCGCGTCGGAATCCTCAATATGCCAATCCTCGTTCGACAAAGGAAAGGAGAGGCCGAAGCGGCTAGCATTCTGATGCACCCAATCCTTCGCTGCTGAGCTCCCATATCCAAGGTCGGCGGCGTTGCCTTTGTTGTGCTGGCTGTTGCCAGGCGGGGCCACCCACTTGCGCGCTTCGGAAACGGAGCCGTATTTCTCCAACGCCTGTTGCCACAACTGGGCCTGGCGTTCGTTGGAACGGAAGCCGGAGTTGATCTTGATCTGATTGGCTAGCTCGACGGGCAGCGCCGCGAAGAGCTTTTCAAGCTTACTCTCAAATGACGAAGACATTCCGCTGATAGAGCTGGCGTCCTTGCCGGGCGCGAGAAACCGCGAAAGGTCCGCCTTGCCGCTACCCGTGGATCCAAAACCGCCGGGCGGAGCAACGGGCGGTGTCCAAGTGCGGTCGGTGGGGCGCTGTGCAGCCTTCACGCGGCCGTTGATCACGTCGACAATCTTGGCTTCTTCCTCGGCGACCTTCCTTAGCTGCGCCTGGTAGGTCTCAATCGCGCGCGTTCGGTTCCGAACCGACAACGTGCTATTGTTTTGTGCCTCGAGGATTTTGTTCTCAAGCTCAAGCCGCTGCTGGCCGAGTTCGATCTGGCGATTATCCAGCGTTTTGGTCTGCTGGTTCTGGAAGTCGCGAAACCCGTCAATGAAATCAGCCAAGCTGTCGGCTGCCGAAACGATAGCGCTTTTCAAGTTCATGCCAACGGTGTTGCTGATGGCGTTGAACCGGCGATCGATCTCCTCAGCGCGCCGAATAAGGGCGTCGTCCATCACAAGGCCAAGGGCGTTCGCCTCCTTTGTGGTGGCGCGGATGCCTTCGGCCCCTTGGTTGATGAGCTGCACGAACTTCTCGCCACCGGTGCCGCCGAAAACCTCATCGGCGATACGGATCTGTGCGGCTTTGTCGAACTGCTTTAGCCGGCCGATGATTTCGGCAAAAAGCTCACTTGGATCCTTTAGCTTTTTCGCAAGGGTCTCGGAATTGTATCCAAGACGCTGAAAAGCCTCCGCAGCCGAGCCCTGGCCGGTCACAATGAATTCGTCGGCGCGAAGGTTCAGTTCCTTGATGCCGTCGGTAAGCGAGTCGATTCCAATACGGTTCTGCTCAGCAACGTACTTGAGCTCTTGGAACGCCTTAACGTTGATGCCGGCGACCTTCGCCTGGTCGCCGATTTCAGCAACGCCCTTGGCAATAGATGCTAGGCCGGCAACAATGCCGGCGACGCCACCGGCCGCAATGCCGCCTAGGCCAATCTTGCCGAGAGCGCCGTTGACCTTGTCGACTGCCGACGTGATATTGGATTCAAGGGAAACGGCAAACTTCTTGGTGCGCGCCTCCATCACGGCGCTCTGTTTGTTCACATTGGCGGCGGCGCGCGCCATTCCCTTTTCGAGCTTGTCGACACGCGCCATGACGTCGACGACAAGCTTTTTTTCTTCATTCGCCATTGCGGCTCCTTAAACGGAATAAAGGTCTGGATCGTCCGGCGCGTCATCATAGGAAGAGCGGCCAGTGGCATTCGCCACCGCTCGCGCAACCGCCATGATGCTGGCCACCGTCGGGTCAATGCGGTCGGATGAGCGGTCTTTGTTGGGTTTGCGGTTCTCGTTCGCGTCGCGCTGCATCACCGTGTTTCCAACGGACCAGCGGAGAAGCGGGTTGCCCCCATGGACTAGGCGCCTGGTCATCATCATGTCCTCGAAGTCGACGACCGGCTTCGCGAAGTTCATGATGCCCTGACTGAAGAGGTTCACCGGAATGCCGGAGCCCTCAAGCGAGGCCACCATGTCGCGCGCCATATAGGGGTCAAAATTGACCTCCTCGACCGTGAACATGTCAGCCATCTTGCGGACGTGCGATTCAATGTAGCTGTAGTCGACGATGTCGCCGGGACAGACTGTGAGCCAGCCTTGCTCGGCCCATAACGGATACGGAGCGCCATCACTATCAGCGCGACGCCGTAGCTGGGCCTCAGGCGTGAACGATTGGACGTGCAAGGCAAGGCGGCCATCATCAAGTTCGATTGCCGTAGCCACTGCCGAGAGGTCGATGCGCTTGGACAGGTCAACGCCAATCCATGCCCGCCTACCTTCCCAGGAAGACAGATCCAGCTCGCCGGCGTTCTCATCCCAGATACCGAGATCCCATTCGGGATTGGCGGCGCCGTCCAGCCAGATATTGAGGTGAAGCTGGCGAAACATCTCGCGGTCAGCTGGCCGGTGCTCCGCCTCGCGCACCATCTGCCGCATACCATCGATATCAGGGTACGGAGGAGTGCAAGAAAGCCCAGGGTTTACACGGTGCCAAACCGCCTCATCACGCCAATCTTCATCCTTGTCGGCTTCGAAGAGAATGGGCAGGAATGCGTCATCTTCAATAACGCCAGTCGCCACCTTCTGCGCGTATGAGTACATATCATAGGCGACATTCTCCCGACCGATACCGGCTGTGGTGGTGACGACCAGAAGAGAGCCCGGCGTCTTCACAAGGCCCGTCTTAATCGCATCCCAGAGGTCGCGCTTTTTCCACGCATGCAGTTCGTCGACCAGTGCAAACACCGGTGTGCGGCCGTGAGCCGTAGCGGCGTCTGCAGACATAGCGCGGTAGAAGGCAGCGGATTTCCGGTGGTTGATCCGGTTCTTCGTGTCTTGGACCTGAAAGGCTTCCTCCAGCCGCGGATGCGCGCCAATGACACCCTTCATCTCTTCTAGGGCGATGCGAGCCTGGTCACGGTCTACCGCAGCTGAAACCACCTGCGAGCCGGGGATGCGCTCCGGGCCGAGATGAAGCATTGCCAGAGCCGCGCCCAATGTGGTTTTGCGGTTGCCTCGCGGAATGAGCGCAAACACGGTCTTGATACGGCGGGTGCCGTCTGGTTTGGTATCGCCGTAAACCTTGCGAATTATCCGGTCCTGCCAGCGGTCCAATTGAAATTGACGGCCAGGCAAACTCGACTTGGGATGCCGAAGAGCCCTTAGAAAATCGACGGCCCTCTGACCTTTTCCGTGAGGATCTGGAATTGGAGAGTTGTCAAATACCCACGCGGGGTAGCTAGATATCCCCGAGCCCGTCGGCGTCGTCGTTGCCAATGGCGCCTCCTGAATTCTTGCCACGGCTTGCCGGCGTCAAACCGAGCTCTGCGGCTAGGCGGCGCGAAGCCTCAACGGCCTCTTTCACAAGCATGGTGGCGGGGTGTCGTTTCAATTCACCGGTTGGTGACACATATGTAGGCCCTTGGTCGGCCACGATGGCTTCGGCTTGCCGCATGTTCGCTACGGCAAGGCAGTAGGCTTCGACGGTGCCAAGCTCATGTTCGGCAATCTTCCGGCTGCTCACCAATTGAGGAACCACCCGCCGCCACTCTGCCTTCCCATGAGCTGGAAGCCACTTCGGCGGAGGAGGTGCCTTCGAAAGCGCGCCGTCCAGCGCCGTGACGGCAGCCTTGCGGCCCTTCATGCACCCACCGCCACGCAGCGAAGTTCGAGTCCACGGCGTCGGCCGATTTCCTTGATCTGCTTCAGATTGTAGGTAACGCCGTTGTGGATGACGGTCATGCTGACATAGACCCCATCAATGAAGCGGGTGCGAAATATCTTCAGGCGCTCGGTCGATGCGCCATAGTTTCGCATGAATTCGTCGGTGCTCTCCTCAATGATCTGCGCACGCAAGGTGGCAAATTCTGTCTCCTGCGGCACTAGGTTTCCGTAGCCGTCGTCGACATAGGTCGCCGACCACAGGACTATGGTGTTGTCCAGCTTTCCTGATCTCACGTGACTGGCTCCCATGCGCGCACAATGAATGTCACCACCCCGTGACTGTGTTCGCCACCGGGGTCGCGGAGATAGCGGGCGCCACCAAACATGAAGTTGAGTTTGAAGCCGTCTAGCTCGGTAGATAGGCGACGCAACGCCCGCCGCATTTCGCCGGCAATGGATTTGCAACAAACAAGCCCGTCCTCCACCGCCCAGACGTGGAAATCGAGCGAAACCTCACTGGTGTCGGCGCAGTCAATGTCATCGCTGTCCACCATGGCGTCACCGACTATGACGCAGGGGAAGACTTCCGGCCTTTGATTGCGGTCAAAGATGTGCAGCGGCGGCACGATGTCGGTGAGGTCTTGATAGCCACGCATTGCGACCACAGCGGCACGCTGAGCGGCTAGAGATACTTCGGTCATTTCTTCCCCCACGCCTTGTCAATGGCCTTGCTGATGGCTCTGTCTATGCGCCTCTTCACGCGCTTTTTCGTTGTATTGACGGCCACCCACCAGAAGCTGTTCCGCGCCATCTTCACGGTTCCATATTCCTGATACAGAGCGTGGTCGCTGTCCGTGAACACCCGCACGCTGAGCTCTCGCTCGCCGGCTTCTTTGCGGATGCTGTCGCGCAGATCCCCGTCATCAGATGGCGCTAGGTAGCGTGCGCGCATCATGATTTCGGTGGCGCCTTGGTCGATGGCTGGCTCTATGTCGCGCTTAACCTGGGCCGGAATGGATTGAAAAAGGCGGGCAATTTCCGCCGCGTCCTTGGTCACTGCCATGAGTAATTCCGACGGTTGCGGATCACGTCTTCAACGCCGTTCGGCGCAGCCTGGATGGTGACGCCAACCACGGTTGACTCGCGGTTCTCAAACGCGTGCGCGGCCTGCTGCTTAACGGCATCAACCAGATCCGCCGGCACTTCATCCGGAAATTCGGTTTCGATTTCATAGCCGAGATATTGCTCTATCCATGCTTGAGCGGCGGCAATTTTGCCCTCAATCAGGGTGTTGTCAGCATCATCGGTCACGCCGAGATGCGCTTTCATTTCGTCCAGCGTGACGACTGCCATGAGATGAAATCTCCAATTTGGATTTATTGCGAAGATGTGGGCGCGGGTGGTAAGGGCCGAATGGGCCAAAGTTGATTACCCACCCCCTTCATGTGATTTTTTAAACGTGGGGGTTGCAACAGCGCGCAGCGTTTACCACCTGTTAACTGCGACGTCGGGGTCGCGTAACAAACGGGATGATTGCATGACGGATTTCTTGGTTTCGTATGATCTTATCAAGCGCAAGGACTATCAGACGCTATGGGATGAGCTCGAACGCTTGGGTGCCCACCGTACGCTTGAGTCGCTCTGGCTTGTTAATGTGGACAACACCGCAAAGGAGCTGGTCGACCATCTGGCATCATTCGTCGATGATGATGACAAGCTTTGGGCCCTAGAGCTGACCAACAGCCACTACTACAGGAATGCCAGGGGCGGCACTAACGATTGGATCAAGAACAACCCACCTTCTAGGTGATCCTCTTACCCCATGCCTGTGACTGGTCACGTGCCGTTCGCCTCGAATGGCACGGGCCGCACATGCTGCGCAGGTTGCTCGGCTCTAGTCTCAGCTGCGGCGCTTCTCTGATGGATTTGATGTGGTCGACGTGCGTGGCCTTTTCACCGCACACGCAGCACAGTGGATGCGCCTTGAGGAAGTGGTGGCGTAGCCTAAACCAATCCTTGTCGTACCCACGCTCAGCAGCCGTGCCACGCGCACCGTCGTTGGCCTTCTGCCGTGCAACCGCCGCCTTTTGACGGCAGTCGCACTTGGTGCCCTTAGGGACAGAAAAGCCGCAAGGGCATATCAAGTTAGGCAATAGGCCGCTGAGCAGCGTTGCCAAGCACCGCGGTAACACCAGCGGCGATGGACGTGCCGCTTGCCTTGGTCAGGACCGGGCGAACGTAACGTTTGAAGCCGTGATATCCAACCTTGTAGGTGGAGCTCGCCGCGAGCGTGGCCGGAGCGTTGGACTTCACTTGGTCAGCAGCCACGGCCGCAAAAATGGAGTTGTCATCGCTATCCTCGAGCGACACGCTGAACGCGCCAGAGCCAACAATGGCGCCCGTCTGGACGATGAATGCCAGGCTGTTAAAGCCAAGGGTGTCGATGCCGGTGCCGTTGACGCTGGCTGCCTGGACGGCAGGATCGATTGAAGTCTTGGCGCCGATATTTGCTGCGATGGAACGCATTGGAAATTCCTTCCGAAAAGAGAAAGGGCGACCCGAAGGCCGCCCAGAACAACTAGATAGTTGTGGAGTTGATTAAGCCGGGTTCTTCAGCTTGCGGAACTTCGCAGCCTGAAGGACAGCACCACCAACGCGACGGGTCGCATGGAAGCGGGTCACGCCGTCGGTTGCCCGAATGTACGGGTTCACGAGGATGGACATGCTCACGCGGTCGACGATCCTGTAGCCGGTGAAGTCACCGAAGATAACCGGGCTCTTGTTCGCGCCGATGTCGTCAGCCTCGATCAGTTCGATGATGGGCCTTCCCAAAATCGTTTCCGGCTGGCCGATCTGCACCGAAGGCTGCCACAGGTAGTTGCCCTGGCCATCCTTGAGCTTCCGAGCGGCGGCAAGCGTCTTGGAGTTCATCCCCCACGTGCCGTTGGCGCGATACGTCGCCGGCAGATCGTAATACACGTTGATGAAGTCATCGAACGCGATGGCAGCGGCAGCGGCTGCAGCGTAGGAAGCGATAGCGGTGTCGACGAAAAGGCCCTTCGGCATATTCGCTCCGGTACCGATCAGGAAGGCGGATGCTTCCTTCTGGCCGAAGTCCTCAGCAAGCGCCAGGCGCACTTCCTGTTCAGCCGAGCCCGCCGAGTCGGCAAGCAGCTGATTGGAAATGTCGACGTAGGTGTTGACCTCGTTGACCGGGATTTCAGCCTGGCCGAATGCCGGCTCGCTGGCCTCCTGCGACTGGGTTTCGCCCTTCCATTTCGCGTTGGTGACGCCGGTACGGGCCGGGTAAATCACCGAAGGCGAGCCCGTCGAGCGGACACTGGCAACGGCGCGGATCGGCGAGTACTGCACCAGGTTGCGAACGAACTCGGTCGACATTTCGGCCGGTGCGAGGTAGCCGCCCTGCGGGTCGCTGGAAACCGTGAGGGTCTTCAGTTCTTCCGGGCCAGCCTTGTCGCCAGTGCGCAGATAGGCGCCGAACGCCTTCTGTTCGTCCGTCAGTTCAGCCTTGTCGCCGGCCTTGACCTCTGGGCGAGCCAGCTTAGTTTCAAGGTCGGTGATGCGTTCAGCGAGCTTCTTTTCGTTCTCGGCCTTGGCCTTCACCTCAGCGGTCAGCGCTTCGACGGCGGTCTTAACCTCATTTGCGGGATCATTGTCATTCGCGGCCGACTTGGTTTCAAGGGCGAGAGCGATAGCAGTTGAAGAGTTCATTTCGTTTCCTTGATCTTGGAAGTAGCGGTGGTGAGGATGTCGACGATTGATTGCGCGCTTTCGTCGGTTTTGACGGAAGAGATGGTCGAGCTGCTGTTCATGGGGAATGTCACCACCGACACTTCCCGCAGGTCCACCTCATGCAGAAGACGGGCCGACTTCACGCGGTCCATCTCATCTCGGACGGTGCGGTAGCCGATGGACAGGCCATCAACCGCACCCGCCTTCATCAGGGAGTGAACTTCTCGCCCTTTCGTGGTCTCAAGGATCAGCTTGCCGGTAGCCTTTAGCCCGTGCGCATCTTCCTCGAACTTGGTCCAAACCCCGATTGGTTCGGTTCGGTCATGCTGCCAGAGCATTTTGACTTTGGACGCCTGGACAGATTTGAGCGAGTTGGAGAATGCGCCTGGCATGACAATGTCGCGCCCGCTGTCCTTCACATTGAAGACGCTGGCGTAACCGGAGAACGTGCCGTCCTCGGTCACCGCCTTGACGTCGATTTCGAAGACATCCCCCTTATTCTCCGACATTCGCATCCTCCTCACCGGTGAGCACTTTACCGTCCTCGCTGGTGCCGAATAGGGCAGCGCCGCTGACGGCCATGGCGATATGCAGGGATTCCGTGACGGGGTTCATGTCGAAGTAAGTCTCAACCAGCCTGGCCGCATCTCTGGGGCTTTGGCCGCCGCCGATAAGTGATAGGCGGATCACTTCCCTAAGTTCGTTGACCAGGAAGTTGCCGGCGCGAAGCCGATTGAAGAACGGCAGTATCGAGCCAACTGCGCGCTCAAGCTCGGTCAACATCTTCCAACCTTCGTCGACGATATCGAAGGTGTATTCTAGGTCACCGAAAAACTCAGTGATGGCAGTTCGCTTTCCGTCAAGATACGGCAACGGACGGCTCCTTGTTGGGGGGTGGTGTGTTGTCATTGGCGGCAGTGTCTGGCTTCGCGAGATCGATCGCCGGGTTCGAATATTCATTGCCACCGTCACGCGGGGGCATGCCAAGCCAATTGCGGGCCTCATTGGGGTTGAGCACCCGGGCCGTGATCAGCGATGAAATGGCCGCGGCGCGTGAGGTTAGGTCGGCGCGGGTCAGGTCATCCCGGTCGAACACAACCCGGTATCTCACCTTTTCCTCTGGCGTGAAGAGCGCGCGGGCGAAGGCAGTCTCGAGCACTTTGAGCCACGGCTCCAACGTGTATGAAAGGAATTCTTTCCCTTGCTGTTCGCCGTTGCTCCAAGTCGCTCGGTCTAGGTCAAAGAGCATGGCCGGCGGAACACGGAACGCGCGGGCAATCTCGATGATCTGGAACTTGCGGTTCTCAAGGAACTGCGCATCCGTGGAGTTCATGGTCAGCTGCTGATAGCCAGTCTCATCCCACAGGACGGCAGTCTTGCCAGCGTTGGCCGAGCCAGCGAACGCTTCCTTCCAGCCCTTGAGCATTGCCTTGACGCCGGTGTCTCCCACTGACTTCTTGGCCATGATAATGCCGCCAGGTCGCGCACCGTTCTGGAAGAACTGGCCGGCGTAGGTCTCCATTGACTTCGCCGTACCAATAGCTTCCCGAGCTAGAGACAGCGGGGAGCGGTTGAACGGTCCGCGCACATGAATGATGCTATCAGCAGGCGTTGCCACGTTGTTCAATTTGTACGTGGGTTGGCCGGTGGCACTGTCATAGTCGACAGTGATCACCGATGGCCGATACTGAATCGCTTCGCGCGGCTCGTCCCGTACCTTGGTGACGTAGGCCAGCCCGCCGCGGTCATGGACCAACGCGGCCGCTACCAAGTCGCGGATAAGTTCATATCCGGACGTCCACTCATTCGCGCTGCCGCTTAGGATCTTGTTGGCCTGATGGTCCGGCCGGTCCTGAGCAACGCCATCAACAATCTCGACGACCTTGACGTCGAGGCTTGCCGCGGCTTCCGAAATAATACGGATAGCTGCTTGCACGGCAGGCACGGTCATCGCCTGAGCGGTGGAGACCGACACACTGCCTGGCACAATGCCGGCAAAGATTGCCTCAAGCGTTTCGTCCGGTTCCGCAAGGCTTTTCGCTTCAATCGCCGGTTCGGCCTTCGTCGAGAATGGCCACATCAGCTACCCTCCCTGGCGTAAACCTCAGCGGCACGCCCGATCAGTGTGATGGCCATTCCGCGAAGCGGTATAACTGCACCCGCCTCAATAGTTGGCGGCAGGTCGTCGACCAATTCGAAGTTGGTCACTTCGCCTTCGTTGCGAACGATCACATAATTGTCGAGCGGCAGACGTTCGGTTGCCCATGTGGCAGCGGCGTGCATAGCCGTCCTGACTGGGACTCCGTAGTCAGTGAGGCGGTTGACGAGTAGGTAGTAAAAGACTTCAAAACCGGCGAAGAAGATGCGGTTAGCGGTCTTTTTGCCGAGAAAAGCGCCAGATGGCGCGCGGGTTAGCCACGTCCTCAGCGTCGGCTCTGATACGCCGACGAGGTCGGCAGTCTCGGCGACGGAAAACGACGGCTGCCGCCAGTGTGCAGGCAGTGTCATATTTCATCTTTCTTATGATTGCCAAAATCGGCGTTGGGCAAAGCGAAAGCCGCGCGCTCATCTATGAGGACGAGAGCGCGCGGCTCGATCAACCAAATCACCGTGCGGTGACCGGGATAGTATTTCCGTGCGAGTACATCCGTCGCTCCGGAAATGGGGTCGCCGCGGGGCTTACCTGCGTACCAGAGGCAAGCTTTCGCCGTTGGAGGCGGCGCGCGGCTATCGGTGCGACAGCACCGAATAGGTATTCTAGTGAGGTTCTCTCTCACCCCCGAACACTGGGCCGGGGGGGTAGCTAGCATAGAGCCTGCAGCTCACTAGAATTGTTCGCCAGGCACCGAAGCGCCCGGCCAGACCGTGAAAATCTCTGAGGTAAACGCGGCCTGATCTGAAGAAACTCTCATTGATACCGCTCGGGGCGGCAATCAGCGCATGCGCTGTCGGGGCCGAAATTTCCGACCCCTCTACTATATACCTCTCCCAGATGCCGAAAAGTATACCTTTCGGCCAAAAGCATTGACGCCAATCGAAATTGATCAATGATTTCAGTGGATGCGGAAATGCTCCACTTGGGAACGTTTCCCCTTCATATAGGTACGCAGCAAGTGCGCACGAAAAGGCACATGCCCTCATCATACTGTATAGAAGTCGGCGAAATTCCTACCCACCTCGGCAAGTGATCAAGCCGCACCCCAGTCGACTGATCGCTTCCTCTTCTCGCGGAACGGCACATTGATGGTATGGAACCGGGCCGCGGCGCGCGTCTCGGCGCGGGCATAAGCGAGCGCCTGCTCGAGTTCGGCTATGCGGTCGCTTGCTGCTTTCTTTTCAGCGGCAAGCTCCTCGGCCAAGACCATCGCATGGCATGCCGCGGCAAGCCTTCCTGCCGCCCATGCGCGTTGCTGGGAGCACGTGCCGTAAGGTCCAGCCTCGCCAGCCGCTTCGAGCGTCTCGCCGTCCACGAGGCAACGCTGGGCGATTTCGAGAAGTCCGAGGCTAGCGAGGAACCTGCTGCCGGCAGCGGCAGCAGGTTCCGTTGCCCACCGTGCCGCTGCCTGGCTGGCCTCATAGTCGGGCGAACCGAACGCTAGGCCTGGGAATGCCTGCCGGATGTTCTTGGCTGCTTGTCCGTTCATGCGCGGCTCGTGGGGGCTGGCCGCTTTACCTGCTCGATGAGATCGGGCCAAGTGTATCCGTCTTCGGTGCGGAGCACGACAAGCTTGGGGCCAAACGCCGAGCTGAAATCAACGCCGACGACTACCAACGGCTTGCCACTGTCTGGATCGTTGGCGGTGAATTGTGTTTGCAAGGGTATCACTTCATTCATGTCCTTATCGTCTCCTCTGGTTGATGAAAATATTCCGTTTTCGTTACCCCCCCTAAGAGCCTTAAGACCGTTAAGACTAAGGAGTTGTAGGACTCTTAGGGGGTACATAGAGATTATCGACCCTGGATCTTGTACTGGCCGTAACCGACTTTTTCGACGCCGCCGGCCTTTACGAGCACGCGCAACAGGTAGTTGACGTTCGTGACCTTCATACCGGCTTCCTTCGCCACCTCATCAGGCGTCAGCGCCCTTGTGGCATCCGTCAGCACGTCGACGATCTTGCGGCGCTGCTCTGACTGCTTCACGTCTTCCGCGTTCCCCAGCACTTCCCAGGTGCCCTTGTCGAACCGCAGCGCCTTCTCAATCTCTTCGATGTCACGCCCGCGCCCATAGAGCTTCGGGCCGTCCGTCGTGCGGTTGAGGACCATGATGGTATCTGCCGCGCCGGTGAGGCCGTTCGTGCCTGAGACGGCTTCTAGCGGGTCTTCGGCCTCGGCCTTGCGGACGTGGTGCACGACGATGACGGCCAGCCGGTGCTCGCCGGCATATTTCTGCAGTGGTGAGATCGCGTCATAGTCGGCAGCATATGAATCCTGATTTGCCTTCTTTGGAGGGCGGACCATGGATAGGGTGTCGATAACAATGAGCTTGGGATTGGCTGCCTTAGAGCGCCATTCCTCTATCTCTTCGATAAGGCCAGCTCCTAGCTTCTTCGCCTCCGTCTTAAGGGAAAGGCGGGCCATGTTCGGCCGAACCTGTGCCGGCGACAGAACAACATTCAATCGGTCCTTCAAGCGGCGCCGGTTGTCTTCCAGAGCGAGATAGAGAACGTCACCCTCTTCGCAATCCACGCCTAGCGTCTGTCCGCCCGTGGCGACCGCTATGCAGAAGCCCAGTGCCATCCAGCTCTTGCCGAGCTTCGGCCGCCCGGCGAGGATTGTCAGGCCTTCCGCAACGTAGCCTTCAACAACATAGTCGACGGGTGCGAACTCCATGCCAAGCAACGTCTCAGCATCGATCGCGGCTGATTGGGGTGAATTCTGATTTGCAGCCTGTGGTTTTGCAGCCGACGGCTTTGCAGCGCGAGCGGCATAGGCGGGCAACGGTTTGCCCATCTGCATATTGACGTAAAGCCCGAGCTGCTGCGCGGTGTAATCGCCGTCGGTGCCGTCGACGACAATCTCTTTCGCGGTCCCGCCCAGATACATAGAGCACGACTGTCCGAGAACCGCGGCGCCACGCACATAGGTTCCTTCGACCGCGCCGCCGAAGCGCTCGACGAGATCCGTAAGAAGACTATCAGGCTGCGGGGTTGCTGTTTTCGGTATGGGTGCCATCGGCGGTTTTGTGCCTTTCAAGTTCAATGAGCGCTGCGGTGGTCATTGCCTTCGCAACGGAGCCGGAGACGGTGGCAGATCGGCCTCCGCCTGAAACATTTGGGAAATAGGTACGGTGCGCCCCGTATTCCGTGAGAACGAGTTTGAGGTTGCACAGGCGAATGCCAGGTGTGACCTGGGCAGAAAAGCGCGCAAGTAGACTGCCGCTGCCAGCAACCCCGGCAGCGGGTTCAAAATCAATGATTTGCATGATGTCTCCGGGTGGCGACCTACTGTTGTAGGTGCACTGTTACACCAGTTAGCCGGTGCTCGCTGTTGGCCTCATATTCGACCGACTCCACCTTCCACACGCTTGTCCCGCCGGGGTAGCGGAATGAAACGGTGTCGCCGGTGCCAGGCGCGGCCGGCCAGTGGACGATAAGGCCTTCGGGGTAGTCTTCGCTGATCAGGTTTATCTTCATGCGGCCCTCGCACGGTCATTGTCATTGGCAAAATCGTAGACCGCTGTTCGGCGTTTCCCTGCGAGGAATGCTTCAAGGTCGGCGAGGAGGTAACGGACGCTCCCGTCTATTTTAAGATAGACGGGACCATTGCCGTTCATCCTGCTTTTGTTGAGCCAGCTCGCCGATTTCCCGATGAAAGCCGCCGCCTCATTGGTTTTTAATTTTTTGCTTGACACTGTTTTTTGCCCCCTATACAAATTGACTATGGATGTATGATTTCGCTATGCGTTTGCGAATGTGCATATAGGCACAAAATTACATTCTTGTCAACCCCTGTCATTTTGTGTCAGCACAGCACACGTCCAGCCACTTCCACCCGTCTAATTTGTCGCCCGTTTCGCGTAGGTGCGAATAGCGCTGCAGGCTGTTCCAGGACCGGTGACCGCTAACGCTTGCGGCGAGGGGAATAGTGCGCCCCATTTCGAAAAGACGCGACACGCCCTCGTGCCGAAGGTCGTGAAAGTGCAAGTCGTCAATGTGAAGGTACTGGCACGCGCGCGTAAACGCGGCGCTGATGGCGTCGGTGCCGTACGGGAATATCCGATCCTTCTTCTTGGGCATGCTCTCAATGATGCGGATGGCTTCGGGCGGCAACTCAACCCAGACGTCATTGCCCTTCTTTTGACCGGGGTGTTTCATATCGCGAACCAGTACGCGGTTGTGCGGGATGTCGAGATCCGCCCACGTGATGCGGCTGATCTCTTCTTGCCTGCGGGTGGAGAAGATGGCGAAGGCCACGATCTTATGCATGGGCGACGACTGCGGCACGCGCGTCTTTCGGTCAACGAAGTGATTCATGATCAAATCAAGTTCGGCTAGGGTGGGGCGCCTGTCTCGCTTGGTCGAGCGGGTTGTCGTGCCAAGGTCACGCAGCACGACTTGAGCGTCTTTCATTGCAGACTGATCTAGCGGCATGCCCCAGGCTGGCCTTGCAATGCGGAAAATCGCAGCCAGGTGAGAGATGTAGTTTGCCACGGTTTGCGGCTGCCGTCCGCCTGCCAGAAGCTCTTGCGCGAATGCCACTATGTCGTCGCTCTTTATGCGATCGCAATTCATGTCGGCTATGGCGAAGTTCTTGATGGTATCGAGCACCTGGGCCTTGGTGCGGCCGATCTCGTTCTTCTCTTTGTTGTAACGGTCAATGGCGTCGGCTAGCGTGAACGTCTTTGCGTTGACCCGCTCTAAGGCGCCGGGGCGATCCAGTTCCGCCTCACGGAAGCGGATCCACGCTTTAGCCTCGCGCTCCCTATCGAAGGTCTTGGCTTCCCTCCAAACGATCTTCCCGCCTTTCTTTCTCAGAATTTGGGCGGTATATCCGGTGCTTCCGTCCTGCCGCTTACGTGCGCTGATGGTGCCCATGGTACAACATTATTCCCCGTTGGTACGACAATGTTGTACCCGATAGTGAAAAACGGTGCAACCGGCTGAAAAAGGCTGACAAATTGTGACAAGCCAGAGTGAGGCTAACAGCTTGACATTCTACGAAAAAGCCCGTATTTCTGGGGCTCCGATCTTCGCCGTTGCGCCGATGATCGACTGGACCGATCGCCATTGCCGCTATTTCCACCGGCAGATCAGCCGCAATGCGCTGCTCTACACGGAAATGGTCGTGGCTGACGCGATCATCCACGGGCCGCGCGAGCGGTTGCTGTCCTTCGATGCGGCGGAGCATAAGGTGGCGCTGCAGCTCGGCGGATCGGATCCGGCGAAGCTTGCCGAGGCGGTCCGGATTGCAGCGCCCTACGGCTACGACGAGATCAACCTCAATGTCGGCTGTCCCTCCGACCGGGTGCAGTCCGGTACCTTCGGCGCCTGCCTGATGCTGACGCCAGAGACCGTGGCGGCCTGCGTGGCGGCGATGAAGGCGGTGGCCGACGTGCCGGTCACGGTGAAATGCCGGATCGGCGTCGACGAGCAGGAGCCTGAGGTGGCGCTGCCCGGCCTTCTCGACCGGGTGCTCGATGCCGGCGCCGACGCGATCTGGATCCATGCGCGCAAGGCCTGGCTGAAGGGCCTGTCGCCGAAGGAGAACCGCGAGATCCCGCCGCTCGATTACGAGATCGTCTACCGCACGAAGCAGGCCCGGCCGGATGTCTTCATCGGCATCAACGGCGGCATCCAGACGCTCGACGAGGCGGCTCATCATCTCGAGCATGTCGACGGCATCATGCTTGGGCGCGCGGCCTATCAGAACGCCGCCATTCTCGCCGATGTCGACCATCGCTTCTATGGTGCTGCGGCGGAGGCGGCAGACTGGGGCGCGATCCGCGACCGGATGATGGCCTATGCCGAGCATCATGTCGCCAATGGCGGACGGCTGCAGCAGGTGGCGCGGCACATGGTCGGGCTGTTTACCGGGCTGCCCGGCGCCCGGCGCTACCGGCAGATCCTGTCGACCGATGCCGTCAAGGCGGGAGCCGGCCCCGAGGTGATTGCCGCAGCCTTTGCCGCGGTTGATTTTGATGGCGCGCGGGAAGCGGTCGGCGCCTAAGCGCTGCCGCACGACGGGTCGGGCTGGATACAGGCGAGAAGCCCTGCCTGCGTTCCCCGCGGGCGCACGGTCGAAGGGCCTGCCTGCGATTGGCGCGCCGTTGCTGACGCTTCAACAAACCCCGCTTTCCTGAAAACGATCAAACCTTCCCTGTGTGCTTCGCTTCGTCCTGCTTCAAAGCGGATGGACCACTGACGCGGCGGACAACTTCATGAGGCGATTATTGCATCGTTTCCGGGTGAGGGGACGTTGGCCAAGTCGTGCGTTGGGGGAACCGTCAACGGGACCGGACGACCCTCACTGCGACGGGCGCAATAGCGGCGCCGGCGCATTCGCGAGGGAGGGCGGCTTCCCGGTCATTCTCCCGGACAGCCACCATCCCCCAACGAAAAACGGCGCCCCTTGCGGAGCGCCGTTCTCTTTCCTGCCGAAGCAGAAAATGAATTAGTTAGCCGAGATGTTGACGGCCTTCGGGCCCTTGCCCATGCGGTCCGGCTCGGTGTCGAAGGTAACCTGCTGGCCTTCGCGCAGCGACTGGATGCCGGAAGCCTGGAGCGCGGAGATGTGGACGAATACGTCCTTCGCGCCGCCTTCTGGCGTGATGAAACCAAAACCCTTGTCCTGGTTGAAGAATTTTACGGTGCCTTTGGTGGCCATGGGGATAGGTCCTTTTCCCTGTAGTCTGTTTGGTATCCGCGCCCCGCGAGAGGAAACGGACGGCTTTCACTTTCGCGCTCCTTCATCGAAATTCAGCGCGCGAAGGGTCAGTCGAGTAGTTCACGAACGGGGAAAGAACGTCTCAGTCACGCGGGGTCCCCCACGCCGCCTTCCTGCCGGAAAGCTTTACCACATCAGTCCAGTCACCGGCATGCAAATGCCCGAGAGCCGCATTTGGTGACAGCATTCGAAGCAAAAGGCAAGCGGCAATATTGTGGCACGCGATTCTGCAAAACGGGAATCGCCAAAGATTCAGACACTTGACGAATAGTTAGCATTCACAGCGACTGCTGTCCCGTTTCCGGAAACCTGTCCCTAGATGGTACCAACCAGCCGTTGCGCCTCGATCCTGCGGATCGCGTCGAGGCGACGGCGCGGTGGCAGGGCATGACGGACGATCTCTATCACCGAGCGGTGATATTCCGGCGGGTTCTGCAGAAGCAGGCGATAGAGGTTGCCGAAGTGGCCGGAGTGCGCCGCTTCATAGACGCGGCCGGCGAAATCGAGGAGCTCGTCATGCGCCTTGCGCTGCTCCTCGGTCAGCATCGTGGAACAGACCGGCAGCCTGGTGGCGATGAACGCGAACCCGCAGGATCGCTTGCGGCGACAGTTGCGCATGCCGCAGACCCTTGCCGGCAGGCCGAGCATCTCGGCGGTGCGCACGCGCAGGGCCAGCCTGCCGTAGTCGTCGATGCGGCGTTCCCAGTCGCTCATGCCTGCTCTCGGCGCCTTCAGTTCGGATCCGATCATGCCTGCTCCTCCGTCGATGCTTGGCGTCTCTGTCTGGCGGCGCTGCCGGCGGCGCGCGGCTTTGCCTTCACGCGGCTGGTTTCGCCCGTGGTTTGATCCTTCAATCGGTTTGCCGGCCCTTGCGGGCGGCGGGGTTCGGACGGGGCGCTCGAAAGAGCCTCATCTGAAACGTGTAAAATGGCGCTGTCGAGCGCCCCGCTCGGCGGTTTATGCCCACAACTCCGGTCCCTCTGCCGCCTTGCCCGAGGAAGCTTTGCTTCCCCTGGGGGCCATGTGTGCCACACAGGCACGTCCGGGGCTCAACTCGACGCCGCATTCGCGCGGGCCGCCGTCCCCGGAGGGAGACCATTTTCTGCGGACCCGGTGCATGAGGTTTTGCGTCCTACCCTCACACCCCGCGCCGGTCCCGCCTCGCCGCAACGCCTTCCGGTGTATCCGTGACGGGACGAGGCGATGATGGCATGGGTTGGATCGCGCACCCGCCAATCCTTTGTATATATATCTATATATACGTGTGTGAAAATATATATGTGTGTGAAATCGCTGCTGCAGATCGCGAAGTGGAGTTAGATGCTTCAGTTTCGTCTATCGTGCTTCTCGCCTCGAGGTGAGAAACGACGATCGTAAATCGTCTCTACTTGAAATCGAGAAATTTATTGGATAATTAAATCTACAGTTGTTGTTAAAGGGATTTTATATGCCGATTCGTAACCCCATAATTAAATCGCAGTTGGCAGCATTTGAGAACTTCTTTTCACTAGATAGTGCCGACGAAGCAGAGAATTTTGAAAAGTATAGCATCTTCTGTATTGCAAATGGCCGAGATGGCTTGGGGGTGTCGGCAGATGACTTCCATCTTGAAGGAAGTGATTTTGGTCTGGATGGCGTAGGAATTACGGTTGGAGGAGAAGTCGCGACTTCGGTCGAGGAATTGAGTTCTCTTAGACGGATTAACGACGCGGAATTCTATTTCTTTCAATCGAAGACGTCTGAGGGGATTGACTATGGCAACCTCTCAAAATTCCTAGATGCCGTTGAGGACTTCTTTATTTCAGATAAGAAATATGAAGCTGAAAAACTTAACGATGCAAAAGCTATACGTTCTTTTATATTTGAGAATGCCAGCAAGTTAACTTCAAATCCGAAGCTGAGAATATATTACGTCGTGACGGGTAAGGGAGAAGTCTCCAGTCATGCGCGTGACCTCGTGGCGAAAACAAGGGGGTATTGGAAGGACTAAGTCTATTTTCGGAGATAGAGGTGGAGTTTGTGGGTGCTGCGCAACTGCAGCAGTATTATCGCCGTGCGACAGACGCCGCTACTGCAAGTTTCCAGTTCAAGAATCGTATCACATTGCCATCTATTTCAAATGTGTCTGAGGCTTACATCGGATATATTTCAACCGACGAGTTGCTACGAATTATCACGATAAATCCCGATGAGCATCATTCAAGTCAGCGTATCAATCGGAAACTGTTCTTCGACAATGTCAGGGATTTTGACCCTGAGAGTGAAATCAACAACCAGATGGCTGATTCCCTAATTTCTCAGTCTGAAGCCTTTGTTTACAGGAATAATGGTATCACGGTGGTCGCGAGACAGGGGCGGCCGACTGGTGACAACTTTAGAATTGAAGATTATCAAGTAGTTAATGGTTGCCAAACGTCGAATGTAGTATTTAACGAGCGGTTGAGACTCTCTGGCTCTTTTGTGCCATTTAGATTGGTCGTTTCGGATGATGTGTCGTTTGTCCGTAGCATAATCGTGGGTACGAATAAGCAAAATCCTGTGCGGGATGAGCAATTTTGGGCGCTGCGGCCGTTTTTGAAAGACTTCGAAGAGTATGTAAGAAATCAACCGGAACCCAGAAACCTTTACTTCGAGCGAAGGGAAAATCAGTATCGCTTTGAAGAAGTTCCTGAGCGAGTTCGTATTATTGATGCTGTGGCATTACTTAAAGCTGTAGTGTCGATGTTTTTAGGTATGCCCCATCGAGCAGGTCGTGACTTTCGTCAAATTAAGCGCGAGTTCGATAAAACGCTATTTCTGGATGACCACAACGTCAAGCCGTATCATGCCGCAGCATACGTCTACTACCGGCTCGAGTTTCTATTCCGAACGAAGCGCATATCGCCGGAGTGGAAGAGATATAGAATTTATATTATGTGGTTTATTGCTCGGCGCGGGGCGAACCTAACGACTGACATAAGTGTTGACGACCAAAATATCTCGATTATCTCGGACCGTATACTAAATTATGCCGACGACGAAGCTGCTCTTGTAAGTGATATCAGTAGATTTGTTTTCCAATTGGAGGGCGACCTGGGGAAAGCAGGCTTAAAGACAGACAGAGATGCGCTTCGTAACGATGACATTTTGGCTGTTGCAAAATCCGCAGCACAGACGATCACATCGACAATATTTTCGGGTCAAAACTAGGGACATTCCCAAAGAGCTCTCCTTCCGTCATGCCGGGCTTGACCCGGCATCCAGCAGCGCCGCGTCTGCGGCGCGAGAGAGTCTCCTTCGCTCAAGGACTTGAGCGCACTGGACCCCGGATCAAGTCCGGGGTGACGGGCAAGTTGGCGGCCGATGCTGCGCGGATGGGGTAGTACGGGTTCAGAGGCCGTGCAAGAAATGGGCGATGTCCTGCCAGTCGGGGTTCATTGCCTCGATGAGGTCGAGTTTCCATTTGCGCGGCCAGTTCTTGATGGCTTTTTCCCGGGCGATCGCGTCGGTGACGAGATCGTATTCCTCGAACCAAACGAGCGTCTTGACGCCGTAGCGGCTGGTGAAGCCTGGAGTAAGGTCATTGTGGTGCTCGAAGAGGCGGCGCGGCAGGTTGGATGTCACGCCGGTGTAGAGCGTGCCGTTGCGCTGCGAAGCCAGGATGTAGACATAGCCCTTCATGCGCGGATGATGCGTGTTTCCGAGGTGAAATGCAATCAATGGTGGCCGTCGTGCCGGACTCGATCCGGCATCCAGCGGCGCGATGTCTATCGGGCGGAGATTGTTGTTGTTCGCCGAGTCATTCACCGCGCGGACGCGCGGTGGCTGGATCCCGGATCAAGTCCGGGATGACGGGAGTGTGGGTGGGTGGCGCGACAGAGGGAAACGGTCCGGTCGGCGGCGGTTACTGCCCCGGCCGCCCCGTCTTGCCCTTCGTCCGCCCCTTGCGTTTCTGATCCACCGGATCCTCATAACTCCCGACGCCGGTCTTGCCGCGCACCAGCGGCCTGACGTCGTCGCGTTCCGGCTGGCCTTCCAGCAGCGGTGAGAAGCGCTTCGTGCCCTTGGCGGCCTCGGGCTTGTCCGGCAGATGGCCGGTGACCGGTTTTTCGGTGCGGCCGACGGTCATTTCGTCGAGGCTGTTGCGGCGGAAGAGGCTCTTGCCGGAGGGGTCTGCGACGTCGCGGCCCATTTCATCGAGCGCGGGCTTGCGGAAGAGCGGGGTTTCGGTGTCGGTGCCCGGGCCCATGTCGTCGAGGCCGGGCTTGGCGAAGAGGGAGCTGCCGCCTGCGGCCGGCTTGCCGCTCTTCTTGCCGCTGCCTTCCTGCGAGCGTGCTTCCTCGCGCGCCATCGGGTCGTCCATGACGGCGAGTTCGGCGGCCTTGAGGCGCTTGATCTCGTCGCGCAGGCGGGCGGCCTTTTCGAAGTCGAGGTCGGCGGCGGCGTCGCGCATCTGCTTTTCCAGCGCGTTGAGATGGGTCTGCAGGTTGCCGCCGACGAGGTTGCCGCCATCGGCAAAACCCTTGCCCGAGGCGCCCGAAATGTCGGCGCGGACGTGGTCGCGTTCGTAGACACTGTCGAGGATGTCGGAGATCTTCGCCTTGACGCTCTCCGGCGTGATGCCGTGTTCGGCATTGTAGGCCACCTGCTTTTCGCGGCGCCGCGCGGTCTCGTCCATGGCGCGCTGCATAGAGCCGGTGATCTTGTCGGCATAGAGGATAACCTTGCCGTCGACATTACGCGCGGCGCGGCCGATCGTCTGGATCAGCGACGTCTCGGAGCGCAGGAAGCCTTCCTTGTCGGCATCGAGGATGGCGACGAAGCCGCATTCGGGAATGTCGAGGCCTTCGCGCAAAAGGTTGATACCAACAAGCACGTCGAAGGCGCCGAGGCGGAGATCGCGGATGATCTCGATGCGCTCGAGCGTGTCGATGTCGCTGTGCATGTAGCGGACGCGGACGCCCTGTTCATGCAGGTATTCGGTCAGGTCCTCGGCCATGCGCTTGGTGAGCACGGTGCAGAGGGTGCGGTAGCCCTTGGCCGCGGTCTCGCGGATTTCGCCGAGCACGTCGTCGACCTGGCTGCGGGCCGAGCGGACCTCGACCGGCGGGTCGATCAGGCCGGTCGGGCGGATCACCTGTTCGGCGAAGACGCCGCCTGCCTGTTCCATCTCCCAGCCGCCGGGGTGGCCGAGACGGCGATGGTGTCGGGGCGCATGGCGTCCCATTCCTCGAAGCGCAGCGGCCGGTTGTCCATGCACGACGGCAGGCGGAAGCCGTATTCGGCGAGCGTCGCTTTTCTTCGAAAGTCGCCTCGGTACATGCCGCCGATTTGCGGGATGGTGACATGGCTTTCGTCGATGAAGACGATGGCGTTGTCGGGGACATATTCGAACAGCGTCGGCGGCGGGTCGCCGGGGTCGCGGCCGGTCAAGTAGCGCGAATAGTTCTCGATGCCCTGGCAGGAGCCGGTGGCTTCGAGCATTTCGATATCGTAGCGGGTGCGCTGTTCCAGGCGCTGGGCCTCCAGCAGGCGACCGGCCTTTTCGAGTTCGACGAGGCGGCCCTTCAGCTCCTCCTTGATCGACTTGATGGCGGCGTTCAGCGTCGGGCGCGGGGTGACATAGTGCGAGTTGGCGTAGATCTTGACCGATTTCAGGTCGCCGGTCTTGGCGCCGGTCAGCGGGTCGAATTCGGTGATGGCGTCGATCTCGTCGCCGAACATGCTTATGCGCCAGGCCGCGTCTTCCAAGTGGGCCGGGAAGATTTCGATGGTGTCGCCGCGGACGCGAAAGGAGCCGCGCTGGAAATCCATGTCGCGGCGCTTGTACTGCTGGGCGATGAGGTCGGCGAGCAGCTGGCGCTGGTCGAGGCGGTCGCCGACGTTCATCTGGAAGGTCATGGCGGTATAGGTCTCGACCGAGCCGATACCGTAGATGCACGAGACCGAGGCGACGATGATGCAGTCGTCACGCTCGAGCAGCGAGCGCGTCGCCGAGTGGCGCATGCGGTCGATCTGCTCGTTGATCGAGGATTCCTTCTCGATATAGGTGTCGGAGCGCGGGACGTAGGCTTCCGGCTGGTAGTAGTCATAGTAGGAGACGAAGTACTCGACCGCGTTGTCGGGGAAGAAGTTCTTGAACTCTGAATAGAGCTGGGCGGCGAGCGTCTTGTTCGGCGCCAGGATTAGCGCCGGGCGCTGGGTTTCCTCGATCACCTTGGCCATGGTGAAGGTCTTGCCGGAGCCGGTGACGCCGAGCAGAACCTGGCTGCGGTCGCCATTTTCGAGGCCCTCGACGAGATCCTTGATGGCCGTCGGCTGGTCGCCGGCGGGCTGGTATTCCGAGTCCATGCGGATCGAGATGCCGCCTTCGGACTTGTCGGGCCGGGCGGGGCGGTGCGGCGTCCAGATCTTGCCGTTCTTATGCAGCGGGTTGCCGCTCTCGATCAGCGCCGACAGGGCCTCGACGGTGGCGGTGACGGCGGTGCCGGCCTGCAGCGAGGCGGCTTCCTCCAGCGTCGTGTCCATGCCGGCGACCGGGTTGAGGCCGGCAGCGGCGCGGGTCTTCGGGTCGGTCGAGCCGCCCATCGAGGTGCCTCTCGCACTTTTTGAAGCGCTCACGCTGCCGGCGCCTTGCGCCTTCGCTCCGCGGGGCCTCGCAACGGCTCGGACGCCCCTTCGGGCTTGCGGCCTTCGGCCGATTTGGCTGCGATCTCCACCTTCTTGCGATGCTTGCCGGCCTTCGAGGCGATCTGGCGCTGCGTCTCGACACTTGACGCCTCGGCATCGGCCTCCAGCTGCTTCACCCAGTCGGATACGGAACCGGACAGGGGAGCGCCCTCGAAGGACGACTGCGGGGCTTCCTCGAAGCCAACAGGGGCGGGAGATTTCTTCGGAGTTTTGGCCATGGCCGGAATATGGCGAGAGTCACCGCGAAAGTGAAGGGGCAAAGAGTACAAAAGGGAAACAAAAGAATCGTTCGGATTTGGCAAACAGTGGCGGCGGATTTTCTCGGATGCAATTGTCGGTGTGGGTGGCGGGCGAACGTCCTTGGGGTCTGAAAACCAGGCGGAGATGAGCGCATGGCGCTGAAGCGGATGGACAATGTGGGGATCGTCGTCGAGGACTTGGGAGCGGCGATCGATTTCTTTCAAGAACTCGGCCTCGAGCTCGAGGGGCGGGCGATGATCGAGGGAGAGTGGGCCGGGCGCGTCACCGGACTGGGCGATCAGTGCGTCGAGATCGCGATGATGCGTACGCCGGATGGCCATAGTCGGCTGGAGCTCTCCCGGTTCCTCAGGCCTGAGGTCGTCGCGGATCACCGGAACGCCGAAGTCAACGCCCTCGGCTATCTCCGCGTCATGTTCGCCGTTGATGACCTCGACGAGACACTTCAACGGCTCAGCACGCGCGGCGCGCGTCTCGTCGGCGACGTCGTCCAGTACAAGGACGCGTATCGGCTCTGCTACATCCGGGGGCCCGAGGGAATTCTCATTGGACTCGCGCAGGAGCTCAGCCCGTCAGAGTGACGAACGTCGGGGCGCATTGCCCAATGGATCAAGAAGGAGAACAGGGATGAGGAAGATCATTACAGGTGCGTTCGTCAGCCTCGACGGCGTCATGCAGGCGCCGGGCGGTCCGGATGAGGATCCGATTGGCGGCTTCCGCTATGGCGGCTGGGCCGCGCCGTATTTCGACGAGGCGATGGGAGAGTCGGTCGGCGAGATGTTCGCCAATCGCTTCGATCTGCTGCTCGGCCGCAAGACCTACGACATCTTCGCCGCGCACTGGCCTTACGTTGCGCCAGACGATCCGATCGGGCCGCTGTTCGACACGATCACCAAATACGTCGCGACGCGCAATCCGGAGTTCAAGCCGGGCTGGCAGAACAGCCAGGTACTTGGCAGCGATGTTGTCGGCGCGCTCAAGACGTTGAAAGCGAGCGATGGACCTGATCTGCTGACGCAGGGATCGACCGACTTCCTGCAGACGCTGTTCCGGAACGATCTGGTTGATGAGCTGTCTATCTCGTTCTTTCCTGTCGTGCTTGGCAAGGGCAAGCGGCTGTTCGGCGACGGAGTATCTCCGGGCAAGCTGAAGCTCATCAGTTCGCGGACTTCGGGCACTGGCGTCACGGTGAACAAGTACGTTCGCGACGGCGATATCGTGACCGGCTCGTTCGAATTCGAACAGCCGACCGCTGCCGAGGTAGAGCGCCGCAGGCACCTGACCTGAGCGAGGAGGATGCCATGGACGATGTTCCCGTCATCAAGATGCGGCCGAAGGGCCGGGCAAAGGAGCAGCGCATGCTGATCCCGAGCGAAAGCATGGTCATTGATGCGTTGCGAGGCGCGCAAGCGGGAAAGTTCTCGGATCTCGCGGAGATCCGGCGGGCGCTCGCGGCGAACTACGGTGCGGATGCCTGCTGTCCCGTCACGGTGCGGCGGCATCTGGTGCATATCAGCCAGGAGGGCAGCGCGCCGTTCTGGCGTGTCGTGGATCCCGACCGACCTTTTGCCAGGCGCGTGACCGGTGGGCCGGATTACATTCGCGAAAAGCTTGCCGGTGAACGCTGAGCGACGGTCAAACTGTCGCAGGCGGGAACAAGGGCAGTAATGCTGACGTTAAACGAGGCTGCCTGTCACAGCTTCGACCTCGCCCATCCCACGGGCGATCCCTCTCTTCGACGGCATCCGGACATTGCCCGCCTCGCCGCCGCTTTCGGACGGAGGACCATGATGTCCGCATTGCAGAGCCTGCGCGCGCTCACCCCGCAGCAGCGCAACACCGTTATTGCCAGCTATCTCGGCTGGACGCTCGATGCCTTCGATTTCTTCATTCTGGTTTTCGTTCTCAAGCACATTGCCGATGAATTTCATACCGACGTCGCGGCTGTGTCGGTCGCGATCTTCCTGACGCTTGCGATGCGGCCGCTCGGCGCGCTGCTCTTCGGGCTGGCGTCGGACAAATATGGGCGCCGCATCACGCTGATGGTGAATGTGGCGCTCTATTCGCTGTTCGAGTTTCTGACCGGTTTCTCCACGGGGCTGACCATGTTCATCATGCTCCGGGCGCTCTATGGCATCGCCATGGGCGGCGAGTGGGGCGTCGGTGCTTCGCTTGTGATGGAGACCGTGCCCGAAGATAGCCGCGGCATCGTCTCGGGCATCCTGCAGGCCGGTTATCCCTCCGGGTATCTGATTGCCTCGATCGTCTTTTTCCTGCTGTTCCCGGTCATCGGCTGGCGCGGCATGTTCTTCGTCGGGGCGCTGCCGGCATTGCTGGTGCTCTATATCCGGCGCAACGTCGAGGAGAGCCCGGCGTTTATCAAGCGCCAGAAGCAGGGACGGCGGCCGTTCCTTGCCGTGCTGCGTGAAAATGTTCCGCTGTTCCTGTGGTCCGTGCTGCTGATGACGGCGTTCAACTTCTTCAGCCACGGCACGCAGGATCTCTATCCGACATTCCTCGAGACCCAGCGCAACTACGACAGCTACACGACCGGCGCGATCGCCATCGTCTACAATATCGGGGCGATCTGCGGCGGCTTGTTCTTCGGCGCGCTGTCGCAGAGGATCGGGCGCAAGAAGGCAATCGTCATCGCATCGCTGATCGCCGTGCCGGTGGCGCCGCTTTGGGTCTATGCGCCGGGGCCGGTGCTGCTCGCGATCGGTGCGTTCCTGATGCAGTTCTTTGTGCAAGGCGCCTGGGGCATCGTGCCGGTGCATCTCAACGAGCTGTCGCCAGACGAGGTGCGCGGCACGTTCCCGGGATTTGCCTACCAGCTCGGCAATCTGCTCGCGTCAGGCAATGCGACGTTGCAGGCGGGACTGGCCGAGCATTGGGATGGTGACTATGCCTATGCGCTGCTGATGGTCGCGGCCGTTGTTGCCATCGTGGTCGCGCTGCTCGCCGGCTTTGGCTACGAGAAGAAGGATGTGCGGTTCGGAACAGAGGAGGCCGAGGAGCCACGCGGTCTGCGTGCATGATCGGCCATACGAGCCGCCGAAGCGGGCGCGGCGTGTCCGCGCCCGCCTTCTTGATAATTGACGGATGTTTTCTGCAACTCGGCCATCTTGCTAATGCCCCTTTAAATTGTTGTTGATTTCATTATTTCAATTAAAGGTTATATTTTGTTGACGACAATCATGGATTGATCTCTCTATTTCCTTTGCCGAGCGTTATCGGGGAGGAAAGAGCGATGACCGGATTTTCTGATCAGTTGGTCGCCGTATGCAAAGGCGAATACACCCGCTGGGACAATGGACAGGGACGGGAGAGTTGGGGCCGTCCGCAACACGCCAAGGACTACTACCTCTTTGTGAAGGACTATTGGAAGGCTGTCGGCAACAACAATCTCGACGGGCGCAAGGTCGTCGGCAACATTAGGCCTGCATGGTCTTCGGCCTTTGTGTCGTTCTGCATGAAGACCTCAGGGGCAGGCAACAAGTTCTTCTATACCGAAGCTCATTGCCACTATGTCCACAAGGCGATGCAGCAAGCGAGCGGGGCGATAAACGGCTATGGCTACGCGGCGCGGAAAACGAGCGCGTACAAGCCCAAGCCCGGCGACGTGATCGTCGGTGGCCGAGAATATGCGCAGAGTTTCGACTATGCGAAGGCCGAGCTGATCTATGAGGCGGATAGCTTTTATCCGTCGCACGGCGACATCATTTTGGAGCTGACGCCGACCTATGCTCTGACCGTCGGCGGAAACGTCAATGACAGCGTGGGGCAGAAGAGGCTGAAGCTGACGAGCCAAGGGTATCTGCACGACCGGGTGAACAGCTCCGGGCGCGAGATTCCGTGGATCGCCATTCTCGAATGCCTGATCTGAAATCAGGCGCCGCTGCACCACCAAATCACCATGCGGCGACATCGAGGTAGGCAGGCTATGTCCTGTGCGGGGCGATGAGGTGCCGCATGGGGAGGAATAACAGCAGCGCCAGCACTGCGACCCCTCCGTGAACCCAATAGGCAAGGCCGTAACCTCCGAGGCTCGTCAGCCATCCGGCGACGACGTTGCTGAGCGATGCGCCGATGCCCTGGATGGTCATCACCACGGCCAGACCGGCATTGAAACGTCCGGTTCCGGAGAGGATTCGCTCGGCCGCGATCGGTGTTGCAATACCGATGAGGCCGGCGCCAACGCCATCCAGAAACTGAACCGGGTAGATGGATGTAAAACTCGGAAACGCGCCGGCGATGGCGCCGCGGATCGGCAGGGCGCACAGGGCGATGACGAACGCCGACGCCAGTCCCCATCTGTTGATCAGGAAGGGAGCCGCGAGCGCCACGCCGATCATCGATAGCTGGGAAACGCCTGTCACGATCGCCGTGGTGCGAAACGGTGTACCGAGCTGGATCGAGAAGTTCTGTGCTATGAGCCGGCTCATCGGCGCGTTGCCGAAATGAAAGATCAGAAGCGTCATCGCAAGCAGGATCAGCCCCGGGGAGCGCGTTATTGCTGCTATGCCGGAGGGGCCGGGTACGCCATCATCCGGTTTGAGTCCGCGCGCGACCTTGTCGTCGATCTGCCGTGGGTCGATTGCCACTACGGCAAAAAGCGTCGCCGCGGCTGTAAGGATCATCATGGCGATCACTCCGGTCAAGCCGAAGAAAATCGTGGCGATGTAGATGCATGCAAGCGAAAACACGTTGCCGGTGTGGTTCCAGAATTCGTTCCGGGAGACCTGATTGGGAAATGCCTGTTCGCCCACGAGCCCGAGTGTCAGCCCCATCAGCGCCGGGCCGATGACCGCGCCGACGATCGCCGTCATCGATTGCCCGCCAAACACCGCCGCGTTGCCGGGGCTTGCCAGCGTCCATAGCGCCGCTGCGGTGATCAGCACGACCGGCACCGCAACGAGCAGCCGCTTGTGCGGTGAGCCGTCAACCAACGCGCCGAAGAGCGGGGTGGCGACCAATCCCAGGAGGCCGCCCAGCGTTGCGACGATGCCAAGGCTCATGGGGCTCCAGCCGTGGGTCGCCAGGAAGCCGTCGAGAAACGGACCAAGGCCATCACGGGCATCCGCGAGGAAGAAATTGAGCGAGGCGAGCGCAACCAGGGATCCGCCGGACACCTTTCGAGAATTGCATGTCATGCTTGACCCCGCGGACTGACGTTTCCTTGAGCCTCGGCTGGCGGTGGCCACCAAATATCTCGGCGCTGCACAGAACGGCGGGGTCCGCGATTTGTTCCGGCCGCCGATCGGCTGTCAGGGCGGCACCTCTCGATAAGTGTGAGAGCGGCGGAATAGGCACTTGAAGCCTGATAATTTGGCGATACATGCTGCCGCCAGTTTCAACGTCGGGAATCGCCCATGCCCTTTGCCATCAGCCCAGCCGCCGTCTGGCCGGTTGTCATGCTCTTTGCGTCCAACATCTTCATGACCTTTGCCTGGTACGGGCATCTCAAGCACAAGGGCACGGCGATTTTCGTCGCCATCGTCGTCAGCTGGGCAATCGCCTTCTTCGAATATTGCCTCGCGGTGCCGGCCAACCGCATCGGTTCGGCCGTCTATTCGACGGCGCAGCTGAAGACGATGCAGGAAGTCATCACGCTTCTCGTTTTCTCCGGCTTTTCGGTATTCTGGCTGGGCGAGAGCCTGACGTGGAATCATGCGATCGGCTTTGCCTTGATCGCGGTCGGCGCATCGTTCATTTTCCGCGGCTAACGGACTGGAATCGCCAGAGAATTACAAATTGTCCATGTTCGGAAATTGCCGCAATTTCCGACATATTTGTTGAGAGCCTGTCACCATCCAGCGATATGGAGGTGACGGCTCATGAGCCTTTCGGTTCCAACCATGGCGGCGATCCGCTTCGGCTACGGTCTGCGTCCGGGCGAGGCACCGGTGCAGAGCCAGGATGCCCTGCTCGCCCAGCTGAGCGCGGCCACGCAGTGGCCTATCGCCTTTCCCGTCGGCGGCCTCGACGAGAGGCGAGCCGCAATCTCCGATCTTCAGCAGCAGCTTCGCGATCTCAGGCAGAGCGACGATGACGACCAGCAGCGTCGAGAGCGCCGCAAGGTGCTGCAGCGACAAGCGCAGGCGAGGTTCCAACAGGACGCCAATGCGCGGCTTTTGCAGGCAGTTCTCTCACCGAACGGCTTCCATGAGCGACTGGCGACCTTCTGGACCAACCACTTTTCCACCAGCGCCAACAAGAGCCTGCCCATGCGCCTGCTCGTGCCGGCCTATGAGGCGGAAGCGATCCGTCCGCATATCTCTGGGCAGTTCTCTGTCCTCTTGCGCAGCGCGACCGAGCATCCGGCGATGCTGATCTATCTCGACCAGGCGCAATCGCTGGGGCCGGATTCGCGCGGCGGGATGCAGCAAAAGAAAGGTCTCAACGAAAATCTCGGGCGCGAACTGCTTGAGCTACATACGCTTGGGGCGGGCAGCGGCTACACACAGGCCGACGTTCGTGCCGCAGCCATGGTCCTGACGGGGTTGACGATCGATCGCCGCGACATGGACGCGATGTTTCGGCCCGGTATCTCCGAGCCCGGGCCGCATAAGGTTCTCGGCGTCAGCTATGGCGGACCGAAGAGAACGGAGCGGGACTATCTCTCGCTGCTCGACGATCTTGCAGCGAACCCGAAGACGGCGCAGCACATCTGTCGCAAACTCGTCGTCCACTTCATCTCCGACGATCCTCCGGATGGCGTGATTACAGTCATGACCGATGCGTGGAAGAAGACGGACGGCAATCTGACAGCCGTTTATACGGCGATGCTGGCGCATCCCGCTGCCTGGGACAATCCCGGCAGCAAGGCGCGACAGCCTTTCGACTATGTGGTCGCGGGGTTGCGGGCGCTGAACGCGGGTCCCGGTGACGGCACTGTCGGCCGGTTTCTTGAAGCCAATCAGGGTGATCCCGGAGACAACGCGAAATCAAACGGCGATGTGGCCATGATGGCTGATGGGGATCAGGCTGCGGTCACGAACCGCAAGGCCGCCCAGACCGCGCGGGCATTGGGGCAGGGCGCGCTGCGGCGCATGGGACAACCCATCTGGCTCCCGCCCAGCCCGGCGGGCTTCGAGGAGTCCTTCGGCGCGTGGATCACGGCAAGCCAGCTTGCCGAGCGATTGCGCTGGGCACGGCGCGCGACCGCGCAATTCGGAGAGGGTCTCGATCCTCGCGAATTCCTGAAGGCGACGCTCGCCGATGCCGCCCGGGACGACACGATCCGTATCGTCGGGCAAGCCCCAACAAGATCAGCGGCCTGATGCTTGCACTGGCGTCGCCCGAATTCAATCGCCGATAGGAGCAAGCTGATGACCAATGTCGTGCTTTCCCGCCGGGGGTTTCTCGCTTCCGCCTGCTGCCTTGCCGCGGCGCCGATCTTCACGCCCGTTACTTTCGCCGCCATGCCGGGCGACAACCGTTTCGTGACGATCGTGCTGCGTGGCGCGATGGACGGTCTGGCGCTCGTGCAGCCGTATGGGGAGGCGGGCTTCTCGGCACTGCGACCGACGCTTGCGCTGACGCCTGATACCGGCCTGCTCGATCTCGACGGGCATTTCGGGCTGCATCCCGTTGCGGCCGATCTGCTGCCGCTTTGGAAGAACCGGGAGCTTGCTTTCGTGCAGGCGGTCTCGACGCCATACCGCGATCAGCGCAGCCATTTCGACGGGCAGGACATGCTGGAATCGGGTGGGGAGCATGTGCAGGAGGAAAAGACCGGCTGGCTCAACCGCGCATTGGCGGTCATTCCCCGCTCGGACGCGAGAAAGGCGATCGACATCAACACCTCGACCGAGCTCATCCTGTCCGGACCCAGCAATGTCGACGTCTGGGCATCCGATTCCGATCTCGGGCCGGCCAAGGACGAGATGCAGTTTCTGAAGCGGCTCTATGCGGGCGATCCCGCTTTCGCCAAGGCCATGGAAGAAGCGACGCGCGCCAATGCCGCCTCTGTCATGACCGAGCCCGATGGCCCGAGAGGCGAGAAGATCGCCGATATCGCGGCCCTCGCCGGCAAGATGCTGAAGGGCGACTACAGGATTGCGAGCTTCTCGATCACGGGCTGGGATACACATGTCGCGCAGGTCGGTCAGTTCAAGCGACCGGTGCAGGATCTGGCTCAGGCGATCACGACGCTGAAGGCGACACTCGGCCCTGACATATGGGCAAAGACGGTCGTGCTGGCGATGACTGAGTTCGGGCGCACCGTGCGCGAGAATGGGTCGGGCGGTACCGACCACGGCACGGGTGGCTGCGCGGTTCTGGCCGGCGGTGGCATCAATGGCGGGCGTATGCTCGGGCGATGGCCGGGGCTCGCCGAGCCGCAGCTCCTCGATGCGCGTGACCTTGCGCCCACCGCCGACGTGCGCGAACTGGCTGCGGCGATGCTTAACCGGCAATTCGACGTCAGCGCCGATGACCTTACGGCAAAGATCTTCCCGGGCGTGAGCTTCGACAAGGGATCGCAATTCCTGCGGGCGTGATCTACCGTTCCACGAAGGCGCGCAGGCGCTCGAGCGCGTCGTCCCATTGTCGTGAGACGCTGTCGAGATAGGCGCGCATTTCACCGATCCGGTCGGGCTGGAAGGCGTAATGGCTTTCGCGCCCAACCTTGCTGGAGCGCACGAGGCCAGCCTGTTCCAGCACATGTAGATGTTTCGTCACGGCCTGCCGGGTCAGGACGGTGCCGACCGAGAGCCCCGCGATCGAGCGTTCGCGCCCGTCGCTGAGGGTCGTCAGCAGTGACAGGCGCGTCGGGTCTCCCAGAGCGGCGAACAGGATCGCCGCGTTTTCACGGTGACGTTCGACGTTATCGATCGACGTATTCCTTGACGTTTTTCATCTGTGCGGCCCAGCCGCCATCGTTCATCCGGAAGGCCTCCTCACGGCGATGCGGGGGCACCTTGTCGAAGCCGGACTCGGTAACCGTCAGGCGAGAGCCCGACGGCGTCGGTTCCAGGCGGAATTCGACGAGGGTCGGTGGCTCGCCGGAATAGTCGACATCGGGGTCGATCGCGTAGGGATGCCAGGTGAAGGAAAACAGCTCAGGCTCCTCCATGCGCTTGACGGTCGCTTGCCACTGTATGTGCTCGTAGCCCGGATAGGTCATGTGGCCGGTGGAGTTCTCACCCGGCACGAAGGGACCGTCCAGCTGGACCCGGAACCATTCGCCGAATTCGCGATGATCGGTAATGGCCTTCCAGACGCGTTCGACAGGTGCATTCAGTTCTATAACCTTCTCGATGCGATCAGACATATCGGCAACCTCCTGGTTGCCTTTTTATCTCACTTCGGTGACTTAATGGCAACCAAAAAGTTGCGCATTCTTATCCGAGGACGTCGTAGATGCGGAAGATGAAGCTGATCTGATAGAGCAGATTGAGGCAGACGAAGGCCATGTGGAAACGGCGGTTGGCGGTCCAGGCGGCGACGACGCAGAGGATCACATAAATGATGTTGCGCGCCGGGTACTCCCAGCCGATCGACTGGATGTGATCGGCACCCTTGATCGCGGTGTCGATGATGTCGACGGCGTAGGTGATGGCGAGCGTGCCAAAGAACCAGCGCCGGCGTGAATAGAAATACTCCTCATAGCCGCCGTATTCGTCGAGCGAGGCGGGAAAGAGCAGGGCGCAGAGCATGAAGAACAGGCAGCAGAAGGAGACGAGGAAAAGGTAGATGCCGAAATGCAGGACCGGCACCGCCTGCAGCCGATACTCCCACCACCAGATATGGATGATGAAGAGGAACATGGAGGCAGCCCAGCCGAGATGGACGGCATAGGGTCTGGCCTTTCCCGGGTGCTGGATGATGCCGGCGATCCCCGTCAGCAGCCGTGCGAGGCTCAGCGAGATCACCATTCCCATCACGACCTTGATGTGGAGGAAGACCTCGGGAGAGCTGACGGCTTCCATGCGTCACTCCGCCGGAACGGGCGTCGGCTGGCCCTGTTCGTCAAGGGCAACCATGATGAAGGTCGCCGCCGTCACCCGTTCCATGTTGTTGTAGCGGGCGCGCGTTGCCCATGCCTCGACGGAGAGCGTGATCGAGGTGCGACCGACGCGTTCGATCGTCGTATAGACAGAGAGCGTGTCGCCGATCTTTACCGGCAGGGCGAAGGCCATTTCCTTGACGGCAGCGGTCACCACGCGGCCCTTGGCGCGCTCGGATGCCATGATGCCCGAGGCAAGGTCCATCTGTGCCATGACCCAGCCGCCGAAAATATCGCCCGCCGGATTGGCGTCGGCGGGCATCGCGACCGTACGAAGGGTCAGGGCGCCGTTCGGCTTGGCGTTGTCGGTCATGCGGAACTCCTATCTGGATGCGTACTCGATTCCGCCGGAGCCTAGCTTATTGGCCGGCAATTCCAAATCGAATTGAGGCGGAGCCGGATGTGTGCGCATCCGATCCGCGGAGCTGTGGAGGACATGGCTGGGATCAGCCGTGTGTTGCCCGTGCAACCATTTGTTTTGTTTTGCGCAACCCGCTTGAATTTGCGCCTTGCGATAGTAAGCTGCGGCCAGACGATGGAACGGAGTTTGTGCATGCCGGTTTCGATGCTTGTCTCCTGTCGCTCCGCTTTTCCTCTGGTCATGCTTCTATCCGTCCTATTTGCTCCCCTCGGCGCGTACGCGGCTGATTTTGATGCCGAGCGGATGGCGCCGGAACGGGAGTGGGCTGTTATCGTCAGCCCTTATGCCTGGGCCGCGTCGCTCAAGGGAAGCGGTTCTCTCGCCGGTTTCGATACCGATGTCGACGTGCCATTCTCGGAGATATTCGACCATCTCGATCTCGTGGCGATGGGCAATATCGAGCTGACGAACGGCCAATGGGGCGTCTATTTCGATGGGCAATACGTCAAGACCAGCCAGAGCGAGGACGTGTTCGCGCATGAAATCGGGCTTGATATAACGACCACAACCCTTTCGGCCGGCGCCTTTTACAAGGCGTACGAACAGCAACTCGGCGGTGACACCGTGTTCGGAAAGCCGCGCACGCTGTCGATCGAGCCGACGGCAGGTGTTCGCTGGACGGAACTCAAGGCGGATGTGCAGGCTTTCGGCCTGCGAACCAAGAAGAGTGCGGATTGGACCGATCCTTTCGTCGGCTTGCGCATGAATGCCGACCTGACCGAGCGATGGAACCTGTTTGCCGAGGCGGATGTCGGCGGTTTTGACGTCGGCTCGAAGGTCAGCGTCAACGCGCAGGCCTATCTCGGCTACCGCACGATGATGTTTGGACACCCGACAATTCTGCGGGCCGGCTACCGGCTGCTCTATCAGGATTACGAGAACGACGACTTTACCGGCGCCAACAAGTTCCGCTGGGACGTGAGCCAGCACGGGCCGGTCATCGGGCTTTCGATGCGCTTCTAGCAGTCAACCAACACGGATTGGAGTTGCTCATGTTGTTCGTCAGGAATTCCTTTTTACGGTCGCTTCTTTCTGCGTCGCTCGGCGCGATGCTGGCGCTCGGGCCGATGGTGGCCGAAGCCTGCACCCGCGTTGTCTATCTCGGGCCCAACGACAATATCATCACGGCGCGGTCCATGGACTGGAAGAACGACGTCGCGACCAATCTCTACATCCTGCCGCGCGGTATCGAGCGAAGCGGCGAGGCAGGGCCGAACTCCATCAAGTGGACCGCAAAATACGGAAGCGTGGTTGCGACCGGTTATGACGTCTCGACCACTGACGGGGTCAATGACGCAGGCCTCAATGTCAATCTTCTGTGGCTGGTGGAATCCGAATACCCGCCGTTCGGCAAGGACAGCAAGCCGGGACTGACGATAGCCGCCTGGGCGCAATACGTTCTCGACAATTTCGCGACCGTCGACGAAGCGGTCAAGGCGCTTGAAAAGGAGCCTTTCACTGTCGTCACGGATAATGTTCCGGGTGAAAACCGGTTGACGACGCTGCATCTCTCGATGTCGGACGCGACGGGCGACAGTGCCATCGTCGAATACGTCAAGGGCAAGCAGGTCATTCATCACGACCGCAAATATCAGGTGATGACGAACTCGCCGATCTTCGAGCAGCAACTCGCGCTCAATTCCTACTGGAAGCAGATCGGCGGCACCGTCATGCTTCCCGGCACGAACCGGGCTTCCGATCGGTTCGCCCGGGCCTCCTTCTACATCAACGCGATCCCGAAGGACGAAGATCCGAACCGCGCTCTCGCCAGCGTGTTCAGCGTCATCAGAAATGCCTCGGTTCCCTTTGGATTGAACACGCCCGACGAACCCAACATCTCGTCCACGCGCTGGCGCACGGTCTTCGATCACAAGCGCAAGCTCTATTTCTTCGAGTCGGCGCTGACGCCGAACACCTTCTGGGTGGACCTGAAGACCATCGATTTCTCCAAGGAGACAGGCAAGGTCAAACGTCTCGACCTCGGCGAAAACCAGGATCACACCTATTCCGGCGACGCCACCAAGGATTTCAAGGAAGCGAAGCCGTTCATTTTCCTCGGACTGCACTAGGCAGATCGAGTGACGTAGCCTGAGAGGACTTCCATGAAACGCCTTCTCGGAGGGTTCATCGGCTCGCTGTCGGTCGTGGGGATCGCGGCCGGCTTCGCATTCTTCGCGGCATCGCTGACACCAAGCCTGATGCCGCGATCCTTTATCGTGCAGGGAGCGCTGTCGGGCATCAGTGCTGCGGTCGGCTATTTCTTCGGAGTGGTGCTGACCTGGCTCTGGCAATATCTCGAACTGCCGGCGGCGAGAACCAGATTGCTGACGCTGAAAAGCGTCGTTTTCGCCGGCGGCTTGCTGGTGTCCGTCGGCTTCCTGTGGAGGGCCGCCGCCTGGCAGAACTCGATCCGCGAGCTCTGGCATATGCCGCCGCTGGATACCGCCGAACCGACAAAGCTGGCAGCTGTCGCGGCTGTCGTCTTCGTCGTCGCGATCCTTGTGGGGCGGCTCTTTGAGTTGACGGTTTCATCGATCTCGAAGCTGCTGAACCGCTTCGTTCCCCGTCGCGTCTCGAATGTGGTCGGCGGCCTTCTTGCGGTTCTTCTCTTCTGGTCGGTGGTTGAGGGCGTGTTGCTGCGAGGGGCGCTGCACCTTGCCGACTCGTCTTTCCGCAAGGTCGATGCGCTTGTCGAGGACGACGTTCCGGTACCCGCCGACGTCATGCACACCGGCAGTGCGGCTTCGCTTGTGTCCTGGGACGGACTTGGTCGCCAGGGGCGGCACTTCATCGCATCCGGGCCGACGGCTGCTGATATCGGAGCCTTCTGGAAGTCCGCAGCCAAAGAACCGGTGCGGGTCTATGTCGGCCTGAACAATGCCGACACGATCGAGGCCCGGGCGAAGCTCGCGCTGGAGGAAATGAAGCGAGTGGGGGCCTTTGATCGTTCGCTGCTTGTGATTATCGCGCCGACGGGGACCGGGTGGATCGATCCGGCCGCGCTGGATACGCTCGAATATCTGCACCACGGCGATGTCGCCAGCGTCGGTCTGCAATACTCGTACCTTACGAGCTGGCTTTCACTGCTGGTGGAGCCCGAATACGGCGCCGACTCTGCCCGGGCGCTGTTTCGCGAGGTCTATCGCTACTGGACCAGCCTGCCGCGCGACAAGCGACCGAAGCTCTATCTGCATGGCCTCAGCCTCGGCGCGCTCAACTCGCAGATATCGGCCGATATCTTCGACATCGTCGCCGATCCGTTTCAGGGGGCGCTGTGGAGCGGCCCGCCTTTCGAGAGCGCGACGTGGCGCGCTGTGACGGCAGCGCGGGATCCACAATCGCCTGCCTGGCTGCCACGCTTCCGTGACGGCTCGATCATCCGCTTTACCAACCAGAACAATGCTCTCGATATCCCCGGAGCTATCTGGGGGCCGATACGGATCGTCTATCTGCAATACGCCAGTGATCCCGTTACCTTCTTCGATGCGCATTCGTTTTACCGGGAGCCGGACTGGATGAAGGCGCCGCGCGGCCCTGATGTGACGCCGAGCCTCACTTGGCTTCCCGCGCTGACGATGCTGCAATTGTTGTTCGACATGGCGATCGCGACTACGTCGCCTATTGGCTACGGGCATGTCTACGCGCCTCAGCATTACATCGACGCCTGGGTTGCTGTGACCAATCCCGCCATCACCGCGGGACAGGTCGATGAACTGAAGCGCTTTTTCGAGGCGAAGGAGGAGGCGAACGCATCTCAGGACTGACGGTGACCACCAATCTCATGTTCCGAATGTGGATATTGGTGTGGGTTAACCACGTTCCTTAGGCTTTCATTTAGGCTCGCGTATCAGTTTGCGCCGCAGTGGCTGGGAAACCACATTTTCGAGGTTTGAACATGACCTATAGCGGCTTGCTCCTTTCTGCCATTGTGGCCGGCCTGATCACGATTCTTGCGATCGGTAGCCGTCCGGCGAACGAAACTGCGTCCAATTGGCCGCAGATGGATCTTTCCAAGACCGACAGGATTGTCACCGGCAGCGTGCCGCCGCGATGAGCGAGTGTTAAGCATGTGGCTCACCTCTCTCGCGGTGCCGGTAGACGATGCAAGATTTCGCCCCTATGAAATGACGGGTCTGTGCAAGCTCGCGTTAACAGGCGCGCGCTATGTGTCGGGCATAGTCAAGGCATCGAGTTTATGAGTAATTACAGCCCGCGTTACGATACCATCTGTGATCCGCTGGATATGTGGATGGTTTGGGACAATCAGACTGAAGAGCCGGCGTCATTCGGCGGCCAGATCATGCACGGCCTGACGGAAGGCTACGCCAACGAAGTCGCCAAGATCATGAACGAGATCTATAGCCGCGACAGCGTTCGGACCCACGAGATCAAGGTGTCGCGCCCGACATCGGTACGCTTCGCCGGCTGAGCCGCCGGCATACTGCTATCTTCACTGTACCTCCCTTTGGCGTCTGGCTCAGGCCGGGCGTTGCCGCTATCGTTTCCTGATCCAGATATCCGACATCAGATTGTGCGGGTTCGCTGCCCGCCGGGAGGCAGATGCGGTGGACAACAGGGAACTTTTTTCGAAGGCCGCCAATCACGCTGCACGCTTTCGCGACCACGTCGCGGAAGGGCCGCAGCGCCCCCGCACGGATTATGCGGGGGCGCTCGCCGATTTTTCCGAGACGCTTCCCGAGGGGGCGACACCGGCGGAAACCGTTCTCGATGACCTCGTCACCCGGGCCGAACCCGGCCTTCACGCCATGACCGGGCCACGATTTTTCGGGTGGGTCATCGGCGGCTCGCATCCGATGGGTGTGGCCGCCGACATTTTGACCAGCGCCTGGGGACAGAACACCGGCAATCACACCGCTACGCCGGCTGCCGCCGCCGTCGAGACCATCGCCAGTCGCTGGCTGCTGGAATTGCTTGGCCTGCCGCTGTCCTGTTCCGTCGGCTTCGTCACCGGCGCGACGGTTGCGAATTTCACGTGTCTGGCGGCCGCCAGGGGCGAGGTTCTGATGCAGGCAGGTTGGGATGCCGATGCGCTCGGCCTGTTCGGGGCACCGCCGATCAGCATCCTGATCGGCGACGACGCGCATACGACGGTCTTTTCCGCCCTGCAGTTTCTGGGGCTTGGTCATGATCGCGTTGTCAGGATCGCGACCGACGAACAGGGGCGGATAAAGCCCGATGCCTTCGGTGAGGCGATTGCGGGAGTGGCGGGGCCCTGTATCGCAATTCTTCAGGCAGGGCAGATCAATACAGGCCATTGCGATGATTTTGCGCAGCTGATTCCGATGGCGAAGACCAAGGGAGCCTGGGTTCACGTCGACGGTGCGTTTGGTCTATGGGCGCAGGCGTCGGCGCGCCGCCGCCATCTCACGGATGGTGCGGCGCTTGCGGACAGCTGGGCGACCGACGGCCACAAGTGGCTGCAGACGCCTTATGACTGTGGCTATGCGATCATCCGCAATGAACTCGCTCACCGGCGCGCCATGACGATTGCCGCCAGTTATCTTCCGTTCGCGCGCGAGGGCGAGCGTGATCCCTCGCACTATGTTCCCGAACTCTCGCGGCGCGCGCGCGGATTTTCCACCTGGGCCATGATCCGACACCTTGGCCGATCCGGTATCGAAGCCTTGGTCGATCGCTGCTGCGATGCTGCCCAGAGGATCGCGACGGCGCTCGCTTCGGAGCCCGGCATAGCGATCGGCAACAGCGTTGTCCTGAATCAGGCCATTGTCCGATTCGGTACCGATTTGCCGGCAGAGCAGGCCGACGCATTGACAACGGAGACGATCGCCGAGCTGCAGCGGGTTGGCCGTATCTTCGCAGGTGGTGCGACGTGGCGCGGACGACAGATCATGCGGCTGTCGGTAAGCAATTATCAAACCGATATGTCGGAAGCGGAGAAGGCGGCAGAGGCAATCATCAGTGCCTATCGTGCGGTCCGACACGGGTGAACGGGCCCGACGCTGCAGCATCGGCAGAGCCAGCATTCGACGCCACGACTTCTTGGGGAAATGTCATCGGCTCCGGCGGGTAAGTTTTCGTTCACCGTTTTTTACTAAATTTCGGGTGAAGTCTTTTGGTCACTGCCGATACCCGGAAGCGATGAGAGTATGGCGTTTGTTTCCCATCTGCGGCGTTCCTTGCTGCCAGTGCTGCTTTCGACAGCATTGACGACCTGTTCCACGGACGGGCTCGTACCTCCCGGCGATGTCGACAGCGGCATGAAGGTGAGTTCCATTGCTCCCCAGAAGCATTATGCGGCGCCGGTCCAGATGCCGAGCGCTGACGTTCAGCCGGCATATCCCGTTTCCACGCAGCCCGTCCGCGATACCTCGCAATCCGTCGATTATCTCAATACGCCCAATCTCGCGGGCACCGGGCATTCGGCGCGGATGGCGCAGCCGATGCCGGCGTCACAAGCGCTGCCACGCATTGGCAGCGATGAAGCCTCTGCCGGTGCTCGCGGCATGGCCGGCCAGTTCTCAGGACAGCCGCAGACGTGGGGCGGCACGCAACAGCTTGCTGTTCCGGCGGGCGGCGTCAACATGGACGCGGAACTCGGCGCTGAACCAGTCACCGGGCTTGCCGCCGAGGAAGAACAGCAGATCGCCGAAGGTCAATCCGATCAACCGGTCGTGGACGGCATCGGGACGGATAGTCCGACGCAGATAAATCGGACGCGGGCTCCGCGGCCAGCCAGCGAAGCGGCGATGAGCGCGGCCCCTTCCTGGGGTGACGGACGACCAGTCGTCGCTCCGGCCAGGGTTCCGGAGGAAAACGAGACTGAGGTGGCGATGCTGCGCCCCAACAATCCGATGATGAGCACTCCGGCGCCGGTCGATCCCGGCGTGATGCCGAGCTCCGAGCTTGCATGCCGCCGCGAGCTGAAGCGCATGGGCGTCGTCTTCACCGACAAGCCGCCGATCTCCCAGGGACCGGCCTGCCAGGTTCCGTACCCGGTTTCGCTGCAGGGCCTGTCGGGCAATATCGCCGTCAAGCCGGCAGTCGTGCTCAACTGCCAGGTGACGCTTGCCTTTGCGAAGTGGGTCAAGAACGAGCTCGCACCGTCAGCGCGCTTCCGCTACTGGTCCGGCATCAAGACGATCCAGCCGCTTGGCGGATACAGCTGCCGGCGCATGAACAACAGCCGCCAGAAATACAATCCGATGTCCGAACATGCGCGCGGAAACGCGATCGACGTCGGCAAGTTCGTCCTGAAGAGCGGCCACGAGATCGATGTCCGCAAGAAGGGGCTTTTCTCCTTCCGCGAGGGGCGATTGCTGAAGGCGGTTCGCAGCGACAGCTGCAAATATTTCAACACCGTTCTCGGCCCGGGCAGCAACCCGGAGCACTGGAACCATTTCCATTTCGACCTGCGGGCACGCCAGAGCGGCAAGGCCTACTGCGACTAATCGCGATCCGGCCAACCCCCAATGCATAGAACGAAGGAAGAGTAGAATCTTTCGTTCTTTCAGCGTTTCGTGAATACGAATACTCTGTTCGCGCGTTACAGGATGTCAAACGTGCTCGCGGCGGCTATATAGCGCGAGTAATTCCGCGCTAACCTAGAAAAAAGCCCTATGGCCCCAATCATTTCCATCCGTGATCTCACCAAGACATACGCAAATGGCTTCCAGGCACTAAAAGGTATCGATCTCGATGTAGAACGCGGGGAAATCCTCGCGCTGCTCGGCCCGAACGGTGCCGGCAAGACGACGCTGATTTCGATCGTCTGCGGCATTGCCAACCCAAGTGGCGGCCATGTCCTCGTCGACGGCAAGGATGTCGTGAAGGACTTCCGGCTGACGCGATCGATGATCGGTCTCGTTCCGCAGGAATTGACCACGGACCAGTTCGAGACCGTCTGGAATACGGTGAGCTTTTCGCGGGGATTGCACGGCAAGAAGGCCAATCCCGCCCATATCGAGAAGGTGCTGCGCGATCTCTCGCTCTGGGACAAGAAGGACAACACGCTTCGGCAGCTTTCCGGCGGCATGAAGCGGCGCGTGCTGATCGCCAAGGCCCTGTCGCACGAGCCGATGGTGCTTTTCCTCGATGAGCCGACAGCCGGGGTCGACGTCGCGTTGCGCAAGGACATGTGGGAGGTCGTGGCGACGCTGCGCCGGGCAGGCGTCACGATCATCCTGACGACGCACTACATCGAAGAGGCGGAAGAGATAGCCGATCGCGTCGGCGTCATCAATGGCGGCAAGCTCCTGCTGGTGGAGGAGAAGAGCACGCTGATGAGGAAGCTCGGGCGCAAGCAGTTGATCCTCGAACTCAGCGAGCCGTTGCCAGTCTTGCCGCCGGAGTTTGCCGGAAACGGTCTGTCGCTCTCCGATGATGGAAGCCGGCTCGTCTATGATTTCGACTCGCAGAACGAACAGGAAAGCATCGCGGCGCTGCTGACGCGGCTCGGCCAGCACAACATCCATTTCAAGGACCTGTCCACACAGCAGACCTCGCTCGAGGACATTTTCGTGGCGCTCGTGGGAGGGGCAAAATGAACTTCGAGGCCATCAAGTCCATCTACTTCTTCGAAATGGCGCGGACCCGCCGCACGCTGCTTCAGAGCGTCGTCTCGCCCGTCATTTCGACATCGCTCTATTTCATCGTCTTCGGGGCAGCGGTCGGCTCGAGGATCCAGGAGGTCGAGGGGGTATCCTACGGCGCCTTCATCACGCCGGGGCTCATCATGCTGACGCTGCTCGGCCAGTGCATCAGCAACGGCTCGTTCGGCATCTATTTTCCGAAGTTTACCGGGACGATCTACGAGGTCCTGTCGGCACCGGTCGCCATGACCGAGATCTTGCTGGGCTATGTCGGGGCTGCTGCCACGAAGGGGCTGATGATCGGCGTGATCATCCTTCTGACGGCGAATATCTTCGTCGATGTCCGGATCGAGCACCCGTTCATGATGGTGCTGTTCTTCCTGCTGACGGCGATCACCTTCAGCCTGTTCGGCTTCATGATCGGCATCTGGGCCAGCAACTTCGAGCAGCTCAACCTTATCCCGATGCTGGTCGTCCCACCGCTGACGTTCCTTGGTGGCAGCTTTTACTCGATCAACATGCTGCCGCCATTCTGGCAGGCCGTCAGCCATTTCAATCCAGTGCTCTATCTCGTCAGCGGTTTCCGCTGGAGCTTTTACGGCATCGCCGACGTCAACCCGCTGGTCAGCCTCGGGATGATCTCGATCTTCCTGGCCTTGTGCCTGGGGACGCTCGGCTGGATGTTCAAGACCGGATATCGTCTGCGCAACTGAGGTAAGGTCAGGCACCGGTGCCTGACCCCGGGGGATCAGGCGGAGGCGCCTGACCCTGGAGATCACGGAGCCGAGGAGCGCACGGCCAGACGGAAGTTGCCGTCGGTTGTGGAGTGGATGTCGAGCAGGTTCGACCGCTCCATCCATTCCGTTGTCCATGCCGGCTGCTCACCGCTCTTGTCCGCCTGCCAGACGACAATGGCGGGGTGGGCGCCGACAATGGCGGCGGTATCCGGTGTCACGACAAGAGCGTTCGGAAGCCATATCTTGAGGTTTCCGGCGAGCGGTACGTTCTCTGCAAGAATGACGGTGGCGTCGGTCAAGACGGCGGCACGTGCCTGGGAGGCGAGGGCAGCGTAGGGCGCCGAGTTGTCGTCATCCTTGCCGCGCAACGGCTCCGTCAGTTCGCCGATGAGGATCACGACGAGGAACGACATGACGATCCCCGCCGATACCAGGGTGAACTGCCGTGTGGCCTTTTCCGATCGGACGTTGGCCGCGGCAACCTTGCAGGCGAGATAGACGGGCAGAAGCAGAAAATAGATCGCCAGCCATTTCGGGCGCACGGTCGTCGCATCGACGGCGATCAGCACGACGAAGACCAGCAGCAGCGATATCAGAAGCATGCGCCCGGTCAGGCGCGTCCACTTGCTCTCGGCCCTGACGATATCGGCAAGCTGGCTCCTGTAGGCCAGCGCGAAAAGCGCGAGCGTGATCGCGGAGCATTTGACCACGGAAAGCAGGAGGGCGGCCGCGGCCGTCAACCATTTGGGAAGCGATCCGCTTGCGGCTTCCTGCATCTCCTCCACGGTTGCGCCTGTTGCCATGCCGAAATTATCGTGAACCCAGTTCAGATGCGGGGCGACGACAGCAAGCCCGACGACGACGGTAATCGCCACGCGCCAGTCGAGCGCGCGGGCACGCCAGTCCTTGTCCAGCAGCAGCGCAATCCCCGCTGCGATCGGGAGAACCGCAAAATTATACTTGGCAAGAAAGCCGATCCCGGCCGTAAGCCCGACAAGAGCGTAGTTCAACGCGGTCGGACGCTTGAGGGCAGAAAAGAGACAGAGAAGAAACAGCGCGACGGCCAGAAAGGCACCGACTGTATGCGTCAGGTCGCGCTGGGAGAGGAGAAAAACCGCCGGCAGTGTCACGGCACCTATGGCGGCAAGCTCTGCGCATTCCTTGCGTTCCGTGGCAACTCGCGTTGCCACGCCAAGACAGAGACAGCTTAGAAAGAGCAGCAGGTCCTTGAGCAACGACAGCGATAGGATCGACGTGCCGAACGCATGGGTCGAGATCCAGGCGAGCCAGTTGTAGAACGGCGGCTGGTTGCCGTAACCCAGCCACATGAATTGCGACAGGAATGCCAGCTGGTTTTCGTCGGCGGAAAGGTCGTTGCCGCGCAACAGACGTGCGATCAGGGCCAATGCAAAGTAGCTTGCAAGCATGGCCATTGGAAGCGAGATCGTTACGTCCAGGCGGCGGTGCCACGGACGTTCCGCTTGGCTGCTGATATCAGTCAAATTGTTTTCCCAGGCATCCTGATCCGAACGGATCGGTGAATCCGAGCCCGCAACATTGCTTATGAAAGCATCGGGAGCAACCGACGGAGGCCGTCAGATGGACGATTTGCGACCACTGATGCCGGAAAACCCCATCAGATTTTGCGTCGCTCGTTCATTTTCGTTGATCGTGCCGAACCGGAATTCGCACCTTATGGCCGACTAATCGCGCATCCGCAGTTCGTCCGTCTGCATCTGCAGCGACCCCAGGGTTTCCAGAAAACTCATGCCGAGAAGGCTCTGATCGAGCTTGCCGTCCTCGGCAACGCTGGCCACGACATTGTTGCGCACGATCGGGCCGATCGAGACCTCGGCAAGGGTAACAGGTGCGGCACTGGCGCGACCGTTGGCGGTCATCACGGACATGGAATAGGTCAGGTTCTCAGGGATGATACCAACGCGTTCGGCATCTTCACGCGACAGGGCGATCATGCTCGCGCCAGTGTCGACCAGCATGGGTATCGACTGGCCGTTGACCATCACTTCGGCCTCGAAATGGCCGTTCAAGAGCTTGTGGAGAATGACCTCCTTGCCGCCTTCGCTTGTCGTTACCACGACGGCACGGCCGGGAACGAGGCCGGCGAGGAGGCGGTTGCCTACGCCCGACGCTTCCTGCCTGTAGAGGTAGACTGTCGCGAGCCCGAGGATCAGGACCAGCCAGATCATGATGTTGCGGAGTGTTTCGCCAGCGCTGATCCGCCTGGACCAGATGCCGGCCGCCAGCATAAGGGCAATCGGCAGCAGGTAGGCCACGCGTCCGAAATCGTCGGTCCGCATGCCCATGATGCGTGCGTTATCGTGATTGAAAAGCAGGACAGCCAGGCCGATGCCGAGTACCGCGAGAAGGACAACCATACGGCTCATGCACGATGCTCCAGGGCTGTCGCACTCGTGCGACGGAGCCGCTGCGGCAGCAACGTCATGATCGTATCGCGTTGCTCCTCACTGAGCGACATCCAGCCTGCGATTTCGTCAAGCGTGCGGCCGCAGCCAACGCAGAAACCATTGGCGGGATCGATAGAGCATACGTTGATGCAGGGCGTGCGCATGACGAGCTTTATCGTTGTTTCACAAGGCCATGGCAAGGGCGCAGAGGCAGGCGATCTCGGAAATCTGTGCGGTTGCGCCGAGCGTGTCGCCGGTGTGGCCGAGCAGGCGCTTGCGGGTGTAGGTCGTGAAAACGACAGTGCTCACGCCTGCCGCAAGAACAGCGCAGACGAGGGGCAGGAGGCCGAGGCTCGGCCAGATGAGGAGGCCCGCAAGCAGGCAGCCCGACACGACGGCGATCTGCATGGCGCTTTCGTTCGGCTGGCCGGAGGCGGCGGCAACACCATCGGGCTTTGCCGGCGGCAGACGATACCAGTGCCAAACGAGGGCGCTGCGGCTGATGCAGGCGGCAGCGGGCAGGGCAAGCGCGGCGGCAATGGGCGCCTCCGCGCGCGCGACGGCTGCGAGCGCGGCAGCGCGAAGCGAAAATGACAGAACGAGAGAAATTGCGCCGTAAGTGCCGATCCTGCTGTCCTTCATGATCGACAGGCTGTGTTCACGATCGCGACCGCCGCCAATGCCGTCGGCGCAATCGGCCAAGCCGTCTTCGTGCAATGCGCCTGTCAGAATGCACAGAACGGACAATGCCACCAGTGCCGACATCAGCCTGTCACCGTGCAGGGACAGCATCAGGAAAAACACCAGAGCCGGCGGAAGGGCAATGATCACGCCCGCGACGGGAAAGGCGCGTGCAACACGGTCGAGCTTGCCGTCATAGCCTGCGAACGCCGCCCGCGGCATCGGAATTCGGCTGAGGAAACCGATCGCCCGGGCGATATCCGCCCCGTAGTTTCCGATGTTCATGCAGGCTTGCTCCGCGACCATATTGCAGCGCTTTTGCAGTTGTTCGCCTGAGCTGCTGCCTTTAAGAGAGTGGCCACGAAAGAAGCTGATTTGCAGCGAAAATACAAGTTAGAGACAAGGAAGCCGCATTCATGAGCGTTTCAGGCCTGCCGTTCGACGATTTCCGGGCATTGCTGCGCGAGCTGCCGGGACCGGATGCCGCCGCATTGGTTGCTGCGCGCGAACGCGATGCGCAGCTGACAAAGCCGCCGGGCGCGCTCGGTCGCCTTGAAGAAATCGCCTTCTGGCTTGCGGCATGGACCGGCCGCGCACCTGCGGTCAACCGGCCGCTGGTGGCGATCTTTGCGGGCAATCATGGTGTCGTGAGGCAGGGGATCACGCCTTTCCCGCCGTCCGTCACCCAGCAGATGGTGGAGAACTTCGCAGCGGGCGGTGCAGCGATCAACCAGATCTGCGTTGCCTACGATCTCGGCCTGAAGGTCTTCGATCTGGCGCTCGACTATCCGACCGGAGACATTACCGAGGAAGCCGCGCTTTCCGAACGCGACTGTGCCGCGACGATGGCCTTCGGCATGGAGGCGATTGCCGGCGGTACGGACCTGCTTTGCATCGGCGAAATGGGCATCGGCAATACGACGATCGCCGCAGCGATCAACTATGCGCTCTACGGCGGTTCCGCCCGTGACTGGGTCGGACCGGGCACCGGCTCCGAAGGCGAGATGCTGGAGCGGAAGATCGCGGCCGTCGAGAAGGCCGTGGCGCTGCATCGCGACCACCTGCACGATCCGCTCGAGATCATGCGCCGCCTTGGCGGCAGAGAGATCGCTGCCATGGCCGGCGCCATCCTTGCCGCACGCGTCGAGCGGATTCCTGTGCTGATCGACGGCTACGTCGCGACGGCTGCCGGCGCAATCCTCAAGGCCGCCAACCCGTCTGCGCTCGACCACTGCCTCATCGGCCATGTCTCCGGTGAGCCCGGCCACCTGCGCGCCATCGAGATGCTCGGAAAAACGCCGTTGCTCGCCCTCGGTATGCGCCTTGGCGAAGGCACCGGTGCTGCGCTGGCGGCCGGTATCGTCAAGGCCGCTGCGGCATGCCATTCCGGCATGGCGACCTTTGCCCAGGCAGGCGTGACGAACAAGCACTGAGCATCGGTGTCCGTGACAGTTTTGTGACGGAGCCTTGCGGTACGGGTCGGTTAACGGTATTCGCATCTTCTGAAACATGGCGGCCGAAGGCGCCGCCATCGACTTGACGAATGAGGCCGCTTGATGAAACCCGCCGTAACGAAGCTGACCGGCTTCAGCCACTTCTTTGCCGCCGCCGGCTATTCGCTCGGCGGCTTTCGTCGGCTGATCAAGGAAGCAGCGTTTCGCCAGGAACTGCTGTTCTTCGCGGTTTCCATCATTCTGCTGCTCGCCGTCGGGGCGACGCTTTCCGAACTGATGATCGCCGTCGTGCTGTTTCTGGCGCTGTTTGCGATCGAGGCCCTCAACACGGCCATTGAAGAAGTCATCGACCGGATATCGCCCGAGATCTCCATGGTCGGCAAACATGCGAAGGATCTCGGATCGTTTGCGGTTTTGTGCATGCTTGCGGCGTGCGGGCTGTTTTTGATGTTTACGATCGGCAAGCATCTGCTGCTCGGATAATGGCGATACAACCATTCGCACTCTATGGTTGCTTACCTAAATAGTGCACCTTGAAGGTGTGTTCACACTGTGATTACCTACCGTTGGGTCAACGGTGGGGAAATAGTCATGAATATGTCGTCGCATCTCAGATGGTGGCAGTGGCGGCAGGAGGAGAAGAAGCGCAGTAGACCGGCCCTTGTGCTTGTGGTCGTGGGCGGAATATCGGTTGCCTTCATTCTGTTTCTGCTCGTTCTCTCTCAATTCAGTGGTTGGGTTGCGGCAAGTGGCGTTGGCGGGCTTGTCGTTTTTGCGGGGATGTCCGCTGGCGGCTTTCTCGGATTTCTGTTTTCCGTGCCGAGGATCATGACCAAGGACAATCAGGTTGCGATTGTTGCCGCGCCTGGGGATCCGGACTTTCCGGCTACGCGGCTCGCCGGGAAAGGTGAGCGCCTGCTTAGTTCCAACACCAACCTTGAACGCGTTTCGGAGTGGTTGACGACGATGCTCGTCGGGGTGGGGCTGACGCAGATTGGTTCCCTGGACGATCGCTTCGTGGATTTCAGCGGGTTTCTCGAAAGCAATATGCCTGCCTCGCTTAGCAAGGCGACAACGCTGCCGGCGATCGGTCCCTTCCTTCTGGTGTCCGGACTGGTGGCAGGCTTCATCTTCTTCTATCTCTATACTCGCATATACCTGTCGCCGCTGTTCCAGTATGCGGAAAGAGTGCTGCAGTCCGAGCCCGGTGAAATGCGATTGCAAGTCGGTGTGCCGAAAGTGCGCGAGGCGGCAGCGCGCTTGGCGGAAAAAGCTGGAGGACCGTCGCTGGCTTACACCTCGACCGCGTCCGAAATATCGATCGACGACAGCCTGGACGTGATATTCAGCCTTCTATACCGCGAGGGCGGTTATGCCGAGGCGATCGACATCGGCAATACGCTTGCCGAAACGCCGGCCGCAAATCTTGCGCGCTACTGGTATCTGATGGCTGCGGCCTACGGCCAGAAACATCACGAGTTGGTCGGCGAAGGCGCCGCCACGCGCGAGCTGCGACAAGCGCGAAACGCCGTGCTGAGTGCGGCTCGCAGAGCCGTGCAACTCAATCACAATTACAAATTCCGGCTTCTGGAGCTGACGGATCCCGAGAGCGACGACAATGATCTGCAGGACTTTGTCGCGGACAAGGATTTTCAACAGATCGTGAAGTAAGTCGAGGTCAGGCGAAGCTCTTCCGTCGGCGGGAAACGACGGGTGCCTCCTCGACGGCGGGAACGGTCTGCAGCACGCGCCTGGCTGGCAGGATCGCGATGACTTCGGTGCCCTCGCGCAGCTTAGACTTCAGGATGAACTGGCCGTCGTGCTTGGACAGGATCGCCTGGACGATCGGCAGGCCAAGGCCGGTCCCTTGTTCCGCACTCTTGATGGCGATCGAGCCCTGGCCGAAGGCGGAGAGGACGACCGGTATCTCCTCTTCCGGAATTCCGGGGCCGTTGTCCTTGATCGAGATGTACTGGCCGCCGCCGGCGGTCCAGCCGACCTTGACGTGAACCTCGCCGCCCTGCGGCGTGAACTTCACGGCATTCGACAGAAGATTGAGGACCACCTGCCGCATCGATTTCTCGTCGGCCCAAACGGTCGGGAGTTCCGGTTCGAACTGTTGGCTGATTGAGATGTTCTTTCCTCGCGCACGCAGCTGGACCATGCCGATGCAATCCTCGGAAATGTCGAGGAGGGAGATCGCTTCCTCGTTCAGCTCGTACTTGCCGGCCTCGATGCGAGAAAGGTCGAGGATCTCGTTGATCAGGTTCAGGAGATGCTGGCCCGAGCGATGGATGTCGTCGGCGTATTCCTTGTAGGTCGGGTTGTTCAGCGGTCCCATCACTTCCGCGGACATCACTTCCGAGAAGCCGAGAATGGCATTCAGCGGCGTTCGCAGTTCGTGGGACATGGACGCGAGGAACCGTGATTTGGCCAGATTGGCCTCTTCGGCTCGCCGGCGTGCCTCGTCGGACATCGATTTCGCAACCTCGAGCTCGGCGATCAGGTCGTCCTTCTCGGATTGATAGGCGAGGATCTTGAGGTTCGACTGAAACAGCCTGTCGCTGATGAAACTGAAGAAGACGACCGTCGTCGTGAAGGTGGCGGTCAGGCTGATTTCCAGAATCTCGCGGGAGAATGCTGCCTTGGTCGCAAGCCCGATCACGACAGGCGCGAAGGTGACGAGCACCGACGGCGTCAGCATGAAATTCCACATGGCAGTGACGGACAGGGCGATCAGCAGGGTCGCGCCCTTGTAGAGAACGAAACTGGCCGGGTCACAGGCAGAGCAATCCTGCATCGCGAAGATGGCCCAGCAGCAGCCGATCATGAGCTGACCGAGCAGCAGCGCGCGGCGCCAGCTCCGGGCGCTCACGGCGGTTATCTCCTGCTTGCGAGCGCGTCGCGCCAGGAACACGTTCGCGGCATGCGCCGTCAATGTCAGCAGCGCCCAGAGAAAGATCTGGGTATTCTCGGTGATATAGGTCCCAAGCGCTGCAGCTATGACGACGAAGAGAGGTGTGATAGACGCGCCTTGAAGGACGGCGCTGACATATCGCGCAAGCACGTCGCGATCAAATGCACCGCTTGGAGCGTGGCTGGATTGCAGGCGTTCGCGAGTCTGCCGCACAGCCCGGGAAACAGGCTTGTTGCGGTGGCTTCGAGATTTGTCGACGATATTCTTGTCCGTCGATGTGCTGACGCCGTTACTCATTTTGCACGTTGGAACTTGAACCCTGCGTGCCTACACCGTACTGCGCAATTCTTAAGAAGTTGTTTGCCAATTTCGCCAAGGATTTGTTTTTCAAGGAGGCGAAAGCGTGGCGCGCAATTTCCAGGTGATGCGGGACGGTGTTGTCGCCCTGGCGCTGCTGGCTTTCCTCTGGCTGATCGCCGCCAAATTGAACGACGAGGCTCAGACTGCCTACACAGGCAGGTTTCATGCGGCCGACGGCGATAGCCTCGCGATCGGAGACGAGCGGATGCGCCTCAAGAATATCGATGCACCGGAGCTCAGCCAGACGTGCGAGCGCGACGGTCGGCCATGGGCCTGTGGGCGCCAGGCCAAGGAGGCGTTGCAGGCGCTTGTCGATGCACGGGATGCGAAGTGCGAGGGGCATGAGCGCGATCGGTTCAAGCGGCTGCTGGTGGTTTGCAAGGCCGGCGGAGTCGACATCAACGCGGCAATGGTCCGCAAGGGGCTTGCCGTCGCCTATGGCGGTTATGGCCCCGAGGAAATGCAGGCAAGGGCGGAGAAGGCCGGCATCTGGGTCGGCCACTTCGAGATGCCGCGGGATGTGCGCGATCGCGAACATGGTGCGCGCCCTGAGGCAGGGAAGCTCTTCGCATGGTAGGCGGTTGCCATAGCGAACTCGAGCGGCTGAGCGCCGAGATCGCGGCCTGCCGGATCTGTCGCGACGCGCCCTTGAAAGGCCCGGCTGATCGGTTGCCGCACGAGCCGCGGCCTGTCGCCACTTTGTCTTCGCGTGCGCGAATCCTGATCGCAGGACAGGCGCCGGGTTTGCGGGTGCACGAGAGCGGCATCCCGTTCAACGATGCCTCCGGCGACCGATTGCGCGACTGGCTCGATGTCTCACGCGAGACGTTCTACGATATCGATCGCTTTGCGATGCTGCCGATGGGCTTCTGTTTTCCCGGTTACGACGCCAAGGGTGGCGATCTTCCGCCGAGGCGTGAATGCGCGCCGATCTGGCGCGAGCGTGCCATGCGGGCCATGCCGCAGGTCGAACTGGTGCTTGCCGTGGGGCAGTACGCCCAGGCCTGGCATATGCGCGAGGAGCGCCGCGAAAGCCTGACCGAAACTGTGCGGGCCTGGCGTCAGGTCCTGTTTGCCAATCGATCGCCTGCAATCCTGCCTCTGCCGCATCCAAGCTGGCGCAACAGCGGCTGGATCAAGCGAAACCCGTGGTTCACCGAGGAATTGTTGCCGGTGCTGCGCGAACGGATCAAATTGCTCACGAGTTGAAACAAATTTCTTTTGTCCTTTCGGAATCGCGTTATACAAAGAAAATAATTCGAAGGGGTTTGATTTATGGATCGTCTTGACCGCAAAATTCTGCGTCTTCTGCAGGAAGACTCGACGTTGGCCGTCGCCGACCTCGCCAAGAAGGTCGGGCTTTCCACGACGCCTTGCTGGCGCCGTATCCAGAAGATGGAAGAAGACGGCGTTATCAAGCGCCGCGTCGCCATCCTCGACCCGGAGAAGGTCAACACCAAGGTCACGGTTTTCGTATCGATCCGCACCGCAACCCATTCGATCGAATGGCTGCGACGCTTCTCCGAAGTCGTCGCGGAATTTCCGGAGGTTGTCGAGTTCTATCGCATGAGCGGTGATGTCGACTATCTGCTGCGCGTGGTGGTGCCTGATATCGCTGCCTATGATGCGTTCTACAAGCGAATGATCGCCAAGATCGAAATCCGCGATGTGTCGTCGGCATTCGCGATGGAGCAGATCAAGTATTCGACGCAGCTGCCGCTCGACTACATGCTTCTTGATAACGCCAAATCCAACGAGGATTGAGCGGAATAGCTCAGCCTTTCAGACGGGCGATGATCTTTTCGCTCGTCAGTTCCCGCACCGCATCCTTTCCGATCCAGCGCGCCGCGCGGTCGGTGCTTTCGCTCAGCTTTTGCGCAAGCAGTAGTGCCTGCGCATGGCAAGAGCGGTTTCGCTTGCCGATGTTGCGGAGCGCCCAGTTGACGGCTTTCTTCACGAAATTTCGCGGGTCGGTCGAATGCGCCTCGATCAGTGGCAGATAGCCCGAGATCGTCGCGTCCGGTTCTTTCTTCATATGAACGGCTGCGGATGCGATCATCGCGAAGGCGGCGCGACGGATAAACTCGCGCTCGTCGGATGCGAATTCGGGGATCAGCTGCAGCAGGCGGGCTTCGACGAATAGGTCGGCAGCGCTATCGACGATCTCCCATGAATTGAAATCGGCCGACCAGAGGCGCGCTTCATCGAGCGTCAGCTGTTTCGGATCCGCCGTGTAGACGGCGAGCAGGCGAGCCTCGCGAACCTGGCTTTGCCAGAGCGCAAGCGCCCGTCGGTGGTCTTTCTTTGCGCGACGGGCGATTGCCTGCAGATCAGGATTCGAGATGCCGAGCGCCGTGCCGGTCTCGATCCCGAACCGTTTCATGCCGGCGATATTTGTCTCCGAACGCAACGACATCAGGTGGGCGACGAGATCCGCCGCGCTCGAAGACGGATCGATCATTTTTCGAGGCGTGCCAGCAGCGAAGATGTATCCCATCTGTTGCCGCCCATCGCCTGGACGTCGCCGTAGAACTGATCGACGAGCGCCGTCAGCGGCAGCTTGGCGCCGTTCTGCCGCGCTTCGGTCAGCACGATCCCGAGATCCTTGCGCATCCAGTCGATGGCGAAGCCGAAATCGTATTTGCCTTCGTTCATCGTCTTGTGGCGGTTTTCCATCTGCCAGGAGCCGGCCGCTCCCTTGGAGATCACCTCGACGACCTTTTCGATGTCGAGCCCGGCGCGCTTGCCGAAGTGGATACCCTCGGCGAGACCCTGAACGACACCGGCGATGCAGATCTGGTTGATCATCTTGGTCAGCTGTCCAGCGCCGGCAGGACCCATCAGGCCGACCATGCGGGCGTAGGCGTCGATAACAGGCTTGGCCGTGGCAAAGGTCGCTTCGTCACCGCCGCACATGACAGTCAGAACGCCGTTTTCGGCGCCGGCCTGGCCGCCGGATACGGGAGCGTCGATGAAGGAGCAGCCCTTCGCCTTGGCTGCCGCATCGAGTTCGCGCGCGACTTCGGCGCTGGCGGTGGTGTTGTCGATGAGGATCGCCCCTGGTTTCATCGACTGGAAGACGCCTTCCGGGCCCGTTGTCACCGAGCGGAGATCATCGTCATTGCCGACACAGGTGAAGATGAAGTCTGCATTCTCGGCTGCCTGAGCGGGAGTAGGGGCACTACTGCCGCCGAACTTCTCGACCCAGGCTGCGGCCTTCGCCGCCGTACGGTTATACACCGTGACGTCGTGGCCGCCCTTGGTCTTGAGATGACCCGCCATGGGGAAACCCATGACACCGAGGCCGATGAACGCGACTTTTGACATGTACTCATCCCTTCAAAAACATCGGAGCGAGAAGTAGCGGAAAGCGCGGCGGTCGAAAAGCCGTCCGGCCGTCCGGCACTGCCGCTTGGAATATTTTTTCAGAAAACCCTGCAAGCGAAGGTCAGGAAAATTGAAACGGGCATCAAGATTGTAATTCTGATTGTCGATAGAGTTGGTAGATTTAAGCAGGATCAGGTCATCGAGATAACCGCCGTCTGCCGATGAAGCTGCGCGGCCAAAAAAGGGGAAGCAGATGATCTCTCGTCGACAGACTCTCGGGCTTTTGGGTGCTGCTGCTGCCACGGCACTTCTGCCAGCAACCAGGCAGGCGCGCGCCGCCGCGACAGAATTCCGTATCGGTTGGCAGAAGAACGGTGTTCTTGCGCTCGCAAAGCGCCGGGGCGCCTTGGAGGAGCGGCTGGTCGCCAAGGGCATTGCCGTCAGCTGGTCAGAATTCACCTCCGGCCCGCCATTGCTCGAGGCGCTTGGAGCAGGCGCGCTCGACTTCGGTGCAACCGGCGACGTTCCGCCGCTCTTTGCCCAGGCGGCAGGTGGCCACCTCTACTATGTCGGCACCTATCGCGGCAGTTCGGCGGGTTCGGCCATCGTGGTGAACAAGGATTCCGGCATCGAGAAGGTGGAGGATCTCAAGGGCAAGAAGGTCGCGTTCAAGCGTGGATCGAGCGCCCATAACGTCACGGTGAAGATCCTGCGCAAGTCAGGCCTGAAGATCGATGACGTCGAGGCGGTCGATCTATCCCCGCCAGACGCGGCGGCAGCGTTCAAGAACGGCAGCATCGACGCCTGGTCGATCTGGGACCCATATCTGGCGATCGTCGAAGCCGATCCGCAGACACGCGTGCTTTCCACGGCCGAGGGCATCGTCGACTCCTACAGCTATTTCCTCGCCAACGCCGAGTTTACCGACGCCAATGGTCAGGTCATCGTCGATGTCATCGATGAACTGGCGAAGGTCGGTAAGTCGGCGCAGGGCAAGCTTGACGAGACTGTCGCGGCCCTTTCCGAGATTACCGGCGTGCCCGCCGACGTGACCCGCACCGCCCTGACACGGCCGGGCGCGGACCTCGGCAGCGTTTCCACCATCACAGACGAGGCCGCGGCCTACCAGCAGGCGCTCGCGGACGAATTCTTCAGCCTCGGTATCGTGCCCAGGCAGTTGAAGACCGGCGACATCGTCTGGCGGCCGAAGGCCAGCTGATTGCGATTTTCGAAAAGGACCCCTCCCATGACCGCCACACACGACCCCATCAATTTTCTCTGGTTCATCCCGACCTCCGGCGATGGCGCCTATCTCGGCTCCAACGAGCTCAACCGCGCTCCGGAAATCGGTTATCTCACGCAGATCGCGCAGGCGGTCGACCGTCTCGGCTATTCCGGCGTGTTGCTCCCGACCGGCGTTGCCTGTGAGGAATCCTTCGTGACCGCGGCAGCGCTTGCCGCGAAAACCGAGAAGCTGCAGTTCCTGGTCGCGATCAGGCCCGGAACGGCGTCGCCGGCGTATTACGCGCGTCTGACGACCACGCTCGATCGTATCTCCAACGGCCGACTGCTGCTCAACATTGTGGTCGGCGGGAGCCCGGCGGAGCTTGCCGGTGACGGCATCCATCTGGCTCACGACGAGCGCTACGCGCATGCCGACGAGTTCTTCACCGTCTTCGAGGAACTGCTGGAGAAGGGCGTTGCGAGCTACGACGGCAAGTACATCAAGGCGACCAATGCACGGCTCGGCTTCCCTTCGGTGCAGAACCCGCGTCCGCCTCTCTATTTCGGCGGCTCCTCGGATGCCGGCATCGACTTCTCGGTCGGCCGTGTCGACAAGTATCTGACCTGGGGCGAGCCGCCGGCACAGGTTGCCGAGAAGGTCGAAAAGGTGCGGGCAGCGGCAGCGAAGAAGGGCCGCGACGTCAGTTTTGGTATCCGACTGCATTTCATCGTGCGCGAGACGGACGAGGAAGCGTGGGAAGCGGCCGACAAGCTGATCTCCAAGCTCGACGACGAGACGATCCGCGAGGCGCAGGAGCGCTTCGTCCAAGAGTCCGATTCCGTCGGCCAGAAGAGAATGGCGGCGCTCCACGGCGGTCGCCGCGACAAGCTCGAGGTTTCGCCAAACCTCTGGGCTGGTGTCGGCCTGGTCCGCGCCGGCGCGGGCACGGCGCTCGTCGGCTCACCGAAGACCGTTGCCGCAAGGCTGCGCGAATACCAGGAGATCGGCATCGATACGGTCATCGGCTCCGGTTACCCGCATCTCGAAGAGGCTTACCGCGTCGCCGAGTTGCTGTTCCCGGAACTGGGGATCGTTCGAGAGGAGCAGCGTCATGGCTTCCAGAGCGACTTCGGAAAGAAACAGGTGTTCGGCGGCGGCAGCCACGGCGGAAACCTGAAAGTGGTTTCCGGCTCCTGAGACATCAGTGGACGCCGCTCGCGAGAGCGGCGTTCGCCGTTTTGCCATCGCAAGCAGCGAGGAAAGACTTCATGTCCGCATTCGATACAGCGATCGACCGCAGTGTGACGCAGAGCAAGCCGCGCAGGGCGCCGTTGCGCATTCCGCTTCCCGCAAGGGAAAAGCTGTTACCCTACGCCGTGCCGGTCGCAATCGTTGCCATCTGGCAGATCGCCTCGTCGGCCGGGTGGATTTCGTCCCGGATCATGCCGTCGCCCGCCGATGTTGCCGTTGCCTTCTGGTCGACAACGTCGAGCGGCCAGCTGCCGCACGATATTCTCGTCAGCGCCGCGCGCGCCTTTGCGGGTCTGCTTGTCGGCGGTGCGATCGGCTTCCTGCTCGGTATCGTCAACGGTGTCTCGCGGCTGTCGGAGCAACTGACCGATACGACGCTGCAGATGCTGCGGACAATTCCGCACCTGGCAATGATCCCGCTCGTCATCCTCTGGTTCGGTATAGGCGAGGAATCGAAGCTGTTCCTGACGTCTCTCGGGGTGCTCTTCCCCGTCTATCTCAACACCTATCATGGCGTTCGCAGCGTCGATCGGGATCTGATCGAGATGGGGCGCGTCTATGGGATGAGTGGATGGACGCTGTTCCGGAAAGTCATCTTTCCAGGCGCGCTGCCCTCGATCTTCGTCGGGCTGCGCTATGCGCTCGGCATCATGTGGCTGACGCTCATCGTGTCGGAGTCGATCGCGGCATCGTCGGGGATCGGCCATATGGCGAACAACGCCCGCGAGTTCATGATGACCGATGTCGTGGTGCTGGCGCTGGTGATCTACGCGCTGCTCGGCAAGCTTGCCGATGTGATCGCGCGCTCGCTGGAACGCCGCGCGCTGAAATGGAACCCCGTCTACGCACAATAACAGGAGAGCTCCCATGGCTTTCGTCATGCAGGAACGTTTTCAGGAGTCGGCGGAAGAGGCCGAATACGGTGCCCGACCGACGGCGGCTGTCCAAATCGGCGCCGTTGCGATCACCCTCAAGGGATTGGAAAAGAGTTTTGGCGGCAACCGCGTGCTCCGCGGCATCAGCCTGCATATCCCGGCGGGCCAGTTCGTCGCTGTCATCGGCAAGAGTGGTTGTGGCAAGAGCACGCTGTTGCGGATCTTGATGGGTCTCGATGCACCGACCGCAGGCGAGCTTGCGTTCGATAGCGGGAGCGACGCCCGCGAGAGCGCCCGTATCGTCTTTCAGGAGCCGAGACTGCTTCCCTGGCTTACCGTTGCCGACAACGTGGCTGTTGGTCTGGGTGAGGGCGTTGATAAGGGGACGGCACGTTCCCGAGCGCTCTCTGCCCTCGAAGAGGTTCAGCTTGCGGAGAAGGCAGGCGAATGGCCGGCGCGGCTGTCGGGCGGGCAGCGGCAGCGCGTTGCGCTTGCGCGTGCGCTGGTCAGCAAGCCGGGCGTTCTCGCGCTCGACGAACCGCTCGGAGCGCTTGATGCGTTGACGCGTATCAGCATGCAGCAGTTGTTGAGCCGGGTCTGGCGGGAGCTCGGGTTCACCGCCGTGCTCGTCACCCACGACGTTAGCGAGGCGGTGCACCTCGCCGACCGGGTCATCGTGCTCGACGAAGGGCGGGTCGCGCTCGACCTTGCCATTCCGCAGTCCCATCCGCGCCGTCACGGAAGCCCTGAACTGGCGGAGCTGGAAGGGCGGCTCCTGCACGCAATTCTCGGAACCTGAATTTTCGCCCGGGGCCTAGTGCACGATCTCGTGTTCGCGTTCGATGAACGCCTGGACATTGTCGATGAGGATCTCCGTACCCTGGCGACGCGATCCGTCGTCGGTGTAACCGTCGAGAAAGACCACCTGCTCGGTGAAGGTCATGGTGGTTCCCTGCGGCGTTGGCCGGAAGGTTACGGTCGCGAGCGATGCGGAAATCCTCTTATCGCCGAGTTTCATGTCATAGGCATAGATGATGCGCGCGTCGGGGACGATGTCGAGATAGCGAGCGTCATAGGCATGGACTACGCCGTCCGCATCGGCGACGCGGTTGACCTCTGCGCCGGCAACCCGAAAATCCAGGTCGTATTCGAGCGAAACCCAATTGTCATGGCAGGCAAACCATTGCCGCTTGGCCTGCGGGTCGGCCCAGGCCGCAAAGGCTCGTCCGACAGGTGCGCGCAGGTCGCGCTCGATCACGAAGGTGGCATGGTCGGTAGAACGCGTCTTCATTCCAGATCACTCCGTTTCGTCTCGGGAAAAGAACTCTTCCAGCCGGTCGAAGGTTCGGTTCCATCCTTCCTTGTGGGCGGTGAGCCAGCGCTCGAGATTGCCGAGCGCTTCCTTGCGCAGATGATAGGTCCTGATACGCCCGACCTTGCGCGAGGCAACGAGGCCGCTTTCTTCCAGCACCGCCAGATGTTTCATGGCCGCCGGAAGCGCCATGGCCTGCGGTGCGGCGAGTTCCGAAACGGAAGCAGGCCCCCGGCCCAACCGGTCGACCATGCCGCGCCGGCTGCGGTCGGACAGTGCGTGAAAGAGGCGATCCAGGCCGGTGTCGCTTGTCGTCATCAGGTTGCGGCATCCGGCCGGAACCGAGGGGGCAGGTTGTCGCGGTAAGGGTAGAAGCGGAAGTAAGGCATCGCTTCGTCCAGAACCCGCGAAAAGGACGGTCGCGCGAGCAGCCGTTCGTAGTAAGCCTTCAGAAGCGGACGGGCATCGCCAAACGGCACCAGCGTTTCGGCGTAGAAGAGGGCTGGAGCGGCGGCGCAATCGGCCATGGTGAAGCTGTCGCCGCAGACCCAGGCCTTTGCGCCGAGCTGGGCTTCGATCATGTCGTAAGCTGTCTCCAGCGTCGTGCGTGCCTCGGCAACGCCGTGCGGGTCCTTTGCTCCATCGGGCCGCAGCGTGTCGCCGACGATCTTCTGCATCGGCGTCTGCACGTAAAGATCGAAGAAGCGATCCCAGAGCCTCACCTGCAGGGCATCACCCTCCTCCAATGGCAGAAGCCGCTGCGCACCGGGATAATGCAGATCGAGGTATTCGATAATGATCGTCGTTTCCGGAACCGTGCGGTTGCGGGCGTCGTCGCGTAGCATCGGCATCTTGCCGACCGGCCAGAGCGAGAGAAAGTCGGCTCGGGAATCCTCGTTGGCGAGATCGACGAGCTTGTTCTCGAATGCGGTGCCGCTTTCGTAGAGCGCAATCAGGACTTTGTGGCAGAAGGAGGCGAGGGGATGGCCGTACAGAACGAGAGGCATGTGCGGAAGCCTTTGCTTTGATACTTATCCAAACAGGAAACTATCAAGCTCGAAGGCATTCCGCAATAGATAGTTCTCCAAGCGGAAAACTATTAAGCAAGCCGCGCGATAACGAGATGTCCGGGGGTCGGCTGGCCCTCTTCCATGCGCACGTTGATGTCGGTGATCTCGACGAGTTCGAAGCCGGTCGCGGTCAGTCGTTCGCGCACATAGGTTTCAGCATGGGCAAAACGCTGGTGCGGCCCGACGATGTAGGCTCGACCGGCGAGAACCGCGTCGGGAAGTGTTTCGGAAGAAAATACGAAAAGGCCGCCCGGGGTCAGGTTTTCGGCCGCTCCGAAAAACAGCGGCTCCAGCGCGCCGAGATAGGGCAGGACGTCCGTCGCGGTGATGATGTCGAAGGGATCCTCGTCGTTGTCATCGAGGAAGTCTTCCACCTCGGCCACGAACAAGGTCTCGTAGAGGTCTTTCTCGTGAGCTATTTCGACCATGTTCTCGGAGATATCGATGCCGGTCATGTCGGCGCACATGTCGCGAAGGGTGCTGCCGGTCAGACCGGTTCCGCATCCGAGATCGAGCAGCCGCTGGAATGGTCCGAGCCCAAGCGTCTGCAGCCGTTGGCGCACCATCATCGGCACGTGGTAGCCGAGCTGCTCGACAAGAACGTCTTCGAAGACTTCCGCATGCTGGTCGAACAGCGTCTCGACGTAGGCATCCGGCGCCTTGGCTGGGGTTTCGCCGCGCCCGAGCGATGCGATTCTGACCGCTGCGCCACCGTGATCCTCGGGATCGATCGCAAGCACCTCTTCGTAGGCCTTTACGGCGGCGTCCACGTCACCGGCCTTCTCCAGCGCCAGTGCCCGGTTATAGGCTTCGGCCAGCGCGTCTTCGTCGATCTTCTTTGCCATGGCGTTCACACCTTCCATCATCCGTTGCGGTGGCTGTACGGCCACTGCGCGGTTTTTGCAATGGTGCGCCGTGGCCGGCTCGGCGACGGGCGGCGTTACGCCTGATGTCAGTTCAGAATGAACTCGCCGCGCAGAGCGCGCCATTCCGTGGCAGATATCAGCTTGCGATGGATATAGCGGACGGAGTGAAGAGGGCCGTCCAGTTTTTCCTGCCAGAATTTCAGGAAACTGCGCATTTCCGGGAAGTCCGGCGCCAGATCGTAGTCCTGCCAGATATAGGTCTGCAGGATGGCGCGGTGATCCGGCATGCGGTAGATGATCTGCGCGGTCGTCAGGCCGTAGCCCTGCAGCTGCTTTTCCATGTCCTTATGCATTGCCTGCCTCGCTTCTGTTCCCACATGGCGCTTATTAGCACCATGTGAAATGGAACCATGCGATGGTTAACCGAAGCTTGCGGGAATGCTAGAAGAATCGATGATTGTTCTTTTGTTTCAAATGTTTGGCAGCCGCGCACGTGGAGTGCTGCCAAACATTGTCAGCGCTTGAGGTGGCGCGTCAGCCGGCGTTCGATCCAGCCCCAGAGATGGCGCAGCGCTTCTACCATACTGAGGTAGAAAATGGCCGCCCAGAGGTAGGTCTGGTAATCGAAGGTGCGCGAGAAGGCATAGCGGGTCTCGCCCATCAGATCGAGCACGGTGATGATGGCGACGACGGCGGACCCCTTGATCAGCAGGATGATCTCGTTGCCGTAGGGACGAAGCGCCACGATCAGCGCCTGCGGCAGCACGACCTTGCGAAACGCGACGATCTTGTGAATGCCGAGCGATGCGGCGGCTTCATGCTGGCCACGCGGAACGCTTTCGATCGCGCCGCGAAGGATTTCAGCCTGGTAGGCAGCGGTGTTGATCGTCATGGAGAAAAGGCCGCAGTACCAGGCGTCGCGGAAGAACCACCAGAGTCCCACGTCCTCGAGCTCTTTGCGAAAACCGCCAAGGCCGTAGTAGATCAGGAAGAGCTGGGCGAGCAGCGGCGTGCCGCGAAACACGTAGACATAGGCGTAGGCGGCGCCGTTGATGAAGCGGTTGGGCGACATCCGCGCGAAAGCCAGCGGAAGCGACAAGATGGCGCCGAAGACGACGGAAATCGCGACAAGGGCGATCGTCGTGCCGAGGCCGTGGAGATAGCGCGGCCCGTATCGCGTGAACTTTTCGGGATCCCAGCCGCCGATGACGGTACTGATTAAGACGATGGCGAGGAGAATCCACAGCGCTACGACGGCATAGCCGATGACGCGGGAGATCGTAATGCGCTTTCGTGCTGCCTTTGGCGCCGGCTGTGGTGGAATCAGGGCTTCCGCATAGCTCATCGACGGACCTCCGAGCGCTTTGCCCAGCGTTCGATGTAGCTCAGGCCGTAGGACGAGATGATCGCCAGGCCGAGATAGATGCAGCAGGCAACGAAGTAGAACAGGAAGGCCTGCTTGGTGACCTTCACGGCCACGCCGGTCTGGCGCAGGACATCGGCGAGGCCGATGATCGAGACGTAGGAGGTGTCCTTGAGTAGAATCATCCAGAGGTTGACGAGGCCGGGCAGGGCGATGCGGACCAGCTGCGGCAGGACGATCAGCACCATGGTGCGGCCACGATGGAAACCAAGCGCATCGCCAGCCTCATACTGCCCCTTCGGGATCGCACGGAAGGCCGACAGCAAAACCTCGGAACAGTATGACGAGAAGACAACCGAGAGCGCGATGACGCCGGCCAGAAATGCGTTGATCTCGATTCGGCCGTCATATCCAAGCGACGCCAGCACGGACTGAATGAGGATCTGCATGCCGTAGTAGATGATGAAAAGCGTCAGCAGCTCAGGCAGGCCGCGAAAGATCGTGGTGTAGATGCCGGCGGCGAGACGAACGGACTTTTCTTCCGATTGTTGGCCGAGTGCCACCAGAAAACCGATGACGAGGCCGATCGGCAAGGTCACGATCGCAACCGCCACGGTAACCTTCAGGCCAGCCGCGATCTCATCACCCCAGCCGGTATCGCCGCAGGCCAGAATCGTGGAGGAACCGAACCAAGTGAAAAGCCCTGCCGGTCCGCAAAGCGGATCGAAAATATATCCTATCCAGGCCCACAACGAGCCCAGCGCGGAAAATAATCCGCCCATACCAATTTTCCCCTCGCGGCTTTTGCCGCTTTGCTCTTTCCATCTATGTCAAACAAAAATGGCGGAAGGGCAAGCCTTCCGCCATCACCTTTGTTAGCGGCCTACAGAATTTATCAGTCGCCGTAAACGTTGAAGTCGAAGTACTTGTCCTGGATCTTCTTGTAGGTGCCATCGGCGCGGATCGCGGCGATCGCATTGTTGAGCTTCTCGCGAAGCTCGTTGTCGCCCTGACGGACGGCAATGCCTGCGCCTACGCCGTTGATTTCCTTGTCGACGGGCAGCGTCGTCAGGATCTTGCAGCATGCGCCGGCGTCGGACTTGACCCACTGCGACAGAACGACCACGTCGTCGATGACGGCGTCGACGCGTCCGTTGGTGATGTCGAGCTTGTACTCGTCCGCGGTGGGATAGAGCTTAAGTTCAGTATCCGCGAGGTGTTTTTCGGCATAGTTCGCGTGCGTGGTGGAGGTCTGGGCGCCGATCGTCTTGCCCTTCAGTCCTGCAACGTCGGTGACCGTCGAGTCCTTGGGGACGGCGATCGCCGGTGGGGTGTTGTAGTACTTGTTGGTGAAGTCGACGAGCTTTGAACGCTCCGGCGTGATCGACATGGACGAAATGATCATGTCGAACTTCTTGGCCTGCAGTGCCGGGATGATGCCGTCCCAATCGCTGCTGACGATGGTGCATTCGGCTTTCATCTGCGTGCAGAGTGCGCGGGCGATGTCCATGTCGAATCCAAGGAACTGGCCGCTGGCGTCGACATATTCGAAGGGGGGGTATGTCGAGTCGGTGCCGATAACATACTTCTCGCCATCAGCCATTGCGGCACCAGCGAAAAGAGACATCGCGGCGACGGAGGCGGCGGCGAGAATACGGGTGGAGATACGCATAAGAGTCCTCTCTGTTGGTGGCCGCCACGTATTTTTGGTTTTGCGCCGGCGGCCAGTATGGGGCGCCGCTATGCAGCGCCTTGGCGCGATACTCAATCTTTTTTTCTAAAATTGCAACTGGAATCGAAGCGCTTTGGGTGCGCCAAAGTGTGGCAAACATGAACAATTGCAGTCTGCCTTATTCATAACGGGTTAATGGGGCAGTTCCTAAGAATGCATGGAACAAAACCGGACGCAGGTCATTTGCGACCGTCACGTTGTTGTGTGCTCGCAGTACGACTGTGCCGAAATAAGAAGAACATACGAGGAGCCCCTATGGGAATGAAATCCAGATTGTTTGCCAGTGCCGCCTTTCCGCTTTTGTCGCTCTCCATGGCCTTGCAGCCCGTGCATGCCATGGCTGCGGCTTCGGCAGTTGAACAGGTGCACACGGCACCGGCTGCAGCCGGGATCGAGGTAGCGCAGGAAGCCGCCCCCGACGGACAGTCGGAAGAAGAATTGCTGAAGAAGCGCCATAAGCAGCAGCCGGAAGGCGGCGAACAACAGCAGGCTCCGGCAGAACAGCCGCAGGCGCCAGCTGCAGAGCAGCCGGCCCAGCAGGAGGCACCTGCCGAGAAACCGCGCCGCCAGCGCGAGCCGGCAGCCGAGGAAGCCGCTCCGCAGCAGCAGCAACAGGAAGCGCCGGCCGAAAAGCCGCGCCGTCAGCGCCAGCAGCCCGCAGAAGAAGCTGCCCCGCAGGCCGAACAGGCTGCTCCGCAGCAGGAGGCCCCAGCCGAGAAGCCGCGCAAGAAGCGTCAGCAGGTAGAGGAAGCCGCCCCGCAGGCCGAGCAGGCCGCTCCGCAGCAGGAAGCCCCTGCCGAAAAGCCGCGCAAGAAGCGCCAGCCCGCCGAAGAGGCGGCCCCGCAGGCCGAACCAGCCGCCCCACAGCAGGAACAAGCAGCCCCGACACAGGAGCAGCCGGCCGAGCCGCAGCAGAAGCCGCGTGGCAACAAGCGGGACAAGCAACAGCAGCAGGAAGCTCAGCCGCAGGCCGAGCAGCCGGCTCAGCAATCAGCAGAGCCGCAGGGTGAAGCCCAGCCTGGCGCAAAGGCGCCTGCCGCAGCTGAGGGCGAGCAGCCCGTAAAGCCACGCAAGAAGCCGACTGCCGCCGAGGCGCCGCAGGCTCAGCCCGAGGGTGAAAAGCCTGCCGAACAGGCTGCACCTGGTGGTGAGAAGCCGCCGCTGCCCGAAGCAAAGCCTGCTGAAAAGCCCGCGGCCGAGCAGGCTCCGGTCAATGGTGAACAGCCCACCGACTCGCAGCAGGGACAGCAGGTTCCGGCAGCGCAGCCGAATGGTGACGCTACCGCGCAGCCACCGGCAGCAGCCGGCCAGGCCGAGCAGGCAATCCCGGCACCGGAAAAGATTACGCCCAAGGAACTCGAGCGCCGCAAGGAGATCGCCGCCGATCCGAGCAAGAGCACGGAAACGGTCGTCCTTCCGGTTGAAAACGGTGCCGCCGTTCTCGATAGCGACAAGGATGCAGATCGTTCCGGTGGCATTCAGTCGCGCCGCGACCGCGACAGGCAGCGTGGCCAGGAACAGCAGATTCGCGTTCCGAAGTCGGACGCCGATGCGCAGATTGCACCGAGCGGCGAAAGACGCCCGCCGATCAAGATCGAGGCCGTTACCAGCGAACAGGGCGAGCGCCTTGATCGTCGCCCGCAGTTCGAACGGCCCGATGGCGCGCAGTTCGGTCAGCGCGGTAACGACAACCGCGTCATCATCCAGTTCAACAACCAGACCTACGTGCGTGGCGACGATGACCGCCGCTTCCTCAGGGATGGCGAACGGCCGATCTACGAGCAGCTGCCACGTGACCGCTACCGCGAGACGATCGACCGCGACGGCTATCAGATCGTGACTGTTCGTAACCGCTACGGCGACATCATCCAGCGCTCGCGTATCGACAATCGCGGTCGTGAGTCGGTGCTCTACTACTCGCCCGAGCTCTATGACGATCCGGATCGCAGCTACTTCGAGGATCCGGGTGCGGACCTGCCGCCGATGCGTCTTCGCATTCCGCTCCGCGACTACATCATGGACACGAGCAGCGACGACGATCGCGACTACTACGACTTCCTGCGCGAGCCGCCGGTCGAGCCAGTCGAGCGCGTCTACTCTCTCGACGAGGTGAAGTATTCGGCCCGTATCCGTGACAAGGTGCGCCGTATCGACCTCGATACGATCACCTTTGCAACGGGCAGCTCGGAAATTCCGATGAGCCAGGCGCGGTCGCTGCGCAAGGTTGCTGACGCGATCAACGAGGTGCTGCGCAAGGATCCGTCCGAAACCTTCCTGATCGAAGGCCATACGGATGCGGTCGGATCCGACCAGAGCAACCTGGTCCTGTCAGACCAGCGCGCGGAATCGGTCGCCAATGTCATGACCGACGTTTACGGCATTCCGCCGGAAAACCTTGCGACGCAGGGCTATGGCGAGCGTTACCTGAAGGTCAACACGCAGGGCCGAACCAGGAGAACCGCCGCGTCACCATCCGCCGTGTCACGGCGCTGGTGCGTCCGGTCGCTTCGCGCAACTAAGCCGCCGAGCATGCATTGAAAGCCGCCGGGAGACCGGCGGCTTTTTCGTTTCGGCCGGTTACTTTGCAGGCAGTTCCACGATCGCGGCGATGAAATCGGCGATCGCCGATGTGTCGTTGAGATCAAACACCGGAAGGAAGGCTTCGGCGACAGGGTGGTCCGCGGCGATTGCGGAGATGAACGGATCGCTCGGGGCCAGGGGCTCGCGGTTTGCCGCCTCCAGACGCCGTGCCTCGATTTTCGGGATCTGCTCGCGCTTGTAGCCTTCGATCAGGACAAGATCGCAAGGCGCCAGACGGGAGAGGATCTCCTCGAAGGCCGGCTCAGGTGCTCCGCGCAGTTCATGCATGATAGCGTACCGCGTGCCGGAAACGATGGTGACTTCATGCGCGCCAGCCTGGCGGTGCCGGTAGCTGTCGGCGCCGACCTTGTCGATGTCGAAATCGTGGTGGGCATGCTTGATCGTCGAGATGCTGTAGCCGCGGCGGGTGAACTCTTCGACGAGACGGACGGCGAGGCCGGTCTTCCCCGAGTTTTTCCAGCCTGCGATGCCAAAGACTTTCGGCTTGTTCATTATACCAGTACCTTCAGCCAGCGTTCCGCTTCTGCGAGATCGTCTGGCGTGTTGACGTTGAAAAACGGATCCAGGAGGCTGGCGCGGGTCGGGCGCAGCGGGAAGGCGACTTCCGCAACGTCATGACGCAAGAGGAAGTCCCGCACGCGCCGCTTCTCGTCTGTGGCGATCCAGGAACTGAGATCGTCGGCCAGCGCCACGGGCCAAAGTCCGAATACAGGGTGGCTGCGGCCCTCGGAGGTGGCAATGGCGATCTTCTCGGGTGTGTCGATTGCAGCGGCGAGCCAGTCGACGAGGTCGTGCGGGAAAAACGGGCTGTCGACGGAAACCGTGATCACGTGCGTCGCGTCCCCAAGGGTTGCGCCGTAGGCCATCGCCGCGTGAATGCCGGCCATCGGCCCAGCCTTGCCGGGGATTATATCAGGAATGAACCGCTGACTGCAGTTTTCCGGTATAGCGTCGGCGTTGACAGCGATTGAGGATACCTGTGGCGCCAGTTGATCGAGCACCCGGGCTAGCAGCGAATGCCCCCCAAGTGTGACCGAGGCCTTGTCGCGGCCCATGCGGGACGAGCGGCCACCTGCCAGCACGACACCCGGAATGGTGGATCTGTTCAATGTAAAATCGTTCATGTTTGCCTCAGACGGGTGTTCTCGGCTCGGACTCCTGGGCGACCGGCGGCACATGACGTTTTGCCTCACGATAGAACGTGTAGAGGCCGGACGCTATGACGACAGCAGCACCGATCAGGGTCCAGAAGTCAGGCACCTCCGCAAAGAAGATGAAGCCCAGCACAGCCGAGAAGATCAGGCTGGTGTAGCGGAGTGGTGCAACGAAGGAAATCTCGCCCGTGCGCATCGCCATGATGACGGACTGATAGCCGACCAGGACTAGAATGGCGGCGAGCAGAAGGTGCGAAAGTACGATTCCGCTGACGGGTTGCCATCCGCCGAGGACAGGGGTCAGCAAGGCGCCGATGATCGTCACCGAGACGGCTGTCACGACGGTGATCATCAGCGAGGGAATTTCCGGGCCGATGCCACGCGTGGCGAGATCGCGGCCGGCAGTCACGAGCACGCTGACGACGCAGAGCAGGGCTGCCATCGTGAAGCCCTCCGCGCCGGGGCGGATGATGATCAACACGCCAAGCAATCCTCCGACGATGGCGAGCCAGCGGCGCCAGCCGACCGGCTCCGAAAAGAACAGGGCGGCACCGAAGGTGACGACGAGCGGCAGCGATTGAAGAATGGCGGAGGCATTGGCGATCGGCATCATCCCGAGCGCTGTAATGTAAGTCACGGCTGCCAGAACCTCGCAGACGACGCGGACGAAGACCATAGGCTTCAGCATGACGCGCCACGAGCGCAACGCCCCCATGTAGCGGGCGATCGCGTAGACGAGCACGCTGGTGAAGAGACCGCGCAGGCACATGATCTGGCCGGCGTTCATGTAAACGATGACTGACTTGGAGAGTGCGTCGCTGCAGGAAAATCCGGCCATGGCCGAACTCATGTAGATGGCGCCCTGGGTGTTGCGGGACCGCGGCATGTCGATATTCCGATTCTCGTACAACTCCTTTTAGAAGCTGCAGGTTGCGAAGGGAATCAATCGAAAGCCACAGTCGCGATAATTCGATTGCGCAGTGCACAATGATGCAGTTGTGCGCAAGCCGACGGCAGGAAACGGGTGGCTGCGACCTTGAATGTCTGAGATTTGAAGGGCCGCCAACAACAAGTGGAGGTTCCAACATGAGATATCTGGATGGCAAGGTTGCAATCATAACCGGCGCAAGCTCCGGCATTGGCCGGGCGGCGGCCAAGCTCTTTGCAGCGGAGGGCGCACGACTGGTCGTCGCGGCGCGACGCGAGGCAGAACTCGGCATGCTGGTCGAAGAGATCGCCGATGCGGGCGGCGAGGCGGTGGCGGTTGCCGGCGACGTGCGTGATGAGGCGTTGAACAGGCGGCTGGTCGAGGTGGCTGTCGAGCGGTTCGGCGGCCTCGATGTCGCGTTCAACAATGCCGGGGGGACGGGCGAGTCGGCGCCTGTCGCCGATCTTTCCCTCGAAGGCTGGAACGAGATGCTGGCCGTCAACCTGACCAGTGCGTTCCTGGCGGCGAAATATCAGGTGCCGGCAATGATTGCCCGCGGCGGCGGATCGATCGTCTTTACCTCGACCTTCGTCGGCCACACGGCGGGAATGCCCGGTATGGGCGCCTATGCCGCAAGCAAGGCGGGCCTGACCGGTCTTGTGCAGGTGCTAGCCGCCGAACTCGGGCCGAAGAACATCCGCGTCAATGCGCTGTTGCCGGGCGGCACGGATACCGCGTTGAACCCCGCGAACTTCGAAAACCCGGATATGCAGCTGGTCGCCTTCATCCATGGCCTGCACGCGCTGAAGCGGCTGGCGCAGCCGGAGGAAATCGCCAAGGCAGCACTTTTCCTGGGGTCGGATATGTCAAGCTTCGTGACCGGCACGTCGATGCTGGCAGACGGCGGGTGTCGATCAACCGGACCTGATCTGCTTGATTCAGTGGGCGTCACCCGCCGGTGACGCTCATATGGCGGGCAACGGCCGGGCGGTTATGGGTGCGGTCGATGATGAAATCGTGGCCCTTCGGCTTGCGCGAGATCGCCTCGTCGATGGCTGCATAGAGCAGCCCGTCGTCAGGGGTGGCGCGGACCGCAGCGCGCAGGTCGGCGGCGTCGTTCTGGCCGAGGCACATGTAGAGCGTGCCGGTGCAGGTCAGCCGCACGCGGTTGCAGCTCTCGCAGAAATTATGGGTCATCGGCGTGATGAAGCCGAGCCGGCCGCCGGTTTCCCTGACCTCGACATAACGGGCCGGGCCGCCGGTGCGATAGCCGATGTCGGAGAAGGTGAACTGTTCTTCGAGATCGGCCCTCAGCTTCGACAGCGGCAGGTAGCGGTCGGTCCGGTCTTCCTCGATCTCGCCCATCGGCATGGTTTCGATGACGGTCAGATCCATGCCGCGGCCGTGCGCGAAACGGATCATGTCAGGCATCTCGGCGTCGTTGAAATCCTTCAGTGCCACCGCGTTCAGCTTGATCTTCAGGCCGGCCTTCTGCGCGGCATCGATCCCTTCCATCACCTTGTGGAAGTCGCCCCAGCGGGTGATCTGCCGGAACTTGTCGGGATCGAGCGTGTCGAGCGAGACGTTGATGCGGCGGACACCTGCCGCGTAGAGCTCGTCGGCGAAGCGGGAGAGCTGCGAGCCGTTGGTGGTCAGCGTCAGCTCGTCGAGGCCGGAGCCGATCTGTTTGCCGAGTTCGTGCACCAGATACATGATGTTCTTGCGCACCAGCGGCTCGCCGCCGGTCAGCCGCAGCTTGCGCACACCCTTGGCGATGAAGGCGGAACAGAGCCGGTGCAACTCCTCGAGCGTCAACAGTTCCTGCTTCGGCAGAAAGGTCATGTGCTCGGCCATGCAATAGGTGCAGCGGAAGTCGCAGCGATCGGTAACGGAGACGCGCAGATAGGTCACGGCCCGCTTGAACGGGTCGATCATCGGTTTCGCCTCTGCAACCAGCGGCGATGCGTTGCCTGTCGTTCCGACGTTGCTGTTCACGAATGCCTCCGCAATGCTACTAATGTGCGTATAGGTCATTGCTGCGTCAAGGGAAACGCCTTTGGGAGCGGCAAATTGCGCTTGCCTCGCCAAGCGGCATTGCCTACTCGTGATTTGAAGGGGAATGGGATCATGAGCGATATCTGGCCAACCGAACTCAGAGTTTCGAAAGACCGGCAACATCTGGCCGTGACATTCAACGACGAGACACGTTTCGATCTCCCGGCGGAGATGCTGCGTGTGCTTTCGCCGTCGGCGGAAGTGCAGGGGCATGGGCCCGGCCAGAAGGTGACGGTGCCCGGAAAGCGCAATGTCGCTATCATCTCTCTGACGCCAACCGGCAACTATGCCGTCCGCATCGGCTTCGACGACATGCACGATACCGGCATCTTTACCTGGACCTATCTGCGTGAACTCGGCGAGCGTGGCGAGGAGCTTTTTGCCGCCTATGAAGAAGAGTTGCGCGAAAAGGGCATGAGCCGCGACACCTCGGAAAAGCCGCGCTGAACATCAATTGTTGAAGGGGACGTGCATGGTAGGAACGGGCAAACGGAACTGGCTGCGCGTCAAGGGCAGTCCTGGTGGTAGCAGGGTCACCTTCCTTGAGTTGTTTTTCGACCTTGTCTTCGTTTTCTCGATTTCCCAGCTGTCGCATGCACTCGCTGCTCACTACACGCCGCTCGGCGCGCTCGAAGCGGGACTGATGACCTTTGCGGTCTGGTGGGTGTGGATCTTCACGGCCTGGGTCACCAACTGGCTCGATCCGGAAAAGACGGCCGTTCGCGGCATGCTCGTGGTGCTGATGCTGCTTGGCCTCGTTCTCTCCGCGTCCATTCCGGAAGCCTTCGGCGATAAGGGCCTGCTTTTCGCCGGCGCCTATGTGCTGATGCAGGTCGGCCGGTCGCTATTCACGTTGTATGCCTTCAAGCATGCCAGCCCCTCCAACTATCGCAATTTCCTGCGCATCAGCACGTGGCTGATCGTTTCCGGTGTCTTCTGGATTGCCGGCGGGCTGCTTGAGCATGAAGCGCGGCTGATTGCCTGGCTGATTGCACTCGCGATCGAATATACGGGCCGGCGAGCGGCTTCTTCGTGCCGGGACTTGGCAAGTCGACCGCGTCGGACTGGGATGTGTCAGGGGCGCATATGGCAGAGCGCTGCGCGCTCTTCGTCATCATTTGCCTTGGCGAAGCGATCCTCGTTTCGGGCCGTACCTTCTCGGAGTTGCCGTTTTCAAGCCTGACGGCGGTTGTCTTCGCCACCGGCTTCGTCGGCACCGTCGCGATGTGGTGGCTGTATTTCCGGTTCGGCCACGAAAGGGCCGCTCATCGCATCGAGCATGAGGAGGCGCCCGGAAGCCTTGCGCGTCAGGCCTTCACTTATGCGCATATTCCGATCCTGGCGGGCATCATCGTCCATGCCGTCGCGGTCGAGTTCATGTTCTCCCACCCGCACGAGACCGGCAATATCGGCGTGATGGCCTCGGTCTTCGGTGGTTCCGGGCTCTTCCTTGCCGGCAATCTCTGGTTCAAGGGCGCGACGAGCGGACGGTTGCCGCTCTCGCATCTCGGTGGCCTGGTGCTGCTGATCCTGCTCGCCTTTGTCGCGCCGTTCATCGAGCTTTATCTGGCAGGAATGCTGGCGACGGCCGTGCTGATCATCGTGGCCGCGTGGGAGTACAAATCCCTCGTGGGGCAGACCGCCGCGCACACCATTCACTAGGACACATCGTCGTCGTCGACGAGATCCGTTTGCAGCACGCGGATAATCCGTTCCATGGAATCCGCCATTGCCGTGCATTGTTCGATCGGTTCCGGCGACAATACGCGCTCGATCAAGTCGGTCTGGATGACCATGGCCTTTTCGGTGATTTCCCGGCCTTCCGCGGTCAGGAAAAGCCGCAGCACGCGCTTGTCCTTCTCGTCGCCGCGCCGCTCGATCAGCCCGCGCTTTTCCATCTGCGGCAGCAGCATGCTCATGTTCGAGCGCCCGACTAGCAGCTTGCGGGCAAGCTCCTGCTGGGAAATGCCTTCGAAACGGTAGAGGTTGATCAGGATGTCGAGCTGCGGGGTCTTGATGTCGAGTTCGGCAAGTGAGCGACCAAGCGACTGCTGCATGAGCTGGCAGGCGCGGGCGACGGCGATCCAGCTGCGAAAACGCGGATGATCCCAGGGGAGGGATTGATTTTTGTTCATCGTTGTACTTTATTGTTCAGTGTTGAACATTATCGGATTCCCACTATGGCAAACTTTACGCTGAAGGTCACCCGCCTCGGATTTTCCCTGTTGCAATCGGTTTCGCCGCGCATCGCAGGAAAAGCGGCCTTCCGTCTGTTCTGCATGACGCCGTCCTCGGCGCCCAAGGGAGAGAAGGCAAAAGTGGCACATGCTGCGGGCATCGCGAAGCTTGCGGGCGCCGAGCGCTTCACGCTGGCGCTTCAGGGAGGCGGGAAAGCGTATGCCTACCGGCTGAACGGTGGCGCCATCGGGCGGCGTGCGCGTTACCTCGTGACGCATGGATGGGGATCGAGCAGCGTCTACATGGCTGACATCATCGAGACGCTGGCGGCAACCGGCGCGGAGGTGATTGCCGTCGACTTCCCCGGGCACGGAGGCGCAAAAGGGCGAGCGCTGCATATGGGCATGGCCGTGAAGGCGATCGCAGCGGCCGAGCGTCGGTTCGGCGCATTCGACGCCGCCATCGGCCATTCCTTCGGCGGTGCTGCCTTGATGGTGGCCGCTGCGGGCATGCTTCCGTCAGTGCCGGTCGTCCTGCCGGAGAAGCTCGTGTTGATCGGCTCTCCCAGCGAAATGCACTGGCTGTTCAAGGATTTCGGCAAGATGATCGGACTTCGGCGAGCCGCACAGCAGGCGCTTGAGAAAGAGGTTCATCGGATCACCGGCCGGAGACTTGAGGAGTTCGACGCGAGTGCTGCGGCCGGCGTCATCAAGCGGCCGGTGATGATCGTGCATGCGGAGGACGACAAGGAAGTGAGTGCCGACCATGCGCGACGCTATGCAGCGGCTGGCGAGTCCGTCCAGCTTCACTGGGCCAACGGCTTCGGCCATCGCCGGATCGTGGCGGCGCCGCCTGTCCTCGAAACAATCACCGAGTTTCTGACCGGCGACGATTCCGTCCGCGAAGCCGAGATCGTGCCGCTGTTCGATCTTCCCGCGCGGCGCATGTCATTGTAGCGTCACCTTAGGCGGCTAAGGGCCACTTGAACAACGTGGCGGGACGATCATGAAAATCATTGAGACGGTGGAAGAGCTGGCGGCAATCTATGCGGGCGGGCTGTCGCAGGCATCGGTGGCGAAGGTGACGGACTACCTGACGCCGCTCTATCGCGAGATGATCGAGGCTTCGCCCTTCGTGGCACTGGCAACGGTTGGCCCTGAAGGGCTCGACTGTTCGCCGCGCGGCGATATCGGTGGCGTGGTGCGCATTGTCGATGACCGAACGCTGCACATGCCTGATTGGCGCGGCAACAACCGTGTCGACTCGCTCTCCAACATCGTGCGTGACCCGCGCCTGGCGCTGATGTTTCTCATTCCCGGCTCGAACACGACGATGCGCATCAATGGGCGCGGCGTGGTGACAAACGACGAAGCCGTCCTTTCCAGCTTCGAGATGGATGGCAAGCATCCGCGCACCGTGATCGTCATCGCGATCGACGAGGTCTACTTCCAGTGCGCCCGGGCGCTGATCCGTTCCGAGCTCTGGAATCCCGAAACATTCATCGATCCGAAAAGCCTTCCGACCCCCGGCTTGATGCTGAAGGCGGCGACAGGCGATTTCGATTACGAGACCTATGATCGCGAATGGCCGGAGCGTGCGGCCAAGACGATGTGGTAAATCGCAACAACCAGATACGACAAAGCCGGCCGCGTGATACGACCGGCTATCGACCTGTATGTCTTGAGGCTCAGCCCTTGTAGATCAGCCAGCTCTTCGTGAAGTCTTTCTGCATGCCGTCTTCGAACAGGACGCTGCAGTTGCGGCCGGAGTTCTTCGCGCCATAAAGGGCGACGTCAGCCTTGTGATAGAGCTCTCCGGCATCGGCGGCATAGGATGCCATGCAGACGCCGACGGATACGGTGACTGGGCCGTAATTGATCCTGGTGCGGGAGTTGGTGAAGGGCGTCGTTTCCAGCGTGCGGCGGATGCGTTCCGCCATGCCCATCACTTCCTCTGCGGTATTGCCTTCGATGATGAGGGCAAATTCCTCGCCGCCGGTGCGGGCGACGAAGATATCCCGGCGAACGTTGGCGCGAATGACTGACGCGACCGTCGCGAGGATCTTGTCACCGACCGGGTGACCGTAGGTGTCGTTGATCTTCTTGAAGTTGTCGATGTCGGCAAGAACGAGAGCGCTTATCGGGCGCATCATCGGATTGTTGAAGACGCCGGCCAGACGGTCGTCGAAGGCGCGGCGGTTGGCGAGGCGCGTCAGCGAGTCCGTATTGGCGATGCGCTTGTACTCATCGAGTTCCTTGCGGACCTGATCCATTTCCTGCGAGCGCTGAACGACGTTCTCCACGGTCTTCTCGCCGTGCGCCATGGTATCGCCCGTGGCCTCGCTCAGAAGCGTCAGCGCGTTCTGGATGATTTCGGCGCTTGTCGTGTTCTTCGAGTTGATGCGGTTGTAGGTTTCGCCGAGCAGCTTGTTGTAGCTCTCGAGCGACGTCTGCTCCTGCCGGAGCACCTTCAGCAGAGTTTCCAGTTCGGCGACGATGCGCGTGTGAGCGTCGTCGAAGACGCGGGCCGGGCTGTGCGTGAAATACTGCGCGCCGAGTTCGTCGAGTTCTTCCTGCGTGGCGTGGTTGCCGAGAGCAGCAAGATCGCGCGTCAGTGCCGGGTTGGAGCCGATATAGGCTTCGTAGAAGAGTTCGTAGTTCCGGGGAATAGGCGCGACACCCATGGAGCGCATGGCAAAGGTAATTTGGCTCGCCACGTCGGGAACCTGGGTCTTTGGCGCCACAGCCGTCGTCATCCGGCTACTCCTCTTGGAAACTCTTAAAAGCAGTCTTTAATTTCTTACTCTTCATTTCTTGGGAAATGATTAAGGGAGGATATACCAGAGATTACATGTAAGTTTTTTCATGAAACGATGACGTCTTCTTATCTCACTGATTTTTATCTTGGAATTTCGGGATCGCGAAAATCGGATCGCGCCTTAGGCGAGTAGACGACGAAAAAATATGAGAAAGCCGCACTTCTTGCGGATCGTTTCGGCCGCGTTGGCTGCCGATACTGCGTTGCAGGAACGCCGGTAGAAAGTCGCCGCGGCCGCCCATCAGGCAACCGCGGCGCGTTATCGAAGCGGGTCAACCCAGGTTGAATTCCTGGAAGAAGTCGTTGCCCTTGTCGTCGGTAACGATGAAGGCCGGGAAGTCTTCGACCTCGATCCTCCAGACCGCTTCCATGCCGAGTTCCTGGTATTCCAGAGCCTCGACCTTCCTGATGCAATCCTGGGCGAGGCGCGCGGCCGGTCCGCCGATCGAGCCGAGGTAGAAGCCGCCGTGCGTCTTGCAGGCTTCGCGCACGGCGCGGGAGCGGTTGCCCTTGGCAAGCATGACCATGGATCCGCCGAAAGACTGGAACTGATCGACGTAGCTGTCCATGCGGCCGGCCGTGGTCGGGCCGAAGGAGCCGGAGGCGTAGCCTGCCGGCGTCTTGGCCGGGCCGGCATAATAGACCGGATGGTTCTTCATGTATTCAGGCATGCCTTCGCCCTTTTCCAGCCGCTCACGGATCTTGGCGTGGGCGAGGTCGCGGGCGACGATGATGGTGCCGGTCAGCGACAGGCGGGTCTTGACCGGATGCTTGCTCAGTTCGGCCAGGATTGCCGGCATCGGCTGGTTCAGGTCGATGCGGACCATCGAGTCCGAGAGCTTCGACTCGTCGATCTCGGGCATGTACTTCGAGGGATCCGTCTCCAGCTGCTCGACGAAGATGCCGTCGCGGGTGATCTTGCCCTTCGCCTGGCGGTCGGCGGAACAGGAGACGCCGAGGCCGATCGGCAGCGAGGCGCCGTGGCGGGGCAGACGGATGACGCGGACGTCATGACAGAAATACTTGCCGCCGAATTGCGCGCCGACGCCCATCTGCTGCGTCAGCTTGTGGATTTCCTTCTCCATCTCGATGTCGCGGAAGGCGTGGCCGCTTTCGGAGCCTTCAGTCGGAAGGTCGTCGAGGTAACGGGTCGAGGCGAGCTTGACGGTCTTCAGGTTCATCTCGGCCGAGGTGCCGCCGATGACGATCGCCAGATGGTAGGGGGGACAGGCTGCCGTACCGAGCGTGAGGATCTTCTCCTTGAGGAAGTCGATCATCCGGTCATGGGTCAGAAGCGACGGTGTGCCCTGATAGAGGAAGGTCTTGTTGGCCGAGCCGCCGCCCTTGGCGACGAACAGGAAGTCGTAGCTGTCAGTGCCTTCCTCGTAGATGTCGATCTGGGCCGGCAGGTTGTTCTTGGTGTTCCGTTCCTCGAACATCTTGATCGGCGCGAGCTGCGAATAGCGCAGGTTCTTCTTCTCGTAGGCGTCCATGACGCCCTTGGCGAGAGCCGAGTAATCCTCACCTTCGGTCCAGACGCAGCGGCCCTTCTTGCCCATGATGATCGCCGTGCCCGTGTCCTGGCACATCGGCAGGATGCCGCCGGCGGCGATGTTGGCGTTCTTCAGCAGGTCATAGGCAACGAAGCGATCGTTGTCGGTCGCCTCAGGATCTTCGAGGATCGAGGCGAGCTGCTTCAGGTGGCCGGGCCGCAGGAGATGGTTGATGTCGGCAAAGGCCGTTTCGGCAAGCAGGCGGATGCCTTCCGGCTCGACGGTCAGGATATCCTGTCCCTTGAAGCTGTCGACAGAGACGTAGTCGCTGCTGATCTTGCGGTATTGGGTGGAGTCTTTGCTGAGGGGGAAAAGATCGTCAGCCATCGAAGGACCTTTCATGCGGACCGAAATCGCAGATGGTCTATTCGGGCGTCTTCGCAATTGCAATAATTCTAAAACTAGTCTGTTTTAGTCATGAAAATCGCTGGAAACACCGCCGCAGAGCGGCGGTGTCGATTGTTGAGTGAGGACTTACTTCGGGCCGATCATGGTCTCAGGGCGGACATACTGATCGAATTCCTCGTTCGTCAGATAGCCGCCGCCAACGGCTTCCTCGCGAAGCGTCGTGCCGTTCTTGTGGGCGGTCTTGGCGATCTTGGCGCAGATGTCGTAGCCGAGCCTGCCGTTCAGGGCGGTGACCAGCATCAGCGAATTCTCGACGCCCTTCCTGATGTTGTCCTCGCGAGCCTCGATGCCGACGATGCAATTGTCGGTGAAGGAGACCGCGGCATCGGCGAGCAGCTGGACCGACTGCAGGAAGTTGTAGGCCATCATCGGATTGTAGACGTTGAGCTCGAAGTGGCCCTGGCTGTCGGCGAAGGTAAGCGCAGCGTTGTTGCCGAAGATGTGGACGCAGACCTGGGTCAGCGCTTCGCACTGCGTCGGGTTGACCTTGCCCGGCATGATCGAGGAGCCGGGTTCGTTCTCCGGCAGGGCCAGTTCACCGAGGCCGGCGCGCGGGCCGGAGCCCAGCAGGCGGATGTCGTTGGCGATCTTGAAGAGCGCGGCAGCAGCGGCGTTGATGGCGCCGTGGCTGAAGACCATCGAGTCGTGGGCAGCCAGCGCCTCGAACTTGTTCGGCGCCGTCACGAACGGCAGGCCGGTGATCGCGGCAATCTCTTCCGCGACCTTCTCGGCAAATCCAACCGGCGCGTTGAGGCCGGTGCCGACGGCGGTACCGCCCTGCGCCAGTTCGCAGAGACCCGGCAGTGTGAGTTCGATGCGCTTGATGGCGGAGCCGACCTGTGCGGCATAGCCCGAAAATTCCTGGCCGAGCGTCAGCGGCGTCGCGTCCTGCGTGTGGGTGCGGCCGATCTTGATGATGTGGCTGAACTCGGTGACCTTCATGTCGAGCGCGGCGTGCAGGTGCTTCAGGCTCGGGAGCAGGTGGCGAACGATCTGCTCGGCGCAGGCGATGTGCATCGCCGTCGGATAGGTGTCGTTCGACGACTGACTCATGTTGACGTGATCGTTTGGATGTACCGGCTTCTTCGAGCCCATGACGCCGCCGAGCATCTCGATTGCGCGGTTGGAGATCACTTCATTGGCATTCATGTTCGATTGAGTGCCGGATCCGGTCTGCCAGACGACGAGCGGGAAGTGCTCGTTGAGCTTACCGTCGACGACTTCCTGTGCGGCCGCGACGATGGGGTTGCCGATTTCTGGCGAAAGCTGGCCAAGCGCCATGTTCGTGCGAGCGGCTGCCTGCTTGACGACGCCGAGGGCGCGAACGATCGATGCGGGCTGCTTTTCCCAGCCAATCTTGAAGTTCCCGAGCGAGCGCTGCGCCTGCGCTCCCCAATACTTGTCATTCTCAACTTCGATCGGGCCGAATGTATCGGTTTCGGTGCGGGTGGAGGTCATGGCCGAGCCTTTCTTACGCGTCTGCAATGCGAGATGCGGTCTTATAGGTCTGAAACGGCGCCAAGAAAACTGGGAGAAATTGAAATATGAATATTGAAGTCATGTTATGGCGCGAAATCGGCAGTGGCATTTGCGCCACGTCAGACTTTTTATAGTCCAGCGTCTTTTTGGCAACTGTGTCTGGATGCGAAAATAGAGTAAAAAATTAACCAATAATTTCATAATTTTGTGTGAATTGAGTTCTGGCGGCGGCTGTGCTGCGTTACCGAAGATTGAATTCTTCGAGGCTGGCGATGCTGGCTGCTTTCTGCCATGTGACCGGCTGGCGCCGGGATAAGACGAGTTCTGAACTGGGCTCTTGCCCATGATTTAAGACAAGCATGACACTGGGACTGGAAAAAGCATGAAATTCTTCTTCAAAGGTGCGGTTTCCGCACTCGCACTGTCCTGCGGCGCTGCGGCCTTCGGAGTGACGCCGGCGCATGCCTATACGCTGATGGACATGATCCGCGGCGATCGCGCCCGTACCCAGAGCACGATCATCAATCCGGCGCCGACCATGCCGCCGATGGCCGAGCAGTCGCCGTCCGCGCCGTTGCCGAAGGTTTCGTCACCGCAATATTATACCTACAAGCCGGACGCGATGCGGTTCGTCGATACCGGAAAGTTCACGGATCCCGTCGTGACCGGCGCCGTCGTGGCTGCCACCGGCGACGCGCAGCCTGCTCCCAGCGTGCAGCGCCGCTACCTGATCGAGGCCAAGGTGCGCGCGCCGGTCGAGGTCGCAAAGGCGCTCGAAACCTATTACAGCGACGCGAAGAACCCGCTCGTCTGGGTGAGCGGTACCGAAATCAACGATCGCGCCAAGGCCGCCATGGCCTTCCTGGCTGGTGTCGGCTCGGTTGGCCTCGATCCCGCCGATTACGCGGTAACCGCCCCGGCGGTCGATCCGGCAAATCCGGACCCGGCCGTGCGTGATCGCGCGCTGACGCAGTTCGAACTCGAGCTTTCCGCCAAGGTTCTCGCCTATGTGCAGGATACCGGTCGTGGGCGCGTCGATCCGAACAAGCTGTCCGGCTATCACGATTTCGCCCGCAAGACAGTGAAGCTCGATCCGGTGCTGAAGCTGGCGCGGATGAGCCCCGATGTCGGCGCCTATCTCGGCAGCCGCACGCCTGATGGTCCGCAATTTGCTGCGTTGAAGGCCGAACTGGCAAAGCTCCAGGGCGAGGGCCACATCGAGCAGCCGATCAAGATCGAGCTCAGCGGCCTGCTGCGTCCGGGCGACACGTCCGCCGCGATCCCGAATATCGTCAAGGCGATCGACAAGCACGGTTCGGCTGCGCTGAAGAGCGAGAATGCGGCGACACTTTCGTCCTATGCCGGTGGCACCGAGTATTCGCCAGAGATCGTCTCGCTGGTCGAGGCTTTCCAGAAGGAGCGCGGTCTGAAGCCTGACGGTGTCATCGGGCAGGCGACCGTTCGTGTCATGACCGGCGGCGACAGCAATGGCGCCAAGGTCGAGAAGCTCGTCGTTGCCATGGAACAGGCGCGCTGGCTGCCGAACGACCTCGGCTCGCGCTACGTCTTCATCAATCAGCCGGCCTACATGGTCTACTATCACAACGACAACAAGGAACAGTTGTCGATGCGGGTGGTGATCGGCCAGCCGTCGCATCAGACCTTCTTCTTCCAGGATCAGGTCCAGACGGTCGAGTTCAATCCGTTCTGGGGCGTTCCGCAGTCGATCATCATCAACGAGATGCTGCCGAAGCTGCGCTCCGACCCGAACTATCTCGATCGCATGGGTTACGAAGTCGCCGTCGGCGGCAAGGCGGTTCCGTCGTCGAGCGTCGACTGGTACGGTTCGACCTCGAACATTTCCGTGCGTCAGCCACCAAGCGGTGACAATGCGCTGGGCGAACTGAAGATCCTGTTCCCGAACGCGCATGCCATCTACATGCACGACACGCCGTCCAAGAGCTTCTTCAAGCGCGACATGCGGGCTCTCAGCCACGGTTGCGTGCGTCTCGCCGATCCGCGCGCGATGGCGGCGGCGGTGCTCGGAACGACGGTCGAGAAGATCGGCCAGGAAATCGCCACCGGCAAGAACCACGCCGTGCAGGTGCCGCAGAAGTTCCCGATCTACATCGCCTACTTCACGGCATGGCCGAACAAGGACGGCGTCGTTCAGTACTTCGACGATGTCTACGGGCGCGATGCATATGTCCGGAAGGCGTTTGATGCCACGACGAAGGCTCGTGGCGCTCAGATCTAAGGATTGGACCGCTGCGCGGCTGATGTCGCGCAGCGGTATCTGATGCTGTTTTCACCGATCGGTGATACCGGCTATCAGCCGGCGTGCAGGAAGCGGATCGCTTCGTCGCGGCGGAACAGGTAAAGCAGCGTGCGGACGGCCTGGCCGCGCTCGCTGGAGAGATCGGGATCGCGCTCGATCAGATAGGCCGCATCGCGGCGTGCAATTTCCAGAAGATCGGCATGGGCCTCGAGGCTCGCGATGCGAAAGCCCGGTGTTCCGGACTGGCGCGTACCGAGCAGTTCGCCTTCGCCGCGCAGTTTCAGATCTTCCTCGGCGATGCGGAAGCCGTCTTCGGTTTCGCGCATGATCGACAGGCGCGCGTGGCCTGTCTCTCCGAGCGGTCCCTTGTAGAGCAGGATGCACGTCGAGGCCTCGTCGCCGCGTCCGACACGACCGCGAAGCTGATGCAGCTGCGCCAGGCCGAAGCGTTCAGCGTGCTCGATCACCATGATCGTCGCATCGGGAACATCGACGCCGACTTCCACCACTGTAGTGGCGACAAGCAAGCGGGTCTCGCCATTCTTGAAGGCCATCATGACGGCGTCTTTTTCCGGACCGCTCATCCGGCCGTGGATCAGGCCGATGCCGGGGCCAATAGACGAGACCAGCGTCGCATGACGCTCCTCGACCGACATCAGATCGCTTTCCTCGGACTCTTCGACGAGCGGGCAGATCCAGTAGGCCTTCTTGCCTTCGGCCAAGGCGCTTTTCAGGCGACCGACGATCTCGCCGGTGCGTTCCGTCGGAACGGTGATTGTCTGTATCGGCTTCCGGCCGGCCGGCTTCTCCGTCAGCTTCGAGACGTCCATGTCACCGAAGGCAGCGAGCACGAGGGTTCGCGGGATCGGCGTCGCGGTCATGACGAGCATGTGCGGCGTGATACCCTTGGCCGTCAGTCTGAGGCGCTGGTGGACGCCAAAGCGATGCTGCTCGTCGACCACGGCCAGCATGAGGTTGCGATAGTTGACGCTGTCCTGGAAGAGGGCGTGAGTACCGATGATGATTTGTGCGTCGCCGGATGCGATCCTTTCGAGGATATCTTCGCGCTCCCGACCCTTGGTGCGGCCGGTGAGTACCTCGATGCCCAAACCGGCAGAGGCGGCAAATTTGGAGATCGTTGCATAATGCTGACGGGCTAGGATCTCGGTCGGCGCCATCAGGACCGCCTGGCCACCGCTCTCGATGACAGCCGCCATCGACATGAGGGCGACCAGTGTCTTGCCGGAACCGACGTCGCCCTGCAGCAGGCGCAACATGCGATCCTCGCCGGCCATGTCCTTCAGGATATCGGCAATCGCCGCGTTCTGGCTCGATGTCGGCGAGAACGGCAGAGCCTGCAGGATCTGGGCGCTGAGCCGGCCTGTCGCATGAACAGGCTGACCCGCCACCTTGCGCAGCCGCTGGCGCACCAGGCTGAGCGACAACTGGCCGGCCAGGAACTCGTCATAGGCGAGGCGGCGGCGGGCAGGCGCCTGCGGGTCGATATCCGACGGGTCGCGTGGTTCATGCAACCCGTGGAACGCGTCCGCGATCGTCGGCAGGCCCTGCTTCTGCGCGAGCGCGAGGTCGATCCACTCCGGCAGTTCCGGCGCGCGTGGCAGTGCTGCTTCGATGATCTTGCGCAATGTCTTCGGCGAAAGACCCGCCGTGAGCGGATAGATCGGCTCGACGAGGGGCAGGTTTTCGGCTTCGCTGGCCTTCACGATGTAGTCGGGATGGACCATCGACGCACGGCCGTTGAACCAGTCGATCTTGCCGCTGACGGTGACCTCCTCGTCAAGCGGCAGCTGCTTTTCGAGCCACGCTGCCTGACCGCGGAAGAAGACGAGCGTGAGCTCGCCGGTTTCGTCGTGCAGGTTGACGCGATAAGGGATGTTGCTCTTTCCGCGCGGCGGCGCCTGATGGCGGTCGACGCGCCCCGTGACCGTCACGATGGCACCCTGCGGGGCGAGGGCAATGCCCGGCTGATTGCGGCGGTCGATCAGCGAATGAGGCGCGTGGAACAGCAGATCCACGACGCGGGTGTCATCGGGCGTCTCCCGCCCGAGCAATTTCACCAGCAGTTCGGCGATCTTGGGACCGACGCCGGGCAGGGCGGAAACAGGTGAAAACAACGGATCGAGTATGGCGGGGCGCATGGCGGCAAAATGCGATGAACAATGCGGTCTTGGCAAGGCTGACAAGCCGCTTTCGAGGGTCTATAGAGGCGCATCAACAGGAAGGTAATGCCATGACGGGTGTGTCACTCTCAAGCGCCGATCTTGATCCGCGCCGCCGCCGAATTCTCTTTCGCTGCTGGCATCGCGGCATCCGCGAGATGGATCTGGTCTTCGGGCAGTTCGCGGAGAAGGAGATTGCCACACTTTCGGAAACCGAGCTGGACGAGTTCGAGACCATCATGGCCGAAGAGGATAACGATCTCGTTCGCTGGATCATGGGAACCTGGCCTGTGCCGGAGCGTTTCCTGACGCCGATGTTCGAGCGCCTTTGCGCCTACAAGCCCGATTTCGAGTACCCAGCCGACGCCCTTCCCAGGAACGCCTAATGATCCCAGGTTTTGACGCAAAGAAGCTGTCAGCGATCGCCGAGCCGCTGACGATCGGCAACGTGCCCGCCGGCATGGAAGCGCTGCTCCTGGCGGAGCTGGCGCGCAACGGCGAGCCTGTTGCCTACGTGCTTTCAGACGGCCAGCGGATGGCGGATCTGGAGCAGATGCTGGGCTTCGTTGCGCCCGAGATACCCGTGCTGACCTTGCCTGCATGGGACTGTCTTCCGTATGACCGCGTCTCGCCGAGCGCCGACACCTCGGCGCGGCGGCTTGCTGCTCTCAGCGGACTGATTGCGCATCAGAAGAAACCGCATGCGGCGATCGTGCTCGTTACCGTCAATGCGCTGCTCCAGAAGGTCGCTCCGCAGGACATCATCGAGAGCCTGGCCTTCTCGGCCCGTCCCGGCAACACGGTGCGGATGGACGACATTGCCGGGCGCCTGGAGCGGAACGGCTTCGAGCGCGTCGCGACGGTGCGCGAGGTCGGCGAATATGCGGTGCGCGGCGGCATTCTCGATGTTTTCGTGCCGGGCTCCGAGGAGCCGGTTCGGCTCGACTTTTTCGGTGACACGCTCGAAAGCATCCGCAGTTTCGATCCGGCGAGCCAGCGTACGACCGGGCAGGTCCGCTCGCTCGATCTCAACCCGATGAGCGAAGTCACTCTGACGCCAGATACGATCAGCCGCTTCCGCAAGAATTATCTCTCCGCCTTCGGTGCCGCGACGCGTGACGATGCCCTCTACCTCGCCATATCGGAGGGGCGGCGTTATCCCGGCATGGAACATTGGCTGCCGCTCTTCTACGAAAAGCTGGAAACCGTTTTCGATTATCTCCGCGGCTTCCGGCTGGTGACGGACCACACGGTTCGCGAGGCGGCGGAAGAACGCTCAAAGCTCGTCTTCGATTACTACGACGCCCGCCTGAATTCCGGACAGGCCCGCAAGGGACAGATGGCGCAGGGAACGCCCTACAAGCCCGTGGTGCCCGGCCAGCTTTACATGGATGGCAAGACGTTTGCGAATACGCTCGACGCCTTCAATGCGATGCGGATCTCACCTTTCAACGAGCATGAGGGTGAGGCGCGGCGGGTTATCAACCTCGATGCACGCCAGGGCGAGCGTTGGGCTCGTTCGAACACCGAGGGCAGCAGCAACGCCGAGCGCGTCAATGTCTTCGATATTGTCGTCAAGCATATCGCCGACAGGCGTGCGTCGGGCGCCAAGGTGCTGATAACGGCGTGGACGGAAGGCTCGCTTGAACGTCTGCTGCAGGTGCTGAACGAACACGGTCTCGAGCGCGTGAAGCCGATCGGCGCGTTGAAGGAGATCGATGGCCTTGCCAAGGGCGAAGCTGCGGCTGCCGTCTTCAGCCTCGAATCCGGCTTCGAGGCCGGCAATCTCGTCGTCATCGGCGAGCAGGACATTCTCGGTGACCGCATGGTGCGTCGCTCGAAGCGTCGCAAGCGGGCTGCCGATTTCATCTCCGAAGTCGCGGGCCTCGATGAGGGTTCGGTCGTCGTCCATGCCGAGCACGGCATCGGCCGGTTTATCGGCCTGCGCACGATCGAGGCGGCGGGCGCGCCACACGCCTGCCTCGAGCTGCAATATGCCGACGATGCGAAGCTGTTTCTACCGGTCGAGAATATCGACCTTCTTTCGCGCTACGGCGGCGAGGGGACCGAAGCGCAGCTCGACAAGCTTGGCGGCGGCGCATGGCAGATGCGCAAGGCCAAGCTCAAGAAGCGGCTGCTCGACCTGGCGGATGCACTGATCCGTATCGCCGCCGAGCGTCTGACGCGTCATGCGCCTGTGCTGACGACGCCGGAGGGGCTCTATGACGAGTTCGCGGCGCGCTTCCCGTATGACGAGACGGAAGATCAGGACAACGCCATCGAGGCTGTTCGCAGCGATCTTGGCGCTGGGCGCCCGATGGATCGTCTTGTCTGCGGTGACGTCGGGTTCGGCAAGACGGAGGTCGCGTTGCGTGCGGCTTTCGTCGCGGCGATGAACGGCATTCAGGTGGCCGTCGTGGTGCCGACGACGCTGCTGTCGCGCCAGCATTTCAAGACCTTCTCCGAGCGTTTCCGCGGGCTGCCGGTTCGCGTGGCGCAGGCATCGCGGCTGGTCGGCTCCAAGGAGCTGGCGCTGACGAAGAAGGAGATCGCCGACGGCAAGACGGATATCGTGGTCGGCACGCATGCTCTGCTCGGCGCCGGCATCCAGTTCGCCAACCTCGGCCTTCTGATCATCGACGAAGAGCAGCACTTCGGTGTGAAGCACAAGGAGCGACTGAAGGAGCTGAAGAGCGACGTCCACGTGCTGACGCTGTCGGCAACGCCAATCCCGCGAACGCTGCAGCTCGCGATGACCGGTGTTCGCGAACTGTCGTTGATCACGACGCCTCCGGTCGACCGCATGGCGGTGCGTACCTTCATTTCGCCATTCGACAGCCTCGTCATTCGCGAAACGCTGATGCGCGAGCACTATCGCGGCGGCCAGAGCTTCTACGTCTGCCCGCGTCTTGCCGATCTCGAAGACGTGCAGGCCTTCCTGCAGTCCGATCTGCCGGAACTGAAGGTGGCGGTTGCCCATGGTCAGATGCCGGCTGGCGAGCTCGAAGACATCATGAACGCCTTCTACGAGGGACGCTACGACGTACTGCTGTCGACGACCATCGTGGAATCCGGCCTCGACGTTCCGACAGCCAACACACTGATCGTGCATCGCGCCGACATGTTCGGCCTTGCGCAGCTTTATCAGCTGCGTGGGCGTGTCGGTCGTTCCAAGGTGCGCGCCTTCGCGTTGTTCACCCTGCCGGTCAACAAGGTGTTGACGGCGACGGCCGAACGCCGCCTGAAGGTGCTGCAATCGCTCGATACGCTCGGCGCCGGCTTCCAGCTGGCGAGCCACGACCTCGATATCCGCGGCGCCGGCAACCTGCTTGGCGAAGAACAATCCGGCCACATCAAGGAAGTCGGCTTCGAGCTCTACCAGCAGATGCTCGAGGAAGCGGTTGCCGAGGTGAAGGGCGTGGACGAGATCCAGGATACCGGCTGGTCACCGCAGATCGCCGTCGGCACCTCGGTGATGATCCCTGACGGCTACGTTCCGGACCTGCACCTGCGCATGGCGCTATACCGTCGCCTCGGCGAGATCACGGAACTCAAGGAGATCGATGCCTTCGGTGCGGAGATGATCGACCGTTTTGGTCCGATGCCGATCGAGGTGCAGCATCTCCTGAAGATCGTCTACGTGAAGTCGCTCTGCCGTATCGCCAATGTCGAGAAGCTGGATGCCGGTCCGAAGGGCATCGTCGTCCAGTTCCGCAACAAGGAATTTCCGAACCCGGCGAACCTGGTCGGCTACATCGCCAAGCAGGGTGCGATGGCGAAGATTCGTCCGGATCACAGCCTGTTCCTGACGCGCGATCTGCCGACGCCGGAAAAACGGCTGCAGGGAGCGGCCGTTATCATGACCCAGCTTGCGGAAATGGCGAAGTAGGTGAGCTTGCCCCGGCGGTGCAGCCGCGGTCGCGCTCAAGCCCTCACTCTCCCTCATCCCGGCCTTGAGCCGGGGCCAGCTGGCCCAAGCCCTTGGGCCAGAGGAGTCTTTTCGCCGCGCGGACGCGCGTCGCTGGATCCCGGCTCAAGGCCGGGATGAAGGAGGTGTGCGGTCGGGATTGGAGCGTCCGGTGCCGATGAGGACGGCCTGAAAGCCGCTATTAATTCATGCCAGCGCGCGCTTCGGCCTTCGCCTTGGCAATGTCACGCAGCGCGCTTGCCAGCACGTCGGGCGTCTGCGCGCCGCTGACGGCGTATTGCTGATCGAAGATGAAGAACGGTACGCCGTTGACGCCCATCTTCTGTGCGGATTCGACCTCTTCAACGACCAGGGCCTTGTCGGCATCGGAGGCGAGCAGCGATGCAGTGACCGCGCGATCGAGGCCGGCCTTCTCGGCAATGTCGAGCAACACGGCATGATCGCCGACGTTGCGGCCTTCCTCGAAGTTCGCCTTGAACAGGCCGTTGACGACCTTGTCCGCCTTGTCGCGGTCTTCGATCATCGCCCAGTGGATCAGGCGGTGCGCGTCGAGCGTGTTCGGGCCGATCTTGATGGCTTCGAAATCGAAGTTGATGCCGACCTCACGGCCAAGTTCGCACAGCATCTTGTGGCCCTGAGCCACGCGTTCGGCACCGCCAAGCTTCTGCTCGAGCGCCTTCTTCTGGTCCACGCCCTCAGGCGGATAGTCGGGATTGAGACGATAGGGGCGCCAGTTGATATCGACGCCGACTTCGTCCTGAACTTCGGCAATCGCAAGCTCGAGCCGCGCCTTGCCGAGATAGCACCACGGGCAGACGACGTCGGAAACAACGTCGATGGTAATGCGTTCCATGGGCTTTTCCCTTTTCCTGAAAACCGAAACCTTTCCCGCCATCTAGGACCTGCGGCGGAAGAGTTCAACCAGGCAGTAAAAGGGAACCTGCCTATTGTGCGCTCTGATCCCACCAGGTCGACAGCTGGTAGCCATAGAGCGGCACCGTATCCGGATGACCGATGCGCTTGCTGCGCGCGACCCACTGCTGATCGACGTGATAAAGCGGCAGGACATAGTGGCCTGACAGCAGCATGCGATCGTGCGAACGCACGGCGGCGGTGAAGTCCTCGGCCGAACGCGCCGTGAGGATATGCTGTATCAGCGTATCGACATCGGGATCGGCGACGCCGGCGAAATTGTCCGTTCCCTGGCGATCCTTTGCGGCTGAGGACCAGCGTCCCAATTGTTCGATCCCAGGCGACAGCGACGAGGTGTAGGATTTGACGATGACGTCGTAGTCGAAGCTGTTCGTACGGCTCTGATATTGCGAATCGTCGACCGTGCGGATCGTCACGCCGATGCCGAGGAGTTGCAGCGACCGCTGATAGGACACGGCCAGTTTTTCCTGATCGGTATTTTGCGTCATGATCTCGAAACCGAGCGGTCGGCCGCTGGCGTCGCTCATCTTGCCGTTCTTGATCGTGTAGCCCGCTTCCTTGAGGAGCGCGACGGCCTGCTTCAGGACATTGCGGTCGCGGCCGGATCCATCGGTCACCGGCAGCTTGTAGGTGCCGTTGAGGATCGCCGGATCGATGCGGTCCTTGATCGGGCCGAGCAGCTTCAGTTCGCGTTCGTCAGCGGGTACCTGGAAGCTCGACAGATCGGAGTTCTGCCAGAAGCTCTCTGTGCGGATATAGGCATTCGAGAACAGGTTCTTGTTCGCCCATTCGAAGTCGAAGATGAGCGACAGTCCCTCGCGAAGCTTCACATTGTTGAAGACCGGACGCCGCGTGTTGAAGACGAAGCCGAACATGCCGCTCGGCAGCTTCGGTTCGAACGTGTCCTTGACAACGTTGCCGGAGGCCACGGCGGGAAAATTGTAGGCGTTCGCCCAATGGCCCGGGCTGCCGTCGGGGTAGATATCGACATCGCCCTTCTTGAAGGATTCAAACAGGGTGGTGTCCTGCAGGAAGTACTGGACGGTGATCTGGTCGTAATTGTCGAGGCCGACCTTTGCGGGGATGTCCTTGCCCCAATAGTTCGGGTCGCGTTCGAAGGTGATGCTTTCGCCAGGCTTCAGCGACTTGATCTTGTAGGGTCCGGAGCCGACCGGCGGCGTCAGCGACGATCGGTCGAAGCTGTCAGGATCGATGGCATGCTTCGGCAGGATCGGGGTCGAACCAGCCAGAATCAGCGGAAACTCGCGATCCGCCTTGTCGTTGAAGGTGAACCGGACACCGTGGTCACCGACCTTCTCCATCTTCTCGACGGCGTTCAGGCGCGTGCTGAAGGGAACGCGACCTTTGTCCTTGAGCAGATTGAAGCTGAAGATGACGTCATCAGGCGTTACAGGCTGCCCGTCGGACCACTTGGCGGCGGGATTGAGGTTGAACTGGATATAGGTGCGATCCTCGTCCCACTCCGCCGATTCCGCGAGCAGGCCGTAGAGTGTGAAGGGCTCGTCGCGCGAGCGCAGCATCAGCGTTTCGAAGACGAGATTTCCATACTCCGGATCCCACATGCCGCGCGCCGTCGTGCGCATGCTCTTCAGGATGAAGGGATTGAGGCTGTCGAAGGTGCCGACGACACCGTAGTTGATCTTGCCGCCCTTCTTCACATCAGGATTGACATAGGGGAGATGCTTGAAATCGCCGGGCAGGGCGGGCTCTCCGTGCATGGCAATACCGTGCACGGGTTCGGCCAGCGCGGTGCTGCCAACAAGCGTAAAAATGACGGGAAGAACGATCCGGAGCATCGTTGAGGTCCTTTCCGGGAACGGCACGATTCGGTGCCAGACTATCACGCAGCCACCGCAATTCACCATCCGCGCCGAATTCTTTCGAACGACCCTGAAAAGGCCAAAGAAATACTGGATATCTAGCGCGACGCAATGTAACAGGGGAACCCGAAGTCGGGGGGTCATGCATTTGCCTCATTGTTTTAAGAGGTGGAGTGCGAACAACCCTGTTGGTGAGGATGGCACGTTGTCGTCCCTAAGGGATTTCAGGAGACGGAATTCGTTATGATGTTCAAGGCTGAAAAGAAAACGCGGGCAGCGCTGTCCGTTCTGGCAGTGATGCTTGGGGCCGCGGCGGCTCCGGTGTCTTCCTACGCACAGGACGCTTCGACCGACGCTCCGGCCCAGGCTGCCGGCGCACCGCGCCTCGGCTGGTACAAGACCTGCAGCAAGCAGGAAGACAACGACGTCTGCGTTGTTCAGAACGTCGTCCTGGCAGGCGGCGGCCAGCTGGTCACCGGCGTTGGTCTCATCACCGTTTCCGGCAAGATCAACAACAAGAGCCTGCAGGTTTCTGTTCCCCCGGCACGTCTGATCCCGCCAGGTGTTGGCATGCAGATCGACGGCGGCAAGCCGCAGAAGATCGATTACCTGATGTGCATGCCTGACCGTTGCGTCGCGCAGATCCCGCTGACGGATGCCATGGTTGCGAGCCTGAAGAAGGGCACCGACCTGGTTCTGACCTCGATCAACTTCCGCCGTGCGCCGAACCCGATCAAGATTTCTCTGGAAGGCTTCACGGGCGCATTTGACGGCGAAGCCGTTTCCGCCTCGAAGCTCGCAGAAAGCCAGAAGAGCCTGCAGGACAGCATGCAGAAGAAGGCTGACGAAGCGCGCAAGAAGCTCGAAGACGCTCAGAAGGCTGCCAAGGCTCAGTAAGCCGGCGCCGCATTCGCAATATCGAAAAACCCGGCCTTGTGCCGGGTTTTTTGTTGCCCTGCCGGAAAAGAAAAACCCCGCCGAAGCGGGGTTGGAAAGACTATACCGACGATCTAGTGGGCGAAGCTCATCTTGGGTTTGAACTGACCCGTCGGTGCCATATCGAATATCTGATAGACCTGCTCGTTGCGAAGCGGGACGCCGCTTTCGTCGTTCACCAGGTTCTGCTCGGACACGTAGGCGACGTATTCGTTTTCATCATTTTCGGCGAGCAGGTGGTAAAAAGGCTGATCCTTGCTCGGACGCGCTTCGGCGGGGATGGAGTTCCACCATTCTTCGGTGTTGGCGAATTCCGGATCTACGTCGAAGATGACGCCGCGAAACGGAAAAACCTTGTGCCGAACCACTTCGCCGATACTGAACTTTGCTACTCTTTCTTTCATGGTACGACTTCCTTTCATCACCCAATTTGGTGATTGCCCTCGCTCAAATCAAGATTTGTGAGGGATTGCGTCACATGAGTGTCATATCCGCCTGTGGCGATCCGTGACGACGGAGAGGGAGCCCGGCAGGGCCGGGCTCCCGGTGGCTGGCTGTTAGGCCGAGTAGTACATGTCGTATTCGACCGGATGCGGGGTCATGTCGTAGCGCATGACCTCGATCATCTTCAATTCGATGAAGGAGTCGATCTGGTCGTCGTCGAAGACGCCGCCGGCGGTCAGGAACTTGCGGTCCTTGTCGAGGCTCTCCAGAGCTTCGCGCAGCGAGCCGCAAACCGTCGGGATCTTCTTCAGTTCCTTCGGCGGCAGATCGTAGAGATCCTTGTCCATGGCCTTACCGGGATGGATCTTGTTCTTGATGCCGTCGAGGCCGGCCATCAGCATCGCTGCGAAGGCGAGGTAGGGGTTCGCCATCGGATCCGGGAAGCGGACTTCGACGCGCTTTGCCTTCGGGTTGCTGCCGAATGGTATGCGGCACGAGGCCGAGCGGTTACGAGCAGAGTAGGCGAGGAGAACCGGTGCTTCATAGCCCGGGACGAGACGCTTGTAGGAGTTTGTCGACGGGTTGGTGAAAGCGTTCAGCGCTTTGGCATGCTTGATGATGCCGCCGATGAAGTAGAGGCAGCTCTCGGACAGGCCTGCATACTCGTCACCGGCGAAGCTTGGCTTGCCACCCTTCCAGATCGACATGTGGACGTGCATGCCCGAGCCGTTGTCGCCGAAGATCGGCTTCGGCATAAAGGTTGCCGTCTTGCCATAGGCATTGGCGACCTGGTGCACGACGTACTTGTAGATCTGCATCTTGTCGGCGTTGCGGACGAGCGTGTCGAACTTGATGCCGAGCTCGTGCTGGGCAGCAGCCACTTCGTGGTGGTGCTTCTCGACGGTGACGCCCATTTCCGACAGGACCGTCAGCATTTCGGAGCGCATGTCCTGGCAGCTGTCGATCGGCGGAACCGGGAAGTAGCCGCCCTTGACGCGCGGACGGTGGCCGAGGTTGCCGGTCTCGTATTCGGTGTCGTCGTTGGACGGCAGCTCCGTGGAGTCGAGCTTGAAGCCGGTGTTGTAAGGGTCAGCCTTGTAGCGAACGTCATCGAAGATGAAGAATTCGGCTTCCGGGCCAACGAAGATCGTGTCGCCGATGCCGGAGGCCTTGAGGTAGGCTTCAGCCTTCTTGGCGGTACCGCGCGGATCGCGGTTGTAGGCTTCGCCCGAAACCGGATCGAGAATGTCGCAGAGGATAACCATGGTGGACTGCGCGAAGAACGGGTCCATGTGAACCGTTTCGGGGTCCGGCATCAACACCATGTCGGATTCATTGATAGCCTTCCAGCCGCCAATCGAGGAGCCGTCGAACATGACGCCATCGGCAAACATGTCTTCGTCGACGCAGACAACGTCCATCGTTACGTGCTGCAGCTTACCCTTCGGATCGGTGAAGCGCAGGTCGACGAACTTTACGTCGTTTTCCTTGATTTGCTTGAGAATTTCGCTTGCGGTCGCCATTAAATAGTTCCTTTATTTGAGATGACGATACGTTTTTTCGCCTGTGGGCGACAAAGGCTAGATAGCATCGATACCGGTTTCGCCGGTACGGATACGAATAACCTCTTCGATGTTGGACACAAAAATCTTGCCGTCCCCGATGCGGCCGGTCTGCGCAGCCTTGCGGATGGCGTCGATGACGGCTTCCGCGTTTTCGTCTGCCAGCACGACTTCCACCTTCACCTTGGGCAGGAAATCCACGACGTATTCAGCGCCACGGTAAAGTTCCGTATGGCCTTTCTGACGACCGAAGCCCTTCGCTTCCGTGACTGTGATGCCCTGCAAACCAACTTCCTGAAGGGCCTCCTTCACTTCGTCGAGCTTGAAGGGCTTAATGATCGCTTCGATCTTTTTCATGAGAAAATGACTCTCCGCTTCTCCCGTTAATGCAGGTCCAAACCCGCTGAGCGACATGATGCAGTTATCGTGCCAGTTGGAAAGCGGAATTTTCGGGAAAACTGAGCGAGGAAGCGGAAATACGCCTGTTTTCGGCGCAACTCGGAATGTTTTTCGAGAAAAATGGACGAAAAAATCAGCTCTGACGTAAATTTTTATCTGAAATCATGAATATTCAATTGTTCTCAGCAATGTTTGCGCGGTTAACTTGGTGATTAAAAAGAGTGCAAATGAACAAAAAACAGACGACATAATTTCCGTGGAAGTGATTGTTATTTGGGCGGTTTCTGGTTGAATGGCTTGATGACCGAACGCCTCTCCGACCTTCTTCTCAGCCCCGCCGAAATGGCGGCAGTCGATGCCGCCGCTGCAGAGTCTGGAATGGACAGCTTCGGCTTGATGGCACGTGCCGGTGCAGCCGTCGCTGCTTCCTTTTTGCGCTTTTATCCCGGTGCTGTCCGCGCCGTTGTTCTCTGTGGCCCAGGGAATAATGGGGGCGACGGATACATCGCAGCGCGCTGCCTGGAGGAGACGGGCATCAATGTCGCGGTTTTTCATCTCGGCGATCCCGAAGCCCTGAAGGGCGATGCCGCTCGAGCCCGGCTGGAATGGGCGGGCAGCAGCACGCCGCTCGCGGAATGCGAGCCGCGGCAGGGGGACGTCATCATCGACGCGATCTTTGGGGCCGGGCTTTCCCGCGATGTGGGCGAGGTTGTCGCCGACGTGATCGGGAAAGTCGCCGGTGCATCGCTTCCCGTGCTTGCGATCGATCTTCCCTCTGGGATCGATGGACGCACCGGTTCGGTGCTCGGAGCGGCCTTCAGGGCGGACCGGACGGTCACGTTCATGACGCGCAAGCCCGGCCATCTGCTTCTTCCGGGCCGCGAGTACAGCGGGAATGTCGAGGTGTTCGACATCGGCATCCCCGCGCGGATCATACGTTCGAAGGTCGTCAATCGGCTCGCTGAAAACCGGCCGGAGCGTTGGATCGGCTCGCTGCTCCCGCCGGAACAGGAAACGCACAAATACAAGCGCGGGCACCTTGCGGTCTTTTCCGGCGAGGCCGGGAAGACGGGAGCCGCCCGCATGTCGGCGATGGCCGGGCTGAAGGCGGGCGCGGGCCTTGTGACGATCGCGTCGCCTACCGAGGCGCTCGCGGAAAATGCCGGGCATCTGACGGCCATCATGTTGCATGAGGTCGATGACGAAGCAGCGCTCGAGCTGTGGCTCGAGGATAAGAGACTGCAGACCTTCGTACTCGGTCCGGGCTTCGGCGCTGGTGAGAAGGCACGCCGCTTCGTGGCTGCGCTGCGGGATCGCCATCTGGTGCTGGACGCAGACGGCATTTCCTCTTTCCGCGAGAACCCGGAGGAACTGTTCGCGCTCTTTGCCGATGGGCCGCCTCGCCTTGTGCTGACACCCCATGAAGGGGAATTCGGGCGGCTCTTTCCCGATATTGCCGGAGACGAGACCAAGGGGAAGGTCGACAAAGCGCGAGCGGCTGCCAAGCGTGCCAACGCTGCTATCATCTACAAGGGCGCGGATACGGTGATCGCTTCGCCCGACGGTCGGGCACTGATCAACACCAATGCTCCGGTCTGGCTTGCCACAGCCGGGTCAGGCGACGTGCTCGCCGGGATCGTCGGCGCGGTGATGGCACAGGGTGCGCCTGCCTTCGAGGCTGCGGCCGCGGGCGTCTACCTGCACGGCGAAGCGGGGATGCGCGCAGGCAAGGGGCTGACGGCGGAAGATGTGGTATCGCAGGTGCTTCCCCCCTGACGAGGTCAGGCCGAGACCTTTTCCTGCAAGGCAATTGCGCCGAACGGCGCGTTGACTTTTCCCTCATGAATGATGAAAGCGAAGACGTCGCGGGGTTTCTCCTCGACCTTCCTGTTATCATCGATCAACGACAGATCTTTCGGAACCTTGCCTGCTGCCCATAGATCGAGGCGCTCTGCCCAGGCTTTCAGGTCGGCCTCGGCGTAACAGGTGCGGATATCGTCCGACCCCTTCTGCAGTCGCGTATAGACGAAGTCCGATGTGACATCCGGTATCATCGGATAGTCGAAATGCTCGGCGACCACAGGTGCGACGCCGTACTTCTCAAGCAGTGCCACGAACTCGGGTACCTTGAAGGAGTCATGCCGTACTTCGACGACGTGCCGCAGTGGAAGCCCGTCCTGCTTGGCCGGCAGCAGCTTCAGGAAGGCCTCGAAATCATCGGGGTCGAATTTCTTCGTGGGCGCGAACTGCCAGAGGATCGGGCCGAGGCGATCCCGGAGCTCCGTCAGCCCCTGCGTCAGGAATCGTTCCATCGACTCGCCGGCTTCGGCGAGCACCCGGCGATTGGTCACGAAGCGGCTGGCCTTCAGCGAGAAGATGAAACCATCAGGGACGTCAGCCGCCCATTTCGCGAAGGTCTCGGGTTTCTGCGAGCTGTAATAGGTGCCGTTGACTTCGATGACCTTGAGCTGGCGGCTGGCATAATGCAGCTCGTCCTTCTGCTTCAGGTCCGACGGGAAGAAGTGGTTCCGCCACGGCTCGAATGTCCAGCCGCCGATGCCGACGCGTATGCTGCCTGTCTTGCTCATTGCCATCCTCCCTGCGCCTGTTCAGGCGATCTTCTTTGTCATGTCGACTATGACCCACCCTGGTCTTCGGGAATTGGGACGTCGACCCGTTTCCTGAAAACCGAAGGCCGTATAGATCGCGATGTTCCGTTCCATGCGCGCGTTTGTGTAAAGGCGCAGCTCTGGAAGGTCCCATTCACGCGTCTTGTCTTCGACCCAGCCCAAAATGGTGCGGCCGATACCGCGGCCGTGGTGTGCTGGAGAAACGGCGATACTGAAAAGCATTGCGTGGTCGGCATGCCGCTCCAGCACTGCAAGCCCCACCGCCTCTCCCTCGATATCAAGGAGCCAGGCTTCGCCATCGGCAATTCTCGGCCCATAGTCTTCGGTCATCGGCAGCGGTTCGCCGCCGAAGGCCGAAACGTAGGACTCGTAGGCACTCATCGTGAGACGGCGAACAACCTCTAGATCGGAAGCGTTCGCCTGCCTCAGCATGTCACTCGGCCGCCACCACGGTCTTCTTGGCGGGGCGCCGCTCCAGAAGCTCCTTCAGGAACTGGCCGGTATACGAGCGCTTCTCCTTGACGATCGCCTCCGGCGTACCAGAGGCGACGATCTCGCCGCCACCGTCACCGCCCTCAGGACCGAAGTCGAGCACCCAGTCGGCCGTCTTGATGACTTCGAGATTGTGTTCGATCACCACGACGGAGTTGCCCTGGTTGACGAGCTCATGCAGCATCTCGAGCAGCTTGGCGACGTCGTGGAAGTGAAGACCCGTCGTCGGCTCGTCCAGAATATAGAGCGTGCGTCCGGTCGAGCGCTTCGACAGTTCCTTGGCAAGCTTGACGCGCTGGGCCTCGCCGCCCGACAGCGTATTCGCCTGCTGGCCGACCTTGATGTAGCCGAGGCCGACATCGAAGAGGGCCTGCAGCTTGTCGCGCACGGCCGGCACCGCCGTGAAGAACTCGACGCCTTCCTCGACGGTCATGTCGAGAACGTCGGCAATCGACTTGCCCTTGAAGGTCACATCGAGCGTTTCGCGATTGTAGCGCTTGCCGTGGCAGACGTCGCAGGTGACGTAGACGTCGGGCAGGAAGTGCATCTCGATCTTGATGACGCCATCGCCCTGGCAGGCCTCGCAGCGGCCGCCCTTGACGTTGAAGGAAAACCGGCCGGGCTGGTAGCCGCGCGCCTTTGCCTCCGGCAGGCCCGCAAACCAGTCGCGGATCGGCGTGAAGGCGCCAGTGTAGGTCGCCGGGTTCGATCGCGGCGTGCGTCCGATCGGCGACTGATCGATATCGATCACCTTGTCGATATGCTCGAAGCCGTCGATGCGGTCGTGATCGGCGGGGATTTCGCGCGCGCCCATGACGCGGCGGGCCGCGGACTTGTAGAGTGTCTCGATCAAAAAGGTGGATTTGCCACCGCCGGAAACGCCTGAAACCGCCGTGAAGACGCCGAGCGGGATGGAGGCCGTGACGTTCTTGAGGTTGTTGCCGCGCGCGCCGACGACCTTGATCTCCTTGCCCTTCTTGGGCTTGCGCCGCTCGTCGGGCACGGGAACGCCGAGTTCACCGGACAGGTACTTGCCCGTCAGCGATTTCGGATTGGCCATGATATCCTGCGGCGTGCCGTGGGCAATGACCTGGCCGCCGTGGATGCCTGCCGCAGGGCCGATGTCGACGACATCGTCGGCCTGCAGGATGGCATCCTCGTCATGCTCGACGACGATGACAGTGTTGCCGATGTCGCGCAGATGCTTCAGCGTTTCCAGGAGACGGGCATTGTCTCGCTGGTGCAGACCGATCGACGGCTCGTCGAGAACGTAAAGGACGCCAGTCAGGCCGGAGCCGATCTGCGAGGCAAGACGGATACGCTGGCTCTCGCCGCCCGACAGCGTGCCGGAGTTTCTCGAGAGGCTGAGATATTCAAGGCCGACATCATTGAGGAACCGCAGGCGATCGCGGATCTCCTTGAGAATCCGGACGGCGATCTCGTTCTGCTTGGCGTTAAAGGTCGCCGGCAGAGTCTCGAACCAGTCGCGTGCCACACGGATGGACATCTCCGTGACTTGACCGATGTGCAGCTTGTTGATCTTGACCGCCAGCGCTTCCGGCTTCAGGCGATAGCCGGCGCAGGCCGGGCAGGGCGCCGCCGACATGAAGCGTTCGATCTCCTCGCGCGCCCAGGCGGAATCCGTTTCCTTCCAGCGGCGCTCGAGATTGGGAATGATGCCTTCGAAATTCTTGTGCGTCGTATAGGAGCGGGCGCCATCGGCATAATGGAACTCGACCTTCTCCTCGGTGCCGTTGAGGATGACGTCCTTGGCCTTTTCGGACAGGTCGCTCCAGCGGCTGCCGAGCTTGAAGCCGAAATGCTTGCCGAGGGCTTCGAGCGTCTGGTTGTAATAGGGGGACGACGACTTTGCCCAGGGAGCGAGAGCGCCGTCCCGCAGCGTGCGCTCCGTTTCCGGTACGATGAGATCGGCATCGATCTTCTGCTGCGAGCCAAGCCCGTCGCAGGTCGGGCAGGCGCCCGACGGATTGTTGAACGAGAACAGACGGGGCTCGATCTCGGGAATGGTGAAGCCTGAAACCGGGCAGGCGAACTTCTCCGAGAACAGCACGCGCTCGTGGGTCTCGTTCAGAGACTTGTTGGCGGAACCGCCGGCTGCTGTTTCCTCGACGGGCAACGGCTTGTCGGCAAATTCCGCGACCGCGAGCCCGTCGGCAAGCTTCAACGAGGTTTCAAAGCTGTCGGCCAGCCGCGACGCCATGTCCGGACGCACGACGATACGATCGACGACGACGTCGATGTCATGCTTGTATTTCTTGTCGAGGGTCGGCGCCTCGGCGATCTCATAGAACTGGCCATCGACCTTGACGCGCTGGAAGCCCTTCTTCATCAGCTCGGCCAGCTCTTTCTTATACTCACCCTTGCGGCCGCGTACGAGCGGGGCAAGGATATAGAGCCGCGTACCTTCCGGGAATTCCAGGACGCGATCGACCATCTGGCTGACCGTCTGGCTCTCGATCGGAAGGCCTGTTGCTGGCGAATAGGGGACGCCGACGCGCGCAAACAGCAGGCGCATGTAGTCGTAGATTTCGGTTACGGTGCCGACCGTCGAGCGCGGATTGCGCGAGGTCGTCTTCTGCTCGATCGAGATCGCCGGGGAGAGGCCGTCGATCTGGTCGACGTCGGGCTTCTGCATCATCTCAAGGAACTGGCGTGCATAGGCCGACAGGCTCTCGACATACCGGCGCTGACCTTCGGCGTAGATCGTGTCGAAGGCGAGCGAGGATTTCCCCGAGCCCGACAGGCCGGTCATGACGATCAGCTTGTTGCGCGGCAGGTCTAGATCGATGCCCTTGAGATTATGCTCGCGCGCGCCGCGGATGGAGATCGTCTTCAGTTCGCTCATCGTCTTCTGCTTCTGTGCTGGAACAAGCCCCTTATTTAGTGATGCCGGCTGGCGAGTCGAGGCTGAATGTCCATCTGCTGAGAGGTTTTCGATTCGATTGACAGGATCATAGGGATAAAATAGAACAAATAAAGAACAAATTTCTTTGTGGATGAACCTGTGATGGACGCCCCGGGCGGGAGCTCTATGGTTTAAGGTAGTTCATCGGTTCAAAAGAGCCGCCAGGACGGCGGCAGGCAGGGTGAGAAGTATGGCTGGCAGCGTGAACAAGGTAATTCTGATCGGAAACGTGGGTGCCGACCCGAAATCCGTCGGACGCAGGACGGCCGGCCGATCGCCAACCTCCGGATCGCGACCTCGGAAACCTGGCGCGACCGCAACTCCGGCGAACGCCGCGAAAAGACGGAATGGCATACGGTCGTCGTCTTCAACGAAGGCCTTTGCAAGGTCGTTGAACAGTATGTGAAGAAGGGCGCGAAGCTCTATATCGAAGGTGCGCTGCAGACCCGCAAGTGGCAGGACCAGCAGGGCCAGGATCGGTACTCCACCGAAATCGTTCTGCAGGGCTTCAACTCGACGCTGACGATGCTTGATGGCCGTGGCGAAGGCGGCGGCGCAGGTTCCGGTTACGGCGGTGGCCGCGGCGGCAATGCCGGCGGCAACGACTTCGGTGGCGGCGGTTATGATGACTACGGTTCTCAGCCATCCGGCGGCAGTGGCGGCCGCAGCAGCGGTGGTAGCGGCAGTGGCGGCGGGAACTTCTCGCGCGATCTGGACGACGATATTCCGTTCTGATCGATGCCGATCAAGTGAATGTAAGAGGCGGCGCATCCAGTGGTGCGCCGTTTTCTTTTGATGCCTACAGCGCCGGCGAAATGTTCATCGTGGCCTTGACGCCATCGACAACGAACTGGGTTGCCAGTGCCGCGAGGATGACGCCGAGCAGGCGCGTGAGGATGGCGCGGCCAGTCACTCCCAGGAAGCGATCGAGGCGATCCGCGATCAGGAGCGCCAGGAACATCAGCAACAGGCTGGCGGCAATCACGATGATCAGCTGCGCCCGCTCGAACGAGCCTTGCATCGATCCGGCGATCAGGATCGTGGCGGATATGGCGCCAGGCCCCGAGATCAGCGGAATTGCCAGGGGAAAGACCGAGATGTTGTGAATGTGGTCGACGGTGATCGCTGCGTTGCTGGTCTTTTCCTTGCGGTCCTGGCGCTTCTCGAACACCATTTCGAAGGCGATCCAGAAGAGCAGCAGGCCGCCCGCGATGCGGAACGCGCCGAGCGATATGCCAAGCACCGAAAGCACGCTTGCGCCGAAGAGGGCAAAGACGGCGAGAATGATGAAAGCGATGATCGAGCCGCGTAGCGCGACGTGCTTGCGCTGGCTGCGGCTCATGCCGGCGGTGAGCCCGAGAAAGATCGGCGCCAGGCCTGGCGGGTCGATGGTAACGAGGAGCGTCGTGAACGCGTTGATCAACTGGTCGGCGCTTGCCATCGTCTATCCTTAAACCCATATAGGCGCTTGGTTCTCTCCGATTGTGATGCGCCATTGCCGATTTGGCAAATCGGCGCGCGCCGGAAACGGGCCATATGCCCTCAAAGCCTTGCGCCGCCCTTATTCGACCGCAAAAGACTGTTCAAAACTCCTCGCTAAATTGGCGTGAGAACAGCCTTTCCGCTATAAATCTTCAAGTGATTCTAGAAGAGATCGTGATCCGTTTTGACTGAGCAAACACCCCCGGCGGCGGGAAGCTCCCGCCAGGCATCGAGCCCATCTCCATCATGGAGGAAATGCAGCGGTCGTATCTCGATTACGCGATGAGCGTCATCGTCAGCCGAGCGTTGCCGGATGTTCGTGATGGCCTGAAGCCCGTGCATCGGCGCATCCTCTACGGCATGTCCGAGCTCGGCATCGACTGGAACAAGAAATACGTCAAATGCGCCCGCGTAACCGGGGACGTGATGGGTAAATACCATCCGCACGGCAACTCGGCGATCTACGATGCGCTGGCGCGCATGGCGCAAGACTGGTCTCTTCGCCTGCCGCTGATCGATGGCCAAGGCAACTTCGGCTCCGTCGACGGCGACCCGCCGGCGGCCGAACGCTACACCGAATGCCGTCTGGAAAAGGCCGCGCACTCGCTGCTCGACGACCTCGACAAGGAAACCGTCGATTTCCGCGACAACTATGACGGCACGCTCTCGGAGCCCGTGGTCGTTCCGGCCAAATTCCCGAACCTTCTGGTCAACGGGGCAGGCGGTATCGCTGTCGGCATGGCGACGAACATTCCGCCGCACAATCTCGGCGAAGTGATCGACGGCTGTATCGCATTGATCGACAATCCGGCAATCGAACTGCACGAGATCATGGAGATCATTCCAGGTCCGGATTTTCCGACCGGCGCCAAGATCCTCGGTCGTTCCGGTATTCGCTCGGCCTACGAAACCGGTCGCGGCTCCGTCATCATGCGTGGCGTCGCCACCATCGAGCCGATGCGCGGCGACCGCGAGCAGATCATCATCACCGAGATCCCGTATCAGGTGAACAAGTCGACGATGATCGAGAAGATGGCCGAACTGGTGCGCGACAAGCGTATCGAGGGCATCTCCGACCTGCGCGACGAATCCGATCGCCAGGGCTATCGCGTGGTCGTCGAGCTGAAGCGCGACGCCAATGCGGACGTGATCCTGAACCAGCTTTACCGCTACACGCCGCTGCAGACCTCCTTCGGCTGCAACATGGTGGCGCTGAACGGCGGCAAGCCGGAACAGCTGCAGCTGCTCGACATGCTGCGCGCTTTCGTGTCGTTCCGCGAGGAAGTCGTTAGCCGGAGAACGAAATTCCTGCTGCGCAAGGCGCGCGAGCGCGCCCACGTCTTGGTCGGTCTGGCGATCGCTGTCGCCAACATCGATGAGATTATCCGCACGATCCGGCAGGCACCGGATCCGCAGACCGCACGCGAACAGTTGATGACGCGCCGCTGGCCGGCGCATGACGTCGAAAGCCTTATCCGGCTGATCGACGACCCGCGCCACCGCATCAACGAGGACATGACGTACAACCTCTCGGAAGAGCAGGCGCGCGCCATCCTCGAGTTGCGCCTCGCTCGTCTGACCGCTCTCGGCCGCGACGAAATTGGCGACGAACTCAACAAGATCGGCGAGGAGATCAAGGATTACCTCGAGATACTGTCGTCGCGTGTCCGTATCCAGACGATCGTCAAGGAAGAACTTGCCGCCGTTCGCGACGAGTTCGGCACGCCGCGCCGCACCGAGATCATGGACGGCGGTCTCGAGATGGACGATGAAGATCTCATCGCCCGCGAAGACATGGTCGTGACCGTCTCGCATCTTGGCTACATCAAGCGCGTTCCGCTTGCGACCTACCGCGCGCAGCGCCGCGGCGGCAAGGGCCGCTCGGGCATGACCACACGTGACGAGGACTTTGTTAGCCAGCTATTCGTTTTGAATACGCATACGCCGGTTCTGTTCTTCTCGTCGCGCGGTATCGTCTACAAGGAGAAGGTCTACCGCCTGCCGATCGGCACGCCGACGTCACGTGGCAAGGCGCTGATCAATATGCTGCCGCTGGAACCCGGCGAGCGCATCACCACCGTGCTGCCTCTGCCCGAGGACGAGGACAGCTGGGACAAGCTCGACGTCATGTTCTCGACGACGCGCGGCACTGTCCGCAGAAACAAGCTCAGCGACTTCGTCCAGGTCAATCGCAACGGCAAGATCGCGATGAAGCTCGAGGAGGAGGGCGACGAAATCCTCTCGGTCGAAACCTGCACGGAGCATGACGACGTGCTGCTGACCACGGCGCTCGGCCAGTGCATCCGCTTCCCGGTCGACGATGTGCGTGTCTTTGCGGGTCGTAACTCGATCGGCGTGCGCGGCATCAACCTTGCCGATGGCGACCGCATTATCTCGATGACGATCGTCGGGCATGTCGATGCCGAGCCATGGGAGCGTGCGGCCTATCTGAAGCGCTCTGCTGCCGAGCGGCGTGCAACCGGAATTGACGAAGAGGATATCGCTCTTGTCGGCGAAGAAGTCACCGAAGAGGGACAACTGCCTGACGAGCGCTACGAAGAGCTGAAGGCGCGTGAGCAGTTCGTTCTGACCGTGTCCGTAAAGGGCTTCGGAAAGCGCTCCTCCTCCTACGACTTCCGCATTTCCGGCCGCGGCGGCAAGGGTATCCGTGCAACGGATACGTCGAAGACGTCAGAGATCGGCGAACTCGTCGCTGCGTTCCCTGTTGCCGATGGCGATCAGATCATGCTCGTCTCGGATGGCGGACAGCTCATTCGCGTGCCGGTTGGCGGCATTCGTATCGCCAGCCGCGCGACCAAGGGCGTCACGATCTTCGCGACTGCGAAGGACGAGAAGGTCGTCTCGGTCGAGCGTATCAGCGAGCCGGATGACGAAAGCGGCGACGCAGAGAACGGCGACGAAAATGCTGCTCCGGCAGGCGAAGAGACGCCTGATACCGAGGCTTGATCTGACAGGGCGGTAACGCCGTCAGCGATTAAATAGAGGCCCGGAGCGAGCGTCGTTCCGGGCCTCTTTCGTTGGCGGTTTGGGATGATCTTACGTTAAGCGAATTGGAGCGTCGTGAGTGCTCAAGAAGGCACAAAGGCCGTTCTATCTTATTGAATCTACACATAGGGCTTTCGGAAAATCGATTCCGATCTCGGGCCGATACTGTGCCAGCCTTCCTCCGACCTCGATCAGAAGTTCCTGGCGTCTATTGACCGGGCAGCCCATCCAGCGTCGGGATATCCTCGAGCAACGGATCCCAATCCGCCCGACTGGCGAAGCAGATGTGTGCCGTCGGACGAACCGGCACGGGGCCGTCCAGGCTCCCTGCTGGTACGACGATAAAGCCATCCGCCTGTGCGCTCGGCAGAGCTGAACCACATTCGGTGCAGAAGCTTCTTTCATGTCTGGTTTCGGGAAGGCGGTAAGTCCTGACGCGGTCGCTTCCGGATATCCAATTCAGCCGACCGTTCGGGGAAAAGAGATTGGCCGCATGCGAAGAGCCGGTGTCCTTGCGACACCGTCCACAGTGGCAGAGAAAGAACGCTGCGAACTCTCCCGAGACCTCAAACCGAACGGTGCCGCACAGGCAGCTGCCGGCATGTATTTCATCCATGATGTGTTCTCCAACCCAATGCTGGCGAACATCAAGCGGTCATGCTCGATTGTAAAGTGTTATGCGCCTGGGATGCCGGGGGCCGCACCATCTATTGGTGGCGGCACCATTCGGAATCAAGAAGGCCGCATCAGGGATGCGGCCTTCAAGAGGGTTCGGACGTTCGATGTCCTGATCAGCTCAGGCGACCCGCCGCGTGGGCGAGCATCGTGTAGACCTTGCCGGTGTCCGACGTCAGGTAGGACTGGGTGATGGTCTTGTCGCGGTCGGTGCGGGCGACGTCGGCGAGCAGCTTTTCGAAATCGGCGATGTAGCGGTTCACGGCCGTGCGGAATTCGGGCTCGCGGTCGTACTTGTGCTTGATCTCGTCGAAGGTCTGCTGGCCCTTCAGCGTATAGAGCCGACGGGTGAAGACGTCGCGCTCGCCGCGCTGGTAGCGACGCCACAGATCGACGGACGCCTCATGGTCGATTGCCCGGGCGATATCCACCGAAAGCGAGTTCAGCGATTCGACGACGTGGCGCGGATTGCGGCTGTCGGCGGTGCGCGGTGCTGCAGCAACAGCCGGCGCTTCCGGCTTCGGCGCTGCCGGCTGACGCGCTGCAGTGTCTTCCGCTGCATCTTCACGCGAGGCGCCGCGCAGCAGATCGCTGATCCAGCCGCCGGAAGCGGGTGGTGCGGAGACCGGCGGGCGAGGTGCCTGCTGTGCCGGGACCGGCGCGGAGGTGGTCGGCGTCAGCGTGCCGCGAAGGCCGAAGCTCTCGATGGCGCTGGGGGCAACGGGAGCAGGAGCCGCAGGAACCGGTGCGGCCTGTTGCAGCTGCGGCTGCGGCTGTGGTTGCTGCAGTGGCGCCTGCTGGCTGATGGCCGGTTGCGTCGGACGCGGTGCCGCTGCCTGGGGTGCCGGAGCAGGGGCCGGTGCGGCTACGCGCGGTGCAGGTTCCGAGATTTCCAGCTGCTGCGTGGAGCGGCCGACAATCTGCGAAATGTCCTGCAGTGCCTTGATCTGCTCGGCAACGGCGCGGCGCATGGCGGCCGCGCTTTCCTTGGCTTCCTCGGGAAGATCGAAAGCGCCGCGCTTCAACTCGCCGCGCGTCATATCGAGTTCCTTGCGGATATCGCCGGCCGAGCGGCGAATTTCCTCGGTTGCGCCGGCAAAGCGCGAGACGGCTTCGTCGACGGCTTCGCGCAGCGATTCGCGGAGATGCTGGGCGGCGTTGTCGGATGTGCGGCCTGCTTCGCCGAACATGCGCTCGACGTCCGACAGGGAGGCCGTCAGGCCGCCGCGCAGACGGTTGGCGAGTTCGCCGGAGCGACGTTCGGCATTGCCGAAGGCGCTATCGATCGTGCTGTTGGCGTCTTCGCTGGCCTGGGTGACAGCGCTGCGCATCGTTTCGGCGGCTTCTGCGGCGCGCTTTTCGGCATCGCTGAGCACGGTGCCGATATCGGCGAAGGAAGACTGCACGCTCTGACGCAGATTGCCGCTCAGCTGACTAGACCGCTGTTCGGCGCGCTCGAATGCCGATTCGACCATGCTGCCGAGGGCGCGCATCGTCTTTTCGATGTCTTCCGACCGCTGGACGAGACCGACCGAGAGGTTCTGCAGCGCGGACTCGCGATCCTCGAGCGTCGAAACCAGGTTCGATTGCGCCGCGGCGAGCAGGCCGGAAGCCTGGGTGAGGACCTTGGAATGTTCGTCAAACCGGCCGATGATGCTTCCGACCTGTGACAGCGTCTGGCCCGAAATGTCGGAAAGGCGGTCAACCTTGCCTTCGAGAAGGCGTGTGGAGGCCGCGACCATTTCGGCCGCTCTGGACGCGGAGTCGGTGAAGCGTGATGTCGTGTCGCCAAGGCGGGTATCGACAGCCGTCAGATCCTCGGCGGCGCGGCTCATCATCTGGCCCATTGCGGCGCTGTTGTCGCTCAGGCGCTCGATCAGGCGGTTGACGTTGCTGAGCAGGCTGTTCTCGACCGCGTCCACGGCGGATGCCGCGCGTTCGGTGCGCGCCGTCAGGGCATCCATCAATGCCGTGTTTTCGGCGCGGAGGCGATCCGTGCTCTGCTGTGCGGCAGATGTGATCTGAGCGGCGGCTTCCCTGCCGGTATCGGCGTAGCGGTCGATCAGCGGACGTGCCGTCTCCTCGATGATGCGGGAAAGCTCGGTGGAGCGGCCTGCGAGCATCGAGTTCAGCTCTCTCGTGCGTTCGTCGAGCGCAGAGCGGATCGAGGTGCCGCGTGCCTCCAGTGCCTTGTCGACATCGGCGAGCGTCGTCGTGATTTCGCGGCTGCGCTCTTCCATGGCGCTGCGGATTGCCTCGCCGCGTGCCTCGAGCGCGCGGTCGACATCCGCCATGGTCGTGGCGATTTCGTTGCTGGCCGTCGAGATGGTCGAGCGGATATCGCTGCCATGGCTTTCGAAGGTCGACTGGGCGTCGCTAAGCGCCCGCGAGATGGCGCCGACCTGGCCGCTGACCAGCGTTTCTGCTTCGGCCACCTTGTTGATGATCGCGTTGCCGGCTTCGGAGAAGGTCTGTGCGACTGCCGCGGCTTGGCTCGCAAGGCGGTTCTGCGCCTCGGATACACGATGGACGATCTGCTCGGAGCGGGCGTCCATTGCGTGGGCGAATTCGTTGCTCTTCGCGGCGAGGCCCTCGGCAAACTCCTGGCCGGTCTGGCTGAGAGCCGAGGCCGAGCGCGAGGCTTCCTCGTTCATGCCGAGCGTTGCGTCGGCAACGGCGCTGCGCAGCGACGATGCAAGCCCGGCGGCCTTGCCTTCGATCGTCTTGTTGACGGCATCGAGGCCAATGGTGAGCGCCCGGTCCATGGTGGACAGGCGTTCTTCGATGTGCGCGCCGCCACGTTCCATGGCGTCGCCGATGGTCGTTGCGCGGGTGTCGATACCGGCGACCAGATTTGCAGCGCGGTTGTCGATTTCGGCCGCCAGATTGGCAGTGCGTTCGTCGACGGCGCTGGTGAGCCTGGAAACGCTGTTGTCCAAGGTCGCGGCGATGCGGTGGTTGGCGTCATCGCCGAGCGTGCCGAGGCGCGAAATGCCGTCGGACAGCGTCTCGGAGAGCTTCTCTCCGGCTGCATCGACCTGCTGTGTGATACCGCCGACGCCGTCGCGAATGCGGTTTTCGAGCGAGTTGAGGCTTGTTTCGACGCGGGAGCCGGTTTCCGCAAAGCGGTCGGTCATTCCGCCGATCGAGCGGTCGAGATCGGCAGCGAAATCCTGTGTCGAGCGCGAGATCGCACCGGCTGCATCCTGAAAGCGTCCGGCGAGTTCGCCGCTGCTATCCCGCAGGCGGTTTTCGAGCGCCTGGGCGCTTGTGTCGATCGTCTGGCGAAGCGATGCCTCGCGATCTTCGAGCGACATTTCGAGCATGCTGACGCTGGTGGCGATGGATGCGCCGATCGTCGTGGCCTGGTCGCTCAGCGTGTCGTTGAGCTGTGCCTGTGCCTCGTTCAGCGTGACGTTGATCGCCTGGGTGCGGTCGTCGAGCGTCGCGCGGATGCGGTCGTGAGCGGAATGCAGCCCCTCTTCGATGCGTGTCGTCGCGTTGCCGGTCAATGCCTCGAAGCGATCGACTGCCGAGGCGAGGCCGCCTTCCAGCCGGTTGGTGCTGCTCGACAGCGTGCCGGTGAGGTGCGACGCGTGATCTACCAGCGAACGCTCGAGACGCTCCTGGTTTTCGACGTAGGCGCTGCGGATTTCGTCGACCTTGTCGGCAAAGGCGCCCGCAACGCGCGCTTCGGCACCGGCGACGGAGCCGAGCAGTGCATTGGTGCGGGTCTCCAGCGCGTCGTCGAAGCGGCTCTGGCTGTCCTCGAAGGAGATCGCGAGAGACATTGCCTTTTCAGCGAGCGTATCCGCCAGCTTGTCGTGCACATCGGCGATCGCGTTGGTGATCGAGCTGCCGCGATGCGTAAGCGTTTCCTCGATCCGGCCGTGGCTCTCGTCCAGCGACGCAGCAAGTGCCGCAGCGCGGTCGCCAAGCGTCCGCTCGATGCGGTCGTGGCCGCTGGAGAGCGAGCTTGCGATGCTGTCGGCATGATGGCCGAGCGTGTCTTCTATACGCGTGTGGCTCTCGTTGAGAGAAATGGCGAGGCCCATCGCCCGCTCGTCGAGCACGTCGGCGAGCTTGCTTTGGCCGGCAGCCAGCGATCCGGAGATGCTGTCGGCCTGATGCGCCAAGGTTTCTTCGAGACGGCTGTGGCTCTCGTTGAGAGAGATCGCGAGCGCCATCGTCTTCTCGTCGAGCGCGTCGTTCAGCTTCTCCTGGCCGGCAGCGAGCGACTGAGCGATAGCCTGCGCATGCGTGGAAAGCGTTTCGTCGATCTGGCCCCGGCTGTCGCGAAGCGAGCTCGCGAAGGCCGCTGTCTTCTCGTCCAGATTTTCCGTGAGGCGGGCGTGGCTCTTGTCGATGCTGTTGGCGATCGCATCGGCGCGCGAGCCGATGGTCTGCTCGAAGCGGCTCTGGCTTTCATTGAGCGAGATGGCAAGCGCCATCGCCTTGTCGTCCATCGCCTCGGCCAGGCGTTCGTGGCTGCCAGCGATCGCATTGGTGATCGCGTCGGCGCGCGATCCGAAGGTGGCTTCAAAGCGGTTCTGGCTCTCGTTGAGAGAGACGGCAAAGGCCATTGCCTTGTCGTCCAGGGTCTCGGCGAGGCGGTCGTGACCGGTCGCAATCGAGTTGGCGATCGCGTCGGCGCGCGAACCAAGCGTTTCCTCGAAGCGGTTCTGGCTTTCGTCGAGCGAGATGGCGAATGCCATGGCCCTGTCATCCAGGGTTTCGGCGAGGCGGTCGTGGCCGGCAGAGATCGAGTTCGCGATCGCGTCGGCGCGCGAGCCGAGGGTTTCCTCGAGGCGGCTCTGGGTCTCGTTCAGGGAGATGGCAAGCGCCATTGCCTTGTCATCAAGCGTATCCGCAAGACGATCATGCGTGCCAGTGACCGCGTTGATGAGGGCTTCCGAGCGCTGCGCCAATGTGCTTTCGAAGCGCTCATGGTTGTCCGCGAGTGCGCCGACGAGGGCGTCACCGCGCGTGGACATCACGCCATCGATGCGCTCATGCGCGGAGTCCAGCGCATGGGTGATGTCGCCGGCACGCTTCGAAATCATGGTATTCAGTTCGTCGGCGCGACCGAAGGCAGAGGTGATCTGCTCGGTGCCGGCGGAAACAGCCGAACTCAGATCCGACGTCGTCGACAGCAGAGTATCGCGGAATTCGGAGGCGCGGGCCGCAAGGTTGTTGTGCAGCTCTGAGGTGCCGGATGCCAGCGCCAGCGAGATTTCGGACGAGGCGTGGGAGAGGGCCGAGGTCATCTCCGCCGTGCGCGTGCCGATCGCGGTCGCGACTTCGTCGACCTTGCCGGAGAGCGAGCTTTCGAGAACTTCCTGGCCGGTCGCCAGCGCCGTCGTCAGGGCGAAGGACTGATCGGTCAGCGAGGCGCTGATTTTCTCGATGCTGGAGCTCAGGATGTCGTTCAGCGAGTCCGAATTGCCGCTCAACGTATCGTTGATACGGTTCAGGCTTTCCATGAGCTTGGTGTCGAGCGTTCCGGCGCGCTTGTCGAAGGCGTTCGCGAACTCGGCGACGCGATCGTCGAACGATGTCGACAGCTGCGCCACGGTCGCCTGCAGGCGCTCGTCGAAGAATCCCGAGCGCAGGTCGAGGTCCATGATCGTGTCATCAACGCTGGACTGAAGGCTCTGGCGGAAGGTCGTGCCGCGTTCGTCGAGTGCGTTGTTCAGCTTGGCGAGAACGTCGTCGAGCGAGCTGGTGATCGTCCGTTCGCCGCCAGTCAGGCTGTCGTTGATTTCGCGGGTCCGGGCAATCAGGATCTCGTTCAGCTGGCGCGCACGGTCGTTGAGGGCCGCGTTGAGCTTCTCGGCGTTGTTGTCCATGGTGGACGCACGCGTTTCGAACTGGCTGAGGATCTGGTCGCCGCGGTCGCTGAGGCTTGATGTCAGCGATTCCAGGCGTGTGTCGAATTCGTTGGCGAGCGCAAAGCCCGAGGATGTCAGTGTCTGAAGCAGCGAGTCGGTCTTGGCGGCAAGCAGCGTGCCGAGCGACTGGATCGCAGCCTCCGACTTCTCGGTAATCGCGGCAGCGCGCGTGTCGATCATCGACGCGAAGGCTTCACCGGAGGTCGAAAGGCGGACGGCAATTTCTTCCGTGGCAAGCGAGAGGTCTTCGCGCAGCTGGTCGTGGACGCCGACGATTGAGGTGCGGATGCGCTCGGCGTGGTTGACGATCGCCTCGCGCTCGGAGCCGAGCTCATGAACCAGGCCGCGCACACGCAGTTCGTTGTCGGCGTAGCTGCGCTCCAGCGCGTTGACTTCGGAGTGGACCAGGGTTTCCAGCTCGGAAGCGCGCGCGATGGTGCGCTCGATGCCTTCGTTCATCGCCGAAACTTCTCGGCGGACGGCCTGGCCGACGGTCATGATGCGCTCGGACGCGATCGTTTCCGGTTCGGAGAGGCGCAGGGCGACTTCCGCCATGGACCGCGCCGCGTTGCGCATGTCCTGCGCACGGGACATCATGATCGCGAAGGCGTAGAACAGCAGGACCGGAACGATGATGCCGATCATGCCGGCAATGACGCCCGGAAGGGCGAGGAGATCGGCGAGCGAGCGAATCTGCCAGATGTGCGGCGAGTAGAGCAGCGCCATCAGCCCGAGGCCGGCAACCACCCACAGAAGCGAGACGATCGTGGCGTTGCGAAGGGCAGGGCGCGTGGAACCGTTGTCGAGAGACTTCAGCAGCGAGGCGGGGCTGATGCGATTGCCGTCATTGGCCGCGAAGGACGGCGCGCGTGATCCCTGTTCGGCGGGACGGGCGGCAGCCGCGCCGTTGCGCTGGCGTTTCGGCTCTTCCTTGCTCTGCGAACTACGAGGGCTGGACTTCTCAGACACGTTTGCCTCCGGGGCGTCGGGCTTTTTGTTTCTAAGAGACGGCGCATTGTCTTCTTCGAAGTCGATCTGGAGGGCTTCGTCCAAAGCCTTGAACGCCTTGTCCTCGATCGATTCGTTGTACTTGTTATTCGCCATTCCGTTACGCCTCGTTACATCTCAGCCGGTTTATAACTCACCCGGGTTTCCGCCACCCCGAGCCAAACCTTCGCCTCTGAGCTTGGCCGCCCTCGGAAAGGGCGGATAAGCATATCATTTCAGAGTGGATAGCTGCTTTTCCAAACAGACGGTATCAAAACATTACCATTATCCACTTGGCGAGCAAAGGTATGCACCACAGAGCTCGCCCAGCCGTACCGTAGTGACACATCCGCCGCCCGTAGACAATTAACGCATCCGGTTGAATCCCTCGATATTAAGTGTTCATTAAGGATGAACTCGGCCATCCAAGCGCCAAAAACCAAGGCTTTGGGAATGTTTAACGTGCGTTAACCATAACAAGAGAAATCGGCGCCCGAAGCCGCCGCTTTTAACGTGATCGCCAGCCTCCACCGACAATAATCCATGTCAGAACCCGGGACGACCACGGAGATATCGGCACATGGCAGCAGTTGGAATTGCATTCGCGGCGCCCGACAATTGCAAGGGACCGGCGCCTTCGCAGCAGCGGCCGGTGGATCTCGTTCATCTGGCCAACCAGACGATGGGCGACAAGTCGCTTGAATTGGAAGTGCTGCAGATGTTCGCGCGACAGGCGCGCGCCTGCCTGCATGAGATGTCGAGCGGCGACGCCAATGCGGTCGTCAGCGCGGCGCATCGGTTGAAGGGTGCTGCCGGTGCCGTCGGCGCGTTTCGCGTCCAGCAGGCCGCCGAGTTGCTCGAGGGCAATTGCGGCGACGCGGCAAGCATGGCAGCCGTTGGGGTGGCCGTGATCGAGGCAGAAAATTTCATTTTGAAACTCAGCCGCTGAGTGCTGGGAGGCAAACGACATGGCCCGCTGTTCCATTCCAGGACAGCGGGTCTTTTTATGGTCAGCGCGGTGGCGCATTCTGACAAGCGTGTCGCTTCCAAATCTGGGATGACAGCGGTGGGCCTGTCGATGTTGACTGCCTCGCTGAATTGTTGGAAGTAAATTCATACCCTCTCATTGACAAATACCGGAAACCACCATGCCCAAACTGACCATTGTCGCTTTTGACGGCACGCGCTTTGACCTCGATGTCGATCAGGGATCGACCGTTATGGAAAATGCCGTGCGAAACTCGGTGCCGGGCATCGAAGCCGAATGCGGCGGCGCCTGTGCCTGCGCAACCTGTCATGTCTATGTCGACGAAGAGTGGACCGAACGCGTCGGCCCGCCTGAGGCGATGGAAGAAGACATGCTCGATTTCGCCTTCGACGTGCGCCCGACGTCGCGCCTCTCCTGTCAGATCAGAATGAAGGCTGCGCTTGACGGCCTCACCGTTCACGTTCCGGAACGCCAGGCCTGACGCCAGACAAAAAAAGCCTCGCTTGCCGTAAGACGAGCGAGGCGAGGTAGGCGCATTACCTACGGACGAGGGAGGATCATCCGCGGCTTCGCAACGCGCCAGGAGAACCCAGGAACGAAAGTTCGGACTAACGGAGTTGAACTTTCGAATGTCTGAATATTAGCGCGTTATGTTGGATTTAGCTAGGGTGAGAAATCACCAGTAAATGGCTGGGGCCACGGGGTTTCTTCACAGTTTTTGTTGTGCGGCTATTGTTCGCCGGTCGTTTTTGTCCGGAGAATCGGTTACTTTGCGCCGCCCGATGCCTTGATCCTGTTGTTCAGAAGTCGAAGCATCCGTTTCTGGAAATTGACTGCTTCGACCTCATCGAATCGGGCCTGCAGGCGGTCATGCTCCTCGATTCCCCGAGTCGAGACCTCGGTGACCAGTTCCTGCATCCGCCCGCAGCTCGGCTGAGATGGCAGGGCAAGGATTCGCTTTTCCATGACACGCGCTTGACCGCGGGCAATTTCCGCGTGGCGTTCCTCGTGACGCTTGATGTCGCTCGAAAGCGTGTCCCAGATCATCGACAGCTGTTTGCTTGCGCCACGGCGATTGGTCCATCGCGGCAGAATGATCTGCGTGTGGACGGTCACGCGCGCGCTGCTGACACGGCAACGCCCGCCATCCTGCATATAGGTGGCATCGCCACCGAAGCGGATCTTGGTTGCGCCGGGGTGGCGCGCGGAGGAGCCGCTAGCCGTCGGCCCGCGTATGCTCAGCTGTTCGTCGAGTTCGTCGGCCGTTTTGCCTTTGATGTCGAAATATGAATAGCTCTTTGTTGCCACAACGGCTGCCATTGCCGGGGTTGTCATGAGAACCGATATGGAAACGGCGACAAGGAAAGGCATATAACGCGGCACGGAAAGCATTCTGCAAATACTCATGTTGAAGTTTGCCGGAGCTTGGGGCATAGCCACGGCCAGCGCAATATGAGGGCGCGGTTTTTTCGATCGATAGGATGAATGCCGTTGACTGAGCACGCGAGCAAGCTTTGGCGCGTCGGACATGGTCGCACGATCGAGCTCGGCCCAAAGGCCGTCATCATGGCCATCGTCAACGTCACGCCAGATTCATTTTCCGATGGCGGCCGCCACAGCACTGTCGATGCGGCAGTTGCCCGCGCGCTTGAGGCGGTGAACGAAGGCGCTGCCATCATCGACATCGGCGGGGAATCGACACGTCCCGATGCGGCGCCCGTCAGCGCAGCCGAGGAGCAGGCACGCGTCCTACCGGTCATCGAGGCGCTGCGTGGCAGAAGCGATGTGCTGATCTCTATCGACACCTACAGGGCAGAGACCGCTCGACTGGCGATGGCGGTAGGGGCTGACATCATCAACGACGTGTTCGGCTTGCAAAAAGAGCCCGAGATCGCAACTGTCGCTGCGAAGACGGACGCGGGCCTCTGTCTCATGCACACCGGACGCGAGCGGCGGAAGCTCGCCGATATCATCGCGGACCAGTTCCTGTTTCTCGAACAGTCGCTGGAGATCGCATTCAAGGCCGGCGTCGAGCGGGAGACAATCGTCCTCGATCCGGGATTCGGCTTCGCGAAGGACACGCGGGAAAACATCGAGCTGATGACGCGCTTCAGCGAGCTTCACAAACTGGGGTTCCCGATCCTGGCCGGCACATCGAGAAAGCGCTTCATCGGTGCGATCACCGGGCGCGAAGCGGCTGACCGCGATGCGGGTACGGCCGCGACGAGCGCGCTGCTCCGCCTCCGGGGAGCGGCCATTTTTCGCGTCCACAATGTCGCAATCAACAGGGACGCGCTGGCGGTAGCCGATGCTATGCTGGACGCAGGCAGCGGCTTCGAGCGGAAAGGCACAGCATGAGCATCTCCTACACCATTACCCTTCAGAACTGCGCCTTCTTTGCCCGTCACGGCGTTCACGACGAGGAAGAGTTCCTGGGTCAACGCTTCTTCGTCGATGCCGAACTCGACGTTGTTGCGGGCAACGCGCTCGAAAATGATTCGATCGACGATACCGTGAACTACGGCATCGCCTTCACCGTCATCGAGGAGATCGTGACCGGCAAGCGTCGCTATCTGATCGAGGCGCTGGCGCTCGATATCGCGAAAGGTCTTTGCGAGAAGTTTCCGCAGATCAAGCGCGCCAAGATCACTGTGCGCAAGCCAAATGCTCCGGTGCCCGGCGTTCTCGATTTCGTCCAAGTGAGTATCGAGCATTTTGTCTGATCTCGGCTTTCAAATCGCTACCCTGGGTCTCGGCGGCAACATCGGCGACCCCATTCATTCCATGTCCGTTGCATTGCAGGAGCTGGACAAGCGGCCGGACTGTCGGGTGCTCGCGGTGTCTAGGCTCTTTCGCACACCCCCGTGGGGCAAGACGGACCAGTCCTATTTCTTCAACGCCTGCGCGTTGATCGAAACCACGCTTTCGCCGGAAGCGCTGCTCGACATCTGTCTGGCGATGGAGCGCTCGATGAAGCGCGAGCGCATCGAGCGCTGGGGACCGCGCACGCTCGATATCGACGTGTTGACGTTCGCTGACGTGAAACAGGATGCTCCGCGCCTGGAACTGCCGCATCCGCGCATGACGGGCCGCGGTTTTGTCCTGATGCCGCTTGCCGACGTGGCGCCCGAGCTCGTCGTCGACGGGGAAAAGGTCGGCGACTGGCTGAAGCAGGCCGACATCGAAGGGATCGAGGTCGCGGACGCCAATCAGGATTGGTGGTCAGTTCACTGACAACAAAAAGCGGCGGAAACCGCCGCTTTTTCAAGGTGATGCGTCTTCAGGCTATTCTACGGAGCCGACCGTCATCTCGTCGACCTGGCGGGTCAGGGTCAGGCCAATGACGGGAATCATCTGGCTTTCAACCTTCACTGAAATGGTAACGTTCATCGTCTTGTCGTCGCGAACGCGAGCGATCATCGCGCCGTTGAGCTTCGAGCGATTGATGCCGACGACAACAGTGTCCTCAGTGACCGCGCCCGAGACCACGTCCAGACCTTTGCCGGCTGCGCCGTCCAGGAACTTGCCCTTGTAGCTGCTGCCGGATTGCGAGATCAGCGCCGACATCGGCTGCTTGAACACGCCGACGCGGCAACTTCCATCGAGCTTGATGCCCGTGCCGCCGTCGCTCACAGGCTCGCCGACGAGGTTGCAGGTGAATTTCGTGCCCTTGTATTTTCCGGCCACGATCTCGCCGGGACCTTTCCACGTACCGGCGACCGACTCGAAGAAGGCCTTGTCGCGGGTGGCAGCCGTTGCAGCCGTATCAGCCAATGGCGAGAGGGCTATCGCCGCCAGGCCTAACAGAGAGAGAAACTTGCGCGAGTACATGGATTTTCCTTGGCGAACCGCATCGCTTAACTGCCTCGGAGTTTTGCCCAATAATGGTTAATGCTTGGTTTCCAATGTCCTGAAATGGCCGCGTCAGCAGGGCTTTCGGGCACGTGCAGGGACTTCCGGATCTCGGGTAACATTTTGAATCTGCTCGAAGTCGAGCAAGTCACACGATGTTCGTGGCTTGTGGGTTGATTTCAGCTCTTGCCGCTGCGATCGCCTGCGGTCGGAGACAGGTCGCCGATGAAATCACCGATTCCCGGGCGCTTCATCGCGCGAAATGAAAGCGGCCGGCAGAGATCCATGGCGGCGATTCCGATGCGGGCGGTCATGAGGCCGTTGATCACGCCTTCGCCGAGCCGGGCGGAAAGCTTTGACGCCAAACCGTGACCGAGAACCTGCTGGACGAGGCTGTCGCCGACGGCGATCGATCCCGTTACGGCGAGATGAGCGAGCACGTCGCGCATCAGTCGAATCATCCCGAAGGTTCCGGGGCGGCCGCCGTAGAGATCCGCCATGGCTCTGATGAGCCGGGCGGCTTCATAGAGAACGTAAAGCAGATCGACGATCGCCCGCGGGCTGACGGCGGTCACGATCGAGACGCGCTTCGACGCGTTGACGATGAGGCTGCGCGCCTGCCGGTCGAGGGGCGCCAGCAGTTCCCGCTCGGCAAGGGCAATCAGGTGCGGCGCATCGATGATGTCGTTCTCTGCGGCTTTCAGCGTGGCGCGTCCTCTGGCCGTTTCGGGCTTGGCATGCAGCAACGCTTCAAGCTTCTTGATGAGCGCCCGCGCCTTGGCCGGCTTGGTATCGCGGATCGCCTCGTCGGCTTCGGTCTTGATCGCCTGAACGGCGGCTAGCCGCATCATCCCGGCGGTTTCCTTGAGGACCATGGCGATGACAGCGAGGACGCCGATGCCGAGTGCGGCAAGGGCTGTGTATCCAAGCCAGTCCGCACGGGAAAAGAGGCTGCGAATGAGGCTATCCGTCCACAGGCCAAAAGCCAGCGAAAACAGGACGCCGAATGCACCGAGCGCAATCTTCCCGAAGGCCGTGCCCCGCTTGCGAGGGACTGCCACCGGCAGGGAGGGGAGGTCTTTTTCGGGATTGAGGAAGGGATCGTCCTCATCCGCCGTCAGAACGATCGCCTCAGTGAAGCTTTCCGGCTTGCGGTGCGGTCGGTCGGAGGCGGCTGGCGCAGGCTCGTCAAAAGGAAACGCGCCCGGCGTTCTCTGCTGTGGAGGCTTGATCATGCCAGTCGATCCCCGAAGAGGAACTGCATTGCCCTGTCGAGGCGAATATGCGGCACCGAGAGCTTGATGCCTCCGCTTGTTTCCTCGAGCTGCGGCGGTCTGAAGCGCACGACATTCACATCGGGCAGCGCAACCGGAATGCCAGCCTCGATTTCCGCGAAGAGGGTCTCCGGATTTTCAGGCAGGTCGCCCGGAAAGATCGCCGTTTTCTTCTCGCCGTCGAATCGTTCGCCAGCGATCGTCTCACCCGCGATCGGCGTGCCGACGATGACAGGCAGATCCTGACCGTCGCGCTTTACGGTCGCTTCACGGGTGGCGCGGACCGAGGCAAGTGCCATGACGTCGATGCCGGCGCCGGCCATGCCGATGCGCTGTATGGCGCGATCGACGAGGCGCCGCGTCAAAGCGTCCAGCCGGTGGTGGCTCTCGTGATGCAGATGGTCGGCCTTTGTCGCCGCCACCAGTACCCGATCGATCCTGCGGCCCAGGAGGGCCGAGAGAAGGGAGTTCGAACCCGGCCTGAAGCAGGCCAGCACATCCGTCAGCGCCCGCTCGAGATCCTGTACGGCCTCCGGTCCCCTGTTGATCGCTTGAAGCGCATCGACAAGGACGATCTGGCGGTCGAGCCGGGCGAAGTGATCGCGGAAGAAAGGTTTGACGACGACAGATTTGTAGGCCTCGTAGCGCCGCTCCATCATCGCCCACAGCGATCCTTTCTGCGGCTTGCCGTCGGGCGGTAAAGCGAGCGGCGCGAACGTCAGGGCAGGGGATCCTTCGAGATCTCCGGGGAGCAGGAAGCGTCCCGGCGGCAGCGTCGAAAGCGACCGTTCGTCGGCCTTGCAGGCTTTCAGATAATCCGCGAAAGCGGTGGCAAGATCGCGTGCCTGCATCTCGTCGGCGGCGATGTTGGGGATAGCGTCACCGGTCAGTGATAGCCATTCGCGCGACAGCTCGGCGCGGATGCCGGTGCGAGCCAATGCGATCGTTTCTTCACTGAAGGTGCGGTAGTCCTTGCCGAGCAGTGGCAGATCCAGCAGCCATTCACCGGGATAGTCGACGATATCGATCGACAGGCGCCCGGCCGAGAAAAGCCGGTTCCAGCCGCTGGCGCTCTGGTAATCGAGAGTCAGTCGTAGCTCTGAAATGGCCCGGGTGGAATCGGGCCAGATGCGGTCTTTCGCCAAGGCGCGGATATGGTCCTCGTACTGGAACCGCGGAACGGCGTCGTCGGGTTGCTGCTCCAGGCGCACCGCGGACACCCGGCCGGACTGCACAGGCTCGAACAGCGGCAGCCTGCCGCCGTGCAACAGATTATGGACGAGGGACGAAATGAACACCGTCTTGCCCGAGCGCGACAGCCCGGTCACGCCAAGGCGTACGGTTGGGTGAACCAGGCCGGCAGCGCGGTCGGAAAGGTTGTCGAAGGCGATACGGGCGTCGTCGGCAAACGATGTCAGGCTGGGCGGCAATTTGGAGTTCCGATTGGTTCGTTACAACCATATAGGAACCGATATGCGGCGGGAAAAGGTCGCGAGGAAGCGTCAATCGAACAGGAAATCGACAAGCCGCCAACCGGTTGCAGTCTTATCGCTGTCAAGGACGGCAAGGCCCGCCGGCGGAAAACCGATTGGCAGGGTTTGCGAGAGGGCCTGGTGACCGATCAGAGCCTCCAGCGTCTGCTCCATCGTCGGATTGTGGCCGACGAGCATGACCGATTCGACCGATTGCGCCGCAATGATCGCGATGTAGATGTCAGGCGTTGCTTCATAGAGTTCGTCGACGAACCGGAGATCCACGGCCTCTCCCACCGCGCGATGCACGGCTTCGGCGGTTTCCTTGCAGCGGATCGCGGTCGAGCTCAGCACGAGATCGGGCTTGTAGCCCATATCTGACGCCCTGTCGGCGACGACTTCCGCGTCCGCATATCCCTTCTGGCTGAGCGGACGGTCGAAGTCCTTCTGGCCCGGTTGGGCCCATGCAGCTTCTGCGTGCCGCAAAAGGTAGATTCTGGTCGGAGGCGGAAGGATTGCGGGCATAGAACGATCCATGATGACGCTGGCTTATTCAGTAGCTGTAGGGTCGCCCTTGCGTCAACTATCACCACGATCGCAGTGGACGAGTTCGGACCGGCTAACACTCGATGCTCATGCGACGAATGAAATAATGACGCAAAAATAGTCTGTTAGCTTAAAAATATGACAGATTTAAAAATCTGTTTACCTGGCGTATTGGACTTGAATCAACCGTAGCGCTCGGGATATACAGCCGCCAGATGAGATGTTCTTCAGGAGAATCGCGTTGAGTGAGAAGATCGATCTTAGCAATTACGTACCCTCGGAAGAGGAAGAGTTCATGAACGGCAACCAGCGGGCCTATTTCAGGGCCAAGCTGATTGCCTGGAGGAACGATATCCTTCGCGAGGCGCGTGAAACTCTCGACCATCTGGCCGAGGAAAGCGCGAACCATCCGGACCTCGCAGATCGAGCGTCGTCCGAAACCGACCGAGCCATCGAACTGCGTGCTCGTGATCGTCAGAGAAAGCTGATCTCCAAGATCGATGCAGCACTGCAGCGGATTGAGGACGGCACCTACGGCTACTGTGAGGAGACAGGCGAGCCGATCGGTCTCAGACGGCTTGACGCGCGCCCGATCGCCACGCTGTCCATCGAGGCGCAAGAGCGTCACGAGCGTCGCGAGAAGGTCTACCGGGACGAATAAGCTCTATCATTCAAAAAAGGCGCTGCGATTGCAGCGCCTTTTTTGTTTGAGCCTGCGCGAGCAGGCAATCTTATTTGTCGCGGTTGACGCTCATCTCGCCGAAAATACGGGCAACCTCGTTCTGAAGTGCGGCGTCAGCACCTGTTATCGGGGCCATATCGGGGTCGCGTCGCGGGCCGCTGCCGACAGGTGGTGCGCGATTGGGAACCGGCTGCTGCTGCGGCACGAGGCGCTCGGCGGTGAGGTTTGACGTCATCTCTTCCTCAAGCACACGCTGGAAATCGCTTGGCTGGGCTGTCGGAACGACAGGCGGCGGCACAATGGTCGCGTCGCGCGGTGCTGGCGTCGGGGCGACAGGCGGGGGTGTGATCGCCGGTGCGACAACCGTCGGCTCAAGGCGCTGGTTCGGCAAAACGCGCTGACGGGCGGAATCAAGGATTTCAGCTGCTGCAGCCGGCTCGATAGGCGCGGGCTCAGGGCGGGCGAAGGATTGAGGTTGGGGGCGAGCTTCGAGGATTGGCGCCGGGCGCGGCGCGCGCTCGATCTCGACCGGGGGCGTCGGTCTCGGAGGCGTCGGCATGGCGCGGACATGCGATGACCCGTCATCCGACGGCAACTCCTCGGCAATTGCAACGCTTTCCCTTACCGGAGCGGGTGGGGTGATCGGGCGCGGAGCGACCGGCTCCTGCTGTGCGACGGCAGCCTTTGCCCTTACCGCGATCGGTGTCTCGATCTCGGCTTCACCGCCCGGAAGGATGCGGCTTTCGATGACGATGTCGGTCGGTCCGCCGATCATCACCAGATGCTCGACGTTGTCGCGGCGCACCAGTACCAGACGGCGGCGGGCATCAACGGCGGCGGCGTCGAGAACCTGAAGTCTCGGCTGGCGGTTGCGTCCGCCGCGAACGAAGGGTGAGGGCGCGCGGTTGCGCATGACCCAGAGGACGACGACAAGAAGAAGCAAGCCGATGCCAACACCGCCGGCCGCCAACAGGAAACGGCTGCCGTAATCGCTCATGAGGCTATCGAACATCTTCAGTTACTCCTTTGCGGTTTCAACCACATGACGACTTTTCAGCTTCGTAGACAAGATGCGTGTGCCTTGTCCAGTCGGCAACGGTTGGAAGCCGAACTATGCGCGTGCTACAGCGAGGCGTTAAAGGGGCAAAAGTGGCGCTGTTCCTTGTGAATTCAATCACTCTTCACAGTCTGCGGTGTTTTTGGTGAAGCAGCAAATTGCTAAGAAGGAGGTAATGTGCCTGATTCCTGCTTCGTCTCTCTGGTGCGAATGAAGGCCGGCGGGCAATGCGAGGGACTAGATGACGAAATCGCGTCAGGCCGATAATTTTAGGGAACCGCTCCTGGACCGTGGAGGCCGGGCAGGGACCGCTTTGCGCATTGTTTTGCTCGCCCTGGTGCTAATCGCCGCCGCTGCCGCCTTTGTGGTCTTCAAGCGGTCGCTCGATAACGAGATGGTGCTTGGCGTGCTTGGCGTGCTGGCGATGGTCGGCATATTTTTCCTTGTCTCGTCGATCATCGGTTTTATCGAAGTGATGCCGCAACGGCAGTCGGACAGTCTGGCCCGCGCCTTTCTCAACAGCCATCCTGACGGTTCTCTGATCACCGACGACAAGGGGCGTATCGTCTACGCCAACGCCGCCTACGGACAGCTGACGGGGGCAAGGAAATCCACTGAGGTCCAGACGCTCGAGGCGCTCCTGTCGCGCCATCGCGAGTCGAACGAAGCTCTTTATCGTCTTTCCAATGGTTTGAGAGAAGGCAAGGAAGGCCGCGAGGAATTTCGGCTTCTGCGCGCGCTCGGTCCTTCCAACAACGGCTCCGGCGCTCACTGGTACCGCCTGAAGGCGCGAATTCTTGAGGGTCAGGAGGGCGGCGGCAAGCCGCTGCGCATCTGGCAGATCAGCGACATCACGTCGGACCGCGACGATCAGGAGCGTTTCTTCAAGGAGCTTCAGAACGCGATCGATTATCTCGATCACGCGCCGGCGGGATTCTTCTCGGCCGGTCGCAAGGGCGAGATCTTCTATCTGAACGCGACGCTCGCCGAATGGCTGGGGATCGATCTTACGAAATTCGTGCCGGGTTCGATGACTATCGGCGATCTCGTTGCGGGCGAGGGGCTGGCGCTCATTCAGTCGGTTCAGGCCGAACCCGGTCTCAAGAAGACGGTCACGCTCGATCTTGACCTCAAGAAGTCCAACGGCCAGAGCGTTCCGGTTGAGATCGTTCACAGCGTCACTTCCATGCGGGACGGTGCGCCAGGCGAAAGCCGGACCATCGTGCTGACGCGCCGGTCGAACGGCGAAAGCGATCAGTCCGCTTCGGCCGCTGTCATGCGCTTTACGCGTTTCTTCAACAACACGCCGATGGCGATTGCTTCGGTCGATGGCAATGGTCGCATCCTGCGCACCAACGCGCCATTCCTGAAGCTCTTTTCCGGCATCGTGTCGCGCGACGACGTCGAGAACGGCGCGCTCTTCGAGACGATCGTGCAGGACGTCGACAAGCCGCGGCTGCAGCAGGCACTGGCTGCGGCCAAGGACCGGCAGGGCGATATCGCACCGCTGGATTCCAAGACGGCGGCAGACGATTCCCGGCATTTCCGTTTCTACGTCAATGCGGTGATCGACCAGAGCGACGAAGCTCCGGAAGAGGCCGCGATCGTCTATGCCGTTGAAGTGACGGAGCAAAAGGCTCTCGAAGCGCAGATGGCGCAGACGCAGAAGATGAATGCCGTCGGCACACTGGCGGGCGGCATCGCGCACGACTTCAACAACGTTCTGACCGCGATCCTCTTGTCGTCCGATCACCTGCTGCTGCAGGCCCGCCCTGCCGATCCGGGCTTTGCCGATCTCATGGAGATCAAGCGGAACGCCAATCGTGCGGCCGTTCTCGTGCGGCAGTTGCTGGCGTTCTCGCGCAAGCAGACGATGCGGCCGAGCGTGCTCAATTTGACCGATGTCGTCGGCGATCTCCGGATGCTGGTGGACCGACTGCTGTCGGGAACCAACGTCAAGCTCGATGTCGAGTACGGACGCGACCTCTGGCCGGTGAAGACGGATCTGTCACAGTTCGAGCAGGTGCTGATCAACCTTTGCGTCAACGCGCGCGATGCGATGCCGCAGGGCGGCAAGCTGACGGTTCGGACGAAGAACGTCACCGCGGCTGAGGTCGCTGCCTACAACTACTCCTACATGCCGAACGAGGACATGGTCCTGATCGAGGTTTCCGACAACGGAACCGGCATCGCGCCTGAGATCATGGACAAGATCTTCGAGCCGTTCTTCACCACCAAGGAAGTGGGCAAGGGAACGGGCCTCGGCCTTGCGATGGTTTACGGCATCGTCAAGCAATCCGGCGGCTACATCCAGCCGGAGTCCGAGGTCGGCAAGGGCACGACCTTCCGCGTGTTCCTGCCGCGCCACATCGTCGAACCGGCGATCGTTGCCGAGGCTGAGGCCGTCACGCCATCCGCGCAGGCCGCATCTTCGGCAGCGCCGGCTGCCGCTGAAGCCCCGGAAGATCTGACAGGTTCTGCCGTCATCCTGCTGGTGGAGGATGAAGAGGCGGTTCGTCGCGGTGGAAAGCGAATGCTGGAAACGCGCGGCTACACCGTTCACGAGGCTGGATCTGGCGTCGAGGCACTCGACATCATGGACGAGCTCGATGGCAAGGTCGATATCGTCGTCTCCGACGTCGTGATGCCTGAGATGGACGGACCGTCGCTTCTGCGTGAGCTGCGCAAGAAATATCCGGACCTGAAGTTCATCTTCGTTTCCGGCTATGCGGAAGATGCCTTCGCGCGCAATCTACCGCCGGAGTCCAAGTTCGGGTTCCTTCCGAAGCCATTCTCGCTGAAACAGCTGGCTGTTGTCGTCAAGGAGACTCTGGACAGCTAGTTCGATACTTAGATTTTTAGGCGCTATGCGATCTGGATATTAGCGATTGCGTGCTACGAGATCGCAACCGGGAGGCGATCGTGCGCTGGAAAATCTTTGCTGTGTTGGTGGCTCTGTCTTACGTCTGGAGCGTCTGTGCCGATTTGAGCGGCGTGCCGCGATCGCAAATGATGATGATCGGCAGCATGTGTCTGGGCTTGTTTTCCACCATCGGCGTTTTGCTTTACGCCTTTGAGCGCGAGCTGTTCAGCGGGTGGTTCTGGACATGGTTTTCACGCGTCTACCTGGCGTGGACTTGCACGTTCGGGGCTGTGGTCGTGCTGCGGACAGCCATATTAGCTTACAGTGTCGGGCCGATGGCAGGCATTGCGCTGCTTTGCATCGTCGCGTTCATAGGCGCCGTGTACTTCTTTCAGTGGCTGGCGCTATCTCGCCATGCGCGAGGCGAACTACTTCGCTGATCCGGACCTGGTCTGGCGTCGAGGAGGCGCCTGAACGCCTCCTCAGGTTGCCATCAGCCGCCGAGGGCGACTGCGATCTCGGCCGCGAGGCGGGCGTTATTTTCAACCAGAGCGATGTTGGTCTTCAGGCTCTGACCGTCGGTGAGATCGAAGATCGTGCTCAGCAGGTACGGCGTGACTGATTTGCCGCTGATCTCGTCGCGTTCGGCACTATCGAGCGCGCGCTCGATATAGATTTCCATTTCCTCGCGCGGAATCTCGTCCGCTTCCGGAACGGGATTTGCAATCAGCATGCCGCCATCGATGCCGAGCTGCTCGCGGACGTTCTGGAAGTTGGCGATTGCCGCGGGGCTATTCAGCGTCAGCGGGCTGCGCAGGCCGGAGGAGCGCGACCAGAAAGCGGGGAATTCCTCGCTCTCATAGGTCACAACGGGCACGCCTGATGTTTCCAGCACTTCGAGCGTCTTCGGAATGTCGAGGATCGCCTTGGCGCCGGCGCAGACGACGATCACGCCGGTGCGGCCCAGTTCCTCGAGGTCGGCGGAGATATCGAAGCTCTCCTCGGCGCCCCGGTGCACGCCGCCGATGCCGCCTGTCGCGAAGACCTTGATGCCTGCGAGCTCCGCAGCGATCATTGTCGCGGCGACGGTGGTGGCGCCGTGCCGGCGCTCCGCGATCGCAAAAGCGAGGTCGGCGCGCGATACTTTCAGCACATCCTTTGCCTGCGCCAGCTGCTCAAGCTGGTCCGGCTCCAGGCCGACATGCAGCGTGCCGTGGATGACGGCGATCGTTGCCGGGACGGCGCCCTGTTCGCGGATGATCGATTCGACGCTGCGCGCCATTTCGATGTTTCCGGGATAGGGCATGCCGTGGGTGATGATCGTCGATTCCAGAGCCACGATCGGCGCGCCGCGCTGCTTGGCGCTTGCGACTTCCTTCGAATAGACAATCGGAAGGAGGGGGGAGACCTGTTTCGTCATTGTAGCTTCCATTTCATCGTATTGCGCTTCAATGCAGAATTCTCGCCTGCGGGACAAGTGCAAGCGTTTCCTTCAGCAGATCGACGGAGAGGTTTTCGTTGACCGCATGCGGCGACTGGACGGTGAGGGCGGCTGCGGCGGCACCCTGGCGAACCGCATCCGAGATCGGCATGTCGTTGAGAAGCGCCGCGATCACGCCCGCAGCCATGGAGTCGCCGGCGCCGGTGACATCAGCGACATTGTCGACCGTTGCCGGCTGAAGCGCCACGACGCGCGTTCCTTCAAAAGCGATGAGCTCCCGCTGGCCCCGGGTCACAACCCCGCCCTTCAAACCGATGTCCCTGAGGAGTGACGCCCAGTGAGCAGGGTCGTTCGGCCGCTCTCCCGTCAGCGCCGCGGCTTCCGCTTCGTTAAGGAACAGGTAGTCGAGACCATTGAGGCAGGCTTGCAGCTTGATTGCCTTGGCGGGCGAGATCGCGATGGCGCCAGTGCGCTTGCCGAGCGCGCCAGCGCGCGCGACGATCGCATGCAGCGTTTCCGCAGGCAGGTTGGCATCGAAGAGGATGAAGTCGGTTTCGGCAAAAGCATCGCGGATGGAGCGGATCGACAGGCGTCTTGGCACGAACATCTGGTAAAGGTCCATGTCGGCCAGCGCGATGACCAGATTGCCGTCCCGTTCGATGATTGCCGTGTAACTCGGCGTCTTGCGGTCGAGAAAGACGAAAGGGCGATCGATGACGCCGGCGAAATCCGCGGCCTCGCTGACCATCTCTCCGGTCGGGTCGCCGCCGCGAGGCGATATCAATGTCACGTCAAAGCCGAGCCTGGCCAGATTGCGGGCTGCATTGAAGCCGCCGCCGCCCGGCTCCTCGAACCACGTCCCGGGGTTGCTCGCGCCTTCCGCCGTCTGTCCGGAGATGCGGCCGCGCCGGTCGATATGAGCGCCGCCGAGAACGAGAATCTTCTTCCGCATTACCTGACCTTCAATTCCGTCTCAGTTCGAATCGTCCCGCACTTCAGCACCGGCGGCGCCAGCAGGGCAGTCGCTAAGCCATTGCTTTGCTTTGTTAAAACAAATCTAGAACACACGGCATTTTACCTTGTTATTTCAATAATTTGAATGGCGCTTGCCTTATGGGAACAAATCCAGTACAAAATCGACATTGGCGGCAACATTGCTTGAGCGGCTTCAATAACCTAAAGGTGGATCGAATGTCACAGAATTCATTGCGGCTCGTAGAGGACAAATCGGTGGACAAAAGCAAGGCACTTGAAGCGGCACTCTCACAGATCGAGCGGTCGTTCGGCAAGGGCTCTATCATGAAGCTGGGCTCGAACGAGAGCGTGGTCGAGATCGAGACGGTATCGACCGGCTCTCTCGGCCTCGATATCGCGCTCGGCATTGGCGGCCTGCCGAAGGGCCGCATCATCGAAGTTTACGGGCCTGAGAGCTCGGGTAAGACGACGCTGGCGCTGCAGACCATTGCGGAAGCGCAGAAGAAGGGCGGCATCTGCGCCTTCGTCGACGCCGAGCACGCGCTCGATCCGGTCTACGCACGCAAGCTCGGGGTCGATCTGCACAATCTGCTGATCTCCCAGCCCGATACAGGCGAGCAGGCGCTCGAGATCACCGATACGCTGGTCCGCTCCGGCGCGGTCGACGTACTGGTGGTGGATTCGGTTGCGGCTCTGACGCCGCGTGCCGAAATCGAAGGCGAAATGGGCGACAGCCTGCCGGGCCTCCAGGCTCGACTGATGAGCCAGGCGCTGCGCAAGCTGACTGCATCGATCTCGAAGTCGAAGACCATGGTGATCTTCATCAACCAGATCCGCATGAAGATCGGCGTCATGTTCGGTTCGCCGGAAACGACGACCGGCGGCAACGCGCTGAAGTTCTACGCTTCCGTGCGCCTCGACATCCGCCGTATCGGCCAGGTCAAGGAGCGCGAAGAGGTGATCGGCAACCAGACGCGCGTCAAGGTCGTCAAGAACAAGATGGCGCCTCCCTTCAAGCAGGTCGAATTCGACATCATGTATGGCGAAGGTGTCTCCAAGACGGGCGAGTTGATTGATCTGGGCGTCAAGGCCGGCATCGTGGAAAAGTCGGGTGCTTGGTTCTCCTACAGCAGCCAGCGCCTTGGCCAGGGCCGCGAGAACGCCAAGATCTTCCTGCGTGATAATCCCGAGGTGATGCGCGAGATCGAGACGTCGATCCGCCAAAATGCGGGCCTGATCGCCGATCAACTCCAGAATGGCGGTCCCGACGCCAACGATGGCGATGATGACTCGTAAGCCTTAGGCAACTTAATCGTTTGAAACCGGCCGTGTTCCTTGATCAGAATGCGGCCGGTTTTGTTTGTCTGCTGGACAGTGGTTAACGCGGACGATAAAAGCCACTGAATTTAAGCTTAGACCTGCCTTTACGGCAGCATTGAAGGGCATAGCATGAGCGGTGTGAATGATATCCGGTCGACCTTCCTCGACTACTTCAAGAAGAACGGCCACGAAATCGTTCCGTCGAGCCCCTTGGTGCCTCGCAACGATCCGACGTTGATGTTCACCAACGCCGGCATGGTGCAGTTCAAGAATGTCTTCACCGGTCTCGAGCAGCGTCCTTACAAGACAGCATCGACCGCCCAGAAGTGCGTGCGCGCCGGCGGCAAGCACAACGACCTCGATAATGTCGGCTATACGGCGCGGCATCACACCTTCTTCGAAATGCTCGGCAATTTCTCTTTCGGCGATTACTTCAAGGAACAGGCGATCGAGCATGCCTGGACGCTGATCACCAAGGAATTTGGCCTCGATGCCAAGCGCCTGCTGGTCACCGTCTATCACACCGACGACGAAGCCTTTAATCTCTGGAAGAAGATCGCCGGTCTGTCCGACGATAAGATCATCCGTATCGCGACCAGCGACAATTTCTGGGCGATGGGCGATACCGGTCCCTGCGGTCCCTGTTCCGAGATCTTCTACGACCACGGCGACCATATCTGGGGCGGCCCTCCCGGCTCTCCGGAAGAGGACGGCGACCGTTTCATCGAGATCTGGAATCTCGTCTTCATGCAGTACGAGCAGCTCACCAAGGAAGAGCGCGTCGACCTGCCGCGTCCGTCGATCGACACCGGGATGGGTCTCGAGCGCGTGGCGGCTGTCCTGCAGGGCAAGCACGACAACTACGACATCGATCTTTTCCGCGCCCTGATCGAGGCCTCGGAAGAGGCGACCGGCGTCAAGGCCGAGGGCGAGCAGCGCGCCAGCCACCGCGTCATCGCCGACCATTTGCGCTCGTCTGCCTTCCTGATCGCCGACGGCGTGTTGCCGTCGGCCGAAGGTCGCGGTTACGTTCTGCGTCGCATCATGCGCCGCGCCATGCGTCATGCCGAACTGCTCGGCGCCCGCGAGCCGCTGATGTGGAAACTCCTGCCGGCGCTGATCCAGCAGATGGGCCGCGCCTATCCGGAACTGGTGCGCGCCGAAGCGCTGATCACCGAGACGCTGAAGCTTGAGGAAACCAAGTTCCGCACGACGCTGAAGCGCGGCCTGTCGCTGCTGTCAGACGCGACGACGACCCTCGGCAAGGGCGACATGCTCGATGGCGAAACGGCCTTCAAGCTCTACGACACCTACGGCTTCCCGCTCGACCTGACGCAGGATGCGTTGCGCGCTCGCGAAATCAGCGTCGATCTCGCCGGCTTCACCGATGCCATGGAGCGCCAGAAGGCCGAAGCCCGTTCGCATTGGGCCGGCTCCGGCGATAAGGCGACCGAAACCATCTGGTTCGAGCTGCGCGACAAGCACGGGGCAACCGAATTCCTCGGCTATGACACCGAGACTGCCGAAGGCGTTGTACACGCGATCGTCAAGGACGGTGTTGCCGTCGACGCGGCCGCCAAGGGCGACAAGGTGCAGATCGTCGTCAACCAGACGCCGTTCTACGGAGAATCCGGCGGCCAGATGGGTGATGCCGGCATCATCTCCTCCGACACCGCGAAGATCGAGATTTCCGACACGCAGAAGCGCGGCGAGGGGCTTTTCGTCCACACCGGCACCGTGGTCGAGGGCAGCGTCAAGGCTGGCGATGCGGTTGCGATGACCGTCGATCACGCCCGCCGTTCGCGCATCCGCGCCAACCACTCGGCGACCCACCTGCTGCATGAAGCGCTGCGCGAAGTTCTCGGCACGCACGTCGCGCAGAAGGGCTCGCTGGTTGCGCCGGAACGCCTGCGTTTCGACGTCTCGCATCCGAAGCCGATGACGGCGGAAGAGCTGAAGCGCGTCGAGGACATGGCCAACGAGATCATCTTGCAGAATTCGCCTGTCACGACGCGCCTGATGAGCGTCGACGACGCGATCGCGGAAGGTGCGATGGCGCTCTTCGGCGAGAAGTACGGCGAGGAAGTGCGCGTGGTCTCGATGGGCCGCGGGCTGCATGGCGCCAAGGCGGGCAAGGCCTACTCGGTCGAGCTCTGCGGCGGTACGCATGTGTCGGCGACCGGTGACATTGGCCTGGTGCGCATTCTCGGCGACAGCGCGGTAAGCTCCGGTGTGCGCCGCCTCGAGGCGGTGACCGGCGAGCCGGCGCGTGCCTATCTTGCCGAGCAGGACGAACGCGTGAAGGCGCTTGCCGGGGCGCTCAAGGTTCAGCCGGGCGACGTGCTGTCGCGCGTCGAGGCGCTGATGGACGAGCGCCGCAAGCTCGAAAAGGAATTGGCGGACGCCAAGCGCAAGCTTGCCATGGGCGGCGGGCAGGGCCGCTCCGATGATGCTGTGCGTGAAGTCGGCGGCGTGAAATTCCTTGGCAAGGCGATCTCGGGCGTGGATCCGAAGGATCTCAAGGGTCTCGCCGACGACGGCAAGGCAAGCCTCGGCTCCGGCGTCGTTGCTCTGATCGGCGTATCCGACGATGGCAAGGCAAGCGCCGTTGTTGCCGTCACGCCTGACCTGACTGGCCGTTTCAGCGCTGTCGATCTCGTCCGCGTCGCATCGGCGGCATTGGGCGGAAAGGGCGGCGGCGGCCGTCCCGACATGGCGCAAGCCGGTGGTCCCGACGGTGCGAAGGCCGATGAGGCGATCGAAGCCGTGGCGCTCGCGCTCGCAAGCTGAGCGTACCGAACTACATCGATTTTTGGAAAGGCGGGTTGATCCCGCCTTTTTCTTTGCGTGGTCGTCGAAGTCCGCAGGATTTGTCAAATCACGCTATGGTTCTGTGTGGCCGATCGGTTTGCAAGAGGTTCTGACATGAATGGCGCAACGGCATGGACGCTCTATGAAGCCCGGCTTCGCCGGGTATCGGCCCATATCCACACTCATCTCGACGAAGAGCTGGATATGGACAAGCTTGCGGAGATCGCCTGCATGTCGAGCTATCACTGGCATAGGGTCTACCGTGCCATTCATGGCGAGACGCTTGCCGCGACCGTAAAGCGGTTGCGGCTGCATCGTGCCGCAGGCGATATTGTGGGCACGCATCTTTCAGTTGGGGACATTGCAAAGCGATCAGGCTATCCCAACCTCCAGTCATTCAACCGTATTTTCAAGTCGGTCTACGGCATGCCGCCGGCGCAATACCGGAAGAAGGGTAGTCACACAGCGTTTGAACCTTCACCTAACGGAAAGATCACAGCGATGTTTGATGTTACCTTACGCAAGATTGAGCCAATTCAATTGATTGGCGTACCGCACTTCGGCTCCTACATGCAGATCGGCCAGGCCTTCGAGACACTGTTCGGCACCCTGCATGTCCGCGGATTGGCGAAGCCAACGATGCGGATGATCGGTGTGTACTTCGACGATCCCGATATCGTGCCGGCCGACAAGCTGCGCTCCATCGCGTGCGTGAGCACTGATGGGGAGGTTGCTGTCGCGCCGCCACTGCAGGCCCAGATGCTTGATGGCGGCGAGTATGCCGTCCTGCGGCACAAGGGGCCGTATGCCGATATGCACAAGGCCTACCTGTGGCTCTACGCGGAGTGGCTGCCCGCCTCCGGCCGGCAGCTACGCGACAGTCTGATGTTCGAGGAATACCTCAACAACCCTCGCGATGTACCGCCGACGGAGCTTCTGACCGAGATCTACATGCCGCTTGGCTAGCCTATTCGGCCGCCTTCATGGAAACGTCGTCTATTTCCGACGCCCGCTTGTAGCTGGGACGTTCCATCAGGCGGCCGAAATAATCGACGAAAGCCTGACGCTTCTCGATCGTGCCGAAGCCCATGCCCCAGCCGATATGCGAGCCGACATAGACGTCAGCCGCAGTGAAGCGGTTGCCGGCGATATAGGGCGAGGCACCGACGGCCTTCTCCAATGTGTTCATGACATCCGAGAAGCTGCCATAACCCGCCATGCGGCTCTTGTCGGCCGGTGTTTCGAAGCCCAGCGCCTTGTTGGTCGCTGCGGCTTCGAGCGGCCCGGCTGCAAAGAACATCCAGCGATAGTAGTTGCCACGTTCCTCCGGCTTCGGGGCGAGCTCCACTTCCGGAAAGGTGTCGGCGAGGTAGGCGCATATCGCCGCGCATTCGGTCACGATGGTCTTGCCGTGACGGATCGCGGGCACCTTGCCCATGGGGTTTACGGCGAGATACTCGGGTGACTTCATCGCGCCGTCGAAGCCGACGATCTCCGTCGTATACGGTACGCCGGTCTCTTCCAGCATCCAGCGGGCGATGCGGCCGCGCGACATCGGGTTTGTGTAGAGCGTCAGTTCCTCTGCCATTCGTTCCTCCTGCTGTTGCATTATCATCGTTACCCCTCGACGCAGCCCATCCCGACCGTCAGCCTGGAAATAGGACAGCGCGGATCGAAGCAAAGTCCGCGTGTTCGATCAAAGCGCCTTGCGATACTGGATGAAGCCGGAGCGCGTGGCGATCCGGTCATATAATTTTCGGGCGGTCGCGTTGGTTTCATGCGTCATCCAGTAGAGCCGCCCGGCGCCATTTTCCCGCGCAAGGTCGGCGACCGCATCGATCAGGGCAGCACCGGTGCCGAGGCCGCGCTGATCGCCTTCCACGTAGAGGTCCTGAAGATAGCACGTCCATTTCGGCAACCAGGTCGAGCGATGGAAGATGGCATGGACGATGCCGACAAGTTTTCCCTCGGGATCGAATGCGCCGAGCGCATGCATGTCCTCGGCAGGGTCGTGGAACCGGCTCCATGTCAGGTCGGTCGTTTCGTCGGGAATGACGACTTCATAAAAGCGCTGGTAGGCGAGCCACAGCGGTTCCCAGGCCGCGCGCTCGGAAGGCTGAAGTGGTCTGATAGTCGCGGTCATTCCAGTTGTTCCCTTGTTATCTTGTCCTGAAACGAAAACGGCGGGGAAATCCCCGCCGTCCATTCTGATATTTGCGTCTGGCTTATGCCATCGCCTTCTGCAGGTTCTCGTCGATCTTGTCGAGGAAGGCGGTGGTCGAGAGCCAAGGCTGATCGGGACCGATGAGCAGCGCCAGGTCCTTGGTCATGAAGCCGGCTTCGACGGTGTCGACGCAGACCTTTTCGAGCGTTGCCGCAAACTTCGCGAGTTCGGCGTTGTCGTCCAGCTTGGCGCGATGCGCGAGGCCGCGGGTCCAGGCGAAGATCGAGGCGATCGAGTTCGTCGAGGTTTCCTGGCCCTTCTGGTGCTGGCGGTAGTGGCGCGTAACCGTGCCGTGCGCAGCTTCAGCTTCGACGGTCTTGCCATCGGGCGTCAGGAGAACGGAGGTCATCAGGCCGAGCGAGCCGAAGCCCTGGGCAACCGTGTCGGACTGGACGTCGCCGTCGTAGTTCTTGCACGCCCAGACGTAGCCGCCGGACCACTTCAGAGCGGAAGCAACCATGTCGTCGATCAGGCGGTGTTCGTAGGTGATGCCGATCTCGTCGAACTTGGCCTTGAATTCGGTCTGGTAGACTTCTTCGAAGATGTCCTTGAAGCGGCCGTCATAGGCCTTCAGGATGGTGTTCTTGGTCGACAGGTAGACCGGCCACTTGCGCATCAGGCCGTACATCATCGAGGCGCGGGCGAATTCGCGGATCGACTCGTCGAGGTTGTACATGGCCATGGCCACGCCGGCGCCCGGAGCGTCGAAGACTTCCTTTTCGATGACCTGGCCGTCTTCACCGACGAACTTTATGGTCAGCTTGCCCTTGCCCGGAAATTTGAAATCGGTGGCGCGGTACTGGTCGCCGAAGGCGTGACGGCCGACAACGATCGGCTTGGTCCAGCCGGGAACGAGGCGCGGAACGTTTTGGCAGATGATCGGCTCGCGGAAGATAACGCCGCCGAGGATGTTGCGGATCGTGCCGTTCGGGCTCTTCCACATCTGCTTGAGGTTGAATTCCTTGACGCGGTCTTCATCAGGCGTGATCGTCGCGCACTTGATGCCGACGCCGTGCTTCTTGATGGCGTTGGCGGCGTCGATCGTCACCTGGTCGTTGGTGGCGTCGCGGTTTTCGACGGAAAGGTCGAAATAGTCGATGTCGAGGTCGAGATACGGATGGATCAGCTTATCCTTGATGAGCTGCCAAATGATGCGAGTCATTTCATCGCCGTCGAGATCGGCGACGGGATTGGCGACCTTGATCTTCTTCATGTATCTGCCTCGTTTAAGCTTGGAGGGACGGGCGTCCCGGGTGGGTGATATGAAATCCCGAGCGCTATAGCATTGTGAGCCGGGAGTGCAAAGCCGCAAGCGTCGCGGCAACGTGCGTTTTTGCGGCATTGCCAAGCAGAGGAAAATGGCTAGTCTCCGCCGCGAGTCCATTGCCCCGGATATCTCGCCATGAAGAAGTTTGCCCTCACTTTTGCCGTTCTCCTCAGTGTTTCAGCCCCGGCTTTCTCGGGAGATCCGACAGCTCCTGTCAAGGAGATCATGGACGCGACAATCAAGAACTGGTCAGGCACGGACAGCGACTGGGTCGACATCTTCGACGACAGCCGTCTGACACGGCTCTACAGCAAGGATTTCGTCACGAAATACAGGGCGGCGGTGCAGAACCCGGCGGCCGATGAGGACGGCATTTCGCCCTTTGATTACGATGTCATCGTCAACGGCCAGGATGCGTGCCCGTTGCAAGACCTCGCCTATGCGCCGAAGGCCGCGGTGAACGGGACGACCGAGGTCGTGGTCACCTTCAAGAAGGCGACCTGCATGGACGACGGATCCGACAAGCAGGCGGTCACCACGGTTCGCTTCGAGGTGATCGACGAGGGAAGCAATTCGGTCATCGACGACGTGATCACCGAAGGCGATGCAGGCCAGCCGCCGAATTCGCTGAAGAACACGATGGTCCTGATCGCCAAGGGCGAGTGAGCCTCAGGATTGAAATTGATTTTATGTCGACCGAGGCTAATTGACCGGTAGGGTAACGATGCGATTCCGCCGCTCCAGGGGCCTGCTGAGTGTTATCAGGTTTTGATTTCCGAGATTGGCTGCTGGCCAACGATCCGGCGCTGTCGCGTCTGAGGGTGGCGTCGCGCGTAACGCTGACGATCGCGCTGTCGTTCGCAGCGCTGCTTGTGACCAGCTACCTGATCGTTCCATTACCCATGGCGTCCTACGGGCTGGGGATCGTGCTGTCGATCGAAGGCGGGGTCGCCGTTCGTGACAAAGGCGGCGCCAGGCAGCTTGTCACGCGGCTGCTCGGCTGCGCGGCGAGCGTGGTCGTCGTCGGCATCTCGGCCAGCCTCGAGGGACATCGTTACGTCTCGGACGGTGTTTTTCTGCTCGTCATTTTTCTTGCCGTCTCGGCGCGCATATTCGGGCCACGCGGGCATGCCATCGGGATGTTCTCGTTCACCTCCTATTTCATGGGTGCCTATTTTCGCCCCCGATCGCCGAGCTTCCGCTTGTCGCGGTCGGTCCTTTGGTATCGGCGCTCATCGGCCATGCCGTCCGTTCGCTGGTGCTGCCTGATGACTGGCGGCGCGATCTGTTGCGGTCTCTGGAAAGCGTCCAGGGCCGTATCAATCAGATCCTTTTCAAGATCGCGGCGCTTGCAGCTGGTGGACATGTCACCGAGGCCGACCGACAGGAGATGAACGGGCTGGAGGAGCGGCTGAAGGAAGTGGTCCTGATGGCCGAAAGCTTCATCCCGCGCCCGCCGAGCGGTGTCCTCGATGCGGCGACGGAGCCTGCCGGAGAACTGGCGATCGGGCTCTTCGACGCTCATCTTGCGGCTGAAAGCGCGATTGTTCTCAGTTCGCAGATGCTACCGGCCTTTGATCTCGTGCATGCGGTGATCGAGGGCGGCCCAATACCGGCAATTCCTGATGTCGCCGGCGATCCCGCTTCGGAAACATCGCACGCCCTGATGAGGCTTGGGGAGGCAAGGGCGCAACTCGCCAAGACGATCGAGCAGGGTCGTTTGACCGGTTTCGCAGAGATAGCAGCGGTCGAGGACACGCCGACAGCGGCCGAAAGGCTCGACTTTTCGCTCGCCAATCCTCTCGTTCGCGCCGCCTTGCAGACGACGCTTGCATCGGCGATCGCAATGACGCTCGGTCTGGCGCTTTCCCGCGATCGATGGTTCTGGGCCGTGCTGGCTTCGTTCCTTGTCTTCACGAACACGAACTCTCGTGGCGACACGGCGATGAAAGCCCTGCAGCGCTCGATCGGGACGCTTTTCGGGATCGCGATCGGCCTCGTGCTCGCCACTCTGTTGAACGGATATGCGCCGGCCGCCTTCGTCGTGACGGGCATTTCGATCTTTCTGGCTTTCTACTTCCTGCAGAGTTCATACGCGACGATGACATTTTTCGTCTCGATCGCACTCTGTCTCGTCTACGGCATGATTGGCTCGTTGACGCTCGACCTTCTCATGCTCCGCATTGAGGAAACGGCGATTGGTGCTGCAGCCGGAACGCTTATCGCCTTCGTGGTCTTTCCTGCGCGCACGCGGGGAGCGCTCGACGGGGTGCTCGCAAAGTGGTTTGCGGCGCTGTCGGAGTTGCTGCAGGCCGCCAAGAACGGTCAAGCGACGCCCGTCTTGATCTCTCTCTCGCAGAAGCTGGATGCCGCTTATCGCGATGTCGCGACGACGGCGCGTCCGCTCGGGTCCTCATGGTCCATTGTCACCAGGCCGGGACATATCCGTCAGACGCTGGCGATCTTTCTCGCCGCCACCTATTGGGCGCGCGTCATGGCAAAGAGCGATATCGGATCCCTCGAGACGGAGGAGAGGCGCGGCCTGATAGAGGCCGATATCGCGCGGCTTACATCTGTCTCAGAGCGGCGGGCGGAGTGCTTCTTCGTCGATCGCAAGAGCTCCAGTGGGACGACAAGGCATCTTGCGCTGTCGAGCGCCAGTTCTCGGCTTGGGGTGGAGATGCTTGGTTCTACGCTCGATCGGCTGTACCCGAACGCTTGACCCTTGCCGTTTCGACCCGGCTTGGCTATTCCGCCCGTAACAAAAGGATCCAGCGTCATGGCAGGCACGAACAGCGAGCGGCAACTTCTCATGGAAGGCCCGGTCATCATTCTCGTCGAACCCCAGATGGGGGAGAATATCGGCATGGTCGCGCGCGCCATGGCGAATTTCGGCCTGGCGGAATTGCGGCTGGTCAACCCGCGCGACGGCTGGCCGAACGAGAAGGCGCAGGCGGCCGCCTCGAAGGCGGATCATGTCATCGAAGGGACGAAAGTCTTCGAAACGCTGGAGGAGGCGATCGCCGACCTGAATTTCGTCTACGCAACGACAGCGCGCGAACGCGACGGCTTCAAGCCGGTGCGCTCGCCTGTGGTGGCGGCGGAGACGCTTCGGGCGAAATTTCGCGCGGGCGAGGGTACCGGTATCCTGTTTGGCCGCGAGCGTTGGGGTCTCTCCAACGAAGAGGTTGCGCTGGCCGACGAGATCGTGACCTTCCCCGTCAACCCGGCCTTCGCCTCGCTGAATATCGCACAGGCGGTACTCCTGATGTCCTATGAATGGATGAAGTCGGGCATGGAGGATCTCGGCAGCGTTCCGTTCCAGGCGATGGAGCAGACGCAATCGACGAAGGAACAGCTGCACGGCCTCTACGATCAGTTGGAGGAAGCGCTCGATGCGCGCAATTATTTCCATCCGCCCGCGAAAAAGCCGAAAATGATCGACAACCTGCGGGCAGTCCTTTCCCGTCGCGCTTTCACGGAACAGGAAATCAGCGTGATGCGCGGCGTGATCTCCTCCCTGGACCGCTTCTCGCGGAAATATCCGCGTGGAAGCCGGTCGCCTGTCGACATCAAGGAACATCAGGAAGATGACAGCAGCGCCGAATGAGCTGAAACCGGTTCTGGTTTTCGATTCCGGTATCGGGGGGCTGACAGTGCTGCGCGAAGCGCGGGTGCTGATGCCGGAGCGCGGTTTCATCTATATTGCCGACGATGCTGGCTTTCCCTATGGCGGCTGGGAAGAGCAGGCGTTGAAGGAGCGGGTCATCGGCCTTTTCGCCAAGCTGCTTGCCGAGCACGATCCCGAGGTCTGCATCATCGCCTGCAATACGGCGTTCACGCTTGTCGGTGCCGATCTGCGGGCGGCGTTTCCACAGATGACGTTCGTCGGGACGGTGCCGGCGATCAAGCCGGCGGCCGAGCGGACACGCTCCGGGCTCGTCTCGGTGCTGGCGACCCCCGGCACGGTCAAGCGCGCCTATACGCGCGACCTGATCCAATCCTTCGCACAGCAGTGTCATGTGCGCCTTGTGGGCTCCGAAAATCTGGCGCGGATGGCGGAGGCGTATATTCGCGGCGACACGGTCTCGGATGAGGCCGTGCTTTCGGAGATCGATCAGTGCTTCGTGGAGAAGGACGGTTCCAAGACCGATATCGTCGTTCTCGCCTGCACGCACTATCCCTTTATGGCGAACGTCTTCCGGCGGCTCGCTCCGTGGCCGGTCGACTGGCTTGATCCGGCGGAGGCAATCGCGCGACGTGCCCGCAGTCTCGTGCCGCAGGTCGCGGATGCCGTGCATCCGGATAATTTCGACTTCGCGGTCTTCACGTCTGGTAATCCCGATTTTGCCACGCGGCGGCTGATGCAGGGATTTGGTCTCAAGGCCTGAGGATTGGAAGGCGCCGCCGACGGCTCAAATGGGTCTGGCGTCGAAGCGATAGGGACTATCGCAAAGCCTGATGACTGCGCAGACTGAGCACCGTGATTCGCATCCGTCCCGCCAGGCTTCCGCATGTCCTTCCAAAAACTCGTCATGGCTATTTTCTTCCTGCAGCCGATCGCGTTCGGCAGCTGGTTGCCCCGCATTCCCGAGATCCAGGCTCGCCTTGAGCTGGGGCCGGCCGATCTTGCGCTGGCGCTTCTTGGTATGCCGGTTGGGATTCTTTCTACACTGCCTTTCGCTGGACGTTTGGTTGCCCGGATCGGCGGAAAGACCACTGTTATCGCAGGATTTTTCGTTTTCTCGGTGATCGTCTGCCTTCCGGCCTTTTCGCGCACGCCGCTCGAACTGTTTATCGCGCTGGCCCTGCTGGGCGTTGCCATGTCCACGCTGGAACTCGGCCTGAATGTTGAGGCTGATCGCGCTGAAAAGGATACCGGCTCTGTCATCATGAACCGCTGCCATGGCTTCTGGAGCTTGGGCATCATGGCGGGCAGTCTGCTTGGTTCGGGCATGGTGGCGATTGCGGCGCCTGCCGAATGGGCGATCATGGCGGCAGCCTTTGTCGTTCTGCCGTTTGCGGTTGTTGCCAGTATCCGCCTTCCGGCCGATCGCGAGGCTGGTGCCGCCCCTCCGCATATGCCGTTCAAACTGCCGAGCAGCGCGCTCCTCGGCATCTGTGCCTTCGTCTTCGGGATTACCATGACGGAGGGCGCCATCGCCGACTGGTCGGCTGTTTATCTCAAGGATGTCTTCCAGACCGACGGTATCATGACCGGTATTGGCTACACGATCTTCGCCATGATGGTGGCGACCGGACGGTTCAGCGGAGATCATCTGAAACAGCGTTTTGGAGCGATCCGTCTTGCGCGTGGTTGCGGGGCGGCGGCTCTGGCCGGCATGCTGATCGTCGTCTTTGCCTGGCATAGCACTGTGACGTTGGCTGGCTTTGCCTTGCTCGGGGTCGGGGTTTCGGTCGGCTTTCCGCTGGCGGTCACCGCGGCGGCAAGTCTCCGGGATCGGCCGGCGGCTGCCAATGTCGCGATCCTGTCGTTCATGGCCCTGACAGGATTCCTGATCGGACCGCCTTTGATCGGCTTCATCGCGGAGGTCTCAGGCCTGCGTGTCGGCTTGGCCGTTCTGCTGGTGCCACTCGTGATCAGTCTGGGTTTCACGCGGATGCTGAAGGCCAGTGTCTGATGTTTTCTCCTGTGGGTTTGTGCGGCCGTGTTGCCAAAGACACGGTCAAACCTGCTAGGACGCTTGTTCTAACGGAAAGAGGAATGTGACATTGCAGGTTGGTATCGATATGGGATCGGCGTCGGGAGGCAATCCGGCCACGCTCGATATCGAGGAGCTTCTGGCTACCCGTCTTCTGGTGCAGGGCAATTCCGGCTCTGGCAAGTCGCATCTGCTCCGCCGTCTGCTGGAGCAATCCGCGCAATGGGTGCAGCAGGTCATCATCGATCCCGAGGGTGATTTCGTCACCTTGTCGGACAAGTTCGGCCATCTCGTTGTCGATGGAGAACGCACCGAGGCGGAACTCGCCGGCATCGCCAACCGCATACGTCAGCATCGCGTTTCCTGCGTTCTCACGCTCGAAGGGCTTGAGATCGAGCAGCAGATGCGCGCGGCTGCGGCCTTCCTCAATGGCATGTTCGATGCCGATCGCGAGTTCTGGTATCCGGTTCTCGTGGTGGTCGATGAAGCGCAGATGTTCGCGCCGTCGGTCGCCGGAGAAGTGTCCGACGACGCGCGAAAGATGTCGCTCGGCGCCATGACGAACCTGATGTGCCGCGGTCGTAAACGCGGCCTTGCCGGAGTGATCGCGACGCAGCGCCTGGCAAAGCTTGCCAAGAACGTGGCCGCTGAAGCCTCGAACTTCCTGATGGGGCGCACCTTTCTCGATATCGACATGGCACGCGCTGCCGATCTTCTTGGCATGGATCGCCGCCAGGCGGAAATGTTCCGCGACCTGAAGCGGGGCAACTTCGTTGCGCTCGGGCCAGCTCTGTCACGTCGCCCGCTGCCGATCCAGATCGGCAATGTCGAGACCTCCGCGCGTTCCTCGAGTCCGAAGCTCATGCCGCTGCCGGATGCCCCGCAGGACGTCGAGGACCTAATCTTCACGCCGGATCCAGAGGAGTTCCAGAGGCCGATCGTGCGCCGTGCTCCGCCCGCGCCACGTCCGACCACCGACATCCTTGCCGAACTGTCGCGGTCCGCGCCTGCTGCCTCGGCGCCCGTCTCGGAGGCGCGTTCCTCTCAGCCCGAATTGTCCGCCGAGGAGCGCGAGGAAAGGCTGACGGCGGTGCTGCACGAGATACTCGACGATCCAAGCTCGGGATTCCGAACGGATTCGGTGCTTTATCAGGACTTCCTTGTGCGCCTTCGCATGCGCCGGGTCCCGGGTCCTCCGATGTCCCTGCCGGAGTTTCGGCGCCGCGTGGCGATTTCGCGGTCCGGTGTGGATGCCGCCACGGCAGAGACCGAGGCCTGGGGAACGGCGCTGTCGCTCTCGTCGGGTGTCACCGACGATCTGCAGGGTGTTTTCCTGATGCTGGCAAAGGCGGCCGTCTGCGGCGAGCCGTGCCCGTCCGATGCGCGGATTGCCCGGGCATACGGCACGCATTCGGCCCGGCGGGCGCGACGTTTGCTCGGCTATTTCGAGGAGCAGGGGACGGTGGTGGTCCACACGGATTTCGCCGGCAAGCGCATCGTCGCCTTCCCCGATATGAACTGCCAGACGGCTCCCGGCGATGCCAACGCTGCAGATGCGGATGAGCTGCGCTCCGCAGCGGAATGACGACTAGACCGAGCGCCAACGATCGGCTCGGTCTATAGTCGATCTCTAATGTCACACGAGGAAGTTGCTTTTGTCACAAGAGCTTCATCGGGGTGGTGGATAAGGCGCCCCGACCCATGCGGTCGATGCGGATTATCAAAAGGAGATCTCGATCATGAGAAACAACGTTCGTCACCAGCTGCTGCGCCTTGTCGTCGGCGGCCTGCTTGCAACCGTCGCCATCCAGCCAGGCTATGCCGACGACGCAGCGAACAAGCTTCTGCAGCGCGCGGCAAGCGCCGATCTGAGTGCTCCCGGTGGTGCACGCCGCCTTTCCGGCGATATCACCGAAGCCTATCGTGCGGCGCTCAGCGACACGCGTCCGAAGAACGTCATCCTGCTGATCGGCGACGGCATGGGCGATTCCGAAATCACCATCGCGCGCAACTACGCGGTTGGGGCCGGCCAGTATTTCAAGGGCATCGATGCGCTGCCGGTCACCGGCCAGTACACGCATTATTCGCTCGACAAGAAGACCGGCAAGCCGACCTACGTGACCGACTCGGCCGCTTCGGGCACAGCCTGGGCGACCGGTGTGAAGTCCTACAACGGCGCGATCGGCGTCGACATTCACGAGAAGGCTCACGAAACCCTGCTCGAGAAGGCAAAGGCTGCCGGCATCGGCACGGGCAACGTCTCGACGGCCGAACTGCAGGACGCAACGCCTGCCGTGCAGATCGCGCATGTGACCCAGCGCAAGTGCTACGGCCCGTCGTCCACGACCGAGAAGTGCCCGACGAACGCGCTTGAAAACGGCGGCAAGGGTTCGATCAGCGAGCAGTTGCTGAATGCACGTGCTGACGTGACGCTCGGCGGTGGCGCCAAGAGCTTCGCCGAAACCGCAAAGGCCGGCGAATGGAAGGACAAGACGCTTCGCCAGCAGGCCGAAGAACGTGGCTATAAGATCGTTTCCAATCTCGACGAGCTGCAGGCCGTGAAGCAAGCAAATGACACCGCTCCAGTGCTTGGCCTGTTTGCCGAAGGCAACATGCCGGTTCGCTGGGAAGGCCCGAAGGCCAGCCACTACGGCAACGTCGAGAAGGAGCCTGTTGTCTGCAAGCCGAACGAGAAGCGCACGGCGGCCACGCCTACGCTGGCGCAGATGACGGCAAAGGCGATCGAACTGCTGCGGACCAACGAGAAGGGATTCTTCCTCCAAGTTGAAGGCGCCTCGATCGACAAGCAAGATCATGCCGCCAATCCTTGCGGCCAGATCGGCGAAACTGTCGATCTCGATGAAGCGGTTCGGGAAGCGCTGAAGTTTGCGCAGGAAGCCGGCGACACGCTTGTTATCGTTACCGCCGACCATGCGCATGCAAGCCAGATCGTCGACGCAGACGCCAAGGCTCCGGGCCTGACCGAAGCGCTGATGACGAAGGACGGCGCTGTCATGGCTGTGAGCTACGGCAACTCCGACGACGCTGACGATCAGGGTCACACCGGCTCGCAGCTGCGTATCGCTGCCTTTGGACCGCGTGCGGCCAACGTCACCGGCCTGACGGACCAGACGGATCTGTTCTATACGATCAGCGACGCCCTTGGCCTGAAGACGGAAACTGCGAGCGCCAAGTAAGCTCCCAAGCCCGGAATATCAGGGTTATTGAGCGGCGAGGACGCGGAATTGTGATTGACATTCCAGCGACTTCGCCCTAAAGACCGCGCCAGCACCGGGCAGAAATGTCCGGTGTTTCATTTGACATGTCCCGTGGATTTGTCCTGTTCGCGTAATGGGATGATCCTGTCGGATCCTCGAAAGAAGATCAAAGGAGGGCGTGTTTCCTTCACGCGGTTTGGCAACAAACCGTTCTAACTTTCTGAAAGGAAATACGATGAGCAAGCGCGAATCGTCCAAGTACAAGATTGACCGCCGTATGGGCGAAAACATCTGGGGCCGTCCTAAGTCCCCGGTGAACCGCCGCGAATACGGCCCGGGCCAGCATGGTCAGCGCCGCAAGGGCAAGCTCTCTGACTTCGGTGTGCAGCTGCGCGCCAAGCAGAAGCTGAAGGGTTACTACGGTGACCTGCGCGAAAAGCAGTTCCGTGCGATCTTCGCTGAAGCCGCACGCCGCAAGGGTGACACCTCCGAAAACCTGATCGGTCTTCTGGAGTCCCGTCTGGACGCAGTAGTTTATCGCGCCAAGTTCGTTCCGACCGTTTTCGCTGCCCGCCAGTTCGTGAACCACGGCCACGTGACCGTGAACGGCGTCCGCGTCAACATCGGTTCTTACCGTTGCAAGGCTGGCGACGTCATCGAAGTTCGTCAGAAGTCGAAGCAGCTGGTTACGGTTCTCGAAGCCGTCAGCCTGGCTGAACGCGACGTTCCTGACTACATCGAAGTCGACCATAACAAGATGGTTGCTACCTTCGCACGCGTTCCGGCGCTCGGCGACGTACCGTATCCGGTCGTCATGGAGCCGCATCTGGTGGTCGAATTCTATTCGCGTTAATCGCGAGGCGTTTTCGCATACGGAAAAGCCGCCTCTTGGGGCGGCTTTTTTGTTATCTGGGGAGATACGATGACGGACTTGCAGGCAGTTCTCGACAGCATCCACAAGGAGCTGGCGCCCCGCATCGGCGAGGGCAAGGTTGCGGACTATATTCCGGAGCTTGCCAAGATCGATGCCAACCAATTCGGCTTGAGCGTGGTGACGGTAGACGGCAAGGTCTACAACGTCGGCCACGCGGAGGTGCCGTTCTCCATCCAGAGTATCTCAAAGGTTTTCATGCTGACGCTTGCGCTTGGCAAGGTCGGCGAGGGGCTGTGGAAGCGCGTCGGTCGCGAACCGTCAGGCTCTGCCTTCAACTCGATCGTCCAGCTCGAGCAGGAGCAGGGCATTCCGCGCAATCCCTTCATCAATGCAGGCGCAATCGCCGTGACCGATGTCGTCATGGCGGGCCATGCGCCGCGTGAGGCGATCGGCGAGTTGTTGCGTTTCGTGCGCTATCTGGCGGACGACGAGTCCGTCACCATCGATGATCGTGTTGCCAAGTCTGAGACGCAGACCGGCTATCGCAACTTTGCGCTCGCCAATTTCATGCGCTCCTATCGCAACCTCGATCACCCGGTCGAGCATGTGCTTGGCGTCTATTTTCACCAGTGCGCGGTGTCGATGACCTGCGAGCAGTTGGCGAAGGCCGGGCTGTTTCTGGCGGCGCGCGGCAGCAATCCGACGACGGGGCACTCGGTCGTCTCGCCGAAGCGGGCGCGGCGCATCAATGCGCTGATGCTGACCTGTGGCCATTATGACGGCTCCGGTGACTTTGCCTATCACGTCGGCCTTCCCGGCAAGAGCGGTGTCGGCGGTGGGATCTTCGCAGTGGCACCGGGCATCGCCTCGATTGCGGTCTGGTCGCCGGGCCTTAACAAGGTCGGCAACTCGCAACTCGGCGCCGTTGCGCTGGAAATGCTGGCGGCCCGCACCGGCTGGTCGGTTTTCGGCGATTGATACTGGGTTGTCGTGACGCTTTCTGGTAAGGCGAAGGCAGTGACTGATTGGACGACAGAATGAACATCGCAGCCAACATTGCCGATGAGCTTGAAACGCCGAACGCGGATGGCGCCATCGCGCACGCGCTCTTTGCCGAGGCTCCGAATTCGGTGTCGTTCAACAAGCTGCGCAAGCGGCTGCTGCGCAACGTCAGGCAGGCGTTTGAAGATTTCGCGATGCTGAAGGAGCAGAAGCGTTGGCTGATCGGTCTCTCAGGCGGCAAGGACTCCTACGGGCTGCTCGCCCTTCTCCTCGACCTGCAGTGGCGCGGTCTTCTGCCGGTGGAACTGATCGCCTGCAATCTCGACCAGGGCCAGCCGAACTTCCCCAAGCATATCCTGCCTGAGTATCTTACCAAGGTCGGGGTCAAGCATCGCATCGAGTACCGAGATACCTATTCGATCGTGAAGGAGAAGGTGCCGGAGGGGGCGACTTATTGCTCGCTCTGTTCGCGCCTGCGCCGCGGCAATCTCTACCGGATTGCCAGGGAGGAGGGCTGCGACGCATTGGTGCTTGGCCACCACCGCGAGGACATTCTTGAGACCTTCTTCATGAACTTCTTCCACGGCGGGCGGCTTGCCTCGATGCCGGCGAAGCTGCTGAATGACGAGGGCAACCTGATGGTGCTGCGGCCGCTCGCCTATTGCGCGGAAGACGACATGGCGAAGTTTGCGACTGCCATGCAGTTTCCGATCATTCCCTGCGATCTCTGCGGCTCCCAGGACGGACTGCAGCGCAATGCGATGAAGGACATGCTCGCCGATATCGAGCGTCGCATGCCGGGCCGGAAGGATACGATGCTGAGGGCGCTTTCGCATGTGAACCCTTCGCATCTGCTTGATCCAAAGCTTTTCGATTTCGCCAGTCTGATGGCTGGAGAAACCACGCCGAAGAGTGAATAGTCGGCGCTCACGCCAAAGAAGGAAAGTCCATGAGTTCCACGATAGATGTAGCGACGCTTGCCGATCTCCTGAGGCGGGCGGCGAAGGCAGAGATATTGCCGCGTTTCCGTCGGCTTGGAAGCGATGACGTGCGCGCGAAGAGCGAGGCGACCGACCTGGTGACGGAAGCCGACCTGCAGGCGGAGCGGATGATCAAGGCGGAAGCCGCAGCCCTTTGGCCAGATGCGGTGTTTATCGGGGAGGAATCGGTCGCGGCGGATTCTGATCTGCTTGGCAAGCTCGAGGGAGCTGATCTTGCCATCGTCGTCGACCCTATCGATGGCACTTTCAACTTTGCATCGGGCATTCCAGCATTCGGCGTCATGGCGTCGGTGGTATCCAAGGGCGAAACCGTTGCCGGCATCATCTACGACCCGATGGGAGACGATTGGGTGATCGGCGAGAAGGGCGGCGGCGCTTGGCTTCGGCGCCCTGATGGCGACGCGGAGCGGCTTTCGGTTGCAGCCCCGGTGGCGCTGGAGGACATGGTCGGCATGGCATCGACAGGCTTCCTGCCGAAACCGAAGCGCAGCGAGATACTCTCCAACCTCGCCAAGGTTCGGTTCCTCATGAATTACCGCTGCGCGGCCCACGAATATCGCGCCTTCGTCGGCGGTCATGTGCATTATCTGATGTACAACAAGCTCATGCCCTGGGATCACCTTGCCGGCACGTTGCTCAGTATCGAGGCCGGCGCGCACGCCGCCCGTTTCGACGGCTCGCCGTATCTGCCGCACCACACGACCGGCGGCCTGCTGATTACGCCCGACAAGGAGAGCTGGGACATTCTGCGGCGTGAGGTCTTTACGATCTGATACCAGCGCCGCGACCTCATGTGGGTCGCGGCAACGCTTGTTGGGCGCGCAGATCTTGCGCTCCCAAAGAAGCGACATGCGCACAGACGTACAATACGAGCAGGCACGCCAGTCGTAGACGTTCTCCCGTTTCGAAATGACGAGGAGAGTATGATGGATACAGCGCAGACAATGGCGTTTTTGCTGTTTGCGTTTATCGCGGCGGTTACACCGGGACCCAGTAACACACTGGTCCTGTCGACAGGTGCGGCTGTCGGCACCTTGAGGGGTATTGGCTGTCCGCTTGGCGCATCGCTTGGCATGGGCGTGATGATCGTTCTCAGCGCCTTCGGTGTCGGCGAAATTGTCGCTGCAGCACCGGCTATCGTAATAGCGATGAAGCTGGCGGGATCTCTGTTTCTGCTGTGGCTCGCCTGGAAGATCGCCAATGCCGGTACGGTCGAAGCGGATGGTCAGAGGCGGGTAGTCGGATTTCGCCAGGCGTTTTTATTCCAATGGCTGAACCCGAAAGGTTGGCTGGTTGCGCTGAGCGCGGGCAGCACCTTCCTTGTATCGTCGGAGCACGCCGGGGCCAGCGGCGCCTTGTGGATGGGGGCGCTGTTCGCAGCCGCCGCGGTTCCTGCCGGGTTCCTTTGGCTTGTCCTGGGTGCTCTCGTGGCCAAGTTTTTGCGCACGCCGCGTTCGGCGCGGCTCTTCAATATCTCGATGGCGTTGGCGCTGGCTCTCTCGGTCGCCCTTGTGTGGCGCTAGCGCTTGAAAGAGTTTCGCCCGCAACGATGTGTTGCGGGCGACAACGAATGCGATAAGCGGCTCAATCAGAAATGGCCGGCGCCGGGATCGAGCTGCGGGTCGTCGCCCGGGTGGGTGAAGAGCTTGCCGCCTTCGGCCCAGAGCGTTGCCACGATGCTGATCGCCCCGAACACCGCGAAACCGCCGAAGAGTGGCTGGACAGTGCCGTTGAAAAGCTGGCCGACCCCGCCGCCGAGGATCGCGCCGAAGGTGGTCGAGACGAAGCCGGTGATCGAGGTAGCTGTGCCGGCGAGATTGCCCATCGGCTCCAGGCTGATCGCCGTGAAGTTGGTGGCGATCACGGCGAACATCATCAGGAGGATCGTGAAGAGCGCATAGGCGAACGTAAAGCTCGGCGTACCACCGAGCGCCTTGAAGAAGCCGATCGCCGAGATGATGGTGAAGAGGATCATCGCCACGTGCGAGATGCGGCGCATGCCGAATTTGCGCACGAAGAAGCCATTGGCGAAGTTGGCGACCGCGATGCCGCCGGCGGTGGCGGCAAAGGCGATGGGAAGCCAGTCGCCAAGACCGTAGACCTCGCCGAAGACCTGCTGGACCGAGATGACATAGGCGCTGATGACGGCGGTGAACATGGTCAGGCCGATCATGTAGCCGCAGGTGATCTTGTTGGTCAGAACCGTCTTGAAGCCATCGACGACATTGCCGAAGGAGAGCGGGATCCGTTCTTCGCGCGGCAGCGATTCCTTCAGGCGAAGGGCGGCCCAGAGGAACAGGATGGCGCCGACGACGCCGAGCAGGATGAATATCCAGTGCCAGTTGGCATAGGTGATGATCAGCTGTCCGACCGAGGGAGCGACGATCGGCACGATCATGAAGACGATCATGACATAGGACATGACGCGGGCCATCTCACGGCCACCGAAACAGTCGCGGACGACCGCCATGGTGGTGATGCGGACGGCGGCGCCGCCAAGGCCCTGGATGAAGCGCATGACGAGCAGCATCTCGAAGCTGCCGGTGGCGGCGGCGCCGAACATCGCGAGCACATAGACCGCGAGGCCGCCGAGCATGATGTTGCGGCGGCCGAACGTATCCGACAGACTGCCGAAGATGATCTGCGATACGCCGAAGCCGAGGAAGAAGACGCCGATGACGAGCTGCGCGTCGTTGGCGTTGGCGACATTGAGCGCATGGCCCATGGCGGGCAGGGCAGGCAGCATGCTGTCGATCGCCATGGCGATGCTTGCCGTCATGATGGCGATGGTGACGACGAATTCGAGGAAGCCCATGCCGATGCGGCTGGATCCCTGGTTTTCGGTGTGTGGCTTATGGGGCGGCGTCATATGATTGTCCTGAAATATAGATTTGTCTCAACCGTCGCATGCTTGCTCAAACAGCCGGATTATGCGGCTGGAAGAGCTTTCCCTTCTCGGCGATCAGCACGAAGACGAGGCCGATGATCGAGACCGTGAAATAACCGGCGACCATCGGAAGCGCCGTGCCGTTGAAGGCCTGGCCGATGCCGGCGCCGATCAGCGCGCCGCCGACGGTGCTCATGAAGCCGAGGACCGATGAGGCGGTGCCGGCGACGTGGCCAAGCGGCTCCATGGCAAGAGAATTGAAGTTCGAACCGATCCAGCCGAACTGGAACATCGCCAGGCCGAAGAAGCCGATGAACAGAAAGAACGGCATTGGGTGCGGCCCGAATACCAGGGCCAGCAGCCAGATGGTGTTGATGGTGATGAAGCCGACCAACGCGCCATGCGAGAGGCGGCGCATACCGAACCTGCCGACAAGGCGCGAGTTTAGGAACGACGACATCGACATGAAGACCGCGACGCCGGCAAAGGCGAAGGGGAAATAGACACCGAGGCCGTAGATGCCGACATAGATCTGCTGGGCCGAGTTGATGAAGCCGAACAGCGAACCGAAGATGAAGGTGCTGGCGATCGTATAGCAGAGCGCGATGCGGTTGGTGAGAACCAGCTTGAAGCCACCGAGTACGGATTTCGCGGTGAAGGGACGAACGTTTTCCGGGCGCAATGTTTCCGGCAGGCGGATATAGGCCCAGCTGGCAATGATAGCCGCCATGACGGCAATGAACAGGAAGATCAGGTGCCAGCTGCCGAACAGCATGATGATCTGGCCGCTGCCCGGCGCGATGACGGGAACGATCATGAACACCATCATGATGAGCGACATGACTTCGGCCATCTGCCGCCCGCCGTAGATATCGCGAACGATGGAGATCGTGATGACGCGGGTGGCTGCGGAGCCGAGGCCCTGAATGAACCTGAGTATGAGCAGGCCCTCGAACGTCGGGACCAGCGCGCTGCCAAGCGAAGAACAGATATAGATGCCGATGCCGGCAAGCAGCGGCAGGCGGCGACCGAAGCGATCGGACAGAGGACCGTAGAGAAGCTGGGCAATGCCGAAGCCGAGGAGGTAGCTCGAGACGACGAACTGGCGATGGTTTTCGCTCTCGACGTTCAGGCTGGCACCGATCTGCTGCAGCGCCGGCAACATGATGTCGATCGCCAGCGAGTTGATCGCCATCAGGAAGGCGGCCAGCGCGATGAACTCACCCTTGCGCATGGGGATACGGCCCGCGTGCACGGCTTGTGATGAATCTGTCACAATGAAATTCCCATAAACAGGCCAAGGCGCTGTTCAGCACAGCGCCTCGGACTCAAAATACAGATTTGGAAACCGGACAGAACGTCCGGTGACCGGACAGGTCAGGCGGCGCCGCGAACGGTTACGCCGTTTTCCTGCAGGTGCTGCTGCAACTCACCGGCCTGGAACATTTCCCGCACGATGTCGCAGCCACCGATGAACTCGCCCTTAACATAAAGCTGCGGGATCGTCGGCCAGTTGGAGTAGTCCTTGATGCCCTGGCGGATCTCAGAGTCTGCGAGCACGTTGATGCCCTTGTAGTCGACGCCGATGTAATCGAGAATCTGCACGACCTGGCCGGAGAAACCACACTGGGGAAACTGCGGCGTGCCCTTCATGAAGAGGACGACGTCGTTGGTCTTGATTTCGTTGTCGATGAATTCGTTGATGCCGCTCATAGGGACCTAATCCTTTCCACAGGCGAGTTAAAGGCCCGCCGTTTCAATCGTTAAGCTTAGATAGCATGTGATGGGCGGAATTCCAGCAGGCCGGGCTAAAAAAAGAGCACCCTATCGGTTTGCAGGTAACGGTGTTGCGCTTGCGTTACGCCCGCTCACGAGAAGGCGTGATATGGGAGCGCGCGAGCGTGAGCGTCAACTGACCATACCCGGATTTCGCCACAATTGTCGCCGATTGCCGCGCAGCAACTATCTGCCGACACGCTGCGGCCAAGAAAGAGAATAATGACCTTCATCTCCCAAAGGGTCGCGCTGCATTTTCCCGGTTTCGAGCCGTTGGATGGATCTGCGCACCGGGCCCGTTACGAGCGATCCGCGCGCCAAAGCGCGGCTGTCTGGAAACTCGGTATCTCGGTTGCGGATACTGAGGGAAGTCAGCACGGGACGGCATTCGACGTGACAACCGATACGGACGGTTGGACGACGCGCTCACGGGTTCACGTGTTCGACCACAATGCGCTCGTCTCGCGGTTGAGATCAGGCAGCGTGGCGGCTCAGGTCGTTGCCGGTTTCCTTAGCGCTGCAGGCATCATCGGCGATGGCGGGATGGCGGGCTATTTCCGGCATGCATGGCGGTTTGGCCTGTTTTTCATTTTCCCGTTCCTGCTGATGATGCTTGGCGTGTCGCTCAGCGCCACCATTCTGGTGATGCCGCTCGGCCTGGACCTTTCCGCATTGCATCTCCTCTGGAGCGCGGGGTTGTCGATCGCGTTCTTTGTCTTCGCCTTCCTGCCTTTCGCCGAGCGCTTCTATACGCTGCACCTTTTTGCCGACTGGCGGATGGCTGTTGCTCTGGGGAGGATGGACAGGGGCGACTTCAACGCCTGGCTTGAGGATTGCGCCGTTGCGGCACGTGCGGCGCTGTCGGAGGATGCTGACGAGTATGTGATTTCATCGCACAGCATGGGCTCCAGCGTTGCTGCGCATGTGATCGGCATCCTGCTGGAGCGCGAGCCTGATCTGTTTGAGGGCAAGCAAGTGATCTTTGCGACGCTCGGCTCCGCGATCCTGCAATGTTCGCTTCTTCGGCCGGCGCATCTGTTGCGCTCGCGCGTCGGGCTGATCGCCGGGTGCTCGTCAGTGAAATGGATCGATATCCAGTGCCTTACCGACGCCATTCATTTCTACAAGGTTCCGGTCGTAGCTGTCTGTGGCCATCCAGACTTGTCGCAAGCGCAGATGATCTTCATTCGCGTGAAGCAGATGCTGACGTCAGAGCATTACAAGAAGATCAGGCGGGATTTTCTGCGGGTTCACCGGCAGTATGTCCTGGGGCCGGACAACAAGGCGCCGTTCGATTTCACCTTGCTCACCGCAGGGCCGGTGCCAGCGGTCGAATTCGCGGCCAAGGGATATAAGGCAATGCCCGGCTTTTGACCGGGCATTGGCAAAATTGTCTCAATCGGGTGCCGACGTCTGCAGCGCCAAGGCGTGCAGTATTCCGCCCATGTTCCCCTTCAGGGCTTCGTAGACCATCTGATGCTGCTGCACACGGCTCTTGCCGCGGAAGGCTTCCGCGACAACCTCGGCTGCGTAGTGGTCGCCATCACCGGCCAGGTCACGAATCGTGACCTTGGCTCCTGGAATGCCGGCTTTGATCATGTCTTCGATGTCACCGGGCTTCATAGGCATGATCGTTACTCCTTGCGCATCATTCCGCGGCAGCGAGCGTGCCGCGGCCTTCCATGTAATCAGGGAACCATGATTCATGGGCGTCACGCAATTGCTGAATCGGCAGCGACAGAAGATCGTCGACCACGAGGCTCTCGCCGGAAACGGAGCCGATGCGACGGAACGGTACACCGGCACCTTCCGCGTTGGCGCAGACGAAATCCGCGACATCCGCCGGAACCGTCAGGACGTAACGGGCCTGATCTTCGCCGAACAGCAGCGCATGCGGGGCGCCACGGCATTCGGCAAGTTCGATCTTGAGACCCTTGCCCGACGACATCGCCATTTCGGCCAGAGCCAGGACGAGGCCGCCTGAAGAGATGTCGTGGCAGGCGGTGGCCTGGCCATTGCGGATCACCGACCGGACAAAATCGCCGTTGCGGCGCTCGGCAAAGAGATCGACCTCAGGCGCCGGGCCATCGGTGCTGCCGAGGATATCGCGCAGATAGATCGACGAACCGAGGTGGCTGCCGTCGGTGCCGATCATGATGACCTTGTCACCATGCGATGCGGAACCGATCCGCGCCATCTTCTTCCAGTCTCCGAGCAGGCCGACGCCGGCGATGGTCGGGGTCGGCAGAATGGCGACGCCGTTGGTCTCGTTGTAGAGCGAAACGTTGCCCGAGACGATCGGGAAGTCCAGCGCGCGGCAGGCTTCGCCGATGCCCTTAACGGCATGGACGAACTGGCCCATGATCTCAGGCTTCTCGGGGTTGCCGAAGTTGAGGTTGTCGGTGGCCGCGAGCGGGTCGGCGCCAGTCGCCGTGATGTTGCGCCAGCATTCGGCAACGGCCTGCTTGCCACCCTCGAAGGGGTCCGCCTCGACGTAACGCGGTGTCACGTCTGAGGAGAAAGCCAAGGCCTTGGTCGGATGACCCTCGACGCGCACGACGCCGGCGTCGCCGCCAGGGAGCTGCAGCGAGTTGCCCTGGATCAGAGTGTCATACTGCTCGTAGACCCAACGGCGGCTGGACTGGTTCGGCGATCCTACCAGTTGAAGTACAGCCTTGGCGTAATCGGCCGGTTCGGCAACGAGATTGGCGGGCAGGGCGGCGCGCTTGCCCGGCTCGCGCCAGGGGCGGTCGTATTCGGGAGCCTGGTCGCCGAGATCCTTGATCGGAAGGTTCGCAACCTCTTCGCCCTGATGCACGATGCGGAAGCGCAGATCATCAGTGGTCTTGCCGACGATCGCGAAATCCAGGCCCCACTTTACGAAGATCGCCTTTGCAACAGCTTCCTTCTCGGGCTCCAGAACCATGAGCATGCGCTCCTGGCTTTCGGAGAGCATCATTTCATAGGCGGTCATGCGATCTTCGCGGACCGGGACGCTGTCCAGATCGAGAACGATGCCGAGGTCGCCCTTGGCGCCCATCTCGACGGCGGAGCAGGTGAGGCCGGCAGCACCCATGTCCTGGATCGCGATGACGGCACCGGTCTGCATCAGTTCGAGGCAGGCTTCGAGCAGGCACTTTTCGGTGAAGGGGTCGCCAACCTGCACGGTCGGGCGCTTCTCTTCGATTGATTCGTCGAATTCGGCCGAGGCCATGGTGGCGCCGCCGACGCCGTCACGGCCGGTCTTCGCACCGAGATAGACCACCGGAAGGCCGACGCCCTTCGCTTCTGAAAGGAAGATGGCGTTCGACTTCGCGAGGCCGGCTGCAAAAGCGTTCACGAGGATGTTGCCGTTATAGCGGGCATCGAATTCGACTTCGCCGCCAACGGTCGGAACGCCGAAGGAGTTGCCGTAGCCGCCAACGCCCGAGACGACGCCCGATACGAGGTGGCGGGTCTTCGGATGATCAGGCTCGCCGAATCGAAGCGCGTTCATGGCAGCGATCGGACGCGCGCCCATGGTGAAGACGTCTCGCAGGATACCGCCGACGCCGGTTGCCGCGCCCTGGTAAGGCTCGATGTAAGACGGGTGGTTGTGGCTCTCCATCTTGAAGACGACGCAATCGCCGTCATCGATATCGACCACGCCGGCGTTCTCGCCCGGTCCCTGAATGACGCGGGGACCCTTGGTCGGGAGCGTGCGCAGCCACTTCTTCGAGGACTTGTAGGAGCAGTGCTCGTTCCACATTGCCGAAAAGATGCCGAGTTCGGTGAATGTCGGCTCGCGACCGATCAGATCCAGTATCCGCTGGTATTCGTCCGGCTTGAGGCCGTGGGAAGCGATGAGTTCTGGAGTGATCGGGCGGGTATTGGAAATGGTCATGAGCTCTCGGAAGTCCCTGCCGTTGCGCGATTTCCGCTGTCTTTAGCCTAAGTGAATGAAACGCGCGACAGGAAAATGCCCGCTGTTAACAGACAGCGGGCATGGAAATCGCCTCGAAGGCCAGCTTAGAACTTGTAACCGACCTGGATGCCGGCGCGGGTCATGCCGTTGTTCGGTCCATCGCAGAGATTGGCATGCGACGAGTGGGCCACCTGAGCGATGACGTTCCAATGCGCGTCGAAGCGATAGCCGGCGCCAAGGTACTCGTGAAACAGCCAGTGACAGCCGAGATCCGGGCCATCGGTGTTGTTATTGAGTGCGCCATTGTGCCAGACGCCGCCAAAGCCAGCTTCTGCGAAGACCTTCTCGTTGAAATCTACGGTCCAGGCAAAGCCGCCGAATACTTGCGTTGCCTGGCCGGATGTTCCGATGGAGGTTCCGAGGTTAATTCGCGGCCTGGCGAGTTGCTGCTGCCAGTTGGTCGCGGCGTCCTGATTGAAGGGATCGAAGAAGACCGTTACCTCGGGAAACACGCCGTCCTCGTGCTCACCACCGCTTTGGATCGACGCCGATGCGCCGAAACGCAATTCATCGAAAATCTGGTCACCAGCATGGGCTGAAACAGCAAGGAGCGATATATTGGCAAGACACGCAGCCAGCACTGTCTTGGAAGACAGCGATACCAATTCACGAATATTCACTGCCATGCGCCGCCTCGTCTCGTCGCAAATCACCCAATTCTTATGCAAGTGGTAGCATCGATCGCGAGTCGGTAAAGCACGTTCTCTGGCCAAAGGCCGGATTTTAACGAGTGCGGCTGATCTGCAACATTTTCAGATCTCGCCTGCGTAGGACGCGCCGCCACTTTCAAGCAGGCGTCGCAATGTCATAAAACCTGCAACCATTTCGTCGCGACCCGCGGGAGATGAGAAGCTAATACGCACGCGATGGTAGACTTTATCCACGCGTGCCGCTTTAAACTCATCTTCATCGTCGATGAGCACACCATCCCGGAATGCGGCGTTCTTGAATGTCCCGGAAAGCCAGGGATCCGGCAGCTTCAGCCAGAGGAATGGTACATGCGGATGCGAGACGAAGTCGAAGCCGCTGAGAATCTCGCGTGCTAGGCTTTCGCGAGCACTCAATTCCGCGACGCATGCCTGACGGATCTCGTGTGCCTTGCCGCTTTCGATGAGGCGTGCGCCAACTTCCGCCAGGATGAACGGCAAGCCGCCGGTAATCATCTTGTGCGTGACCTTGATCCGCTGAGCGAAATGCGGCGGGCAGGCGACCCAACCTCCGCGTATGCCAGCTGCGACCGATTTTGAGAGGCCGCTGATCAGGAACGTCCTGTCGGGAGCAAGCGACGCAAGAAGCGGGTTCTGGTCGCCGGTCATTCCGCCGTAGAGATCATCCTCGATCAGCCAGACGCCGTGCCTGCGTGCAATCTCGGCGATGCTTGCGCGCCTGTCCGCGGGCATGGTGGCAAGCGTCGGGTTATGGGCGGTTGGCATCAGGAATGCCAGCTTCGGATGCTGCTGCTGGCAGACCCGCTCGAAATCGTCAGGGAGGACGCCGTTTTCGTCGGAATCGACGGTGATCGTGCGCCGCCCCAAGATGCGGGCGCTGCGGCTGACCTGAGTATAGCTCAGGTTTTCGAAGACGATCTTGTCTCCGGGTGATGACACGGCGGAGATGACGGAGATGGCCGCGGCATGGGCGCCGAGCGTCGGCACGATGTTTTCGGCCGCGGGCGTCCAGTCGTTGCGCGCAAGCCAGCGTCTTCCTGCCTCGTACCAGTTTGCCGGGAAGACGCGGGAATATGAGGATATCTCGGTGAAATGGTCTTCGCCGACGTCGGCAAGGATCTTGCCGATCACCTTCCCCTGTCCGAGATCAGGGGCGGCAGTCGTATCGAAGCGGATCTTGTTTGCAGGCGCTTCGATTGTCCTCGTTCCGCCGAGTGCAATGGTCAGCGGGTCCGGCTGATTGCCCGGTGCGGTTTCCGCCCGATCCAGCACATACGTGCCACGGCCGACTTCCCCGGCAACAAGGCCTCTTTCATGCACAAGTGCGTAAGCCCGGCCGATTGTGCCGATTGTCACGCCGATGTCGTAGGCAAGATTTCTCTGCGGCGGCAACTTACTGCCGGCAGGCAATGTGCCGCTGGCAATCGCGGACTCGATGCTGTCCGCCAGACGGAGATAGACAGGGCCGGAGCCGCGAGAAATATCAGGGAGCCAAGTTGTCATGATGACAATTTACTAGATTGTCACCCTCTCGTTGTCAAGGCTATCACCGCAGCAGGTACAATCCGTCTCGGAGACGAATATGTCACTATTTTCGGTGAGCGGCAGGCTGGCAAAGACAGGTACAATCCGTCGGCCGGTTCAGGAAAGTCTGATTGGGCGAATCTTGCGCGCAATAGGAAACTGGCACGCCAAGCGTGAAAGCCGGCGCGTCTTGCCGTTTCTGACGGACGACGAACTGCGCGACATCGGCATCACCCGCTCGGAAGCGCGCAAGGAAGTCAGCAAGTCATTCTTCTGGGATCAGTGATCAGCTGCAGGACTTGTTGCCGGACGCCCAGCGCGTGACATCGTGAACGATGCGTGGGGAGACCGGCGTCTGCATCATCGGGCCGAACGCATCCATCTTGGACGGATTGCCTTCCGCCTGCACGACGAGCAGCGGGCGGCTCTCGGGGCTGCCCTTGTGTACGACGAGAATGCGTGGTCGCCCTGAGAAGGAGTTCAGCTCCGGCGCGAGGCGATAGGCGGCAAACGCAGGATCCCCGGATTTGAACCAGCAGGTATTTGCGCCGACGGCGACGCGCTCCATCGTGGAAAGCGCGCTGCGATCTGGGCTGCTTGGTGGCGCCTTCGACTGGCAGGCAGCAAGAAGCAACGCGGCGGCTGCAATGGAAAATACAGATTTAACCGCGAGGCGAGGGCGCATCGATCTTGCTCCAATGGACCGGATAGACGGCCCTCTTAAGGGCTGAAGGTTAAGCGGCGATTACGCTGAGGGCAGATGCGAACAATCCACGTCCGTCAGAGCCGCCGTGCGCCGCTTCGATCAGGTTTTCGGGATGCGGCATCATGCCGAGGACGTTGCCACCCTTGTTCATCACCGCCGCGATGTCGTTGATGGAGCCGTTCGGATTGGTGCCTTCGGCATAACGGAACACGACCTGGCCGTTGCCTTCGATCGTCGCCAGGGTCTCGGGATCTGCGAAATAGTTGCCATCGTGATGGGCTACAGGGCAGCGGATGACCTGGCCTTTTTCGTAGGCGCGGGTGAATTCCGTCTCGGCGTTGGCGACTTCGAGCTTGATTTCGCGGCAGACAAACTTCAGCGAAGAGTTGCGCATCAGTGCGCCCGGCAGCAGGCCCGCTTCGAGCAGGATCTGGAAGCCGTTGCAGACGCCGAGTACCTTGACGCCCTTGTTGGCCTTTTCGATGATGGCCTGCATGACAGGCATGCGAGCGGCGATGGCGCCACAGCGCAGGTAGTCTCCATAGGAGAAGCCACCCGGAATGACGATCAGGTCAACGTCCGGAATGTCGGTCTCCGTCTGCCAGATCGTCACCGGTGCGTGACCGGAGATCTTGGTGAGAGCGGCGATCATGTCGCGATCGCGATTGAGACCCGGGAGTTGAACGACGGCTGATTTCATCGGTATGCTCAAACCTTGCTTGTTCTCGGAGACGAGACTGCTTTCGCTATATCGGGAGGCGCTGGATGTGCATTAGCATGAATATGCGGTTGCTTCCATCTCCGCCCATTCAGGGCGTCCGGCACAACCGCTCGGATGTGCCGGCTCAATGCATCAATCGAGAGAGATCGTGTAGTTTTCGATCACGGTGTTGGCGAGAAGCTTGTCGCACATCGCCTTGAGATCGCTTTCCGCCTTCGCCTTGTCGGCGCCTTCGAGCTCGACATCGAAGACCTTGCCCTGACGGACATGGCCGACGCCGTCGAAGCCGAGCGCACCGAGCGCGCCTTCGATCGCCTTGCCCTGCGGATCGAGAACGCCGTTCTTGAGTGTGACGGTTACACGAGCCTTGATCACTTTTGTCTTTCCTGTCCTGCTTGAGCGAATGTTTACTTCACGAGAACCGGGCCGGTGCCGCGCACAGGCTCGTTTTCGTTGATGATGCCGAGACGACGGGCAACTTCCGAATAGGCTTCGAGCAAACCGCCCATGTCACGGCGGAAGCGATCCTTGTCCATCTTCTCATGGGTCTCGATGTCCCAGAGGCGGCAGGAGTCGGGAGAAATCTCGTCGGCCAGGATGATCCGCATCATGTCGCCTTCATAGAGGCGACCGCATTCGATCTTGAAGTCGACCAGCTGAATGCCGACGCCGAGAAAGAGGCCCGTCATGAAGTCATTGACGCGGATGGCCAACGCCATGATGTCGTCAAGTTCGGCGGGATTGGCCCAGCCGAATGCCGTGATGTGCTCTTCGGAGACCATCGGGTCATCCAGCGAGTCCGACTTGTAGTAGAACTCGATGATGGAGCGCGGCAGCACCACGCCTTCCTCGATGCCGAGGCGCTTCGCCAGCGAGCCGGCGGCAACGTTACGGACGACGATCTCAAGCGGGATCATCTCCACTTCCTTGATCAGCTGCTCGCGCATGTTGAGGCGGCGGATGAAGTGGGTCGGGATGCCGATCTTGTTCAGATGGCTGAAGATGTATTCCGAAATACGGTTATTCAGAACGCCTTTGCCATCGATAACTTCGTGCTTCTTCTTGTTGAAGGCAGTGGCATCGTCTTTGAAGAACTGGATCAGCGTGCCCGGTTCGGGGCCCTCATACAGAATCTTGGCCTTGCCCTCGTAAATACGGCGGCGACGGTTCATTTCGATTGTTCTCTGTCGTTGGCGCTCTTGGGATAGCGCGAGTGGATCGATCTCGTGGCGTCCCCTTAAAGGAAAAGCGAGGGTTTCACAATCCGCCTGTCACTCCTTCCCCGGATTCCGGCTCGTTCAGCGTAATGCTGAGAATCGAAGAGCTTGCATCGTTAAGTTTACAGCGTTTTCAGCCGCAGCGAAATGACGGCGTCATGGCGGTCCGGTTTTACAGGGTTTTATTTCCCGCCCTTCGCAGCGATGGAGCCTTGAAGGGTCGATTGCAGCGCGCGGGCGCCGGTGTCGGCGTTTCGCCAGCTCGAGGAGCGGATGAAAGCAGGGATCTGCTGCGCCGGCATGGGTCTTGCCAGCGCGTATCCCTGCAGCACATCGCAACCGAGATCGCCGAGAATGCGCACGTGATCGTTGGTTTCGACACCTTCGGCTGTGACGAGGATATCGAGCGAGCGGCCGATGTCGATGATCGACCGGACCAGCTTGCGCTGCTCGGAGGAGCTTGGCAGCATCTTGATCAGCTGGCGATCGATCTTCAGCGTCCGTGGGCTGAGCTTCAGCAGGCTGACGATGGATGCGTGGCCGGTGCCGAAGTCGTCGATCTCGATGTCGATGCCGAGCTTGCGAAGCTGCCTCAGGTTTGCCGTGACGGCCGCGTCGCAATCGTCCAGGGAGATGGATTCCAGCAGTTCGAAGGCGACCGTGCCGGGCTCGATCTTCAGAGCGCGCAGTTTCTTGCCGAGAGTGGGGTCGTCGAGGCGCTTCGAGGAGACGTTGACGGCGATTTTCGGCACGGTGATGCCCTGAGCCGCCCACTCCCGGCGGTCAGCGAGGGCCTGCTCGAGAATAAGCCCGTCAATCGCGGCGACGACATTGATGTCTTCGGCGATCGCCAGGAACTTGTCTGGGGCGAGCAGTCCGAACTCCGGATGCTGCCAGCGTGCAAGCGTTTCAACGCCGGCGATGTTCAGCGTGCGGGCGTGGAACTGCGGCTGGTAGAAGGGAATGAATTCGCCGCGCTCGAGCCCGCGAAGGATGTCGTCCGCTAGGCGCTTGCTGGCGATGATGCGGCGGCGGGCGTCGGTCGAAAAGAACTCACGCCTGTTTCGACCGCCGCTTTTGGCGCGGTAGAGGGCGATGTCGGCGTTGAGCAGCAGTTGCTTGGCGTCGAGAGCCTCACCACTGCCGGTGGCAATCCCGATGCTCGCCCCGAAGCGGCAATCGTGGTTTTCATACCGGATGGGGCGGCAGAGCTCGTGAATGATCCGCTGCGCCAGGTTTCCGATCTTTCTCGGCGTTACGTCTATCGTGCAGAGGACGACGAATTCATCGCCACCGATACGGGCCACGAAGTCGTCGGCACGGACGTTCGCCTTGAGGACCTTGGCAGCGTGCATGAGCATGGCGTCGCCGGCGCGGTGGCCCAGCGTGTCGTTGATCTGCTTGAAGCGATCGAGGTCGATATGCAGGACGGCGAGCGTCAGATCCGAGCTGATGCACTTTGCCGCGTACTGGTCGAGCATCCGGTCGAGATAGCGGCGGTTCGGCAGTCCAGTGAGGTAGTCATGAAGCGCCAGGTGCTCGATGCTCTCCTTGGCGGCTTCGAGTTCCTGGTTGCGCGCTTCGGCCAGCGTCTTGGCGCGTTGCAGTTCGCTGTTCAGCAGTACCTCGTCGGTGACATCCCAGTTTGCGCCGATCAGCTTGCGGCGGCCTGTGCCATCGAGAAAGAAACCGCCCTTGGCGCGAATGACCCGCTCTACGCCGTCGCCCCGGATGATCCGGAACTCGTGCTGGAAGCTTCGGTTCTGTGCAACGCTGTCGTTGATCGTGGTAAGAACGCGCTCCCGGTCATCGGGGTGCAATGCGTCCGTCCATACATCGTTCGCGACCTTCGGCGAGCCGATGTGTATCCCGTAGATCGCCATCAGGCGGGAATCCCACTCCACGGTGCCGGCCTCGATATCGGCTTCAAACACGCCGATGCTGGAAATGTCGAGAGCGAGGTCGAGGCGGCGCGACATATGCGCGAGGTGCTCTTCGGCTTCCTTGCGTGCCGTGATGTCGTAATCGGTGCCGACCAGTCTGGCGGGGCTTCCGTCCTCGTTCCACTCCACGCAGGCGCCGCGGCATTCGATCCAGATCCATCGGCCGTCCCGATGACGTTCGCGATACTCGAAGACCTGATAGTCGGGGTCGCCGGCGTTCTGGTGGTCGATTGCCTTTACGACAAAATCGCGGTCGTCGGGATGGATGAGTGAGAGCCAGGATTCAAAGTCGCCATCGGCCTCTTCATCCGGGGCCATGCCGCGCATGGTTTTCCACGTCTCGGAGTAGTAGCGCGTCCCATGTTTGAGATTGTGATCCCAGACGCCGAGCCCTGAACCCACAAGTGCGAAGTTCCAACGACTTTCACGCTCGACCAGTTCGGCTTCGCTTCTGCTGCCGTCAGCAGATGGCGAAACATCTCGGGCGTTGTCTGATGGACCGACCGCGGGGTCCGGTTTATTCTGCATCAAGGGCTATACTCGCTCGGCTGGCGAAGCGGATTTTCGTTTGCCTAAATTAAATAGCTCTTAAAATTAACGGAATCCGCTCAGCTTTCTGCGATCGGGGCGCGTAGTGGAGCATATTTTTTGGCGCCGGATTGGCGGAAGGGGGCCAAATTTGTCGGCACCGCCCTACATCCATGCCGAAGGAGGATCACCCCATGGCTCAGGATTGGCCCATGTACATCATGCAGTGCATCGTTCTTATCGGACTTGCCAGCGTGGTCCTTATCCGCGGCGAGGGCGATTAGACCGTCGCATCTGATCCGTGCCGCCAAGCGGGCGGCACGGCAAGACGGCGCTTTGGGCGCCTATTTCAAGCGGCTGAGAAATTGCGCGAAGACCATCGTGCCTTCCGGCCATGGGCCATGGCCGGAATCACTGTTGATGTGCCCTGATTCACCCGCGTCGATCAGCAGAGATCCCCAGCTGGCGGCAATGTCGTCGGCATGTTCGTAACTGCCGAAAGGATCGTTGCGGCTGGCGACGGTAATCGTCGGGAAGGGCAATGGATCCCTTGGGTATGGGCCGAACGTCATCAGATGCTTGGGACGGATGCCGGGATTGGCGACATCTGGCGGGGCTACGAAGAACGCGCCCGCAACCTTCTGGGTGAAATGCGGAATGGCGTGGATGACCGACGGAATCCCGAGGGAGTGCGCGACGAGAACAACCGGTCGCGTCGACTGATTGACTTCCTCGGCAATTCTTTTGACCCAATCCTCGCGGACAGGCTTCGACCACTCCGCCTGTTCGACACGGCGGGCGGTGCTGAGTTTCGCCTCCAGCGGCTTTGCCAGTGGTCGGGGCCGGAATTTGTATAACCGGGGATGATGAGGATATCGGCGTCTGAAGCTTTCATAGTGCGCCGATGTGAGAAGACGGCACGGCAATGTCAAGGGAAAGCGGGACAACCGGGCCGTTTTTTGTTATCGTCGACAGGCCGGTTGCATTTGTCGTATCGGCTTTCGCCGATCTGCGAGCTTGCCGGCCAAGCTTGGCTGAGGAGGAGAAAGCCATGACGGCATTTCATGTCATGTCCGGCGCAACCGATAGCTATACGCGTCCGGTGGTCAATAAAATCAGCGTCGCAGATGTGTTTGATGCGCTTCGGCAGGGTTTTGACGACTTTCGCGAAAAGCCCTCGCATTACGTGTTTCTATGTCTGATGTATCCGATTGCGGGTGTCTTTCTCGCGCTTGCGACATCGAGCGCCAATCTTCTGCCCATGATCTTCCCGCTCATTTCCGGCTTTGCCCTGATCGGGCCGATCGCAGCCATTGGTCTCTATGAGATTAGCCGGCGGCGAGAAGCAGGCATGGATACGTCCTGGCGCCGAGCGCTCGATGTGACGCATTCTCCGGCATTCCCGTCGATCATCGCCGGCGGTCTGATGTTGTTCGCCTTCTTCATCGTATGGCTGGTTGCTGCTCAGACCCTCTATTCGAACGTGTTCGGGGATGTCTTCCCGCGTTCGATCTCGACGTTCACGTCTCAGGTATTCGGGACACCCGAGGGGACGCAGTTGATCCTCTGGGGCAATTTGCTTGGATTAGGCTTTGCCGTCATCGTTCTGGCAACGACGGTCGTGACATTCCCGATGTTGCTTGATCGCGATGTCGGTCTGGTGGCGGCGATGGAAGCATCAGTGCGCGCAACGCTGATGAATCCCGTGCCTGTCTTTTGCTGGGGACTGATCGTGGCAGCCTTGCTGGTCGTCGGGACGATACCCGTCTTTATCGGCCTTGCCCTGGTGATCCCGATTCTCGGTCACGCAACGTGGCATCTCTACAGGAAATTGATCGCACCGCCGATCGTTTGAATAGCGCCTGATGGTATGGAACTGACAGCCTCTTTCGGAGTTTGCTTTCAGCAGGCTTTGAGGGAGGCATTCATGGCTGCCAAGCATATCTTCGCTCGCTTTGCGACTGCCGCATCCGAGTGGACCGGCAAGCCTCTGACATTCGTGCTGGCTGTCGCTCTAGTGGTGTCCTGGGCCGTTACCGGGCCGCTCTTCGATTTTTCGGAAACGTGGCAGCTGGTCATCAATACCGGCACGACGATCGTGACGTTCCTGATGGTTTTCGTTCTTCAGAATGCACAGAGCCGAGATACCCGGGCCATACAGGCAAAGCTCGACGAACTCATCCTGACCAGTCACGCGGAGAACCGCTTCATCGGTATCGAGCATCTAGATGAAGAAGACTTGAAGCATCTCGACCGGATCGTGGCCAAGGCTGCGAAGGGCCGCAGGGCTGAAATCGAGGAGAGTGCGGAGCAGCAACAGACGTCGCCGAGGAAGATCAAGCAGAAAAGAAAAACGGCGCCCGAGAAGGCGCCGTCCTGATCGTTTCGTCAGGCGTTGCCGAACACCCGACGGAAAATCGTGTCGACGTGTTTCGTGTGGTAGCCGAGGTCGAATTTTTCGCGAATTTCCTCTTCGGACAGTGCTGCACGGACTTCCGTGTCAGCCAGCAACTCCTCAAGGAAATCCTTGCCCTGTTCCCAAACCTTCATGGCATTGCGCTGCACCAGGCGATAGCTGTCCTCGCGCGACACGCCGGCCTGGGTCAGCGCCAGAAGGACGCGCTGGCTCATGATGAGGCCGCGGAACTTGTTCATGTTGGCAAGCATGTTTTCGGGATAGATCACCAGCTTCTCGATGACGCCGGCCAGCCGGTTCAGCGCGAAGTCGAGCGTGATCGTGGTGTCGGGGCCGATGGCGCGCTCGACTGACGAGTGCGAGATATCGCGCTCGTGCCACAGGGCGACGTTTTCCAGCGCCGGCGTGACCGACATGCGCACGAGGCGGGCGAGGCCGGTCAGGTTTTCGGTGAGCACCGGGTTGCGCTTGTGCGGCATGGCCGACGAACCCTTCTGGCCGGGCGAGAAGAACTCCTCGGCTTCCAGAACCTCGGTGCGCTGCATGTGGCGGATTTCGATCGCGACGTTTTCGATCGACGAGGCGATGACGCCGAGCGTCGCGAAGAACATGGCGTGACGGTCGCGCGGGATGACCTGCGTGGAAACCGGCTCAGGGATGAGGCCGAGCTTGGCACAGACATGTTCCTCGACCGACGGGTCGATGTTGGCGAAGGTGCCGACGGCACCGGAGATTGCGCCGGTCGCGATTTCGGCGCGGGCGTTGACGAGGCGGGTGCGGTTGCGTTCCATCTCGGCGTAGAACCGGGCGAAGGTCAGGCCCATCGTCGTCGGCTCGGCGTGGATGCCGTGGCTGCGGCCGATACGCACCGTGTCCTTGTGTTCGAATGCGCGCTTCTTCAGCGCCGCGAGGACGCGGTCGAGATCGGCGAGCAGGAGATCGGCGGCGCGCACGAGCTGGATGTTCAGCGTCGTGTCGAGCACGTCGGACGAGGTCATGCCCTGGTGAATGAAGCGGCTGTCGGGGCCGACGAATTCGGCCAGATGCGTCAGGAAGGCGATGACGTCATGCTTGGTGACGGCTTCGATTTCATCAATGCGCGCGACGTCGAACTGGGCAGCGCCGCCCTTTTCCCAAATGGTCGCAGCAGCTGATTTCGGGATGACACCGATCTCTGCAAGCGCATCGCAGGCATAGGCCTCGATCTCGAACCAGATGCGAAACTTGGTTTCGGGCGACCAGATGGCGACCATTTCTGGTCTGGAATAGCGCGGGATCATGGGCTTCCTGCTTTCGTTCTAATGGAATGCTGGCGCCCCTGTAGCAAAGACGGGCGGCAATCTCAACGCATGCGTTTGGCAAGGATGAAACTCGTGCCGAACAGGCAAAGCAGGCCGAGGGGCATGAACAGCCGCAGGCCCAGGACCGAAAACTGGTAGACCGCGCTGGCGCCGGTGAATACGAACTGGAAAGCCCAGGTCACGCTGCCGAACGGTGCATGCCATTGGGAATAGAACGCGCGATAGTCCATCGCGAACAGAAAGGCCGTCAATAGGATCGTAAAAGCCGCAAGAGCCAGGAAAAATGCCGCGAAGCGCGTTTCGATGCGCCGCCGATAGGCAATGAACCGGGCGCAGGGAAGCGCGAGCGGCCAAGCCAGGAGCGCTCCGAAAAAATAGAGCGCCGCGAGTTCGGCGCTGTGGCTCGTCTCAAGTCTGTTGCGGATGTAGAGCGCGAGGCCGGCCGACAGCAGCATCTGGCACGCCCAGAGAATGGCACCGATCAGCAGGTCGGAATAGGGCGGCAGCGCCGCCCTCAGTCGTCCCGGCAGAGGTTTGGCATCCTCGCTCAGGCCTGTCGTCCCGATGCGGCGTCTCGAAGGCCTGAAATCGCTGCCTTGTAGGCCTCGACCGACCCTCCCTTGAAGATCGCCGAGCCGGCGACGAGCACATCCGCACCTGCCTGACCGATCATCGCTGCCGTCTCGATCGTTACGCCGCCATCCACCTCGAGATCGATCGGTCTGTCACCGATCAGCGACTTTGCGGCCGCGATCTTGTCGGTCATTGCCGGAATGAACTTCTGGCCGCCGAAGCCCGGGTTTACCGACATGATGAGAATGAGGTCGATATCGTCGAGGACGTTCTCTATCACCGACAGAGGCGTTGCGGGATTGAGTGTCACGCCGACCTTCTTGCCGAGGTGACGGATCGTCTGCAGCGATCGATGGAGGTGGGGACCGGCCTCGGCATGCACGGTGATCCGATCGCAACCGGCCTTGGCAAAGGCCTCGAGATAAGGATCGACCGGAGCGATCATCAAATGGCAATCGAACGTCGCGTCCGTGTAGGAGCGCAACGATTTGATTACGTCAGGTCCGAAAGAGATATTCGGGACGAAGTGTCCGTCCATGACATCAAGATGGATCCAGTCGGCGCCGGCCGCGGTTACATCACGGACTTCCTGGCCGAGTTTTGCGAAATCCGCTGCAAGTACGGAAGGGGCAATTCGGATGGGCTTGGTCATGTCGTCTCTCCATTGGTGCCCTGTCGCCGGGCAGCGTCATTCAGCCGGTGGAGAAGCGGCGACAAAGCTGCCGCGACGCCACTGCTGAAGCTGATAGGGATTGTCGGTCAACTCGTGGCCGGCGTCGAAGGAAACCGGTCCGATGACGGTATCGAATGGCATGCCGCCGAGGTGCTGGGCGATCGGGCGCTCATCGCCACCTGCGTCCTGCGCAGCCTTGATGGCAACTTCGGTTGCCGCATAGGCGGGCAGGGTATAGCCCTCCGGTTCGGCACCGGCCGCGCGCAGCGCCTCCACCACAGAGGCGGCCTCTGGGCGCGCAGCGTATTCCGGCAGCGTAACGGCGAGAACGCCGTCGGCAAGCGGCAACGGCTGATCGGCGGCCCGCATGGCGTCTCCGCCCATCAGCGTCAACGGGATCTTTTCGGCTGCGGCATCGCGGGCGAGTATGGCGATATCAGCTCGATCGCCGCCGACGAAAACCTTGGTGGCGCCGGCTCTTTTCAGTCGGCGCACGAGCCCGATCTGCTGCTCCTGGCCGGGACGGTAGGTGTCGGTGAAGACCGGTTTGAGGCCCTTTTCTTCCAGGGCGTTGCGAACCGCTTCGGTAAGCTCGCGACCGTGGATCGTGCCATCCTCGATCAGCGCGATCGGCTCCGCGGACCAGTCGCGCAGGATGACCTCGATGATCTTGGCGGCCTCGGCGCGGTCGCTCGGTGCCAGGCGGTAGAACGGCCAACCATTCTTCAGCGCATCTTCCATGAGAATGCGCGACCGTACCGAGACCGATATCGCCGGTATGTTCGCATCCTTCAGCTTGGGAAGCGCGCCTTCCAGCGTCTCGGAGCAGAGAAAGCCAACGACGACCTGCACCTTGGCGGCGATCAGCGCATCGGCGACGGAGCCGCCGCTGTTCTCCTCGCAGTTTTCCGGGACGCGAACGATGGTGTCGCCGTTCTGCCGGATTTTGCCCTCGGCGCCGGCGAAAATCTGGGCGCCAAGATTGGCGAAATTGCCTTCTTGCGGTGCGACGACGCCGATCGTGAGACCTGCCGCATGGCTTTCCCCGGCCGCGATAAGCAGCAGCGCGAGAAATCCTAAGCCACGCAAGATATTCATAAAACTTATACGCCCCTGACCTTTTTCATGTTCTTTTATCCGTCCCCGTCCAATCGTCAAAGAAAAACGCACGATTTGTCAGCTTTTCGCTTGATGTTTGTAGAAAAGGTAACGGATCGTCGTCATAGTAGCAGGGGCAGATATAGGCCGGCGCTGCCGGATGGAGAATGCATTTGTTGAACAAGCAACCGATCGATCCCCGCCTTTACCGAGACGCAATGAGCCGTTTTGGCGGACATGTGCAGCTCGTTACCACAGCCGCAGGTGACCAAAGCCGAGGCGTTACGATTACGGCCGCATGCTCCGTCTCGGACAATCCGGCGACCGTTCTGGTGTGCCTGAACAACAGCAACCCGAAGAACGAGATTTTCTTCAGCAGCGGCATTTTCGCGTTGAATACGCTTGGCGCTCATCATCAGGCACTCGCCGATGCCTTTTCCGGCCGCACGCAACTCACCAACGAGGAGCGGTTCGCAACGGGCAAATTCGTCACGCTGGCGACAGGCGCCCCCGTATTGAGCGACGCGCTGGCGGCGTTCGATTGCCGGGTGACCGAGATAAAGGAGATGACGACCCATCACATCATCTTCGGTGAAGTACTGGCCGTCAGGTTCGATGAACAAAAGCCGGCTTTGCTCTATATGAACCGGGACTATCACGCGCTATAACTTCCCTAAAAGGGAGTGCGTATGCCGGATCCGCTACTGCCATCGTCTATCGACGATACGATCAGCTTGCTGGGCGATCAGAACTATCTCGCCGGGCGAGCGCTCGCGACCGTTATCTTCCTTGCGCTCAAGATGAAGCGTCCGCTCTTCTTCGAGGGAGAGGCGGGTGTCGGCAAGACCGAGATCGCCAAGGTCCTTGCAAGCGCTCTGGACCGGCCACTCATCCGGTTGCAATGCTACGAAGGGCTCGACATCGCGTCCGCGGTGTATGAATGGAACTACCCGGCGCAGATGCTGGAAATCCGTCTTGCAGAGGCCTCTGGAACGACCGACAGAAGCCGCATCGAATCCGACATCTTTTCGGAGCGTTATCTGATCAGACGACCTGTTCTGCAGGCGTTGTCGTCTGTCGGTGGAAAGGCGCCGGTCTTCCTCATCGACGAACTCGATCGGACAGACGAGGCCTTCGAAGCCTTCCTCTTGGAGGTGCTATCGGATTTCCAGGTCACTATCCCGGAACTGGGGACGATCAAGGCAACCGAGCCGCCGATCGTCATCATCACGACCAACCGCACGCGTGAAGTTCACGACGCGCTGAAGCGTCGTTGTCTCTACCATTGGGTCGACTATCCTGCGGCCGCGCAGGAGTTGGAGATCATCAGGCGGAAGGTTCCGGGGTGCAATGCGGCGCTCTCGGAGCAGATCGTCGCCTATGTTCAGAAGCTGCGGACACTCGATCTCTTCAAGAATCCTGGTGTCGCGGAGACCATCGATTGGGCAACGGCCCTGACCGAGCTTGACCGGCTGGCACTTGATCCCGAGACAATTTCGGACACCCTTGGCACGCTCCTCAAATATCAGGACGATATCGCCCGGATAACCGGCGGCGAAGGGACGAAGGTGCTCGAAGAGGTAAGTCGCGAGATGCAGGCAGCAGGATAGCAATGCAGGGATCCGACCAGCGGGAGCGTATTGTGAAGTCTCCGCCGCCTGTGGCTGGCGGTCGCTTCGCTGATAATATCGTTCTTTTCGGTCGGATCTTGCGCAAGGCGGGGCTGAAGATCGGCCCGGGTGCCATTGCGGATGCGATCGAGGCTGTCGACGCGATTGGTATCGGTTCCCGAGAGGAATTCCATTCCGCACTCTTTGCCGTTTTCGTGAAGCGGCATGAGGACAAGGCCGTCTTCGACGAGGCTTTTCGGCTGTTCTGGCGGTCTCGCGATCTCGTCGAGAAGATGATCGCGATGATGTCGCCACGGGCGATGCCGCAGCAGAAGGAGAAGGCGCGGCCGGGAGAAAGTCGCGCCAGCGATGCCTTGCTTGGAGAGCGGCCCGATAACCGACCTCCGCGTGAGGATCCCGATGTAGAAATCGATGCCAGGTTCACGATGTCGGGCAGCGAAGTCTTCAGAAGAATGGACTTTGCGCAGATGTCTGTGATCGAGATCGCCGCGGCGAAGAAGGCGCTCGGCAAGCTGACCTTGCCCGATGATCGTGTCCGGACACGACGGTTCCGACCGTCGCATATGCATGCGCATGTCGACCCTCGCGCCACGATGCGCGCGAGCCTGCGCAGCGGCGGCGCGCTGATCCTGCCGCGATACCGGGAGATCAGGGAGATCCAGCCGCCACTGGTTGTGCTTGCGGATATCTCCGGCTCGATGAGCCAGTACACGCGGATCTTTTTGCATTTCATGCATGTTCTGAGCGAGAAGCGGCGGAGGGTGCATACGTTTCTGTTCGGGACGCGATTGACGAATGTCACGCGCCAGATGCGTCACAAGGATCCCGACGAGGCGATGGACGAATGCGCGGCCGCCGTCAGGGATTGGTCTGGCGGGACGCGCATCGGCGAGACGTTGAAGGAGTTCAACCGGCTCTGGGCGCGGCGCGTGCTCGGGCAGGGCGCGGTCGTCCTGCTGATTACCGATGGTCTGGAGCGGGAGGGGACGGAGCTTCTCGCGGCGGAGATGGATAGGCTGCATCGATCCTGTCGACGGCTGATCTGGCTCAATCCTTTGCTTCGTTTCGACGGTTTCGAGCCGCGCGCGCGGGGGGTGAAAGCCATGCTTCCGCATGTCGACGAATTCCGGCCGGTTCACAATCTTTCGTCGCTGGCCGACCTCGCGACGGCCCTTGGCGAGAGCCGGTCGGCTACCTACGATCCGCGGCGATTTCTCGTTCGAATGAAGGGCCAGCCATGAGCGAAGGTCTATTGCACCCATTGGCAGTCGCGGAGGCCTGGAAGAAGGTCGGGCGCGATGTTGCGATCGCAACGGTTATTGAGACATGGGGATCGGCCCCGCGGCCTGTCGGTAGCCATCTGGTGATTGACGGTGAAGGGAACTTCGAGGGATCGGTATCGGGAGGCTGCGTCGAAGGTGCGGTCATCGCCGAAGCGCTGGATGTAATTGCCGACAGAGCGGCAAAGACCCTGGAGTTCGGGGTTGCCGATGAAACTGCGTGGCGGGTCGGACTGTCCTGCGGGGGGCGGATCCGCGTCTATCTTGAGAGCTTGAGTTTCGATATCGAGCGGCTGAACGACTGTCGCGACCGGCGCGAGGCCGTGGCGCTGATAACGTCGCTCGACGACGGCAAGGCCTTCATCGCCGCAGAAGGACAAGAAATAGCGCCGGCGCTTCGTGCAACTCTGGACGGAGCGTTTCGATCCGGGAAATCCGCGCTGGTCGAGGTTGAAGGCAAGTCCTTCTTTCTCAACGTTTATCTGCCGCCTCCCGAGATTGTCGTCATTGGCGCGGTCCATATCAGCCAGGTGCTTGCGCCGATGGCAAAACTTGCCGGCTTCGATATCAGGATCATCGATCCACGGACCGCGTTTGCCACGCCGGATCGTTTCCCGGACGTCGAACTTGTCGCCGACTGGCCAATCGATGTACTCAAGGAACGACCTCTTGATCGGTACACCGCACTGGTCGCGGTAACGCACGATCCGAAGATCGATGACTTCGCGATTGCCGAGGCCTTGAGAGCGGGTTGCCTCTATGTCGGGGCGCTTGGCAGCCGCAAGACGCATGCCTCGCGGCTTGAGCGGCTTCGGGCCGAGGGCTTCGATGACGCGGTGCTTGCCGGGATCCATGCGCCGATCGGGCTCAATATCGGCGCATCCAACCCGGCGGAGATCGCCGTGGCGATCCTGGCCGATGTCATTCAGTCGCTGAGGACACGGGAAATAGTGGCAAGGGATAGCGTCCAGCAATGAAGTTCGGCGAGTTTGCGACAGGAGATGCCGAAGGCGTAGTGCTTGCGCATTCCGTGAGATTTGCTGGCCAGAGCTTTCCGAAGGGGCATCTGCTGACCAGCGAGGATATAGAGAGGCTTCACGCAGCGGGAGTCGGATCGGTGATCGCCGCGCGGCTTGAAGACGGCGACCTCAGTGAGGATGTCGCTGCACGAAAGCTGGCCGAGGCGATAGAGCCGGATCATCTCTCCTTTTCGGAAGCGGCGACAGGGCGGGTGAATGTCTACTCCTCCGTAGAAGGGCTTTTCGTGGTCGATAGAGATGTCGTCGATCGCGTCAATAGAGTTGATCCGGGCATTACGCTTGCATGCCTGAACGACCATGTGCCGGTGCGAACAGTCGACATGGTGGCGACATTCAAGATCATTCCTCTCGCAGTTCCCGGTGAGAAGGTCGATGAAGCTTGCGCCATCCTGCGGGCGTCGACCGCCTTCGAGGTCAAGCCGTTCGAGGCGCATGCCGTGCGACTGGTCGCAACAGAGCTTCCGTCGCTGAAGCCTGCTGTGATGGACAAGACTGCCCGGATACTCGCGCAACGCCTTGCGCCGTCGGGTAGCCGCTTGATTGGCGAGGACCGGGTGGCACATCGGGCGGACGCGGTGGCGGATGCGATCCGGAACGCGGCATCGCGAGCCGCTGCCGGCCCCAGGATGATCGTGGTCTTCGGCGCTTCTGCGGTTATCGACGCTCACGATGTCATCCCCGAGGCGATACGTCTTGCCGGCGGCGAGGTGATTCAGGTCGGGATGCCCGTCGATCCCGGCAATCTTCTTGTGCTCGGCCGCGTCGGGAATATCCCGGTTGTCGGGGCACCAGGTTGCGCGCGGAGCCCAAAAGAGAATGGTTTCGACTGGGTGCTCAATCGCATTCTCGCCGGGGAGCCGATCACGGCGCTCGATATCAGCGGCATGGGTGTGGGAGGTCTGTTGATGGAGATTCGTTCGCGCCCGCAATTGCGGGAACCGCAGGTCGCCGATGTCAAGGAGACCACCGTTGCTGCCGTTGTACTGGCGGCCGGGCGCGCGCGGCGCATGGGCGAGGGCGGCCCACACAAGCTGCTTGCGGAGTTCGAGGGGGTGCCCCTCGTGCGGCGTTGCGCGCTCGCCGCGCTCGAAAGCGGTGCTGCCTCCGTCAGCGTGGTGACGGGACATCGACGGGACGAAATAGAGGCGAAACTAGACGGGCTCGATGTGGCCCTCGTTCAAAATCCGGACTTTGCTTCCGGAATGGCCTCCTCGCTTGGAGCCGGATTTGCCTCATCGGAGGCAATGCGAGCCGATGGCGTTCTGGTTCTGCTGGCTGATATGCCAGGCGTATCGTCGGGTGACATGGATCTCCTCATCACGGCTTTTCGCCGCTCCGGGGGACATGCGATCGTCAGGGCGGTAAGCCGTGGCAAGCGCGGCAATCCGGTTATCTTGCCGCGCGCGCTGCGGGATGCGGTCCTGCACCTCGAAGGTGACATAGGTGCGCGACATATTATTGAAAGCTCTGGGCTTCCCGTCATTGATGTCGAGATTGGAGATGGTGCGCATCTCGATGTCGATACGCCGGAAGCCGTGGTCGCCGCGGGCGGCACTCTGAAGGAATAGGCAATGGACGCAGCAGCGATCGAAGAGATGTTTCAGGGGCTCGGGCCGGTCACCATCAAACGGATGTTTGGCGGTAAAGGGATTTACCATCTGGGCCGCATCATCGCCATTGAGCTGAGAGGCGAGATGCTGCTGAAGGCGGATGAGGTGAGCAGCGCGGAGTTTGCCGAAGCCGGCGCCTCCCAATGGGTCTACGAAGGAAAGAAGGGCACGCCGGTCAAGATGCCGTATTGGTCCATACCGGACGACGCTTTCGATGATCCGGATCTGATGGCGCGCTGGGTGCGGCTTGCTTACGAGGCCGCACTGCGAGCCGGCTAACTAAATCGACTTACTCGAAAATAGCCATGTCGAGGTGCGCGATCGCCGCCTCCGCAAAAGCGGACAGGGGCTGGGGAAGGTCGGCCCGCGAGAACCAGCCGAAAGCGGAAAGCTTGTCCGGCTCCGTCAGTTGCGGCTCGCCCTCGAACTCGGATGCGATGTAGAGAAGGGAAATCCAGTGATGACCGTCAGCCTCGGTCAGGACTTCGGCCGGCCCCAGAAGGTCGACCCGGCCGATTGATAGCCCCGTCTCTTCCTCGGCTTCGCGCCGGGCGGCCCGTGCTGCCGGCTCCATATGATCGACCTTGCCGCCGACAATGCTCCAATGCCCGGCCTCGGGTGCTCGAATCCGACGATAAAGCAGGATCTTGCGGTCACGCAAGATGACCAGGCCTACACCGAGGCCCGGAAAATCGATGCCAGGCTGACCCATGGTCAATCAAGCCTTGGCGTTGGCCGTGATCAGCATGAATGCAGGAATTTCATCGCCGAAGCCAATCGGTGTCGGACCATCGTCGTGATCGCGATAACGGCGGCGCTCGCGGTTGTCGTCGTTGGCAGGATAAGGCCGGCTATTGCGTGCGTTGTTGTGCGTCTTGTTGTTGTCTGCTTTGCGCTCTTGCTTCACGCTTTCGGCCCTTACTGGTGCTGGTGCTGCTTCAATCGTCTCTGCGCCATTATCGTCGACGCCGATATCAGATTTATGACCCTGATGGCGCTTGCTGCGGCCACGGTCCTTATCGCGATCGCGACCCTTGCGGCGCGAACGATCGTCGTCACGGCTGGGTTCTGCCGGGGGCAGAGCGGAGAGATCGCCATTGTGCCATTCGATCTTTTCACCGATCAGCTTTTCAATCGCGTCGGTGAACTTCTGGTCGCGGCTGGTGACGATGGTAAAAGCAGCGCCTGCACGGCCTGCGCGGCCGGTACGGCCGATGCGATGCACGTAGTCATCCGCGTGGATGGGCACATCGAAATTGAAGACGTGGCTGACATCCGGGATGTCGAGACCACGAGCCGCGACGTCGGAGGCAACCAGAAGCTGGAGCTGACCGTCGCGGAAATTCTGGAGCATGGTCGTGCGCGAACGCTGGTCCATGTCGCCATGCAGCGCGCCGACGGAGAAGCCGTGGCGTTCCAGCGAGCGGAACAGATCGGCGACGTCCTTCTTGCGGTTGCAGAAGATGATGGCGTTCTTCAGTTCTTCCTGAGAACGGATGAGATCGCGCAGCGTCGAACGCTTTTCGTAATCCTTGCCATGGGCCGCGACGAAGCGCTGCGTGATGGTCTTGGATGCCGAGGCGGGCTTGGCGACTTCGACGCGTTCCGGGTTCTGCAGGAAACGGTCGGCCAGCTTCTGGATCTCCGGCGGCATGGTGGCCGAGAAGAACAGCGTCTGGCGCGTGAAGGGGATCAGCTTGGCGATGCGCTCGATGTCCGGGATGAAGCCCATGTCGAGCATGCGGTCGGCTTCGTCGATGACGAGAATTTCCACGCCACTCATCAGCAGCTTGCCGCGCTCGAAATGATCGAGCAGACGACCGGGCGTGCAGATCAGGACGTCCGCACCGCGCTCAAGCTTGCGATCCTGGTCCTCGAAGGAGACGCCACCGATCAGCAACGCAACGTTGAGACGGTGGTTCTTGCCATACTTCTCGAAGTTTTCCGCCACCTGGGCAGCAAGCTCGCGGGTCGGCTCTAGGATCAGCGTGCGCGGCATGCGAGCGCGTGCTCGTCCCTTTTCCAACAGCGACAGCATGGGAAGAACGAACGAGGCTGTCTTTCCCGTTCCGGTCTGTGCAATGCCGCAAATATCGCGGCGCTGAAGGGCAAACGGGATCGCGCCAGCCTGAATAGGAGTTGGCGTCGTGTAGCCCGCATCAGTAACAGCGGAAAGCACTTTTTGGCTCAAGCCAAGATCAGCAAATGTCGTCAAAGGGAAAACTGTTTCCGTTCCGGTTCGGCCGGACTCGGGTTGAGTCGGCGTGATTGCGTGCCGCAATGCAGCGCCGAATAGTCCTAAACAGCCGAGAAGTCAAGGAATACGCGGTTTGCAACCGCTGCAGAGGTAAAGGCGCGGTTAGTAAAAGACGCTATTTCATGTAGGAGGCGAGTTTCGTGCCTGCATTCATGAAGTAGATCGGATCGATAGCGCGTCCATCCTGACGTACTTCGTAGTGAAGATGCGTGCCCGTCGAGCGCCCCGTACTTCCCGCCAATCCGATGACATCACGCCGTCCGACGGTATCTCCGACCTTTACCAGTATCTCGGACATATGGCCATAGCGGGTCGAGATACCATTCCCGTGGTCGACCTCGACCATGTTGCCATAACCGCCTGTCCAGCCGGCGGCAATCACCTTGCCGGGAGCGGTCGGACGTATGCGCTCGCCGGGTGCAAAGCGAAAATCGATACCGGAATGCAGCGCAAGCTGGCCGAGAAACGGGTCGCGGCGGTTGCCGAACGGGCTGGTAATTTCCTTGCCGATTGCGGGATTTTGAAAGGGAAGGGATTCCGCGGTGCTGCGCACGGTCTCGAGCCGCGTCAGGGCGCTGTCGAGTTGTGTCAGCGAATTGTCGAAATCGTCAGCGCTTTCAGGCGCGATGTAGGGGCCACCGACAGCGCTCTGGTCCTGTTGCTTGGCCGAGGCGCTCTCGGCCGGAACGGCTATGCGGAACCGGGCGAGGACACGCGATATGGCATCGGCGCTGTCGCCGGCATCGGCAGTCAGTTGCTCAACCCGATCGCGCTGGCGCTGCTCAATGCCCTTGAGAGCGAGGGTTACCTTCGAGAAAACCCGGTCGGCGCGGTCGCCGGTCGTCTCGCGAGCGGGCACATAGGCAAGAGTGGTGTTCTCAGGGGTGGCGTCGGTCGGTTCCGTATTGCCGACCAGCTGGCTCTCGATTGCCTGCATGCCGCCGCTCAGCGCCGCACCCTTGTCCTTCGCATCAGAAACAGCGGGAACGGCGGTCTGCTCCTTCTCGTCGAGACCGGAATTTGCGGCGCGATCGAGGAGCGCACCGAGCTTGCCGTGGCGCGACGTCAACGCCATCTGCTGTTCCATCAGCTTGTCGACCTTGTCTTCGACGACCTGTTGGTCGAGCAACTGGCGCGATGTCACGCGGTCGACTTGGGCGCGAAGTGCGGCAATCCTGTCCTCGTAATCGTGCTGCATACGGGCCTGGCGCGCCATCGTTGCGCCGATCAGGTCGTCGCGTAGCACCAGATAGGATGTCGCTATGAGATAGCCGATCGAGAAGAGGCCGACGAAACAGACAGCGAGAGCCGCCATCCAAGGCCGTACGGTCAGGTGACGCACTCGATCGCCACTGGCCAGGATCAGGATATGTTCCTGTTTTCTCTTGCCGAATACGTGGCTCTGCTGTGCGTGCGTCACGGAGAATCTCCCAATTGAAGACCTTGCCTCAATTGCCGTGATTACACACTGTTAAGGTTAACAAAATGCTTATTGGTCGCCGCTAAGGCCGGTTGGTCAGCCACGACTTGTCGACGTCAGCGAGCGATAGAAGGATGGTGTCAGACCAGCCTCGGCGCGAGCAAGATCGTTGAAAGGCGGTTTAAGAGGGCCTCGGAAATTGCTGCGGACGAGTTCGTGAAATGTCCTGGCCGGATCGCGTTTTTCGCGCGCGCAGAGGAACCGGAACCATTTCGCGCCGATTGCAACATGGCCCTTTTCATCGTTGTAGATGACGTCGAGAACGGCTGCGCTTTCGAGGTCGCCTGTCTCGCGCATCTTTGCCTGCAGAGAGGGCGTCACGTCGAGCCCGCGTGCTTCCAGGATGAGCGGGACAACGGCGAGGCGTGCGGTCAGATCGTTCTTTGTCGTGTGGGCGGCCTGCCAGAGGCCGTCATGCGCGGGCAGATCGCCATAGTCGGCGCCGAGATCGCGAAGGCGCTGCCGTACGAGCCGGAAATGCTTTGCCTCTTCGTAGGCGACCTGCATCCAGCCGTCGAAGAAGGAGTTCGGTACAGGTTCCGTGGCAAACCTTGCAACGATATCAAGAGCAAGATCGACGGCATTCAGTTCGATGTGAGCGATCGAATGCAGGAGGGCGATCCGTCCCTTGACGGTATGGAGCGACCGCTTCTCGACTTGCGTCGGAGGAACCAGTTCCGGCCTTTCGGGCCTGCCCGGTCGATCCGGAAGCGGACCGTCCAGCGGCGACCGAAGCGAGAGCTTGCGGTCGTGCCAGCGGACGGCTGCTTCCTGAGCCAAAGCGGTTTTTTCATCGAGATCGGTGGAGCGAATAGCCAGGATCGCGCCGCCACGAAGCGACGGTACATGTGAGTGCGTCATTAGCGGAGATTCTGTGCTGCAACCAGAACAGCTTCGGCATGGCCGGGCACCTTGACCTTCTGCCATATCGTCTGGATCGTTCCGTCCGGACGGATGAGAAAGGTCGTGCGCTCCACACCCATGTAGCTGCGGCCATACATGCTCTTCTGCTTCCAGACGCCGTAGGCTTCGAGCGTCGTCCGTTCCTCATCGGAAGCCAGGACCACGGAGAGGCTGTGCTTCTTGATGAAGCGATCATGGCATTTCACCGAGTCGGGTGACATGCCGAGGACTGCGATGCCGGCCTTTTCAAACTCCGGCGCCAGCGCCGTGAAGGCGATCGATTCGGCTGTGCAGCCCGAGGTGTCATCTTTCGGATAGAAGAAAAGGACCAAGGGCTTGCCGCTGAAATCGACCAGTTTGACACGGCCACCACCGTCTCTGGGAAGATCGAAGTCGGGAGCAGTGGAGCCGATGCCGAGATCCGCCATGGGGGAAACCTTTCTTTTGCCGGGTTTATGTGATGACAGGTGAATTGCCAGATATATATTGGACGAACATGCGTCCAGCCAGTCTGGTCCACCACAAGCTTTATGGAGTCAGGCGAGGCGCATGTCGGCGATCCGCGGCGAAAAGATTACATTCCGCAAAAAAGATATCGTCGCCTTGCACGAGCTTCCTTCCGCCAAGGCTGAAGATCCTCTGATCGTGCATTGCCCGCCTGAACGTTCGCATATGCGGCGGACCGCCGGCGTGGCCGGTGGTTGCATCGGATTGGTGCTTTTCATTCTGATGGCGATCGTCGCTACCATCGAGAGCGGCGTGTTCGACCAGCCGCTCTCCCGGCAGGCGCAGTCGGCCCTGAACGCCGCGATCGGGCCGCGCTACCGCGCCGAGGTCGGCTCTACTGTCATTCGTTTTACGTCGAACATGCGGCTCGCGCTCGAGGCGCGGGACGTCAACATGATCGACGAGAAAACGGGGCAGCACCTGTCGACGACGGGTGCTATGCGAATGGCGCTCGATCCGCTGCAGCTTTTCCGCGGCAAAATCGCGATTGCGCAAGTCGAGGCCGAACAAATTGCCCTGGATACCGCGTTGTTGCCTTCCGGCAAGCCGCTGAAGCTCGACGATCTGCGTGTCGATGAGATACCGGCGGCAATGGAGACTGTATTCCAGCAGCTCGATACGATCGACAGTTTCGTCGACCGAGGCGGCACCCGCTCCATCAAGCTCGAAGGCATCAATATCAAACTTGCCGACACAGCCAACGGCCCGTTGGCGATCGTCATCGACAGCCTCGTGTTCTCGCGAACCCCTGAAGGCGGGTTGCAGCTCGACGGCGAGATCGCCATCAATGGCGAGAAGGCGCAGCTCAGCCTGTTGGCAACCAAGACCGGCGAGCAGACGTCGAAATTGACCGGCCAACTCTTGAACGCCGATCTGGCGCCGTTCGTTCTGAAACGCAACGCGCTCGGCCAGATCCGACAGGGCATCGATGGCTTCGCCGACCTGATGATTTCCGCCGTTCGCGCTTCCGGCGACGCGCAGCCGGCGCTTGCGGCTACGGTCGATTTCAAACCGGGCCAGCTCTACATGGACGGCGACGAGCAGGATCTGAGCGGCGGGCGGCTGAACCTTGCCTATGACTTCGCCAAGCAGACGCTCGAGATTGCACAGTCAAAAATGCAGTTCGGCGGAACGACGGTGCCCTTCAACGGGGCACTCATCGATCTCGACAAGATCGATCCGCAGGCGGGTAAAGGATTTGGCATAGACCTTCTGGTCAATGGTGGTGTAGCGGCGCCGGCTACTTCCGGGAGCAACCGCTGCCGTTCGATATACAGGCGACCGGGCGGTACTTCGTGGCGTCTCGCGAGCTGCAATTTCCGAACATGACCGTTTCCAGCCCGGCTGGATCCTTCTACGGATCGCTTCACCTCCGTTTGAGCGATGTTTCGCCTGAAATCAGCTTCGTTGGCCAGTCGCAGCAGCTTCAGACCACCGCCGTCAAGCAGCTTTGGCCATTCTGGATGGCGCCGAAGGCGCGAGAATGGATGGAGCGAAACCTGTTCGGGGGGACCGTTACCGATGCGTCGCTGTCGGTCTTCATTCCGTTCGGCAAGCTCGATGAGGCCGTCGGCAAGGGGCTGAAGCTCGATGAGAAGCAGATTCAGATCTCCTTTGACATCGATGGCGCGCGCATGAACGTCACTGGTGATATACCTCCGATCCGGGATACCAGTGCGCATTTCGACCTGAAAGGGCCGAAGGCGACGATTTCAATCAAGAGCGGCAAATCCTTCTTTGCCTCCGGGCGCACCGTTGATGTGGGGCAGGGCACGTTTATCCTGCCATCGACCTACGACAAGCCGCTGATGGCGGAACTCAACCTTCCAATTTCAGGTGCTGCGGACGCAATCGGCGAGCTGTTGACGTTCAAGCCGATCCAGGTGCTGCAGCGTGCAGGCTTCGTACCCGAAGATCTGAAGGGCAAGATTACCGCAAACGTGCAGGCGCGGATCGGATTGATATCGGCGCAAAATCCGCCGCCACCGGAATGGAAGGCTACGCTGCAGTTGCAGGACGTAGACGTCGCCAAACCGATCTCGGGCCGTAAGATCACCGATTTGGATGGGACTTTGACGGCCGACCCGAAGCAGGTCAGCCTGGATGGCAAGGGCAATATCGATGGCGTGCCGGCTGAAATCACGCTGGTGGAGCCGACGGACAAATCCTCGGACGTGCAGCCGCAGCAGTCGATCAGTACGACGCTCAGCAACGACCAGCGCGAGAAAATACTGCCCGGCCTCTCCGATATTGTCGACGGCAGCATCAGCGTCGAGCTTAACCGTATCGACAAGGACCGACAGTCCGTATCCATCGACTTCGGCAAGGCGCGGCTCGACCTGCCGTGGATCGGCTGGTCGAAAGGCAGCGGGATCGGGGCGAATGCGACGTTCGAGATCTCGGGTCCGGATGACAATCTGCAGATCAAGAATTTCAATCTGAAGGGTGACGGTTTCGGCGCGACCGGCTCGCTGATGCTCAACAAGGGCAATTTGACCAAGGCGGATTTCGACAGCGTGAAGCTGTCGTCTAATGACGATTTTGCGGTCTCCTTGCGGCGCGACAAGACCGGCATGGACGTGTCAGTCTCGGGCACGAGTGCCGATGCCCGGCCCATTATCGCGAACCTGAAGTCGGATAGCGGCAAAGGCGACGGTGACGGCGGCAAGGGTGGAAGCAGCGTTACAGTGCGAGCCAAGCTCGACCGTGTCATCGGGTTCAACGATGAGAAACTGCGAAATGTCTCCGGGACCTATGCTGCTCAAGGCAGGCGTATCCAGGCGCTTAATCTTTCAGGTGTGACCGATAGCGGCGAAGCCGTCGTCGCGCAGACCAAGGATGCCGGCGTCATCAATATCACGAGCGGTGACGCGGGATCGGTATCGCGTTTCGCCGACCTCTATCAGCATATGAGTGGCGGGTTGCTCAACCTCGCCATTCGCCTTGGGCCGGGTGGCAACTGGAACGGCTCGATCGATGTTCGGCGCTTCGCGCTGGTCAACGAACAGCGCCTGCATTCCATCGTGTCGACCCCGGTGGGACAGGAGCAGCGAAGCCTGAATTCCGCTGTGAAGAAGAGCATCGACACGTCTGCCCAGCGGTTCCAGCGCGGCTTTGCTCGTATCGTCTCGCAAGACGGTGTTGTCAGCATCGAGAACGGTGTTGCGCGCGGCGACCAGGTCGGCGCGGTGTTTCAAGGCACGCTCCGAGATCAGCGCGGCAACATGGACATGACGGGAACCTTCATGCCGGCTTACGGTCTCAACAGATTGTTTGCCGAGCTGCCGCTGATCGGCATCATCCTTGGCAACGGAACGGATCGTGGCCTGATCGGCATCACCTTCAAGCTGACCGGCAAGCTGGAAGCGCCGAACCTGACGATCAACCCGTTGTCGATCATTGCGCCTGGTGTGTTCCGCAACATCTTCGAATTCCAATAGGCACAAAAAAGCCGGCGCGAGGCCGGCTTTGTATCTGATGTTGTGGCCGTACTTATGCCGCGCGGCGGATCAGGATGTGCTTCTTTTTGCCGAGCGAGAGCTTGATCACGCCATCGGCGGTGATCTCACCCGAGCCGATCACCTTGCGCTCGTCGGAAATCGCCGCATCGTTGATGCGCACTGCGCCACCCTGAACGTGGCGGCGGGCTTCGCCGTTGGAGGCGGCAAGGCCGGCCTTGACGATTAGCGCCAGCAGGCCGATGCCCGCGTCGAGTTCGGCCGCGGGGACGTCGATCGAGGGCAGGGTGTCGGCAAGCGCGCCTTCCTCGAAGGTCTTGCGGGCCGTCTCCGCTGCCTGTTCGGCGTTTTCACGACCGTGCAGCATTGCTGTCACTTCAGTCGCGAGGATCTTCTTGACCTCGTTGATTTCCGAGCCTCCAAGCGCCGAAAGGCGGGCGATCTCGTCCATAGGCAGCGTCGTGTATAGCTTCAGGAAGCGCGAGACATCGGCGTCCTCGGTGTTGCGCCAGTATTGCCAGAAGTCGTAGGCCGACAGCATGTCCGGGTTCAGCCAGACGGCACCGTTCAGCGACTTGCCCATCTTGGCACCGGAGGCGGTGGTCAGTAGCGGCGAGGTCAGCGCGTAGAGCTGCGGCGTCCCCATGCGGTGACCGAGATCGATACCGTTGACGATGTTGCCCCACTGGTCGGAACCGCCCATCTGCAGGCGGCAGCCGTATCGCTTGTTCAGTTCCACGAAATCGTAGGCCTGCAGGATCATGTAGTTGAATTCGAGGAAGGACAGCGACTGCTCGCGATCGAGACGCGTCTTGACGCTATCGAAGGACAGCATGCGGTTGACCGAGAAGTGGCGGCCGACGTCGCGCAGGAACTCAAGGTAATTGATGTCCCGCAGCCAGTCGCCATTGTTGATCATCATCGCATCCTTCGGACCCTCACCGTAAGAGAGGTAGTTGGCGAAGACGCGCTTGATCGAGGCAATGTTGCTTTCGATCGTGTCGATGGTCATCAGCTGGCGTGCATCATCCTTGAAGGACGGATCTCCGACCATGCCGGTGCCGCCGCCCATCAGCGAAATCGGCCGGTGGCCGGTCTTCTGCATCCAGTGCAGCATCATGATCTGGATCAGGCCGCCCGCATGCAGCGAGGGGGCTGTCGGGTCGAAGCCGATATAAGCCGTCGCGGTTTCCTTGGCGAAGAGGTCGTCGAGGCCGGATTCATCGGAGATTTGATGAATGAAGCCACGCTCTTTCAGCGTGCGGAGGAAATCGGATTTGAACTCGGTCATGACCTTTTGCTTTCGGATCAGGATTTTCGGATTGGCTATTGTTGATATGGAGCGGCGCGTTTAGCACTGTTTTCTCGCACAGTCACCATTTGGTTGATTGAGTCACGGCCTTGTTGAATGCAGGGGAAGTATGGGAAAGATACGCACGGCGATCGGCCTGATGAGCGGGACCTCGATGGACGGCATCGATGTGGCGCTGCTGCGCACCGATGGCCGCGATCTGGTCGAGCGCGGACCCTCGCTCGGTGTCGCCTACGATCCCGCCTTCCGTGACCGGCTTAAGCTCGCGCTGGAGCAGGCAAAGAGCATTACTCAACGTGAGCAGCGGCCGGGCGATCTGGCATCAATCGAGCGAGAACTGACGTTACGTCATGTAGCTGCCGTTAGGGAATTTTTGACCGCGAATGCGCTGGATGTAGCCTCGATCGACGTCATCGGCTTTCATGGGCAGACGGTGCTGCATCGGCCGGACGAGGCGCTGACGGTCCAGATCGGTGACGGGGCGCTGCTCGCCCGCGAGACGGGGATACCTGTCGCCTATGACCTCCGCGCCAATGACATGGTCCACGGCGGTCAGGGCGCACCCCTGGTCCCCGTCTATCACGCAGCGCTTGCCGCTAACGTCGCCGATGCGACCTTGCCGGTTTGCTTCGTCAATATCGGCGGCATTTCCAACCTGACCTATATCGGTGCTGACGGTGTGATCGTCGGATACGATAGTGGGCCGGGCAATACGCTGATCGACCAGTGGGTCGAGACCCATGCGGGGGTGCCGTTCGATCAAGGCGGCATGATTGCCTCGGAGGGAAGGGTGATCGACGATCTTGCGGATCGATATTTGAGCAGCCCGTTCTTTACAGCGGAGAAGCGGCGCTCGCTTGATCGCAACGACTTTCCGCCACCTTCAGGCTTGGACGCAGAGCTTGCAGATGGTGCGCGCACCCTTGCGCATGTCGCCGCCGCGTCGATCATCAAGTCCGCGGGTCACCTTCCACTGATGCCGACGTTGTATATCATCTGCGGAGGTGGGCGCCTCAATCGCGTGCTGATGCAGGATCTGAAGGATCTGGCGCAAAGCCAGGGCGCCCAGGTGATTGCAGCGGAAGAAGCGGGATTCAACGGTGATTCCATGGAGGCGGAAGCCTGGGCCTATCTCGCTGTTCGGTCGCTGGACGGCCTGCCTTTAACATTTCCGGGAACGACGGGAGTTCGTACGCCTGTCAGCGGCGGTGTGGTGGTGATGCCGTGAGGCAGGTCATTCTGGAGACGCCCCGGCTTGTCGCCGTCATGTGGGAACCCGACGATGCCGGTCTCATTCAGGAGCTTCACTCGACGATCGAGACGACGCGATATCTTTCCGGCGCAGCCCCATGGTCGCGCGAGAAGGCCGACGAGCGGCTGCGCAGCTGGTTCGGCGAGCAGGCGCGGGACGGAACGACGAAATACAAAATCCTCAGTAATGAGGATGGCCGCTTCATCGGTCGCGCGGGCTTTTCGCTGTTCGGCGGCGACAGGCAGGATTTCGAACTCGGGTACTCGCTGCGGCAGCAGGAGTGGGGCAAGGGCTATGCGACGGAGATTGCCAGCGGCCTGATGGACTGGTTTTTCCAGCGGAACTTTGCGCAACAGTTCATCGCCTTCACCAATCCTGACAATGCCGCGTCCCAGCATGTGCTGACGAAAATAGGCATGCGAAGCCGCATGCCTATGATCATTGACGGATTGTCCTGTCCGACGTTCGAAATGACCGCCGGGATGCGATCGGCCTAGCGAATACGCTTGGCGGCCGGCTCAGGCACCAGTTCGCCGTTCAGGCGGCGATCGAGGTAGTCCTCGCATTCGCCCATCAGCGTCTCGACCTGGCCGTTGAAGAAGTGATTGGCGCCCGGCACCGTGCGGTGCGTGATCAGGATGCCCTTCTGCGTCTTCAGCTTCTCGACGAGGCCGTTGACGTCCTTTTCGGGGGCGACCTTGTCGGCGTCGCCGTTGATGATCAGGCCGGACGACGGGCAGGGTGCGAGGAACGAGAAGTCGTAGGTATTCGGCTGCGGCGCAATCGACATGAAGCCTTCGATCTCCGGCCGGCGCATCAGCAGCTGCATGCCGATCCAGGAACCGAAGGAATAGCCGGCAACCCAGCAGGTCTTCGAATCAGGATGTAGGCTCTGCACCCAGTCGAGGGCTGAGGCTGCATCGGAAAGCTCGCCGGCGCCATGGTCGAATTCACCCTGGCTACGACCGATTCCCCGGAAATTGAAACGCAGTGTCGTAAAACCGCGCTTCTGGAACATGTAGAAGAGCTGGTAGACGATCTGGTTGTTCATCGTGCCGCCGAACTGTGGGTGCGGGTGCAGAATGAGGGCAATCGGCGCGCTTTTCTCCTTGGAGGGCTGGTAGCGGCCTTCAAGGCGGCCTGCGGGGCCGTTGAAAATGACTTCGGGCATCGGTACTCCGGCGTTTATTTCTTCGCGTTCATGCTGCGCAGACTTGACGGACGTTGTCAGCTTTTCTAAAACGCAGTTTAGAACAATTCGAAACTTGCATGGCGATCCACGCATTGTGGGATGTGTCATAAGGCAAGCCCGGCCGAAATTTCAAGGAAAATGAGCCGAGGCGTCGTGCAAGCTTAAAGCGCAGGACAAAGATCATGGCGCCGCCACGCCTTTATCTCGACTGGAACGCGACCTCGCCGCTGCATCCACATGCGCGCGACGCGGTTCTGCGTGCGCTGGATCTTTTCGGCAATCCGAACTCTGTGCATGGCGAAGGCCGGGCTGTGCGGGCCGTGATCGAGCAGGCACGCCGGCAGGTCGCAACGCTTGTCGGTGCCGATCCCGCGCATGTGATCTTTACCAGCGGCGCTACCGAAGCAGCAAACATGGTGCTGACGCCTGATTTCAAGATGGGGCGGACGCCGATAGCGATCGGTCGGCTCTACTATTCGGCGGTCGAGCATCCGGCGGTGCGCGAGGGCGGACGGTTTCCAAAGGACAAGACGACCGAAATCCCGGTGACGTCTGACGGCGTTGTCGATCTTGACGCTCTGGGTGCTTTGCTTGCGGCTCACGACAAGTCGGCCGGGTTACCAATGGTTGCGGTCATGCTCGTCAACAACGAGACCGGTATCGTTCAGCCGATCGCCGATATTGCGAAGATCGTGCAGGCGCAGGGCGGGCTGCTTGTTGTGGATGCGGTACAGGCATCTGGCCGGCTGAAACTCGACATCAACGCGCTTGGCGCGGATTTCATGATCGTCTCGTCCCACAAGATCGGCGGCCCCAAAGGCGCCGGCGCGCTGGTCACGCGCGGTGAAGTGCTGATGCCGCGGCCCTTGATCCATGGCGGTGGTCAGGAGAAGGGTCACCGCTCGGGGACAGAGAATTCATTGGCGGTGATCGGCTTCGGCGCGGCCGCGCAAGCTGCTGTCGCGGAATTCGATGCGCGCAACGCGGCAATTTCGGCTTTGCGAGATCGACTGGAAAGCGGCATGCGTGGGGCTGCACCCGATGTTGTCGTCTACGGCGCCGAAGGAGAGCGTGTTTCGAACACGACTTTCTTCACCCTTCCAGGGTTGAAAGCCGAAACGGGCCAGATCGCCTTCGATCTCGAAGGCGTTGCGCTTTCCGCCGGCTCTGCCTGCTCGTCCGGCAAGGTCGGCGAAAGTCATGTTCTGGTCGCCATGGGGCGCGACCCCAAGCTCGGTGCTTTGCGTATTTCGTTGGGCTTTGCCACGACCGAAGAGGAGATCGATCGAGCGATTTCCGTCTTTGCCAAAATTGCCGCCCGGCGCAAGCCGGCCGGGGAGGCGGCGTGACCGCTTCATAAATTTGCGGAAACGCAAATTTCCGCTTGCCATTCGGGCTGAAAAGTCCCTTTTGGCCACCTACATACGGGGCAAACAATACTGCCCGCACGACAAGCTGCCGGACCTTTTCTCCGGCGAGATTGGAGAATGACATGCCCGCCGTCCAGGAAACGGTTGATCGCGTTCGCGAGATTGACGTCGATCAGTATAAATACGGTTTCGAGACCATCATCGAAATGGACAAGGCACCCAAGGGCCTGTCCGAAGATATAATCCGTTTCATCTCTGCCAAGAAGCAGGAGCCGGAATGGATGCTCGAATGGCGTCTTGAAGCCTACAAGCGCTGGCTGACGCTGGAAGAGCCCACCTGGGCACGCGTCGATTATCCGAAGATCGATTTCAACGACATCTACTACTACGCCGCGCCGAAAAGCACGCCTGGCCCGAAGTCGCTTGACGAAGTCGATCCTGAAATCCTCAAGGTCTACGAGAAGCTCGGTATTCCTCTCAAGGAGCAGGAAATCCTGGCTGGCGTCGAAAGGCCGAAGATCGCAGTCGATGCCGTCTTTGACTCCGTTTCGGTCGTCACGACGTTCAAGGAAGAGCTGAAGAAGGCCGGCGTGATCTTCATGTCGATCTCGGAAGCGATCCGCGAGCATCCGGAACTCGTGCAGAAGTACCTCGGCTCCGTCGTTCCGACGTCTGACAACTACTACGCGACGCTGAACTCGGCTGTCTTCACCGATGGGTCGTTCGTGTTCGTTCCGAAGGGCGTTCGTTGCCCGATGGAGCTGTCCACCTACTTCCGCATCAACGAGAAGAACACCGGCCAGTTCGAGCGCACACTGATCATCGCGGAAGAAGGCGCCTACGTCTCCTACCTCGAAGGCTGCACCGCGCCGCAGCGCGACGAAAACCAGCTGCATGCGGCTGTTGTCGAGCTCGTTGCACTCGATGATGCCGAGATCAAGTATTCGACGGTCCAGAACTGGTATCCTGGTGATGCGCAGGGCAAGGGCGGTATCTACAACTTCGTCACCAAGCGCGGCGATTGCCGCGGCGACCGGTCGAAGATTTCCTGGACGCAGGTCGAAACCGGCTCGGCGATCACTTGGAAGTATCCGTCCTGCATCCTGCGTGGCGACGACTCCAGAGGCGAGTTCTACTCGATCGCCGTATCGAACGGTCACCAGCAGATCGACTCGGGCACCAAGATGATCCATCTCGGCAAGAACACGTCGAGCCGCATCGTCTCCAAGGGTATTGCCGCCGGCGTGTCGCAGAACACCTATCGCGGACAGGTCTCGGCCCACCGCAAGGCGTCGAACGCGCGTAACTTCACGCAGTGCGACTCGCTGCTGATCGGCGACAAGTGCGGCGCTCACACGGTGCCTTACATCGAGGCAAAGAATTCGACGGCGCAGTTTGAGCACGAAGCCACGACCTCGAAAATCTCCGAGGACCAGCTGTTCTATTGCCTGCAGCGCGGCATCCCGACCGAAGCGGCGATCGCCCTGATCGTCAACGGCTTCGTCAAGGAAGTCCTGCAGGAACTGCCGATGGAATTTGCCGTCGAGGCGCAGAAGCTGATCAGCATCTCGCTTGAGGGCAGCGTCGGCTGACGCAACACGAAAATGAATGCGCGAGGGCGCGTGGATCGCGCCTTTCTCCGATTGCTTTTTATGGGACAAGACCATGCTTGAGATTAAGAACCTGCACGCCCGCATCGCCGAAGACGGCACCGAGATCATCCGCGGCCTGAACCTCACCGTGAAGGCTGGCGAAGTTGCCGCCATCATGGGTCCGAACGGCTCCGGCAAGTCGACGCTTTCCTACATCCTGTCGGGCCGCGAAGACTACGAAGTCACCGAAGGCGACATCCTTTACAACGGCGAGAGCATCCTGGAGCTCGACGCTGCCGAGCGCGCCGCCAAGGGCATCTTCCTCGCTTTCCAGTACCCTGTCGAAATTCCGGGCGTTGCGACGATGCAGTTCCTGAAGGTCGCGATGAACGAGCAGCGCAAGGCTCGCGGCGAAGAAGAGCTGAAGACGCCTGACTTCATGCGCCTCGTCAAGGATGCTGCCGCCAAGCTGCAGATTAACACTGAAATGCTGAAGCGCCCGCTGAACGTCGGTTTCTCCGGCGGTGAGAAGAAGCGCGCCGAAATCCTGCAGATGGCGTTGTTGCAGCCGCAGCTTTGCGTTCTTGACGAAACCGACTCCGGCCTCGACATCGATGCGCTGAAGATCGTTGCCGACGGTGTCAATGCGCTGCGTTCGCCGGATCGCGCCGTCATCGTCATCACGCACTACCAGCGTCTGCTCGACTACATCGTCCCGGATACGGTTCACGTTCTCTACAAGGGCCAGGTGATCAAGTCGGGCGACAAGACGCTGGCGCATGAGCTGGAAGCCAATGGCTACGCCGACATCATCGGTGCGGCAGCCTGATCACGGCGGAAAGGACTGGTCGCATGAATATGCAGACGACTAACCGCCAGACCGCCGCGGAAGCGGCGCTCATCGAGGCTTTCAACAATCAGATCGGCGAACTGCCGGGCGACGGTTCGGTTATCGCCATCCGCGACCGCCTGCTTGACGACCTGAAGAAGGCCGGGCTGCCGACGCGCCGCGTCGAGGCGTGGCACTACACCGACCTCAAGACCCTGCTGCGCGCCATTCCGGAACCGGCCGGCGACGCCGGCTCCGAAGCCCGCGATCCGCTGGTCGAAGAGTCCTCTGTTCTCTCGGTCATTCAGGGCGTTCCCAACCTCAAGGCTTCGGTCGATGGCCTCGACATTTCGGCCTACGCGGCCCAGCTGTCAAACGGCACGGCTGCGACGAGCCTCGGCGCGCTCGGCAACGACGACGCGATCGGTCGCATCAACGGCAGCTTCGTGCGCGATGGCTATGTCATCGACGTTGCCGCTGACACTTCGCTTGAAGAGCCGTTGGAGATACAGTTCGTTCACGCCGGTGGCCAGGCACATACGCGCCTGCCGGTCAGCTTCGGCGCCAACGTTAAGGCTGTTGTCATCGAGCGTCACCTGGCAGTGACGTCGGATGCTGCCTTCGTGTCGCATGTCAGTGACATCACGGTCGGAGAAGGCGCCGAGCTTACCTGGATCATTGTCCAGCAGCAGGGTGCCGAGGATACGCATCTCGGCCAGATCCGCGTCGACCTCGGCGCCGATGCGAAGCTGAAGCTTTTCGTCATCAATGCCGGCGGCAAGCTGGTTCGCCAGGAGCTGCACATCAAGGTGACGGGCGAGGGTGCCGATCTGACGCTGCGTGGCATCAACCTGCTGGGCGCCGAAACCCATACCGACGTGACCATGGTTCTCGGCCACAACGTTCCGCATACGGGCTCCACCGAAGTCATCCGCAACGTGGTCTTCGACCGCGCCAAGGGTGTCTTCCAGGGGATGATCCGCGTTGCGCCGGATGCGCAGAAGACCGACGCCAAGATGGCGTGCAACACGCTGCTAATGTCCGACGACGCCGAATTCTCGGTGAAGCCGGAACTCGAGATCTTCGCAGACGACGTCCAGTGCGGCCACGGCGCAACCGTTGCGGATATCGACCACAACCATCTCTACTATCTGATGGCTCGCGGCATTCCGGAGAACAAGGCGCGTGCCATGCTCGTCAACGCCTTCGTTGCCGAGATCGTCGAGGAACTGGAAGACGAAGCCCTCGTCGAGTCGCTGGAAAGCGTGATCTCGGCTTGGCTCGAAAAGCACGCCTGATCGGATAGCGAAATGGACAAGATAGTTCCGGCCACAGCATACGACGTCGAAGCCATTCGCAAGGATTTCCCGATCCTTGCTAAGGAAGTCTATGGCAAGCCGCTGGTCTATCTCGACAACGGCGCCTCTGCACAGAAGCCGCAGGTCGTTATCGACGCGATCTCGCATGCTTATTCAAACGAGTATGCGAACGTTCATCGCGGCCTGCATTTTCTCTCGAATGCGGCAACGGACGCCTATGAGGGCGCTCGGGAGAAAGTGAGGCGCTTCCTCAATGCGCCCGATGTCAACGACATCATCTTCACGAAGTCTTCGACGGAAGCAATCAACACTGTCGCCTATGGCTGGGGCATGCCCAAGATCGGCGAGGGCGACGAGATCGTCATCTCGATCATGGAGCATCACTCCAACATCGTGCCGTGGCATTTCATCCGCGAGCGGCAGGGCGCCAGGCTGGTCTGGGTGCCTGTCGACGACGAAGGCGCTTTTCACATCGAGGATTTCGAGAAGAGCCTGACGGAGCGGACGAAGCTCGTTGCCATCACGCATATGTCGAATGCGCTCGGCACAGTCGTTCCGGTCAGGGAAATCTGCCGGATCGCGCATGAGCGCGGCATTCCCGTGCTGGTCGATGGTTCGCAGGGCGCCGTCCACATGCCCGTCGACGTGCAGGACATCGATTGCGACTGGTACGTGATGACCGGCCACAAGCTCTATGGGCCGTCGGGCATCGGCGTGCTCTATGGCAAGAAGGATCGGCTTCGCGAGATGCGGCCCTTCCAGGGCGGTGGCGAGATGATCTTCGAGGTGACGGAGGATGCCGTGACCTACAACGATCCGCCGCACCGCTTCGAAGCCGGAACGCCTCCGATCGTGCAGGCGATCGGGCTCGGCTATGCGCTCGACTACATGGAGAAAGTCGGCCGCGAGGCGATTGCGCGCCATGAGGCGGATCTCGCAACCTATGCCGCGGAGCGACTGCAGGCAGTCAATTCGTTGCGGGTGTTCGGGACGGCGCCGGGCAAGGGCGGCATCTTCTCATTCGAGCTTGCCGGTCTGCATGCTCATGACGTGTCGATGGTGATCGACCGGCAGGGCGTTGCAGTCCGCGCCGGCACCCATTGCGCCATGCCGCTCTTGAAACGCTTCGGCGTCACCTCCACATGCCGTGCATCTTTCGGCATGTACAATACCCGCGCCGAGGTGGATGCCTTGGCCGACGCGCTTGAGTATGCGCGCAAGTTCTTTGCATAAGGAGTAGGCCGTATGAGCCTCGATGACAGCGAACAGAAGATCGACGTGCGCGAAGGCATCGTGCATTCCAGCATCCCTGCCGACGAACTGGCGCGCCTCAGCGACGACGTCATCATGGCGCTGAAGACGGTCTACGACCCTGAAATTCCTGCCGACATCTTCGAACTCGGGCTGATCTACAAGATCGATATCGAAGATGATCGCATGGTCAAGATCATGATGACGCTGACCGCGCCTGGCTGCCCCGTTGCCGGCGAGATGCCGGGCTGGGTCGAGAACGCTGTCGGTGCTGTCGAAGGCGTGTCCGGTGTCGAGGTCGGAATGACCTTCGATCCGCCGTGGACGCCTGATCGCATGTCGGAAGAGGCGCAGGTCGCGGTCGGCTGGTACTGATCCGATCATCTCGCGCGGCTGGTATTGATCGGTTAAGCTGCTGGCACTACATTTGAATCGTGAAACGCCGGACCTTTAATCCGTGCGCGGAAGGAGAAGAGGCCTATGGGCTTTGCAATAATGAGCATGACGGAGGCTGCCGCGAACCGCGTGAAGGCTATCGTCGAAAACTCCGGACCGGGCGCCAGGGGCCTTCGCGTCGGGATCAAAAAGGGCGGCTGCGCAGGGATGGAATACACCATCGACCTCGTGACCGAGCCGAATGCAAAAGACGACCTGATAGAGCGCGATGGCGCCAAGGTCTGGGTCGAGCCGTCAGCCGTGCTCTATCTGCTTGGGACCGAAATGGGGTTTGAAAGCACGACATTGCGTTCGGGCTTCACTTTCACCAACCCGAATCAGACCTCCGCCTGCGGTTGCGGCGAATCGGTCGAGCTGAAGCCGGCTGATCTTGCAGCACTGGCTGCCCAGGGTAACGCCGTCGTTCCGGCGCACTGATTATCACAATCGACCGAATTATCGATAAGGCCGCCGTCTCGGTGGCCTTTTTCATTTTACCTCCCCGCAACCGGGCTTTAAGGCCTTCGATACGCCGCGCCATCGCCGCCGCGGAAGAGGAATAGACCGACGAAATGCTTTTGTTGTTCCTGAAGGGCGCTCTTCTGGGTGTCATCATCACCGCGCCACTCGGGCCGATCGGAATGCTCTGCATCAACCGGACGCTCGAGCGCGGCTTTGCCGCAGGGTTTTCGTGTGGTTTCGGAACCGCGGTTGGCGATGCAAGCTATGCGCTTGTGGCGGTGACCGGTATTGCGGTCTTTCAACAGACCATGTCGATGGCAACGCTGCCCTTGGCAATCGGCGGCGGTCTACTCCTGTTGTGGCTTGGATATCGGGGTCTCACCCATGATCCCATCCAGGCTGCCGACATCAAGGCAGGCGGGCTGCTCGGAACGACATTGGCGACCTTCCTGCTCACGATCTCCAACCCAGCGACGATCCTGTCTTTTGGGGCGCTGTTCGCCGGTTTTGGCCTGACGGAGGAAACGCGGCGTTTCAGCTCCGCCGTCATTGTCGGCGGTGTCTTCAGTGGTTCGCTCGCCTGGTGGTTTTTCCTGAGCGGCGCGGTCAGCCTCGCCAGAAAAAGGCTGCCTCGCGACTTTACCGGCAAAGTCCTGCGCGGCACGAGCTACCTGCTAATCGCTTTCGGTGTTCTGGCGCTCGGCTCAGCCGCGTATTCGTTTCTCTAGGGCTGCCTGACAATCGGCAGCTTCAGAGGATGCCGATATCAGCGGCCGCCATCAGCGATCGGTGGAAGGCGCCGGCAAACATTATTGTCCCGATGCCGAGCAGGCCCGGCAGGCTGCTGCCGGCGCTCACGGCGTCGGTATCGTCGCTCAGGCGTTCAATATTGTGCTCGATGGCCGCGATGCTTTCGAAGGTCGCTTTCTTCAGGAGCTCATCCGGAAACTCGACGTCGAAAACCTCTTCGAGGCGCATCATCAACTGAACGCAGGCAAACGAAGTGAGCCCGACGTCAAACAGATTCTGGGTATTGGAAATTTCGCCGGCATCAACTGCAAGCTTTGCGTGGCTGGCAAGGGCTCTACGGATTTTACTTTCCATCGGTCGCATCTCCGCATAAATATTTCGGTTAGCACACTACACAAGGAAAGTGTCAACTCCAACTTACCAAAAAGTTGATAGAGTATTTTGGGCGAGTTTAAGTATAAATTTGTTGCGAGCGGCTGGTTTTATTTACGGAACTGCGCGGTTCTCAATTTAGTTTTTAATGTATTTTGATTCTCTGTAATATTGTTTTTCACAAATGTGTTTTGGAGCCTGCTGAAATCCTTAATTCGGCGAGAATCGCGTGACGATGCTGTGAAGCTATGTGCGATGGCTGGGATCGACGGCCCATTCTGTCCGTCAAGGAAACCTGTTTATGACCATCCAGATGTCTCACTCCAAATCGTCCGAGGAGATCATCAAGATCCCTGCGATCGGGCTGGAACTCAGCGTCCGGGTCGACCCTTCGACGACGGGTGGGCAGTTCTGTTTCATCGACACGATCAATGCGCCGGGCTTCGGGCCGCCGCGCCACCGGCATCGCGAGACGGAAGTCTTCCGGGTGATGGAGGGGCGGTATCTGTTCGAGGTGGATGGCCGGCAGTTTTACGCCGAGGAGGGCGACGTCGTCACCGTGCCGGGTGGGGCGGCGCATGCCTTCGTCAACGTCACTGACCGACCGGCGCGACAGTATATCCTGATCGAGCCTGGGCTTGACGCAAAAGCCTTCTTCCTCGGGCTTGCCGACGTCATGCGCGACGGGCGACCGGATACAGCGGCGCTCAACGTCTTCGCCAGAACCTGGGACGTCGAGTTTCTGGGGCCGCCGCTGACCGTGCCGCGTGAGGGTTAGCCTTCGGCTCAGTCGTTCTTGATATCGATGCCAGCCTCGATGGCGGCGGCGATGAAGGCCTTGCGAGCGTCGTCGTTGCTCCGCTTGCCCTTGATGACGTCGGCGCAGATGAGCAGGGCCTTGTCGAGGGCGGGGCCGTCTTCCGTCGGCCAGTCCTCGATCATCGCCCAGGAGGCAGCCTGCGTCGTGGCGATAGCGACGTACTGGCCGGGCTCTTCCAGCGCCAGCATGACAGGCTTCGGCCAAGGCTGCTGAGTGAGATCGCCGTCGGATTTTGCCATGGGACTGGTCGCCTGTTGTCTGTTGTCGAGTGGCGGTCTGCTTAAAGCGGCCCGTGGCCTGCGGCAAGCGGAAAGACGCGGGATGTCAGCCAGTGGCCGATGATGGCGGGTTCGTCGCCGTGGAGATGGTGATCGGTGGATGATGCATGGCTGGCGACATCGGCGCCGGCGGCTTGGAACTGCCTGGCGACGCGAATGGCGTCCTCGGGTGCGCGGCGGTCGTCTCGGTCGCCCGAGAGCATGAGGATCGGTTTATCGGGCATAGGCGGGATGATCGCGTCCGGATCCGGCGAGAGCGGACGGATGAGGATGGCGCCGACTGCGGAGTTTGGGTCGCGGATCAGGAGGGAGGCGGAGATGATAGCGCCGTTCGAGAAGCCGAGGAGGATGGGTGGGCGGGCGATGAGGCCGGTTTCGATGGATGCAGTGATGAAGGCGTGCAAGCGCTCCGTCTGGCGCGCGAGGTCGGCCCGGTCGAGCGTGCGGTCGGGGTTGCGGCGGAAGAACGCATAGCCGTTCTCCCAGGGGATGGGGCCGCGCAGCGACAGATATGGCCAGCTGGGGTCTGCGGTGTTTGCCAGCGGCGGGAGTTCGGTTTCGTCGCGGCTGCTGCCGTGCAGGAGGAGGAGCGGTGGGCGGGCGTCGGTGGTTGGCGTTGCGCGGTAGTGAAAGCCTTGGATTTCGGGCATCGGGGTGCTGGCTTGGTGCTGTGACTGGACACGAGATCGAGAATCAAAACGCCCGGACAAAGCCGGGCGTCTCGAATGTTTAAACCTTACTCGGCCGCTTCGGCGTAGGCTTCCAGCGGCGGGCAGGTGCAGATCAGGTTGCGGTCGCCGAAGACGTTGTCGACGCGGTTGACCGGGGACCAGTACTTGTCCACGCGGAAGGCGCCGGGGGGAAGCAGGCCTGTTCGCGCGAATAGGGGCGATCCCATTCGCCGACGAGGTCTTCGACCGTGTGCGGGGCGTTCTTCAGCGGGTTGTTGGTCTTGTCCGAGCGGCCTTCCTCGATGTCGCGGGCTTCCTGGCGGATCGCCAGCATGGCCTCGCAGAAGCGGTCGAGTTCGGCCTTGGTTTCCGATTCCGTCGGCTCGATCATCAGCGTGCCGGCAACGGGCCAGCTCATGGTCGGGGCGTGGAAGCCGCAGTCAATCAGGCGCTTGGCGACGTCGTCGACGGTCACACCCGCGCTGTCGACCAGCGGACGCGTGTCGATGATGCATTCATGCGCGACGCGGTCGGATTCCGACTTGTAGAGCACGTCATAGGCGCCCTTCAGGCGGGCGGCGATGTAGTTGGCGTTCAGGATCGCCACCTTGGTCGCCTGCGTCAGGCCTTCGCCGCCCATCATCAGGCAGTAGCTCCACGAGATCGGCAGGATCGAGGCCGAACCGAAGGCCGCCGCGGAGACGGCGCCCGAACGACCGTCGGTTTCCGGATGGCCGGGCAGATGCGGGGCAAGGTGCGACTTGACGCCGATCGGGCCCATGCCGGGACCGCCGCCGCCATGCGGGATGCAGAAGGTCTTGTGCAGGTTGAGATGGGAGACGTCGGAGCCGATGTCACCAGGGCGGGACAGGCCGACCATGGCGTTCATGTTGGCGCCGTCGAGATAGACCTGGCCGCCGTGCTTGTGCACGAGATCGCAGATCTCCTTCACCGTTTCCTCGAACACGCCATGCGTCGAGGGGTAGGTGATCATGCAGCAGGAGAGGTTCTCCGAATGTTGCTCAGCCTTGGCGCGGAAGTCGTCGAGGTCGATATCGCCGTTTTCGCGAACCTTGACGACCACGACCTTCATGCCGACCATCTGGGCGGACGCCGGGTTGGTGCCGTGCGCGGATGTCGGGATCAGGCAGACGTCGCGATGGCCGTTGCCGTTGGCGATGTGGTAGTTGCGGATCGTCAGCAGGCCCGCATATTCGCCCTGCGCGCCGGAGTTCGGCTGCATGGAGAAGGCGTCGTAGCCGGTGACGGCGCAGAGCTTTTCGGTCAGGTCGTCGATCATCTCGCGATAGCCGAGTGCCTGATCGGCCGGCACGAAGGGATGGATATCCGAAAACTCCGGCCAGGTGATCGGCAGCATTTCCGCCGTGGCGTTGAGTTTCATCGTGCAGGAGCCGAGCGGGATCATCGAACGGTCGAGTGCGAGGTCGCGGTCCGACAGACGACGGATGTAGCGCGTCATCTCGCTTTCGGCGCGGTTCATGTGGAAGATCGGATGCGTCAGGTACTCGCTGGTACGCGCGAGGCCCTTGGGCAGGCGATAGCTCGGCTCGAAATCGGCCACGGCGAAGTTACCGCCGAAGGCGCGCCAGACGGCTTCCAGCGTCGCCGGACGGGTGCGCTCGTCGAGGCTCATGCCGATCTTGGTGGCGCCGACCTTGCGCAGGTTGACGCCTTCTGCGACCGCCGCGCGCAGGATCACGCCCTGCATGTGGCCGACATCGACGGTGATGGTGTCGAAGAAGGTCTCGGGCTCGATGGTGTAGCCGAGCTTCTCAAGACCCTTGGCCATCAGCACGGCCTTCTGGTGGACCTGCTGGGCGATCGCCTTGATGCCCTTGGGGCCATGGAAGACGGCATACATCGAGGCCATGACGGCGAGCAGCACCTGCGCGGTGCAGATGTTCGACGTCGCCTTTTCACGGCGGATGTGCTGTTCGCGGGTCTGCAGCGACAGGCGGTAGGCGCGGTTGCCGCGGGCATCGACCGAGACGCCGACGAGACGGCCGGGCATGGAGCGCTTGTGGGCGTCCTTGACCGACATGTAGGCCGCGTGGGGGCCGCCGTAACCGACCGGAACGCCGAAGCGCTGCGACGAGCCGACGGCGATGTCGGCACCCATTTCGCCAGGCGACTTCAGAAGCGTCAGGGCCAGGATGTCGGCGGCGACAATGGCAATTGCACCGGTCTGGTGCAGGCGCGAGATCAGGCCGGTGAAATCATGCACATGGCCGTGCGTGCCCGGATACTGGAAGATGGCGCCGAAGACATCGACCGGATCGAGATCGGTAAAGGGGTTGCCGATGACGACGCTCCAGCCGAGCGGCTCGGCGCGGGTCTTGATCAGTTCGATCGTCTGCGGATGGCAGGCGGCATCGACGAAGAAAGCCTTGGCCTTCGACTTGGAGACGCGCTCGGCCATTGCCATGCCTTCGGCGGCAGCCGTTGCTTCGTCGAGCAGCGAGGCGTTGGCGACGTCGAGGCCGGTGAGGTCGCAGATCATCGTCTGGTAGTTCAGGAGCGCCTCGAGGCGGCCCTGGGAAATTTCCGGCTGGTAGGGCGTATAGGCCGTGTACCAGGCCGGGTTTTCCAGGATGTTGCGCTGGATAACCGGCGGCGTGATCGTGCCGTAATAGCCCTGGCCGATCAGCGAGGTCAGGACCTTGTTCTTGTTGGCGGTTTCGCGCAGCTTGTCGAGCGCCTCGCGCTCCGTCATCGGCGCGCCCCAGATGAGCGGCGCCTTCTGGCGGATGGAGGGCGGCACGGTCGCGTCGATCAGCCCGTCGAGGCTGTTATAGCCGATGACCTTGAGCATATCGGTCATTTCGGCCGGGGAAGGGCCGATGTGACGACGATTGGCGAAGTCGTAGGGCTGGTAGTCGGTAAACTGGAATTCCGTCGGCGTCGTCATTACGCGGTAAGCTCCTTGTAGGCCGCTTCGTCAAGCAGGCCGTCGGCATCGGCGGCGTTGGCGAGCTTCAGCTTGAAGAACCAGCCTGCACCCTGCGGGTCGGAATTGACCAGCGACGGATCGGCGACGATGGCGGGGTTCACTTCGGTGATTTCGCCGGCGAGCGGGCAGTAGACATCCGAGGCGGCCTTGACGGATTCGACGGTTGCCGCGTTGTCGTTCTTGCCGAAGGTCGCGCCGACTTCAGGCAGTTCCACGAACACCAGATCGCCGAGTTGCTCGACGGCATAGGTGGTGATGCCGACGGTGGCGACACCCGCCTCGATCTGCAGCCATTCGTGTTCTTCGGTGAATTTCAGCATGGGATTGTCCTCTCTGGGGAATGGGGTGTTTGGTGGAAATGTGTGGTTTGTTTTGGTTGGCGTGGTGGCGCTTTGTGCTTTCCGACCGAGGTGGTGCCGTGTGGCGCCTCCCTCTGGCCTGCCGGCCACATCTCCCCCACAGGTGGGGAGATTGGCTGGGGACGACCGATCGTTCCAACCTCACCGTCTGGCAAGGCGCCTGCTCCGGGTCGATCTCCCCCCCTTGTGGGGGAGATGTCCGGCAGGCCAGAGGGGGGCATCCCACGCGCAACGCCAGCGACGGCGGCCTGCGAACAGTGCGCCTGAACAGGCATTGCAACGATATGGATCGCCGCCGCGCTCATGGTCTTATCGCTTGTAAGTCGGCGTGACGAAGGGCAGGGCCGCGACGGTCACCGGCAGGTACCTGCCGCGAACCTCGGCGTAGACGACCGTTCCGACGTCAGCCGACGCGACCGGCACGTAGCCCATGGCAACCGGGCCTTCGACGCTGGGGCCGAAGCCGCCTGAGGTGACTTCGCCGATCTCGGTCTTGCCTTCCTGGTCGGCATAGAGCTTGGCGTGGCCGCGCACCGGCGCCTTGCCGTCGGGCTTCAGGCCGACGCGGCGGCGGGTAGCGCCGTGGTCGAGTTCGGAGAGGATGCGTTCAGCGCCCGGGAAGCCGCCGGCGCGGGCGCCGCCCGACTTGCGGGCCTTCTGGATGGCCCAGACGAGGGCTGCCTCGACGGGGGTCGTGGTGGTGTCGATGTCGTTGCCGTAGAGGCAGAGGCCGGCTTCGAGGCGCAAGCTGTCGCGGGCGCCGAGGCCGATCGGCTCGACATCGGGATGCTCAAGCAACCGCTTGGTGACATCTTCTGCCTTGTCTGCAGGGATCGAGATCTCGAAGCCATCTTCGCCGCTGTAGCCCGAACGCGACACGAGACAGGAAACGTCGTGCAGCCGGCAATGGCGCACGTCCATGAACTTCATGGCCGCGACGTCGGCCCAGAGTTCGGCCAGCACTTCAACGGCGCGTGGGCCTTGCAGCGCGATCAACGCGCGATCGAGGACAGTGATGTCGCAGGTGGCAGCGAGGTGCTTCTGAAGGTGCGCGACGTCTGCATCCTTGCAGGCGGCGTTGACGACGACGAAGAGGTGGTCGTCGAGGTGGGTAATCATCAGGTCGTCGAGAATGCAGCCATTGTCGTCGGTGAAGAAACCGTAGCGCTGGCGTCCTTCCGCAAGGCCGAGGATATCGACAGGAACGAGGCTTTCGAGCGCAAGTGCGACGTCCTCATACTTGCCCGACTTCGCCTTGATGATGACCTGGCCCATATGGGACACGTCAAAGACGCCTGCGGATGTGCGGGTCTGGATGTGTTCCTTCATGACGCCGGCCGGATATTGGACGGGCATGTCATAGCCTGCAAACGGGACCATGCGGGCGCCGAGCGACAGATGCAGCGCGTGAAGCGGAGTTTTCTTGAGGGCAGCAGTATCGTCCAACGACGCCTCCGGGGTTTGCGCCTGGAATTCCATGCGCGGGCTCAAATCTTCAGACGCAGTTGCGCCTTGCATTTCGAGCCCCCTCTGTCCCTTTGCCTGAGATTGTTATCCCTTCGGCGTGCGTTTCGAGAACGCATCTCTCCAGAGTTCCGTCTGCCCCTTGCTGGTCCTTTGGCCTGAGAGTTTCCGGGGCGGTTGCTCCTTCGGCACTGATCGCGGACGACCAGCTTCTCCCAACAAGGTCGAGGGCAATTATCTGGCCAAGGCTGTACTTGGCAAGGGGGGAATGTCGCCACCGAGCAAATTTTTGTCGCGTGTCCCGGAAGACGACGCGACCACCGATCAGTCTTCTTCGTAAAGCTTGAGCGCCTGGTTAAGGCTCGCTTGCGGCTGGCGCTGGCCCATCGTCATCAAGTCAAGCGCCACTTCCGTCGACTGGATGATCGAGGCAGTGTCATCGATATCCGCACCGGCATCGACTTTTTCGCGCCGTTCGGCGACGCGTCGCGCTTCCTTCGCAGCGATACTGGCGGGAACGCGCTTCGGGATTTTCAGGCTTTCCAGCGCCACAACGGCGGTGTCGGCGGATATGGAGATAAGCGAGACTGACATCGCATGAGGATAGCGCACCGCTCTTGGCATCCGGCTAATAAAAAGGCTGGCATTTTAAGTGATTGTGAAACCTATCTCTTCGGACAATTGGATTGGAGTGGAAAGTTGCGCTAGACCGATCTCATGACACAAGCTCTTCTCGTGGCACTTGGTGGTGCGCTTGGTTCCGTTGCTAGGTACTATGTGGGGCAGTGGGCGTTGCGCCTCGCGGGTCCGGCATTTCCGTGGGGTACCCTGACGGTGAATGTCGTCGGCTGCTTCGTCATTGGGGTGCTTTCTGAACTGATCGGGCGCAGGTTCGGCGGCTCGCTCGAGTTGCGGATGCTGCTCATGACCGGTTTCCTTGGCGGCCTTACGACGTTCTCGACCTTTTCACTCGACTCGCTCGCGCTCTTTGAACGCGGCGCGATCGTCGAAGGAACGGTGTATATGATCGCCAGCGTTGGTCTTTCGATGGGCGCCGTCTTTGCCGGACTTGCAATCATCCGCGCAGTGCTTTGAGATTCTGATTTCCGTTTTTGGCGAAAATGCTCTAAAGCGACCGGCAAAGGCCGCGCCTCATGCGCGCAACTCTTTCCGAAAGATCATCATGGCAGGTATCGAACACATCAAGGTGGAGCCGGACGAGGCGGGCATGCGGCTCGACCGATGGTTCAAGATCCACTACCCCGGACTCGGCTTCGGGCCGCTGCAGAAACTCCTACGCTCCGGTCAGGTGCGTGTGGACGGCGGCCGCGTCAAGACCGACGCGCGCGTACAGCCCGGCCAGATGGTGCGTGTGCCACCGCTGGATGTCGACGCGAAGAAGACCGGCCCGATCGCCAGCCACGACCTGAAGCACGGCGACGATTACGACTTGCTGCAGCGCATGGTTCTCCACGAGGACGACAAGGTGATCGTGCTGAACAAGCCGGCCGGCCTTGCCGTACAGGGCGGCTCCGGCGTGACGCGCAACATCGACAAGATGCTCGAAGCCTGGACCAACAAGAAGGGCGAAAAGCCGCGACTGGTGCATCGCCTCGACCGCGACACGTCGGGCGTGCTTGTCATCGCCCGCACCCGCGGGGCGGCACAAAAGCTGACCGCGGCTTTTCGCGAGCGTGATACCAAGAAGACCTACTGGTCGCTGGTCAAGGGCGTGCCGCGCAAGCACGAGGACAAGATCTCGACCTGGCTGGTGAAGGAACAGACGCCGGACGGCGACCGGATGCGCGTGTGCAAGCATGGCGAGGAGGGCGCGGATCACGCGATCTCCTATTACCGTGTGCGCGAGACCGCGGCGCAGAACCTCGCCTGGTTGGAGATGGAGCCGTATACCGGCCGCACGCACCAGTTGCGCGTCCACGCGCTCCATATCGGCCATCCTATTATCGGCGATCCGAAATACTTCGACGACGATCTCAACTGGCCGTTCCCAGGCGGCGTGCAGAAGAAGCTGCACCTGCATGCGCGCAAGATCGATATCCCACATCCGAACGGTGGTCGGCTTCGCGTCACCGCGCCGCTGCCGCCGCACATGGTCCAGACCTGGAACCTGCTCGGCCTCGATCTCGCATCCGCAGACAGGGAAGACTACGAATGAAACTGGCGTTGTTCGATTGCGACGGCACGCTCGTGGACAGTGCCGGGCTGATCCATGAGGTCATGGCGCGTACCTTCGTGCATTTCGGTTACGACCGGCCGCCCATTGGGCTGACCAAATCGATCATCGGCCTGACGCTTGATATCGCCATCGCCCGGATGCTGGGAAAACCGCATGTCGATGACGAGGCTGTTGCGATGACGGCGCATTACAAGGCGATCTATGCCGATGTTCGCGACGAGCCGGGTATGGATGTCCCTCTGTTCGACGGCATTAAGCTGCTGGTCAATACGTTGGCCACGCAGGACGAAATCCTGATTGGTGCGGTCACCGGCAAGTCGAGGCGTGGTCTTGTGCACGTGCTTGAGACCCATGGGTTTGCGCCGCATTTCATCGTTTCGCGTACCGCCGACGATTGCCCCTCGAAGCCTCATCCCGCGATGGTCAGTGAATGCTGCGATGAAACGGGAATGAATCCGACTGATACCATTGTCATCGGCGACGCTGTTTACGATATGCAAATGGCAAAGGCAGCCGGTGCGACGGCCGTGGGTGTCTCGTGGGGTTATGCCAGCGTCAGCGACCTCGTCGCAGCTGGCGCCGATAGCATCGCCTATCACCCGGACGACATTCTGAAACACTTTCCGCGAGGGTAACCATGCGCGATCTCCTGAACGACTTGTCCGAGGGCCTGAGCCATCCTGATCCGATCCGACGGGCACAGGTTCAGATGAAGAAGCCGCTGCCGAAGCGCTTCTACAAGAATGTCGAAATCACACCGCGCGATGAGGGTTTCGCAATTGAGCTCGACGGCAAGGCCGTCCGTACGCCCGCGCGTCATGTGCTTGCCGTTCCAACACGAGCGCTGGCCGAACTGGTTGCCCGGGAATGGGAGGCACAGGCGGATGTGATCGACCCTGCGATGATGCCGGTTACCAGGCTCGTCAACACGGCGATCGATGGCGTTACCACCGACACGCAGGCCGTTTTTGAGGATATTTTGCGCTTTTCGACAAGCGATTTGCTCTGCTACCGCGCCGACGGGCCGAAGGAGCTTGTGGATCGCCAGCGAAATCGCTGGGATCCCGTTCTCGATTGGGCAGCGGAAGCCTTCGGCGCGCGCTTCATCCTGATCGAGGGTATCATGCACCACGATCAGCCCCGCGAGGCGGTTTCCGCCTTTTCCGCCGCGCTGCGCCCCCACTCGACTGCTATCGAGCTGGCTGCCCTCCATACAGTGACGACGCTGACGGGTTCGGCTCTGCTGTCGCTCGCATTCGCCGAGGCGTTCCTTCCGTCTGACGATATCTGGTCGCTTGCTCATCTCGATGAGGACTGGACGATCGAGCATTGGGGGCAGGATGAAGAGGCGGAACAGAGGCGCGCTCAGCGCTTCGAAGATTTCAAAGCTGCCACGGACGTTTTTTTGGCCTTGAGGGGTTGAAATCAGTTGCCTTGATGCTGGTTATGGCGAAAATCTGCGACTCTATCGGGGGCGGACGCGGATTTTTTGAATGAACTGTTTCAGGTCGTGCTTTTTTCGGGTCGCACTTGTCTGCATGGCTTTGGCATCCTGTGCCTCCCTGTTTGGAAAGCAGGATCCCGGCCCGGTTTATGATGTCCGCAACGCTATCATTCTCTCGGGGCCGAACATGCCTCCGGCCCTGCTGTCCGGGATAGGCGATCGCGTCAACAAGGCGATCAACGCCACCGTCCGCACGGAAGTCTATCCTCGGGTCGTGCTTACGATCCGCATCGTTTCGATCAGGCGGCAGCAGGGCTACGAAAAGAACCAGACCGTGGCCGACATCACCGTCGATGCCGCCTCCGTCGAAGACGGTTCGGTCATTGCCGTCAGCAAGTTCTCCGTTACCAGTGTATCGAACAATTCGAGCTCGGCCGACGAAATCCTGGCAGAGGATATTTCGGCACGGATTCGCTCGATCTTCACGCTCAAGGCCGGATCCGCATAATCAGCAGCCGCCTTGGCGGCGAGGAGTGTCCATGAAGGAAATTCTCGAAGAACTCGAGCGCCGCCGTGGCATCGCCAAGTTGGGCGGCGGGCAGCAGCGGATCGATGCGCAGCATCAGCGCGGAAAGCTCACCGCACGCGAACGCATCGACCTGTTTCTCGACGAGGGATCCTTCGAGGAGTTCGACATGTTCGTGGAACATCGCTCCAGCGACTTCGGGATGGAAAAGAACCGGATTGCCGGCGATGGCGTGGTGACCGGCTGGGGCACGGTCAACGGACGCACGGTTTTCGTCTTCGCGAAGGACTTCACGGTTTTCGGCGGCTCGCTTTCCGAGGCGCATGCCGAGAAGATCATGAAAGTGCAGGACATGGCGCTCAAGAACCGGGCGCCGATCATCGGCATCTACGATGCGGGCGGGGCGCGTATTCAGGAAGGCGTTGCAGCGCTCGGAGGATACGCCGAGGTATTCCAGCGCAACGTTCTGGCTTCAGGTGTCATTCCGCAGATTTCCGTGATCATGGGGCCGTGTGCCGGCGGCGACGTCTATTCGCCTGCCATGACCGATTTCATCTTCATGGTGCGCGATACGTCGTACATGTTCGTGACCGGACCGGATGTGGTCAAGACGGTGACGAACGAGACGGTCACGGCGGAAGAACTCGGCGGGGCATCGGTCCATACCACGCGTTCGTCCATTGCAGACGGCGCCTATGACAACGATGTGGAGGCATTGCTGCAGGTCCGGCGCCTGATCGACCTTCTGCCGCAATCGAATACATCTCCGTTGCCGGAGATCGAATGTTACCAGTCGGTGACAGATGTCGACTCGTCTCTGGACACGCTGGTTCCAGCAAACGCGAACAAGCCTTACGACATCAAGGAACTGATCCTGAAGACGGTCGACGAGGGCGATTTCTTCGAGATCCAGGCGAGCTTTGCGAAAAACATTGTCTGCGGCTTTGGCCGTGTCGAGGGATCGACGGTCGGCTTCGTCGCAAATCAGCCGATGGTGCTCGCCGGCGTGCTCGACAGCGATGCATCCCGCAAGGCCGCGCGCTTCGTGCGCTTCTGCGACTGCTTCAATATTCCGATCGTCACCTTCGTCGACGTGCCCGGCTTCCTGCCGGGTACGGCGCAGGAATACGGCGGGCTGATCAAGCATGGCGCGAAGCTGCTGTTTGCCTATGCCGAGGCAACGGTCCCGAAGCTGACCGTCATTACGCGCAAGGCATTCGGCGGTGCCTACGACGTCATGGCCTCGAAGCATCTACGCGGCGATCTCAATTATGCATGGCCGACGGCACAGATTGCTGTCATGGGCGCGAAGGGCGCTGTCGAGATCATCTTCCGCAAGGATATTGCCGATCCGGAGAAGATCGCGGCTCATACGAAGATGTACGAGGACCGATTCCTTTCGCCTTTCGTCGCGGCGGAGCGTGGTTACGTCGATGAGGTCATCATGCCTCACTCGACCCGCAGGCGACTTGCACGTGGTCTCAAGATGTTGCGCAACAAGAACCTGACAAATCCATGGAAGAAGCACGACAATATTCCACTTTGAAGTGAAGTATTGGCAAAAGCCGAGTAAAATCAAAAGGAAGTGATTGCACGTCAGTAATCCGTGTATTCATTTCATTTGACGGACCGGCTAACGCTCGCTTGTCTTTACTTAATAGGAGAGTTTTCATGTCCAGTTTGGAACGTCTGAGCGCGTATCAGCCCTACGCGCTCGCCGCTCTGCGCATCATCACGGCATTGCTGTTCATCGAACACGGCACGATGAAGCTTTTTGCGTTTCCAGCCGCTCAGATGGAAGGCTCGCTGCCTCCGCTGATGCTGTTCGCCGCCCTGCTTGAGGTCGTCGGCGGTGTACTCGTGCTCGTCGGTTTCCTGACGCGGCCGATCGCTTTCATTCTTTCCGGTGAAATGGCGTTTGCCTATTTCATGGCGCACTATCCGAAGAGCTTCTACCCGGCGCTCAACGGTGGCGACGGCGCCATTCTCTTCTCCTTCGTCTTCCTGTTCCTGTTCTTTGCAGGTGCAGGCGCGCTGTCGGTCGACAAGCGCAAAGCTGCCTGAATATGACTGCGGCCGCCCGATGGGCGGCCGCAACAGTTTTGGGGAACTTGAATAACCCGTGAGGGCGCCTCAGGCGAGGCGCTCCGCATGCCACCGGAGATGGTCGTCCATGAAGGTGGAGATGAAGTAGTAGGAGTGATCGTAGCGCTCATGCATGCGCAAGGTCAGCTTGATATCAGTGTCCTTCACTGCTTCCTCGAACCGCCACGGCCGCAGACCATTCTCCAGGAAACCATCGGCCTTGCCCTGGTCGATCAGGAACTCCGGAAAGCGTGCGCCATCGCTGACCAATGAGCAGGCGTCGTACTGACGCCAGGCGGCGCGATCGGAGCCGAGGTACTTTTCGAAGGCCGGTACGGACCAGTCGGCGGTCGACGGTTCGACGATCGGCGCGAAGGCAGAGCAGCTCTTGAAACGGTCAGGGTTTTTCAAGGCAATCGTCATAGCGCCGTGACCGCCCATCGAGTGACCGAAGATGCCCTGACGGCTCATGTCCATCCGGAAGTGCTGGCTGACGAAGGCTGGCAGCTCTTCGGTGATGTAGCTGTACATCTGGTAGTTCTCGGCCCATGGCTTCTCGGTGGCGTCGAGATAGAAACCGGCGCCTTTGCCCATCTGCCAGTTGGTGAGCTCGTCGGGCACATCGTTGCCGCGCGGGCTCGTGTCGGGGCAGATGATGATCAAGCCGAGTTCGGCGGCCATCCGCCGGTATTCACCCTTTTCCATGACGTTGGCGTGGGTGCAGGTCAGGCCCGAAAGATACCAGAGGACGGGGCAGGGCTCCTTGGTCGCCTGCGGAGGAACGAAGACCGCAAATGTCATGTCGCACTTGCAGGTCTCCGACGTGTGGCTAAAGACGCCCTGCATGCCGCCGAAGGCGGTCGCCTGGGATAGGATATTCATTCTATTCTCCTGATGGTGGCGTGACGGCTTTGGCGCGGCGGCACAGGCGGTCGAATGTCTCGAGAAACTGAGAGCGATCCCGTGGGCTGAATGCGGCGTTGTAGCCCTTGCTTTCGCCGGTCTCGCGCAGATGCGCGCCGAGATCACGCATGGCGCTCGCCATGCCGATATTGGTGTCGTCGAAGACGCGGCCGGTCGGGCCTGTGACGAAGGCGCCTGTCGCCACGCAGCGAACCGCGAGCGGCACATCCGCGGTCACGACGATGTCGCCTGCGCCGGCATGTTCGGCAATCCAGTTGTCGGCCGCGTCGAAGGCAGCGGAGACGATCACGATGCGCACCATCGGATCACGCGAGGGGCGCAAGCCGGAGTTGGCAACCAAAGTGACTTCGATGCCGTGGCGCTCGGCGACCTTGAGTATCTCCGGCTTCACAGGGCATGCGTCGGCGTCCACGTAGATCATGATGCCGTCCCGTCGGAGTTCGCCGACCGGCGCATATCGATGTGGGGAATCCCGTCTTCGAGGTATTCGTCCGACGTGGCGACGAAGCCGAACGATTCGTAGAACCTGCGCAAATGGCTCTGTGCGGATAGCGCGATGTCACTCTTCGGAAAGAGACGCTCGCAAGCGCTGACGGCTTCCGCCATCACGGCCTGGCCAAGCCTCTGGCCTCGCTGCGCAGGCGAAACGACGACACGTCCGATCTTGGCAACACCCTTGTCTCCATGTGGCTCGAACAGACGCGCGGCCGCCAGAAGCTCATCTCCAGCCATCAACCGGAGATGCAGGGCGTCACCGTCCTTGCCGTCGAGCTCGGGATAGGGGCAGTTCTGCTCGACGACGAAGACGTCGACGCGCATCTTCAACAATGCATACAGCTCGACCGCGGAGAGCTCATCGAGCCTCCGCGCATCGACCGTGTAGTTTGGCTGGGTGGTCAATAGACCACCACGCCGCGAATGCTCTCACCCTTGTGCATGAGGTCGAAGCCCTTGTTGATGTCTTCGAGCGGCATGGTGTGGGTGATCATCGGATCGATCTGGATCTTGCCCTCCATGTACCAGTCGACAATCTTCGGCACGTCCGTGCGGCCACGCGCGCCGCCGAAGGCGGTGCCCATCCAGTTGCGGCCGGTGACGAGCTGGAACGGACGGGTGGAGATTTCCTGGCCGGCGCCGGCAACGCCGATGATGACCGATTTGCCCCAGCCGCGATGCGACGATTCCAGCGCCTGGCGCATGACCTTGGTGTTACCGGTGCAGTCGAAGGTGTAGTCGGCGCCGCCGATCAGGTCGCCATGGCGCTTCGTCATGTTGACGAGGTAGGGCACGATGTCGTCGCCGACCTCCTTCGGGTTGACGAAGTGGGTCATGCCGAACTTCTCGCCCCAGGCCTTGCGGTCCGGGTTGATGTCGACGCCGATGATCATGTCGGCGCCGGCAAGGCGCAGGCCCTGCAGGACGTTCAAGCCGATGCCGCCGAGGCCGAAGACGATGGCCGTCGAGCCGATCTCGACCTTGGCGGTGTTGATGACCGCACCGATGCCGGTCGTCACGCCGCAGCCGATGTAGCAGACCTTGTCGAAGGGGGCGTCGGGATTGATCTTGGCGAGCGCGATCTCGGGCAGCACGGTGAAGTTCGCGAAGGTCGAGCAGCCCATGTAGTGGTGGATCTTGTCCTTGCCGATCGAGAAGCGCGAGGTACCGTCCGGCATGACGCCTTGGCCCTGCGTCGAGCGGATCGAGGTGCAGAGGTTGGTCTTGCGCGAAGTGCAGGAGTAGCATTCGCGGCATTCCGGCGTGTAGAGCGGAATGACGTGATCGCCCTTTTTCAGCGAGGTCACACCTGGACCGACGTCAACGACGATACCCGCACCTTCATGGCCGAGGATCGCCGGGAACAGGCCTTCCGGATCGGCGCCAGACAGGGTGAAGTCGTCGGTGTGGCAGATGCCGGTCGCCTTCACCTCGATCAGCACTTCGCCGGCCTTCGGGCCGTCGAGCTGTACGGTCATGACCTCGAGCGGTTTTCCTGCCTGAACGGCAACGGCGGCGCGAACGTCCATCTTCGAATTCTCCAATGCTGATTTGATCGCGCGGACTCTTGCACGCCGCATGTCGGTGGCTCAAGGAAAAACCTGCGCGAGACGCAGATTTCCTTGTTCAAATAGCAACTTGCGGCGATTGTTGTGCAATCTGCGTCAGAATAGATTTTTCACTGCGAAGACGATGGCATAGCCGTGCATCGCGATCGCCGAATAGAGGCCGAAGGCGACCATCATCCGCTCTCCATCGCTCATTTCGTCGAGCTGATGACGCGGCTTGACCGAGCGCGCACCGATCAGACTGACAATAGTGAAGACCAGCAGGCCTATCGTCAGCATCCGGGCCGGAAGGCCAATGGCAAAGCCAATGCACAGGATGCAGAGCGTCACAAAGAAGCTCGCCGCGATCTGCGATGACCGCGAACGGAAGATTTGTCGCAGGACCTGTCCGCCGTCAAAGCGATGCATCGGCAGCAGGTTCAGAAGATTGAATGCCCCGAGGATCAGAAGAAAGACGAGGGCTGGCTTAACCGCGCTCGTCGGCAAAATGCCTTGCTCGGCCAGTTGTTCCGCGAGGCAAAGTGGCGGCACCAGAAAAGCCGACATGCCAGCGCCCATCAACGCGCATGTTCCGACTTCAAAAAGCGAGCGGTAAGGCCTGCCGCCGATCGCTACACCACCCAGCAGGGGGATGAAGATCATCCGGACCGAGGGGTGGCCGAACATCCGATAGGCTGCCATGTGGCCAAGCTCATGCAGGACGATGACCAGCGTCAGGAAGGTTGAAATCATCAGGCCCTGTATGGTCAGGCCGAGAAACGGCCAGAGCAGCAACGTCGAGACGATCGCCAGCAACACCTGGACAAGCGGATGCTCGAAATACCCTTGGGGAACGGACTGGCCGGTTTTCAACCAGCCTTCCAAGGCGCGCATTTCCCGCCGTAAGGCAAAGTATCTGACGATGAGGAATGCCAAGCCTCGATAGCGATCCGTCTGGGTAATCTCGATCGTGACGCCGTTCGCGGTCTCCCGGACAATCCTGCTCTCCTGAAAATTCTTCCAGAAAGAGGGATCGAGCGTGCTGTCGTCCACGACGGACGATCTGTATCCGACTGCGTTTGCGTTGGCCGTGTCTAGTGGCTCGACCGCAAGAAGCCGGCGCAGCGGCGCTCCATGACGGTCGAGATGCTTATAGGTCTGCTCGACGAGGTTACCGCGCAGTCTGACGGGTTTGCTTGACAGGACGGAGTGATGCCAGTCGGCTGCGTCGCCGGTCGGGTTGATCGCGCTCCACAGTTTCTCGCGGGTACAATTAAAGGTGCGCCGGATAGACAAGGTCCGTTGCCCGAGCGGCAGGCGCATCAACAAGGCGAGCAGCCCGAGGTTGATGGTCAGCAGCAAGATCGCCGATTGCACCACGGTCATTCACATACTCCATTCGGGCCATTGCCGAATGGGCATATTCTAGAGCCGACGCCTTAACGAAATTGATCCGCGTCGGCACGCATCCATGTGCCAGAATGGTTCAGGCAAATTCCATGATGACGGCATCGACCGCCAGGCTTTCGCCGGGCTTTGCGTTGATCTTGCCGACAACGAGGTCGCGCTCGGCCCGCAACACATTCTCCATCTTCATTGCCTCGACGACAGCGAGGGTTTCACCGGCCTTGACCTCCTGGCCTTCAGCGACCGCAATGGAGACCACCAGTCCCGGCATGGGGCAAAGCAACAGTTTCGACGTGTCCGGAGGCAGTTTCACCGGCATCAAACGATCCAGTTCCGCGTGACGCGGCGTGAGGACCTTCGATTTTACCGAGAACCCCTGCCAGTCGATCCGTTGACCGTTGAGCAGCGGCCGCAATTGTGCGGTCACCCTGAGATTGCCGACGCGTCCGCTCCAAACGGGCTCACCGGGTCTCCAGTCGGTGACGACATTCAAGATCTCGTCGCCGATCGCGATATCCATTTCGAAGGGAACCGTCGGGATGCCTTCAAGCAGTCGCGCGGCGATGTACTCGTCGTCCAGCTTGACGACCCAGTTTTCGCTGATCGCGCCTGACGACTGACGCAGTCGATCCTTGAAGTAGTCACGTCTGTTCGCATCTATCAGGGCGGCCGACAGCGCAACGGCTGCCAAGACCGCCTGCTGGACGCCATCCGGCGTCATCGGCGCGAAACCGTCTGGATACTCCTCGGCGATGAAACCCGTCGAAAGCCGTCCCTCCCGCCACCGCGAATGCTTCATCAGCGAGGCGAGGAAGGGCACGTTGTGTTCGATGCCATCGACAACGAAGCCGTCGAGGGCCTGGCCCATCGCCTCGATCGCTTCCAGGCGGGTGGGGGCCCAGGTGCAGAGCTTGGCGATCATCGGGTCGTAATACATCGAGATCTCGGCGCCCTCGAACACGCCGGTATCGTTTCGCACGATCGCGTTTCCAGCCTTGCCTTCGGCCGGCGGGCGATAACGCGTAAGACGGCCGATCGACGGGAGGAAGTTTCTATAGGGATCTTCCGCGTAGAGACGGCTTTCGACCGCCCAGCCGTTCAGGCGGATATCGTCCTGCGTGAGTGCCAGCGGTTCACCGGCAGCGACCCGAATCATCTGCTCGACCAGATCGATACCCGTGATGAGTTCGGTCACCGGATGCTCGACCTGCAGGCGGGTGTTCATTTCGAGGAAGTAGAAATTGCGGTCCCGGTCGACGATGAACTCCACCGTCCCGGCGCTCCGATAGTCCACCGCCTTGGCGAGTGCGACCGACTGTTCGCCCATGGCCTTGCGGGTCGCTTCGCCGAGGAACGGTGAAGGAGCCTCCTCGACCACCTTCTGGTTCCGGCGCTGGATCGAGCATTCGCGCTCTCCGAGATAGACGACATTTCCATGAGCGTCCGCGAGGATCTGGATTTCGATATGGCGAGGCTCGACGATGTACTTTTCGATGAAGACCCGGTCGTCACCAAACGAACTCCTGGCTTCGGACCGGGCGCGGTCAAAACCGTCGCTGATATCGGCCTGGTTCCATGCAATGCGCATGCCCTTGCCGCCGCCGCCCGCCGATGCCTTGATCATCACGGGATAGCCTATTTCGCCGGCAATGCGTTCGGCGTGGTCAGCGTCTTCGATGACGCCGAGGTGGCCAGGAACGGTCGAAACCTTCGCAGCATTTGCAAACTTCTTCGATTCGATTTTGTCGCCCATTGCCTCGATCGCGCGCGGTTTCGGACCGATGAAGACAATACCCTCCTTCTCGAGGGCTTCACAGAACGATGCGCGCTCGGACAGGAAGCCGTAGCCGGGGTGGACGGCTTCGGCGCCCGTCAATTTGCAAGCCGCGATGATCCTGTCCGCGACAAGATAGCTTTCGGAGGCCGGCGCTGCGCCTATGTGGACAGCTTCGTCAGCCATTTCGACATGCAAGGCATCCCGATCGGCGTCGGAATAGACCGCGACAGTCGCGATGCCCATCCGGCGCGCAGTTTTGATGACGCGACAAGCGATTTCGCCGCGATTCGCGATCAGGATCTTGTTGAACATGAAGACTCCACCCGTGAGATGCGTACCCGAAGTCTTACGCATAAAGTTCGGGAGGCACAATCACATGCGAAGTCTTCATTGGCAGGGGCTCAGGCGACGGCGACGCTGTCGTCGACGATGCGCAGCCAGCGGCTGCGACGCTGCGGTTCTGCATACTCGACCAGACGAAGACCAGCCATGATGTCGTCCCAACGCGGGTGGTTGGAAGCGGGCAGGGTGGCCTCGCCGATTCGCATCAGAACATTCCACGTCATCGGCTGGACGTTGATGCTGCCCCCATCGGACACGCCGCGCAGCACGCGCATGACATAATCGATGTCCTGACGCGAAATGCCGCGACGTTCTACCGCCCGCACGAGGCTGTAGCCGCCGATCTTTCTGTCGATCGCCAAGCGGAGCTGATCGAGGGCGAAAGCGCGAAGCTCATCAGGAACATAGTTCGCGATGTCGATAACATGCTGGACCAGTTCCAGTTCCAGGGGCGAGTTGACGACGCCGTCGGTTGCGACCATGCGCATCAGCCATGCGACGTTGATCTCATCGAGGCTGCCTTGCGGATAGCTGTAATTGACGATGAATGCCGCCAGTTGCTCGACGAAGAAGGTGTTCCACTCCGGGCATTTTTCGGGGCACGAGTTGTTCAGCGCCAGCATGACGACGACGTCGTCAGGGGTCCGGATTCCCTCCGGAAAACTATGTTTGCGCAATAGGCTGATGTCATCGACAGTCAGCCGATGCTTCCCGGCGATTACACATGCCGGAAAAGCGAGTCGAAATTCGCTCATCTTTTATCTCCAAGCTTCATCATGAAGCCAAGACGATGCTTACAGCCAGCGAATTGACGTTCCCTCAACGGGTGCGGTTAACGAAACCTTCGACGGTTTACGACGCTTTTAGCGACCTCGCCTGAACGCGTTCGCGCCAGATTATGAACAGGCCCGAGGCGACGATGATCAAGATGCCGATCCACTTCGAGAAATTCGGAAAGTCTCCGAAAAGCGCGTAGCCGAGCACCGTGGCCGAGATGATTTCGAAATATTGAAACGGTGCGAGCAGCGAAAGCGGGGCCATTCGGAAGGCTTTGACCACGATCATGTGGACATAACCGGAGAGCGATCCGAGAATCAGCAGTAGAACCAGCCCAAGCACCGACGACGGCAGGGAGAGTTCGAAGTCAGGCACGCCCAGCCCGCCTCCAATGGCAAGCGCAACCGACATGAACAAGGTGCCGCCTATGCCCGCCATGGTCTGCATCGTCAGCGGCGAATCGGCTGTCCCGATTGCGCGATTCATAAAAAGATACAGTGCGAACAGAAATGCGCAGCAAACCGGGAGCAACGCCTTCAGGCCGAACACCTCGTAGCTCGGCTGGATCACGATCATCGCTCCACCGAAACCGACGACGATGGCCGTCCAGCGCCGCCAACCGACCTTATCGCCAAGGAAGAGTGCCGACAGGCCAGCAAGCATGAACGGCTCCACGAAATAGATCGCAAAGACATCTGCCAGCGGCATGTACTTCACTGCAGCGAAAAAAAGCAGGCTTGCCGCGCCGTGCAATGCGCCGCGAAGCAAATTCATCCAGGGACGCTTCGCCGACAGCGCGCCCCAGCCGAACATCAAAAAGAGAATCGGCAGGGTGCAGAGCAGCTGAAAAAAGAATCGGTAGAATGTGACCTGACCGGGAGACATGGCCTCGAAGGTCGCCATGTATTTCGCGATCGCATCCATCGCCGGCAGCACAAGCATGGCGCCGGCCATCAGGGCCATGCCCTGCAAGGGATTATGATGATCGGAAGGATCGTTCATGCGAGAGATTTCTTCATTGGCTGAGGTTCAGCCGTCAATGATAAATATCTCTCTCAAGAAGAGATGGTGCGGTCGAGAAGACTCGAACTTCCACGGGTTGCCCCACAGCGACCTCAACGCTGCGCGTCTACCAATTCCGCCACGACCGCATCGTGGTAGGTGCCGGTTTGTGCCGGCGACGCAGCATGTAGCAAAAGGTTTTTCGGGACACAAGGGCCATGTGACAGATTTTTTCAAACACGGTGACAGTGTTTGAATCGAAGCCGAAACAGAGCCATATAGACAGCCATACGTGCCCGCCGGGAATGTCCGGGCCGGGTGGCAAGGAATGGCTATGTTACGCACAGATCTCGACTTTTCCATGTTTCCCACCGCCGGTTCGCCCCCGGTGCGCTGGCGCATTTCCGATGGGCTGGTGCCTTACGAAGAGGCTGTGGATATCATGGAGCGGGAGGTCGCAGCGATTTCCGAGGGTGGCGATGAACTTGTCTGGCTGCTCGAGCATCCGCCTCTCTATACGGCCGGAACCAGCGCCGATGCGAGGGATCTGGTGCAGCCCGACCGGTTTCCCGTTCATCAGACCGGGCGCGGCGGCGAATACACCTATCATGGCCCCGGCCAGCGCGTCGCCTATGTCATGCTGGACCTAAAGCGCCGCCGCCAGGACGTGCGGGCGTTCGTTGCGGCACTAGAAGAGGTCATCATTCGCACGCTCGATTCGATGAATGTTCGGGGCGAGCGGCGGGAGGATCGCGTCGGCGTTTGGGTCAGGCGCCCGGACAAGCCTGTGTTGCCCGACGGATCAATGACCGAGGACAAGATCGCGGCACTCGGCATCCGTCTGCGAAAGTGGGTGACGTTCCACGGATTGTCCCTGAACGTCGAGCCCGATCTCGATCATTTCGGTGGAATCGTACCGTGCGGGATATCTGCCTATGGCGTGACGAGCCTGGTGGATCTCGGTCTTCCGGTCATGATGACCGATGTCGACACGCGGCTTCGCGCTGCGTTCGAATCGGTATTCGGTGCGACCACGACCGACATCTGTCGTCCATAAACTGAAGTGGCATAGATGAGGGCAGGGTTCCTGCCCTCATAATCCCCGAGCAAAGACCTACTTGTCGCCGACCTCGCGGCAGGCGTCGGAATGGGATGCTCCGCTATCGCCGCCCGCCGTGTGAACCCGGCCGGTTGGGGTGGACGGGCAGTCGGGAAGCGGCTTGATGCTGCCCGTGGACATCTTGTCAACAGACGGAGACATGCGAACGGGAGCGAAGCCATCGCTGTCGTTCGTGTAGTCGTTCGAATATTCCGGTGCCTTGTGCTTTGCATAGTGAATAGGCTTCGATGGCGCAACCTGTACGGGAGCAAAGCCGTCACTATCGTTGGAATAATCGTTCGAGTACTGGGTTGTGCGAAGGCGGTTCCGGCCAGGCCAAGGGCAAGAATTGCAGCCGCTGCGGCAAATCGAATATGCATCGTGCTTCTCCTCAATCCATCGTTGCAAACAACGTGACTTCCAACCCTCGGCGAAACCAAGTTCGCGCCTCAATTAAGGCGGGATTGTGAAGGAAATCGCCGCAGCCATCCCACGATTTTTCAAATGAAATCACGGACGCGCGACCTGGATTTGATAGAACTTGATGGAACCTTCCTATGGACACGGATTGCGGGGAAGGAGCAATTAACCGCAATCTAATGGAGATTTCATCGTAGTATGCAACTTAACTATGACGAGTGTTTGCCACCACGCCGTTTGCAAAAGCCGAATTGGCGGATCGCAGCAGCTCTTCGATCAAATCCGATGTGAGTTCGTCGAAGTGTGAGATGATCGTCGTGGGCTCAAGCGTTGCCACTGGCACGTCGGAATAGCCGAAAGGCACCGCGATCGATGGTATCCCGGCATTGCGGGCCACAAGGATGTCGTTGATGCTGTCGCCGATCATCACGCAGCGAGACGGATCACCGCCGGCGCGCTCGATCGTTCCAAGCAAGTGACCGGCATCGGGTTTGCGCATGGCGAACGTATCGCCGCCGGTGATGGCATCGAAGTGGCTGGTCAATTGGAGGCGATCCAGAAGCGTGCGGGCGAGACCTTCGAGCTTGTTTGTGCAGACAGCGAAACGGTATCCCTTGCTTTTTAGGTGTTCCATCGAGCGGATGAGGCCGGGGTAGGGGTGCGTCTTCCCCGGCATGTTCTGTGTGTAATGCGCGATGAAGCGGTTAAGCAGCGCGGGCAGCTCTTCATCTGTCAATGGATGCCCCTGAAGCCGGCAGGCTCGCTCTATCATCACCTTGGCGCCATGCCCGACGAGATGGGTCAGGTCTTCATATCGCACGGGAGCAAGCTTCAATGCCGCGATCGTATGGTTCAAGCTCTCGACAAGGTCGGCATGTGTATCGAGCAATGTTCCGTCGAGGTCGAAAACGATCAGTGCAGGTGCCATGGATTTGATCCGCTTGCTATCTGTTGTGTTCATTCCGACGTAGGCGATGATCTCGGCAAACGCAACGTTGCAGCTACTTTACTTGGTACAGCAAAAACTCCGGCGGATTTCGAAAAGTGGTGGCGTTATTTGGCTTTCGTTTGCAGGACGAGGCGTGTAAACAGCTCATCCAACGTAACATTTGGAGTTAGCGGCGCATGGATGCCCGCGAAATGAAAATTAAAGCCGCCGAGGCCGCACTTGCTCACGTCGAGTCGGGAATGCGGCTTGGCATAGGAACGGGAAGTACCGCCGAGGAATTCGTGCGCCTGCTTGCTGAGAAGGTGGCACAGGGTTTCAAGGTCGAGGGTGTTCCGACATCGGAACGGACAGCAAGGCTGTGCGTGGAGCTCGGCGTGCCGTTGAAGTCTCTCGATGAACTGCCGCAGTTGGATCTGACAATCGACGGCGCCGACGAACTCGACGTCGCTCTGCGTCTGATTAAGGGCGGTGGCGGTGCTTTGCTTCGCGAGAAAATCGTCGCCGCGGCATCCGAGCGGATGATCGTGATCGCTGACGAGAGCAAGCTCGTACAGACACTCGGGGCATTCGCGCTGCCGATCGAAGTCAATCAATTCGGTCTCGTCGCCACGCGCATCGCGATCGAGAAGGTGGCGTCGAAGCTTGGTCTTACCGGAGCGCTTTCGCTGCGCAAATCGGAAGACGGAAACTTCATGACCGACGGTGGCCACTATATCGTCGATGCATCTTTTGGCCGCATTCCTGATGCAGAGGCGCTTTCAAACGAGCTGAATGCAATCCCAGGTGTGGTTGAACACGGACTCTTTCTCAATATGGCCACGCTCGCAATTATTGCCGGTCCGGCGGGTGCGCGCACGCTGCAGGCAAACAGGTAACAGGAGCTATGAAACTCATGATTAAATTGGCAGGCCTTGGCCGTTTTGCCGCTGCGACCATCATTCTTTCCGGCGTAGCGATGGGTGCCGTTCAGGCCCAGGAAGCATCCCCTGAGCAGCTCAAGGCTGCCAAGGCTGCAATCAACGCGATCGGTGCAACGAGCCAGTTCGACAATATCCTGCCCGGTCTGGCCGAGCGTCTGAAGGCAGACCTCATTCAGGATTCGCCGAACTACCAGGACGCCATCACCGAAGAAGTCGACAAGCAGGCGCTGGCTCTTGCGCCGCGCCGCGCCGACCTCGAGAAGGAAGCCGCACTGACCTACGCCAAGGCGTTCACGGTGGAAGAACTCAACGCAATCGCTGAGTTCTACAATTCACCTGTCGGCCAGAAGCTCCTGAAGGATGGTCCTATTGCCTCGCGTGAGACGGTAAAGGCTGCCGACATCTGGGCACAGGGCATTTCGCGTGACCTGCAGAAGCAGACGAGCACCGCTCTGAGTAAGGTCGTGAAGGCGCCGCCGGCTGCTACGGCTGATCCGGCAGCGGCTCCGGCGGAAAAGCCCGCCGCAAAGCCGGCTGCAAAGCCCTGATTCTTTTAGACCCACGAATTTCGAGAGCCCGGCATTGTCCGGGCTTTTGTTTTGGTTGGCGCCGACACTATATCAGGCGCATTCCCTTCTGCGATTCCTTCCGGAGTTTCTCATGACATCCTACGACTACGATCTTTTCGTCATTGGCGGCGGTTCTGGCGGCGTGCGCAGCGCCCGCGTAGCGGCGTCGCTCGGAAAGAAGGTCGCGATCGCGGAGGAATACAGATACGGCGGCACCTGCGTCATCCGCGGCTGCGTGCCGAAGAAGCTCTTCGTCTATGCCTCCCAGTATCGCGAGCACTTCGAGGATGCGGCGGGTTTCGGCTGGGAGGTCGGCGCAAGCTCATTCGACTGGAAGAAGCTTATCGCCGCCAAGGACGCGGAGATTGCAAGACTTGAGGGGCTCTACAAGAAGGGCCTCGCCAACGCCAACGCGGAAATCCTGGAAACGCGTGCCGAACTCGTCGATGCACACACCGTGCGGCTGGTTAAAACCGGCGAGACGGTCACGGCGAAAACGATCGTGATCGCGACGGGTGGCCACCCGAACGAGCATCTTGCTCTGCCGGGGCACGATCTCTGCATTTCCTCCAACGAAGCATTTCATCTGGAAGACTTGCCGCGTTCGATCGTCATCGCAGGCGGCGGTTACATCGCGGTCGAGTTCGCGAACATTTTCCATGGGCTCGGGGTCGAGACGACGCTGGTCTACCGGGGTGCAGAAATTCTGTCGCGCTTCGATCAGGACCTGCGCCGCGGGCTTCACGAAGCGATGACGGAAAAGGGCATTCGCATCCTGTGCCACGACACCTTGGAAAAGGTCTCGAAAGGCGACGACGGACTGCTGGTCGAGACCCTGAAGAACGGCACGCTCAATGCCGACGTCGTGCTCCTGGCGCTCGGACGTGTGCCAAACACCGAAGGTCTCGGGCTGGAGGCTGTCGGCGTGAAGACGGACCAGCGGGGCGCGATCGTTGTTGACGAATACTCGAGAACGAGCATCGACAACATCTACGCGCTTGGTGACGTCACTGACCGGGTACAGCTGACGCCGGTCGCAATTCATGAGGCGATGTGCTTCATCGAGACGGAATACAAGAACAATCCGACGAAGCCGGACCACGATACGATCGCAACCGCTGTGTTCTCACAGCCCGAGATCGGAACCGTGGGTTTGAGCGAAGAGGAAGCGGGCAAGCGGTACAAAGAACTGGAAGTCTACCGGGCCCAGTTCCGCCCGCTGAAAGCAACGCTGTCAGGCCGCACCGAGAAGATGATCATGAAGCTGATCGTCGATGCCGCCAGCCGCAAGGTGGTTGGCGCGCATATTCTCGGGCACGACGCCGGCGAAATGGCGCAGCTGCTTGGCATCACGCTGAAGGCCGGCTGCACCAAGGACGATTTCGATCGTACGATGGCCGTTCATCCGACGGCGGCGGAAGAACTCGTCACCATGTATGCGCCGAGCTACCGCGTCCGGGACGGGCAGAAAGTTTAAGCTGCGTCCTCAGCTCGTCAGGCGTGGCGTCCTGATGACCTTGAGGAAAAGGGCCTTCATGGCGTCGGCGATACCCTCCGTCGGCGTCACTTCGAAGTAGAGGCCCGGCGTCGCGCAGTCCTTCATCTTCGTCGGGATTTCGCTCTGGAAGGGCTTGATCCAGCTGTTGTACCAGCTGTTCTTGGGCAGCGGCAGGTAGGTCGTGTAGAGCACCGCGATCTTGACGCCCCGGTCTTTCAGCGGCTTGCAGAAAGACGTGTCGATCGGCTCCTGGCAGCGGTCGCCGGTCTTGGCTTTGGTGCAGTTGGTCTTCTTGCTGTCACCGACGCCGTCAGACACGAAAAACAAAATCTGCTGGGGCTGAGATGAATTTGCACCATCGCCCGATGTACCAATGATCTTGTTCATCTGGGTTAAGGCGCTGTCGAAGCTCGTCTGCTGGTCGTTGTTGTAGCCCTGGTAAGGGATCGACATCAGCGTGACGGCATTGGTGTAGGTTGCAACCTGGTCGAGGTTGGAGATCGGTGACGAGATCGTCGTCAGCGTCGCGTCTTCCGCCTTTGTGCCGAACGTATAGACGCCCATCTTGAACTGATTGTCGGCCGTACGCTGCGTTTTTGCCGTTGCTGTCAGCTGCTGCGTTGCCTGGCGCACGACGTCGACGCGCAACGTCACCCCGTTCTGTCGCGCGATATTATAGTAGCTGTTCTTGTCCTCGACCCCTGCCGTCGAAACGATGTGGCAGGCGAAAGCGCAGGTATCGGATGTCTTGCGTTCCATTGTTGCGACATCCGCCGGCGTTGCGCCGACACCCATTGAGGGGTGTTGTCGATCAGGATGTAGAAGTTCATGAACGATGCCGTCTGGAACATCGCCGTCGCGGTGCCGGAAATCGGAATGCTCTTCTGGCCAAAGAGCTGCATGAACGTCGTCGGAACATTGGCGCTGAACGAGACCGAGGCGTTCAACCGGTTTGCCGCGCGGGTGACCTGGGTGTCGAGCGTCACCTGGTTGGCCGTGATTTCCCCCTGCATCTGTCCGGAAAAGATGCTGCGCGCATCGTCCTGACCGACCGAGATCGGACCATCGGCGGTCATCGCCATCGCGGCGGCAGCGGCAGGGGATTTTTCGGAAATCGCGCCGATCGCTGCCGCGTCGGCGGCGGAGTAGAGCTGAGTGCGCAAGCTCAACGCATGGGAGAAGTCGATTGCGGTGCCTGCCGCGCCGATCAACGGCACGACGAGGATGGCGGTTATGACGCCGAAGTTCCCGGAACGGTCGCGGAAGAAACGCGAGAAGCCACGCAAGATGCTAATCCCATGGTTTCACCATCACATCGGTGTTTCAAAGCGGGATCTTCATGCCCGGCCCTCATGCCTGTCTTCTAGGCTAAAAAATTGAATCAGATACGAAATGTCTTGGTTAATCGAATCTTGAGGGCTTGGCTAAGAATGCTGGAGAGCCAGGGAGCCGCCTCCAATGCAAACGCTGCAACGCCGCTAGGCAAGGGGGCGCTAAAGGTTTATAAGCCGCGCAACATTTTGGGCAGGAACTTCCCGCGGCTCGCGCGGATGGTTGAAACAGGTGAGTAAGATGGCACAGAATTGGACCCCGAGCAGTTGGCGGCAAAAACCGATCCAGCAGGTGCCGGACTATCCGGATCAGGCTGCATTGGCGGCAACTGAAGCTCAGCTCGCCTCTTATCCTCCGCTGGTTTTCGCCGGTGAGGCTCGCCGTCTGAAGAAGCATCTTGCAAATGTGGCCGAGGGCAACGGTTTCCTGCTGCAAGGCGGCGATTGCGCCGAAAGCTTCGCCGAGCACGGCGCTGACAATATTCGCGACTTCTTCCGCGCCTTCCTGCAGATGGCCGTCGTTCTGACGTTCGGTGCGCAGCTTCCGGTCGTCAAGGTCGGCCGCATTGCCGGTCAGTTCGCCAAGCCGCGTTCGTCCGGTATCGAAACACAGAATGGTGTCTCGCTGCCGAGCTATCGCGGCGACATCGTCAATGGCATCGAGTTCACCGAAGAGGCCCGTATCCCCAATCCTGAGCGCCAGGCGATGGCCTATCGCCAGTCGGCCGCGACGCTCAATCTTCTGCGCGCGTTCGCGATGGGCGGGTATGCCAACCTCGAGAACGTGCATCAATGGATGCTGGGCTTCGTCAAGGACAGCCCGCAGGGCGAGCGTTATCGCAAGCTCGCTGGCCGTATCAGCGAAACCATGGACTTCATGAAGGCGATTGGCATCAGCGCGGAAAACAATCCGAGCCTGCGCGAAACCGATTTCTTCACCAGCCATGAGGCGCTGCTGCTGGGTTACGAAGAAGCCCTGACGCGCATCGACTCCACCTCGGGCGACTGGTACGCGACCTCAGGTCACATGATCTGGATCGGCGACCGTACGCGCCAGGCCGATCACGCGCATGTCGAATACTGCCGTGGCATCAAGAACCCGATCGGCCTGAAGTGCGGCCCTTCCTTGCAGGCCGACGATCTCTTGAACCTGATCGATATCCTCAACCCGACCAATGAAGCCGGTCGCCTGACCCTGATCTGCCGTTTCGGCCATGACAAGGTTGCCGATCATCTTCCGCGTCTGATCCGTGCGGTCGAGCGCGAGGGCCGAAAGGTCGTTTGGTCCTGCGATCCGATGCATGGCAACACGATCACGCTGAACAACTACAAGACACGCCCGTTCGAGCGGATTCTGTCCGAGGTCGAAAGCTTCTTCCAGATCCATCGTGCGGAAGGCTCGCATCCGGGCGGTATTCATATCGAGATGACCGGCAAGGACGTCACGGAATGCACCGGCGGTGCGCGCGCCCTGACCGGCGAAGACCTGCAGGATCGCTACCACACCCATTGCGATCCACGCCTCAATGCCGACCAGGCGCTCGAGCTTGCATTCCTGCTGGCTGAACGCATGAAGGGCGGCCGTGACGAGAAGAGATTGGCCGCAAACGCCTGATCTTTCTGACTGCGGAAAAAATTGAAGAAGCCCGGCGATTGCCGGGCTTTTTTATTGGACCAGAACAGATTGCTGGCAACGGGCGTCGGTCATCCGCACGTCCGCCTCACCGATCTTGATGCCGAGCATCAGGAGTGTGTTGTAGAGCAGTTCATCGAGCGGTGCCGTCGCGCCCGACAGCGTGTCGGCGATCGCCGACATTACGGCCTTGTTGGTCCCAAGTGTAATGAACAGTAGCTGTATTTCTATGTCCGTGTTTTTCAGCAGCGACTGGACGGCCGAGGTCAGGCTGTCTCGGGTGGAGACGTTCTTGATCGTCTTTGCGGCAATGTCAGTGCTTTGGAAGCCCAATCGGGTTTTCGAGGTGTTCGTCAAATTAATATCGGCCATGCCGGTGACGCGCAGAAGGTTCGCGTCGATGATTGTTGCCGGCGTCACACGCGGCTTGGTGCCGAAGTTTGCCATGGCTGAGGGATCTACATCGCCAAGAGCGATTTCAGCGACGCCCGGGACGACATCGACGCCAATGCTCGCATTCTTGGGATTGCCGCCCAGGCAGCTGAAGGACGCCAGCTTTGCTTCGGCATAGGCTGCCTCGACATAAAGCGGCACACGCACCTTGAGACCCGCGATCGAGGAAAGGCCCGGGATGCTTGCCTCTATCGCGAGGCGAATTTGTGCAGTTCGGACTGCTGCGCCCGTGGCGCCGACGGCATTGAATGCAATGCCCTTGGGCCGTTCGCCGATCGAGAGTTTCAGGGTGATACTTGTCAGCCCGGGCACCGTGCCGGCAAGATTGATCGCCACCTGGTTCTTCTGGTTTGCCGCCATCGCGGTCGCCGAGAGAATATCCATGACGGTCGCATTGACGAGAAGATGCGAGCCGCTGCCGATCACTCTTTCGCTCATGGGACCGAGATCAACCAGATCCTTGAGCTTCACCTTCAGCTGCGTCGATCCCAGACCCTTCTCAAGAGATGTGAGCACCTTGGTAACGGTCGAGGAGAGGCTCTGCGTTTTGCCGAGCGTATTCAACAGCCGCGGATAGGAGATGTCTGTATTCAGCAGATCATCGTAAGTCGCCGCCTGCAGATTGAGGCTCGTGGCGAGCAGATCCAGATAGGACAGGAGATCGACGTCCGCCGACGCGAGGGCTTCGTAGTCGGCCACCTTTAGCGACACGGTCGTACCGAGCAGGCTGCCAAGCAGCGCATTCAGGACACCACCGTTCAGACTGGCGAGACGTGAACCGATCGAGAAGGCCGCGATTTTCGAGGCAGAGGCGGTTCCGACGGCGCCAAGTGTCGGAGGGGTTGCAAACGACGCAGCGAATGTCAGTTCGGCCTTCTGCTGCACTGCAACCTTTACGGCATCGTACGGTTGGACGCCGGCGACAAATCTCTGCGCCGCCGCCACTGTCGGGTCGGCGACATAAACGCCAGGCGTGTACTGAACCACAGCGTCGTACTGAGAGAGCTTCCCGGTGTCGGAGGGGAGACTGCCCGACGGCGTCAGATAGCCATTGGTGGTTTTCACGGCAACGTTGAGGCCGTTCTTTTGGAAGCTCGCGACCAGATTGGAGGATGCATTGGCGATGTCGGAGGCAGCGACGATTGCGCCGATATCGCTCAACTGCTGCAGCCGCCGCTGTTGCAGCGTCATCATGCCGTAGTCGACGCCAAGCGCGAGCGTATAGAGGATCAGCGGTGCACAGAGCGCCGCCATGATCGCCACATTCCCCTCCCTAGCGGCAAGGAAATTGACAAGAGACCGATTCCTTACAGTCATATGCCACCCATGCGGATCGTCGCAAAACGACGAATTGTCGTGCTTGGAAGCGGAAATGTATAGAGATTCCAGATAGGTAGTGCGCGCGCGTCGTATTCCGTGGTGACCGTGAACTGGTTGCTGTTTTGTGGATCGGTTGCCACTGTAACCTGCAGCTTCTTCCGGTCGATCAGCGGATCGTTCAGCGTCGAGACGGCGATGTAGTTGTTGACGAGCGTGACGCGCTCTTGCTCCGAGATGCCGGCAACCGCCGTGCGCGCCGCGTCGGCGGTAAGCTGCTGCAAGGCGTGGGCGGCACTTAGATAGATTCCGTAGGCGATGAGCGTCAAAACGACCAGAAGGAATAACGGCGCCACGATCGCAAATTCGATGGCGGCAGCGCCTCGTGTACTCGACAGGAGGCGGCGAATGGTATTCATGATGACCACTCCTTACGCTGGTCGAAGCACGTTCGACGACAACCCAAGGATACATTATCATTTATTAAGTTTTGCTTACCTAATAAACCCACTGCGTGCATTCTCATCGAGAGGGCGCGATGGTAAGCTTTCGCGGGAAAGTGGTGCAGGTATGGTTTTCGCCCATTTTTTCAGGTGCTTGGCGCAGGCTGCTTCGCGGCCCAGTGGATCGACTGATCCAGTTGGGCAAATTTGGCCGCCTGCCAATAGAAATAATCCTCTATGAAAATTTGGGACAGCCATAGGCGCCCGCGGACCTTTTCCCAGCCGAGCAACTTGTCGGCTTCGGCCTTTTTGAACATCCGCTTCAGATTCGTCAGCGAGATTCCGAACTCGGTCGCGATCTCCGTCGGGCTTACCCCATCGAGGACGACGCGATCGTGCTCCCGGGCATCATCGGGCAAGCGACTGATGAGATCGTGCAGCACAAGCCCTCCGATATCCGACCATAGGAAATGGCCGATGCTCTCACGCGGGTGCTTCCAGGCGGCATCACGTATCAGGGCAGTGGCAGCGTGCGGTTGCGCCAATGTGAAGAGGTCGGGCTTCGCCTGGGTGACAGCCGCCCGGTTTCCACCGTCGAGCTGATCCAAGCAAGCCATGTGCCCGAGGAACCAAGAGAACATGGCTTCCTCGCTCGCGTCGGTCGTTTCAAGACGACGGACGCGCCTGTCGGGTGTTTCATCCGGCACGTCGCGCAGGAAGCGATAGGCGACCAACTCGGCTAGAAACGACGCAGCGGTGTTCCTGCTCGCGACATCGAATTCCACGGCCGCCTGCATCAGCCTGCTTGCAGTCAGCCCCGAGAGGGGATCGCTTCGATCACGACCTGCGTGCATGGCGAACAGCGTCTGCGTCAACAACCACTTGCGGTGCGATGCTGCAAGCCGCGCCAGGCGTGGTGTCTTCCTGTGTATCTCGATCAGGTGGAGCGCTATCTTTCGCTCGATAGCGAGGAAGGCGGGGTGATGCAGTATTTCCTGACTGTCGTGCAGCTTGCCGACGAGCCTGGGTCGAGAAGCGAGCGTATGAAATTCATCCATTTTCTTTGTAACAATGTATCGACGACTAAAGTTGGCTACTGGAATATTTGAAGTACAATTTCAATGCTCTACTCACCGACAAGCAGAGATCGTAGCAATATAGTTAAGCGGCGCCCGCCGGATCAGTCCGGGATCTTCTGATGCAACCTGGCAATTTCCTCCCGCAAAGCCGCGATCTCGGTCAGCACGTGCATATCGATCTTCTGATGAAGCGACAGTACTTCCAGCTCGGCCTTGAGATTGACCTCATAGTCCTTCGCGGCTTCGAAACGGTCACGTTCCGCCTGCCGGTTCTGCGACATCATGATGATCGGCGCCTGGATGGCAGCCAGCATAGACAGGACGAGGTTAAGGAAAATGAAGGGGTAGGGATCGAAGGCACGCGTCAGGAGGACGACCGTGTTAACGATGCACCAGAAGACCAGAAAAGCCAGGAAGGCCAAAATGAAGCTCCAGGAGCCTCCGACCCGCGCGATCGAGTCGGCGAGGCGCTCGCCGGATGTGGATTCGGCCTTTAGCGCGGCGTTTATGTCCGTGGAAATGATCTTGCGCTCGTGCGCTTTGGCGAGCACGCGCTTCTCTATGTCTCCAAGTTCATCGGGGGACTTGCCGAAGTGGATATGAACAAAATTGGGCAGGTTATGCATGGATCGACTCCCGATACGCTCTTCGATTTTCGGGGCGAGTATTCCTTTATGGCGTCAAATTGCAATCGACCATTAAGTTAGGTTCCGGAATCTTCAGTGCCTGCTGTCTCGGGGAAAAAGCGGGCGCGTGACTGCGCCTTTCCGAACATGATGTCATGCTGCAGATAGCGATAGTCGCGAACCAAGGGATCCAGTCCTGCTGGCTTCAGTACCCAATCCGGCGTCGGCGTGCCGTCGCGGGCGATAAGCTGATAACGATCGACGATCGGATACTTCTTCTGCATCCGGCCCAGGAAACCGGTATAGTAGGGGTGCTCGTAGCCAGCGAATTTCAGGAGATGATACGGCAACATCGACGGGCTGACAGTGCCCACATCGCTCTTGCTGCCCTTCCTGTTCGACCAGATGACCAGCGGCGTCTCGTGTTCCTTCTTCATCACCTCTACCGGCGCCTTGCGGGTGGCGACCTGGTCCGGCATGTAGCCGGTCGTCATGTAGACGCTGCCCAGCGGAGGAAGGTGATCTCCCCACAGGATGATGATGGTCTCGCGATCGCGCTTTGAGGCCCACTCTGTCAGCATCCTGAAGCTGTCGTCGGCTTCCTTGATGCCTTGGGTGTAGGTCGTAAGCGTTGCCCGCTCGGCATCGTTGAGGTTGCCCTGGATGTCGATGCTGTTGTTTGCGTAGCGGTTCGGCTCGTAGGGGCCGTGACCCTGGAGGGTAACCCCGAAAAAGAAGAAGGGACGATCAAGCCCGTCGGCTTCCTGCATGATCTCCTTCATCAACGAGTCGTCTGAAGCGAAAATGCCGCGCTTCTCCATAGCAGGCATCGTTTCCTCGCTTCTGAACTCCTCGAAGCCGAAATCCTTGTAGACCTCGTTGCGGTTCCAGAACCAGCCGCTGAAGGGGTGAAGCGCGCGAGCGACATATCCCTCGCTGCGGAAGAACGTTGCGAGCGACGGTACGTCGGTGCGGATATACTGCTGATAGGGAATGCTGCCGTAGGGCAGGAAAGCATTCGAGAAGCCGGTCAGCGCCTCGAATTCGACATTGGCGGTCATGCCTCCGAATTCCGGCGAGAAGACATAGCCTGACTGCGCGGCGCGAATGTTCGGCATCGGGTCGGCGGAAAGCGTGACCGAATTCAGCCGCGTCGGGTCCCAGAAGGACTCGCTCATCAGCATGATCACATCCGGCTTTTCGCTCGGCCCGCGCAGGTAGCCATAATTGCGAGCGGGAATGGCGTCGAGCGCCTGGGAGCCGAACCCGCTCGGTGCTGCGACATCGGCCATCGGCACGTTGAAGATGAAGGCCAGGATGAAGCCGTTGCTGCGATAGTTCTCTTTCTGGTCCCACATCATGGGCACGACCTGCAGGCGGTCGCGGATCCACGAGTACTGCGAGTAGTCCATCAGCGAGCCGAATGCGAAAATGACCGGCAGGCCGAGGCAGAGGCGGCGCACGCGCGCCTTGTGAGACACCCTCGGCAAATGGCGCCAGCAATAACGCCAGGCCATAACGAGGCCAGCCGCAAAGACGACAATGCCGATGACGAGCGCCACCGCTGTCAATGGCCGGTCCCGAACCATGACGGGCAGCAGTTCTACGATCTGGCGACCGAACAGCACGTCAGACGGATACAGCGGATCGCTGAGATAGTGCTGCTTCTGATTGGAAACGAAGGCCGGAATCAACACCAGCGGCACGATGATCAGAACGGATTGGAAGCGGCGGCCGAACGCTGCGTCGAGAGACAGCATCAGGACGGTGAGCATCACGACCGTCGTCATGCCGGGACGTGCCGTCGATGTCAGGAAATCACCGACGTCGGTGAGGCTGCCGCGAGCAATTATCTCCACCGCAATCGTGGCGAACAATGCGATCAGCGTCGAGAGGAGAATGCCGATCCCAGCGCGCACTGCGGACGAGCGGATGCTTGCGTCGATCCCGGAATAGAACGACACGACGCGCACCGCCGCTCCGGATCTAATTACTTGCGCGATCAACGCCTCAACTCCAACGTCATGAAAACTTCATGGAACTGTCACATCCGCGTCATGAACGCTAGATGAACCGATTAAGTTTCCCGAGATTGCGCAGCTTTTTATCGTTGTAGGCCAATGGCGTAGGGGGAGGGCGTCGCATTGCCGTCCTTGCGCAGGGCTGCCGCCTATCGTAGTTGATGATCACCACCCGGCAGCGAGGAGGACGAAGTGCGGAGTTCGGTTGAGATTTACAATGTACGAACGGGCGAAACACGGATCGTTTGGCAGACGGAAGAACTTGTCGAGGCGCCGAATTTCGCGCCCGACGGACGCTATCTCCTGCTGAACGGCAACGGGCGCCTCTACCAGCTGTTGCTCGACGGATCCGGCCGTGTTGAGGAGGTCGATACAGGCTTTGCCGTCACGTGCAACAACGACCATGGTATTTCTCCCGACGGATCGCAGATCGTCATCTCCGACAAGACCCAGTTCGGCAAGTCGACGATCTATGTCCTGCCTATCGAGGGTGGGACACCGCAATTGGTGACACCGAAGCAACCTTCCTATTGGCACGGGTGGTCGCCCGACGGGAAAGAGCTTGCCTACTGCGGCATCCGCGACGACCTTTTCGATATCTATACGATTCCGGTCAACGGCGGTGAGGAGCGACGGTTGACGCACGGCGAAGGCCGCAACGACGGGCCGGACTATTCTCACGACGGTCGATGGATCTACTTCAATTCAAGCCGCACCGGGCTGATGCAGATCTGGCGTATTCATCCTAACGGCAGCGGCCTAGAGCAGGTCACGCACGACAATTACGGCAACTGGTTTGCGCATCCGGCGCCTACGAACGACAAGGTGCTGATCCTTTCCTACGACCCCGATGTCTTCGATCATCCCGCGATCTAAACGTTCGCTTGCGGATGATGGACATGGACGGCGGCAACCTCACCACCCTGTTCGAGCTTTTTGGAGGGCAGGGCACCATCAATGTTCCGAACTGGTCACCTGATGGTGACGAGTTTGCCTTTGTGCGTTACTTCCCGGTACCGGACTGACCGCTTGCGCCAACCGGCCGTTCCCGGCATAGAGGCGGTGTCAGGTGCCCGCGACAAGGCGGGAGAATCGGGAATCCGGTGAAAAACCGGAACGTGCCCAACGCTGTAAGGCTGACGTTTGCCGCATGATACCACTGGTCCAACCGGGAAGGCGCGGCAGACGGACGACGCCAAGTCAGAAGACCGGCCCGACAATCATTGACTGCCCCGCGTGGACGGCGGGCGGTGGTATTGTTGGGGATTAACGATGCGACCAAACACGTTGGAGCCGCTCGCAAGAGCAGGCGCTTTTGCGCCGGATGAACAAGAAAGCGTCTACAAGGCGATCAAGACCAGGCGGGATGTCCGGTCGGAATTTCTGCCCGATGCCGTGCCGGACGAGGTTATACGCCGTCTGTTGGACGCCGCCCATCACGCGCCGTCTGTCGGCTTCATGCAACCGTGGAACTTCGTTGTCGTCAAGGACGACGCCGTGAAAACCGCAGTCTGGGAAGCCTTCAATCGGGCAAATCTTGAAGCTGCGGAAATGTTCAGCGGCGAGCAGCAGGCGACTTATCGTTCGCTCAAGCTGGAGGGTATCAGAACCGCGCCCCTTGGGCTCTGCGTTACCTGCAACCCGGACCGCTGCGGCGACGTCGTGCTCGGGCGCACTCATAACGCCCGCATGGACTCCTATTCGACCGTCTGCGCGATCCAGAACCTCTGGCTTGCCGCTCGCGCTGAAGGGATCGGCGTCGGCTGGGTAAGCATTTTTCGGGAAGACGAACTGAAGCATATTCTGGGCGTGCCGGAGCGGATCGAGATCGTCGCCTGGCTGTGTATCGGTTACGTCGACCGGTTTTATAGCGAGCCCGAACTTGCCGTAAAGGGATGGCGCCAGCGATTGCCGCTGGAGGAGCTGGTGTTCTCCGATCACTGGGGCGAGAGGGATCCGGAATTCGCGTCGTCTATTGCTGCTGCGGCTGAGGTCCCTCCACGGCCGGGTTCTTGAGGTCGATGGTTCCCTGATCGCCCGCCAGGAATTTCGGGCCGACCTGCCGGACCTTGTTGCTCTGCGGATCGTAGGGCCGGTCCGGCACCTGCGGCTGTGGTGCTGCTGCCGGGGAAGCGGGCGTGCTGGTAGCCGGCTTGGTCTCGATCGTCGTGATCGATCCTTTCTGCGGAGGCTCTGCGGTCGCCGACTGGCTCTTGCGCATGCGCTCGTAATAGCCGTTGAGATCACATGTGCACGACGTCTTCTCGCCGGGCTTGCGGTTCTTGTAGGCAAAGGCGTTCGGCATGGCACTATAGGAGGCGCCGGTTCGCGCGGATATCATGTTCGACGTCTCGGTGTTCGAGACGTCGTGATAGAAGAGTTCGGTTTCGATCCCCGGGCACATTTTCGAACATGTCTCGGCATCGCGCGCGAAATCGAATGAGGTGGCGTTTGGAGTGATCGGGAAGAAACCGCCGTCACAGGTACGGACGCAGACGGTGTTCACGTGGGACTGGCCCTGCGTGCCTGATGGGTAGGGGCGCTGCATCTGGTTGAAACTGGGTGGAATGAAGGTGTCGTTTCGGCCAGCCTGGTCCTCGACCCCAGGCGGCTGATCGTCGTTGCGGCCCCAATCGGAAAAATCGGCGTTGTTGCAGCCATTCTCCTCCAGCGCGGATAGCAATTCGTTGCGGGTGCGCGTATCGTCGCTTCGTGCGCGCGCACCGTCTCGCTGGTCCTGCAGATAGCGGATATTGTCCACCATCCGCGCCTCGGCCTGCTCGAGTTCGCCGCAATAGTCGGCGTTCTCCCCACCGACCACAACCATGCTGCCGGCGCTGCAGCCATTTCGGCGCAGGTCCGTGCGCAGCTTGCGAAGTTCCAGATTCTGTTCGGCGAGCGCGCTGGCGTATTTGCGAACTTCGGGCGTGTTGCCGATCACCTCGGGCAAATCGGCAAGACGCGCCCGCAAGTCACCGCAGATTGGTGCGACTTGCGCATAGGCGGGGGTGGAAAGAGCAATCAGAAGCGCAAAAGACAGGTTCCGGCGTTTCAAGGCATCGTCCCGCGGATAAACGACAAACGTGAGAGGCGGCATCACCGCCTCTCCTTCCTAGCCTGTTTATCTTAACAAGCTGCCGCCTGAACCCTAACGCATTTTCCCGATTTGTGCCAACTCACGCCGGCTGGGAAGCCTCGACGACCGCGAGCGCCGCCATATTCACGACGCCGCGCGAGGTAACCGACGGCGCCAGAATGTGCGCGGGCATGGCCGCTCCGAGAAGGATTGGGCCGACGTGCAGGCCGTCGATCATCGACTTGACGACGCCAAGCGTGATGTTGGCCGCATCGAGGTTCGGGAAGACGAGCAGGTTGGCTTCGTCGTGCAATGTCGTGTCCGGCATGACGCGCTTGCGCAAAGCCTCGCTGATCGCACTTTCACCATGCATTTCGCCGTCCACTTCAAGCTCCGGAGCGCTGTCACGCACCAGCTTGAGTGCCGCGCGCATCTTCGTGGCGCTCTCGGATTCACGCGATCCGAAATTCGAGTGCGATACGAGTGCAGCGCGTGGCGTGATGCCGAAGCGCTTGATCTCTTCGGCGGCGAGAACCGCCGATTCGGCAACCTCTTCGGCCGTCGGATTGAATGTCACATAGGTGTCGGTGAAGAACGTGGCGCCGCGCTGCGAGATCAGGAGGCTCAGTGCGGAGAAGTCGCGGACGTTCTCGCGCTTGCCGATGATCTGGCGAACATCGCGCAGGTGTTTTTCGTAACGTCCTTCGAGACCGCAGATGAGGGCATCCGCTTCACCACGCTTCAGAGCAAGCGCACCGATAACGGTCGTGTTCGTACGAACGATCGTGCGAGCCGCTTCAGGAATGACACCGCGGCGACCGACGAGCGAGAAGTAGAGGTCGACATACTCGCGGAACCGCGGATCGTCTTCGGGGTTAATCACGTCGAAATCGGACAGCGGGCGAATGCGAAGACCATAGCGCTGCAAGCGCGTCTCGATGACCTGCGGGCGGCCGATGAGGATCGGCTCCGCGATGCCTTCTTCCAGCAAGACCTGGGCGGCACGCAGTACGCGCTCGTCCTCACCTTCCGAGAAGATCACACGCTTCTTTTCGGCATTCTTCGCAGCGGCAAAAATCGGCTTCATGACGAAGCCGGAGCGGAAGACGAAGCGGTTCAGCTGGTCGAGATAAGCGTCGAAATCTGCGATCGGGCGCAGAGCGACACCGCTTTCGGCGGCAGCCTTCGCAACGGCCGGCGCGATACGCAGGATGAGGCGTGGGTCGAACGGCGACGGAATGAGGTAGTTCGGCCCGAAGATCGGGGTTTCGCCCGAGTAGGCGCGGGCGGCGACATCGGAAGGCTCTTCGCGCGCAAGTGCTGCGATGGCGCGAACCGCCGCCATCTTCATTTCTTCGTTGATCGTGACGGCACCGCAGTCGAGCGCGCCACGGAAGATGAAGGGGAAGCAGAGTACGTTGTTGACCTGGTTCGGGAAATCCGAACGGCCGGTGCAGATCATGGCGTCCGGGCGTGCCGCACGCGCAAGATCGGGCATGATTTCAGGCGTCGGGTTTGCGAGCGCCATGATGAGCGGCTTCTCCGCCATCTGTGCCAGAAGTTCGGGCTTCAGCACACCTGCGGCTGAGAGGCCGAGAAACACATCGGCGCCGCCGATGTTTTCCGCCAGCGTGCGTGTGTCGCTCTTCTGCGCATAGACGCTCTTCCACTCGTCCATGAGCTCCACGCGACCTTCGTAGACGAGGCCTTCGATGTCATGAACCCAGATGTTCTCGCGTTTTGCGCCAAGTGTTACGAGAAGATTGAGGCAGGCGAGGGCAGCCGCGCCAGCGCCAGAAGCGACGATCTTGACCTCATCGATCTTCTTGCCGGCCAGTTCGAGGCCGTTCAGGATGGCGGCCGCGACGATGATCGCCGTGCCGTGCTGGTCGTCGTGGAAGACCGGGATCTTCATCTTTTCGCGCAGGCGGCGCTCGATCTCAAAGCACTCAGGCGCCTTGATGTCCTCGAGATTGATGCCCCCGAAGGTCGGCTCCAGGGATGCCACGGTCGCCACCATCTGGTCGACGCTTGTGGCATCAACCTCGATATCGAAGACGTCGATATTGGCGAATTTCTTGAAGAGAACCGCCTTGCCTTCCATGACCGGCTTCGAGGCGAGCGGGCCGATGTTTCCGAGACCGAGAACAGCCGTGCCGTTCGAAATGACGGCCACGAGATTGGCGCGCGAGGTGTAGTCGGCAGCCGTTTCCGGATTGTCGCGGATGGCGAGACAGGGCGCCGCAACGCCCGGAGAATAGGCGAGCGCGAGGTCGCGTTGGTTACCGAGTGGCTTGGTGGCCTGGATCTCCAGCTTGCCCGGACGGGGATAGCGGTGGAAGAAAAGCGCCTGCTCATCGAGGCTCCCGCCTGCCACGTTCTTTTCCGTCTTGGGTTTGTCGTGATGATCCATCATCGCCTCCGGCTGCCGCATGCTGTCTTTTGGAGTGCCTTCAATACATCAATCGAACTGCCGTAACAGTCAGAATTTCAGAAGCAATGGCGAAAAGCGCGCAATTGTGAGGCGTAGCGCGGACGCTGACGCTCGCAGCGGTGGGAAGACTGCCGCTATGTCATCTTCCTGAAACACGAGTCTGGTTTTCAGGGGGCAGATGAAGCATGGGGCACAGGTGGAATGCCTGTGAAGGAAAATATGGATACCCGCCACTTCCGTACGCTCTTTATTTCCGACGTGCACCTCGGCTCGAAAGCCGCGAAGGCGGACTTTCTTCTCGACTTTCTGAAGTATCACGATGCCGACACGATCGTCCTCGTCGGCGACATCGTCGACGGATGGCGGTTGAAGCGTAGCTGGTATTGGCCGCAAGACTGCAACGACGTCGTCCAGAAGCTGCTCCGGAAGGCACGCAAGGGGACGCGTGTCGTCTATATCCCCGGCAATCACGACGAGTTTCTCCGTGATTTCCCCGGCATGCATTTCGGCGGTATCGAAGTTGCCGAACGCATGATCCATGACACCGCCGACGGCAAGAGATATCTCGTTCTGCACGGTGACGAATTCGACGTCGTCGTCCGCAACGCGCGTCTGCTCGCCTATCTCGGCGACTGGGCCTACGACATGGCGATCATGATCAATATCGGTCTCGCCGCCGTTCGCCGTCGCCTCGGCATGCCATACTGGTCGTTCTCGGCCTGGGCAAAGCTTCAGGTCAAGCACGCCGTCAACTTCATCGGCGAGTTCCAGAGAGTGGTCGCCGACGAAGCCAGGAAGAACAATGCTGATGGTGTGATCTGCGGTCACATCCACCACGCGGTCATGGAAGACATCGACGGCATTCGCTACATCAATACCGGTGACTGGGTGGAAAGCTGCACTGCCATCGCCGAGCATCAGGACGGAACATTCGAACTGATCGAGTGGCGCCAGATCGCGGATAGCCTTCCGCTGGCGCTGCCGGTCAACCCGCAGGGCGAGCTGGCACAACAGGCTGCCTGACGTTTCTGACCAACGGGATACCGACGCCTTTAAGGCGTCGGAGCGTGGCATCACCGCGACAGATTAGATTTATTTTTGAAAACGATTTGGCGGGCTATTTCTCGCCATAGTCGCTCGTAGGTTGATGTGTTAGGCAACGGTCAGTTTCCTTACAGGTCTACCAATGATTCCCGCTCAAAATCCTTCCTCGGGCGAGGGCGCGCCTGCGCACTTTCGATTGCTAAGTGCCCTATCTTATTGTGCGCCGCTCCTCGTCAACGGTGTGGCCTTGCCGTTCTTCCCGGTGTGGCTTGCCCTTCATGATTTCAACGACCACGAGATCGGGATGATACTGGCGGTTCCGATGGTCGTCCGCGTTCTCGTGGCGCCTGTCGTGGCCATGTACGCAGACCGGATGAAGGAGAGGGCGGACGTTCTCCTGTTTTCCGGCGGCCTGTCGTTGCTGACGGCCATTGCGCTCTATTGGACAACAACCTTCTGGCCGGTTCTGCTCGTCTATACGCTCCAGGGGGCGACCTTTTCCTTCTACGTGCCTGTTGTCGAATCGATCGTGATTTCGGGTGTTCGCCGCTGGGGGCTGGACTACGGCTCGATGCGGGTATGGGGATCGGTCGCGTTCATCGTCTCCACGCTGGTCGGCGGGCAGCTGGTCGGGCGCTGGGGCGGCGAAATGGTCCTTCCTGTCATGACGTTCGGTTTCATCATGACCATTGTCATGGCCCTATATTGCCCGCGGATCGGACCGACGCGGCGGCGCGGCACGCCGGTCGACCTTCCGGCGGCCACCGGGAGTTCCCTGAGGCAGCCTCATCTTCTGGCCTTGCTCATCGGCGTTGCGATCCAGCAGTCCAGCCACGCCGTGCTGCAGGCTTTCGCCACGCTCTACTGGCACGAACTCGGCTTTTCGGGAACACAGATCGCGTTGCTCTGGAGCGCCGGCGTCGCCGCGGAGGTGACGGTCTTCTTTCTTTCCAGGCGCCTTAACCGCCGGTTCGATGCATGGACACTGATCCGCTTCGGCGCGGCCGTGAGCGTCTGTCGGTGGATTCTGTTTCCGATGCACTGGGGATTTGCAGGCTTCTTCCTGCTTCAGTGCCTGCACTCGTTTACCTACGCCTTCGTCCACACCGGCGTACAGCGTCGCATCGTCGCGTCGGTCCAGGAGACGCAGGAGTCTTCGGCGCAGGGCGCCTATTTCTTCTATAACGGCATGTGCATGGGGCTGATGACGATCGCCGCGGGTTACATCTACGCGGCACTCGGGCTGGCAAGCTATTATGTGATGGCGTTCGTGGCGCTGGCCGGCCTCGGCCTGATCATCGTCGCCTACTACCTTCAGCCCCAGAGATCTCTTTCGGGTGGCCAGACGAGAGAGGCAGCGTAGCGCAAGCCGGGCTGCCGATCCCGGGCCAGTAACAGCGGGCCATCGAGATCGACGAAATCGGCATCCTGCGCAAGCAGGACCGCCGGCGCCATGGCAAGCGACGTGCCGACCATGCAGCCGAGCATGATCTTGAAGCCGAGCCTCTGGGCCTCCAGCTTCATGGCAAGGGCTTCCGTCAGCCCGCCCGTTTTGTCGAGCTTGATGTTGATTGCATCGTAGCGATCGCGAAGGCTCGCGAGGTCGCCCGTATGATGCACGCTTTCGTCGGCACAGACGAGAATCGGACGTTCGATTTCGGCAAGAATTTCATCCCGGCCGGCTGGCAGAGGTTGCTCGACCAATGCGACCCCCGCCTTGGCTGCAATCTGCAGGTGCCGCGCAAGATTTTCTTCGGTCCACCCCTCGTTTGCATCCAGAATGATCGTGCTCTCGGGCGCGCCGCCTCGGACCGCAAGAATCCGGCTCTCGTCATCGGCGGTACCGACCTTCACCTTCAAGAGCGCGCGATCGGCATTCTTGCGCGCCTGATCTGCCATGAATTCTGGCTCGCCGAGCGAGATGGTGAAGGCGGTCGTGAGCGGATGCGGGTTCTGAAGACCGAGGCTAGCAGCCACCGATTTACCGCTTCTTTTCGCCGCCAAGTCCCATAAGGCGCAATCGACTGCGTTTCTGGCCGCGCCGGGTGGCATTGCCTGCGCCAGATCGCCGAGTTCGAGACCGCCTTCAAGGAGAGGCCGCGTGGCCTCGATCTGCGCCGTGACACTTTCAATGGTCTCGCCGTAGCGACGATACGGAACGCACTCTCCCCATCCGGTGACGCCGCCGTCCTTCAGGACACAGGTAACGACCTCGGCGGTCGTTTTGCTGCCGCGCGAAATCGTGAAGGTGCCGGCGATGGGGAAGGAGCTGGTTTCAATTTCGAGGGACCGTGGCATATTTGCAATCCTGCACGCATAGAAATTTGGTTGGGCTTGAGTATATTGATCGCTGCGGCGAACAATGGTTCGCGAGTCGGCAATGTCGCCGTAAGCCTTGAAAGATACAAGCATTTTGAAGTCCGAGCCCCGCAACGCCGCCTCACTGCACGTGGACGACCAAGCAAATGGGTCGGATGTACACGCCCATCTCGAGGGTAACTGGCGAAGCGCCAACATCCATTTCGTCCTGAAGGATTTCGAGAAGCTGACGGCGCGGGACAGCCGTAGCGTCACACTCGATCTGTCGCAGATTTCCGACATCGATACGGCCGGCGTCTGGCTGCTGTGTCGCCTGAAAAAACAGGTCGAAAGTGCCGGCGGCACGCTGACGTTCGAGGGCAGCAACCCACATATCGACGAGCTGATCGCCTCCTTCTCGGAAGAGCCCTCAAAAAGCGACGCCGAGCCTGCACCGAAGCTCTCCTTCGCAGAACGTATCTTCGCGCCGATCGGCAAGATTGCGTTCGATCTCTGGAACAACATCGCGGCCGCCATGTACATTCTCGGTTCGGCGGTCCGCGGCGCGCAGATGAAATTCGGTCGCGGCAGCGGTGTGTCACCCGCCTCAATCGTCAATCAGATCGACCACATGGGCGTTCGCGCCGTGCCGATCATTCTGCTGATGTCGTTCCTGATCGGCGCGATCATCGCGCAGCAGGGCGCGTTCCAGCTCAGATATTTCGGCGCCGAAGTCTTTGTGGTCGACCTTGTCGGTATTCTGCAGTTGCGTGAAATCGGCGTTCTTCTGACGGCGATCATGATCGCAGGTCGCTCCGGCAGCGCCATTACGGCTGAAGTCGGCTCCATGAAGATGCGCGAGGAAATCGACGCCCTGAAGGTCATGGGCCTGAACCCGGTCGGCGTTCTGATCTTCCCGAGGCTCGTCGCGCTGACGGTGGCGTTGCCGCTGTTGACCGTTATCGCCAACTTCGCATCGCTGGCCGGCGCCGCCGTGGTGGCCTGGGGATACTCCGGGATTACCTTCGCCAACTTTATCGCTCGCCTGCACGAGGCGATCACGCTGTCGACGGTCCTGTCGGGAATGATCAAAGCGCCGTTCATGGCGCTCGTTATCGGTATCGTTGCAGCGGTAGAGGGCCTAAAAGTAGGTGGCAGTGCTGAGTCGCTCGGCCAGCACGTGACTTCGGCGGTCGTCAAAGCGATCTTCGTGGTCATTCTGATGGACGGGCTTTTTGCCATGTTCTATGCGGCGATTAATTTCTGAGGGTGCAAGTGGAAGAAGAGCAGACGGAGATCGAGGGCGAAAAGGGGCGCGATATCGTGCTCTCGGCGCGCGACGTGACCGTCGGTTTCGGTTCCAAGGTCGTACTCGACAATCTGAACCTGAATATCTACCGGGGCGAGATCCTGGGTTTCGTCGGCGCTTCGGGCACGGGCAAATCCGTTCTCATGCGCACCGTTCTGCGGCTGCTTCCGCGCCGTTCCGGGCAGATCAAGATCCTCGGGCAGGATTTCGATGAGCTGGATGAGCCGCAACGCAATGCCTTGGACATGCGCCTCGGCGTCCTCTTTCAGCAGGGCGCGCTGTTTTCGTCGCTGACCGTGAAGGAAAACATCCAGGTCCCGATGCGGGAATATCTGGATCTGCCACAGTCGCTCATGGACGAACTGGCGCATTTGAAGATCCGCCTTGTCGGCCTCGCGCCTGATGCGGCGGATAAATATCCTTCCGAGCTTTCGGGCGGCATGATCAAGCGAGCAGCGCTCGCGCGGGCACTCGCGCTCGATCCGGAGCTCGTATTTCTCGACGAACCGACATCAGGGCTCGATCCGATCGGAGCGGCGGAGTTCGACGATCTGATCGCCAAGCTCCGGGATACGCTGGGGTTGACCGTGTATATGGTGACACACGACCTCGATAGCTTGTTCTCCGTATGCGACCGCATCGCGGTGCTCGGGAAGAAGCGAGTCATGGTGGAGGGGACGATCGACGACATGCTGGCCTACGACGATCCGTGGGTTCAGGCTTATTTCAAAGGCAAGCGCGCGCGTTCGATCGTGCCGCAAGACACCCACGCCGGCGCCGCCGAAAGGTTGGCGCAAGATAGCCGCGGGAAGTGAGCGGATAAGATGGAAACAAAAGCGAATTATACGATTGTCGGTTTTTTCACGGTGCTGGTCATCGCGGCTGCCTTCGGCTTCGTCTATTGGATGGCCGAATATGGGCGCGGCGGACCGATGGCGGAGCTGATCGTGCGCATTCCTGGATCGGCAAACGGCCTCAGCGTCGGCTCTCCGGTCCGCTTCAACGGCATCCAGGTCGGATCGGTGAAATCGCTGTCGATCGATGCTGACGACCCGCAGTTTTCGCTCGCCTTTACCGAGGTCCGTGTCGACGCCCCGATCTATCCGTCGACCAAGGCAATCCTCGAGATCCAGGGGCTGACAGGTGCAGCCTATGTCGAACTGTCGGGCGGCAAGGTCGGCGAGAAGAACATCCTTCAGGAGGCGATCAACTCCGGCAAGCGGGCGGTGATCGTCGCGGACCAATCGAGCGTGACCAACCTTCTCGCGACCGCCGACAAGATCATGGACCGTGCCAATGATGCCGTGGGGCAGATTCAGGGCTTCGTGAAGGATGCGCGCGGCCCGCTCACCAAGACCCTGCAGAACGCGGAGACCTTCTCCGACGCGCTGGCCAAGAACTCCGGCAATATCGATTCCTTCCTGCAGAGTGTCGGCCAATTGTCCGATACGGTACGAAAGGTCTCGGGCCGCGTCGACTCGACGCTCGAGGCTGTTGAAGCGCTGGTCAAATCTGTCGATGCCAAGAAGATCGACCACATCCTCGCCAATGCCGAGAAAGTCAGCGACAACGTCGCCGACGCCTCCGGTGACCTCAAGGGCGCGATCCAGAAGTTCCAGGAAACCGCCTCGACCTACAACGATCTCGGCAAGAAGGCGCAGGCGACGCTCGACCGCGTCGATACGCTTGTCGCTCAGATCGATCCGGCCAAGGTGAAGGGATCGGTGGACGATATTTCTCAGGCGACGAAGGACGCGCGCGTAGCCGTTGCATCCATCAAGGATGTGGCAAATACGGTGTCCGCTCACCAGAAGGATATCGACCAGACCATCCAGAACGTGACGCAGATATCGAGCAAGCTGAATGCTGCCTCGACGCGTGTCGATGGCATCCTGGCGAAGCTCGATACGCTGCTCGGATCCGATAGCACCCAATCGCTGTTCACTCAGGCGAAGGACACGCTCGACTCCTTCAAGAAGGTTGCCGACAACCTGAATGCCCGTATCGGCCCGATCGCGGACAACCTGCAGAAGTTCTCGAGCGGCGGGCTGCGTGATGTCCAGGCGCTCATCAACGACACGCGTTCGACGGTGCAGAACCTCAACGACACGATAACCAGCTTCGATCGCGATCCGCAGCGGCTGATTTTCGGTGGCGATACCGTAAAGCAATTTGACGGCCGGACGCGGCGATAATTAGGGGAAACGGCAGATGGCTGTATCGGATTTGTTGGTGCGTCGTTCCTGGGTTATCCGGACCGCCTTCGCTTTACCTTTGATGGCAGTGGCACTCGGCGGCTGTGGCACCACACCAAAGAACGACACCTACGATCTTTCCGCTCCGGTTGGCGGCAATGGTCCGGCTGCAAAGAACCGGCAGATTCTCGTACAGCAACCAACCGCGTTGCGAGCGCTCGACAGCGAGCAGATCGTGGTGCGCGTCTCGTCAGCGGAGATCCAGTATCTTGCGAAATCGCAGTGGAGCGACAAGCTTCCACGGATGGTGCAGGCAAAGCTTGTCGAGGCTTTTGAAAATTCCGGCAAACTCGGCGGCGTCGGCACTCCAGGGCAGGGGCTCGCGATCGACTATCAGGTCGTGACCGATATCCGCGCCTTCGAGATCACCACAGGCAATGGCAGCCACGCCGTTGTGGAAATTTCGGCCAAGATTCTCAACGACCGCAACGGCTCGGTCCGGGCGCAAAAGGTCTTTCAGCAGACCGTGCCGGCTGGCGGTGGCTCGAACGAAGGCTACGTGAAAGCACTGGACCGCGCATTCTCCACGGTGACGAGCCAGATCGTCGATTGGACCTTGCAGTCCATCTGATCGGCGCCAACGACGCGAAAAAAGCCGGATGACATGATCATCCGGCTTTGAAATTTCAACGTCTTCGCAAGACCGCCTAGAAGAGGCTGTGCTTTCCATTGATCCGTTTCACGTCCTCACTCTCACGTCGAAGAGCGGAAACTGTGGACCCCACGGATACGATGAACATAATGCTGATAAGGGCGGTAAGCACAGTCAAGATCATGAACATAAGCAATCCTCCTGGATCTTGCGTTCAGGTCCCTCAGTACTGGCTCATGACGGCAGTGCGTGCCGATGCATAGGGACCATATACCTTGGACGCGTCAACTTTCTGGTCGTAGAGCGTAACGGTTGCTGCAATCATGCCTGTCATAAGTACCATCCACACTGCATTAATCATGGTAACTTTATTCAGCATAGTATCTTCCTTGTGCGCGTATCCGTTACGCTTCGGTTGAATGAACGCGTCCGGCTGTAAATGGTTCCGCCGGACATTGACGGGTCGTTTACCAAGCGCGATCTGAAGCCACATTGAATGGCTCGTTCATCTGGCGTTCAGAAAGCTTAATCGGTTTAAAAGCCACCTTGCCGACCGCCCGGACGATAGCGCGGTGCTCACTCACATCCGAACGCATCCAATTCGCATCGGTCCGTGCGTTGAGGAAATTGAGGCCAAGTTCCGCGACCAGCGATAGAATGACTGCGACAATAACGAGAACGATCAGCATGGTGACATTACCGGGGAGGTGATGCCTGGCGGCATCGATTGGTTGACGCTCTCCTTGTACGTCGCACCGCCTGAAGCGGCCTTGAACACCGCGTTCATACATCGTTCAGTTGCGGGCAAATGACTTGCGAGAAGCCTTTATCCATGACAAAAGGCGTGCAAACAAATGGCCGGGCCCATGACGACTGCTTTCTATCCGGGATCCTTCGATCCGATCACGAATGGACATCTCGACGTGCTCGTGCAGGCGCTCAACGTCGCGTCCAAGGTCATCGTCGCGATAGGCATCCATCCAGGCAAGACCCCGCTTTTTTCCTTCGAGGAGAAGGCAAGCCTCATTCGTGCGTCGCTCGCCGAAGCATTTCCTCAGAAGGCCGGCGATATCACGGTCGTTTCCTTCGACAATCTTGTGGTCGATGCGGCGCGCACCCACGGCGCGGCGCTGCTGATCCGCGGGCTCCGGGATGGCACCGATCTCGATTACGAAATGCAGATGGCCGGGATGAACCGGCAGATGGCGCCTGACATCCAGACTGTCTTTCTGCCGGCCGGAACGGCCTCGCGGCCCATAACCGCCACATTGGTCCGGCAAATCGCTGCCATGGGAGGCGATGTCAGTGCCTTTGTGCCGGCTGCCGTCTTGAAAGCCCTTCAATCCAAGCGCAAATCCTAGGCGACATTTTCGCCGCAACGGAGCCAACATGAAACTTTTCTATCTCGCATTTGCAGGCGTGCTTTATCTTGCCTCGTTCGCCGGCGACGCGTTCGCCCAGTCCGGCGACACGCTGACGATCCAGCTGAAGAACGGCCCTGTGGTCATCCAGCTTATGCCCGACGTCGCGCCGAAGCATGTTGCGCAGATCGAAGCGCTCGCCAAGAAGGGCGAGTACGACAACGTTGCTTTCCATCGCGTCATCGAAGGCTTCATGGCCCAGACCGGCGACGTGAAGTACGGCAACATGGAAAAGAGCTTTGATGCGAGCCTCGCCGGCACCGGCGGCTCCGAGCTGCCCGACCTGCCGGCAGAATTCTCGAAGACGCCTTTCGTTCGCGGCACGGTCGGCATGGCCCGTTCGCAGGACCCGAACTCCGCGAACTCGCAGTTCTTCATCATGTTCGCCGATGGCTCGTTCCTCAATGGCCAGTACACCGTTGTCGGCAAGGTCGTTTCCGGCATGGAGAACGTCGACAAGATCAAGCGCGGCGAGGGCCAGAACGGCGAAGTCAGCAATCCCGACCGGATGATCAAGGTCACCGTTGGCAAGAAGTAAGTTTCAAGACAAGTAGGAGAAGAAGAATGGCCGAGATCAAGGATCCCGAAAACACCATCATCCTGGAAACCACCAAGGGCAAGGTTGTCATCCAGCTGCTGCCGGAAGTGGCACCGGAACACGTCGCCCGCATCAAGGAACTCGCTCGCGAGAAGGCCTATGACGGCGTTGTCTTCCATCGCGTCATCAACGACTTCATGGCGCAGACCGGTGACGTGAAGTTCGGCAAGAAGGGCAGCGAGAGCTTCAACCCAGGCCGCGCCGGCATGGGCGGCTCCGAGAAGCCTGACCTGAAGGCTGAATTCTCGGCAATCAGCCACATCAGAGGCACCTGCTCGATGGCGCGCTCGCAGAACCCGAACTCGGCCAACTCGCAGTTCTTCATCTGCTTCACGGATGCTCCCTGGCTCAACAAGCAGTACTCCGTCTGGGGTCAGGTCATCGAAGGCATGGACAACGTCGACAAGATCAAGAAGGGCGAGCCGGTCACCGATCCGGACTCGATCGTCTCGATGCGGGTTGCCGCTGACGTCTGATTGTGATTTCTGCTGAAACCCGCCCTTGCGCGAAAGCGTGGGGCGGGTTTCGCTTTGCCTGGATTTAAGTGATGCGCGTAGACCTCTTTGATTTCGACCTGCCGGATGAACGGATCGCCCTGCGGCCAGCCGAGCCGCGCGACAGCGCGCGTTTGCTCGTCGTCGATCCAGCAGCCGGGGAGGCACAGCTGTCGGATCATCGGGTGAGCGATCTGCCCAGCTTTCTAAGGGCAGGGGACGCACTCGTCTTCAATGATACCAAGGTCATTCCCGCCCAACTCGAAGGCATTCGCCATAGAGAAGGCGCGGGCGGCCAGCAGGTTTCGGCGACGCTGCACATGCGCATTGGCGCCAGTCGCTGGAAAGCCTTCGCCAAGCCCGGAAAACGTATCAAGATCGGCGATCGTATCTCGTTCGGCCACGACGGCAGCAGCTGCCTTCTCGGCAAACTCGATTGCACAGTCGAAGAGAAGGGCGAGGGCGGTGAAGTCACGCTTGCCTTCGATCTTTCCGGGCCAATGCTCGACGAGGCGATCCATTCTGTCGGGCACATTCCGCTGCCGCCCTATATCGCCGCCAAGCGCGCCGAGGATGAGCGTGACCGCGCCGACTACCAGACGATTTACGCCCGCGAGGAGGGTGCCGTTGCGGCCCCGACGGCCGGGCTTCACTTCACGCCGGGTCTTTTCGACGCCATCGACAAGGCAGGTGTCGAGCGGCATTTCGTGACATTGCATGTCGGTGCCGGCACCTTCCTGCCCATGAAGGTGGACGATACCGATGATCACAAGATGCATTTCGAAAGTGGCTACGTCACCGCCGAGACGGCTGCGAGCCTCAATGCCGTCAAGGCGAGGGGCGGGCGGATCATCTGCGTCGGCACGACATCACTGCGGCTGATTGAAAGTGCCGCCCGGGAAAATGGCGAGATCCGCGCCTGGGCCGGCGACACCGGCATCTTCATCACGCCCGGCTACCGCTTCAAGGCGGTTGACATGCTGATGACGAACTTCCATTTGCCTCGTTCGACACTGTTCATGCTCGTTTCGGCGTTTGCCGGCTTCGAGACGATGCACGCAGCCTACAGCCATGCGATCTCGACGGGCTACCGCTTTTATTCCTATGGCGATTCCAGCCTTCTTTTCCGGAAAGACTAAATGACCGAGAACTTTCAGTTCACCCTCAAGAAGACCGATGCCGGTGCTCGTCTGGGCGAGGTCTCGATGCCGCGCGGCACGATCCGCACGCCTGCTTTCATGCCTGTCGGCACTGTCGGCACCGTCAAGGCAATGTATCTCGACCAGGTTCGCGACACCGGCGCCGACATCATTCTCGGCAATACCTACCATCTGATGCTGCGCCCGACGGCCGAGCGCGTGGCGCGTCTCGGCGGTCTTCACAAGCTGATCCGCTGGGACGGGCCTATCCTCACCGACAGCGGCGGCTTTCAGGTCATGTCGCTTTCCGGTCTGCGCAAGCTCGACGAGCAGGGCGTGACGTTCAAATCGCATGTCGACGGCAGCCTGCACCACATGTCGCCGGAACGCTCCATCGAGATCCAGGGATTGCTCGACAGCGACATCCAGATGCAGCTCGACGAATGCGTGGCGCTGCCCGCCGAGCCGCGTGAAATCGAGCGTGCCATGGAAATGTCACTGCGCTGGGCCGAGCGATGCAAGGTCGCTTTCGGCAACCAGCCGGGGAAGGCAATGTTCGGCATCGTGCAGGGTGGGGACGTGCCCGCCCTTCGCGTCCGATCGGCTGCCGCGCTCAAGGATCTCGATCTCAAGGGCTATGCCGTTGGTGGTCTCGCCGTCGGCGAGCCGCAGGACGTCATGCTGAAGATGCTTGAGGAAACGCTGCCGGTGCTTCCGACGGAAAAGCCGCGCTACCTCATGGGCGTCGGCACGCCCGACGATATCCTGAAGTCGGTTGCTCGCGGTATCGACATGTTCGACTGCGTCATGCCGACCCGCTCCGGCCGGCATGGTCTTGCCTTCACCCGTCGTGGCAAGGTCAACATCCGCAACGCCCGTCACGCCGAGGATATGCGCCCGCTCGACGACCAGTCGAACTGCCCGGCCTCACGCGACTACTCGCGCGCCTACCTGCATCACCTTGTCCGCGCCAACGAGGCGCTCGGCGGGATGCTGCTCTCCTGGCATAATCTCGCCTACTATCAGGAGCTGATGCAGGGCATCCGCAAAGCGATCGCAGAAGGTCGGTTTGCCGACTTTATGGCGGAAACGAAGGAAGAATGGGCGAGGGGCGATCTGGAGCCGGTCTGAGCAGACCGACGTCCACCGATCTGCTGAAGAGCAGCGCCTCGTCGTTCGCAGACTGATAGCCCGTTCACTGTCTAGGTGACCTTCACGAAGGCGGCGTCGCAACGTCCAACGAGGCTGCCATCGCATCATTTGGCGATGCCTGCCGCGCCAACGCAGTCGGTTCCATTGCCGATTTCCTGGTCGATCCTGTCGGTTTCGCCGTTGACGGGTTGGGATGGCGAAACTGCTGAACCGGATGCCTTGGAACCAGGCCGCGTGACCTCCCGATTCCCGATTGGAGCTGTCCATATGCTTTGGGCTGCGGGGTCCTAAATGCCCTTGCTCTCGGTATTCGGCACGATCTGAACACCGTTGATCTTGTAGCTTCCATCCGGCTGGCGCGCGACTTGGTATATGGCGGTCCAATCCTTGCCGTCGCGGCCCGAGATCAGCACCTCGTGATAGATCATCGCGCCGTTGTCCACCGAGCGACTTCGCCCGAAGGCATAGTTGCCGGGGTGATAGACCGGTTGATAGCTTTTCTTGACCATCGCGAAGAACAGGTTCTTGTCGGGATAGATCGCCTTGATGCTTGGCGCGGCGTAGGAATAGGCCGTGTCCACATCGTCGTTCAGGAACGCCTTGATCTGCGCCTCGATCATGATCCGCGTCGTATCGATCGGATCTTCTGCCCGAGCGGTCATTACAAAGGACGCGGCACACAGAATGAAAACTGCGAGGAAAGCGCGCATGGCGATGGCTCCGGCTATCCCAGAAAATTGTAGGGCAGTCTACGCACAAAGGAAGAGCGCGGATCAATTGGGGCGAGGCCGTTGCGGCAGGAGGCGACGAGCAGACAACCAGCGCACCGCTTCCATCAGGAAAAGCTAACCCAAGTGCATCATGCCTGCGCTTCAGGGTAGGGGATCACGCCCCATCCTGCAAATGTGCCATGAATGCCTCAGCCGGCGTCATGTATCCGAGGCATTTACGCGGCTGATCATTGAGGTGGCGTGTGAGCTGGAGAAGGTCGCGTTGGGATACTGTGGCGAGATCTGTGGTGCCGGGCAAGTAGCGTCGAATGCGCTTGTTTGCGTTCTCGACCGTCCCTTTCTGCCATGGCGCACTTGGGTCGCAAAACCAGCTCCTCGCGCCAATCCCGTCTTCCAGAGCCCTGAACCCGGCAAACTCGGTACCCCGATCAAATGTGAAGCTCTGACGCGCGAACGCCGGCAATGGCGAAAACGCGCTGATGATCTTGTCCATGATTGGCCTCGTGTGCCGGCTCGGGTTCTTGATGAGAACGGTGTAGCGGCTCTTGCGCTCCACGAGCGTGGTGACATTGGCATGGCCGAGTGGGCGTTCGAAGATGAGGAGGTCTCCCTCCCAATGGCCAAACATCGATCTATCTCCAATGAAATCAGGTCTTTGGGATATCCGGTGGCTAGCGGGAAACGCGCCGTCGCGCGGCTTCCTGGAACGCATTGGACGACGTTTACGGCGGGCCTCAGAGAGATACTGATAAAGACCAAGCTCGTAATCTTCCTTGCTGTAGATGAAGCGGTAAATCGTCTCTTTGCACACGCGAATGCGACTGAGCCCGTCCGACAGCAAACGTCCGGCGATCTGTTCCGGGGACCAGCGCGCCTCCAACTGCTTGATGATCTGCTTGCGTAAAGCTGGATGGCGCCGCAGCTTTCTCAATCGGCTCCGACGGTCCCTGGAGATGTCGTGAGCCACCGTGCTGTAGTATCCGTCCCAGTCTGACAGCTCACGGTCATGAAACGTGTTGCGCTTGATCTCGCGGTAAATGGTCGAGCGATGACGGCCAAGCTGACGCGCCATCTCGTTGACCGGAACCTTTGCCGCCACCAGATGATGAAGACGCCGGCGATCGGCAAGGGTGATCTGCGTATAGCATCGATACATGCCAAAATCTCCAAAGTGAAGCCATTGAAATTACTGGCATGTCGCACTTGGAAATAGAATGTACCCCTACCCACCCAAAGATCGTATAAGATAGATTATGGAACAGAAGAATTAATTTCAACCAGTCGGCAGCTTCGGCCCGATGATCTTGACGCTATATAAAAGCTTTTCTCTTTCAAAGCGTTACCAACCGTCTCTGATGATGGACGATAACCTTACTGTCCCTTGACGGTCGCGAAGACGATGCTTGCGTCACTAACAATCGCAACATGCGCATAGGCCGCCTGTCCAGCCGCCACTGCATCGCCGCGCATGATAGCCGTCACGATCACGTCGTGCTCGTCATAGGATTTTGCCAGGCGGCCCGGCAAGCGGAACTGCGCGCGACGAAACGGTGCCAGCCGCGCGCGGGTCTGGGTCACCATCTCGTAGATGTGATCATTATGCGCGCCGCGATACAGCCGCGAGTGAAACTCGGTGTTGTGCGCCGCGTATTCGTCGTCGGCGCCGGCGTGAACGAGCTTTGCCGAACCGCGATGCGAAAACTCCAGTGCGCGTCTTTCATCGATGGTCATGCGTTCAGCTGATAGCCGCGCGCAAATCGCCTCGAGTTCTGACATGGCCTCGAACATCGAATGAAGATAGGCTTCCGTCACATTGGCGACGGTCGCGCTGCGGTTCGGTTCGCGATCGACCAAGCCCATCGCACCGAGCTCCCTCAACGCTTCACGCACGGGCGTTCGAGACACTTCGAAACGCCCCGCCAGCGAAATTTCGTCCAGTTTTTCGCCCGGCAGCAATGCTCCCGTCACGATCATATCAGCTACCGCGCGGACCATTTGTTCAACGGTCGTGCCGGCCCTTACCACTTGTCTGCGCTTGAGCTGATTCACGTTTAGCTGATTTCCCTAGATTGCATACAGATTCGTTCGATGCCCCGAAAAGTCAAATAGTTTCGTCTTTTTCGTGGGTTTCAGGCGCGTTTTACAACTATGGAAACCTGGTCGAAATCGACATTTGCTCAAATATCATCCTCTGATTACTTTTCGACCATTTATCTGTCGAAACTGCATGCAGTTTGTTCAGCGCATGTTTATCGAATATTTTTATTGCATAAAATCAATAACATAAAGTCTGGCACGGTCGTTGCATACACTTTTACGCAACGTTTTTTCGAACCGGCCGTAGCCGCAAGGAGCATTCCGATGACCAAACTCCTTTCCATGAACCGACGCCATTTCCTCCAGGCTTCCGCAGCCGGAGCGCTCGCCATGACGCCTGGCTTGCTGAGTGGCCGCGCCCTCGCCCAGACCGCGCTGACGGTGGGCTTCATTTACGTCGGCCCTAAGGACGACTACGGCTACAACCAGGCACATGCCGAAGGTGCAGCCTCGCTGAAGGCCCTGCCGGGCATCACGATCGTCGAAGAAGAAAATGTTCCCGAAACCGTCGATGTCCAGAAGACGATGGAGTCGATGATCAACCTCGATGGCGCCACGCTGATCTTCCCGACGTCGTTCGGCTACTTCGACCCGCATATGCTGGCGATGGCTGCAAAGTATCCTGATATCCAGTTCCGTCATTGCGGCGGTCTCTGGCAGGAAGGCAAGAACCCCGCGAACACCGGTTCGTATTTCGGCTACATCTTCCAGGGTCAATATCTGAATGGTGTCGCGGCCGGCTATACGTCGAAGAGCAAGAAAATCGGCTTCGTCGCCGCCAAGCCCATCCCGCAGGTGCTGCAGAACATCAACGCCTTTCTGCTCGGCGCGCGCTCGGTCGATCCGACGATTACCTGCCAGGTCATCTTTACGGGCGAATGGTCGCTTGCCGTCAAGGAAGCCGAAGCGACGAATGCGCTGATCGACCAGGGTGCCGATGTGATCACCTGCCATGTCGACAGCCCGAAGGTTGTTGTCGAAACAGCAGCTGGCCGCGGTGCCTTCGTCTGCGGCTATCATGCCAACCAGAGCCCGCTGGCACCTGAAAAATACCTGACTGGCGCCGAATGGGCCTGGGGCAATGTCTACAGCGACTTCGTCAAGAGAGCGCAAGCCGGCGAAAAGCTCGGCAATTTCGTGCGCGGCGGCCTCAAGGACGGCTTCGTCAAGATGAGCCCGCTCGGACCTGCTGTGCCGGCCGAGGGACGGACTAAGTTCGATGCCACCCTTGCCGAGATGATGAGCGGCAAGTTCTCGGTCTTCAAGGGACCGATCAAGGACAACAAGGGCAACGTCGTCGTAACGGCTGACAAGAGCTATGCCGAAGATGCCGTCGAGCTCGAGAGCATGGCCTACCTGGTGGAAGGCGTCGTCGGATCCACGGCCTGAGCCAGGGGGAGAAGCGTCATGACAGTCGAGGCAAACACCTCCGCCATAGGCATGGCTTCCGAACCATCGTCCGCGTTCAGGCCCATCCTCGAGTGGGTCGCGCGACGCGCGGAACCTGTTGCCATCAGCTTCGGCGCGATCCTGATCGGGCTGGCGCTCTTCTCGGTATTCATCGTGGTGATCGGCAAATCGCCGATTACCTTGTTCCAACTGATGTACACGGGCGGCTTCGGCAGCTGGTTCTCGATCCAGAACAGCCTCAGCCGGGCCGCCCCGCTGCTTCTGACAGCGCTTTGCGTTGCTCTGCCTGCCCGCCTGGGGCTGGTCATCATCGGCGGCGAGGGCGCGGTGGTGCTGGGTGGTGTCGCGGCCGCGGCAGTGGCGTTGCCGTTCGTCGGAACGCTACCTGCCCTCCTCGTTCTGCTTGTGATGGCAGCGGCGGCGATGATCGTCGGCGGCATCTGGATCGGGCTGGCCGGTTTCCTTCGCCACTACCGCGGCGTCAACGAGACCATCTCCTCGCTGCTGCTCGCCTACATCGCTATCGCGCTGATGAACCAGTTCGTCGAAGGACCGTTGCGCGATCCGGCAAGTCTGAACAAACCCTCCACAGCCCCCCTGCCCGCCGACTACATGCTCGGCAAAATACCCGGCATGGACGTGCATTGGGGGCTCGCCATCGGTATCGTCGCCTGCATCGTCTCGTGGGTGCTGATCGAAGTCACGAGCTACGGCTTTGCGGCGCGTATCGCCGGCGGCAATGTTCGCGCCGCACAAATCCAGGGACTGCCGGTTGGTCGCCTGATCGTCGGCTTCACGGCCATCGCTGGCAGCTTTGCCGGTCTTGCCGGGATGATCGAGGTCGCCGCCGTCCAGGGCAGTGCAAATGCCTCACTGGCGGCCGGCTATGGCTACACGGGCATCCTCGTCGCGTTCCTGGCGCGACACAATCCGCTGGCGATCATTCCCGTCGCCATCCTGCTTGGTGGCATCGATGCCTCGGGCGGGTTGATCCAGCGGCGCATGGGCCTGCCGGATGCGACCGTGCTGGTGCTGCAGGGGACGCTGTTCGTCGTCATCCTGCTGTTCGAAACCTTCTACGGCCGCTTCAAGATCTTCAACCCCGACCTTTGGAAGAGGAACCCGTGATGGACGAGAGCGGTATCGGCATATGGGGTGTACCGCTGGCAATCCTCGCCGGCGCCATCAGGGTCTCCACGCCCTTCATCTTCGTCAGCCTCGGCGAGACGATCACGGAGCGATCGGGTCGCATCAATCTCGGGCTCGAGGGAACGCTGGTGTTCGGCGCGATGACGGCCTACGCGGTGGCCGTCATGAGCGGCTCGGCTTGGCTCGGCGTACTCGCGGCCATGGGAACGGGCGCCGTCTTCGGCCTCGTGCACGGCTGGATCTGCAAGTGGCCGAAGGTCAACGACATCGCGATCGGCATCGCCATGATGCAGTTCGGCCTGGGGATGGCCTTCTTCCTCGGCAAGCCCTTCATCAAGCCGGTGGCGCCGCATCTGCCCTCGATCCCGCTCGGCGGCTGGTCGAGCCTGCCGCAGGTGCAGGCGGCGTTGAACATCAATGTGCTCTTCTTGATCGGCGCGCTGCTGGCGGTGGCGCTGTGGTGGGCATTCAAGAATACCCGCGTCGGCCTCATCCTGCGCGTCGTCGGCGACAGCACGGATGCTGCGCGTGCCATGGGCATCGATCCGGACCGCATTCGCCTGCTTGCCACGGCGGCGGGTGGGTCGCTGGCGGCAGTCGGTGGTGCCTATCTCTCGCTCTACTATCCGGGCTCCTGGAATGAAGGAATTTCTTCCGGACAGGGCCTGATGGCGGTCGCACTCGTGATCTTTGCGCGATGGAACCCGATCGGCTGCTTTCTGGCCGCCCTGCTCTTCGGCGGCGCCGGCGCGCTCGGCCCTGCCCTGCAATCGGTCGGCGTCACCCAAGGATATTACCTGTTTTATGCTGCACCCTACGTGCTGACGCTTGCCATCCTGATCGCCACCTCCTCGCCTACCCGCTCACTCGCTGGTGCGCCAGGGGCCCTGTCAGTTACGAAATAAGCCACTCACCAAGTAATTATTGCTCGAAATAAGGGTTTTGCCATGAACGGTCTCGGCGGCCTCAACAAATCGGAACACGGTGTCGGTATCGGCCTCGTCCAACTGCAGCTTCCTGTTACCGTCACCAAGGAGGATCTGGTGCGGCAGACGCAGGGGATCGTCGATCTCGTCGGCAAGGCGCGGCGCAACCAGCCGGGCATGGACCTTGTGGTCTTCCCTGAATATGCGTTGCACGGCCTGTCGATGGACATCAATCCCGACATCATGTGCCGGCTGGATGGGCCGGAGGTCGCAGCCTTCAAGAAAGCCTGTCTGGACAACCGGATCTGGGGCTGCTTCTCGATCATGGAGTTCAACCCTGATGGCATGCCCTATAATTCCGGCATCGTCATCGACGATGCGGGCGAACTGAAAATCTATTATCGCAAGATGCACCCCTGGGTTCCGGTCGAGCCGTGGGAGCCGGGCAATTTCGGCATCCCCGTCATCGATGGCCCGAAAGGCGCCAAGCTGGCGCTGATCATCTGCCATGACGGCATGTTCCCCGAGATGGCGCGGGAATGTGCCTACAAGGGCGCCGAGATCATGATCCGCACGGCTGGTTATACCGCGCCGATCCGCGACAGCTGGAAATTCACAAACCAGTCCAATGCCTTCTGCAACCTCATGGTCACGGCGAGCGTGTGCATGTGCGGCTCAGATGGCACCTTCGACAGTATGGGCGAAGGCATGATCTGCAATTTCGATGGCTCGATCATTGCGCATGGCACATCCGGGCGCGTCAACGAGATCATCACCGCGGAGGTCCGGCCGGACCTGGTGCGCGAGGCGCGTCTCGGATGGGGTGTGGAGAACAACATCTACCAGTTCGGCCATCGCGGCTACGTCGCGGTCGCCGGCGGCGCAGGCGATGCGCCCTACAGCTACATGCACGACCTGATCGCGGGCAAGTACCGACTGCCCTGGGAAGCCGACATCAAGATCACCGACGGCACTTCCTGTGGCTTCGACAAGCCGGCGAGGCGCTATGGCGAAACATTCAAGCTTGCGGGCGAATAAGGAGACGGACGATGGACATGATGACCCAGGCAAAAGAGCATTACGTCAAGGCCGATCCCTACCCCTGGCCCTATAACGGGGCGCTCAGGCCCGACAATACCGCCCTCATCATCATCGACATGCAGACCGACTTTTGCGGCAAGGGCGGCTATGTCGATCACATGGGCTACGACCTGGCGTTGGTGCAGGCGCCGATCGAGCCGATCAAGGCGGTGCTTACTGAAATGCGCGCCAAGGGCTACCACATCATCCACACCCGCGAGGGCCATCGGCCTGATCTTGCCGACCTGCCCGCCAACAAGCGCTGGCGCTCGCAGCGGATCGGCGCCGGCATTGGCGACGCCGGGCCCTGCGGCCGCATTCTCGTGCGCGGCGAGCCGGGCTGGGACATCATTCCGGAGCTTTATCCGCTCGACGGCGAGGTGATCATCGACAAGCCGGGCAAGGGCTCGTTCTGCGCCACGGATCTCGAACTGATCCTCAACCAGAAGCGCATTGAAAACATCATCCTCACGGGGATCACCACGGATGTCTGCGTCTCCACCACCATGCGCGAGGCCAATGATCGCGGTTTCGAATGCCTGCTGCTGGAGGATTGCTGCGGCGCCACCGACTACAACAACCACCTCGCCGCCATCCATATGGTGAAGATGCAGGGCGGCGTGTTCGGCTCCGTTTCCAATTCCAAGGCTTTGGTCGAGGCGCTCGTCTGATGCCATCGATGCGTGCCCATGTGTTTCGCGTGCCGGCCGAGGGGCCGGATGATGTCTCGGGCGTCGCGGCCTTGTTTGCCGCCGGCCTGAAGCCACAGAATGTGGTCGCCATCCTCGGCAAGACCGAGGGCAACGGCTGCGTCAACGATTTCACCCGCGGTTACGCGACATCAAGCTTCAAAACGCTGTTTCGCAAGCATGGTGTCGAGGGCGTGTCGATCGTCATGTCCGGCGGCACCGAAGGGGCGCTGTCACCGCATTGGACGGTGTTTGCCCGCGAGGAGACCGATGCGCCGGCAACGCGGGCTCTGGCGATCGGGGCGGCACGGACGCCTGCCCTGCCCTCGCATGATCTCGGGCGCCGGCCACAGGTGCTGATGGTGGCCGATGCCGTGAGGGCCGCGATCCGGGATGCCGGGATCGGGGATATGGCGGACGTGCATTTCGTGCAGATCAAGTGCCCGCTGCTGACCACGCAACGGATCGCCAAGGTGGAAGCGTCCGGCAAGACGGTCGCCACCCGTGATACGCTGAAATCCATGGGGCTTTCGCGCGGCGCGTCGGCGCTCGGGGTTGCGGTGGCGCTGGGCGAGATCGATGTGGACGAGATCACCGATGGCGATATCGGCACGCGGCATGAACTTTATTCGCGCTGTGCGTCGGCGTCGGCAGGCGTCGAGTTGCTGGATCACGAGATCGTCGTGCTCGGCATGAGTTCCAGGTGGTCCGGTCCTTTCCAGATCGACCATGCTGTCATGCGGGACGCAATCGATGTGCAGTCGGTGAAGGCGGCCTATGCGCGGCTGCCCGAGGGCAAGCTTGCGGCCGTGCTTGCCAAGGCGGAACCTGACCCGAGCGGCCAGGTGCGCGGCAACCGGCACACCATGCTCGGCGATTCCGACATATCCGGCACGCGCCATGCCCGCGCCTTTGTCGGCGGCGTGCTTGGTGGCGTGTTCGGGATGACCGATCTCTACGTCTCGGGTGGCGCCGAGCATCAGGGGCCGCCTGGTGGCGGGCCCGTCGCAATCATCGTCGAAAAGGAGACCTGACGTGAGCATCGTCCGCGATACCCCTCTCCCGCAGGCCGGCAAGGCCGTCGGCATCCAGACCATCGGCATGACCATGCGCTTCGGCAGCTTCACGGCGCTCGACAATGTCTCGATCGATATCCCGGCGGGGACTTTTCACGCGCTGCTCGGCGAAAACGGCGCCGGCAAGTCGACGCTGGTGAAATGCATCATGGGCTTTTACCACCAGACCTCGGGCTCGCTCTCGGTGGATGGCCGTGAGGTGGCGGTCACCTCGCCCAGGGATGCTGCGACCTATGGACTCGGCATGGTCTACCAGCACTTCACGCTGGTGCCGTCGCTGACTGGTGCCGAGAACCTCGTGATCAGCCGCGCGGAAGTGCCTCACATCATCAACTGGGCCAAGGAGCGCAAGGACCTCGCCGCCTTCATGGAGCGGATGCCGTTCAAAATCCCGCTCGACAGGCCGGTGAGCGAGCTGGCCGCCGGCGAGAAGCAGAAGCTCGAGATCGTCAAGCAGCTCTATCTCGGCCGCTCCTTCCTCGTGCTCGACGAGCCGACCTCGGTGCTGACGCCTGCCGAGGCCGACGAGATGCTCGGGCTGGTGCGCGGCATGACCCAACGTGGTGAACTGACTGTCCTGATGATCTCGCACAAGTTTCACGAAGTGACCAAGTTCGCGGACGCTGTCTCGATCCTCCGGCGCGGTAAGCTGGTGGGATCAGGCAAGGTGGGCGAACTCTCGACATCAGACATGGCGGCGATGATGATTGGCGACGTGAAGCTTGCCGAACTAGACACGCGCGTGCCGGTCTCCTCGGCCGCCAAGCCGGTTCTCAAGGTCGAGAAGGTGAAGGCGCCGGATCGGTCCGGGCTGAAGACGATCGAAATCGACAGCCTGACGGTGCGATCCGGTGAGATAGTCGGCATTGCCGGCATTTCGGGCAATGGCCAGAAGGAACTGACCGAGATCCTCGCCGGCCAGCGGCCGACGAATGCGGGGACGGTTGAGGTCAATGGCGGGATTTATGGCGCGACGCGACCGGAAACGCGTCGCAACAATGTGCGCTTCATCCCCGAGGAGCCGCTGCAGAACGCCTGTGCGCCGAAGATGACAGTCAGCGAAAACCTCGCCTTCCGCACCTTCGACCTGAAAGCCGACGGCAAGGATGCGATCTGGCTCAGCAAGGGCAAGATGCGCAAACGTGCCACCGACCTGATCGCCGATTTCAAGGTCAAGACGGCATCGTCCTCCTCGCCGATCGCAGCACTCTCCGGCGGCAATGTGCAGCGGGCGGTTCTGGCGCGAGAGCTCACCGGCGAGGTCGATCTGCTGATCGTGTCCAACCCCTGCTTCGGCCTCGATTTTTCCGCCGTGGCAGAGATCCGGGCTCGGATCATGCGGGCGCGCAATTCGGGCGCCGCCGTGCTGCTGCTGTCGGAGGATCTCGACGAACTGCTGGAGATGTCCGACCGGATCATGGTGATCTCGGAGGGCAAACTGGTTTACGAGACGCCTGCGCTCGCGGCGGATATTGCCGTTATCGGTTCTCACATGGCGGGGCATCATTGATGGCGGAGATCAAAGCGCAACCTTTCGCCTTTCCGGCGAAGCCAGGTGAGCTGGCACTTGTCGTCATCGACATGCAGCGCGACTTCGCCGAACCCGGCGGCTTCGGCGCCAGCCTCGGCAATGATGTCGGGCGCATCACGAAAATCGTGCCCGACGTCAAGCGCTTGATCCAGGGGTTCCGCGATGCAGGATTGCCCGTCATTCACACCATGGAATGCCACAAGCCGGATCTTTCCGATCTTCCACCTGCCAAGCGCAATCGCGGCAAGCCGAGCCTGCGCATCGGCGACGATGGACCGATGGGGCGGATCCTCATCGCGGGCGAGCCGGGCACGGCGATTTTGCCTGAACTTGCGCCCATCGATGGTGAGATCGTCATCGAGAAACCCGGGAAAGGCGCCTTCTACGCCACTGAACTTGGCGACGTTCTGAAGGAAAAAGGCATCACGCAGCTGGTGTTCGCAGGCGTCACGACGGAGGTCTGCGTGCAGACAACGATGCGGGAGGCCAATGACCGTGGCTATGAGTGCCTGCTCGCGGAAGAGGCCACCGAGAGCTATTTTCCCGAATTCAAGGATGCCGCCATCGCTATGATCCGCGCCCAAGGCGCGATCGTTGGGTGGACTGCACATGTGGACGACATATTGGAGGTGATCGGTCATGCCTGAGACGACACGCGAGCTTCTGACGCTAGGTGGCTGGAAAGACCTGACTTTTTCTCCGTTTCGTGAAGAGGTGACGATCCATTGGATCCAGCCCTTCCAGGGTGATCAACCCGGAGTGGCCCTTTTGAAATACGAGGCCGGCGCCTCCGTACCACGCCACCGCCACGAAGGGCTGGAGACCATTCTGGTCCTGGAAGGCACCCAATCCGACGAAGCCGGCGATTACGGTCGCGGCAGCTACATCGTCAATGCGGCCGGAACCGAACACTCTGTCTGGAGTGATACCGGCTGCGTTGTGCTGATCCAATGGGATCGGCCCGTGAAGATACTGGAAGAGGAAATAGCATGACCGGCGCACCGGCTTTCGACATCACATCACTGCACGCATTCTACAGTGGCGGCGGAACCGTTCACGCGATCATTGATCGTGTGTTCGCGCGGCTGGCAGAGGTCAACGATCCCGGCATTTTTCTTCACCTCGCGGAACGTGAGGCACTGCTCACCCAGGCGGATGCGCTGGGTCCGTTTGACGCAAACGCCAAGCCGCTTTGGGGCATCCCGTTCGCCGTGAAGGACAACATCGACGTAGCGGGCATGCCAACGACGGCGGCCTGCCCTGACTATTCCTATATGCCCACAGCCGATGCGACCGTCGTTCGTCTGCTCAAGGAGGCCGGCGCGCTTGTCATCGGCAAGACCAACCTCGACCAGTTTGCCACCGGCCTCGTCGGCGTCCGCTCGCCCTACCCGATCCCTCGCAATGCCATTGACGCCAGTCTGGTGCCCGGCGGCTCCAGTTCCGGCTCGGCTGTCGCCACCGCGCAAGGGATCGTCAGCTTCGCGCTCGGGACGGATACGGCAGGTTCCGGTCGCATTCCGGCGGGGCTTAACAATATCGTCGGTCTAAAGCCGAGCGTCGGCGCGCTTTCGACAACCGGCGTTATACCCGCCTGCCGCACGCTCGATTGTGTCTCGATATTTGCCCTGACGGTTGACGACGCGTGGCGCGTCTTCAACACGACCGCGCGTTACGATGCAGCGGATGCCTACTCGAAGGACATGACCGCCACCGGCTACGGTCCGCTTCCACCGGTCTTGACGATCGGCGTCCCCGCCAAGCCGGATCGCCAGTTCTTTGGCGACGCCAGCATGGAAGCGTCGTACGAAGACGCCCTCGGGATGCTGACAGCGCTCGGCCATCGCGTCGTCGAAGTACCGTTTGGCGATTTTTACAAGGTGGCAAACCTGCTCTATGAGGGTGCCTGGGTGGCCGAGCGCTACGCCGCGGTGAAGGCCTTCTTCGACAGCAACGAGGAAAGCTTCCATCCGGTTACCCGCAAGATCTATGGTGGCGCGAAGACACTCAGTGCGGCTGACGCCTTCAACGGCTTCTACGCCCTGCAAGCGCTGAAGCGTGCGGTACAGCCGATCATCGACTCCGTCGATCTCTTCTGCGTGCCGACAGCCCCGAGACACTACAGCATGGCTGAGCTTGCCGCCGAGCCGATCCGCGAGAACTCGCGGCTTGGGACCTATACCAATTTCGTCAATCTACTCGATATGTGCGGCATCGCCGTACCGACGGGCAAACGCGGTGACGGACTGCCGGCAAGCGTAACGCTTCTGGCGCCATCAGGCCGGGATGGTTTGACGGCAGCGCTGGCGCGCGAGATCCACCAGACGGCCGGCGTTGGACTCGGAGCGACCAGCTGGGCCTTGCCCCCGACGCCGACCATAACGGCGACGGCTTCCCCGGATGGCATGATCGACCTCGTGGTCGTCGGTGCGCACCTTTCCGGCATGCAGTTGAATGTGCAATTGCGTGACTTTGATGCAGTATTTTCGCGAGAGGCGCAGACATCGGATGCCTACCGGCTCTTCGCGCTTGCCGGTCAGGTGCCGGCGAAGCCCGGTATGATCCGTGTCGAAGCCGGCGAAGGCGGTCATATCGACGTTGAAGTCTGGCGACTGACACCGGCTGCCTTCGGGCAATTCGTGGCAGGTATACCTTCGCCTCTTGGGATCGGTTCGATCTCGTTGTCAGATGGAACCGTGGTAAAAGGCTTTCTGGTGGAGCCGGCGGCGATCATCGGGGCGATCGATATCACCGAATACGGCGGCTGGCGCAGCTTTGTAGCCGCTCAACGCGATCAGAGAGCGCGAAGCGCCAGCTGATGTCGGAAAAATGTGAAGAGGCCTGATCGCTGGTCAGGCGCTTTCCAGTTCCTCGAACTCGACATCGAAGCTCATCTGGTCATAAGCAGGCACGACGTGATCCGGCGTCTCGGCCATAACAGTGTCGTAGTCGAGCGGCGTATGCATGTGAGTCAAGATCGCCCGCCGCGGTTTCAGGCGATCGATCCAGTCCAGTGATTGCTCAAGCGACAGATGGCTAGGGTGATATCGATACTGCAGTGCATCGATGATCAGCATGTCGAGTTCTTGAAGTTTTACGACAGTTTCCGGCGGAAAGTCGCTGATGTCGCTGCAATAAGCGACATCGCCGATGCGAAATCCCAATGACGTGATGTCGCCGTGCTGCTGCGTGTGCGGCCGAAAGGCAATCGTCCCTCCTGCGCCGCTGATGCGCACCGGGACGTCAATGCTCTCGATGACCCTGGGTTCAACGATCGGCGGGTAATTGCTGCCGGGTGGCGTCTCCATGCAATAGCCGAAACCCTGGCGGATACGGTCCATGGTTTCCTTGTTCGCGTGGATCGGGACACGTTGCTGGGCTTCATAGAAATAGCCGCGCAGGTCGTCCAGGCCATGGATGTGATCCGCATGAGGGTGGGTGTAGAGCACCGCATCGATATGCGTCACGCCCGCAGCGATCATCTGCTCGCGAAAATCCGGTCCAGTGTCGATGACGACCGTCGTGACGCCGCCGTTATCGTCGAATTGCTGGACCATGAAGGCAGCACGGGTACGCCGGTTCTTCGGATTGGCAGGATCGCAGGCACCCCAATCGCCGGTGATACGGGGAACGCCCGGTGACGACGAACAGCCGAGAATGGTGAAGCGCCGCCGGTATCCCACGCTGCTAGATCCTTGGCATCTTTGAGAAAATGCGGAACGCGTTGTCGGTCGTGATCTTCGCCATCTCGGCGTAGCTGAGCCCAAGCGTTTCAGCCAGGACCTCGGCGGTGTTCACTACGTAGGACGGTTCGTTGCGCTTGCCGCGCCAACGCTTCGGCGCAAGATATGGCGCGTCGGTTTCAACCAGCAAACGATCGTGCGGAACGGTCGTGGCGATATCGCGCAACTCTTCCGATTTCGGGAACGTCAGAATGCCGGAGAAGGAGATATAGCCTCCGAGTTCGACGCCGACCCTTGCAAGCTCCGCGCCCGCCGAGAAGCAGTGCAGAATGAAGGGAAATGCACCCTTGCCCGTTTCCTCGGTCAGGATCGCCGCCATGTCTTCATCGGCGCTGCGGCTATGAATGACCAACGGAAGCTTCGTCTCACGCGCGGCGGCGATATGACGGCGGAACCCTGTCTGTTGATCCTCAGGCGTCTGCGTATCGTAGAAGTAGTCCAGACCCGCCTCGCCGATAGCGACGACCTTCTCGTGGGCATTGACAAGGCGTACGAGATCCTCGGTCTGGATATCGAGTTCTTCGTTTGCGCTGTTCGGATGCGTGCCAACCGAGCAGAAGACCGACGGATATTTCTCGGTGATGGCGAGAAGGCCGTCGAGCTTGCGCACGCGCGTCGAGATCGTCACCATCTGCTTGACGCCGGAATCGTGAGCGCGCTTGACGATCTCGTCCCGCTCCTCTTCGAAGTCAGCGAAGTCCAGATGGCAATGCGTATCGATCAGCATGACATCCTCACGCTTCCGGCGCCACGTAACGCGGGAAGACTGGCGTCGGTGCTTCAAGCTCGGTGCCTACGACGAGACGACCGGCTTCGCCGAGTGCTGCGAAGTCACGCTTGTCGGCGGGCGCAGCAACGAGATCCAGCAGCTTGCCTGCCGATTCCGGCACGAATGGCTGCAGCAGGATGGCGATCTGTCGGACGACTTCGGCCGTGACATAGAGTACGGTGCCCATACGCGCAGGATCGGTCTTCTTCAGGGCCCAAGGCTGTTGGCCGGCGAAGTAGCGGTCTGTTTCCGAAACAACTGCAATGATCGAAGCCAGGGCGCGGTGAATGAGCTGCTTGCTCATATCGTCGCGCGTCGACGCAAGCAGCGCGTCGGCCTGGGCCAGCATCGCCTTGTCCTCGTCCGTGAGCGGGCCGCATTCAGGAATTTTTCCGTCGCAATTCTTGCCGATCATCGACAGGGAGCGGCTCGCCAGATTGCCGATACCGTTCGCAAGGTCTGAATTGATGCGGGTGCCGATCGCCTCTTCGCTGTAGCTGCCATCCTGACCGAACGATACTTCGCGCAGGAAGAAGTAGCGCACCTGATCGAGACCGAAATGGTTCACCAGGTTGACGGGATCGACGACGTTGCCGAGCGATTTGGACATCTTCTCGCCCTTGTTGAGCAAGAATCCGTGAGCGAAGACGCGCTTTGGCAGCGGCAGCTTAGCCGACATCAGGAAAGCAGGCCAGTAGACCGCGTGGAAGCGGATGATGTCCTTGCCGATGATGTGAACATCGGCTGGCCAATACTTCGCGCGAGGACCGTTGCGATCCTCGATATAGCCTGTCGCGGTGATGTAGTTCGTCAGGGCGTCGACCCAGACGTACATGACGTGATCGGGATCATTCGGCACCTTGATGCCCCAATCGAACGTCGTGCGCGAGATCGACAGATCCTTCAGCCCCGACTTCACGAACGAGATGACTTCGTTGCGACGCTCGGCCGGACCGATGAAATCGGGATTGGCTTCGTAGAGCGCAAGCAGCTTGTCCTGGTATTCCGAGAGCTTGAAGAAGTAGCTCGCCTCTTCAACCCACTCTACAGGCGTACCCTGCGGACCGTAGCGGACGCCGTCGGCACGTAGCTCAGTCTCGTTTTCCTGATAGTAGGCTTCGTCGCGAACCGAATACCAGCCGGCGTAGGAATCCTTATAGATATCGCCGTTGTCGGCCATCAGGTTCCAGATGTTTCGCGACGTTTCGTGGTGACGCTCCTGCGTCGTGCGAATGAAATCGTCGTTCGAGGCATTGAGCAGCGTCGCCATTGCCTGGAACTCGCCGGAGTTGCGGTCTGCAAGCTCCTGCGGCGAGATGCCTTCGGCGCGCGCCGTCTGCTGCATCTTCTGACCGTGCTCGTCGGTGCCCGTCAGGAAGAAGACATCCTTGCCGTCCAGCCGCTGGTAGCGCGCCATGGCATCCGTCGCGATCAGTTCGTAGGCGTGGCCGATATGCGGCTTGCCGTTCGGGTAGGAGATCGCGGTGGTGATGTAGAAGGGTGTCTTGTCTGTCATGGCGGCCATTCGTGTCCGGCTTACTCTATAAAATTTATCAGCCGCTCTTAGCGCATGTGGCCACGAAGCGAAACACTAAGTTTCATGCCGGCCGGGGATTCGACTATGAAGCCCGCAGTGCGCTTGACTCGCTTTTTTCATCGCTCTAGGCAGGAGAGAAAGAAGACAGGGCAACAGCAACGTGACATCCAAAGCACCCCGCAGCAGCGTTTTCAACGTAGGCTCGAGGGCCACGGCTTGACCCTGGCCAGTTTTGATCCGCTTTACTCCCTTTCCGGGCTGCTTGTCGGCGCGTTGGTGGGCATTACCGGCGTTGGTGGCGGGTCGTTGATGACACCGCTCCTTGTCTTGCTGTTCGGCGTGCATCCCGCAACCGCCGTCGGCACCGATCTCCTCTACGCCGCAGTCACAAAGAGCGCGGGCACTGCTGTTCATGGCATTCATGGCCGCATCAATTGGCGCGTCGTCGGCTGTCTTGCGGCCGGCAGCGTTCCGGCGGCGCTCCTGATGCTCTGGATGATGGCGGGAGTAGACCGCAAGAGCATCGAAGTCGCCCACACGATCACGACGGCGCTCGGCTGGCTGCTTGTCATCACGGCTTTCATGCTGGTTTTCCGCAAGCAGGTTCTCGCCCTAGCGCAGCGCTCGATGGGTGAGCGCCCGCCCCTGCGTCCGGCAACCATCATGGTTCTAACGACCCTACTCGGCCTCGCGCTGGGAGTTCTCGTCACCTTGACGTCAGTCGGCGCTGGCGCGCTCGGCGTTACGGTACTGCTGATCCTCTACCCTCGCCTCGATGTCCGGGAGATCGTCGGCTCGGATATCGTCCACGCCGTCCCCCTCACCTTCATCGGCGGCATGGGATACTGGATGATCGGCGAGATCGACTGGGGCATGCTGCTCGCCCTGCTCGTCGGTTCTATTCCCGGAATCATCGCCGGCAGCCTGCTCGCGCCGAAACTGCACGAGCGAACGATCCGGCTCGTGCTTGCGGCAACGCTCGCCGTGGTGGCCTGGAAACTGCTTACCGGTTGATCAGCTCGGCTGCTTGATATCGCCAAGGATACTCAGGATCGTTTGCTTGCGATCGAGGTTGTAGGCGTCCGACACCGTCAATCTGTTCACGATATCCGAATAGAGCCGCGAGAAGCGTTCCGCGGTTACGACCTCGCCGGCGATCGCAGCCGATCGCGCGCGCGTCATGAGGTCATCCCCTACGTGAGTGGTGAAAAACTCGAATATCGTCTCGCTTTCCTTCCCGGAAAGCGCGTCAGCCAAGCGATGCATCGCCCGCCGTGCGGCGGGACCCTGGGACGACAGGACGTCGTTGTAGGCGCTGATGATTTCGCCGCCGCCATAGTTGATCAGCTTCAGCGCCTCCCCGACGCTGCCGTTCGCGGCGGAAAGCAGCGCCTCATCTCCGGCATCGATACCAAGATGGTCCAGAGCGCTCGCAAGGGCCTCATCGCTCAGCGGCGCGAGCTTCAACGGCAGGCAGCGCGATCGGATGGTCGGCAGCAGCTTGCCCGGTGCGTGCGAGATCAGCAGGAAGAGCGCCCGCTTCGGCGGTTCCTCCAGTATCTTCAAGATCGCATTGGCCGCATTGCGGTTCATGTCGTCGGCGGGATCGATGATCACGATGCGCCAGTTGCCGGTGCCCGATGTCTGCGAGAAGAAGCGACCGGCTTTGCGGACCTCGTCGACAGTAATCGCCGATTTGACCTTGCCGGTCTTCTCGTCGACGGGCCTCGCCAGGTAGAGCAGGTTGTGAGACGCACCCGAAGCGATCTGTCTGCTTACCGCCGAATTGAGGTCCGGGGCGCCGATTGTCGCCGGTGCCGTTGCCGGATCCGGATGGGACAGGACGTGATTGGCAAACCGAAAGGCAAGGGTTGACTTACCGATGCCTTCTGGCCCTTCGATGAGCACCGCGTGATGCCCTTTGCCGGATCGGTAGGATTGCGCCAGGAAGGCTTCCGCCTCCCCGTGGCCGAACAGCTTCGTGTTCTCGGGCTGCCAGATGGCGCCGTCGAGGAGCCCGGGACGTTCCTCACTCATGAACCGTCTCCGCGATCTTTGTTTTGAGTGGTAGTCGCCGTTCGACGATCGTCAGCACATCGGCTGCGATGACATCTTCAGGACGGAGCGCGTCCAGCACATGGCAACGCTCCGGTTCGCGGGCGGCGATATCGAGAAAGGCCTCGCGCCGCTTCTCGTGCGTTTCCAGTTCTTCTCTCTCGAAACGATCGGGAGCAATGGCCACGGCGGCACCGCGCCGCGACGCCCGTTCCAGACCGGCCGTGGCCGGGAGATCAAGAATTACGGTGCAATCCGGCATGACGCCATTGATGGCTACACGCTGAAGCGTTTCGATGAATTCGGGCTCAAGGTTGCCCGTAATCCCCTGATAGACACGGGACGAATCCATGAAACGATCGCAAAGGACGACTCTCCCTCCATTTAAGGCAGGACGAATGACACCTTCGACATGATCGTTGCGCGCGGCTGCGAAAAGAATCGCTTCCATTCGTGTGCCAAATGGCTGCGCAGCACCCGACAGGAGAACGTGGCGAACTGCTTCCGCACCGGGAGACCCTCCAGGCTCCCGCGTCAGCAAGACATCGAAGCCGCGTGAGCGCAGCGATTCCGCGAGTTTGCGGATCTGCGTGGACTTCCCGGCACCTTCGCCGCCCTCAAATGTAACAAACAATCCTGTGCCGGACGACAATGATAACTTCCTGCATGTTCGCGCCCGCATCGCGCTATCGGCGTACATCTACAGGAAGATTATGGCCAGCGGAACCGCGTTGCGAAGATCTCCCTGCTTTCCCGCAGGATTGACCATCAATATGGCGATCACGTGGGCTGAGGCTTGTCCCATAGCCAGGAAAACAGCAGCGTTTCTCCAAGCTCGAGGATAGCGTCGATCGCGCGGCTGCTGAGTGAGCCGGCGACGACCTCAGCCTTGGTATAAAGCGGAACCTCTCGAAGAAGGCGGCTGCCGGCAAAAATCCGCAGCGTACCGACTTCCTGATTGGCGGCGACCGGTGCCATCAAGGGCCAATGGTAGACGATACGCGCAGCCAGACGGTCGGGATTGTTGACGGGGATATAGACGCTCACGCCCTTTTCAGCGACGAGATCAACGTTCCGTTCAGCCCCGCCGTAGACGCCAGCCGCTCCGATGACTTCGCCGTCTGCGAAGAGCTGACGGATCTCAAACGCACCGAGGCCCCATTCGAGGACCCGTTTTGCCTCATCGGTGCGCTCCTTGTCGGACGGAAGGCCACCGAGCGCCATGAAAAGGCGCCGGCCGTTTCGCTCAGCCGATGCCACGATCGAATAGCCTTCACCCTCTGCAAACCCGGTTGCGAGACCATCAACACCCATGCCGAAGCCGAGCAGCGGATTTCGGTTTCGCTGGAAGATCTTGTTCCACTGGAAATCCGGGAGCGCGAAATAGGAATAGTAGTTGGGATAACTCTGCTGCAGATCCAAAGCCAGCGTCACCATGTCGTAGGCGGTCGTCTTGCTCTTTCCGTCGGGTAATCCCGTGGAGTTGCCGAAGATGGAACGCTGCATGCCAAGGCTCTTCGCCTTGCGTGTCATTGCTTCCGCAAACGCGGGCTCTCCACCACTCATCCCTTCCGCCAGGATGATGCAGCTGTCGTTCGCGCCCTGAATGGCGATGCCCTTCAACAGATCTTCGACGCGAACGTTCGATTTAAGCGCGGCGAACATGGTCGCGGTCCGCGACGGCGCGCCGCCTGTCCGCCAGGCATATTCCGACACGGGATATTGGGTATCGAGGGTGATCTGGTTCTTTGACAGCGCTTCGAAAACGAGCTCCGCGGTCGCGAGCTTTGCCAATGATGCGGGAGAAAATGTCTGGTTCTCGTTCTTCGCGAGCAGAACAGTACCCGTCGACGCTTCGATCATGTAGGCTTGAACGGCCTTGGTATCGAAGGCGGTGTTTGGCTCAGCTGCCGCGACCGGTTCGGCCAAGCCGGCAGGAAGCAGCAAGATGCACGTCAGAAGCACGTGTTGCCAGGGCCAAACCTTCATCTTCCCGCCTCCGCCAAGGGCTTCTGCAATTATCGAGCGGACTGCCCGGCCTCCTTCTGACGCGTGAACGACGCCAAGATCGACTCCTCGGTCAGGCCATCGTTGCGAACCATGACGGCATCGAAGGCGAGATCAACGGTTACGGTCTTGACCGCCTCTTCCTGGTAACCCATGGCGAGCGAACTGCCCTGCCAGCCATTGGGGCGCTCGTATGGGACCGGGCCGATTTCGGGCAGGACGACCATCTGATCGAACGGCTGCGCACCTGCACCGAACGACGGAGCTGGCGACGGCATGGGCCTTGGGACCGGAGCAGCATTATAGGGCGCGCTCGGCGTCGAGCCTGCATAGGAGGTCGCGGACATCGGTACGGGAACATCTTCCGCACGCGGTGGCGTAAAGCCGCCGAAGCTCTGGATCTCGTCAGCCGTTATACGCTTGCTGTTGGAGGCAACCATAACGCCCGTAGCGATCTGACCACCGCCGGGATTGACGCCTGGAATGCGGCTACCCTTCGGAACGTAGGAGGCCATCAGGTATGGCATGTCGTGACCGTCCATGCGGGCGCGGCCGACATATTGAACGCGAACGTTGCCGGTGCCGCTATGCTGCAGATCGAGCATGTCGGCGGTCTTGTTCGAGAGATCGATGATGCGCCCCTCGTGGTAAGGGCCACGGTCGTTGACGCGTACGATGACGGAAGAACCGGTTTCGACGTTGGTCACGCGGGCGTAGCTTGGCAGTGGAAACGTCGGATGCGCGGCGGAAAGGTGCATCTGGTCGTAGACTTCGCCATTTGCCGTCAGGCGGCCATGGAAAGCCGAACCATACCACGACGCGATGCCGACCTTGTTATAGGAGAAATCTTCCTTCGGATAATACCACTTGCCTTTGACGACGTAGGATTGCCGACGATATAGCGGCCGCCGCCCTTCGGGATATTGTCGCCGTTCGCAACGCGCGGGCTGGCCTTTACGCCATATTCCTTTTCCGAGAAATATTCCTTGCCGTGCTTCGGCTTTGCAGGCGAAGTCGGGGCCGTTCCACATGCCGTAACAGTTGCACAAACCAGCGATAGACCTACCCATCGCACTGCCGTTGCGAATGACGCCGCCCCGAAGTCTCGTCTCATATGTCCCACGCCGTTCAAGACCGTTATGGTTAAGAAATCCGCCCTACGGGCAAGACACCCCTAATCCCATCAACCTAACGAGACTTTAATCATGCTGCCTTCGCGGCAATTTTGCGAAGACTTTCGACGTGATAGCTACAATTCTAATTAACATGGTTAATAAAATGCTAATTTAAGCATTGTGGCGGCACTGAAAGCCTTGGAGATCGCCCCGAAGGCCCCACCCGGCAACGGTTTCAGATGGTGAAGGCCGCACCTATCAGCGCTTTCGTGTAATCTTCGCGGGGCTTCTGGAAGATGGCATCCGTATCTCCCTGCTCGACAATCCGTCCATCTTTCATGACGACAACATAGTCCGACATTGCCTTCACGACTGAAAGATCGTGGCTGATGAAGATGTAAGAAAGCTTGTGGCTGTCCTGCAGCAGACGCAGAAGATCGATCACCTGCCCCTGTACCGAGCGGTCAAGTGCCGATGTCGGTTCGTCAAGGATCACCACCTGGGGTTTGAGGATCATCGCACGGGCAATAGCGATGCGCTGTCGCTGACCGCCTGAGAATTCATGCGGGTAGCGGTTGCGCGCGTCCGGGTCCAGGCCGACCTCCTTCAGTGCCGCGATAGCGCGGCGGTCGCGGTCGACCTTGCTCAATCCGGGCTCATGAACGAGAAGGCCTTCGGTGATGACCTCGCCGACTGTCTGGCGTGGAGACAACGAACCGTAGGGATCCTGGAAGACAAGCTGCATCTCCTTGCGGAGCGGTCGCATGCGCTTCCTATCGTAGTTGGAGATATCGATCGCTCCAAAGCGGTAATGGCCAGCGCTTTTGACAAGACGCAGGAGTGCGCGTCCGAGCGTCGATTTGCCTGAACCGGATTCGCCGACGATCCCGATCGTCTGCCCTTCCCGCAGCTTGACGGTCACGCCGTCCACGCCGCGGAATAGTCGACGTCCACCGGAAAAGAGACCGCCCCCGATCTCGAAGTCTACGGTGACGTCCCGGCCCTCCAAGATGATAGGTGCGCCGTCCTCCGGCGAGGACTTTCGTCCGTGCGGTTCGGCGGCCAGGAGCATGCGGGTATAGTCCGCGGTTGGCCGTTCGAAGATATCCGCCGTGGTGCCCTGCTCGACTACCTCGCCGCGTCGCATAACCACGACGCGCTCGGCGAAATGCCTGACGATGCCGAGATCGTGCGTAATCAGCACGATCGCCATCCCGAAGCGCTGCTGAAGCGACGCAAGAAGGGACAGGATCTGCGCCTGGATTGTGACATCGAGTGCTGTCGTCGGCTCGTCGGCAATAAGGATGTCCGGCTCGTTCGCCAAGGCCATCGCGATCATCACGCGCTGGCGCTGCCCGCCCGAGAGTTCGTGCGGATAGCTGTCGATGCGACGGCCCGGGTCCGGAATGCCGACAAGCTCCAGCAGTTCCAGAACGCGCTTGCGCGCTTCCTTGTGCGTTCCGCCTCGGTGATGGACGATTGGCTCGGCGATCTGGCGACCGATTGGATAAAGCGGATCGAGCGACGTCATCGGCTCCTGGAAGATCATGGTGACCTTGGCACCACGAATGTCATTCAGTTCTTTCGGGGCAAGTCCGACAAGCTCCTTGCCGCGGTATTTGGCAGAGCCGCTTGCCGTCCCGTTCTTGGCGAGAAGTCCCATCAGGCCCATCATGGTCTGGCTCTTGCCGGAACCGGATTCGCCGACGATCGCCAGCGTCTCGCCTGCCCGCACGTCGAGGTCGATGCCCTTGACTGCATTCACCTGCCCGTCCGGCGTCTCGAAATCGACCTTGAGGCCGCGAATGGCAAGAATCGTATCTTCGGATGCCATGTCAGCGGTCCTTCGGGTCGAGTGCGTCACGCAGGCCGTCGCCGATGAAATTCAGCGAGAAGAGCGTTGCGACGAAGAAGATGGATGGAAAGATCAGCAGCCACGGCGCCGACTGGATGTTGTTCGCGCCCTCGGAGATCAGTGCACCCCAGCTGGTCAGCGGCGCCTGGACGCCAAGCCCCAGGAACGACAGGAAGCTTTCCAGAAGGATGACCTTCGGCACGACGACAGTGACAAAGACGATGACCGGGCCGATCGTGTTCGGAATAATGTGGCGGCGGATGATCTGCCAATCCGTCAAGCCGAGCGCCTGTGCTGCGCCGACAAACTCCCGGCGCTTCAACGCCAAGGTCTGTCCCCGCACGATACGGGCCATATCAAGCCATTCGACCGCGCCAATGACGAGGAATATGAGGATGAAGCTGCGGCCGAAGAAGACCACCAGGACGACGACGAGAAACACGAAGGGTAGCGAATAGAGAATTTCGACAAGCCGCATCATGACGTTGTCGATCCGACCACCGAGATAGCCGGACGTTGCGCCGTAAAACACACCGATTCCCAGCGAAACGAAGCTGGCAAGCAGACCGACGGCGATGGATATCTGCCCGCCAAGCATCACGCGCGCCAGCAGATCGCGGCCGTTCAAGTCCGTCCCGAACGGAAAATACTCTCGGTTGACCTTGCCTGTTATGACCAATGTGCGCCCGTCATTCTGCGTGGCGCCGACGCTGGTCTCACGAAACTCGTTCGCGCGGTCGAAATAGCGCGTGGCGCGTGGGTCGATGGGGTTTTCGGAGTTGACAGTGGCGGTGAACGCCTCGCCCTCGACCTTGAAGCTATCGAGCTTTACACGCGCCCGGGTCGCCACCCCTTCCGCGACGTCCTGCAACGCGGAAACGTCAGGGCGTGGCTTCAGGCTCGGTGGCACCGTCACATAGGATGAGAAGACCTGATCATAGGTGTGGGACACGAAGAGCGGCCCGACAAAGGCGAAAAGGCTGATCAGCACCATCATCACGCAACCCGCCATCGCGGCTCGATTGCGTCGGAAGCGAATGAGGGCCAGCTGGAACAGGCTGCGGCCGGCTTTGCCGGAAACGGCCTGCGATGAACCCGCGACATGATCAGTCATGACGGACCCTCGGATCGAGAAGGCCGTAGAGGATATCGACCATCAGATTGAAAATGATCACGAAAATGGCGACCAGGATGACCGTCCCCATAACCAGGGTGTAGTCGCGATTGAGGGCGCCAAGAACGAAGTAACGGCCGACGCCGGGGATCGTGAAGATCGTTTCCACAACAGCGGAACCGGTCAAAAGAGCCGCCGCGCATGGGGCAAGATAGGAAACCACCGGCAGCATGGCGCCGCGCATGGCATGGGTCACGACGACGACGCGCGCAGGCAATCCGTAAGCGCGGGCTGTGCGGATATGGTCGGCGTGAAGCGCTTCGATCATCGAACCGCGGGTCAATCGGGCAAAGACCGCGAGCTGCGGCAGCGCCAGCGCAATCATCGGCAGGATGAGAAAACGCAAGGATCCGTCTCCCCAGCCGCCGGCCGGAAGGAGCGATAGCGAGACTGCGAAGATAAGCGTCAGTACCGGACCGACGACGAAATTCGGCACGGTTGTTCCGATCGTCGCCAGCGACATGATCGAAAAATCGAAGGCACTGTTCTGCCTGAGGGCCGCGACCGTGCCCATCAGAACACCGCCGACAAGCGCCAGCAGCAGCGCGTAGAAGCCGAGTTCCATCGAATAAGGCAGGCCCTTGCCGATCAGTTCGGCGACGCTGTTGTCCTTATAGACATAGCTCGGACCGAAATCTCCGCGAACGGCATTGCCGATGTAGGTCGCGTACTGGCGCCACAGCGGCTGATCGAGCTGATACGTCCGCATCAGGTTCTCCATCGTCGCCGGGGGCAGCGGCCGCTCGAGATTGAACGGACCGCCAGGGGCGAACCGCATCAAGAAAAATGAAATCGTCACGACGATGAAAAGCGTCGGAACCGCGCTTGCGAGACGTCGCAAAACGAAGGCAATCATACCCGTCCTCCTGTGCAACGGCGCACGGGCTCTCGCTCGTGCGCCGTCTGCGCCAGTCTATTACTGGGAAACGCTCAGGAAACGGCTCAGGTGCTGATTGGCAGCATTGTCATGCCAGCCCTGCACGCGGCTCGAAACGAGCCAAAGGTCGGCCTGGGTCAGCAACGGCGCGACCGGCTGGTCGGCCATCAGATGCGTCTCAGCTTCGTGCAGTAGCTTCGAACGCGCAGCCGGGTCGGTCTCGGCATAGGATTTCGCCATCAAGGCGTCGAATTCCGGGCTTTCATAGTGACCGTAATTGAACGTCTTGTTGGTGCTGAGATTGAGCGCCAGGAAGTTCTCTGCATCCGCATAGTCGGCAACCCAGCCGGCGCGCGCGACGTTGAACTTGCCACCTTCCTGCAGGTAAGCGTAGTGCGAGGAGACGTCGAGGTTCACGAGCGAAACCTTCGCCTTGAAGGTGTTCTTCCACATGTCGGCAACGGCAGTGGCGACACGCTCGTGGTTCGGATTGGTGTTGTAGCGAATCTCGATGTTCAACGGCTTGCCGCCGTCACCGTAGCCCGCCTCCTTCATCAGTTCGATAGCCTTGTCCTCGCGATCAAGCTGCGAAACATCGGCGAAATCGGCCTTGGCCGGAGCGCCATAGGTATCGATACCGGGCGGAACGAGCGAATAGGCTGGGATCTGGGACCCGCTATAGATCTCCTTTGCCAGGAAATCGCGGTCGATCGCCATGGACAGGGCACGGCGCACGCGAACGTCGCTGTACGGCTCCTGGCGGCTGTCGAACGCGTAATAATAGGTAGCCAGCGTCGGCGAGACGTGCACCTGATCCGAATAGGAGCTGCGCAGGCGATCGATCTGGTCTGCCGAGAAGTTATAGACCAGATCCATTTCCTTCGCCTCGAAACGGCGAACGGATGCGGCCTGATCGTCGATCGGGTAGAAAACGACCTTGTCGAGCTTCACATTGGCCGCATCCCAATAGCTGGGGTTCTTCTCGACGACGAGGTTGTCGTTCGGAACGTGGCTCACAAGCTTGAATGCACCGTTCGAGACCATGACGCCGGGCTTCACGAAGTCGGCGCCGTTCTTCTCGACACTTGCCTTGGAAACCGGCAACGCCGTCTGATGCGCCAGAAGCTCGAGGAAGAACGGCGTCGGCCGCTCGACCTTGATCTCCAGCGTCTTTGCATCCACAGCCTTTACGCCGAGTTCCGCCGGCGCGAGCCCGCCCTTGTTCACCTTCTCCCCATTCTTGATCGGATAGAGGATGTTGGCATATTCGGCTGCAGTCTTCGGATCCTCGACGCGCTGGAACGAGAAGACGAAATCGTCAGCGGTTACAGGCGAACCGTCGGACCACTTCGCATCCTGGCGCAGCTTAAACGTGTAGGTGAGCGCATCATCGGACAACGTCCACGATTCGGCAGCGCCCGGCACGATCTTGCCGGATGCATCATAGATGGTCAGCCCCTCGTACAGATCCTTCAGAATGAACTCCTCGATATTGATCGAGGTATGCGCCTGGTCGAGCGTCTGAGGTTCGCCGGCATTGCCGCGATGAAGGACCGTTTCAGCCAAAGCGGGCGTGCTTCCGAGAAGGACGGCGCCGAGCAAAAAGGCGGTGTGAAGCTTGAGTATTCTGGATCCCATTTTTGTTTTCCCCTTTTGTTGTTCTACATAGAGTTGCCGGAGTGAAAGCCATAAAATTCGAGAAATCAAGGCATTTTGCGTACGGCATTCCCTCATACGGACGGCGGCGACGGGAATACAACCCTTGATCATCCTCGCAAGCGGCACTCCCTACATCTGTGTCGAAGATGGCGTCCAAGCAACTTTTCGCCAATTAAAAAGCTCTTGGCGCAATGTCCGTAATGCGGCGCCCGTACTTCTTTTCCGCTTATGAGAATTGCGCAGATTTGGCGCCATTGGCTTTCGTAGTATCGAGGTGACGAACGGGAAACACCAGCCAACGGTCAGCTCAACCTCTGGACGCTATTCCTGCACCGGTGGAAAACTGAGATCCCGCCCTCTTGGCTGACCGGTCAGATCCACGAACAAGGTTTCAAGCCATCACGCGACCACAAATTGGCAACGCGAATCTGAAAGCCCGGCGCGGAGGGACCGGCACCGGGCTTATTATTTCCAACCGACGATTTGAGGTCGATCACCGATTGGGCGACGCTACAGGAAAGCGCCGCTACGATTTCAATGGCGGAAACGCCAGATGGTTCCATGAACGAGGAAGCCCGGCGCTTGGGCTATGCGCCGGGCCTTTTTGGACCGTTGGGATGGGTTCCAACCAGTCCGCGCAACGTTCAAATGTGGGGCGTTGCAGATATGAAACGGATGCCCTGGCCAAAGGTTCCGGCGCGAGCGGACAGCACAATGATTCGTGGCTCCGCGACAGCGCCAGATATGACAGGCTGCAGCCCCTCGCCAAAGTGCAGCCCAGCGAAAGCACGGGTCCCAATCCGGTTGGTCGTATGTGGCAAACTGCGGCGTCGTCCTGCTTTAGGGCAAGCCCCGATGCGAGGTTTAGCAAAGCTTCTCATCGTGCGTTCACCCGCGGCACTTTATTCGAACGATGAGCGTAGGTTTTAGGCATGGGCGAGATCGGGAGACATGAAGCGCAGCCTGCAACAACCGCCGCAAGCCGGCATGTTTGCCGAACAGTGCTGGGAGCGGAATTTGACGCCCAAACAGAATTCAAATGAGATAAAATTCGTAGATAACAAACAGTGGCGGAAGAGGTGGGATTCGAACCCACGGTACGGTCTCCCGCACGCCGGTTTTCAAGACCGGTTCCTTAAACCACTCGGACACTCTTCCTGACCAGCAACTGCGCTCAACGCGGAGCAGCAGTCACGAATGACGTCAGGCTTTATAGTGACCCATGCGCGTCGTCAACAGCTGCCGTGGGTTGGCAACGACAGCTGTTGGAGTGAGCTTGACGCCGGATCAGTGAGCTGTGGTCTTTCTCGTCGCGAGAAGCAGAATGAAATCATCGGCGGCGTCGGCGATCGCCATCGCGACTTCCGCTGGAGCCCAGCCCTGTTGCTGAGCATCCTCAATGATGCGGTGCAGCGCGGGTTCGACCTCCGCGCGGCAATCCAGCAGGCGTTGATCATGGGCAGCGTGCTTATCGGCCGACTGAAGATTAATCATGACTGATACCCCTCATTTCCAGAGAGCTACCATGACATAGATTAAAGGTTGAGCAAGAGCTTGCTGAAATAAAGATTCATTTCAATGGGAGGTGCGCCATTTTGACTACACCCACGTGCTCGCGATCGAGCCCCAGAATCGGCACGCAAACGGCAAGAGCCTACAAAATTCAAAGAGATTGGCCTTCGAGGCTTCTTCGCATTTCGGCGTGTCACCTGTGCTTTCGCTGCATGCTGTTTGTTTGCAAGACTCTCGCGTCGTGATTACTCGACATAACGTCGAGTAATTTCATAAAATCCCCAAAAGGTTGCATTTCATGGAGAAGACTCGAGATAGGCTTATTTCTTACCGGTTAATACCGCACCGCAGCATTCGTGGCGCTGTTCTTGTGCGTCCCTTGCTGCAGTCGAGCGCGTGCCTATCTACTTGCGTACGGCTATGATTGCGGTGAAAGCCTGAGTATAGTCAGCACTCTGTACTGTCATCGCCGTGCCTTCATGCCGCATATTCTCGACATTGATGTCTCTTTCTTCGAAAAGGATATACATTATGGAAAGCGCAGGCGTAGGCTGGTTTGCAGCCATTATCATCGGCGGCATAGCGGGGTGGCTCGCCGAGAAATTCATGAACAGCAACATGGGTATTCTCATGAATATCCTGCTCGGCATTGTCGGCGCGATCATCGCCAACGCCATCCTCGCAGGATTTGGCGTGGCGCTCGGAGGCTGGATTGGCTATTTGATCGCGGGCTTCGTGGGCGCCTGCCTGCTGATTGCGCTCGGGCGCATCATACGACGTTAATTTTCCTGACGAATAAGGGCCGAGCGGATATCCGTTCGGCCCTTTCCAGTGCGACTCTTCAAATACTATCGGCGGCTCATCAGTCCGAACAAATAGGCTACGCCCGCCGTCACCGCGAGCGCGAAGATGGGCTCTTCACGAACCTTGTCACGCACGCGCTCCGTCATCACAGAGGCCTCGTCCGCAACAGCGGTCTTGGCGCCCTGCCCCAGCGCAACCACGCTTTCGGACAGCCGAGCAAGATCTTCACGCAACGCGGCGACCTGTGCCGAAAGGTCGTCTGCTGCGATTTCCGCCTTCACGCGCGCTGCTGTAGACTGGGTGGAGGCGGTTTTCAAATCGGCCATTGTCTGCTCCTCTTTGTTCGGGATGCTGTTCAACGTGGTAACCGCACCAAAGGTTCCGAAAGGCGGGCCATTTGTTGCGGCCGGGATGCCGGAGGCAACCGCTGATATAGCGCAGATGTTTTCACGCGATAACCCTTCATTTCCTCAAAGGTTTGTTCTAAGGAACGTCGATTGCTTTGCCCGAAAGCGGGCAAAAAGAATGCGAGGTTTGCGTTTCGATGTTCGATATTCTGCGAAGAGCCGCCCACACCTGGGTCGCCAAGCTCCTCATGCTGCTTCTGGTCGCCTCTTTCGGCATCTGGGGCGTTTCCCGTTCGTTGATCGATGGCGGCAGCAGCACGACTGTCGTAACGGTCGGTGATCAGCATGTCGACGTGAACGAGTTCCGCCTAGCCTATCAGCGGCAGGTCGCAAACCTCAGCCAGCAGTTCGGCATGCGCCTCACGCCCGATCAGGCGCGCGCGTTCGGCGTCGAGCAGCAGGTGCTGGCGCAGCTCGTTGCGGGCGCATCGCTCGACCAGCTGGCTGAAGACATGAAACTCGGCCTGTCGCAGGATCGCCTGGCAAAGCTGATCGGTGACGACCCGGCGTTCAAGGCCGTCAACGGCCAGTTCGACCGCTCACTGTTCACGTCGCGGCTGCGCAACGCCGGTATTCGCGAAGACGACTATATCAAGGAGCGCAGCAAGGTCGCGGTCCGGAGCCAGATCGTCGATGCGATCTCCAACGGCTTCACCGCACCAAAAACGCTCGTAGACGCGCTGAAGCTCTATCGCCAGGAAAGCCGTGGCGTCGACTATCTGCTGCTGACGAACGCCAACATCGAGCCGATCAAGGCGCCTGCTGACGACGTCCTGAACAAATGGTTCGAAGGTGCAAAGCCCCGCTATCGCGCCCCTGAGTATCGCAAGGTCGCGTATCTCAAGCTTCAGCCGGAAGACATCGCCGATGCGGGATCGGTTACCGACGACCAGATCCGCGAAGAGTTCGACAAGCACAAGGACAACTACCGCACGCCGGAAACGCGCACGATCGAGCAGCTGACCTTCCAGAACAAGGATCTGGCGAACGCCGCATCGAATGCGCTGAAGGTCGGGACGACGTTCGACCAGTTGGTTACGGATCAGGGCAAGACTGCCGCCGACGTGATGCTCGGAGAGTTCTCCAAGGACAAGGTTCCGGATCAGGCCATCGCGGAAGCCGCGTTCGCCGTCAGCAAGAATGGTGGTACGACACCGGTCGTCGAGGGTACGTTCGGTCCGGTGATCGTACGGATCAGCAACATCAAGCCGGAAAGCACAAAGACGCTCGATGAAGTCAAGGACGACATTCGCAAGCAGCTCGCGGTCTCGAACGCCTCGCAAGAGTTGATCAACGTCCATGACCAGATCGAGGACCTGCGCAGTTCCGGTTCCACGCTGGAGCAGATCGCCGACCAGCTGAAGCTCAAGGCTGTTGTCATCGATGCTGTGGATTCGGCAGGGCTCGACAAGAGCGGCAACGAGGTGAAGGATATTCCGTCGACGCAGCAAGTGCTTGCCGCCGCCTTCCGCGCGGAAGCCGGTGCAGATGTCCCGTCTCTGTCCATCGGAACCGATGGCTACCTGTGGTTCGACGCCCGCGACATCACGCCTGAACGCGATCGTCCGCTTGCCGAAGTCCACGACAAGGCTGTCGCCGACTGGACTGCCGAACAGCAGAAGGCAGAACTCGCCAAGAAGGCCGAGGAACTGAAGCAGCAGGCCCAGAAGGGTACCTCGCTTGCCGATATCGCGGCTCCGCTCGGGATTTCCGTCGAGACCAAGAGCGGCATCACGCGCGGTTCCGACGATCCGGTTCTCGGAAGCGGCGGCGTCAATGCGGCGTTCACCGGCCCCGTCGATACCATTGCCAATGCTGTCGGCGCCGATCCGACGACGCAGATTTTGCTGAAGGTTACGGAAGTGAACACCGAGCCGACAGGCGACGTGCTTGCCAACCAGGACCAGCAGATCACGGCTATGGCAAACGCCGCCGGCGATGACATCCTCGATCAGATGGTCAACCTGCTGCAGACGCAGTATGGCGCCACGGTCAACCAGGCACTCGCGGAACAGGCATCTGTCCGCTAAGGGAGAGCGCAACGCATGAGCGATCTGAAACCGCTTCTGGCGAAGGCCGCGAGCCGCGAACCGTTGACGCGTGAGGAGGCCCGGCAGGCGTTCGACATTCTGATGTCGGGCCAGGCTACGCCTTCGCAGATCGGCGGCTTCCTGATGGCCCTGCGGGTTCGCGGCGAGACGGTCGACGAGATTGTCGGCGCCGTGACGACGATGCGCTCGAAGATGCTCACCGTCGAAGCGCCTGATGATGCCATCGACATCGTCGGGACCGGCGGCGATGCAAGCGGGACCTACAACATCTCGACGCTCGCCGCCCTGATCGTGGCAGGCGCCGGGGTGCCCGTGGCGAAGCACGGCAATCGCGCGCTGAGCTCGAAGTCGGGCGCGGCCGATAGTCTGGCCGCCCTCGGTGTAAAGCTCGATGTCACACCTGAGATCATTTCCCGGTGCATCCATGAAGCCGGCGTCGGTTTCATGTTCGCACAGCAACACCATTCCGCCATGCGCCATGTCGGCCCTTCTCGCGTCGAGCTTGGCACGCGGACCATCTTCAACCTGCTCGGTCCGCTGTCCAATCCGGCCGGCGTCCGGCGGCAGTTGCTCGGGGTCTATGCGCCGCAATGGGTCGTGCCGATCGCGGAAGTCATGCGGGATCTGGGCTCAGAGAGCGTCTGGGTCGTTCATGGCGACGGCCTTGATGAAATCACGACGACCGGAACAACAAGCGTTGCCGCCCTCGAGAACGGCAAGATCAGAACGTTCGAGCTGTCGCCAGCCGATTTCGGCGTGGAGCAATGCCAGCTCAACGCCATCAGGGGTGGCGATGGCGTGGTCAATGCGGCTGCTCTGCGTGATGTTCTCGGCGGGGCGCGAAACGCCTATCGCGATATCGCTCTCGCCAACGCGGCCGCGTCGCTGGTCATTTCCGGCGAGACGGAACTGCTGAGCGACGGGATGCGACTTGCCACACAGTCGCTAGACAGCGGTGCGACGGCCGCGGCCCTCGACAAACTAATCGCCGTGTCGAATGACATCGACTAGGATGAACCCATGACCGATATTCTCAAGAAGATCGAACTCTACAAGCGCGAGGAAATCGCCGCTGCGAAGTCCAAGGTGACGCTGGCTGATCTCAAGGCGATACAGGCCGGGCAGTCCGCACCGCGCGGATTCTACCGGTCGCTGGTCGCAAAGCGCGACGCCGGGAAGTATGGCCTGATCGCGGAGATCAAGAAGGCCAGCCCGTCGAAAGGGTTGATCCGGCCGGATTTCGATCCGCCGTCCCTGGCTTCCGCCTATGAACTTGGTGGCGCAGCCTGTCTGTCTGTTCTGACCGATACACCGAGCTTCCTGGGCGCGCCCGAATTTCTAACGGCCGCACGCGAAGCCTGCTCCCTGCCCGCGCTTCGTAAGGACTTCATGTTCGACACCTATCAGGTCCAGGAAGCCCGCGCCTGGGGCGCCGACTGCATTCTCCTGATCATGGCCTCGCTGTCGGACGACGATGCGCAACGCCTCGAGGACGAAGCCTTCGACCTCGGGATGGATGTGCTTATCGAAGTTCACGATGCCGAGGAGATGGAGCGAGCACTGAAGCTCAGTTCTCCGATGATTGGCATCAACAACCGAAACCTCCGGACGTTCGAAGTAAGCCTTAGCGTCAGTGAAGCGCTTGCCGCGATGGTTCCCGAAGAGCGCCTGCTGGTCGGTGAAAGCGGTATCTTTACCCATGCCGATTGTCAGCGGCTGCAGAATGTCGGCATCAATACCTTCCTCGTCGGGGAAAGCCTGATGCGCCAAGATGACGTTACGGCGGCGACGCGTGGCCTGCTGTTTGGTGACGCGGCCCAGGCGGCAGAGTAGCCATGAGCGACAATGGCGGACTGACGCATATCGACTCGTCCGGTCAGGCTCACATGGTCGACGTTGGAGCGAAGGCCGATAGCGTTCGGGTCGCGACGGCAGAGGGGCACGTGACCATGGCCGAGGCGACCCTGGAGCTTATCCGCCAGGGTAATGCCAAGAAGGGCGACGTTATCGGCACGGCTCGTCTAGCCGGCATCATGGCTGCGAAGCAGACGAGCAATCTCATTCCGCTTTGCCATCCGCTGATGCTGACGAAGGTTTCGGTCGAGATTACCGAAGATCCGGCGCTACCGGGACTGCGCGTTGAAGCCACAGCCAAGCTGACCGGCAAGACCGGCGTCGAGATGGAAGCACTCACGGCCGTCTCGGTCGCATGCCTCACCATATACGACATGGCGAAGGCTGCCGACAGAACGATGGAGATCAGCGGCATCCGGCTCCTTGAGAAGTCAGGCGGAAAATCCGGCGACTTTCGACATCCGGAGCACAGTAAATGAGCCTCCTGCCCGTCTCCGATGCTCTGGAGCGTTTGCTTTCGCGTGCCTTGCCGGTCGATGGACGCGAGTCCGTTCCGCTGGCAGAGGCTGACGGGCGTGTTCTTGCGACCGACGTATCGGCGCGTCTGACGCAACCGCCATTCGACGCCTCGGCGATGGACGGATATGCGCTGCGAAGCGCCGACGCGCTGCAGCCGGGCGCTAAGCTGACTGTGATTGGCACCTCGTCGGCCGGCCACGCCTTCGAAGGCGCGATCAGCGAAAGCCAGGCGGTGCGCATCTTCACCGGCGCTCCGGTTCCTGATGGTGCCGACAGTGTGCTGCTTCAGGAGGATGCCCTTCGTGTGAGCGACGAGATAGAGACGACCTATCCGGTCCGTCACAACCAGCATGTACGGCCGAAGGGCCAGGATTTTCTTGATGGCGAGACGGTGCTGAAGGCCGGCACCGTCCTCGATTTCTCTCGCCTGACCGTTGCCGCCGGAATGAACCATGCGACGCTTGACGTATGGCGCAAACCCTTGATCGCGCTGCTTGCGACAGGAGACGAGCTGCTTGCGCCCGGTAGCGTGCCGGGGCCGGCGCAGATCATCGCCTCGAGCACGTTCGGTATTGCAGCGTTGGCACGCAAGGCTGGTGCTCAGGTTCTCAACCTCGGGATAGTGCCCGATGATCGGGCCGCCATCAGTGCCGCGGTCGCAAGAGCGCAGCAGGCGAAGGCCGATGTCATCGTGACGCTCGGCGGCGCGTCGGTTGGGGATCACGACCTCGTCCAGTCGACGCTTCTCTCTGTCGGAATGGAGCTTGATTTCTGGCGGATCGCAATGCGTCCCGGCAAGCCGCTCATGGTTGGCAGCCTTGGTGCCACGCATGTGCTTGGCCTGCCGGGGAACCCGGTGTCCAGTCTGGTGTGCGGCCTGCTCTTTCTTGAGCCGCTGATCCGCAAGCTCGCCGCCCTGCCCGCTGTTGCGCGTGATACGACAGCAGAAACCACGGTAGCGCTCCGCGCGAATGATCACCGCCAGGATTACGTCCGCGCACGGCTTCACCGCACCGCCTCCGGAAAGCTTACGGTCGAGCCTTTCGGCAAGCAGGATTCATCAATGATGAAGATCTTTGCCCAGTCGGATTGCCTGGTCGTGCGTCCGCCGCATGCGCCTGAACTGCCGGTTGGTGGTCAATGCCCGATCATCATGCTTCGGGACCTCGTCTAGCCGAAACCGCTGCCTGCCTGGCGGTGTCGGGCGAAATAGCAAACACCCCAGCCCGACATTCATCCCCCATCGACCCGCCGAAGTCCGGAACGGTATATTCGGCGAGGAGTGTCAGTTGATCGGCGGGAAGAGGCCGGCGAAACGGGTCGCCGATCAGGACATCAATGCCTGCGGCCCGGCTTTTTACCAGAAACGGCAAGACATCCGCAGCGACGTCAGGATCGTAGAACACGTCGCCCGCGAGGATGATGTCGACCGCCGGCGGCACCATTGGCAAACCATCCGCCAGAAGTAGGACCTCGACTGCCACACCATTCGCCACGGCGTTGAGGCGGATCGCCGTTGCGGCATTCGAGTCGATCTCGGCGGCAGCCACGGTAACAGCACCGCATTTCGCGGCAGCTATGGCGACAAGGCCGGAACCCGCCCCAAGATCGAGAACGCGCCGGCCGGAAACAATGTGAGGATATTTCAGGATATGCTGTGCCAGCACCGTCCCACCGGCCCAGCTGTACGCCCAGTATGGGGGGCTGGCATCGGCGGCATGTCCCTGCAGCCGTGAGAGGCGACTGCCGGGATGCGCCGTGTAGAGACGGATGTCAGGCGATGCCGGTGACGGCTCGAGCCGCAGATTGGTTGTGATGAAGGAAGCAATGTCCATCAAACAACGCCCACGTCTCGACCGCTACCGATGGGATCTCAGCCCTTTTTCTTTGCGAATTTCGGCTTGCCGCCCTTCGGCGGCTTTCCATCGAATTTCGGCTTGTCCTGGAACTTCGCGGCGCCTTCAGGCTTCGACTTTCCGGGCTTCTTGCTCCAGGGCTTCGTATCGCGTTCTGCGGCAGCACCCTCGGGCTTGCCCTTCTTGAAGTCGCCGCGCGGACGATCGTCGCGGAATTCGCGGCGATTGTCGAAGCTCTTCTTGCCCTCGTAGGGCTTCGGAGTTGCCGGGCGGCTGAAATCCGGAACGCCATTCAGCCGTGCGACGCGGATGCCCTTCTCCATGGTCTTGTTCGGACCGGTTGCGTGCAGGAAAGCCTCGGCATTGTCAGCCGCGATCTCCACGAACGTCTCGTCCTGCTGCATCTTGATGGCGCCGATTTCACGCTTTGTGAGACTACCATGCCGGCAGATCATCGGGATGAGCCAGCGCGGCTCAGCATTCTGCTTGCGGCCGACAGACAGCGAGAACCAGACGCTCGGACCGAATTCGCCACGCGGGGTCTTCTCGCTACGCTCGCGCGGAGCATCGGAATTGGCGCGGGGGCGGCGACTGTTGTCCTGAACGTTGACCTCGATCAGATCCTCGGGCGCAGACTGGTTCGCGCGATAGAGATTGACGAAAGCGCTTGCGAGCTTTTCGGCACCGTGCGTCGCCAGCAGGCGGTCGATAAGACCCTTCTCTTCTTCCCGCGCAGGTTCCTGGAACACCGGGTTCGCAAGCAGGCGCTCCTCGTCACGTTCGGAGACATCCTCGGCAGACGGCGGCCGTGCCCATTCAGCGCTAAGGCCGGCATTGTCGAGCAAGCGCTCGGCCTTGCGACGAGCGTTGAGCGGCACGATCAGCGCGCTGACACCCTTGCGCCCGGCGCGGCCGGTACGTCCGCTGCGATGAAGCAAGGTTTCAGGATTGGTCGGGAGGTCTGCATGAATGACGAGGTCCAGGCCCGGCAGGTCGATACCGCGTGCAGCAACGTCGGTCGCGATGCAGACACGCGCCCGGCCGTCGCGCATTGCCTGCAATGCATGGCTGCGCTCGTTCTGTGTTAGCTCCCCTGAAAGGGCAACGACATTGAAATTGCGATTGTGGAAGCGCGCTGTCAGATGATTGACCGCTGCACGGGTAGAGCAGAAGACAATGGCTGTCGTCGCCTCGTAGTATCGGAGAACGTTGATGATCGCATTTTCGCGGTCACTCGGCGCAACGACGAGCGCCCGGTACTCGATGTCACCGTGCTGCTTTTCTTCCGCAGCCATGGTGATGCGAACCGCATTGCGCTGGTAGCTTTTTGCAAGCTTAGCGATCGCTGCAGGCACCGTCGCCGAGAACATCAGCGTGCGCCGGTCATCCGGTGATTCTTCCAGGATGAATTCGAGATCTTCGCGGAAACCGAGATCGAGCATCTCGTCGGCTTCATCGAGCACGACGGCCTTCAAGGCGGACATGTTCAGGGCTTTGCGACGGATATGGTCGCACAGGCGTCCCGGGGTGCCGACGACGATGTGGGCTCCACGCTCGAGCGCCCGGCGCTCGTTGCGGATGTCCATGCCGCCAACGCAGCTGACGATCACGGCGCCCGTCATCTCGTAGAGCCATTCCAGCTCTCGCTTGACCTGGAGCGCGAGTTCGCGCGTCGGCGCGATTACCAGCGCAAGTGGCGCGGCTGCCGAGGGGAATCGATCGGAATCACCAAGCAGTGTCGGCGCCAGCGCAAGGCCGAACGCAACCGTCTTGCCCGAACCCGTCTGGGCCGAAACGAGCGCGTCGGCGACGGCCAGCTCGGGGTCAAGCATGGCATTCTGAACGGGTGTGAGCTCGGCGTAACCGCGTTTCGCCAACGCCTTGGCGATCGCCGGAACGACGCCGTTAAAATCTGTCATCTGTCTGTCTTTCGGAGTTTTCAGGCGCATGGGACGCCAGTGCCAGATCTTGCCGGCAGAAAAGTTGTGCCGTTCCTACTTGGTCACGCGCCAAATGTCAAAGCGGATGTCCGCTCCACAACCACACATCGATTTCTTCGGTCCTTCCGCGGATCGACGCGGATATCGGGTCCTGCAATCGACCGGAGCGAAAAACAACGGCGCTGCCGCCTGCGGCTTCGACGATGGCGTTGCTCGCGGCAAGTTCGGCGCGGTTCGCGGCTGCTACTTCCATCAGACGGCTGGCGACATTGACAGTGTCTCCGGTTGCCGTGATCTGCTGCCGATCGCCGGTTCCTAGCCTCGACGCAACGACCGGGCCACAATGCGCACCGACCTTGAAGCCGGACTTGCGGCCGGACAGCGTGGGGTGCGCTGAAAGCCACTGCCGAAGACGCTCGCAGAGCATGATTGCACAGGCTGCCGCGCGCGCTGCGTCGTCAGCGGAAGGGCGCGGCAGGCCGAACAGGATCATGGCACCATCGCCCATGAAGCTTGTGATCGCGCCCCTGTGCGAGCGCGCCACCTCGTCCACCAGTTCAAAGAAGCCGCTTAGCAGCTCACGGACATCCGTAACGCCGATCGCTTCGCTCAGTGCGGTAAAGCCCGAGAGATCGACGAAGACAACTGATGCCTCCTGGCGAACCGGCTTCGAAAGGAACGACGGATCGCGGGCTAGCCATCCCCCATTCCCGGCGCTTCGATACGCTGCAGCAGTTCGCTCTGCGCCGCAAAATGGATTGCACGCCGACGATCGAACCAAAGCTCCAACGCACCGAACAAGAGAAGCGGCGGCAAAGTCGCCGCGATCGGAAGCGCTGCGCTGAACCAGTAACCGTAGTCGAATGCCAGCAGGTTTATCCCGACCCATAGCACGACGATCGCGGCGATAGCGGCATAACCCGGCGCGCTCCTTCGCCATGCGAGCAACAGGATCAGCGATATCGGCAGCGCAAGAGCAATCACGCCGTCGGTTGCCCGCGTGTTGCGATCCCGCACCATGTTGTCGCCGACGATCAGATGATTGATCGCCGTCGACATCACCTCGACGCCGGGCAATATCGGATCGAACGGCGTCGGGAAAACGTCTCCACCGCCCGTGACTGTCGATCCGATGACGACAACTTTTCCGGTCACGGCATCCGAAGACAGCTTTCCGTCGAAGACATCAGCGGCGCTGAAGGTCGCGATCGTTCCCCGTGGTCCATAGAACGTCAACGGCAGGCGTTGCCCTCCGTCTGTTGGCAGGTGTCGCTCACCCAAGGCGAGCTCGCCGGGCTCAAACGCCGGATTGACGCCGACCGACAAGGACGCCGCCAGCAGCGAAAAAGACGGGTACACCCGATCCGAAGCCCGTGAGATCAGGGGAACATAGCGGGGCGTCCCGGCATCATCTGTCGAGACGTTCACGACGCCGACGGCGGCGACGTCGGAGAACCGTGCGAGCGGCAACAGGATCTTGTCGGCAACGGGGATGCCGGCAAGCGGATCGCCTGCGTCGGATGTCACCATCTGGGTACTCTTCGAAAATATGCCGGCCGCGGCGATGACACTTGGCGTCTCCGTCAGGGCTGCGACAAGGGCGGCGTCGCCCTCTTCCGGGCCAGGATCGACCAGCAGGAGATCCAGCGCGATGACCTTCGGCTTCATCTTGCCTATGGCATCGACGAGCTCGGCAAGTTTTACCCGGGAAAGCGGATAGCCCTCAGCTTCCGCGGTGCGATCGTCGATTGCGATGATACTGACGATCGGTCGCGGTTGGCGCGCCCCCAGCATCGTACTCCGCAGGTCGGTCAGCGATGCCTCGATGCGGTCGAGGAAGCTAAGCTTGCCTGCGATATGCAACGAGCTAAGCGATCCGGCCCAGAGGACGGCAACGACGAGGGAAATGGCGACGAGTAGCCGTTTGGCGTGCATCGGCGGCTATTGGCCGAGACGCGCCAGCAAGGCCGCTGCGCGTGCCTGTGGCCAGCGACGGACAGTCAGCGCATCGCCTCCTCGCGTTACGTCAACACCCTCACCCACGGAGAGCACGACGCGCCTGCCCGAGGAAGGTCGCCCGACGGCGACCCGCCCTCGCACAACGAAGACGGAGGTCGTTCCATTCTTGACGTCGACGGCCCAGCGCGTGCCCCGGACAGCGGCGATTGCCTGCGGCGTCACCACCTCAAATCCGCCTCGGCGCTTGGCGCTGTCGACATCCACCAGCACCGCCTTGTTTCGCAGGGATACGGCATCGGGCCTGCCATCGCGGTCTCGGTCGATGACATTGAACCGGGCGCCGCCCTCGGCAGTAATCGTCGCGCCATCGCAGCGCATGATCTGCCGCGACGTCCCAGCAACACGCTCCATCGTGCAGCCTGGCACCTGAGCGAGGGCGATATCGTCCGCAAGCAGACTCACTCCGCTGGATGCGACGACAGCCAAAAGCATTCGGGAGATAAAATGCATATCCGTCACCTCCGTCAGAACCACGATCGTATCGCTGCCTATCTATGTCGATTGCTGAAGCACGCATAGGGAAACGTCAACGGATATCAGGAGCGATCTACAGTTTAAGCGTCGTCTCTATCGCCGGACCGGTGTAGCGCGCCCTCGGGCGGATGAGGTGGCCGCTCTCCACCTGCTCTATCGCGTGGGCGAGCCAACCGACCGACCGCGCGAGTGCGAAGATTACAAGCGGCGCGTTCTCCGGGAGGTTGAAGGCTGCTGACATGGCCGTCAGGGCAAAATCCACATTCACCCCTTCCCCAACGAGTTCCTCTCCCGTCGCTGCAAGTTCCGCATAACTTTCCGGCACTGTGAATTGGGACAATAGCGACTTGGCCCGGATGTCTCCATCCGGATACAAGGGATGGCCGAACGCCGCGAGCGACCGGCCCTCGGTCAATGCCTGGCGCACGGCTAGCCCGGCACCAAAAGCCTTTACCTCCTCGATAAACGACAAAACGCCCTGCCACGCGCCGCCGTGCAGCGGCCCCGTCAACGTCGCAAGGCCTGACAGTACCGCAGCGGAAAGGGTCGCGCCCGACGATGCCGTGACCCGGGTCGCAAAGGTCGACGCGTTCAGTTCGTGATCGGCAAGAAGAACCAGCGCACGCCGGATGCAATCGGTAGCGTCCGACCTATGCCAGCTTATCGCGAGCCGCTGGTGCAATGGCAGGCTTGCCGATCCCGGAGCAAGAGCGCTTGCGACAGTCGAGAGGATATCCTGCGCCTCGATTTTCAGGACCCTGAGCGACCGACCCAGTGTGGGTAGGTCGCGTAGTGCGCGCTGCCCCAGCAGCAAGAAAGCCTGATCGAGCGATGGCACGCCTTCCGAAGGCGCGGCGGGCGCGGCCCAACATCGGCAGAGTTCCATAGGAGGGCTGCCGTCTCCTCCAGCGATGCGCGCTCGGCCCATAGAGCCGCATCGCGCCCCCGATAGTAGAGCCGACCATCGACGATCGTGGAGATGGCTGAGGGCAGAACGGGATCGCCCCACTGGATCGTATCCGCCGCAACCGTCTCGATCCTGCGCCGGCCCGCATTGCGTTCCGCAAGCCGCTGGACATCGGCGGCGTTGTAGAGGCTTCGCCTGACATCCGCGACGTCAGGCTTGGCGCGAATGCGACCACGGCTCACATTTGCATAGAGGGTCTGCGGCTTCGTGCCGAGTTTTTCGAGCGCCTGCTCTGCCGTCAGCCACACGATCGCACCTCATACATTGATCTATTTCGTCAAGATTGACGTCAATCAATCTAGGCTCGATCCTTTTGAGCGTAAAGGAGAAACACCATGAAAAACGGCTTGGAAGATGTCATCGCGGCTGAAACGCTGCTCTCGGATGTCGACGGCGAAGCTGGTCGCCTGATCATTCGCGGCATCTCACTCGATGAACTTGCGTCAACGGCAACCTATGAAAGCGTTGCCACTCTCTTGCTCGATGGCTTGATGGAGCGCCCGGTCACCGAGACGGAATTGCGCCAGCAACTCGGCTTCATGCGCACTCAACTCTTCGCTCACGTGCGGTCGCTCGATGCGGATCTGCTCGCGCTGCCGCCTGTCGATGCATTGCGTGCCCTCATCGCTCGTCTGGCGGATGGCGAGGATTTCGACGCTGCCCTGAGACTGCTGGCGGCCCCAGCCGTCTTCCTGCCGGCAATCCTCCGTCTGCAGGCTGGTCGCGAGCCGACCGAGCCAGACGCGACGCTGTCGCAATCGGCTGACATCCTGCGGATGCTCACCGGACGGCGACCAAGCGCGGAACAGACGTCCGCACTCGACGCCTACCTGGTGACGATCTCGGATCACGGACTGAACGCCTCGACCTTCGCCTCCCGCGTTATCGCCTCGACGCGCGCCGGACTTACCTCGTCGGTGCTCGCCGCGATCAGCGCCCTCAAAGGGCCGCTGCATGGTGGGGCGCCCGGCCCCGTGCTGGATATGCTTGACGCGATCGGCAGTGGGGAAAACGCACGCGACTGGCTGACACAGGCATTGGATCGAGGCGAACGTCTCATGGGCTTTGGCCACCGTATCTACAGGGTCCGTGATCCCCGCGCAGACGCGTTGAAACAGGCTCTGCGCCCGCTCGTGTCGGCCGGTCAGGTTGATCGAAAGCGGATCGCGCTCGCAGAATCGGTCGAGCAGGCGGCCGTGGCGATCCTCCGCGAACGCAAACCAGACCGGCCGCTCGACGTCAATGTCGAGTTCTACACTGCATTGCTACTCGATGCGCTAGGCTTCCCGCGCGAGTCCTTCACCGGCGTCTTCGCAATCGGGCGGACGATCGGGTGGATCGCCCATGCCCGCGAACAGGCGTTGGAGGGTCGATTGATCCGCCCTCGATCGGTCTATGTCGGTCCGTTGCCACGCGCGGCCTGAGGGTTTCCAAATAGAGACCCGGCGAGGGATCGCCGGGTTGCCGTTTCACTCCTCAGCCTGAAAACCCATTGCCCCTTCATGATTGATTTTCGTCAGCCACCAGGTGAGGCTCAGGCAATGCCGAGAAACAGCGCGAGGGAACGTGTCACCGAAATCATCGCCTCGTCACCCAACCGGCCGACGTGCTGACCAATTCGCTCGCGCCTGACGGTCATCGTCTTATCGATCATGATCTGGGAAGGTTTCTGTAGACCATTTCCCGAGTCCGGATGGATCGTTATTCGCAACAGCGGTGCATCGACAAGCGTTCCAGAAATCAAGACAAGCGTGACTGTTTCGGTCGCGTCGAAACTATCGGACTGGATGACAAGCGCCGGGCGGGGTTTGCCGAAGTCGCCCGACAGGGCGACAGTCACCAGATCGCCGCGCCTCATTCGTCAGCATCATCCATGTCGGCAATTGCCGCGTCCATAAAAGGATGAAGGCCTACGTCTGCAGCATCCGCTTTTGCAACCACTGCCGACTGCCGGCGGCACTCTTCCAGGAATCCCGGGCGGCGTGTGTCGGGGACCCATATTTGCACGGGCCGCAAGCCGGAGGCCCTGAGACTGTCTCGTCTCTTCTTCACGCGAGCCTTGACGTCAGATTGCATTGCCGCCTCCTTGTTACATGTAACATGGGGGCGGCAATCGATATTGTCAAATTGACCGAAGACCTTCGATCAGACCAGGCGGCTCTGCTCGGTTGCCGCTTCGATGAAGCTTGCAAAGAGCGGGTGCGGATCGAGCGGCCGGCTCTTCAGTTCCGGATGGTACTGCACACCGATGAACCAGGGATGATCCGGGTATTCCACGGTCTCCGGCAGAACGCCATCCGGCGACATGCCCGAGAAAACAAGGCCGCAGTTTTCAAGACGGTCCTTGTAGTCGACGTTGACTTCATACCGGTGGCGATGACGCTCCGAAATGTCGGTCGAACCGTAGATGTCGGAGATCTTCGTCCCCTTCTTCAGGGCTGCCTTGTAGGCGCCGAGACGCATGGTGCCGCCGAGGTCACCCGCAGCGTTGCGCTTCTGCAGCTCGTTGCCCTTCACCCATTCGGTCATCAGACCGACGACCGGCTCATCGGTCTTGCCGAACTCGGTCGATGAGGCCTTTTCGATGCCGGCGAGGTTGCGGGCCGCTTCCACGACAGCCATCTGCATGCCGAAGCAGATGCCGAAATACGGCACGTTACGTTCGCGGGCGAACTGGGCCGCGAGGATCTTGCCTTCAGAACCACGTTCGCCGAAGCCGCCAGGCACGAGGATGCCGTGCACCTTTTCGAGATAAGGCGCCGGATCTTCCTTTTCGAAGACTTCCGATTCGATCCACTCGAGGTTGACCTTGACGCGGTTGGCGATGCCGCCGTGATGCAGTGCCTCGATCAGCGACTTGTAGGCATCCTTTAGGCCGGTGTACTTGCCAACGATCGCGATCGTCACTTCGCCCTCAGGCGTGCGGATGCGATTGCAGACCTCTTCCCAGGAATCGAGACGCGGCTTCGGAGCCGGCTCGATGCCAAAGGCGGCCAGAACTTCGTTGTCGAGGCCTTCCTTGTGGTAGGCGATCGGCACGTCGTAGATATTGCCGACGTCGAGCGCCTGGATGACCGCAGACGGACGGACGTTGCAGAACAGCGAGAGCTTGCGACGTTCGGCTTCCGGAATTTCGCGATCAGCGCGCACCAGCAGGATGTCGGGATGAATGCCGAGTGCCTGCAGTTCCTTGACGGAGTGCTGAGTCGGCTTGGTCTTGAGCTCGCCGGCCGCCGGAATATAGGGCATCAGCGTCAGGTGGACGTAGATCGCCGTGCCGCGCGGCAGGTCATTGCCGAGCTGGCGGATCGCTTCCATGAACGGCATCGCCTCGATATCGCCGACCGTGCCACCGATTTCGCAGATGACGAAATCGTAGTCGTCATTGCCCTCGATAACGAAATCCTTGATCTCGTTGGTGACGTGGGGAATGACCTGGACGGTCGCGCCGAGGTAGTCGCCGCGGCGTTCCTTGTCGATGATGTTCTTGTAGATGCGGCCGGTGGTGATGTTGTCGGTCTTGGTCGCCGAACGCCCCGTGAAGCGTTCGTAGTGGCCGAGATCGAGATCGGTTTCCGCGCCGTCGTCGGTGACGAAGACTTCGCCGTGCTGGGTCGGGCTCATAGTGCCCGGATCCACGTTCAGATAGGGGTCTAGTTTGCGGAGCCGCACCCGATAACCACGGGCCTGCAGCAACGCTCCGAGAGCCGCGGCCGCAATTCCTTTACCGAGAGAGGAAACCACGCCGCCAGTGATGAATACGTATCGCGCCATGGGAGTCACCGGATACCTTTTCAAAAACGATTCCACCAGCCCAAAAATTCTTTTTCAGAATTTTTGGTGCCAGCGTGGAATCTGAACAAAAGAAAACCGGCAGACCCGAGGGCCTGCCGGCGGTTTATTCTAGCTGCCGCTTACTGTCCGCTTGGGACGGTGGCGGGTGCCGGAGCGGCAGGCGTTGTGGCCTGCGGTGCTGCCGGAGCAGTTTGAGTGGACGGAGCCGTTTCGGCAGGTGCCGATGCAGCCGGAGCCGCGGGGGCGGTTGCCGCCGGAGCAGCAGGTGCTGCCGGAGCCGTCGCCGCAGGAGCCGGAGCAGCTTCGCCGCCGGTCGGTACGCCATTGTTGCTCTGTGGTGCCGCCGGAGCCGGAGCGGCGTTGCCGTTCTGGCCGCCCAGCGAATCAAGGATGCCGTTACCCTGCCCGCCTGTTGCCGGGATACGGTTCAGGATATCCGTCGGACGGCTTTCATAGCGCGTCAGAATACCGAGAGCGAGCGACGTGATGAAGAACAGCGTCGCCAGGATTGCGGTCGTCCGCGTCAGGGCGTTGGCTGTGCCGCGGGCAGACATGAAGCCCGAACCGCCGCCAATACCGAGGCCGCCGCCTTCCGAGCGCTGGATAAGCACGACGCCGACAAGCGCCAGCACGATCATAAGATGGATAACAATCAAAACGGTTTGCATGGGTCCAGTCCTGCCCACGCGAACGGCGGGCACAAAGCAAAATTCTGGCGCTCTTTACATGAGGTAATCCGCTATTCCAAGCCCTTCGGCTCGGAATATACACGCCTCTAAGCAAGCAACGCGTCGTATGCGCCGTAGATGGCGAGGAAATCGGTGGCTTTCAAGCTTGCGCCGCCAATCAGCGCGCCGTCGACGTTCGCGACGCCCATCAGCTCCTTCGCGTTGCTTGGCTTGACGGAGCCGCCATAGAGGATGCGCATCTTCTTGCCCGCGTCGCCGAAGCGCGCAACGAGTTCGGAGCGCATGAAGGCATGTGCCTTCTCGACATCTTCGACAGTCGGCGTGAGACCGGTGCCGATCGCCCATACGGGCTCGTAGGCGATAACAGTATTCTCAGGCGTCGCGCTGTCTGGCACGGAGGCTGACAGCTGGCGCTTGATGATATCAAGGGTCTGGCCCGCCTTGCGCTCGTCGGCTGTTTCGCCGATGCAGACGATCGCCGTCAGTTCAGCGGCGAAGGCAGCTTCTGCCTTGGCGCGAACCAGATGATCGGTCTCGGCATGGTCGGTGCGACGCTCGGAATGCCCGACAATCACGTAGGTCCCAAAGCAATCTGCGATCATTTCGGCGGAGATGTCGCCGGTATGGGCGCCGGACGGGTTTTGGTGGCAATCCTGCGCGCCAATCGCGAGCGGGCTGTCTGTGCAAAGTGCTGTCGCGACATAGAGCAGCGTCGCCGGCGGGCAGATCAGCGCTTCAACCTTCGCAGAAAGCGGGCCTTCGACCCCTGCGGCAATCGCCTTGATCTGGTCGAGGGAGGCACGTGTGCCGTTCATTTTCCAGTTTCCCGCCACGAGCGGACGCACATCAGGTGTCATGCCAGCCTTCCCAAACTTTCAAGTACCGAGCGGGCCTTAGCAAAAGCAGCCGTCGATGAAAAGGTTACGTACCCTTACGTGAGGGAAATATCGGCCTTTTGTCGCGCAAATGCTTAAAATTCGAGGCCGATGTTGCTGAAAATCGTGCAGCTGGCCATCACGACCCCAAAATCCAGTTCAGCGTCCGGCGCCAGTCGATCATACGGATCGGCGTCCCGTGATTGCCGGTCTGGTAAAGCGTTAAATGGGTCGGATAGCCTGTTTTCAGAAGCTTTTCGAAGAGCGCCTGCTGATCAGCGGCCGCGTAGACGGGATCGCGGCTGCCATGCGCGAACCAGATCGGAAGCTTTGCCTTGAAGAACGGGCTTTTGGCGAAATCCGGATCGGTGACGCCGCTCATGATCACCATTCCCCTCAGCCGTTTCACGCTGTCCGCATCACGGCTGACGCCCCAGCATATCTGGCTTCCCATCGATGCACAGGCGAGGACGACGGCCTTGCCGGGAGCCTGAGCCGAAGCGTAGCGGATCAGCCCCTCGATTGCCGTCACGCCATCGCTGTCGAAGCTCTTCACCGACGGCGAATAATAGACGCCTCCGTTGCCCGCGACGAGGTTTTTCAGCCGATTGAAGTTTCCGCCGAAGGTGTAGTCGTTCGCGCCGAGGCGCCGGTCGCCGTTCCGGCCGTGGATGAAAATGACCGTAAACGCCGCTCCATTCGCAGGCCCCACCCTGGTGACATCGAGCTTCTGAGTGTCGAGCTGCAAGGTTTCATCCTGCTGCTGTTTCTTCACGCCGAGGGAGACGTATTTCTGCTGCGCGCGCTTTTCCGGGATCTGATCGCGACCATTGATGTCGCGCATCTCGTTGTAGTCGATGATGTCGAACGCACCGTCGCTCGACGTCTGCAACACCGTCTGCGCGGAGAAAAGATCATCCTTGAAGGGCGGCAAATCGGCTGTGGCGCCTGCTCCGGCGCCAATCACCAGAAAAAAGGCCGCAATTGCAGTGACAATTGTGCAATGACTTGTGGACATTCGCATGCGCATGGTTCCCTGATGTGTCTGGGCGCTTGCCATTCCGCGCCCTTCAACGCAAACCATTTCTGAATAAATCCGCCTGAGCGGCGGCGTCGCGTGTGAAAGTGCTTTCTGGCACAATCTCTCTGATTCGTAAGCGTGACATCAAAAGCGGTGAATTTGGGTCAGGCCCGATCGATGGCCGCCCCACAAACGATAAAGTTCTGAACGGCTCATGGACGATAGCAACGATCTCTTTTCCGGAATGCCTTCGACTTCCAGGCGCGAAGATGCGCCGAAGGCGGAACCAGCGACAAAGACCGTCGCGGAAATAGCCCCTGCCCCGGCGGCACCGGTGCGCGCGCCGGCGACAACCGAAGACTACGGCGCATCATCGATCCGGGTTCTTGAAGGCCTGGAGCCGGTGCGCATGCGCCCGGGCATGTATATCGGCGGCACGGACGAAAAGGCGCTTCATCACCTGTTCGCCGAAGTCATCGACAATTCGATGGACGAAGCCGTCGCCGGCCATGCGAACTTCATCGAAGTTCATCTCGACATCCACGGCTACCTGACGGTCACCGACAACGGACGCGGCATTCCGGTCGAGAACCATCCGCAGGTTCCCGGAAAATCGACGCTCGAAGTCATCATGACGAAGCTGCACGCGGGCGGCAAATTCGACGGCAAGGCATATGAGACGTCCGGCGGTCTGCACGGCGTCGGTGTTTCCGTCGTCAACGCCCTCTCCGACGTGCTCGAAGTCGAAGTGGCCCGAAACCGCAAGCTCTATCGCCAGCGCTTCTCCCGCGGCATTCCGCAGGGCGGCCTCGAAGACCTCGGTGACGTCCACAACCGTCGCGGCACTCGCGTCCGCTTCCATCCGGATCCGCAGATCTTCGGCGATCACGCCAAGTTCGATGCCGGCCGGGTGTTCCGCATGGCGCGCTCCAAGGCCTATCTGTTCGGCGGCGTCGAAATCCGCTGGAGCTGCGACCCGGGTATCGTGCCCGAGGGTGGCGAAATTCCTGACAAGGCGGTCTTCCACTTCCCCGGCGGCCTGAAGGACTATCTGCAGGCGACGATGGGCAAGGAGTTCACTGTCACCCGCGAGATCTTCGCCGGAAAGACGGAGAAGACCAGCGGCCACGGTTCGCTCGAATGGGCGATCACCTGGTACGGCGGCGATCCGCAGGTTCACTCCTACTGCAACACTATCCCGACGCCTGAAGGCGGCACGCATGAGGCCGGCCTCCGCATCGCGCTAACCAAAGGCCTCAAAGCCTATGGCGAACTGACGCAGAACAAGCGCGCGGCGCAGATCACCACGGACGACGTGATGATCTCGGCCGTCGGCATGCTCTCGGTCTTCATCCGCGAGCCCGAATTCGTCGGCCAGACGAAGGACAAGCTTGCGACCGTCGAAGCGCAGCGTATCGTCGAAAACGCGCTGCGCGATCCCTTCGACCACTATCTCGCTGACAATCCGAACGAGACGGCCAAGCTGCTCGATTGGGTGATCGAGCGTGCGGAAGAGCGTCTGCGCCGCCGCAAGGAAAAGGAAGTCAGCCGCAAGACCGCCGTGCGGAAGCTGCGACTGCCGGGCAAGCTCGCTGATTGCGCTCAGAACACGGCACAGGGCGCCGAACTGTTCATCGTCGAAGGCGATTCGGCAGGTGGTTCCGCCAAGCAGGCAAGAAACCGCGCGAACCAAGCAATCCTTCCGCTCCGCGGCAAGATCCTCAACGTCGCCAGTGCCGGCCGCGAGAAGCTTGGCGCCAACCAGCAGCTCACCGATCTCGGCCAGGCACTCGGTTGTGGTACCCGCTCGAAATATCGCGAGGAAGATCTTCGCTACGAACGCGTCATCGTCATGACCGATGCCGACGTCGACGGTGCTCACATCGCATCGCTGCTGATTACATTCTTCTATCAGGAGATGCCGGAGCTCATCCGCGGTGGACATCTCTTCCTTGCCGTTCCACCGCTCTACAAGATCACGCAGGGCGCTAAGTCCATCTACGCTCGCGACGACGCGCATCGCGCAGAGCTGATGGAGACGGAGTTCAAAGGCAAGGCGAAGGTTGAAGTCAGCCGGTTCAAAGGTCTCGGTGAAATGCTGCCGGCGCAGCTGAAAGAAACCACGATGGACCCGAGCAAGCGTACGCTGCTTCGGGTGCTGATTGACGAGGTGGATTTCGAGGGAACGCGGACGGCAGTCGACGATCTGATGGGAACGAAGCCGGAAGCACGCTTCCGCTTCATTCAGGATCGGGCCGCCTTCGCGGAAAATCTCGACATCTGAGGCTCAATCGAGCCTGATATCGATCTCCGTCTTGATCGAGTTTGCGATGAAGCAGAGTTCATGCGCCTGATGGTGCATGTTTTCTTCTTCCTCGCGGCTCGGCATCGCGGACGTGTACCGCACCTGCGGCCGCAGTTCGATGCGACTGACCATCGTGCGCCCTTCGACCGTCTCCATTTTCCCTATCGCATCGTCGATATAGCTATCGACACCGATGCGCTTCTTCGACGCCAGCCAAAGATAGAACAGCATATGGCAGCTTGAGACCGCCGCCACGAACGCCTCTTCGGGATCGACATTCTCGGCAACGGAGAAGGGCAAAGGCACATTGTGAGGAGATGCCGACGCGGGAATGGTCAACCCGCCGTCGAAGGACCAGCTATGGCCGCGGCTGTAACGCCCGTCGACGAAGCTGTCGTCGCCACGTTGCCACGCGACCTTGGCCGAAAATGATGTCATGTCTGGCTCTCCTTCATTACGAGCGGCGCTGTGGTCAGCCGCAGGTGTCGGTCCAACGCATCGCTCGCAGCGGCAACGTCTCCACGCGCGCAGGCCTCGATAATCGCGTTATGGTCGTCATAAAGGGTCGGACGTTCCGCTGAGCCTTTGGGCTGACGGGAATAGGCGCGACGCGATTCGCGCCTGAGATCGTCGATCATGCCAAGAAGGCGAGCGTTTCCAGCGCGGCCGTAAAGCGCTCGATGAAAAGCCAGGTCCAGCTCTTCCAGGATAGCAGGCTCGTCCTCTTCGAGCAGATCCTCGTTCAGCCGCCGAGCCTTACGGAGATCACTTTCCGTCATCGACGCAATCGCATTTCGCAAAGCCGCGCACTCCAGCAGCGAGCGAACCTCGACAAGGTCGCGCGCCTGGTCGGCGTCCAACCCCGCAACGGCAAGGCTCCGATCCGGCCGTCGATCGAGCAGGCCCGATTCCAGAAGCCTGTCCAGCGCCTGTCGCACCGGTTGCCGGCTGACCTTGAAGCGTTCGGCCAAGGCCTCCTGCTTCAGCACCGCACCCGGTGGCAGCGAGCCGTCCTCTATTTCACGTCTTAACGTCGACAGAACATCATTTGTATCCATGGATCCAAACTATCGACATCTACGAAACTTTGCAACGACGTTGCAGGACTTTCGTCATACTCATTGCTGAAACTGTGCTTAGAAGTACCGAAGTGGACGTCGGGGGACATCGCGGCGCCGCCCATTAATCTCACCCGCCGCTTGCGTCGGGGGCGTGCATGGCCCATATCCATAGTCAATAATCGGGGGAAAAAGACGACGTGAGCCTTCAGAATCAAAATGCCCAGCGCGAGTCTCGGTGGATCGGCCCTTCAAGCCCGGCACGCACACCCTTGATACCTTCGATCTCGGCTGCCCGTTGGCTCCTGATCCTGATTGTCGCCGCAGGCGTCTATTTCTTCTACGGCTTTCTCGTCCCCGTGTTGGCTGCGCTTGTCATCGGCTTTGCAAGCTGGCCGCTTTACCGGCGGTTGCTTGGCAATGTCGGTGGCAACACGACCGTCGCGGCCACGATCGCAATCATCCTTATCGTCACCTTTCTCGTCATTCCGATCGTGATCGCTGTCAGCTACACGACGGGCGAGGTTCGCGAATGGGTCGCGTGGCTGATCCACGCCAATCGGTTCGGCGCCCCGACGCCACAGTGGATATCCGCCCTGCCCCTGGCCGGGCCGTATCTCGATGAACTTTGGACGAAGTACATCGGCAGCCCCGGCACGATGGGAGAGTTCATTCAGGCTGTCAGCGGCGCCAACATCGGCAACATCTACCGCGCGGTTCTGGCGGCCGGCGGCGGCGCGTTCCATCTCCTGCTGACGCTGCTTTTCATGCTGATCGCCCTATTCTTCGTCTACCGCGACGGTTCGTCCTTCTCGCGGCAGATCGACATGCTGGGCGAACGTATCCTGCCCAACCGGTGGGAACGGATTTCCAGGGTCGTGCCGGCGACGATCAGCTCGACCGTGATGGGTATGACGCTGATTGCCATCGGCGAAGGCATCGTGCTCGGCGTCGCCTACTGGATCGCCGGCGTCCCCTCGCCCGTGACGCTCGGTGTGCTGACCGGTGTGATGGCCCTGATCCCAGGCGGCGCTCCGTTGTCGTTCACGCTCGTATCAATCTATCTGGTGGCGAGCGGATCGCATGTCGCCGGCATCGGACTTTTCGTCTGGGGTACGGTAGAACTCTTCATCGTCGACAAGACGCTGCGCCCGAAGCTCGTCGGCGGCCCGATCAAATTGCCGTTCCTGCCGACCTTCTTCGGCCTCGTGGGCGGGGTCAAAACGATGGGCTTCCTAGGTCTTTTCATCGGCCCAGTTCTGATGGCGCTGCTCGTCGCAATCTGGCGCGAATGGATGCACGAGGTGCGTACATCCGACCAGAGCCAGGCTGGGCCGCAGATCATCATCGATGAGCAGCCCCCGGCAACACCGCAACGCGCAGCGGAAGGCTGATCAGGCCAGCCGCTTCTCCATGAAGATGCTGAGCGGATCCGGAAGATAACTGCCAAACGGCTCGATCTCGACATAACCGTATTTGCGGTACAGTCCGATCGCTTCCGGCTGGTAGATGCCGGTTTCCAGCTGGATTGCGTCCAGCTGTCTGTCGGCCGCGATCGCCTCAAGCGCATTCATCAGGCTGCTTGCAACCTTCAATCCACGCGCTTGCGGATCGACGAACATCCGCTTGATCTCGGCCGTGCCGTCGCCGGCTTCCACCAATGCGCAGCAACCGACGATCGCGCCTGCATTGCGGGCAACCAGGAAGTTGACCGTTGGCTTTTCAAGCGTCGCGAGGTCGACGAGATGATTGCTCTCCGGCGGGTATAGCAACTGCGCATAGGCATCCGACATCTCCAACAGACGGATCACAGCGTCCTGTCTCGGCGGTTCGACGGCAATGGTTACAGTCACGGCGATTCCTGCTCTTGCTTTGCTCGATGGCCCGTATCACCGCATGACAAAACGTTAATGCGAACAGCCATCTTTTGGTTGAAATTCCTGCCTCTAAGGCTTCATTGGTTTCATTATTGCAAAGGGGCGAACATGCAAGCTGTTCTAATCGCGATGACTATTCTCGGCTGCAACGACGCCATTACTCAGTGCAATTATGTTGCGACGGTGGAGAAGCATTGGGAAACGGTCGCGCTTTGCGATGCCGAATCAGAACGACAACTGAAGCACTACACCAATATCAGCTACCCAACCGTGATTGCCGTCTGCGAGCCTCCGAAGCCGGAAGCCGCTCCTCCGCAGCAGGCCGCAGCACCGGTGGTCCCTGCCCCTAGCAACACTCCCTCGGAGCCGGAAAAGGGCTTCACCGCTTTTGCCAGCGATATCGCGGAAAGAGTCAGATCTCACCTGCCATCAGGTCGCTCGATGAAGTCTGCCGTTACCGCACCGGTGCACTTCGTGTCGGACAGCTATTCCTGGGTCGTGAAGAAGATCGGCGACTAGGCTGCAGCCAGGCAGGTCAACTGCGCGTAGCCACGCGCGGTCTGTCGTTGTTCGGCGAGGTGCAGTCGCTCGACCATATCAAGCAGTTCCTGCACGGCACCATGCGATGTGCGGCGGTCGCGGAAGAGATCGAGCAGATGGCCGCATACGTTCGAAAGGATCGTTTCTGACGGTCGGCGCGATGCTTCACGCCAAAGGAAGGTCGCCTCGACGAAGATCGTGCTGATCTCCCGCGTCAGGCCGGCGGACTCATACAGAGCGCGAACCGCGTGCATGCGGCCGGTCGCGAGAATGGAGCGGACACGCCGCTCGTCGCAACCTGTCAGATCCACGATCGCGCAGGCAAATACCTCGACCTTGCCGGAGCAGAGAACATGCATGAGAAACGACGGCGTCATGCGCCCGCTTTTCCGCAGATGCTCCACGAGATCCGGAATATCCCTGGACGGAATGTCTCCGGCAATCGAGACGACAGCCGCCTCGGCAGCTTCACGCACGACGGACTGCAGGCGCTGCTCGCCGACAACAGCCTGGGCGAAAGGCAGCGAAACCAGAGCCACGCTCACATGCTGCGCCAGCAATTGCCGCGCATCTGCGGGCAGATCCGTGCGCTCCAGCAGCAGATCGCGGACTTCAGGCCGATCACCCTGTCGCTCGGCGATCCGCTTCAGTGAATAGGGTGCTATTGCCGCGCCTTCGTTTTCCAGCAGGCACAGCAGGTCTTCCTCTTCCCCGATTTCAGCCAATGCCGCCGATACAGGTCGAGAAACAGATGCACGCGCGGCAATCATCATGCGGGTTGCAACGCTGCCGCGGGCTGCCAGATCAACGAGGTCTCCGTCGGAAAGCAGCGGCGAACACGTAATTGCATGGCAGGCCACTTCGGGTTGGTCTCCGGCCAGTGACAGCACCAACGTTCGGGGTGCGTCAGCAGACCATGCAACGGCCTCGGCCAGAGCAAGGCGGACTTTCGGGGATGGATCGTCAAGCAGGAAGGTCATCGCCATCTCAGCGGCTGCCCGCTCTTCCCCAGACATTGCGGACTGAAGATAGGCTCGACCGAGAGCGTTGGCCGCTCGAGCGCGATCTCCGGCCTTGGCGGTTTCAACCCAACGAAGAAAAGCCTCTACGATCACCGCGAACCCCAATTCTCAAGCGCGATTCCCTCACGCTCCAATCGTGACGATCAAGGTAGCGGCAAAAAGTTTATGATTGGTTCACCATATCTTTTAACGGTTAGAGCTGTGGCCGGAACATCTCGAAGACGTCACTGCCTTCGCTGTAGTCCATGTAGCCCATGCGGGCGACAGGCCGCGCAATGGCCATGGACAGGCGGCCATCGACGATGATTGCTTCATCGATGTGAATGCCGACCACCTCACCGAACACCATGACGTTCTCCGAGGCCTCACCGCTGAGTGACTTCGGCTCGATGATCTCGGTCACCTTGCATTCGAGGACAGCGAATGCCTCCGCGACATAGGGCGCATCGACGATCCGCCCCTTCTTTGCCGTCAAGCCCGACAGCTCGAACTCGTCGACGCCGTAAGGAACCGCTACCGAGGAGATGTTCATCTTCTCGATCAGATGGCGGCTGACGAAATTGCAGGTGAATTCGCCGGTCTCCGCCGCATTCCGCTGACTATGCTTGCGGCCGCTCGACGAGAACATCACAAGCTTCGGTCGATCCGACACGGCGTTGAAGAACGAATAGGGAGCAAGGTTGATCGAGCCGTCCTTGCCCCTGCTGCCGATCCAGCCGATCGGACGCGGCGACACGATCGCCTTGAAGGGATCGTGCGCCAGCCCGTGGTCATTCGTCTGGGTGCTATAGAACATCAAGCCTCTCCGCCGACCCAGGTCACGGTCTCGGCGGTTTCCGGGCGCGGACGTTCGACAGCGGGGAACGTCGTGGAGCCGATATGAATGAAGCCCGCGACCTTCTCGCCCGGCTGCACGCCGAGCACGGGATAGGCTCTTTCATCATAGGCGAACCACTCTGTCAGCCAGTTGGCCACCCAGCCGTGCGCATTGGCTGCGAAGATCATGTTCAGGCATACGGCGCCAGCCGACATCAGCTGCTCCCATTCCGGGATCTTGATGTGCGGGCCGGCTTTGCTTACGACAGCGACAACGACGGGAGCACGGGTCAGACGCGTACGCTCGACCTGCACCATTTCTTCGGACAGTTCAGGCTTGGCCTGCAGTGCGAGGTTCAGCAGTTCCTCGCTGATCCGCGCGCGCTCTTCGCCCCGATAGACGATGAAGCGCCAGGGAGCCAACTTGCCATGATCAGGAACGCGCGATGCAAGACGCAGGATTTCCTCGATCTCCGCCTTCTCCGGTCCCGGCTCGCACATCTGGAAAGCAGGAATGGAACGGCGAACACCGAGATAGTCGATCAGCTTAATGTCGGATTTCATACGGAAAAAACTCTCATTTTCACGGCAGAGCGAGATGGGTCTTGAATTTGCCATCGGGTTGGTTTTGAAGTGGCCTCTGTGCTTCAAGATGTCAATCGGTTCACCAAACACATGCTCGGCATTTTGCGCTATGCGCGTCTGAGCCTTGCTGCCGGCCTACTGGTTCTATCGCCCCTGGCGACCCAGGCGCAGGAGGCATTCAAGGATTTCAAACAGCTCGACACAACGGCGAAGATGCCGAAGCTGAATGCGTTCATCGCCCCAGGTACGGCGCCTGAGGGCTCCAAGCTTCATGCCGTCTCGCTGGAAGCGAAGCTGACAGCGAATGGCGAGGCGGTTCAGGACGGATTGTCCTGGTATGTCTTCAGCCCCAATGCAGGCGCCGACGGCAAGTTGCCGCTTATCGCCAGTTCTCAAGGTGGCTCGGCCGACTTCCAACTCGCGCCTGGCGATTATTTCGTCAACGTATCCTTCGGACGCGCCGGCGTGACGCGAAAGCTGACCATTCCCGAAGAAGGTGAAGTCGACAAGCAGACGATGGTGCTCGAAGCCGGCGGCCTCGTGCTCAACGCCGTTTCCGGCTCCGACATGCGCATTCGCCCGGACCAGTTGAGCTTCTCGATTTATTCCGCGGATGTGCGCGAGGACGGCGAACGCGGTCTGGTCATGGCCGATGTGCCGCCAAACACCGTCGTGCGGCTGAACGCCGGCACCTACCACGTTGTTTCCGAATATGGCGACATCAACGCGTCGGTTCGCGCGGATATCCAGGTGGAAGCGGGCAAGCTGACGGAAGCGACGATCCAGCACAAGGCGGCACAAATCACGTTCAAGCTGGTGTCCGACGCAGGCGGGGAAGCGATCGCGGATACGGCGTGGTCGATCCTGACCGCCGCCGGCGACAGCGTCGGAGAAAGCGTGAGCGCGTTTCCGACGATGGTGCTTGCCGAGGGCGAGTATTCGGCCGTCGCACGCAATAAGGACAAGATCTACCAGCGCGATTTCAAGGTCGAAGCGGGTAAGAATACCGACGTGGAGGTCCTCATGAAGGATGTCCAGCCGGAGCAGCCCGGCGCTGCGGCAGAGACGGTGCAGCAGCTCCCACCGGAGCAGGCCGAACAGCCGACACAGAATCAGGCCGCGCCGCTCCCGTCCTACGATCAGCTTCAGAATGGCGGAACGACCGGGCAAGATTCCGACTAACGTACCGACCCTCTCCCATCGATGTGCAACGAAAAACACCCGGTCTCGCGAGAGACCGGGTGTTTCATTTCAATCACCCACCGAAGGCTCAGGCTAGAGCTTTGGCCTTCTTGGCTTCCGCCTTGCGCTTCACGTCCGGCGGCGTTGCTTCTAGGGAAAGGGCAGCAATCGCATCGTCCAGAGACAGCGAGGTCTGCTCCTGGCTGCCGAGACGACGGATGTTGACCGTGCGCTCTTCGGCTTCCTTCTTGCCGCAAACGATAATCACGGGAACCTTCGTGACGGAATGTTCACGGACCTTGTAGTTGATCTTCTCGTTGCGGAAATCGGTCTCGACCACGAGACCCGCATCGCGAAGCGCTTCCGCAACTTCCTGACCATAGCCGTCCGCCTCCGAAGTGATCGTCGCAACGACCACCTGCAACGGCGAGATCCAGAGCGGCAGATGACCGGCAAAGTTCTCGATGAGAATGCCGAGGAAGCGTTCCATCGAACCGCAGATCGCGCGGTGGATCATCACGGGCTGGGTCTTTTCCGAGTTGCTGTCGATGTAGAAAGCGCCAAATCGCTCGGGCAGATTGAAATCGACCTGCGTCGTTCCGCACTGCCATTCGCGACCGATGGCGTCCTTCAGGGTGTACTCGAACTTCGGGCCGTAGAAAGCGCCCTCGCCTGGCAGGATGCCGGTCTTGATGCGACCACCCGACTGCGCCTCAATCGTCTTCAAGACATCCATCATGACGGATTCGGCGCGATCCCAGAGCGCATCGGTACCGACCCGCTTGTCAGGACGGGTCGAGAGCTTCACGACGATCTCCTTGAAGCCGAAGTCTTCGTAGACCGACAGGATGAGATCGTTGATCTTCAGGCACTCTGCAGCCATCTGCTCGTCCGTGCAGAAGATGTGCGCGTCGTCCTGGGTGAACCCGCGCACACGCATCAGACCATGCAGAGCGCCCGACGGTTCATAGCGATGCACATTCCCGAATTCCGCCAGCCTGATTGGCAGTTCGCGGTAAGATTTCAGACCGTGCTTGAAGATCTGAACGTGACCGGGGCAGTTCATCGGCTTGAGCGCGAAGATGCGGTTGTCGGCTTCCTTGTCCTCCGGATGCGTCAGCGCATGCGCCGACTTCACCGCGAACATGTTCTCCTGGTACCAACCCCAGTGGCCCGAGGTTTCCCAAAGAGCCGTATCGAGAACCTGAGGCGCATTCACCTCCTGGTAGTCAGCGTCAAGGCGACGGCGCATGTAGGACACCAGCGTCTGGAAGATCCGCCAGCCCTTACCGTGCCAGAACACCACGCCCGGACCTTCTTCCTGGAAATGGAACAGGTCCATCTCGCGACCAAGCTTGCGATGGTCGCGCTTCTCGGCCTCAGCGAGGACGTGCAGGTAGTTGTCCAGCTCGGCCTGTTCAGCCCAGGCCGTTCCGTAGATACGCGTCAGCATCGGGTTGTTGGAATCGCCACGCCAATAGGCGCCCGCAACCTTCATCAGCTTGAAGGCGGTGCCAATCTGGCCGGTAGACGCCATGTGCGGGCCGCGGCAAAGATCGAACCAGTCGCCCTGATTGTAGATCTTAAGGTCCTGGCCCTCAGGAATCGCGTCAACGAGCTCGACCTTGTAGCTTTCGCCCTTGGCGGCAAAGACTTCCTTTGCCTTCTCGCGAGACCAGATCTGCTTCGTGAAGGGTGCGTTGCGCGCGATGATTTCCTTCATCTTCTTTTCGATCTTCGGCAGATCGTCGGGCGTGAAGGGCTCGTTCTTGGCAAAGTCGTAGTAGAAGCCGTTTTCGATCACCGGGCCGATCGTCACCTGGGTGCCGGGCCACAGTTCCTGAACGGCTTCGGCCATGACGTGCGCGGCGTCGTGGCGAATGAGCTCGAGCGCGCGGGGATCCGAGCGCGTCAGGATCTCGATCTTACCATTGGCAATCGGGTCCGACAGATCGCGAACCGTGCCGTCGATCGCGATCGCGACAGCCTTCTTGGCAAGGGATTTCGAGATGGATTCGGCAACGTCCTTGCCGGTCGCGCCAGCATCGTAGCTGCGCACACTGCCATCTGGGAAAGTCAGGGAAACGGATTGGGACATATCGATATTCTCCTTGTCCAGTCCCGCCAACGAATGCGGGTGGTTTCAAATGAAGCGGTTCGTCCGCACGAATACGCTGCCGCCTGATAGTAAAAATTGTGCCCTAGTAAAGGAAAAGCCCGCCTAGGCGAGCATTTCGGCAAGCCCACGAACCGTGTTCCAGTTCCGCAACGTGCCGACGCCCATGCGCTTTGTGGTCAGTGCCGACAAGAGCTTCCATTCGCTCGGCTTGCCGGCAAAATCGATCCAGAGATCGCCAGCCGTCAGCGCCAGGCGTTGCTTTTCGTCGGCATGTTTTCTAAGATCGGCAAGCACCATGTTTTGCAGCGGCTTGCGCATTATGCGGACGATCACCTGACTTCCCTCGCCGTCAGGAAACGGGTTTGATCGGGCGAGAGCCAGCCAGTTCGAGCCCTTCCGGACGATGATGTCCACGTGTTTCCCGAACCGTGCCTTGAAGGCGGCTTCAAGGCGCTGCTCGATATCACCGATCGGTGCATCGTCAGCCTCAAACACGATATTTCCGGTCGAGACCAACGTTCGAGGGCTGCGGAAGCCGATGGATACGGCCATGTCGCGCAGATCCGACATCACCACGCGCCGACCCGGTGACAATACGATGCTGTGAAGCAGCGCGACGTAGGCGGTCATGCCGTCCGGAACTCCGATGCACCATCCGGCGTGCTCACGGTATCGCCCGCGAAGATCGTCCGATCCGCATAGAGCCACATCGCCTAGGCCGCCTTCCGCCCTAAGGTCCAGTACCGCCAGGGCATCCACCAATGATACCGATCTTCGAGCCGTTCGGGGACAGGATCGAGACCGCTTGTTCCACCTGGGCCGCAGCGTGCAACGCGAAATAGCGTCATCCAGCCACCGGCCCACAGACCATGGCGGGCGATCGACTCGTAGCCGTACTCAGAGCAGGTCGGAATGTGCCGGCAGCTATTCCCGATAAATCCCGACAGCGTGGTTTGATAGATAAGGATCAAACCCATTCCCAACAGCCGGTCGGGCGTGCGGGAAAAATGGCCGGCAAAGTTGCGTGATCGCCGCTTCGGACGAGCGGCAGCGGCGCCACCTTCATCCTCGTCATGATCACCACCGGCTGAACAAAACTGACACATGGCGTTGCCTGGACCTACGCGGAGACCGTCTGCGCCCGCTTTGCTTCCACCTGGCCGATTGCATCGACGACGGCGTCGAATGTCAGCATGGTTGAAGCGTGACGCGCTTTGTAGTCTTTTACCGGGCGAAGGAACCG